>NZ_RDBF01000012.1 GCF_003674095.1 Aeromicrobium phragmitis
ACACGGCCGGCAGGTCATCGCGCGCGGTTTCAGCCTCATGCAGGCGGGCGGCCAGCTGATGCTCACTCCACCCGTTCGCCTGAGCGATCACCGACCGCACCGCCGCGACCTCAAGCTCCCGCGCCCGCGGTTCGAGCTCCCGCTCAATCCGAGCAGTTTCGGCGTCGAGGTATTCCAGCATGCCCGACCAGCGGCGGTACTCCGCGAGAGCGTTCGCGTGCCGCAAGTCGGCCAGGAAACCGACCCGGACGTCAGAGCTGCTCTCGATCATGTTTCCAACCTAGAGAAGGCCACCGACACTCCCACGACCTTGTTCACAACCCCCACGTGGTCTCGATACACGGCTCGCAGAGCTCGCCGCTACTCGACCACCTACCCCGGCCATAGGTGGTCGAGTAGGAGGTCGCTCAGCGACCGACGTATCGAGACCACGTCACGTGAGATGTGGTCTCGATACGCTCCCTCGTTCCTCGGTCGCTACTCGACCACCTATGCGGGCGTGCTTCGTCACTCGGTTGCTACTTGACCACCTACAACTTAGGTAGGTGGTCGAGTAGGAGGTCGCTCAGCGACCGACGTATCGAGACCACGTTTCGTTACCTGGTCTCGATACGCGGCTCGCAGAGCTCGCTGCTACTCGACCACCTACATGGGAGCTCGCTGCTACTCGGCTACCTAGCCCCGGGAATGGTGAAGGCCCCGCACTGTTGTGCGGGGCCTTCACGTCTCCGGCTCAGGACTTCTTGTCGTCGTCCTCGATCGCGTCGAGCTCTTCGTTGCGCTCTGCGGTCTCGTGGTCGGCGTGCGGATCGCCCTCGTAAAGCTCCTCGGCGGGGGCGTCGTCGTTGTCCTTGGTCGCGGGAATCTCCGGACGATCGTCCTCGGCGTTGATGACCTCGCCCTGAGGGTCGGTCGCGTCGCCGAACTCCGGAGCCGTCTGCTGCGGCGCCGGCTCCTCGTCCAACTTGGTCTCCGGCTCCGGCTCCGCCGTCGTCTCGGCGTCAGCGTCGCCCTCGTTCTCGGACTTCTCCTCGGCAACCTCGTCGGCCGAGACGACCTCGCCCTCGCCGGCCTCCTCGACCGTCTCGGTGCGACCGCCGTGGCCCTTGCCCTCGTCGTCGACAGCGATGTTGCTCTCCGCCGCGATCTCCACGTCCTCCTCGCGGCTGTGCGAGATCGGCTCGTTGAGGTCGGCCTTGTCGCCCTCGTCCGACTCGCCGGTCACGGTCGCCTTGGCGCCCGCGCCCATCTCCTCGGTGTCGGAGAGCGTCGCGTCGTCGGCGCGGTCCTCAGCGTCGGGCTCGGCCTCGGTGGCCTTGTCCTCGTCGCCGCCGGTCGCGGCGGCAGCCGTGGCCGCCTCGGCCTCGGTCACCACGGCCTCGGACTCCTCGGCGGTGGGTTCGCGCTTGACCGATGCGAGGAGCATCTGTGCGACGTCGAGCACCTCGACCTCGACTCGCGCCTCGCCCGCGGCCTGCTTGGCGGTGAGGCCGTCGGACAGCATCACGCGGCAGAACGGGCAGCCGACGGCGATCTGGTCGGCACCGGTCGCGATGGCCTCCTCGGTGCGGTTGATGTTGATTCGGGACCCGAGGGTCTCCTCCATCCACATCCGCGCGCCACCGGCGCCACAGCAGAACGACGTCTCGCTGTTGCGCGGCATCTCGGCGTACGTCGAACCGGGGATCGCGCCGAGCAGCTCGCGCGGGGGCTCGTACACCTGGTTGTGGCGGCCGAGGAAGCACGGGTCGTGGTAGGTGATGGTGTTCTGCGCCTCGCCCTTGGCCGGCGGGACCGGCTTGAGCTTGCCTTCGCGCACGAGGCGGTTGAGCAGCTGCGTGTGGTGCACGACCTCGAGCTCGACCCCGAACTCGGCGTACTCGTTCTTGAGGGTGTTGAAGCAGTGGGCGCAGGTGGAGACGACCTTCTTGGCCTTGGTCTCCTTGAACACCTCGGCGTTCTCCATCGCCAGCTGCATGAACACGATCTCGTTGCCGGCGCGGCGAGCCGGATCGCCCGAGCACGTCTCGCCGTCACCGAGGACGGCGAAGTCGACGCCGGCGATGTTCAGCAGCTCCGCGACGGCCTGCGTGGTCTTCTTGGCGCGGTCCTCGAACGCGCCGGCGCAACCGACCCAGAACAGCCAGTCGACCTCATCGAGGCTCTCCACATCGGTGCCGACCTGCTTGACCTCGAAGTCGAGGTCCTTGGCCCAGTCCATGCGGTTCTTGGGGTTCATGCCCCACGGGTTCCCCTTGCGTTCGAGGCCCTTGAAGATGTTGTTGAGCTCGGCGGGGAAGTTGGACTCCACGAGCACCTGGTAGCGGCGCATGTTGTCGATGTGGTCGACGTGCTCGATGTCGACGGGGCACTGCTGCACGCAGGCGCCGCAGTTGGTGCACGACCAGAGAACGTCGGGATCGATGACGCCGAAGAGCTCCTCGCTCCCGACGAGCGGACGCTCGAGCTCACGCTGCTGAACCTCGGTGAGGGTATCGCCGTCCTGCTCCAGCAGCGGGATCTTGGCGTAGGCGTGCTCGCGCAGGCCCATGACGAGGAGTTTGGGGCTGAGCGGCTTCTCGGTGTTCCAGGCGGGGCACTGGCTCTGACAGCGACCGCACTCGGTGCACGTGGTGAAGTCGAGGATGCCCTTCCAGGTGAAGTCCTCGACCTTGCCGACGCCGAGCTTCTCGAAGTCCTCCTCCTCGAGGTCCTCCATCTTCTCCATCGACAGCTGCTCGCCGTTCAGGTACAGCGGGACGAGGCCGCCGAGGGCGACGTTGCCGTCGGACTCACGCTTGAAGTAGATGTTGAACCAGGCGGTGAAGCGGTGCCACGCGACGCCCATCGTGATGTTGCGGGCCAGGACCCCGAGCCAGACCATCGCCATGAGGATCTTGGCCAGCGCCACGACCACGATCACGTTCTCGGCGCCCGTGGCGGACAGGCCACCGAACAGGGTCTCGCCGATCCAGCCGGTGAGCGGGAAGTGCGCGAAGTTGGCGTCCGTGGAGCCTTCGGCCTGCAGCAGGCGGTACTCCGAGGCGCGGATGATGACGCCGGCGAGGCCCTCGCCGAGGATGATCAGCTCGACGAAGTAGGCCTGCCAGAAGGTCGACCCGAAGAAGCGGCTCTGGCGGGCGAGGCGCTTCGGGTGATGCTTCTGGCGGTAGACGATCAGGTAGACGATGCCGAGGACGGTGAGCCACGACAGCGCTTCGGTGAGCCAGACGAACGGGTACCAGGTGCCGATGATGGGCAGCATGAAGTGCGGGTCCCACACCTGGAAGTAGCCGGTCAGCACGGCCGTGCTCAAGTAGATGAAGCCGGCGAACACCAACCAGTGCATGATGCCGACCCAGGTCCACTGCAGCATGCGCGTGTGGCCGACGGTCTCCTTGAGCATCGTGGCCATGCGCTTGCCGGGCTGATCGGTGCGGTTGACGGCGGGCTGGCCGGCCTTCATGACGCGCAACATTCTGCTGACGCCGACGACGGCCAGGTAAACCGCGACTGCGGTGACGGCGAGCGAGATCACTCCCGCGACGATCGAGACCGTGCTCATGGGATCCTCCGGATCGGACCGTACAGGTGGTGCTGAGACTAGTCGCCCGAATGCGGCCCAGTTCACTAAGGCATGCCATACCGGGTGAGTTCGTTCACGCGCTGGTCATGTTACCCGGGGGTAACGAGCGCGCCAGTCTCGGGCACCTCATGCATGGGGCTGCCCGCACCGGCCGGCACGAGCCGGACGACGGATGCTCAGGTGGCGCCCGCGTCGAGGACCGCCCACGAGCCCAGGGCCGACGGTGCGAGAACGGACTCGATTCCTGCCTCCCAGAAGGCGGTGCGGGTCGCGTCTGCGCCGTCGCAGAAGTGCTCCCACCCTTCTTGGTGGGCCACGACGACCCGCGATGCGCCGAGGATCTCTGCGGCAGCCGCAGCGCGAGCGGCGGTGAGGGTCAACGGCCTTCCCTCGAATTTCGCTGCGACCCGCGCACCTCCCGCGTTGAGCACGGCAACATCGACGTGCCCGGCGTGGTCGCTCACCTCTCGCACGACCGCGAGCGACGCGTTGTCACCAGCCACGTAGACCACCGGCCCGGCGGGAGGTTCGATCAGGAACCCGGTGACGTCGCAGTTCACGACGCCGCTCGGGTCCGCGCCGTCCGCCGGACCGTGGACCGCCGGGGTCGCGGTGATGCGCACTCCCGAGTGGTGGGTCACGCGTTCCCAGGGGCGCAGCCCCCGCGCCTGCGGACCGAGTTCCGGGGCCGACGTCGGCGTGGAGAGCACGAGTGGTGCGGCACGGGCGTAGGCCCGTCCTCGGGCGTCCAGGTTGTCCGCGTGCTGGTCGTGACTGACCAGCACGACGTCGACCGGGCCGAGTTCATCGGGTTCGACGGCGGTTCCGGCGGTCTTGGCGAGGTAGCCGTAGGCGCCGGGCGGGTCGAAGGTGGGGTCCACGACGAGCCGAAGACCGTGAAGATCGATCACGGTCGTCGGCCCGCCGAGCACGGCGATCCCGAAGGGCACCCGCGTCGGGCCCACCCGCACCGACGACGGCGGGGTAGGCTCGCCGCGATCTCCCGAAGGACGTCGCGGGAGCGTCATGACCAGGACCGGCTCATTCGATGTCCTCCAGATCGACGTGTCGTCGGTCTGCCGCGAGGTAGCCGCCGAGGGCGATCAGCGCGCCACCGAGGACGATGAGGACGACGGGGGTGTAGGCGTAGTCCATGACGTTGCCGAGCCACGCCATGTAGTAGGCGTAGCACGCCGGAATGATGCTGGGCAGCGCATAGGCGACGCCGTAGCCGGAGGCCCGGATCTCGGTGGGGAACAACTCCATCAAGAAGGCCGTGATCAGCGCCCAGATCATCAAGCCCGGCAGGATCACGAGGATGCCGAGAGCGAACAGCAGCGCTCCGTTGTCACGGTTGCTGACGGCGAGGGCGAAGGCCGAGGAGCCGACGACCGCGGAGGTCAGCCCGATCCCCATGATCACCTGCCGGCGGCCGAAACGCTGCCCGAGCGCGCCCATCACCGGGAAGAGCGAGGCGCCGACGAGCGCTACCACCAGGATCGTGGCGTTGATGTTGCCGTCGCCGACTCCGAGGCCACGGAAGTGGTTGGCGAAGACGCCGACGGTGCTGTTCATCGTGAGCCACGCTCCGGTCACCGCGACGAAGGACACGGCCATGACCCGGAGGTGTCGGCGGGAGAACAGCTCACGCAGAGGGTTTCCGGCCGGCTTCGATGCCTTGGTCCAGATCTCCGACTCCGGAACCGAGAACAGGTAGTAGAGGAACAGGGCCGAGCACAGCAGGAAGCCGAGGAGGAACGGGATGCGCCATCCCCACACGGCGTAGGCCGAGTCGGCGTCCCCTGTGGGCAGGACCGACATCGTGGCCAAGGTGACCAGCGTGATGAACGCCAGCGCGAGCGGGAATCCGGTGTTGATCAAGGAGCCGGCGACTCCGCGGCGATGGGCGGGCGTGTACTCCATCGCGAGCGGGTTCGCTCCCGTGTACTCCCCGCCGAGGAAGATCCCGTCGAGCAGTCGCAGGACGACCAGGATGGCGAGAGCGCCGACGCCTAGGGTCGAGTAGCCCGGGAGCACCACCATGGCGCCCGTGCAGATGGCTGAGCCGGCGGCGGCGATGAGCGTGATCCTGCGGCGGCCGACCCGGTCGCCGAGCGGGCCGAAGAGTAGCGACCCGAGGGGGCGTCCGATGATCGAGGCCACGAAGATCAGTGAGAAGAAGATCGCCGTGTCGGCGGTCGACGTCTCCGGCGGCATGAAGTAGGCCATCGCCGGTGCGAGGACGATGACCGGCAGGTAGACGTCGTACATATCGACGAAGAACCCGAAGACGGCGGCGCCGAGGGCGCGCCGGCCCTTCGCTCGAAACTCGGCAGACTCGCGATCGGGGGCGCCCGGTGGATCGGGCTCGAGGGGTTCGGTGCCGAGGTTCGAGGCGATGCTGCTCATTCGGCACCTCCGAGGACGATGCGGCGGGCGGTCGGATCCGTTGGGGTGGGCGCCTGAGCGTTCTCCTCGGAAGCGGCACCGCCGTCGTAGGTGCGGATCGGCCGGTGGCGTTCGGTGTTCACCTCGAGGCGGAAGATGTCCATGCGGTTATAGGTGCCGACGACGTCGTGGGCCTGCTTCGGGACGATCCGGGTGCGGGTGTCGATGTCCGCGTAGAGGATGCCCTCATCCTCCACCAGCGGTCCGGCGATCGGGTGCCCCACGGGATCGAGGATCATCGAGGCACACGGGTGAGCGCGAAAGGCCTTCTCGATGTCCGGATCGCCCTTCGCCACGAGATCGATCATGGCGTCATCCAGGCTCGTCGCGGCGACGATGTTGTAGACCTTCGCCTCGAAGCTGTGCGCGGCCGAGCGGAGGCGGATGCTCTCGGTGAGGTCGTAATCGCCGCGGTCCGAGGAAGCGTCGAACGGCCAGGCCGGCGGGTACGTGGCGATGTGGACCTCCTCGCCCTGGGCCATCACCGCGAATCGCGCGAGCGGGTTGGTGTTCTCGCCGCAGATCAGAGCGGCGACCCGCGCTCCGTCGAGGTCGACTGGCGTCAGGTCGTGCCCGTCGCCGTGCGACCAGGCCAGCCGCTCGCTCCAGGTGGCGACCAGCTTGCGGCGGTGGTTGACCAGCATCCCGTCGCTGTTGAACATCAGGTTGGCGTTCCAGACGGTGCCGACGGAGACGGGGCTGACCTCGTTGACTCCCACCGAGAGGTTCACGCCGTGCCGGCGGGCGATGGCGCCGAGCCGCTCGGTCTCGGGGCCGGGAACCTCGATGGCGGACTCGACGAGACGCACCTGGAAGTCGTGCTGCTCACGTGGCGGCAACACGTTGTTCCAGACCGGGAAGCCCGAGACGAACGTCTCGCCGAACGCGACGAGCTGAGCCCCGTTTCCTGCGGCTTCGGCGACGAGCCCCTCGAGTTTGGTGATCGTCGCATCGGTGTCGAAGGGGACGGGGGCAGCCTGGACGGCGGCCACCCGCAGTTGGGTGAACTGATTGACGGGTCTGTTGCCCATGAGAGTCTCCTGGGAACGTGGGCGCGGGTTGTCGAAGATTTTCGACAACACTCCTCGATGGGCCGAGGAGTTGCGGTACCCTACGACGACGAGATCCAGGTCACAAGGGTCTCCTGGTAACAATCGCGTTCCGGTCCTGTGTCGGAATGTTTCGACACTGTGCGGAAGGAAAAGCCAGCATGTGGGAAGAACTCGTTCGTGCCGGGCTGGACCCCAAGGAGGCGCGGCTCTACCTTGCGGTGCTGGAAGCCCAGCGATGCACGGTGGCCGAGGCGGCGACTCTGGCGGACGTCACGCGCACCAATGCCTACGACATCGCTCGAAAGCTGGTCAATCGCGGGCTGCTGAGCCTGACCGAGGTCGGGGCGAGTGGCAAAGCGGGCGCTCGTGGGCGGGCCGTCCTCACGGCGAACGATCCGGGTCATCTACTCGATGAATGGACGTACCGCAAGAACCTGCTCGACGATCTCGTGCCGCGGCTGAGAGCGTTGCGCGGTGACGGTCAACACCAGCCGCGGGTCAGGTTCATGGCCGGGGAAGCCGGCATTCGCGCGGCGCTCTTCGAGACCTTGTCCTGGCCGAGTCCGCTGCGTGGCATCTTGTCGATGAAAGACCTCCTGACGGTTCCCGGCTCGTCCGCGATGCGCGAGTACATCGAAGGGCGCAGAGAACGGAACCTGTTCCTGCGCGTCGTCCGGTCGCCTGAGCGCGACTACCCGTCCGGGTGGCCCACCGACGCGGAGGATCTTCGCGAGACGCGCTACGCACCCGAGAGTCACATCTTCACCATGACGATGATCGTCGGGCCGCACGCCGTCGCGGTGTTGTCGTCGCGACGCGAGAACTTCGCGATGATGATCGAGAGCGCCGAGTACGCGGAGACTCAAGCGCATCTGTTCGAGGTGCTGTGGCAGGTGAGCCAGGTGGAGACGCGCTGAGGGTGCCCGTCCTCGCGGACGTCAGCTGCGCCGTGTGCGAGCCGCGCCGAGCACGACCGCCGCTCCCGCGACGAGACCCACTGCGGCCAGGACGAGGGCAGCATCCACGCCCCCGGCGTCCGGGAGAGCACCGCCGGCCCGCGCCGGACCGCCGGCGGAAGGCCGGACGGGCTGATCGACCGCAGGCTCCTCGGGCGAGGGTTCTTCAGCGGGCGGCTCCGGCACGGCCGCTGGGACGACGGTGACGGTCGCGGAGTCGGTGACGCTGGGATCACTGTCGAGGGTCGCCGTGATGACGTGCTCGCTCGCGGCCGGGAAGGTGATGGTGAGCCCGTCGATCACATCGCTGGGATGGTCGCTGGTCAGCGTGACGAGCTCGGGGGCGTCTGGGCGCGCATTGCCGAAGCGGTCGGCACCCTCGACGGTCGCCGTGAGCGACTCGCCCTGATCGACCCGGTCAGGAAGACTCAATGCGAGTGAGGCGATGTCGCCGGGTGTCACGGCGATCGTCGCGGTGGTGGTCAGCTCGGGCTCTCCGGGAAGCGTGACCGTCACGATGGCGTCGCCGGCGCGGGTCAGGAGCACGCCGTCGTCGGTGACGTCGACGCCTTCGGTCTCCGAGACGACGACCTCGTCGGTGACGTCGCGGATGGGGAGCTGGTCGCTGAGGAGTTCGACCTCGAACGGCACCACGTCACCGGCGGTCACCGCCGTCGTCTCGGGACGGAGGGCGATGCGGTCGGGGGTCCACTGGGCGTAGACGGTGCGGTCCGCGGTGAGCGGTGTCGTCGTGGTGAACTCCTCGCCGCCTTCGCGCGCCGAGAACCAGCCGGCGAGGGTCCCCGCGGCCGGGGAGGGAGCGAGGTCACGCCCTCCGGCGGCGAAAGTGCTCGCGTAGACGCGGACCCGTTCCGGCGTCTCCTCGCCGACGGGCAGGTTCGGCTCGAAGGTCACCAGGTAGTGGTGTCCGGTGACGTCGACGGAGACGTCGGCATTGGTGATCGCACCGGCGTTCGCGATGGTGCCAGCACCCTTGATGGCTCCGTCGCCGGTGATCCGGCCGGTCGCCGTGACGGGGACGGTGATGCCGTCCTGGACGATGAGCGCGGTGTCGGCCGGCAGAATCAGCTCGCCGGCGACCGTGAGGGACCCGAATGGCGGTTCGCCGTTGTCCGGGACGTAGTGACGCGCGCCGATGGCCGAGATCTCGTGCGAACTCGAGGACGCCGTCACTCGAGCGTGCTCGCCGATGACGACATCACCGCCGTCCTCGTTGGCCCCACCGGCGTACCCACCGCCGATACCGAGTCCGAGCTCACTGCGAGCGACGATCTCACCGCCGAGGAGATCCACGGTGGCGCCTTGTGAGCTCAGGCCTCCGCCGATCCCGGCGCCGCCCCGTCCGCCCAGCGCCGTCACCGTGCCGCCGGTGATCAGCACCTCACCACTGGTCGCCGCCACAGCACCAGCACCGATGCCCGCTCCGTGCAATTCGCTACGAGCTTCGACCGTGCCGCCGGTGATGACCACGCGACCACCCATGCCTCGGAAACCACTGCCGATGCCGGCGGAGCGCGGGCCGCCGGTTGCGGTGACCGATCCACCGGCGATGAAGACGTTGCCCGCGTCGCCATCGACGGAACCGCCGATCCCGGCGCCACCGTCTCCGCCCTCCACACCGGGCGCGCCGATCGCCGTGATCGTCCCGCCGTTGATCACCAACGCCGCGTCCGTCGTTCGGATGCCTGCGCGTCTGCTTCCGGCCGGAGCTGCCGTGGTCAAAGCTCCTCCGCCCACGCCGTCCACGATCCTGAGATCGGAGCCGGGTGCGAGCTCCACGCCGTCGGCCGTGAGGTGGTGCCCGGCGAGGTCGAGGGTCAGACTTCGCCCGGTGGCGAGGACTCCCGTGACGTCGATATCCGCCGCCAGGGTGACGGTGGAATCGGTGCCGCTCGACGACACCTCGCTGCGCAGCGCTTCCGCGTTGTTGACCGCGGCCGCGTGAGCGGCCGGGACGGCGAGCAGTGCCGCCGCGCACGCGAGGACGAATGCAACAAGGAAGGCGAAGACACGGGGACGAGCGACGGAGGTCGCAGCGGTGCGCACGGCCTCACTGTAGCGGATCTGCATCGTCCGGAATGACGAAAACCGCCAAGGCGGCTGCGATGGCGACGCCCCCGAAGGCCCAGCCGTAACCGGCCGACGTGACCACGGCTCCGACCAGGGGCGGGACGGCAGCGGCCGTGAGGTACTGCCCGGTGTTCTGGAAGCCGAACGCCCGTCCGGACCAGAACGGTCCCGCGCGTTCGGCGACTGCCGTGAACGCCAGCCCGTTGTCCGCGACCGTGACCACGGTGGCGGCGACCGCGAGGGCGATACCGATCATGCTGCCCTGGAGGAGTCCGAGCCCGAGCATGATGGCCGCCGCGGCGATCGCGACCCAGCGCATCGGTCGCAGACGCGACCCGAGTCGATCCGACCACCATCCGACGCCGATGCGGCCGGCGGCGGACAGGAGATGGGTGACGGCGACGAGCGCTGACGCTGCGGTGGTGGACCAGTGGTGCGCGTCGATGAGCCACAGCAGCAGGAACGTCCAGATCGCGTACTGCGGGATCACCAGCAGCGCCGAGGCAAGGTGGATGCGCGCGAGCGTGCCGTGACCGCGGTAGGGATTGTCCCGGCGAGTTCCGGGTGTCGGTGCCGGGCGCTCGGGGCGCGGCGGATCGACGATCGCGAGCGAGACGAGGGTTGCGACAGCGGCGACGACCGCCACGGTGAGGATCGCCGGACGCAGGCCGGCAGCGTCCACGACGTTGGGCACGAGGAGCGCGGCCGCGCCGACGCCCAGCGGCAGCGCGGTCTGACGGATGCCCATCGCGAAACCTCGACGGCGCGCGGGAAACCATCCGACCACGAGGCGGCCACTCGCGGCGTTCGTGCTCGCGGCGCCCACGCCACACAGGAAGAACCAGGCGCCGAGGACGCCGAGCGAGTCGCTCGTGAAGGCGCCGGCAGCGCCGATCGTGACGAGTGCGAGCCCGGCCGCCATTGCGAGACGTTCGCCGAACCGGTCGACGACGGCGCCCCACGCGACGAGGCTCAGCATGGTGCCCACCGTGGGCGCAGCGGCGAGGGCGCCGGCCGAGACCAGGCTGACGTCCTCGCGCAGATGCAGATGCGGGATGAGAAACGGCGGCGTGCTCACCACGAGCGTGCCCGCGAGCTGCCCGAGCATGCCGATGACGAGCATCAGCCACGGACTCGGCGATCGCGTCACGCTCGCATCTTCTCAGCGCCGGTCGGGACGCCTGCCCCGGCCTCCGCCGGAACGGCTCAACCGCCGTAGCTGGGGTACTCCCGTGTCGGATCGGCAGCCTCGACGTGGAGGACGCTGTCCGAAGCGAGCGCCCGGATGTCCGGTTCAGCCGCGCCGACACCCGCCCAGTGAGGATCGACGTCCGACGCGAGGAACCAGCGATGGTCCGAGGGCCAGCACAGCGCAGGTTCGGTGCTGCCGACCCGGGAGGCCCAGGTCATCCAGTCGTCGAGGGTTCCTCGTGCGATCCGGTAGCTGCGGATCACCAGGTCGAGGACGGGCGGCGAGTCGAATTGTGGGTGTCCGGACCCGTCCCACAGCGCGAAAAACAGGTCCGTTGACGAGTCGGAAGCGGGAGATCCGTCGTCGAGAAACAGCAGAGACACCTCGTCAGGCTAGGCGAACTCGGGCCGCTAGCCGGGCAACGGTGCTTCGTCGCGCGGGCGAGCGCGAGAATGCTGGGCATGCCGAATCGCGAGAGGCAATGGTCCAAGGCACTGGACATCCCATTGACGGTGTCGACGCTGATCTTCCTGGCTGCCTACGCCTGGCCGATTCTCGATCCCGATCTCAGCCGCGGGTGGCGTCAGGCGTGTACGACAGCGGTGTGGGCGACCTGGGGGTTGCTCGGGATCGACTTCGGCATGCGGCTCTACCTGGCCGAGGACCGGCGGGACTTCGTCCGGCGCCATCCCCTCGATCTGGCCGTGCTCATCCTGCCGCTGCTCCGGCCCCTGCGACTGCTGCGGCTGATCACCCTGCTGACGGCGCTGAATCGCTACGCGGGTTCCTCGTTGCGGGGCAAGATCGGCGTCTACCTGACCGGTTCGGTGAGTCTGATCATCTTCGTCGGGGCGCTCGCCGTCCTCGACGCCGAGCGCGGACACGGTGGGCCGATCCAGTCCTTCGGCGATGCTCTGTGGTGGGCGTGCACCACCGTGACGACGGTCGGCTACGGCGACATGTATCCGGTGACCGCGACGGGTCGTCTGGTCGCCGTGTTCCTCATGCTCGGCGGCATCGCCACCGTGGGCGTGGTGACCGCCTCGTTCGCGACGTGGCTGCTGGACCAGATCCGCGAAGAGAAGACCTAGGCGACGCGGACTCAGAGGTACTTCTTCATCCCGACGTGGCTGGCGGCGTAGCCGAGGCGTTCGTAGAACCGGTGGGCGTCCTTGCGCTGGGCGTTGGACGTCAACTGGATGCGGGCGACCCCGCGACCGCGGGCCTCGTCCTCGATGTACTGCATGAGTTCAGAGCCGAGGCCCTGGCCGCGACGGCGTGACGCCGTGCGGACCGACTCGACCTGGCAGTAGAGGGCGCCGTTGCCGTTCAGCATCCGCATGTACGTGACCTGGGCGGTGGCGACCACGACGCCGTCCACCTCGCCCACCAGCAACCGCTGATGCGCGTCACCGGTGATCTCCTCGAGCGCGGCCACGAGCTCGGGTGTCGGCTCGCTCGGCTCGTCGGCGTAGTAGTGCATCGAGTCCTCGGCGGTGAGCGCGAGGATCGCGGGCAGATCGGCCGGCGTCGCGTCGCGAATCTGCAGCCTCACGGCAGGACGCAGAGGTGCGCGAGGGCCTGCTTGAGCAGGTGCCCGCGGCCGCCTTCGAGCTCGTCGAGGATGCCCGGCATCGCGGCGTCCTCGGGCGTGAGCCAGGTGAGTTCGAGGGCGTCCTGGCGTGGATCGCACTCGCCGGTCACCGGCACGATGTAGGCGAGGGCGACGGCGTGCTGGCGCGCGTCGTACATCGGCGTGACGCCCGGCACCGGGAAGTACTCGGCCACTGTGAACGGGGTGATGGAGGGCGGGACCTGCGGAAAGGCCGTCGGGCCGAGGTCCTTCTCGAGGTTGCGAATCAGCGCGCCTCGGATCGACTCGCCGTGCAGCACGCGACCCGAGACGAGCGTTCGAGTGATTCCGCCGGTCTGTGCCGATCCGCGCAGCAGCAGGCCGACGTGCTCGACCTGGCCGAGGGCGTCCACCCGGATCGGCACCGCCTCGACGTAGAGGATCGGCACACGTGAGCGCGTCTCTTCGAGCTGGAACTCCGAGAGCCAGCCGGGATTGGGATCAGGGGTGCGGACCGAAGACATGCTGCCCATTGTGGTCGATGGTCGGCTCAGGAGCCCGATGACGCCGCCGTCATCGTCGGAACGAACACCGCCACCATGAGTGCCGTCTGGGTGGCCGCGATGGCGTCCTTCACTCCGGCGCTGGCCCAATCTCCCTCGCTGATGTGCGCCGCAGCGGCCTTGGCCTGCTTGCGCTCGTGCTTGTCCACGACGAGCTTGAGTTGGTCGCTCGCGTGCAGCAGTCCGATGAGCGGGCCCGTGCGGCCGTCGGCCGGCTGCCCCTGCAGCAGACACGCGCGAACGCGGTTGCGGAGTCCCTCGCGACCGGCGAGGTCGATGACGTCGTGGCGCCGGAGAGGGAACCCGAGGAACGTCTCGTTCCGAGGTCGCAGTTGGCCGTTCTCACACAGGCGGCGGTAGGCGTTCTTCACGCCGTTCTTGCCCATGCGGCCGACCGCGTCGCTGGCGCGACGCTTCTTGCCGTCACGGATGCGAGCCAGCGCGGCGTCGATCTCGGGGTCGGCCACGGGTGAGCCGTCGACGACGAAGACCTTGGCCTTCTTCGCGTTGCCTTCCACACCGATCCGGCCGGCCTTCACGAGGTCGAGCAGGTGCGCGCCGCCGAGGATCGCGTCGTTGTTGACGGTGCTGAGTAGCAGCTTGTGGGTGCCCGGGTGCGTCGCGATGAGGACGAGGTCGGTCGCGGTGCCCATGCCCCGAGCCTACGACGACGGTGACCCGTCTCCGCCACGCAGTCGCAGGGCCGACCCGCCGAGCACCAGCGCGACGGCGACGAGGATCAGCACACCTGACATCGGCGAGCCGGTAGCGGGCAGGAACGCGTCGGCGATCCGAGCCGGCCAGCTCCGCTCAGGTCCGGCGTCCGCGGTAATGGGCGTCAGGCCCGCCGCGCCGCCGAGCGCGTCCTCGATGGCATCGACGACACCGGACTCGTCGCCCTCGTCGGTGGGTACCTCGCCGGCGAGGTCCGGAACGACGAGCCGCGAGGGGTGCTCTGGCGAGTTGTGAATCGTCACGACACCCAGCGCGCCCGGGAGTTGTTCCAAGGTGGGTGCGAGGTGCGGCAGGTCGAAGGTCTGCACCGAGATCCGCAGCCGGTCGCCGGGGTTGATGACGGCGCCGGTCGGAAACACCTCGACGTCGACGGGTGTGACCTCCCCGGGCGCGCGGAGTCGGCGGGAGTCGCGGGTGAACGGGTGCCAGGGCTGCACGATCTCGTCGCCGAGCTTGACCGACTTCTCCTCGTCCAGCGCGGCCAGCGACATGACCTGCCAGCCGCCGGTCAACCGTTCCACCCGTCCGTCGGGCTGGACGCGCGAGACGTGGACCGAGAGCAGCCCGTCGCCGGTCGTGCTCGACGCGTAGAGCCGGGCGGCGATCGGCCCGAGCATGTGCAGTGGCTCGGCGAGCGGCTCGGTCTCGAACACCACCCCGAAGCGGTCGTTGAGCGCGTTGTCCGTGTTGCAGGGGTTGTCGAGTGGGATCTGGTTGGTGACACCGGCGGTCCACTGGGTCGCCGAGCGCGAACACAGACCCGCGAGCGCGATCGGCGCGATCGACGAGCTGCCGCTCTCGACGTCGCCCTCGGTGAGCTGGCCCCCGCCGGAGATCGGGGCGGACGTTCCCGACAGGTGGTACACGGAGGCCGTCTGCTCGTCGAGATAGGCGTCGCGTTCGCGCCACTGGCCGGAACCGAGCTCGTAGTACGTGAAGTCGGCGATGTCGGCGTCGAGGGTGGGGTCGGGCAGATCCTTGACGTAATGGTCGAACCAGCGCAGCTGGAGTTCGTCGAGGGTGCCGTAGCCGGCCTCGACGATCTCGGCGCCGCTCGATCCCTGGAGGTGGTCCCACGGGCCGAGGATCATCTTGACGGGGACGCCGCGCTCGTGGAGTTTCTGGAAGACGAGCGGTGTGCCGCGTTGGAAGAGGTCGTAGTGACCGCCCACGAGGAAGGTGGGGACGTCGATGGCGGGGACCGAACGCGTCAGCGTGGACCGCTCCTCGTAGTAGGGCCCGTCGTAGGCCTGCTCACCGCCGAGGAACGCCTCCAAGAGCAGACCCAGACTCGACGGCGTGGTGCCGAGCAGGTGCTGCAGGACGACGGCGATCGCGTCGAGCGAGGTGCCGGGAATCAGGCCGGTGACGTTGACGAGACCGAGCCACAGCGGCATGAAGCCGACGTCGAGCTGCCCGCCGGAGGCGACCACATCGCGGTAGACCTCGGCGCTCGGGACCTGCGGGAAGATCGCCTCCAGTCCCGCGGGTTGTTGTCCGGCGGCGAACAGCTGGCTGATGCCCATATAGGAGGCGCCGGACATGCCGACGGCACCGTCGCTCCACGGCTGTTGCGCCGCCCACTCGACGACCTCCTTGGCGTCGAGCTGCTCGCGCTCGCCGAACACCTGCCAGACGCCGGGGGAGTTGCCGGTGCCGCGCGCATCGACGGTCAGGCGGACGTAGCCGCGGGAGACGAGGTAGTCGGCCTCGCCGCCGCCGAAGCCGGCCGCGGACAACGCACTCTTGTTGTAGGCGGTGATGGTGACGACGACCGGAAGCGGCTCGTTGACGACCTCCCCGTTCTCGTCCACCGGCCGCACCACGTCGCCGCGCAGCTCGAGACCGTCGGACATCGGAATCGCGACATTGCTCTCGGTCACCGACCCCGGATACTGCGCGGCCCGCGGGCTCCACGACGAGCCGGGGGCGCTGGGCTCTGCCGGGGCTGCGGACGGCGCGAGCAGCAGGCCGAGGGACAGGACGAGGACGACGACGCGACGCATGACCACCTCCGGAGTCACTGTGACCAACGACACAGCTGAGCGGAAGTTACTCGGGGGTCACCACTGCCGCGCCCGTAGGCTGGAACCGTGACCGAGGAACCCGATCCCCGACTCGTCGAGCTGGCGCATCAGCTGTTCGATCTCGCGCGGCAGGGCGACACCGAGCGCCTCGCCGCCTACGTGGACGCGGGGGCGCCGGCCGATCTCACCGACGCTCAGGGCAACACGCTGCTCATGCTCGCGGCCTACCACGGGCACGCGGCGACGGTCCGCGCGCTGGCCGAGCGGGGTGCCGACGTCGACCGGCTCAACGACCGCGGGCAGAGCCCGCTGGCCGGCGCCGTGTTCAAGGGCGAGGACGATGTCGTCGCCGCGCTGCGGGAGCACGGAGCCGATCCCGACGCCGGAACTCCGTCCGCCCGGGCCACCGCCACGATGTTCGGCCGCGAGGACCTCCTCGCCGACTAGTTCAGTTCGCGAAGCTGCGTGGTCATCTCGCCACCGGCATCGCCGGTGTTCACCGTGCCCTGAGGTTCGAACAAGATCACCTGGGTCTCGTGGTCGGCCTTAGGGCAGTGTTCGACGCCCTTGGGGACGACGAAGACATCGTTCGGGCCGAGAACCACGTCGCGATCGCGGAGCTGGATCGTCAGCTCCCCGCTCACCACCATGAACAACTCGTCGGTGTCAGGGTGCGTGTGCCAGACGAACTCGCCTTGCAGCTTGACCACTTTGACGTCGTAGTCGTTGACGCTGGTCAGGCGATGAGGATGCCAGTGCTCCGTGATCGTCGAGAGGGCGTCCTGAACGTTGCGCACGGTGTCGGTCATGTCCTGATTCTAGAAACGGCGCACAGGGCCATCGAGTCTCGCTGCTAGGCTGGAGCGCACACGACAGGGGAGCGCCATGCAGAGGGCGCTGAGAGTGCGGAGAAGCCGCAGACCCTTGAACCTGCTCCGGTTAGCACCGGCGAAGGGAGTCACGATGAGTTCTGCAACCCGACCTACCCTCGATCTGCGGTACCGCACGATCGATTTCGTCACCATCGCCACCCTCGGCGTCGCCTTCGGCGTCGTGTTCTGGGCGTGGGGCAAGCTCTACGAGCCGCTCAGCAACCTGGCGCTGTTCGCGTTCCCGCCATCGTCCGCGCTGCTCGGCGGCGTGTGGCTGATGGCCGGCGTCGTCGGCGGGCTGATCGTCCGCAAACCGGGCGCCGCTTTCGCCACCGAGTTCATCGCCGCGGCCGTCTCGACACTGATCATCGGCGGCACGCAGTGGGGCTTCAGCGTCTTCGCCTCGGGCTTCTTCCAGGGCCTCGGCGCCGAGCTGATCTTCCTCGCGTTCTTCTACCGTCGCTTCGGCATCCTGGTGGCCGCCGGCGCGGGCGCGCTCGCGGCCGCGTTCGAGTCGGTCTACGAGTGGTACTCCTACTACGCGGACTGGAGTTTCGGTTACCAGCTCGCGCACCTCGGCTTCTTCGTGGTGTCCGGCGTCGTCGTGGCCGGCATCGGCGGCTGGGCGCTGACCCGAGCGCTGGCCACGGCCGGCGTGCTCGACTCGTTCGCGGCCGGCCGCGAGTCCACCACGGAGGTCTAGCCGCCATGCGCTCCGGCGCGATCCGTTTCCGCGGCTTCACTTGGCGTCCGGTCGGACGCAAGAACCCCACGATCGCCGGGCTCGACCTGCACATCGAGCCCGGCGAGCGGGTGCTGCTCGTGGGCCCGAGCGGCAGCGGCAAGTCCACACTCCTTCACGCGGCAGCGGGCGCGCTCGGCACGACGATCTCCGGTGAGGCGTCCGGCGACGTCAGCGTCGAGGGCCGCCTCGGTCTGGTGCTGCAGAATCCCGCCGACGCCATCGTGGCCGAGCGGATCGGTCGCGATGTCGCGTTCGGTCCCGAGAACCTGGGGTTGCCGCGCGATGAGATCTGGCGGCGCGTGGACAGGGCGTTGTCCGCGGTGCGGCTGGACTACCCGCGCGACCACCTCACCTCGGCGCTGTCGGGCGGCGAACAACAGCGGCTCGTGCTCGCCGGAGTGCTGGCGACCGAGCCGGACGTCGTGCTGCTCGACGAGCCCACCTCGATGCTCGACGCGGTCACGGCCGAGCGTGCGCGCGACGCCGTGCTGGCCGCGGTGGGGGACCGGACGCTCGTCGTGGTCGAGCACCGGTTCGAGCCGTGGCTCGACCATGTCGACCGGGTGGTCGCGCTCGATCCCGGCGGCGTGGTCGGCTTCGACGGCTCGGTGGGGGAGTTCCTCGCCTTGGGCGGCCGGCCCGGCCTGTGGATGCCCGGTGCCCCACCGCCCACCCCCGTCGACATCCCCGCCGCCTTCGTCACGCCCACCCCCCATAGCTGGTCGAGTAGCCCCGTTTCTAGGTGGTCGAGTAACCGCGCCCTTCGATACACCGCCTCGTTCCTCGACACTCAGGAACCAGAACGAGCGGTGATGGAGCCATCGCAGCAGGGGGCGTCAGCCGCGATGGAGCGAGACCACGCTCCGAGCGCCCCCAAGCCCGTCATCGCCTCCGACGTCGACGTCGTCCTCACCACGCGGATGATCCGCGGCACGCGTCGGCACCCTGCACTCTCGAACTTCTCCGCCCGACTCGACCCGGGCACCACCACGGCGATCACCGGCCCGAGCGGCGCCGGCAAATCGACCGCGCTGCTCGCGATGACCGGTCTCGTCCGCGTGTCCGGCGGAACCGTCACGCCCGACCGCACGCGGATGCGTTCGCGCGACCTGGCGCGGGAGATCGGCTGGGTGCCGCAGAATCCCGAGCTGGGATTTCTGACGACGAGCGTCCGCGAGGAAGTCGAGCGCACCGCGAGTGCGCTCGGCGTCGAGGTGGATGCGGACGAGTTGCTCGCACTCGTCGGTCTCGAGCGGTTCGCGCCCTCGCACCCGTATCGGCTGTCCGGAGGGGAGCAGCGGAGGCTCGCGATGATCAGCGCCCTCGCGCATCGTCCGGGCTTCGTCGCGCTCGACGAGCCGACGGTCGGGCAGGACCGCGACACCTGGGCGGTGGTGACCGGCTGGTACACCGCGGCCGCGCGGGCGGGCGCGGTCGTCGCGCTCGCCACGCACGATCCGGACGCGCCTCGCGACGCGGAGATCTCCGTAGGTGAGGCGGTGACGGCGACATGAGGACACTCGTCACCCGGGTCAACCCGCTCGTGCTGTTGTCGGTGGGCGCGTTCTCGCTGATCGGGTCCTTCGCGGTCCGTTCGCTGCCGATCGCCCTCGTGACGATCGGCCTCTACGCGCTGGCCGCCCTGATCTTCCTACCGACGTGGCGTTACCCGCTGGCATGTCTGGCGTTCTCCGGCTTCGCGGCGGTCACGATCGTCTACTCGACCTGGCGCCTCGGCGGACCGAACACCGAGGTCGCCGTGGTGGCGGGCCTGCGCATCCTGGTGCTGGCGTGGCCGGGCTCCGTGATGGTCGGGTTCATCGACCCCGGGCGGCTGTCCGACTACGCCGCGCAGACCCTCCGTCTCCCGGCCCGGGGAGTCGCGGCGTTCTCCGCGGCGCTCCAGCGGTTCAGCGGCTTCGCGCAAACATGGGAATCGCTGGAACGCACCCGACGCGCTCGCGGCGTCGCGCCCGGACGTCATCCGGTCGGCCAGGTGAAGCACAGCGGCTCGATGGCCTTCGCGCTGCTCGTCCAAGCCATGCGTGGAGCGTCCTCGTCATCCATCGCGATGGACGCTCGCGGCTTCGCCGACGCGCGCGCTCGGACCTGGGCCGAACCCGCCACGTGGTCGCGATTGGACCTCGGTGGACTCGCACTCACGGTGACCCTCGGTGCTGTTCCAATCGTGCATTTTCTCGCAGGTCTCTAGGCCGTCCTGCTTGTGCCTGCCCGCAGTCAGCTCCTTGAATACGGTGGGCAGCTCGTCAGACAAGATTTCCCGTCCGTCTCGACCAATTCCGCGCTAGTCTCGGCTGGTGAGCCTACGACCAAGCGATGATCTAGGGATGCGTCCTGCGTACAAGGATCTGTACTTTGGTAAGAGTGATTCGCGTAACGAGGTCAACGATGACCGAGACGAGTTCGTAAAGAGTTACGTTGATCTGAACGGTGCTGTGGAGGCAGTTACTTCAGGTCGAGCCTTCCTAATACTGGGTCCGAAGGGCACTGGTAAATCGGCCCTAGCCTGGTACCTGAGCGCTGCCGAGACGGCAGGTACTCACCTCGCTCTTGTCCGCGACGCCGCCAACTTGCCTTTGGCTGAAATTCCGCGTCTTCAAACTGGCCAGGCCGAGGGGCCTGAGCGAACAGTCACAGCTTGGAAATTCATCCTTCTATGTAGCTACCTAGAACTTCTCTTGCGTGATCATGGGTGCAAGTTGCGTAACGAGCGGGAAGTCTTGCGCATCGCGAAAATTCTGCGCGATTTCGGATTCATGGGTGACGCCTCAGGCAGAGCGTTGGTACGTGCTTCGAGCACCACAATCACGATTCCGCTACCGTCGCTCGGGCAGATATACAAAAAGGAGAATAGGGCGTCGCTTAACATCTTCAACCTAATCCCCTACATGGAGCGATGGGTGGCAGAGGCTCAATCGGAGACTCGTCACGTCCTAGTGCTGGACGGATTGGACTCGATCTTTCTTAACGACACTCTCTATGACGAGAGTCTTTCGTCGCTAGTTCAGGCCGCATATTCATTGAACCAGATTTTACGAGAGCATCAAGCGACTGGCAGTGTCGCCCTCCTCATTCGCAACGACGTTTTCGCCCGTGTTGCGCTCTCTCTCCCCGATTCCCAAAAGATGCGTGATGATCTGTCGATTGACCTCGATTGGCGGGTACTTTCCGGCCAGGCGGGTGTGAATGCCCCACTCATGCAGCTGGTCAATGCGAAGGCTGCCCGGGCTCTCGACCTCGAGAGGGTAGACGTCTTGAGCTACTTTCCTGAAAAGATTACCGTCGGTCAGCGAAGCCCGGGAGATCCTAAACGCATTCCAACATTTCAGTATCTACTGAATATGACCCGCCACACACCTCGGGATTTATTGCGCTTGTTCGAGGAAATCCGAAAGGTAGAGTCCTCGGGACTTTATGGCGACGGGGGAGAAACCCTCGCCGACGAAGTTATTCATGAAGGAGTGCTTAAGTATTCGGCGAAGTATTTTGTGGGAGCGATTCAGAACGAATTCGCCGGTTTCGAAGGCGGCCCTGAGCAGGCATCTGCCGCCTTGTCGGCCCTAAAGTTTATGAATGCACAAACGTTCGATCGCAAGGACTTTGAAGGAGCACTGGCAGAGGTCTCGTCGATGGCTGAGGGGCAGACTGATTCTCTACTTCAGCTCCTCTTTTACGCCGGAGCTATCGGAAACTACCTGCCGAGTCATAATGAAAGTCATATGCAGTTTTTTCATCGTCGCGACGAGACTCAGATCTATCTGAAGGGGCACTTCATTTTACATCATGCGCTGATACATGCGTGGGGATTGAAGCGGAGTCGGGGGAGCTCTCTTCGCGAGGGTAATTCATCCTCTCGCTTAGCGCCGAACTCGCAGGAGCCGCGGCGGCGAAGGAATAGGACGCGAGGTGGACGTCCGATAGAAAGGGGTCCTGGCGAGTAAGGGAGTGGTTGAGCCGAGCGTATCCGCTGTGGGCGTAGGCGGAGAGTGAATCGCGCTCCGCGGTGCTTCAAGTGCACGTCGGCAACCCTCCCAGCTGTGGCTGCGAACACGGCACGATCTGCGTAGGCTGAAACCCGCGTCACGTTCATGCTGATACAGGGGGAAGCGCATGTCGCTTGCAGTGCTCGACCGGGAACGCACCGTCGCCAAGCCGGGGTTCAACCGGTGGCTGATTCCGCCGGCGGCGTTAGCCGTCCACCTCTGCATCGGCCAGGTGTATGCGACGAGCGTCTACAAGGCGTCGCTAATCGAGCACTTCGACGTCTCGCTCACGCAGGTCGGCATCGTCTTCTCGATCGCGATCGTGATGCTGGGTCTGTCGGCCGCGGTGTTCGGTACGTGGGTGGACACCGGCGGACCGCGACGGGCGATGGCGGCGGCGGCCGTCTGCTGGTCGGTCGGCTTCCTCGTCGGCGCGCTCGGCATCTTCACCGAGCAGCTGTGGCTGCTGTACCTCGGGTACGGCGTCATCGGGGGCATCGGCCTCGGTATCGGGTACATCTCGCCGGTCTCGACGCTCATCAAGTGGTTCCCGGACCGTCCAGGGCTCGCCACGGGCATGGCGATCATGGGCTTCGGCGGCGGCGCGATGATCGCCAGCCCGCTGTCCCGCAACCTTCTCGACCTCTATGACCCCGTGATGGAGGGCGGCGTGGCCTCAGGTGACGCCGTGGGCAAGCTGTTCCTCACCCTCGGTATCGGTTACCTGGTCGTGATGCTGTTCGGTGCCTGGCTGGTGCGCGTGCCCGCTCCCGGCTGGCGCCCGGAGGGCTTCGACCCGAGCACCGTGAAGAGCAAGTCGCTCGTCACCACCGAGAGCGTCTCGGCGAACAACGCACTCAAGACGCCACAGTTCTGGCTCCTGTGGGTCGTGCTGTTCTGCAATGTCACCGCCGGGATCGGCATCCTCGAGCAGGCGGCGCCGATGATCCAGGACTTTTTCCGCGAGGGTGACTCGTCCGCGGTCGCCGCGTCGGCGGCCGCCGGATTCGTCGGCTTCCTGTCGCTGTGCAACATGGCCGGACGGTTCGTCTGGTCGTCGACGTCCGACATCATCGGCCGCAAGAACATCTACATCGTCTACCTCGGCCTCGGCGTCATCCTCTACGCCACGCTGGCCTTCGGCGGATCGTCGTCCGTGCTGCTGTTCGTCCTGCTCGCCGGCGTGATCCTCAGCTTCTACGGCGGCGGATTCGCCACGATTCCCGCGTACCTGCGCGACCTCTTCGGCACCTTCCAGGTCGGCGCGATCCACGGCCGCCTGCTGACCGCGTGGTCGGCGGCCGGGGTGGCGGGTCCGCTCATCATCAACGGCTTCCTCGACGCCCGCGGCGAGCCCGGCGCTCTCACCGCATCCGACTATCGCCCGGCGCTGTTGACGATGGTCGGAGTGCTGGTGGTCGGCTTCCTCGCGAACATGCTGGTGCGTCCCGTCGCCGACAAGTTTCACGAGCCGCGCGAGGAGGCGGGGGCGGAACCGACCGCGGACGACGCGCCGGTGGAGGCGGAGTCGGAGGCCACCTCCTCGACGGGAACGACCCCACTGCTGGTCGTGGCCTGGGCGGTCGTCGGCATCCCGCTCGCCTACGGCGTCATCCAGACCGTCCGCACCGCGGCCAGCCTGTTCTGAGGCCGATCAGCTCGGTGACTCGGACGTAGCGGAGCCGGAAGACGTCCAGCGCACGACGTCGAGCAGTGGCGCGCAGCCCTGCTCGCGAAGCCGTGCGACCTCAGCGCAGAAATGGTCGACCGTGAAGGACAGGCCATGCAGCTTGGGGCGTTCGGCGCGTGCCGTCCGATGCAGACGCTGGTCGCCAAACTTCGCTGATCAGCGTCCGAATTCGTGCATAGTGGTGGTTCGAACAGCAGCCGCGTGCGTGTATGCCGAGGAAGGACACGATGTCTGTCCCGTCGATAACGATGGAGAACGTCACCGTGAGCTATCGCCGCAGGAAAGCGCTGGACGACGTCAGTTGGAGCATCGGTCCTGGCCGTGTCGGCCTCGTGGGACCTAATGGTGCGGGAAAGAGCACGCTGATTCACTGTTTGGTCGGCTTGTTGCGAGTTCGGTCCGGGCGGATCGAGTTCGCGAACTCCGGCGCCTCCGTGGGTTTCGTGCCGCAGAAGCCGGAGTTGCCGGGACAGTTGCGGGTTCGGGAGACGATCGAGTACTGCGCGTGGCTGCGGGGCGTGCCCCGCAAAGCGACCGGGGCGCTCGCCGATGACGTCATCGAGTCCTTCGCTCTCGAGGAGTTCGCCACATCGAAGGTTCGCGCGTTGTCGGGCGGACAGCGTCAGCGTGTGGCGATCGCCGCTGCTGTAGCGCACCGCCCCGAGGTCCTCATCCTCGATGAACCCACGGCGGGGCTCGACCCCACCCAGCGCCTCGCGGTGCGCCGTTGCATCAAAGAACTCGATTCTGTGGATTGTGTGCTCATCGCGACCCACCTGGTCGAGGACATCGAGCACCTTTGCTCGGACGTCGGGGTGCTCAATCGCGGACGACTGGAGTTCACCGGTTCCGTGGACGAGCTGCTAGCGCGGGCGCCGGCGGCGGATGCGGGTGTTCATGGTTCTGCTTTCGAAGAGGCGTACGACGCCATCGTCAACGGAAACAGCTGATGCTTGCGCGTCTTTGGTGGCCTTACAGTCCGGCCTGGGTTCTCGGCATGATGGGTCTGATCGCGGTGTTCGGGCTCGTCGCCAATCTTCCCGGTCAGGGCGCGTACCCGTGGTGGGTCGAGTCGTCGGCTGCGCCGCGCGAGTCGCTCGCCGTGGTCGCACTGCCGATGACGGTCACCTCTGCGTTGCTGGGCCATGACCTCGCCCGCAGAGGGACCCTCTTGCACGCGGCCGCCGTCGGCCGGCGTGCCCGGCAGCTTGCCTGGCACGTGGCCGTCCTGTCCGTTGCCGCGCTGGTCGGTTTCGTCGCCGGGCTCACTCCGTTGTGGTGGTGGACTGCAAGCTCGGCTACCTGGGGCGCTCCGAGCATCGCTGACGTCCTCATCGCGGTGGCGGGAATCGTGGCGCTCAACACCGTCATGTTCGTGCTGGGTGCGATGACGACGCGCGTCGTGTGGAGTTTGCTCGTCGCGGTCGGCGGTGCCTTGTGGCTGCTCTTGCCCATCGTCGTCGATCGGGCGCTGAGCGTAGTCTCGCCGGCCTGGCATTGGTCCTCCCACCCGCGGTTCTCGCCGAACCTCACCGTCGCGACCTACTTCGTCTTGTTCGCCGCCCTCGTTGTCACGGTGGCGTTCGTCTGGCACTCGCGTGAGAGCAATCGCGCGCCCCGGTTCGTCGCCGCTGGCGGGCTCGTCGGGGCGCTGATCATGGCGGCGTACCCCTTCGCGTGGCGCCCGCACCTCTACGTGCACCGTGTGGAGGCCGAACCGACGTGCCGGGTCGTCGACGGTGTCGACATCTGCGTGCATCCGGCGAACGAGAAGGCGATCCCCGTCGTCGGTCGACGTATTTCTGCCGCCAATGAGGCGTTCGGCGTACCACTCGTCGAGTCGTTCCTCGACTATTCGGCCGCCGATGTGATCGAGTTCCGGCCGGGTCGCGTGCTCTCGAACATCTACCCCGCAGATCTGACTGAACCTCTCGATGCCGCGCTCGTCGATCAGGCGTCGGGTCTCCTGCTATGCCACGAGCCGGGCACCTCCGATGAGGAGAACATCAACGTGGCTCAAGCCATCTCGGCTCGACTCGGTGAGGCTCTCGGCATCGGTCATCACTACTTCAGCGGAACCGACCGACGGATCGCCGAGCTCGTGGCATCCTTCAGCGACCGAGAGTTCGTGCAGTTGCTGCGCGAAAACGCTGACCAAATGTGGCGCTGCGGTCTCACCCGGGAGGACTTGTCGCCATGATGAGGACACTTCTCGTGGCGCGGAGTTTCGGGATCACGTTGGTGCTGACGGCCGCCGCAACTGCCTACTGCGCGCTCTGGCCTGGTTCGGGGGTCGTCGTGGAGATCTGGTTCGGCCACCCGCCCCGGGGTGCGAACTCTTACGAGCTGGCGGCCGTGCTGCTGTCGATCGCGTTGCCCCTGGTATCGCTGAACTCCCTCGGACTGGCCGAGCACGACGCCATCGGTGAAGCACGGGTGCCATTGCTCGCGCACAGCGTGGTCCTACTCGTACTTCCGCTCGTGCCGTTCGTCGCCTTCTACGCCCGTGTCCGACTCGACGGATCCGCCACCGACCTGCCTCATCCCGCAGGGATGCTCGCAACACTGCTCGTGTACTCCGCCGTCGCCGCGATCCTCATCCGGCTCCTCGGCCCGTTATTCGGGGGAGCGGCCGTTCTCGTCTTGTACGTCGGCGTCGTGCTTGCGCAGCACTACTTCGGCTCGTCGTGGCTCGGTGGTGTCGTTTCGACGTCGCTCGACTGGCAGACCAACCCAGCGCTGCTTCTTGTGGTGATGGTCGGAGCGCTCACGGTCAATGCACGCACGCGCGGCACTCTGGGCCGCCGTCTGCTGATACATGCCGGAAACCGATAGGGACCGCCCTGTACTCGCGCGATCAGGTCAGCGACTCGAAGAGCATGACGATGAGCCCTTCGGGTCCGCGGATGTAGCAGAGGCGGAAGACGTCCCGGTAGTTCACGACGTCACGCAGCGCGGCTCGTAGCTCTGCTCGCGAAGGCGGGCGAGTTCGGCGTTCGAGGTCGTCGACCTCGAACGACACGCGATGCAAGCCGAGCGTGTTCGGCGGGATTGTCGTTGGTGTCGCCCGTGGACTCGCGGTGCAGGTACTGCCTGAGTTCGAGGCGGCCATGGCCGTCCGGGGTCTGCGGCATGGCGATCGTGCTGCGCACCTCGTCGAGCCCGACGGCGTCGTCGACCGGCGGTTGGACCCGCGTGGGAACCCGTCGCCGACGGGTCAGTCGGTGTTCTGCACGGCAAAGTCCGTGCCCTGGCTGGGGTCGGTCGGCGTGCCCCGGTCGCGGTCCGGCAGGAACGAGCCGAGGAAGAAACACACGGTCAGACCCGCGAGCACGTACCCGACGATCAAGGCCGGGTGAGTCGGCCCGACGCCGAGCAACAGCGCGACGGCGCCAGCGATCGCCAGAGCCAGGAAGAGGCACCCGAGCGCGAACCGGTAGATCGCCATGCCGCTGTACTGCGGCGAGTCGCCGACGCGGTACGTTGACTGCTCCGGCTCTCGGCCGAATCTCGGTGTGCGAGTCATCGCGCTCAGGCTAGCGCGAGGTCAGCTTCGCTTGCGGGCGGCGCGGGCGCGCTCGCCCGAGTCGAGGATGACCTTGCGGATACGCACGTTGCTCGGCGTGATCTCGACGCACTCGTCCTCGCGGCAGAACTCCAGCGACTGCTCGAGTGACAGCTTCTTCGGCGGAATCAGCTTCTCGAAGTTGTCGGCGGTCGACGAGCGCACGTTGGTCTGCTTCTTCTCCTTGGTGATGTTGACGTCCATGTCGTCATCACGGGAGTTCTCGCCGACGATCATGCCCTCGTACACCTCGGTGCCCGGGTCGATGAACAGCGTGCCGCGTTCCTGCAGGCTGGTCATCGCGTACGACGACGCCGCGCCGGCGCGGTCGGCGACGAGCGAGCCCGACGGGCGCGTCGAGATCTCGCCGTGCCACGGCTCGTAGCCCTCGAACACGTGGTGCGCGATACCGGTGCCGCGGGTGTCGGTGAGGAACTCGGTGCGGAAGCCGATCAGTCCGCGCGACGGCACCAGGAACTCCATCCGGACCCAGCCCGTGCCGTGGTTGATCATCTGCTCCATGCGGCCCTTGCGCACGGCCAGCAGTTGCGTGACGGTGCCGAGGTACTCCTCGGGCGTGTCGATCGTCAGCCGCTCGACCGGCTCGTGCAGCTTGCCGTCGATCTGCTTGGTGACCACCTGCGGCTTGCCGACGGTCAGCTCGTAGCCTTCTCGGCGCATCTGCTCGACGAGGATCGCCAGCGCGAGCTCGCCGCGGCCCTGGACCTCCCACGCGTCGGGACGGTCGGTGGGCAGCACACGGATCGACACGTTGCCGATCAGCTCGCTGTCGAGCCGATCCTTCACGAGGCGGGCGGTGACCTTGGTGCCCTTCTCGCGGCCGGCGAGCGGCGAGGTGTTGGTGCCGATCGTCATCGAGATCGCCGGCTCGTCGACGGTGATCAGCGGCAGCGCGATCGGGTTGTCCGGGTCGGCGAGCGTCTCGCCGATCATGATCTCGGACATGCCGGCGATGGCGACGATGTCGCCCGGGCCGGCCTGCTCACCCGGCTTGCGCTCCAGCGCCTCGGTGATGAGCAGCTCGGTGACCTTCACCCGGTCGACCGAACCGTCGCGCTTCATCCACGCGACCTGCTGCCCCTTCTTCAGCACGCCGTTCTTGACGCGGACGAGGGCGAGGCGGCCGAGGAACGGCGAGGAGTCGAGGTTGGTGACGTGCGCCTGCAGCGGAGCGTCCGCGTCGTACTCCGGCGCCGGGACGTGCTCCATGATCGTCTGGAACAGCGGGATGAGGTTGTCGTTGTTTGGCAGACCACCGTCGGCCGGCTGCTCGAGCGAGGCGCGGCCGGCCTTCGCCGAGGCGTACACGACGGGGAAGTCGAGAGCGTCGTCGTCGGCGTCCTCGGGCAGCAGGTCCATGAACAGGTCGTACGTCTCGTTGACGACCTCGGCGATGCGCGCGTCCGGCCGGTCGACCTTGTTGACGACGAGGATCACCGGCATCTTCGCGGTCAGCGCCTTGCGCAGCACGAAGCGCGTCTGCGGCAGCGGACCCTCGGACGCGTCGACCAGCAGCACGACGGCGTCGACCATCGACAGGCCGCGCTCCACCTCGCCACCGAAGTCGGCGTGGCCGGGGGTGTCGATGATGTTGATCGTCACGCCGCCGTCCGACCCGGGGCCCTGGTAGCGGACCGCGGTGTTCTTGGCGAGGATCGTGATCCCCTTCTCGCGTTCGAGGTCGCCCGAGTCCATCACCCGCTCGGTGACCTCCTCGTGCTCCGCGTACGCGCCCTGCTGCTGGAGCATGGCGTCGACGAGGGTGGTCTTGCCATGGTCGACGTGGGCGACGATGGCGACGTTACGAAGGTCAGAGCGTGTGGGCACCGGGAAATCCTATGCGAAGTGTCGAAATTCCCCGCGTCGGTCCGTCATCGTGGTGACCAACGATGGAAGGACAAGCATGGCAACGCAGTATCTGATCGCCCTCCCCGGCGACGAGGACGTCTGGGAGCAGATGGGACCGGAAGAACGCGAGAAGGTGTTCGACCGGCACCGGGAGTTCTCCGAACAGCTCGCCGCCAGAGGCCACGAGATCACCGGCGGCGCCGAGCTTGAGCACTCCAAGCACGCCAAAGTCGTGCGCGCCGAGGGCTCCGGACACGTCGTCACCGACGGCCCCTACGCCGAGACCACCGAGCAGCTGAGCGGCTTCTACATCGTGGCCAGCGACGACCTCGACGACCTGCTCGACGTCTGCAAGCTCATGACCTTCAACGGCGGCGTCGTGGAGGTGCGTCGGTTGGTGGACGAGTCCGGATCGTGACGACCGAGGACGCAGTCGAGGAGGCGTGGCGCGAGCACTGGCCACGGCTCCTCGCTCTCCTCACCGCGCGGTTCGAACGCGTCGACCTCGCCGAGGACGCGTTGGCTGAGGCATTCGCCCGAGCCGCGCGCCGGTGGCCGACCGACGGTGTGCCCGCCTCGCCGGTCGCCTGGCTGCACCGGGTCGCCCAGCGCGAGGTGATCGACCGGCTGCGTAGCGAGGTCAGCGCGCACCGGGCCGCCGCGCGGATCGCCGAGGACCTCGCGCAGCGCGTCGATCCCGGCGAGCCCCAGCTCGAGGCCGTCGCGGACGACATGCTGCGGCTGGTCTTCCTCGCCTGCCATCCGGCGTTGCCGCCGCACGCGCAGACCGCACTGGCGTTGCGGTGGGTGCTGGGCCTGCCCACGACGGAGATCGCGCGGTTGTTCGCGGTCGCACCGACCGCGATGTCCGCGCGCCTCACCCGGGCGCGCCAGCGCGCTGCCGCCGAGCCGCGCGCGTTCGAGCTGCCCACCGGAGCGGCACTCGACGACCGCGTGGAGGGCGTCCTTCGCACGGCCCACCTGCTGTTCACGTCCGGGTATGCGCCGTCCGAGGGCACGGAAGTGGTCCGGCCCGAGGTCTGCGCGGAAGCCATACGCCTGGTCGCCGTCGTCGACGACCTCCTGCCCGGACGCGCCGACGTGCAAGCCCTACGGTCGCTCGTGGAACTGCAGCACGCCAGGCGCGACGCTCGTGCGGACGCGGCGGGCGACTTCGTGCTGCTCGCCGAGCAGGACCGTCGGCGCTGGCGACACGACGAGATCGCCCGGGCCATGGAGCGGCTGCTCGCCCTCGGCCCGTCCGCCGGCTTCGCCGAGGAGCTGCGGCTCCAAGCGCTGATCGCGGCCGTCCACGCAGTGGCGCTCCATCCTGACGAGACCGACTGGCCGCTGGCGCTGACGTTCTACGACCGACTGCTCGCGCTCAGCGGTGAGGATCGGGTGGTGCGGCTCAATCGAGCCGTCGCTGTCGCACGCGTCCACGGCGCGGCGCAGGCGCTCACCGAGTTGGGGATGCTCGACCCACGGGATCATCGGACGGCCGGTGCGCTCGCCGAGTTGCATGCCGAGGCCGGAAACCCGGAGCTGGCCGCGGCGCTGTTCACCTCTGCCGCGCACTGGTGCGCCTGCGACCCCGTTCGCCGCCACTACCAACGACGAGCCCGCGAGATCACGACGGCCTGACGCTGTGGGTGGTCGAGTAGCGGCGAGCTCTGCGAGCGGCGTATCGAGACCGGCTGACGCGACGTGGTCTCGATACGGCCCTCGTTCCTCGGGCCTACTCGACCACCTATGGAACGGCTCGGGCCTACTCGACCACCTATGGAACGGCTCGGGGCTGCTCGACCACCTATCAACGTTGCGCTGTGGTAATCATCACGGAGACGCAACAGTTGCGCGGGCGTTAGTATCTTGCGGTGACTTCCTCAGACCCGCGCACGGCCGCTTTCGCGGACCTCGAGGCCTTCCTCGGTCGGGTCTTCATCAACGCCGAGTCGGAGGCCTACGAGGTCTTCCTCGCGATGGACCTGTCCTTCTCGCAGGCCCGCACGTTGTTCACGCTCGCGCAGACCGACGGTCCGCTCGCCATCGGTGACATCGCCAAGCTGGTGTCACTCTCGGTCGCGGCCGCCGGTCGTAACGTCGACCAGCTCGTCAAGCTCGGGCTCGTCGAGCGCACCGAGTGCGACCAGGACAGGCGCGTCAAGATCGTCGCCCTCACCGACAAAGGCGTCGAACTCGCCCGCGCACATCTGGACGCCAAGCGTGACTCCGTGCGCCACATGCTCGACCGACTCGACCTCGATCAGTGCGAGCGCCTCAGCGAGGCCCTCGCGCCCCTGCTCGCCCTCACGAAAGAGGACCTGTATGACCAGCACTGAGCTGCCTGAATACCCCGAGAAGATCGACTCCGCAGTCCTCAAGATCGCCGGTGTCGTCGTTCTCGGTTCGATCATGTCGATCCTCGACATCACCGTGGTCAACGTCGCGCTGCCGACGTTCATGACCGACCTGAACGTCCAGAACTACTCCACCGTGGCCTGGACCGTCACCGCCTACACGCTCGCGCTCGCGACCGTCATCCCGCTGACCGGCTGGGCCGCCGATCGCTTCGGTACCAAGCGTCTCTACTTGCTCGCGCTCGCGCTGTTCACCGCCGGGTCCGTGCTGTGTGCGGCAGCGCAGAGCATCGAGGCGCTGATCGCGTTCCGTGTCGTGCAAGGTCTCGGCGGCGGCATGCTCATGCCGCTCGGCATGACGATCTTGACCCGGGCGGCCGGCCCGCAGCGGATGGGCCGCCTCATGGCGATCCTCGGTGTGCCGATGTTGCTGGGCCCGATCCTCGGCCCGATCCTCGGCGGCTGGCTGATCGACCACGCCACGTGGCACTGGATCTTCCTCATCAACCTGCCGCTCGGCGTCGCCGCGCTCGTCTATTCGTGGGTCGTCCTGCCCAAGGACACCCCGCAGCCGGGCGAGTCGTTCGACTTCCTCGGCATGCTGATGATGTCGCCCGGCCTGGCGCTGTTCCTCTACGGCGTCTCGTCGATTCCCGACGAGGGAACGATGGCCGCTCCCAAGGTGTGGGCCACGATGCTCGCCGGCGGCCTGCTGGTGCTCGCGTTCATCGCTTACTCGTTCAAGCCCCAGCACCCGCTGCTGGATCTGCGACTGTTCCGCAACTACAACCTGTCGATCTCGACGCTCACGATGTTCCTGTTCGCCGCGGCGTTCTTCGGCGGGCTGCTGCTGGTGCCCACGTACTTCCAGCAGGTCCGGATGGAGACGCCGTTCGACGCCGGGCTCCTGGTGGCTCCCCAGGGCATCGGCGCGATGCTGACGATGCCGATCGCCGGCGCCCTCGTCGACCGCTTCCCGGTCGGTCGCATCGTGCCGGTCGGGCTCGCACTCATCTGCGCCGGCATGTTCGGCTTGACCCGGGTCGAGGCCGACACCTCGTACCCGTACCTCATCGGCGTGCTGTTCGTGATGGGCCTCGGCATGGGCGCGACGATGATGCCGCTGATGACGTCGGCGCTGCGGACGCTCGCCAACCATGAGGTCGCGCGCGGCTCGACGCTGCTCAACATCACGCAGCAGGTCGCCAGTTCGGTCGGTGTCGCGATCATCTCGGTCGTGCTGACCAACCAGCAGAAGAGCTCGGACGCCGTGTCCGCCGCCCGGGCCCTCGCCGAGGCCGAGCGCACGGGCGAGCAACCGCCGTCCGCGGTGCTGCAGTACGTCCAGTCGGTGGGCGATCAGTTCGAGAAGCTCGTGTCGCAGGAGGCGGCCGCCGCGTTCGCCCACAGCTTCTGGATCGCCTTCGCGCTCTGCGTGGTGACCTTCGTGGCCACGCTCTTCCTGCCCAAGAAGCGCGAGGCGAGCCACCTGCTGGACGACGAGGGCAAGCCGCCCGTCGTCATCCACTGAGAACACGACAAAGGCCCCGGCGCTGGTGCAGCGCCGGGGCCTTCGTCACGTTCACCGGGAGGTGGTGGTGCCCCCGGTGTCGTCGCCGTCACCGTCGGACTGCTCGGCGTCGTACTCGTCGATCGCGCTCGAGATGCGCTCATCGACCTGTTCGCCGAAGTGATCCTCGAAGTTCTCCGAGATCGTGTCGACCACCTGCGACGTGACCGCCGGTGTCACCCGCTCGGTCAACTCGAGCTGCCACTCACGTTCGCGCGCCCGCCGGCTGAGGCGGCGAATCTCCCGGTACTCCGACTTGAGCGCCTTGTAGGTGGCGAAACACATCGCGATCATCACGATGCTGAACGGCACGGCGGTGAGGATCGCGCCGGTCTGCAGCGCCACCAGTCCGCCGGCCAAGAGCAGGCCGATCGCCACGCCGCCCTCGAGGAAGGCCCACATCACGCGACTCCAGGTCGGCGGCTCCTGGTGTCCGTTGTGCGCGAGCATGTCGACCACGAGCGAACCGGAGTCCGACGAGGTCACGAAGAAGATGATGATCATGACGATCGCGATGACGGACAACACGGAGCTGAGTGGGAGGTTTCCGAGCATCTCGAACAGCGCGTTCTCGCTCGTCACGCTGCCGTCCTCATTGGTGAGGTTCTCGCCGTTCATCTGCTGATAGATGGCGCTGCCGCCCATGACCGTGAACCACGCCATGGTGACGAGGACGGGCACGAGCAGGACGCCCGAGACGAACTCGCGCACCGTGCGGCCACGGGAGATCCGCGCGATGAACAGGCCGACGAACGGCGACCAGGAAATCCACCAGCCCCAGTAGAACGTGGTCCAGGCGGCCTGCCATTCGATGCCGGCCTCACCCGTGAGCGCGCTGGTGTTGAAGCTCATCGGCACGAGGTTGAACAGGTAGTTGCCGATGTTCTGGACGAAGTCACGCAGCAGGAACAGCGTCGGACCGAGGGCCAGGATCGCGATCAGGAAGACGCCGGCCAGACCGAGGTTGGCGTTGGAGAGCCACTTGATGCCCTTGCCGACGCCGCTGACCACCGAGAGGGTCGCGACCAGTGTGATGGCCAGAATGAGCGCGACGAGCTGCCAGTCGAACACCTCGTCGATCACACCGAGGCTCACGAGGCCGGCGGAGATCTGCTGAACGCCGAGGCCGAGCGACGTCGCGACGCCCGCGATGGTGCCGACGATGGCCACGACGTCGATGATGTCGCCGACCCAGCCCTTGACCCGGTCGCCGAGCAGCGGCTCCAGCGCCCAGCGCAACGAGACCGGCCGCCCCTTGCGGTGGATCGCGTACGCCAACGCCAGGCCCACCACGACGTAGATCGCCCAGGCGTGGAAGCCCCAGTGCAGGAAGACCTGCGACATCGCCGAGTTGACCAACTGACCGTCGGTGCCGCTCACGCCGGGTTTGGGGTCGACGAAGAAGGTCAGCGGCTCGGCGGCGCCCCAGAACACCAGTCCGATGCCCATGCCGGCCGCGAAGAGCATGGAGAACCAGGCAAAGATGCCGAACTCCGGCTCATCGTCGTCCTTGCCGAGCACGATGTCACCGAAGCGACCCGCGCCCATCCAGATCGCGAAGATCACGAAACCGGACACGATGAGGACGTAGTACCAGCCGAGGCCGCGCACCACCGTGTCCTGCAGCGTGCTCATGACATTCCCGGTCGCGTCGGGGAAGCCGACGCTGATCGCTACGACGACCGCGAGGAAGCCGAGCGCCGGGTAGAAAACGCCACGCCGCAGCCGCGGTGCGTCGTCCGTCGAGGTCGATGCCACTGTCAACTCCTTGCATTGGGGAGTAACTGCCAACCCAACACTGTGTCAGCGAGCGCCGCCGCAGGCAAACGGACGTACTCGTCAGGGGCGCGGCGAAAGCGGTCCGCGGGCCACCTTGTGCGAGGCGGCCTGGGCAACGGGTTTGATGACGAGGACGTCGATGTCCACGTGCGCGGGGCGGGTCGCGATCCAAGCGATCGCGTCCGCGACGTCGTCGGCCGACAGCGGGTTCTCCACGCCCTCGTACACCTTCTCGGCGCGCTCCTGATCGCCGCGGAACCGGGTGAGCGAGAACTCCTCGGTCTGGACCATGCCCGGAGCGATCTCGCTGATCCGCACCGGCTCACCGTTGAGTTCGAGCCGCAACGTCTCGGTCATGACCGCCAGGCCGTGCTTGGCTGCGGTGTACCCGCCGCCGCCCTCGTACGCGTGGTGCCCGGCGATCGAGCCCACGTTGATGATCGTGCCCGTTCCCGAGCCGGCTGCCCGCAGAGCCGGGAGGAGCGCCCGCGTGACGTTGAGGGTGCCGATGACGTTGATGTCGTACATCCGTCGCCAGTCCGCTGGATCGGACTCCTCGACGCGCTCGAGGCCGATCGCGCCGCCGGCGTTGTTGACGAGCAGGTCCAGTGAGGGGCCCACTGCGTCGGCGAGCGCGGCGACGGCGTCGGGGTCGGTCACGTCGCATGTGACGGCCGTGCCGCCGATCTCAGCGGCGAGCGATTCGATGCGCTCGGTTCGGCGTGCCGCGCACACGACGCGGTACCCGTGGGCGGCGAGCGCGCGAGCGGTGGCGGCACCGATGCCGCTGCTGGCGCCGGTCACGACGGCGAGGGGCTGGCTGCTCATGGCTTCATCGTCGCAGAGCCCGCCGTCGCGATCGCGACGAGCGCCTCTGCCGTGCGCGACAGCCTCCGTTCGCGCGACCAGACCACGCTCAACGGGCGACGAGCGTTCATCGTGGTCGCCACGGGCACGAGCTCGCCATTCTGGACGGCAGCGGTCACTGCGCGCTCGGACACGACGCCCGGTGCGATCCCGGCGATCACGGCGCCGACGAGGCTCGCCGTCGAGCTCGCCTCGAGCGCCACCGTCGGTGCGCTGCCCAGCGCCGCCTCGAACGTCCGTCGAGTGCCGCTGCCGGGTTCGCGCAGGACGAGGGGCTCGGCGGCCAGCTCGTCGGTCGCGACCGGTTCGTCGCGGTGTGCCCACGGATGCGAGGGGTGGGCGACCACCACGAGCGCGTCCTCGCCGATTCGGCGTACCGCCAGGTCGGGCGGGAGGTCCGGAGTCTCGATGAATCCGAGGTCGGCGGTCCCGTCGTGCACGAGACCGATGACGGCGGCGCTGTTGACGACCATGAGCTGCGGTGTTGCGGCCGGATACCGAGCCCTCAGCTCACCGAGCCAGCGGGGCACGAGGTAACCGGCGACGGTGAGGCTCGCTGCCACGCGCAGCCCTCGGTCGTGCCGCTCCTGCAACGCTTCGAGCCCCGCCTGGAGTGCGGCGACCCGCTCGAACGCCGCGCGGCCCCACCCCGCGACGGCCTGCCCCGCGTCGGTGAGCCGGGACCCTCGAGCCGAGCGCTCCACCAGCGCCAGGCCCCAGCGCGCCTCCATCGTCCGCAGTCGTGCGCTGGCGGCGGGCTGGGTGATGCCGAGATGGCGAGCGGCGGCGCCGATGCTGCCGTGCTCGTCGACGGCGATGAGGACTTCGGCTCCTTCGAGGTCCGGGATCATCAACGCAGCTTATGGCTGGTCGCGATCTCGGGTCTACCGAGCCGGCCTCGACTCGACCAGCCTTGAGGCATGACGCCGGTGACCCGCAGCGGGCTGCTGCTGGCGGCGATCGCGCTGATCGGTGCCGTCGCTTCGGGGTGGCCGGTCAGTCCCTTGGTCGTCGCCCTGGTCGCCGGTGTTGCGGTCGCTCAGTTCCCGGAGCGCTGGCGCCCGGCCACGATCGACGACCTCGGGCGATTCGCGTTGCGGCTCGGCGTCGTGCTGCTCGGCCTCCGATTATCGGCTGGCCAGCTGGCCGATATCGGCCTCGCCGGGCTGGTCGTCGTGGTCCTGACCGTCACCGCGACATACACCGCGACGCGCGTGGTCGGCCGGCGACTCGGACTTGACGAGGATCTCGTCACGCTCGTCGCCGTCGGGTTCTCGATCTGCGGCGCGGCGGCCATCGCCGGCATCCAAGACGTCGTGCGCGCTCGCGGTGCGGCGGTGGCTCAGGCCGTCGCGATGGTCACGATCTTCGGTTCCGCGATGATCGCCGTGGTGCCACTGACCGCCGACCTCCTCGGGCTCGGCCCCCGGGAGACGGCGGTGTGGGCCGGAGCGAGCATCCACGAGGTCGCCCAGGTCGTCGCCGCCGGCGCGGCCGCTGCTCCGACGGCCGTGGGCATCGCGGTCACCGTCAAGCTCGCCCGCGTGATGCTGCTCGCGCCGCTGGCGGTCGTCGTCGGCCGGGGCCGGACCGCCGGCGGCGCCCGCACACTCCGAGTGCCCTGGTTCGTCATCGGTTTCCTGCTCGCGGTCGGGGTACGGAGCACCGGCGTCCTCGACCCTGCCGTCCTCGCGACGGCCGATCGGCTCGCCACCGGTCTGCTCGCGGCCGGGATGTTCGCGCTCGGCACGACCGTCCAATTGCGGACGCTCGCCCAGGGGACAGCGCGACTGTTCGTCCTCGCCGCGACGAGCACCGCCGTCGCGGCCGGTGTGCCCCTAGCCCTCGTTCACCTCCTCCTGTGAGGTGGACGTCGCGTTGCCCGCTGGGGACGATGCGGGAGAATGCCTAGGTGGATATCAGCCGCATCGCCATGCTCTCGGCGCACACATCGCCCCTCGAGCAACCCGGCAACGGCGACGCCGGCGGCATGAACGTCTATGTCCTGGAGTTGTCTCGACGGCTGGCACGTCGCGGCATCGAGGTCGAGATCTTCACCCGAGCCACCTCGCGACACCTTCCTCCCGTCGTGGACGCCGAGCCCGGAATCCGGGTGCATCACGTCGCCGCCGGCCCCTTCGACGGCCTCGAGAAGAACGACCTGCCGGCGCAGCTGTGCTCCTTCGTCCGCGACGTGCTGCGCGCCGAGGTCGAACACGCGCCCGGATACTTCGACCTCGTCCACTCGCACTACTGGCTGTCCGGGCAGGTCGGCACCGTCGTCCGCGACCGCTGGGGCGTTCCGCTGGTCCATTCGATGCACACCATGGCCAAAGTGAAGAACGCCGCGCTCGCCGACGGCGACACTCCAGAACCGCTGGGCCGGGTCTGGGGCGAGGAGGAGATCGTGCGATTCGCCGACCGACTCATCGCCAATACCGACGAGGAACGGCGCGAGCTCATCGAGCTGTACGGAGCTCACGGCGGCCGCGTCGACATCGTCCATCCGGGCGTCGACCTCGACGTCTTCCACGCGCACGATCGCGACGAGGCCCGGCGACGGCTCGGGATCGCGCCGCACACCCCGCTCGTGGTGTTCGCCGGCCGCATCCAGCCGCTCAAGGCGCCCGACATCGTGCTCAAGGCGGTCGCGAACCTGCGTCGGCGCCATCCGGCGCTCGGCGTCGAGGTCGCCGTCGTCGGCGGCGCCTCGGGCAGCGGCCTGGATCGTCCCGGCGAGTTGCAGGATCTTGCCCAGGAACTCGGCATCACCGAGGCCGTGCACTTCGTTCCCACGGTCTCGCAGACCGACCTCGCCCAGTGGTACTCCGCCGCGTCGACCGTCTGCGTCCCGTCCTACAACGAGTCCTTCGGACTCGTCGCGATCGAGGCGCAGGCGTGTGGCACGCCGGTCGTGGCCGCACGCGTCGGCGGGCTGACCACCGCCGTCGCCGACGGGGTCACCGGAACCCTGGTCGACGGCCACGAACCCCGCGACTACGCCGACGCACTGTTCGCCTACCTGACCGACGGGCAACTGCGTTCCGACGTGGGCCAGAAGGCCGTCGCGCACGCCGAGATGTTCAGTTGGGACGTCACGGCCGACCGTACGATCGCCAGTTATGAGGCCGCTGTGCGCCAACGTCATGAGGAGCTGAGGAGCACGCCATGAGCGCCGTCCACGACACCATCGTCGCCGCCCTCGCCGCGTCCGGGCTCGAGTACGTGCGGCACGGCGACGACGTCTTCGAGATCGACCTGCCGGGGGAGCGCAAGCTCAAGACCACCTGCCGCCTCGACATCGGGCGCCACGCGCTCGGTGTGCACGCGTTCGTGGCGCGCCGTCCGGACGAGAACCACGAGGCCGTCTACCGCTGGCTGCTCGAACGCAACCTCAAGCTGTTCGGGGTCGCGTTCGCGGTCGACAGCGTCGGCGACATCTACCTCGATGGGCGGCTGCCCCTGCACGCGGTGACCGAGGACGAGATCGACCGCATCCTCGGGGCGGTCCTCACCTACGCCGACGAGTCGTTCAACACCATCCTCGAACTGGGCTTCGCCAGCTCCATACGCAAGGAATGGGCGTGGCGCGAGTCGCGCGGTGAATCGACCCGCAATCTCGAGGCCTTCAAGCACCTCCGCCCCCGCGACGACGAATCGACGGCATGAAGGCAACGGTCTTCGTCGACGTCGTCGACGCGTGGTCGTACGTGGGCTCGGTGCGGTTCGAGCGGGCCGCGGCGATGTACACGATCCTCACCGGCGAGCCGGTCGAGATCGGCTACCGAGCTTGCCGCGTTGCTGACGCCGCGCCCGCCGACGAGGTGGTCGCGGCCGCGCGGATCAGCGGCATCGAGCTCAACGTGGAGGAGATCGTCCCCGCGGACTCCACCGACGCCTGGCGGCTGCTGACCTGGGCGATGGAGTCCGGAGAAGCGGTGCAGCGCGAACTGCTCCACCAGCTGTGGCGCGCGCATTTCCTCGAAGGCACCGACATCGCGGACTCGTTCGTGCTCGCCAGCCGGGCGGCGCTCGTCGGACTCGAACTCGAAGCCGCGGACGGGCTGCTGGCGAGCAACGAGTACGCCGAGGACGTCGAGCGGCAGCGCGACACCGCGGCGCACCTCGGGGTGGACACGACGCCGTTCATCGTCGTCAACGCTTCGCGGACGATCGCGGGCGGACACTCGCAGGACGACTACCTCCAGGCGCTCCACCGCATCGCCCACGGCATCGATTGATCGCTAGGCTGAGCGGCATGAGCACACTGGTCCTGCTGCGCCACGGTCACAGCGAATGGAACGCCAAGAACCTGTTCACCGGCTGGGTCGACGTCGACCTGAATGAGCAGGGCGTCGCCGAGGCCATGCGCGCGCCCGAGTTGCTCCGCGAGGCCGGAATCCTGCCGGACGTCTCGCACACCTCGGTGCTGCGTCGCGCCATCCGCACCGCGCAGATCACCCTCGACGGCATCGACCGTCACTGGATCCCGGTCAAGCGTTCCTGGCGGCTGAACGAGCGCCACTACGGAGCGTTGCAGGGCAAGGACAAGAAGGCCACGCTCGAGGAGTTCGGCGAGGAGCAGTTCATGACGTGGCGCCGCTCCTACGCGACTCCGCCCCCGCCGATCGCGGACGACGACGAGTACAGCCAGGCCGGCGACGCGCGCTACGCTTCGCTGCCGTCGGAACTGCTGCCGCGCACCGAGGCGCTCGCGCAGGTGCTCGTCCGGCTGCTGCCGTACTGGTACGACGAGATCATCCCCGATCTGCGCGCCGGTAAGACGGTCCTCGTCACGGCGCACGGCAACTCGCTGCGCGCGCTCGTCAAGCACCTCGACGACCTCTCCGAGGAAGCCGTCGTCGGCCTCAACATCCCGACCGGCATCCCGCTCGTCTACGAACTCGACGACGACATGAAGCCGATCGAGAAGGGCGGGAAGTATCTCGACCCGGAGGCCGCGGCGGCCGCCATCGCCGCCGTCGCCAACCAAGGCCGCTAAGCGGCATAGGTGCTCGAGTAGGAGGTCGCTCAGCGACCGACGTATCGAGGCCGAGGCCACCTCACTCGGCCGTTGGTGGTCGAGTAGGCCGGAGCGCTAGCGGAGCGCCGTATCGAGACCTCGCCACGTCGCGTGGTCTCGATACGCGGCTCGTTCCTCGCCGCTACTCGACCACCTATCCCGGCATAGGTGGTCGAGTAGGAGGTCGCTCAGCGACCGACGTATCGAGGCCACCTTCACTCGGCCGTTGGTGGTCGAGTAGGAGGTCGCTCAGCGACCGACGTATCGAGACCTCGCCACGTCGCGTGGTCTCGATACGCGGCGGCTACGCCCTCATTGCCACGGCTCCATGCTCCCTCGTTCCGGTTCCTGAGTAGCCGCGAGGAACGAGCGGCGTATCGAAGGGCGCCGCTACTCGACCACCTAACAGGGCGAGGAACGAGCGGCGTATCGAAGGGCGCCGCTACTCACCACCTACAACTCGCGTCAGGTGCCGTACTTGTAGCCGAGGCCGCGGACGGTCGTGAGGGTCGTGGGGTGCGCCGGGTCGGGTTCGATCTTGGCGCGCAGGCGCTTCACGTGGACGTCGAGCGTCTTGGTGTCGCCGACGTAGTCCGCGCCCCACACCCGATCGATGAGCTGCCCGCGGGTCAGCACGCGACCCGGGTTGCGGAGGAAGAACTCGAGCAGCTCGAACTCCTTGAGCGGGAACCGCACCTCCACGCCGTCGACGGTGACGATGTGACGGTCGACGTCCATCCGGACCGTGCCGACCTGCAGCGTGGGGCTCTCCTCGGCCTCCTCCACGCCACCGCGGCGCAGCACCGCGCGGATGCGCGCGACCAGCTCGCGCGGGGAATACGGCTTGGTGACGTAGTCGTCGGCGCCGAGTTCGAGCCCGACCACCTTGTCGACCTCGGTGTCCTTGGCACTCACCATGATGATCGGGACGGCTGACGTCTGCCGGATCGCCCGACAGACCTCGGTGCCGGGGATGCCCGGCAGCATGAGATCGAGCAGGACGATGTCGGCACCGCCGCGTTCGAACGCCTCCAAGGCGTCCGTTCCGGTCTCGGCGACGGCGACATCGAAGCCCTCCTTGCGCAGCACGTACGACAGCGCTTCGCTGTAGGAGGCTTCGTCCTCGACGATCAGAACCTTGGTCACAGTTGCTCCTCATCGAGCGCTACGGCTGGCAGCACCAGCGTGAAGGACGAACCGAGGCCGGGTTCGCTCCAGACCTCGACCGTGCCGCCATTGCTGGCGGCGACGTGCTTGACGATGGACAGCCCGAGGCCGGTGCCGCCCGTGGAACGCGCCCGGGCCGGGTCGACCCGGTAGAAGCGTTCGAAGATGCGCTCCAACTCGGTGTCCGGGATGCCGATACCGGTGTCGGAGACCGTGATGCGGACGTCGTCCTCGTCGCGCGTGGCGACGACCGAGACCTTGCCGCCGGCGTCGCTGTAGGTGACGGCGTTCTCGACGAGGTTGCTCACCGCGGAGTGCAACTGGGCACGGTCGCCGTGCACGACCAGGTCCGGCTCCACCTCGGTGGCGATCTCGATGTCCTTGCCCTCGGCCTCGGTGGTCGAGTGCTCGACGGCCTCGGAGACGAGCTCGGAGACTTTGACGGTCGCCGCGTCCTCGCTCGCCGTGTCGTTCTGAAGGCGCGAGAGGTCGATGATCTGCTGGACGAGCCGGGTGAGGCGCTCGCTCTCGGCTTGCATTCGCTGCGAGAACCGGACCACCGCCTCGGGGTCGTCCTTCGCCTCGCCCACGGCCTCGGCGAGCAGGTTGAGCGCGCCGATCGGCGTCTTCAGTTCGTGACTCACGTTGGCCACGAAGTCGCGCCGGATCGTCTCGACCTGTCGCTCGCGCGTGCGGTCGTGGATGAGGACGAGCTGCAGGCGACTCGTCAGCGGTGCGACTCGGGCTTGCACGTGGATCGGCGGGCGGCGGCGCTGACGGATGGTCAGCTCGGCCTCGCGGACCTGCCCGTCGCGCCGCACCTGCCGGCTGAGCTCGGTGAGCTCACCGGGTGCGAGCTCGCCGTCTTTGACGATGCCGAGTGCCACGGCCGGTGCCGAGGCCTGCACGACGGCGTCGGCGTCGTCGATGAGCACGGCGGACGAGGAGAGTACGGCCAGGACGTCCGTGACCCCTTGCGGGACGAGCGGAGCTTCCTCGACCGGCGGCAGCGCCTCCTGGCGTCGCTCGCTCAGCCTCCAGACCCAGGCGAGCGCGGCCCCGACCACGACGCCGAGCATCCCGACGATGACATAGCTCGCGCTGACCTCCACATGCTCGATCGTAGGGCGCTGTTCACCCAGGATCCGCATCCAGGACCGCACCTCGCCCACAGTTTCGGTTGTCGTTCACGTCCCGTTCACCATGCGTCGCTCACCGTTCACCGGCCCGGCGTAGTCTCGCGGCATGCGAGACCAGTACTACGAGCAACTCGACCGCATCGTCGACGACCTCGTCACGTTGACCACGACTGTCCGGGGCTCGGTCGCCGACTCCACGACGGCGCTCCTGCACGCCGACACCACGATCGCGGAGAAGGTGATCGACGCGGGCCGGGAGGTCGACGCGTCGATCGACGAGGTGGAGGAGCGCGCGCTCGTCGTCCTCGCCACGCAGCAGCCGGTCGCCACCGACCTGCGCCAGATCGTCGCCGCGCTGCGCATGCTCGCGGACCTGCAGCGCATGAACGCGCTCGCGGTGCACGTCAGCAAGGTCGCCCGCCGCCGGGTGCCCGAGTCGGCGGTGCCGCTGGCGGTGCAGCCCACCATCCGCTCCATGGCGTCGGTGGCCGACTCGATGATCGAGAAGGCCGCGCGGATCGTCGGCAACCGCGATCTGACTGCTGCCGCCGCCCTCGAGGTCGAGGACGACGAGATGGACCGGCTGCGTGCCGATCTCTTCCGGGTGCTGCTCGGCGGCTCCTGGGAGCACGGCATGGAGGCCGCCATCGACCTCGCGCTGCTGGGCCGCTACTACGAGCGCCTCGGCGACCACGCCGTCAACATGGCCCGTCGAGTCGTCTTCCTCGTGACCGGCGAGTTGCCGGTCGGCAACTGATCTCACCGAACGACGAAGGGGGCTGCCACCGGCAGCCCCCTTCGTCATGCTCGTGGTCGAAATCTACCGCTCGGTGTCGAGGGTCGACTCACCTTCCACGCCGAAGTCGGGATCGACCTCGACGCCGGTCTCGCCGGTGTCGTCGCCGGGAGCCTCGGGCGTCGACGGCGTCTGGGCCACGGAAGCGTACATCTCCTCGCGCGGCTCGACCGGCACGCGCAGGCTGACCTGGTCGCCGGAAGCGAGGGTGAGGGTCATCGAGACGTAGTAGCCGGCGCGGACGGCCGGGCTCTCGACGAAGATCTCGCCGGCCTCGCCCACCGGCACCAGGACCTCCGCGGGGAGGCGGAGCGTCCCGGGAAGGACGGCCTCCACGGACTGGCCTTCCTCGGGTGTGACCTCGACGGACTCGACGATCCGCTCGTCCTCGCCGCGGGCCAGAAGGGCACCGGAGAAGGTGGCGGTGCCGTCGCCGTTGTCGACGAAGAGGCCGTTGTAAACCTGCACGGGCGCATCGAGATCACGAACGTTGGCACCGATGCCGGGCTGGTACTGCTGGTTCGTCTGGGCGTTGAAGCTGGTGCCGCACGCGGACAGCACGAACGGAGCGGTGGCGACCAGGGCGGTGGCGGCGAGGCGGCGTCGTCGAAGGCTCACGATGGCATCGTATCGGAGGGCGTTCCGCCCGGGGGAAATGGCCGGGAACTGGCTCGCATTCCCGTGTTATCCTAGTCACCTAGGAAAGGTGTAATGTCTATGACTTTCACTGTCGGCGAAACCGTTGTGTACCCGAATCACGGCGCTGCAGTCATCGAAGACATCGAAACGCGAACGATCAAGGGGGAGATCCGCGAATACCTGGTTTTGAGGATCGTGGCCCAGAACGACCTCGTCGTGCGTGTCCCGGCGTGCAACGTCGACCTGGTCGGCGTCCGTGACGTGGTCGACGAAGCCGGTCTGGAGCGGGTGTTCTCGGTCCTGCGTGCCGAGCACGTCGAGGAACCGACCAACTGGTCGCGCCGGTACAAGGCCAACCTGGAGAAGCTGCACTCCGGCGATGTCCTCAAGGTCGCCGAGGTCGTCCGTGATCTGTGGCGCCGCGATCATGATCGCGGGCTGTCGGCCGGTGAGAAGCGCATGCTCTCCAAGGCCCGGCAGATCCTCGTCTCCGAGCTTGCGCTCGCGGAGAACACCAACGAGGACAAAGCCGAGACCCGCCTCGACGAGGTCCTCGCTTCCTGATCTTCGATCAGCCGACGGCGTCGTCCCTTCGGGGGCGGCGCCGTCGCCGTTTCCCTCCCGCTCTGGCAGCGCGCTCAGGGGAGCGGGTCAGGTGAACAGCATCGCGACGGCCACCGCGGCGATGCCTTCGCCGCGGCCGGTGAGTCCGAGGCCGTCCGTCGTCGTGCCGGACACCGCCACGGGCGCGCCGATCGCCTCCCCGAGCACGCGTTGCGCCTCCTCGCGGCGCGCACCGATCCGCGGCCGGTTGCCGATCACCTGCACGCTGACGTTGCCGATTGTGAAACCGGCCTCGCGGACCCGCCGCGCCGTCTCGGTGAGGAACGTCGCGCCGGAGGCGCCGGCGAACTCGGGAGCGGCGGTGCCGAAGTGCTGGCCGATGTCGCCGAGAGCCGCCGCAGACAGCAGCGCATCGACGATCGCGTGCGCTGCGGCGTCTCCGTCGGAGTGTCCTTCGAGTCCGAGTTCTTCGTCGGGCCAGGACAGTCCGGCGAGCCACAGCTCACGGCCGGAGACGAGCCGGTGGACATCGGTACCGAGTCCGACACGTGGAACGAGCGCCATGCCCGAAACCCTAGTGGTCCACGCCGATAGGGTTGAGCTGTGACGCTGCATCTCTTCGACTCCGCGACCCGGCGGATCACGCCGCTCGACCCGGTGGTGCCGGGCCGCGTCGGGATCTACCACTGCGGGCTCACGGTGCAGGGTCCGCCGCACATCGGCCACATCCGCAAGGAGGTCGTGTTCGACGTCCTGCGGCGGTGGCTCGAGCGCGCCGGGTACGAGGTGCGGATCATCGCCAACGTCACCGACATCGACGACAAGATCCTCGCCAAGGGCGCGGAGACCGGCGAACCGTGGTTCGCCGTCGCCTATCGCAACGAGCGCGCTCTGCACGCCGCGTACGAGGTGCTGGGCTGCCAGCCGCCGACGTACGAGCCGCGCGCCACCGGGCACGTGCCGGAGATGATCGGGATGATCGCGGCCCTGATCGAGCGAGGCCATGCCTACCCGGCTGAGGACGGCTCCGGCGACGTCTACTTCGACGTGCGCTCCTGGCCCGCATACGGCGAACTGTCCAACCAGTCCGTCAACGACATGCAGGCTGCTCCCGACGCTCCGCTGGAGGGCAAGCGCGACCCCCGTGACTTCGCTCTGTGGAAGGGGCACAAGGAGGGCGAGCCAGAGTCGGCCTCCTGGCCCACCCCGTGGGGCCGTGGGCGTCCGGGCTGGCACCTCGAGTGCTCGGCGATGGCGGCCAAGTACCTCGGCCCCGAGTTCGATATCCACGGTGGGGGACTCGATCTTCGGTTCCCGCACCACGAGAACGAGCTCGCGCAGTCGCGTGCCGCGGGCCAGCCGTTCGCGCGCATCTGGATGCACAACGCGATGCTCAACCTCGGCAACGCCAAGATGAGCAAGAGCGTCGGCAACACGCTCATGGTCAGCGAGGTCGTCAAGCGCGTGCCGCCGATCGCGCTGCGGTACTACCTCGTGGCCGCGCACTACCGCTCGATCATCGAGTTCAGCGAGGAGGCGCTGGCCGAGGCGGCCACCGCGTTCTCGCGCATCGAGGGTTTCGTCCGGCGGGCCGCAGAGCTCGTCGGGCCGTGTGACGACGGCAAGATCCCCGACGCCTTCGCCGCGGCCATGGACGACGACCTGTCCGTGCCCGCCGCGCTCGCGGTGCTGCAGGAGACCGTGGCCGAGGGCAACAAGCTGCTCGGAGGCGGCGAGCCGTCCGGGCTCGCCACGGCCCTCGGTGCCGTGCGGGCGATGCTGGACGTACTCGGCTTGGACCCGCTCGACCCGATGTGGGCGTCCTCGAGCACCGACACCGCTGTCGAGGACGCGCTCGCGGTCCTCGTGCAGCGTCTCATCGATCAGCGAGCCGAAGCGCGTGGCGCGAGAGACTTCGCCACCGCCGACCGAATTCGTGACCAGTTGGCTGCAGCCGGCGTCGAGGTGGAGGACACTCCGCAGGGCGCGCGCTGGAGCCTCAAGGAGGGAGAGCGCTGATGCCAGGCAACAGCCAGCGTCGAGGCGCCATCAAGAAGTCAGGCAAGGGCAACCCGACCGCCGGATCCGGTGGTCGCCGTCGCCGCAGCCTGGAAGGCAAGGGGCCGACGCCGCGCGCGGAGGAACGCCCCAATCACAAGAAGTACAAGATGGTGCGCGCTGAGGAGAAGCGCCAGCAGAGCAAGCCGCGCCGCAAGGCAGGTGATGGCGGCGCCGAATGGGTGGCGGGCCGGAACTCGGTCGTCGAGCTGCTGCGGGCCAACGTTCCGGTCAACGGCGTCTACGTCGCCGAGGGCACGGAGCGCGACGAACGGCTGCGGGAGATCTTCCGACTCGCCGCCGAGCAGCACATCGCGCTGTTGGAGGTCGGCCGCCCGGAGCTCGACCGGCTCACCGGCGGTGCCGTGCACCAGGGCATCGCAGCCAAGCTGGACGCCTACGAGTACGCGCACCCCGACGACCTGCTGGGACGCGCTGAGGAACTCGGTGAGCCGCCGCTCATCGTCATGCTCGACGGGATCACCGATCCGCGTAACCTCGGCGCCATCGTGCGGTCGGCGTCCGGATTCGGCGCGCACGGCGTGGTGATCCCCGAGCGGCGTGCGGCGCAGATGACCGCGGCCGCCTGGAAGACCTCGGCCGGTGCTGCGGCGCGGGTCCCGGTGGCACGGGCCACCAACCTCACCCGGCAGCTCAAGGCGTATCAGGAGGCGGGCCTCATGGTCGTCGGCCTGGCCGCCGACGGTGACGTCGAACTGCCGGCGCTCGATCTCGCGGACGGTCCGCTCGTTGTGGTGATCGGCAGCGAGGGCAAGGGACTCTCGCGGCTCGTCAGCGAGACCTGCGACCAGCTCGTCAGCATCCCGATGTCGAGCGACCTCGAGTCGCTCAACGCCGGCGTCGCGACCGGAGTTGCCCTCTACGCCATCGCCCGCGCCCGCGTGTAGGTGGTCTCGCTCTGTGGCGGCTGCGGGCGACTCGCCGCTCGACCAGTTATCCCGGTCGTAGGTGGTCGAGTAGGCCGGAGCGCTAGCGGAGTGCCGTATCGAGACCAGGTTGCGTGAGTTGGTCTCGCTCTGTGGCGGCTGCGGGCGGACTCGCCGCTCGGCCAGCTGTCCCGGCCGTCGGTGGTCGAGTAGGCCGGAGCGCTAGCGGAGTGCCGTATCGAGACCACGTTGCGTCAGCTGGTCTCGCTCCGTGGCGGCTACGGGCGGACTCGCCGCTACTCGACCAGCTGTCCCGGCCGTCGGTGGTCGAGTAGGCCGGAGCGCTAGCGAGACCGGGTTGCGTGAGTTGGTCTCGTTCTGTGGCGGCTGCGGCGGACTCGCCGCTCGATCAGCTGTCCCGGTCGTAGGTGGTCGAGTAGGGCGGAGCGCTAGCGGAGTGCCGTATCGAGATCAGGTTGCGTGAGTTGGTCTCGTTCTGTGGCGGCTACGGGCGGACTCGCCGCTCGACCAGTTATCCCGGTCGTCGGTGGTCGAGTAGGCCGGAGCGCTAGCGGAGTGCCGTATCGAGACCAGGTTGTGTGAGCTGGTCTCGACACGTGGCGGCTACGCCCTCATTGCCACGGATCCATTGCGCCCTCGTTGCGGGTCCTGAGTAGCCGCGAGGAACGAGCGGCGTATCGAAGGGCGCCGTCACTCGACCACCTACGGCCCGGGGAGGGTCAGTCGTCGTCGTGGTCGACGTCGACGATCGTGAAGTTCTCGTCGAGGTCGATCTCGTATTCGCTGCCGTCGTCCATCGTCACCTCCACCTCGTACTCGTGGCGGTCGTCGTCGTCGCTCTTCTCGGCCTCGGTCACCCGGCCGCCGCCGGTATGCGCGAGGGCAGCGTCCGCGGCACGCTGCAGCGTCTCTCCGGTGAGATCGTCGCGATCGTCGTCGTCATCGCGAAGATCGATGCGTCCGTCGTCGTGACGGTCGTCGGAGCGACCGTCGGCGTCGGGGGCGGTGCTCGGCGATGCCGAAGACGTCGAGCGGGTGATCTCGGGGATGTCGTCGCGGTCGTCGGTCGAGGCGAGCGCGTATCCGGCTCCTCCGGCGATGATGGCGGCAGCGGCTCCGGCGGCGATGATGGTCTTCTTCATGGCACTCAACTCCTGGGTCGAACGGGTCAGTGCTACCACTCTCCGCGGTGGCCGCTGAACGCTCCCTGAAGCTTGCTGAACGTGCTTTCAGGCAGGCAGGCGCAGGGTGAAACGGGCCCCGCCCAGTGTGCTGTCGTCGACGCGCACGTCGCCGCCGTGTGCCCGCACGACCTCCGCCACGATGGCGAGGCCCAGGCCGCTGCCGCCCGCGTCACGGGCGCGGCCCTCGTCGAGCCGCACGAAACGCTCGAAGACGCGCTCCCGATCACCCACGGCGATGCCGTCTCCGTCGTCCTCCACGGTGACGACAACCGTTCCGGGTTCCTCGCGTACAGAGAAGGCGACCGTGCTGCGGGCGTGCCGCGCCGCGTTGTCGGCCAGGTTGCGGAACACCTGCCCCAGCAGGCGCAGGTCGCCCTGCAAGCGCGCAGGAGCGATTCCGGAGCCGTCGACGGTCCGGGCCGTGGACGACCGCAGCCGTCCCACCTCCGCGACCGCGAGGTCGTCGACGTCGACGGGCTCACGCCGCAGCGCGAGCCCGTGCTCGTCGGAACGCGCGAGGACGAGCATCGCCGAGACCAGCCCCTGCAGGCGCTCGGTCTCCGCGATGACCGTCGTGGGTAGGTCGAGATCGCGGTCGGGGTACCGCTGAGCGACCTCGGCGTGCTGGTGCATCGCGGCGATGGGGGAGCGCAACTCGTGGGAGGCGTCGGAGATGAAGCGGCGCTGTTGCTCCGACGAGGCCTCGAGCCGGTCGAGCATGGCGTTCATCGTGCGCGCGAGCCGGCCGAGCTCGTCGCGACCGGGCGGGACCGGGACGCGCCGGCTGAGATCGGCCGCGTCGATCTGTTCCACTTCGGCGCGCATGCGATCGACGGGACGCAGCGCCCGGCTGACGGTCAGCCACGTCACGCCGGCGACGAGCGCGAGCAGCACCGGCACGGCCAGCCACAACAGCCGCCGCGTGGTCGCCACCGATTCGTCGACCTCGTCGAGCGGGACTCCGAAAGCGAGGACGCCGTCCTCCGTGGGGGTGGTCACGACGACGTAGCGGTCCTCCTCGACCGCGATCACGCGCTGATCCCGCTCCGGCGAGGTGATCGGTCCGAGCCCCGCCGCACCCGCGTTGCTGGCCCGTACCGTGCCGTCGGAGGACAGCAGCTGGGCGAGGTCCTCGTCATCGACCCCGACGAGCAGCCCGTCGTCGTCATCGAGGTCGCGCGCCATCGCCGAGGCCGACCGTTCCGCGGCATCGGCGGTGGAGGCGATGAGCGACCGCTCCAGCGACCACGTGAACAGGACCGCGCCGAGGGCGAGGACGGCGGCGACGATGAGGGTCGCGCCGATCGTGATGCGGGCGCGAAGCGAGGACACGCTCACCCTCCGTTCGCGGCCAGCCGGTATCCGGCGCCCCGGATGGTCTCGATCGCGCCGCGCTCGAACGGACGGTCCACCTTGTTGCGTAGATGCCGTACATAGACCTCGACGATGTTCGGGTCGCCGTCGAAGTCGAAGTCCCACACGTTGCCGAGGATGTCGGTCTTGGACACCACCTCGCCCTTGCGGCGCAGGAGATATTCGAGGACCGCGAACTCCCGGGAGGTCAGCTCGACCGGAGTCTCACCGCGATGCACGGCGCGCGTGGAGGGGTCGAGGGTGAGGTCACCGGCGGCGAGCGTGGCCGGCCGAGAGCCGCGACCGCGCCGGATGAGCGCGCGTACCCGGGCGAGCAGGACGTCGAAGGAGAACGGCTTGGTGAGGTAGTCGTCGGCGCCGGTGTCGAGCGCCTCGATCTGATCCCAGTCGCCGTCCTTGGCGGTGAGCATGAGGATCGGCGACCACACCTCGTGGTGACGCAGCGCTTCGCACACCTTGTAGCCGTTCATGCCCGGAAGCATGATGTCGAGGACGATGACGTCGTAGGTGTTCTCGCGGCCGAGCCACAAGCCGTCGGTGCCGGTGTGGGCGACGTCGACGGCGAAGCCCTCGGCCTCGAACCCTGCCTTGAGCCCGCTCGCGAGCCGGACTTCGTCCTCGACGACGAGAATGCGCACGTCCCGATCCTGGCAGAAGCTCGCTGAAGCGCCGCTGAAAGAACGCGTTGAGTGTGACGTTTGGCAGGTGAAATCGACGAATTCACCTGCCAAACGTTCCCCCAAGCACTCGCTTCGCTTCGTGCAGGGCGGTGCCCCCACACTCAACGCGTGGGGGACCGATCAGCCGAAGCGACCCTGGATGTAGGCCTCGGTGGCGGGATCCTCGGGGTTGGAGAACATCTTCTCGGTCGGACCGTGCTCGACGAGCCGGCCGGGCTGTCCCACGCCGGCGAGGTTGAAGAACGCGGTCGTGTCGGACACGCGCGCCGCCTGCTGCATGTTGTGGGTCACGATGACGATCGTGTAGTCCTTCTTGAGCTCGTGGATCAGATCCTCGATGACGCTCGTCGAGATCGGGTCGAGCGCCGAGCAGGGCTCGTCCATGAGCAGAATCTCAGGCTGAGTGGCGATCGCGCGAGCGATGCACAGGCGCTGCTGCTGGCCGCCGGACAGGCCCGAGCCGGGACGGTCCAGACGATCCTTGACCTCGTTCCACAGGCCGGCGCTGCGCAGCGAGCGCTCGACGATGTCGTCCGCCTCGGACTTCTTCATGCGCTTGCTGTTGAGCTTCTGCCCGGCCAGCACGTTCTCGGCGATCGACATCGTCGGGAACGGATTGGGGCGCTGGAAGACCATGCCGATCATCCGGCGGACGTTCACCGGGTCCATGTCGTCGGCGTAGAGGTCCTGACCGTCCACGAGGACCTTGCCGTCGACACGGGCACCGCGGATGACCTCGTGCATGCGGTTGAGCGAGCGCAGGAACGTGGACTTGCCGCAACCGGACGGGCCGATGAACGCGGTCACCGAGCGGGCGGCGACGGGGATCGTCACCCCCTCGACGGCGAGGAAGTCGCCGTAGTAGATGTTCAGATCACTGACGTCGATGCTCTTGGCCATTGGATTTACCGCTCTCCCTTGGGGCTGAAGAAGTACGAGACGAGCCGGGCTGCGAAGTTCAGCAGCATGACGATGATGAGCAGCACCAGCGCCGCTCCCCAGGCTCGCTCGATGCTGGGTCCGGGCGGGACGCCCGGGGTGATGATCGAGAAGTAGGTGAACACCGGCAGCGTGGCCATGCGTCCGTCGAACAGGTTGAAGTTCACCGAGTCGGTCAGACCGGCGATGATGAGCAGCGGGGCCGTCTCACCGATGACGCGGGCGACGGCCAGCGTCACACCTGTCACGATACCCGCCAGCGCGGTGGGCAGGACGACCTTGACGATCGTGCGCCACTTCGGCACGCCCAGGGCGTACGAGGCCTCGCGCAGCTCGTTGGGCACCAGCTTGAGCATCTCCTCGCAGGACCGCACCACGACGGGGATCATCAGCACCGAGAGCGCCACCGCACCGCCGACGCCCATCCGCACGCCCGGACCGAAGAAGATCACGAAGAGTGCGTAGGCGAAGAGACCGGCGACGATCGACGGGATGCCGGTCATGACGTCGACGAGGAAGCGGATCCAACGCGCCAGGCGCTTCCCCTCGCCGTACTCGATGAGGTAGATCGCCGTGAACAAGCCGATCGGCACGGAGATGGCCGCCGCGGCCGCCGTGATCAGCAAGGTCCCCATGAGGGCGTGATAGATGCCGCCGCCCTCGCCGAGGACGTTGCGCATCGAGTAGGTGAAGAAGTCACTGCTGAGCACGGGCGCGCCGCGCGTGACGACCGTCGTGAGGATGCTGCCGAGCGGGAACAGGGCGATCACGAACGCGGTGGTCACCAGGAGCGTCACGAAGCGGTCGGTGGCCTTGCGCCGGCCCTCGACGAACATCGACCACAGCGGGACGATGGCGGCGACGAGCCAAGCGACGAACACGAGCCAGAACCCGACCGGCCCGAAGACGCCGACGAGGGCGAGGGCCACGGACAGGGCTCCGATGGCCTTGGGGGCCCAGGTGGGCAGGCTCCGGCCCCGCAGGCTCTTGGCGATCTCCGGGGAGGGAGTCGGGGGGCTGGTGGGCTGCAGGGTGGAAGTCATCAGTTCGCTCCCGAGAAGTCCTTGCGGCGCTCGACGATGGCGCGCGCGGCGAAGTTGACGAGGAAGGTGATGAGGAACAGGACCAGGCCGGACGCGATGAGCGCGTTGACGGTCAGGCCGGTCGCCTCGTTGAACGTCAGGGCGATGTTCGCCGCGATCGTTGACGGGTTGGTCGAGCTGATCAGGTTGAAGGTGATGACGCCGCTGGCCGACAACACCATGGCGACCGCCATCGTCTCGCCCAGCGCGCGGCCGAGGCCGAGCATCGAGGCCGAGATGATGCCCGAGCGCGCATACGGGAAGATCGCCAACCTGGCCATCTCCCAGCGCGTGGCGCCGAGGGCGAGCGCGGCTTCTTCGTGCAGTCGGGGAGTCTGCAGGAAGATCTCGCGGCACAGCGCCGTGATGACCGGCAGCACCATCACGGCGAGCACGATCGACGCGGTCAGGATCGTGCGCCCGGTGGCGGACGGGGGACCGGCGAACAGCGGGATGAAGCCCAGCGTGCGTTCCAGCCAGGAGTACACCGGCACGAGCGCCGTGGCGAGGAAGCTGATGCCCCAGACGCCGTAGACGACGCTGGGCACCGCGGCCAGCAGGTCGATGATGTAGCCGAGGGTGGAGGCGAGGCGGCGCGGCGCGTAGTGGGAGATGTAGAGCGCGACGCCGATCGCCACGGGGATCGCCAGCGCCAAGGCCAGCACCGCGGCCAGCAGCGTGCCGAAGACCAGCGGGACGACGTAGTCGATGAACGTGGTGCCGTGTTTGACCTCGTCGGGCGAGGCGAGGACGCCGGGGATGCCCTCGATGGTCAGGAACAGCGCAACGCCCGCAAGCGTCGCCAGGATCGTCAGCGCCGCGGCGATGGACGTGCCGCGGAAGATCCGGTCACCCGGCCGGGTGGGCGTCGACCGCTTGCGGGCGGTGGACTGGATCGAGGTCACAGTGGAGCCTTTCGAACGTCGCGGTGGTACTGGGCGAGAAACCCATGACCCCGGCGAAGGGTCGAACCCTTCGCCGGGATCATGACGCGTCTCTCGATCAGCTGATCGTGTCGATCGCGGACTGCACCGTCTCGCGGAAGCTGTCCGTGAGCGGAGCCGAGCCCGCGCTCTCGGAGGCAGCCTGCTGGCCGTCCTCGCTCGTGACGTACATGAGCCACTCCTTGACGAGCTCGGCCTCGGCCGAGTCCTCGTAGGACTGGCAGGCGATCATGTACGAGGCGAGCACGATGGGGTAGACGCCCGACTCGGTCGTGTTGCGGTCGATGTGCAGAGCGATGTCGGTCTCCGCGCGACCCTCGACGCGCTCGGCGGTGTCGAGCACGCGAGCCGCAGCCTCCTGCGTCGGGCCGACGTACTCCTCGCCGACCTTGACGGCGACCTGTCCGAGGTCGCCGGCCTGGCTGGCATCGGCGTACCCGATGGTGCCCTCACCGGACTCGACCGCCGCGACGACGCCCGAGGTGCCGTTGGCGGCCTCGCCGCCCTGGATGGGCCACGTCTCGACCGGACCGGCGGTCCAGCTGCCCTCCGAGGCGGCGTCCAGGTACTCGGTGAAGTTCTCGGTCGTGCCCGAGTCGTCGGAACGGTGGACCGGGGTGATCGGGCTGTCGGGCAGCTCCGCGTCCGGGTTGTCCTCGGCGATGGCCGGATCGTTCCAGGTGGTGATCGTGCCCTCGAAGATCGCACCGATGGTCTGGGGCGAGAGCTGCAGGTCGTCGACACCGGGGAGGTTGTAGATGACGGCGATCGGGCTCACGTAGGTGGGAACCGAGACGACGTCGCTGTCGTTGCAGCGCTCCTGGGCGTCGGCGAGTTCGTCCTCATCGAGGTACGCGTCCGAGCCCGCGAACGAGGTGCCACCGGCGAGGAACTGCTCGCGGCCGCCACCGGAACCGATCGGGTCGTAGTTGACCGTGACGTCGGAGTTGGCCGTCTGGAAGCCCTGCTGCCACGCGGAGACGGCGGCCTGCTGAGAGCTGGCGCCCGCGCCGTTGAGCGTGCCGGACAGGTCGCTGTTGCTCTCTTCGCCGTCGCCGGACTCGTTTCCGGCACCACAAGCGGACAGGCCGAACACAAGCGCGGCTCCGGCGCCGAGCGCCGCGGCCTTGCGCATGGACATGCGATTCACGTGGATTCCCTCTCTGGGTTTTTACGACAGGTGCCAGGTCAGCCTGACGTCAACGACGCTAAGGAGGGCAGGTGTATCGGAAGCCGAAGGCCGGTGAACGGAAGGTGAACGATGGTGAAACGTCCTCGTCACCAGCGTTCCAACGCCAGCACTTTGCCTTTGCGATGGTGTACGACCGCGGCTTCGCCGGGGTCGAGACCCGGATCGTCGAGGTCGAGGGAAGCGAACAGGTCGGGGAAGGTCGGTCGGTGCGAGCACAGCAGCACGGCCTTGTGCTCCAGCGCGTCGCGGACGACATCGCGCACCGCCTTGGGGCGGGCGTCCTCGGTCAGGTCCTCGTCGAGGTGCACGTCACGCCGGTGCGCCGTGGCGAACGGTTCGACGGTCTGGCGGCAGCGCAGCGCGGGCGAGGAGACGACCCGGCGGATGCCGAAGGCGGCCAGGGTGGGGACGATCAGCTCGGCCTCGCGAAGCCCCCGCGTGCTCAGCGGGCGGGCGAGATCATCGGGACCGTCGAACTCCTCGCGGGGTTCCGCCGTGGCGTGACGCAGCAGCACGAGGGTGCGCGTGCGGTGGGTGCCGGCGGCGACGAGGTCCTCCAGTTGGTCGAGCAGCGCGATGTCGTGGTCGTAGGTGAGCCGTTTGCGTGCTGCACGCAGACCCAGCCACGCGGTCTTGTCGATCTCCTTGCTCGGCGTGAACTCGGACTCGCCGCGGGGCCGGGCGAGCCAGTAGGAGACCTCCTTCACGCCACCGCGGACGCGGTACGTCACGGCGGGGAGCGGCCGGCCGAGTCGTACCGTCAGCCCGGTCTCCTCGTGAATCTCCCGGCTGGCGGTCACCGGCGGAAGTTCGCCGGCCTCGGCCTTGCCTTTGGGGTACGTCCAGTCGTCGTAACGGGGCCGATGGACGAGGAGAACCTCGACGCCGTCCTTCGACGACGAGGCCTTGCGCCATACGACGCCGCCGGCGGCAGGAGTGACCTTGGTCGTCGCCATGGTGAGTATTGTCCATGCTCAAGGTGTCGACGCCACCACGGAAGGGTGTGAGATGCGGCCCAGATCGGTGATGCTCGTGAGCGCGGCCCTGGCAGCACTGCTGTCCGGCTGCGGTGCGTCGGCAGTCGAGCGTGGTTCCGTGGCGCAGGCGTTGGCGGTCGCGCCCGGCGACGCCTTCGAAGCGAGCTTCACCGACTGGTCCCGCGTGAACGAGGGCGACCTCGCCTCCGCGGTGCGTGAGGGGCTACGCGATGACAGCCTCACCCGTTCGACGATCGCCCCGCAGTCGCTCGTATGGGAGCAGGTGTTCGGCTTCTCCCCTCAGTCGCTGGACTGGGAGCTGACCGCCCGAAGCGCTTCCGGAGCGATCCTGGCCTTCGGTTGGTCCTCGGCATTGTCCGACGACGAAGTACAGGCCGGTCTGGAGCAGGCCGGCTACGAGCGCGACGGGGACCGCTGGGAACTGGGCGCGGATACGGCGCTCCCGGCCTCCCTCTCCGGCGTCATGGCGGTCGTGGAGCTCGATCCGGGACGCCGCATGCTGGTGGCGGCGGACACGCCGGAGGCGTTCACTGAAGGTTCACTGCTCGATCGCCGCGGTGTCGCCGAGGTGGCGGGATCGCTCGAGGGCACGCCTCGCAGCGCGCTGTTCCAGGACGGTCCGGCGACGTGTGCGTCCGGTGGTGTGTCCGGGCGCGGCACGCAGGTCGAGGAGCAGGGGACCGAAGCTGCGCGTCGGGCCGGCAGGCTGAAGGAGCCGGTCTGGTCCGTCCGAGCGGTCGACGGTGAACGGTTCTTCGTCGCGGCCGCCTTCGACAGTCCGGCAACGGCGACCGATCAGGCTCGGGTCCGTGAACGCCTGGCCACCGGGCCGTTCATCGGGCGAGCGGGTCTCGTGGAGGACGTGCTGCGGTTGACGCGTGTGGCCACCCGCGAATCGGTCGCCATGCTCGCTTTCACCCGTGAATCGACGGGACCCTCGATGATGAGCACCACCGGCCCGCTGCTGCTCGCCGGTTGCTGACGTCCGCCCTCACTGGCCGACGCGGCCGTCGATGCACTCGCGCAGCAGGTCGGCGTGGCCGCAGTGCCTGGCGTACTCCTCGATCCGATGCACCAGCAGCTCGCGGACGGAAATCTGGTCCTTGCCCAGCCGCTCGCCGAGGTCATCGTGTCCGGCGAGGGCGGCATCGGTCGCCGCTTGCTCGCGGGAGAGTGTCTCGAAGGCGGCACCGACCTCGGCCTGATCGCCGACGACCTGGAAGTCCCCGCCACTCCCGCCGTACAGCGCCGGCTCGGGGTCGCCGTCGCTGATCCAGTTGCGCCAGTCGCGTTCCACCTCGGCGAAGTGACGGACGAGTCCGAGCAGCGACAACGTCGAGGGCGGCACCGATCGGCGAGCGAGCTGCTCGGGCGCCAGACCCTCGCACTTCATGCGCAGCGTGAGGCGGTAGTTGGCGAGGAGATCGTCCAGCGTCGCGAGCTCGCCGTCAGGGGTATCGGCGTCGGTGGTGCGTGGGTCGTCGACGGGATCGGCCCACATGTCGGGATAGACCGTCGCCTGGCTCCACCGTTCGGGCGGGATCTCGCTCATGCCGTCCATCCTCGGTGGTGGAGGGCGTCGAACGCCAGGACTCCGGTCAGGGATGATGAGGCGAGGGCATCGATGAGATGGGAGAGTTCATGAGCGCGGACCCGGCCGTGACGGGCGTGGCGAAGCTGCTGACGCTCGCGGCATCGGGCTGCCTCGTGGGAGGAATGATCTCCGGAGTCGGCTCGGTTCTCCTCGCGGTCGTCTTCGCGCTCGACGGTGCGTGGGTGCCTGCGGTCGTCACCCTGCTGGCCGGCCTCGGATTCTCGCTCATCCACCACGTGTTGGGCTTGAGCGGAATGTTCACAGCGGACGAACACACGAGGCAGTGGGATGAGGCGACGGCACGTCCACGCGGTCGACCGTCCGTCCTGCAGTCGGTCCTCCTGATGCTCGGAAGCGCGGTGCTGCTCAGCGGTGTCGTCCTCCCGCTCGCCGGTGTTGCCGCGGGTCTCATGCGGGCACTGCAAGGCGAGACGTGGTGGTCCGTGGCATTCGCGACCGGCGGCATCCCGGGCGGCACGTTGTCGGTGCTCCTCGGATTCGCGCTGATGGGGGCGGTGGAGGACCGGCGACTCGCGGCCGCCCGCGCCGGCGATTCCGCACGCTGACGACTGGGCTCGACAACGTCCGCGGGGTCAGCCCTCGCCCCCGGCGGCCAAGCCTGCGTGCAGCACGTGCGGGACGAACACGGGATTGCTCACCCAATGCGCGCGCGAACCCGCTGGGAACGGCTCCAGCTCGTCCTGCGCCCTGACGCCGTGACGTTCCAGATGAGCCGACGCCGCATCGAGGTCATCGGTGAGCAGCTCGAGCCAGACGCCCGCGCTCGCGTAGTTCTCGACCTGATCGAGCCAGAGCGTGCAGGGCCCGAACTCCATCCGAGCGGAGGTGGTCACCATGCCGTACGGCTCCGCTGCGTTCTCCACGACGTCTAGGCCGAGAACGTCGCGGTAGAACGCCACGGTCGCCGGGTACTGAGCGGCGGGGACTTTCAGGGCGATGTTGGTGCCACCGCGGAATTGGGGGATGGGCATCAGGTCTCCTCAAGGTCGATGTGCAACACGATTGTTGCACACAGCGCCCGTTCTCGGCTACCGTCGGCGCCATGACCAGCGACATCGTCCTCGACCGAATCGAGCGGGAGATCGTCATCGCCGCTTCCCGGCATCGGGTGTGGGAGCTGGTGTCCACCCCTGGTTGGTGGATCAACGACGGTGTGGTCGTCGCCCACCGGATCGAGCCGCGGGGCGACGACGCCGTGGTTCATGATCCGGTGCACGGAGCGTTCGCCGTTCGCCTGGTGGAGGCGCGTCCGCAGGAGTACCTCGCGTTCCGCTGGTACAGCGGCCCCGACGCCGAGAGGCGGCTGCAGCTGACCGCGTCGACCCTCGTGGAGTTCTTCCTCGCGGACGCCGCCGGCGGGGGTGTGGTGCTACGGGTCGTCGAGAGCGGCTTTGCGGCACTCGACGAACCGGCCCGCATGCGCCGGCGCATGGTCGATGACAACACCGAGGGGTGGGGCGTGGAGCTGCGCGCCGCGCAGCGTCACCTCGAGGTGAGCCGATCGTGAGTCCGGCGGCCGGAATCGTCGACGTGTGCGCCGCGCTCGGCGACCCCACCCGGTGGCAGGTCCTCGAACGGCTCGGCTCCGGACCCGCCTCCGCCTCGCGGCTCGCGACCGAATTGCCGGTCACCCGGCAGGCGATCGCCCGCCATCTCGAGGTGCTCGCCGACTGCGGGCTCGTCGAACGCGAGCGGGTCGGGCGAGAGGTGCGCTACCGCGTCGTAGGGTCGGCGCTGACCACGGCAGCCCGCCGACTGGACGCGATGGCCGAAGCCTGGGATCGCCGACTCGAACGTCTCCGCGATCTCGCCGAGCGGGAGTGATGCGTTCGGGGCGTCAGTCCCGTCGCGAGCGCCGCGACTTCGCCTGGTCGATGAGCATCGCCTGGACGTCGTTCTCGCCGTAGCGGGTCCACCCGCCTTCGGAGTCCAGGTGCCAGGACATCGTCTCGGGGGCGGCCATCGTGGCGAGCAGGGACTCCAGCTGCTCGATGTGTTGCGGTGACGGCACGCGGACGAGGACCTCGACCCGGCGGTCGAGGTTGCGATGCATGAGGTCGGCCGAGCCGATCCAGACCTCGGGGTCGCCGCCGTTGGCGAACCAGAACACGCGGCTGTGCTCGAGGAAGCGGCCCAGGATGCTGTGCACGCGGATGCGTTCGCTGAGCCCGGGCACGCCAGGCCGCAGCGCGCAGATGCCGCGCACGATGAGGTCGATCTCCACTCCCGCTCGCGACGCCTCGTACAGCGCGTCGATGACCACTTCGTCGACGAGAGAGTTGAGCTTGATGCGCAGTGCCGCGTCACGACCGGCGCGGGCGTGCTCGATCTCGCGCTCGATCCTCTTGACGAGCCCGGAGCGCACGTCGTGCGGGGCGACGAGCAGAGCGTCGTAGTCGGTGTTGTGGGCGTACCCGGAGAGGTTGTTGAACAGCTCGGTCAGGTCGTGGGTGATGGCCGAGTTGGCGGTCAGCAAGCCCAGGTCCTCGTAGTAGCGGGCGGTCTTCGGGTTGTAGTTGCCCGTGCCGATGTGGGCATACCGGCGCAACCCGTCCTTCTCGTTGCGGATGACGAGGGCGAGCTTGCAATGCGTCTTCAAGCCGACGAGCCCGTACACCACGTGACAGCCGGCGCGCTCGAGCTTGCGGGCCCAGCGGATGTTCGCCTGCTCGTCGAACCGTGCCTTGATCTCGACCAGCACGAGTACCTGCTTGCCGGCTCGAGCGGCGTCGATGAGCGCGTCGATGATCGGCGAGTCGCCGGACGTGCGGTAGAGCGTCTGCTTGATGGCCAACACCTGCGGGTCGGCGGCGGCCTGCTCGATGAAGCGCTGCACGCTCGTCGCGAAGGAGTCGTACGGGTGGTGCACGAGCACGTCACGCTTCTTCAACGCGCTGAACATGTCGGCCGGGCTGGCCGTCTCGACCTCCGCCAGATGCGGGTGCGTTCCGGCCACGAAGGGCGGGAACTGCAGTTCGGGCCGGTCGACGTCGGCGATCTGGTTGAGCGATCGCAGATCCAGCGGGCCGGGGAGCCGGAACACTTCTTCGTCGCTGATCCGCAGCTCCGTGACGAGCAGGTTGAGAATGTCCTCGCTGATCGTGTCCTCGACCTCGAGCCGGACCGGCGGGCCGAACCGACGCCGCAGCAACTCCTGCTCGAGGGCCTTGAGGAGGTTCTCGGCGTCGTCCTCCTCGACCTCGAGGTCCTCGTTGCGGGTGACGCGGAAGATGTGGTGCGCGAGGACCTCCATGCCGGGGAACAGCATGTCGAGGTGCGCGGCGATGATCTCCTCGAGCGGCACGTAGCGGTCGGGGGAGGCCTCGATCCAGCGGTCGATGATCGGCGGCACCTTGACCCGGGCGAAGTGCTCCTTGCCCGTGGCCGGGTTGCGCATCAGCAGGGCGAGGTTGAGCGACAGCCCGGAGATGTACGGGAACGGGTGCGCGGGGTCGACGGCGAGCGGCGTGAGGACGGGGAAGACGCGGTCGCGGTAGAACTCCGTGATCCGCTCCTGCTCGTCCTCGGTGAGATCGCGCCACTGGAGCAGCTCGATGCCCTCCGCGGCCAAACCGGGGACGATCGTCTCGCGGAACAGTTCGGCCTGGCGCTGCATCAGCTCGTAGCTGGCGCGCAAGCTCTCCGAGAGCACGCGGCGCGGCTTGAGGCCGCTCGCCGACGGAACCGCGACCCCCGCCGCGATGCGTCGTTTGAGCCCGGCGATGCGGACCATGAAGAACTCGTCGAGGTTGCTGCCGAAGATCGAGGTGAACCGGACGCGTTCCAGCAGGGGCAGCGAGTCGTCCTCAGCGAGCTCCAGCACTCGGGCGTTGAACGCGATCCATGACAGCTCGCGGTCGAGGAACCGGTCGTCGGGCAGGCTGCCCGCGAGCGGATCGAACGGTGGATCGACGTCGAATTCGTCCGGGGATGCCGGTGCTTCGATGAGTTCGGAGCTGTCCACGCTCTCACTGTGGCACGAAAACGTGAACGTCACATGAACACGCGGGGCGTCCCCGTTCTGTGCCGGGGACGGCACTCCTCGCCGCTCGCGGAGAAGCGTGCGGAAGCGCGCGAGCCGAAACGCCGACCTGGCTAGGCGACGGACCAGAGGACGTCGCGGGCGTGCTCGCGAAAGCCCAGTCGGCGGTAGACCGCCAATGCCGGAAGGTTGTCACCCTCGACGTAGAGGTCGACGATGCGCAGCCCCTCGTCCCACAGATGCCGCAGCCCGCGGGCGGTGAGGGCCGTCCCGAGCCCGCCGCCGTGCGCTTCAGGGTCGACGCCGACGACGTAGACCTCGCCGATACCGTCCTCGACCTTCGTCCAGTGGAACCCGACGACCTCGCCGTCGCGCTCGGCGACGAAGAGCCCGGCCGGGTCGAACCACTCCTGAGCGCGGCGCTGGTCGAAGTCCGCGCGGTCCATCGCACCTTGCTCGGGGTGCGAGGCGAATGCTCGCCCGTTGATCGCCACGATCGCGTCAGCGTCGCGCTCCTCGAACGCCCGCAGTGTCACGCCCTCGGGCTGCGGGACGTCGGGCGGAACGTCGAGGTCGAGCCGCAGCACCAGCAAGGTGCGAGTCGCCACCAGATCACGGGACACGGCGAGCGCCCGAGCGGCGGCGAGGTCGCCGTGGGACCAGAACCGCCGCTCGCCCGAGGCGATCAGCCGGTCCAGCAGCGCGCCGCCGTGCCCACGGCGGCGCCGCTGCGGATGGACCACGAGCTCGACCGGTGCCCCGGCGAGAGCCAGCGCCGCGGCGTCCTCACTCATCTCACGGACCCGCCAGGGCCCACCGCCGGCGAGAGCGATCGTCGTGGCCTCGTTGAACGGCGCGACGCCGTCCTCGGCGGTTGCGGCTGCGACCAGGTCCTCGATACTCATGCCAGCTCCCTCAGCTGTCCGGCGACCTCTGCGGCCACCGCATGGGCCAAGGTCTCGGGGGTGTCCTCGTCGCGTTCGGGGATGAGGCGGTGAACGGTCCCGAACTCGAACAGGTCGAAGGCGCTGATCCGCTGGGCGACGGCCAGTTCCTCCGCGTGGTCGATGTCGCCGTGAACGATGGCGCTGGCGCCTTCGGGCGGCAGCGGTGACAGCCATGCGTTCTCGGTGGCGACGACCCGGGCGGCCGGCAAGAGTGCGAGGGCCCCGCCACCGCATCCCTGCCCGAGCAGTACTGACACGGACGGTACGCGCACCGTCGACATCTGACTGATGCAGCGCGCGATCTCACCCGCGATCGCGCCCTCCTCGGCCTGCGGAGACAGTTCGGCGCCGGGAGTGTCGATGAACGAGACCAGCGGGAGGCCGAGCTCGTTGGCGAGCCGAATGCCCCGGCGAGCCTCACGCAGCGCCGCCGGGCCCATCGGCTTGACACGCGTCTGCGTCGTGCGGTCCTGACCCACCACGACACAGGGCACGCCGTCGAGCCGCGCGATGGCCACGATCATCGCCGAATCGCGCTCACCCTTCTCGGTGCCCTGCAGCCGGATCGTCGCGTCACTGCCGTAGCGCAGCACCTCGCGTACACCGACCCGATCGGCACGGCGAGTGAGTTGAACCGAGGTCCAGGTGTCCCGCCGGCGCGTGACGGGTTCGCTTCGCCGATGTCGCTGCGGATCGGCGACCGGATCGACCAGCAGCGACAACGCGGTGTCCACGATGGACGGCAGTTCCTCGGGCAGCACGACGGCGTCGATGATCCCGCGGTTCGCGAGGTTGTCGGACGTCTGGACGTTCGGCGGGAAGGGCGCGCCGTTGAGCAGCTCGTACACCTTCGGGCCGAGGAAGCCGACCAGCGCACCGGGCTCGGCGATGGTGATGTGACCGAGCGACCCCCACGAGGCGAAGACACCGCCGGTCGTGGGGTGGCGCAGATACACGAGATAGGGGAGCCCGGCGGCCTTGTGATCCATGAGCGCCCGGGAGATGTCGACCATCGTGACGAAGGCCGGAGTGCCCTCTTGCATGCGCGTGCCACCGGACGCCGTGGTGGCGAGGATGGGCAGGCCTTCGGCGGTCGCCCGTCGCACGGCCGCGACGATGCGTCCTGCGGCGGCCTGGCCGATCGAACCGGCGAGGAACCGGAACTCGTTGATCACCACCGCGACCGGCCGGCCCTTGACCGTCGCGCGCCCGGTGACGATCGACTCGTCGGTGCCGGCACGCTCTGCCGCAGCCTTCAGTTCCGTCCGGTACGGCTCCCGATGGTGCGAGATGTCGATCGGCTCGTCCCACGAGGTGAACGAGCCCGGATCGAGGACCAGGTCGATGAGCTCGTGCGTTGTCAGGCGTCCCACGCCGCGAGCCTAGGCCATCCTCGCCGTCCTCGTCGGCCCGCGCGGCCGCGGACGTGACGTAAGCCACTCGGCAGTGGGGGTTGAGTTCGCCCGGCGTTCACCGAAGCGACCCCGGCCGGACGAGCAGCTTTCTTAGCCTCCCTGAGGCTCTCGACCGGGCCGGACATCGACCTACCGCGAAAAGGACTCCATGCTCTACCGCACCTCTCGTTCTTCGTCCTCTCGACGGCAGGCCTCCCTCGCCGCCGTCCTCTTTGCTCTCCTCGTTGCGCTGGTCGCGCCGGGCGTCGCGGTGCACGCGGCGCCGAGCGACGACCAGTTGGGCGCGGACGGGTCCGTCCTCCGCTCCGCGGTCACCGAGCGGGTGGCCCCGGGCCTCGATCTCACCAACTTCTCGCGTCTGGAGGAGGACGGCTGGAACGACGGCAATGTGCTCACGGCCGACCTGACCACTCCCACACTCAGCATGGACGTGGTCGACGCCGGCACGGTGACGCAGACCTCCACGGTCAGCGAGTTGGCGCGGGCCAACCAGGCCGTGGCCGCAGTGAACGCGTCGTTCTTCGACATCAACAACTCCAGCGCCCCCACCCGGACCGCGATCTCGGCGCGAGACGGCATCCGCGTCGGCACGAGCCAGGAGCACCCGAGCCTGACGTTGAGCCAGGGACGAGCAGCCGTGGAGATGTTGTCGGCTGAGGGAACCGTCACGGTCGAGGGCGTCGAGCACGAGCTCGAGGGATTGAACGTCCCGACCCTGGGGGCAGGCGACATCGGCGTCTACACCGCGGCATGGGGCGATCACACGCTCGACCGTCCGGTCGGGGGACCCGCCGCCGTGGCCGATCGCGTGGCCCGCGCGACGGTGGTGGACGGCGTGGTCACCGACGTCTCGGGCGTCACCGACGCCGCCGGGGATCCGGACATCGAGGAGGGTGAGCAGGTCCTGCTCGGCCGCGAAGCGGGAGCCGACGTGATCGGCGGGCTCGAGATCGGCGAGCAGGTCGAGATCGAGTTCGGACCCTCCGTGGACGTGGAAGCCGCGGTCGCGGGCAGCCATCAGATCCTCCTCGACGGTGAGGTGCCCGATATGAGCGGGAGCCTGGTCACGTCCGTCCACCCCCGGACCGCGGTCGGCATGAGCGCCGACGGCACCGAACTGTTCGTCGTAACCATCGACGGTCGTACTGCTGCATCCCGCGGCATGACACTGCCGGAGCTCGGCGAGTTCATGGCCGACCTCGGCGCCGCGAACGCCGTCAACCTCGATGGCGGCGGCTCGTCCACGATGGTTGCTCGGCCGGCCGGTGCCGACGACGTCCGGGTGCAGAACTCGCCCTCGGACGGGTATGAGCGCCAGGTGCCGAACGCCCTGGTCTTCTACTCGTCCGCGCCGGCGGAGCAGTTGAGCGACGCGAAGATCCAGCCCCAGATCGAGGGGCAGACGACGATCTTCGCGGGACACCACCGCACCGTCGAGGGCATCGGCCTCGGCGCGAACCTGGAGCGCCTCGCCGCGGAGGGAGATTTCACCGCCGACGGGCCCCTCCAGATCGTCGAGGGTGACGGTCGCACCGCCGTCGTGAAGGGCACGGCCAGGGGAGAAGGACAGATCGCCTTCCGCGCCGGGGCGCACGAGGCGCGCCTCCCGGTGCGGGTCGTCGGCGAGCTCGTCGGGCTGCGATCCAGCACCCCCACCATCAACCTCGCGGACGCTTCGGCCTCTGCCGAGGTGACGATCGACGGGTTCGACGCCGACGGGCACGTCGCGCGGATGGAAGCACGTGATCTGGAGGTCACCGCCGATCCGGGACTTCGGGCGACCTCTGACGGGAAGGGCACCTTCCTCGTCCAGGCGACGAGCGCGTCGGCATCCGGCAGCGTGACGTTCCGCGCCGGCGACGCTCAGGTGCGGATCGCGGTGGCTGTGGGAACGCAAGAGGTCCCGATCACCGACTTCGCCGACCTCGACGGCTTCTCGGACGCGACGGCCCGAGCCACCGGCGGCTTCGAGGCGGCCGAGGGACCGGAGCCGGGCAGCCCGGCAGTGCGGTTGCAGTACGACTTCACGACGTCGACGGCCACGCGCGGCTACTACCTCATCAAGAACGAGCCCGTCACGATCGACGGCGATGCGCTGGCGCTGGAACTCGACATCAAGGGCGACGGCTCCGGCGCCTGGCCCCGGTTGCAGGTGCGCGCCGCGGACGGGACGGTGACCAACGTCGACGGCCCGACCATCACCTGGGACGGCTGGCAGCGGACGCGGTTCACCGTCCCGTCGGGTCTGGCTCAGCCGCTCTCGTTCGAGCGGGTCCGGATCATGGAGACTCGGGCCGCCGCGTCGTATCACGGCGACATCGCGGTGGCGAACCTCCGTGCGATCACCACGCCCGCTGCCTCGGCGGAGACCCCGGCGCGTGTCCACGATGCGGCACTCCTGTCCAACGGTTCGGTGGACGGCCGCGCACAGCGGGTCGCGGTGATGAGCGACGCGCAGTTCGTGGCTCGCAATCCCGAGAGCGGGGCAGTGGAGGGAGCGCGACGGACCCTGCAGGAGATCCGCGCGGCACAGCCGGACCTGCTGGTCATCAACGGCGACTTCGTCGACGAGGCCTCGCCGGAGGACTTCGCGCTCGCCCGGCGCATCCTCGACGAGGAATGGACCGATGACATCCCGTTCGTCTACGTCCCGGGCAACCACGAGATCATGGGCGGGAGCATCGAGAACTTCGAATCGGCCTTCGGGTCGACGAGCACCGAGCAGACCCTCGGTCGCACCAAGCTCGTCACCCTCAATTCCGCGGGTGGTTCGCTGCGCAGCGGCGGGATCGACCAACTGCGCGAACTGGAGCGGACGCTGGAGGAGGTCGCCGACAGTGACCACCTGACGGGCCTGGTGGTGTTCTTCCACCACCCGACGCAGGATCCGCTTCCGACGAAGCACAGCCAGCTCTCGGACCGGCGCGAGGCCGCCGAACTGGAGCGCTTGTTGGGTGAGTTCCGGCAGTCCTCGGGCAAGTCCGCCGCCGTGGTGAGCGCTCACGTCGGCGTGTTCCACGGTTCGGCCACGGAAGGCGTCACGTACCTGATCAACGGCAACTCCGGGAAGAACCCCTCGGGTACGCCGGACAACGGCGGCTTCACCGGGTGGATGATGCTCGGGATCGATCCGGGAGCCGGGGCGTTGCCGTCAGCGCCCCAGGTGGAGGACCGGGTGGACTGGCTCGCCGCGGAGACGCGGCCGTGGGTGGACGCGTTGGTCCTGGACAGCCCGAGCCATCTGATGGCCGGGCAGAGCGCCGACGCCGAGGCGACTCTCACCCAGGACGGCCGGCAGGTGCCGGTCGCCTGGCCGGTCACCGCGCAATGGGGCGGTGAGGGAGTGGCCGTCGACGACGGACGGGGCTTCGCTGCTGCCGCAGCGTCAGACCCGGTCGTCCGCCTGAACCCCAGCACGGGTCAGCTCACGGCGCTGCGCGCCGGCACCGCGACTCTCACCGTGACTGTGAACGGGCGAACGGCAGAGGCGACGGTGCAGGTCGTCGCCGATCCGACAGTGCCGGAAGTGCCCGGTCAGCCGGAACAGCCGGGTCAGCCGGGTCAGCCGGGTCAGCCGGGTCAGCCGGGCCAGCCGGGCCAGCCGGGCCAGCCGGGCCAGCCCGGAACCGAGGGCCCGCGGGACCGGGGCGCCGCAGCTGAAGGGGCTCTTCCCGCAGCGGGAGTGTCGTCGATCACGATGGCTGCGGCCGCGATGGCGATAGCGCTTCTGGCCGGTGGCGCGATCGCTTGGCGACGGTACTCGGCGCGCGAACAGTGAGGCGACGGGCGCCGCGGACGTCAGGCGTTGACGTCCGCGGTGTCCCGGGCCGCGTCGCGCTTGGTCGCGACGAAGCGGTAGCCCACGTTGCGGACCGTGCCGATGAGGGTCTCGTGGTCGGGGCCGAGCTTCGCGCGCAAGCGGCGGACGTGGACGTCCACGGTCCGGGTGCCGCCGAAGTAGTCGTAGCCCCACACCTCTTGCAGCAGCTGCTGGCGGGTGAAGACCCGTCCGGGGTGTTGCGCGAGGAACTTCAGGAGCTCGAACTCCTTGAACGTCAGGTCGAGGGAACGGTTCTCGAGCTTGGCAGTGTACGTCACGTCGTCGACGACGAGACCGCTCGCGCTGATGATGTGGCTGTCGTCGGCGCCGGCGTCCTTGGCCTGCGCGAGCCGGCCGACGCCCAGCCGCAGGCGCGCCTCGAGTTCGGCGGGACCGGCGGTCACGAGGATGACGTCGTCCATGCCCCAGTCGGCGGCCGCGACGGCGAGGCCACCTTCGGTCAGGATGAGGATGAGGGGGCACTCGATTCCCGTCGTGCGCAGCACCCGGGTGAGGCTGCGGACCTGGGCCAGGTCGTGCCGGCCGTCGACGAGCACCGCATCGGCGTGCGGCGCGTCGATGAGGGCACTGGCCTCGGCCGGGAGGATCTTCACGTGATGCGGCAGGAGCGCGAGCGCGGGAAGCACCTCCACGGATGATTGCGTGCTCTTGGTCAGCAGGAGCAGGTGTGACATCGTGGACGACCTCCCGGTACACGTTGAGGCCATGGTGAGTTCACCGTGGCCTCATTGTTGGGACAACCTTAGGTCATGAGTCGCGCGTGTTGCCAGACTCCGGCGACCGATGAGAAGCACGTCACATGACCGTCACACGAAGGGAAGATGCCCGATGACCGGTCTCTTCGTGCTCGTCGGGGCCCTCGCCGTCACCGTCGTGATCGCCGTGCTCAAGGCTCATCGCGACGGCCGCTTCACCGCGGTCGAGCACACTGGGGTCGTGGACGATGACGTCGAGCGCCTTGACGCAGAACGCCTCGGGCAGCCGCTCGGGGAGCGGGCGACGCTGGTGCAGTTCTCGAGCGCGTTCTGCGCGCCGTGCCGTGCGACGCGGGTTGTCCTCGGTCAGGCCGCCGAGGCCGTCGACGGCGTCACGGCGATCGATATCGACGCAGAAGCGCATCTGGACTTGGTGCGCGAGCTGGGCATCGTGCGGACGCCGACCGTGCTCGTGCTCGACGCTCAGGGGCGCGTGCTCCGCCGAGCCTCCGGGGTGCCGCGCCGCGAGCAGGTGCTCGCCGCGATCGCGGCAGCGTCTCAGTGAGCGGACAGCCGTCTTGCATATTGATACGGCGGCGGGATTCCTGGGCCGGTACCCCTAGGCTGGGGCCATGTTCATCACGGCACTTCTGACGCGACGCCGGGCGGTCGACAACTGCCACGTGCGTTCCGCGCTGTGTCGTCTCGGCTGACCCCTCACCCCTGTCAGCCCGTCGCTTCGGCGACCTCCCTCGAGAGTTCTCCCATGTCCCGACCCTCTCAGGTAGACCCGCGCGGCCCGCGCGTCGCGGCGGCGCTCACCTCCCTCGTCCTGGCGGTTGCGCTCGTCGTGCCGCCCCCTGCTCGCGAGTTCCTGCTCGTGCTGCAAGGCGCCGTGTTCACGATCGGAGCGTTCGTGAGCGTGGCCGCCACCCCGTACGCGCTGTTCTTCCGCGGCGTCGTGCGGCCGCGGCTCGCGCCGCCCACCGACCTGGAGGACGCCCGTCCTCCGCAGTTCGCCCAGCTCGTGGGCCTGATCTTCGTCGTCGTCGCGCTCGCCGGGTTCCTCACCGGACTCGACGCGCTCGGCTACGGCGCCGCCGCCGCGGCACTCGTCGCGGCCCTGCTCAACGCCGCCACGGGCTTCTGCCTCGGCTGCGAGCTGTACCTGACATCCCGTCGCCTGGCCAAGTCCCTGGCCTGACACCCCCACCGAAAGGAATGAGTATGAGCCGCGAAACCGCGCTCGTCACGGCCGACTGGGTCGAGGAGCACCTGAACGACCCGAAGGTCGTCCTCGTCGAGGTCGACGAAGACACGGAGGCCTACGACAAGGGCCACATCCCCGGTGCCGTCAAGCTCGACTGGAAGAAGGACCTCCAGGACGGCGTCCGCCACGACTTCGTCAGCAAGGACCGCCTCGAGGCCCTGCTGAGCGAGAAGGGCATCGCCAACGACGACACCATCGTCTTCTACGGGGGCAACAACAACTGGTTCGCCGCCTACGCCTACTGGTACCTCAAGTACTACGGCCACCAGAACCTGCGCCTGCTCGACGGCGGTCGCAAGAAGTGGGAGCTCGAGTCGCGTGAGCTGACCACCGACGTTCCCTCGCGGGAGGCCACCACGTACACGGCTCAGGAGCCGAACGCCGACATCCGGGCGTTCCGTGACGAGGTCGTCGAGGCCATCGGCACCAAGAACCTCATCGACGTCCGCAGCCCCGACGAGTACGCCGGTCGTCTGCTCGCTCCGGCGCACCTGCCGCAGGAGGCCGCGCAGATCGGCGGTCACATCCCCACGGCCGGCAACGTTCCGTGGAGCAAGGCCGCCAACGAGGACGGCACGTTCAAGAGCGACGAGGAGCTCGCGCAGCTGTACAGCGAGGCCGGCCTCGACGAGAACAAGGACACCATCGCCTACTGCCGCATCGGTGAGCGCAGCTCGCACACCTGGTTCGTCCTGCACGAGATCCTCGGCTACCCGAACGTCAAGAACTACGACGGCTCGTGGAGCGAGTACGGCTCGCTGCGCGGCGTTCCGGTGGCCGTCGGCGATCAGCCCGGGCAGGCCTGACATGTGCGGCGCGATCAAGGGCGGACCGAGCCTGGAGGGCGTCGACGTCGCCAACCAGGCGGTCATCCAGGGCATCGTGACGCGTGACGACGAGCCGGTCGGCAACGCGTACGTGCGACTGCTGGACGCCGGGGGCGAGTTCACCGCCGAGGTTCCGACCTCGGCGACCGGACAGTTCCGGTTCTTCGCCGCGCCCGGCTCGTGGACGCTGCGGACGCTCGTGCCGCGCGCCGACGTGGTCGAGCGCAAGGTCGTCGCTCAGAAGGGCGCGGTCGCCGAGGTGGCCGTCACCGTCTGACGGCTCCCTCGTCGTTGTTCAGGGCGTGGTCTCGATACGCCGCTCGCAGAGCTCGCCGCTACTCGACCAGCTATCGCCGGCCATAGGTGGTCGAGTAGGAGGTCGCTCAGCGACCGACGTATCGAGACCACGTTGCGTGGGTTGGTCTCGATACGCCGCTCGTTCCTCGCCGCTAGTCGACCGGCTGACTCGGCCATAGGTGGTCGAGTAGGGAGGCCGGCCGCGGCCGAGCGTATCGAGACCAGGTGACGTGGGTTGGTCTCGCTCCGTGGCGGCTACGCCCTCATTGCCACGGCTCCATTGCTCCCTCGTTCCTCGGTCGCTACTCGACCAGCTAGGGATGGGGTGCCGCTACTCGAGCGGCGAGGTGGGGCTAGCGGACTTCGTCGCCGAGGAGCTCGTCGGGGTATTGCGCGATGTAACTGTCCATCTGGTCCGAGCGCATGGCCTCGAACAGTTGCCCCATCTTCGTCTCATCGAGCCGGACGATGCTGCCCCACGCGGGGTGGTCCTCCTCGACGCCGACCGGCGCGGTCAGGAAGCGCACGCTGTCGGTCGTGACGCCCCGCATCGAGAGGGCGAGACCGCGCAGATCGCCGGTCGTCCACTCCTCGTCGATCGTGAGGTTCTCGGCGATGGCGCTCACCGTGTTGTTGAGCTTGACCGGATTGGTCGTCACGCCGCTCTCCAGCATCTTGCTCAGCAGCGATCGGATGAAGTTCTGCTGCCGCGCGATGCGGTCGTAGTCACCGCGCAGGAGCCCGTAGCGCGTGCGGACGTAGGCGAGCGCTTCCTCGCCTTCGAGCAAGTGGTCGCCAGCTTCCCAGCGGATGTCCTGCTTGGGGTCGTAGAAGCTGTTCGGGATGGTGACGGGTACGCCGCCGACGGCGGTGGAGAGATCCTTGAAACCCTCCCAGTCGATGATCGCGAGGTGGTCCATGCGCAGGCCGGTCAGGTTCTCGACCGTCGAGATCGCACCCAGCGGCCCGTACTCGGAGAAGGCCGCATTGATCTTCTGCGCCTGCGTGGGCTCGCCGTCCTCGTCGTAGATCATCGTGTAGGTGTCGCGCGGGATCGACACCAGATCGACCTTGCTGCGATCAGCCGAGATGTGCACGACCATGATCGTGTCGCTGCGGTACTTGCCCGAGGGCCAGTCGTCCGAGGCGGCGTCCTCGGCGAGGGTCTCGCCCCCCTGGTTGCCCTCGCCCTTGTCCGACCCGAGGAGCAGGACATTGATCGAGTGGCCGGCGTCGGGGTCGACATCGGGACGGTTCTTCAGGCTGTCGGTGTCGACGGTGTCGAGGTTCGCGAGTTTGTGATTGAGATTCCACGCGTAGGCTGCGCCGCCCATGAGGGGTAGCAGGATCGCGATGACGAGGCCCCACACGGCCAGCGGATGACGCTTGCGGAAGGGAACACGAGGAGCGCGGCGCTTACCTGCTCCCGCGTACTTCTTGTGGGTTCCCATCAACGACCTCGTGCGTGGACTGCTCAACCTCCATATTCTCGCAGGTCGCGTCAAGCCCGGTGGTCAGACTCCGTTTTCCATGATCAACGTCACAGGTCCGTCGTTGACGAGTTCCACGGCCATCTCGGCACCGAAGACGCCCCGGTGCACGGAAGCTCCCTCCCGTTCCAGCGCGCCGCAGAACTCCTCGTAGAGCGGCTCGGCGACCGGTCCCGGCGCTGCAGCGCCCCACGACGGACGGCGGCCCTTGCGCGTGTCGGCATAGAGGGTGAACTGACTGACGACGAGGATGGGAGCGCCCACCTCGGCGGCGGAACGCTCCTCACGCAGGATGCGCAGGCCCCAGATCTTGCCGGCGAGTGCCTCAGCCTGTGCCGCGGTGTCGTCGTGCGTGACGCCGAGGAGCACCAGAAGCCCGGGCTGCTCGATCGCCGACACCACCTCCCCGCCGACGGAAACCGAAGCGCGGGAGACCCGCTGAACGACCGCACGCATGGCCGACAGCGTACGCGGAGCGGCTCATGGGACGCCGCTAGGATCGTGGGTATGGCCTTTGAGATCCCGCCCGATCTGCATCCGGACGTCATGCCGTTGGCGTGGCTGCTGGGCCACTGGCACGGCAGCGGGCGCGGCGATTATCCGACGATCGAGGCCTTCGGTTTCGAACAGGACGTCGCGTTCACGCACGACACCCGCCCGTTCCTGCACTACTTCAGTCAGACGTGGGTCACCGATGAGGAGGGCCAGCGGGTGCGCCCCGGCGCACTCGAGACCGGTTTCATCCGCGCCGTCGGCGACGGCAAGGTCGAGATGGTGCTCGCCCACCCCACCGGATACGCCGAGATCTGGTACGGCGAGATCGACGGGCCGCGACTCACGCTCACCACCGACATCGTGGCGCGTACCGAGACCGCCAAGGAGTACACGGCCGGCCAGCGCATGTACGGGCTCGTCGAGGGCAGCCTCATGTATGCCTACGACATGGCCGCCGAGGGCCAGCCGCTGCAGTCGCATCTGTGGGGGAAGCTCGCTCGTGTCTGAGTACCGCAGCCCCTTGCTCGCGCTGCCGGGCGCGGTAGAGGGCGACGCGCCCGACACCGGCGTCGCGGCCCACTACGGCTCCATCGTCGCCGAGCAGCGCCGGCTCATCGCCGGCGAGGCGTTCGTGGACCTCTCCCACCGCGACGTCTTCACCGTGGTCGGTCCGGACCGGCTCTCATGGCTGCACGCGCTCACCACGCAGCATCTCGAGTCGCTGGCGCCGAACGAGCCCACCGAGGTCCTGCTGCTCACACCGCAGGGCCGCATCGAGCATGCGTTCAGCGGTGTCGACGACGGTGAGAACGTCTTCCGGGCGCACACCGAGCCCGGCGCCGGTGCGGCCGTCGTCGAGTTCCTCGACCGCATGCGGTTCATGTCCCGTGTCGAGGTCGCCCTCGACCCCGACACCGCGGTGATCGGCACCGCGACCGGCTGGCGCTTCGTCGACCGCACCGAACTTTCCGCGCTTCCCGATCAGCTCGGTGCCCCCGTCGGCACCTGGGCGTACGAGGCGCTGCGCATCGAGCAGGGAATCGTGCGGTTCGGCCTGGACACCGACGACCGCACCATTCCCAACGAGGTCGGCCTGCTCGGGCGCGCCGTCCACATGGACAAGGGTTGCTACCGCGGCCAGGAGACCGTGGCCCGTGTGCACAACCTCGGCCGTCCACCGCGCCGCCTCGTGCGGCTGCTGCTCGACGGCTCCATGGAACATCTGCCTCCGCATGGCTCGGACGTCGTGTTCGATGGCAAGGTCGTCGGTGCCGTCGGGTCGAGCGCCCGGCATCATGAACTCGGACCGATCGCGCTCGCGATCGTCAAACGCAACGTCGACCCGTCCGCGACTTTGATCGCCGACGGTGTCGCCGCCACCCAGGAGGTCATCGTGGATCCCGACGCCGGCTTGCACGTGCGAGCAGCCCGCTGATGGCCGGGTTCGCGGAACTCGGTCTCGAGCCGAGCATCGTGTCGGTCGTGGCCGATCTCGGGTACGAGACGCCGACGCCGATTCAGGAGTCGGCGATCCCGGCGCTGCTGACGGGCCGCGACGTCGTCGGCCTGGCGCAGACCGGCACCGGCAAGACGGCGGCGTTCGCGCTGCCGATCCTGCAGAAGATCGATCCCAGCTCACGGCAGACGCAGGCGCTCGTGCTGGCCCCGACACGTGAGCTCGCCCTGCAGGTGTGCGAGGCGTTCACGTCGTACGCCGCGTCGACGCCGCAGCTCCAGGTGCTGCCCGTGTACGGCGGCCAGAGCTACCAGTTCCAGATCTCCGGCCTCAAGCGCGGCGCTCACGTCGTGGTTGGGACGCCGGGCCGGATCATCGACCACCTCGAGCGCGGGACGCTCGACATCGCTCACCTCGACGTGATGGTCCTCGACGAGGCCGACGAGATGCTCAACATGGGCTTCGCCGAGGACGTCGAGCGCATCCTCGCCGACACCCCCGAGTACAAGCAGGTGGCGCTGTTCTCGGCCACGATGCCGCCGGCCATCCGGCGACTGGCCAAGAAGTACCTCCACGACCCGATCGACATCGCCACGCCGCAGGCCACGCAGAGCACGACCTCGGTCCGGCAGCGCTGGATCGCGGTCTCGCACCACCACAAACTCGACGCGTTGACCCGGGTGCTCGAGGTGGAGACCGGCGACGCGATGATCGTGTTCGTCCGCACCAAGCAGGCCACCGAGGAGCTCGCCGAGCGGCTCCGCAGCCGCGGCTATCAGGCGGCCGCGCTCAACGGCGACCTCGCCCAGCAGCAGCGCGAGCGGACCGTCAACGCGCTCAAGACCGGCGCCCTCGACATCATCGTGGCCACCGACGTCGCGGCCCGCGGTCTCGATGTCGAGCGCATCAGCCACGTCGTCAACTACGACATCCCGCACGACTCCGAGGCGTACGTCCATCGCATCGGTCGAACCGGGCGTGCCGGGCGCCAGGGTGACGCGATCCTGTTCGTCACACCGCGCGAGCGCCGGATGCTCGGCGCCATCGAGAAGGTGTCGGGGCGCCCGATCGAGGAGATGTCGATCCCCACGGCGGAGGAGGTCAACGCGCGGCGGGTCGACAAGTTCGCGCAGGAGATCACCTCCAACATGGGCTCGCCGCAGTTCCACGCCTTCCGCAAGCTCGTCGAGCAGTACGCGACCGAGAACGACGTCGAGATGATCGACATCGCGGCTGCGCTCGCGGTGAAGAGCCACGACGGCGACGAGTTCTTCATCAGCGGCGACGTGCCGTCGCCCGCCCGTCGGGAGCCGGGGGAGCGGCGCGAACGTCGCGAACCGCGCGACGCGCGCCCCCGCGATGGCCGGAGCATCTATCGCATCGCCGTGGGCAAGCGTCACAAGATCACGCCGGCGATGGTGGTCGGTGCGCTCGCCAACGAGGGTGGACTGCGACGCTCGGACTTCGGCAAGATCACTATCGGCGCCGAGCACACGCTCGTCGAGCTTCCGCCGGATCTGCCCGACGAGGTCTTCCGCGCGCTGGCCGACACTCGCATCTCCGGGCGCCGCATCGACCTGCGACTCGATCGTGGCCGCCCGGCTTCGCGCCCCCAGCGCAAGTCCAAGCCCAAGCGCAGCTGACCTTCTCGACGCCTGACCGCACGGCGTTCGTGTACTGAGCCGAAGGGTCGAGACGCACCTACACTGGTGCGGTGTTCGTCCTCGAGAACGCCGTCCGCAATTACGACTGGGGATCCTTCGACGAGATTCCCCGGTTCGTGGGGTCCGGAGTCAACTCCGAGCCCGTGGCCGAGGTGTGGATGGGCACGCACTCGATGGACCCTTCGCTCGTCACGCACCAGGACGGTACGACGCAGCGTCTGGACGAGATCGCCAGGGCGCTCCCGTTCCTGTTGAAGCTGTTGTCGGCGCGCCGGCCGCTCTCGCTCCAGGTGCACCCGGACCTGCCGACGGCTCAGGAGGGGTACGAGCGCGAGGACGCCGCCGGCATTCCCCTCGACGCCCCCGAGCGGACGTTCAAGGACCCGAATCACAAGCCGGAGATGGTCTACGCCCTGTCGACGTTCGACACCGTGGTGGGATTTCGGCCGACCGCTGAGATCCTGCGCGTGCTGGCGCCGCTGGAGGCTCCGCTCGCGCAGCGCTTGCACGACGATCTGCGCGCCAACCCGGGGTTCGCCGGCATCGTGCGACTCGTGGAGTGGTTGCTGAGCGAGCCCATCGACCCGCCCGAGATCGACGCCGTCGTCCAGTGCTGCCGCGATCTGCTCGATCAGGGCCTGGACATCAAGCGGGCTTACGCGACCGCGCTGATGATCCGCCAGGACTTCCCCAACGACCCCGGCGTCGTGATCTCGCTGCTGCTGAACCGGCTCACGTTGCAGCCGGGCGAGGCGGCGTTCCTGGACACCGGCGTCATCCACGCCCATCTGCGGGGATTGTGCCTGGAGGTCATGGCGACGTCGGACAACGTGCTGCGCGCCGGGCTGACGGGTAAGCACCTCGATCCTCGCGGACTTGTCGCCTGCCTCGACGTCGGCATGTCGCGGTTGGCGCGCGTGACTCCGCAGGTCGTCGGCGTCACCACCGAGATCTTCGACCCCGGCGTCGGAGACTTCGCGCTCGCGGTGACGCAGTGCTCACGCGGCGAGCCGGACGGAGTGCCCTTGCTCGACGCCCCGGACCGTATCGTCTTCTGCACCGGCGGCGAGGTCGAACTCGTCAACGCCCGCGACGAACGACTCAAGGTGCGTCGCGGCGAAGCGGTCTACGCCGGTCCCGACGACGGCTCGCTACGGGTGTACGGCACCGGCGAGGTGGCTCAGGCGTACGCGCCGCAGGACCGCGATGCGCTCCGCAGCCAGCTCGTCGACCTCGTGTGATCTTGTCGCCCGACCGTAGGGTGGCGGAGTAGTTGACGATGCAAGGAGCCACCATGGAGCGCCCCACCGCCCGCACTGCCCTCTACGCCGCCACTGCCGCGTCCACCGCGTTGCTTGCGGCCGCGTGCGGACCGCAGACCGAGCAGGTCGAGTCGGCTCCGTCGCCGTCCGCATCCGCCGAGGCGAAGGGCGCGAGCGAGGGTGCCGCGAGCTTCTCTGCCGGTGACTACGAGGCCACGGGCAGCTACCAGACGCCCGGCGGCACGCAGTCGGTCGACGTCGAGGTCACCTTGGAGGCCGACGGCACCATCACCGACGTCGAGGTCGACGGCAACGCCGAGGGCGGCAACTCCGAGCAGTTCCAGGAGAAGTTCGAGAGCGGCATCGAGGCTGAGGTCGAGGGCAAGAAGATCACCGAACTGTCCGTGGACAAGGTGTCCGGCTCCTCGCTCACCAGTGGCGGGTTCAACGACGCCATCACGCAGATCATCGACGACGCGCAGGCCTGAGCGATGTGGGCGTTCGACGCCATCGGGACCCGATGGTGCATCGACGCTCCCGAGCCGGTCGACACGGGCGCGGTCCGCGAGATCATCGACGATTTCGACCGGACCTGGTCGCGTTTCCGCGATGACGCTCTGGTCGCGCGGCTGCGGACCCAACCCAGCGTCGACCTCGGCTCCGACGCGCCAGCCATCTTCGGGTTGTACGACCGCCTCGACGACCTGACCGACGGGGCGGTGAGTCCCGCCATCGGCGCGAGCCTCGAACAACTCGGGTACGACGCCCAGTACACGCTGACCGCCCACGGCGAGGCGATTCCCGCGCTCCGGTGGCGCGATGTCCATCGCGATGGCTCCGTGGTCACCGTCGACCAACCCGTCGTGGTCGATGTCGGGGCGGTGGGCAAGGGCTTTGTGGCGCAGCGGATCGCTGACCTTCTCCCCGGGCCCGTCACCGTCGACGCGAGCGGAGACATCGTGCATCGGGGCACGCGGCCCTTGCGTGTCGCGCTCGAGCATCCGCTGCAGCCCGACCTCGCGATCGGTGTCGTCGACCTCGCGCCCGGCAACGCGATCTGCGCCTCGGCGATCAACCGGCGGACGTGGGGCGACCGCTGGCACCATGTGCTGGACGCCCGGACTGGCGAGCCGACGCGCGACGTGCTCGCCACGTGGGTGGTCGCCCCCGATGCGGCGCTGGCCGACGGGTTGGCCACGGCACTGTTCTTCGTCGAATCCGACCGGGTCCTCGACGAGTTTCCCGAGGTGGGATGCGCCGTCGTCGACGCGACGATGCGCGTCCGTGCCGCCCGGATGACAGGAGAGATCTTCCGATGAGCACCCTCGACCGCTTCCTCAGCCGCCTCACGATGTACCGCCTGGTGATCGCGGTCCTGGCCATCGTGGGCGTCTGGGCGCTCGTCGCCGCTGCGGCGGGCTGGCTCGATCCGGCGATCTTCGGTGTGGGGCCGATGCTCCTCACGCTCGCGGTGCTCGTCGTCGTCTCGGTGATCTGCAACGAGGTTCTGGGGCGGGTGGTCGGCGCTCGGCCTCATCGCGACTCGGCCATCATCACCGCGCTCCTGCTGTGGTTCCTCTACTGGCCCAGCGCCGACCCCGCGACCCTCGGCTGGCTCGCGGGGATAGCGGCGCTCGCCACCGCGTCGAAGTACCTCATCGCGGTGCGGCGGCGGCATCTCGTCAATCCGGCAGCAGCCGGCGTGGTGCTCGGGACGCTGCTGGGATGGGCCGCGGGCATCGACAGCATGCCGTTCACGACGTGGTGGGCGGCGAGCGAGATCCTCTTCCCGGTGGTGCTCGTCGGCGCCCTGCTGATCCTGCGCCGCACGCGTCGGGTGAGCCTCGGTCTCGTGTTCGCGGCGGTCGCGCTGCCGCTCGTCGTGTCGGGGCTGACCGCGTTCGGCTCGTCGCTCGGCGATGCGGTGTGGACCGCGCTGTCGGCGTATCCGATCGTCTTCTTCGCCGGGTTCATGCTGAGTGAACCGCTGACCTTGCCGCCGCGACGCCACCAGCAGTGGGCGGTCGGCGTGCTCGCCGCCGTCCTGTTCGCGTGGCCGCTGTGGTCGTTCGCGGTGTTCGGATCGTCCACGGCGATCGGGCCGTTCGAGAGCACGTACGAGCTCGCCCTCGTCGCGACCGGGCTGGTGAGTTTCCTGCTCGGCCCGCGCGGGCAGATCGGGTTGACGCTCCGCGAGCGCCGGCCGCTGGGTGGGGACGTCTACGAGTACTGGTTCGACGCGGATCGGCCGCTGCGCTTCACGCCGGGTCAGTACCTCGAGTTGTACCTTCCGCACGGTGGAGCCGACGGTCGCGGCATGCGGCGCATCCTGAGCATCGCCTCGGCGCCGGGGCGCGAGGTGGCAGTCGCCGTGCGCGAGCCGGAGGGTGGATCCACGTTCAAGCGCGCCTTGGCCGAGGCGCAGGCCGGGTCACGCTGGACCGCCACCGCCGTGCACGGGGACTTCGTGCTGCCGCGCGACGACACGAAGGTGGCACTCATCGCCGGCGGGATCGGCATCACGCCGTTCATGAGTCAGCTGCGCGCCGGCGTCGGGGGCCGCGACGTCGTGCTGGTGTACGGCGTGCGCGACGAGAACGACGTTCCCTACGCGGACGAGCTGGCCGACCTCGGCGTCGACGTGCGGCTCGTCGTCGGCGAGGCGCTCGACGCCGACAGCATCACCGCTGCGGTGCCCGACCTCGAGGAGCGCATCGTGTACATCTCCGGCTCCCCGGCGATGGTCGACGCGATCCGCCGCGCCCTTCGGGGTCGGGCCCGCCGCATCCGCGTCGACCACTTCCTCGGCTACTGACCGCGTCGCGGGACGGCCGGGCTCCAGGGCCAAGATGTGGTCAGTTCTGAGGCAGTGGGAGGGGCCACGGTGACACGGAACTGACCACATCTCGGGAAGCGGCGCGGCTGCCCCGTGCCGGAGTGGGCGGGCCACCTGTCACGATGGGTTACCGTTCAGTAGACCATCGTGAGGGAGGGGCCGCGTGCGCATCGCGTTGTTGTCGTACCGCACCAAGACGCACAGCGGCGGGCAGGGCGTCTACGTCCGGCACCTGAGCTGGGGGCTCGCCGAGCTCGGCCACGAGGTCACCGTCTTCTCCGGCCAGCCGTACCCCGAAGACCTGGACCCGCGCGTGCAGCTCGAGAAGGTGCCGAGCCTCGACCTGTACCGCGATGACGATCCGTTCCGCACGCCTGCGCTGCGGGAGTTCCGCGACTGGATCGACGTGCTCGAGTACGGGCAGATGATCACCGCCGCGTTCCCCGAACCGCTGACCTTCAGTCTCCGCGTCCGCCGGCTCTTCGGTCCCCGTGCCGCCGACTTCGATGTCGTCCACGACAACCAAAGCCTGGGGTACGGCCTGCTCAGCCTGCTGGGCCGCGACATCCCGTTCGTCGCGACGATCCACCACCCGATCAGCAAGGACCGCCGCCTCGACATCGCCGCGGCACCCCTGCGCAAGCAGATCACGACCCGCCGCTGGTATCGCTTCGTGCGGATGCAAGCGCGTGTGGCGCGGCGTATCCCGACGCTGCTCGGCGTCTCGAGCGTCTCAGCGGGCGACACCGTCACCGATTTCCGCCTCGACCCGGACCAGATCACCGTCATCCCGCTCGGCGTCGACACCGCGCTCTTCGCTCCCCGCGAAGAGCGCGTCTCGGGTCGCGTCGTGGCGGTCGCCAGCGCCGACAAGCCGCTCAAAGGGGTGCCGCACCTGCTCGACGCGATCGCGAAGCTCCGGGTCGACCACGACGTCCACTTGCACCTCGTGTCGCCGGTCGAGCGCAGCACCCAGCGCCGGCTGCACGAGCTGGGCATCGAGGACATCGTCACGCTGCACAGCGGCATCTCCGACGAGGACCTCGCTCGGCTCATGGCGTCGGCCGAGGTCATGGCGGTGCCCTCGCTGTACGAGGGGTTCTCGCTGCCGACCGTCGAGGCGCTCGCCTGCGGCACCCCCGTGGTCGCGAGTCGGGCCGGCGCGCTGCCCGAGGTCGTCGGCGAGGCCGGCGTCCTGGTCGAGCCCGGGAACGTGGAGCAGCTGGTGACCGAGATCGGGGCGCTGCTGCGCTCGCCCGAGCGCCGCGAGCACTTCGCGCGCGTCGGGCGTGAACGCGCTGTGGAACGGTTCAGCTGGGTGTCGGTCGCCCGTGCCACGGTAGAGGCCTACGAGCGCGAGATCGCGCGCGTCGAGAGGAAGAAGAGACTGACTTCGACCGCCTCCGGGTGGGCCGCGGCACCCGATTCATCGACGTCGGGGCGGGTGCTGGCCGCCACTCCTACGAGGCGCTGCGCCGCGGCGCGAGGGTCACCGCCCTCGACCTCGACGAGGTCGAGCTCAAGGGCGTGCAGGAGATGTTCGACGCGATGATCGACGAAGGCCAGGTTCCCCCGGGCGCCACGGCCGAGACCGTCGTCGCTTCGATCCTCGACCTCCCCTACGAGGACGGCAGCTTCGACACGGTGCTCGCCTCCGAGATCCTCGAGCACGTCCCCGAGGACGAGCAGGGCATCGCCGAGCTGGCCCGGATCCTCGCGCCCGGCGGCACGCTCGCCGTCACGGTGCCGCGCTGGCTGCCTGAACGGGTGTGCTGGGCGCTCTCCGACGAGTATCACGCCAACGAGGGCGGGCACATCCGCATCTACAAGGCCGACGAGCTGCGCCGCAAGCTCGAGGCGACCGGCCTGGTGTTCACCCACCAGCACCACGCGCACGCCCTGCACTCGCCGTTCTGGTGGCTCAAGTGCGCCGTGGGCGTCGAACGCGAGCAGCACCCGCTCGTGCGCGGCTACCACCAACTGCTCGTGTGGGACATGATGAAAGCGCCGAGCGTGACCCGGCTGGCCGAGAAGGCACTCGATCCGCTGATCGGCAAGAGTGTCGCCCTCTACTTCACCAAGCCGCTCTGATGCCGGTTCCCGAGGTCCAGGGGGTGCTCTCGGCCGCACAGATCGCGCAGACCGCCGATTCCATCATCGCCGCGCAGCACGACTCGGGCGCGATCGCCTGGTATCCCGGCGGGCACACCGATCCGTGGGACCACGTGCAAGCGGCGATGGGACTGTCGGCCGCGGGTCGTCGCGACGAGGCCGTCGCCGCGATCGACTGGCTGGCACGCACCCAGCGCGCGGACGGCTCCTGGGCCATCAAGTACGTCGGCGACACCGTCGAGGACGCGGGCACGGATGCCAACTTCTGCGCCTACGTCGCCGCCGGGGTCCGGCACCTGTGGGCGATCGATCCCACGGGCGATCTCGAGCGGTTCTGGCCCGTCATCGACCGCGCCCTCGAGTGCGTGCTGTCGATGCGATTGCCGACGGGCGTCGTGGCGTGGGCCCGCGGCAGTGAGGGCGAACTGGCCGACGAGGCGCTGGTGACGGGCAACGCGAGTATCGCGTTCAGTCTGCGCTGCGCCCTCGATCTCGCTCGCGTCTGGGGCCATCAGCGGCCTGATTGGGAACTGGCCGTCGCCCGCATCGATCACGCGCTGGCCGAGCACCCGGAGTGGTTCACCGACAAGCCCCGGCATTCGATGGACTGGTACTACCCGGTGCTCGGCGGTTCCCTCGCCGGCGCGCCGGCCGCCGAACGCATCGACGGCCGCTGGGACGAGTTCGTCGTTCCGGGTCTCGGCGCCCGGTGCGTGACCGAGAACCCTTGGGTGACCGGCGGCGAGTCTTGCGAGCTCGCTCTCACCCTCGAGGCGATGGGCCGCCGCGATGCCGCCCTGCGCGTGTTCAGCGAGATGCAGCACCTTCGTGACCACGACGGCTCGTACTGGACCGGACTCGTCTACAGCGACGGCGTCCGCTGGCCCGTCGAACGCACCACCTGGACGGGGGCGACGGTCATCCTGGCCGCCGACGCGCTCTCGGCGAGCACGCCCGCCCACGACTTCTTCCACCCCGACCGCCACGTGCGCACCGACTGGCTCGCGTCGTGCCCGTGCCAGGAGCCCGCCCGATGACCGACCTGCCCCCGGATCTCGCTCGTCTCGCCGACTTTGTCAAGGGATTCCTTCCCGAGGACGAGGCCGCCGCGCTCCGGGCCGCCGCCGCACGTTTCGCCACCGCGGGCGGGGTGCTCGTCGAGATCGGGAGCTACTGCGGCAAGTCGGCGATCCATCTGGGGCACGTGGCGCGCACGACGGGCGCGACGCTCGTGACCATCGATCACCACCGCGGCTCCGAGGAGCACCAGGTCGGGTGGGAGTACCACGATCCCGAACTCGTCGACCCGCAGACGGGCGCATTCGAGACGCTGCCGTCGCTGCGTCGGGCGCTGTTCGCCGCCGGGCTCGAGGACGTCGTCGTACCGATCGTCGGCCGGTCCACCACGGTGAGCGCCTTCTGGCGCACCCCGGTCGACCTCGTGTTCATCGACGGCGGTCACACCGACGACGCCGCGCAGGCCGACTACGCCGGATGGGCGCCATGGGTCCGGCCTGGGGGCGCCCTGGTGATCCACGACGTCTTCCCTGACCCCGCCGACGGCGGGCAGGCGCCGTACCGGGTCTACCTGCGCGCTCTCGAGGACGGCTTCCGCGAGGTCGCGGTCACTGGGAGCCTGCGGGTTCTCTCCCGTACATAGACAGATCGAGGGACGAGGGGCGTATAGAGGCTCGTGCCAAGCCCTCGGGGGTAGTCAGCACCAGTGAAGCGATTGACAGTAGTCCGGTTCTGTTCAAGACTGTTCTTGCAACCGCACGTACTAAAACTGTCGGGTTTTCTCATGAAGTTCCCTGTGCATAAGCACCATGCGAGGTTTGCAGCTTGCCTGTTGGGGTCGCTCTGCATGATTTCGCTTTCCGCCACCGCGTCGAGTGCTTACCCTGATAGGAAGCCAACTCGCGACGACCTTGTCGTCACGCTCACCAGCAGCGGTGAAAGCTACAATGTCGCAACTGGAGCGCCGACGCTCGAAGCGGTGCGCACCGTGGATGCTGACGAGGGCGATGGGCGTCCCCTCTTCTCGCCCCACAACGATCCGAAACCGCGTACTCAAGGTGACCTTCCCCCTGTGCGTTCGTCTCAGGGATCTGGCATCGGAATTAACGGAGTGATCGGTTCAGATGACCGAACCCGCGTCGCGAACACCACCGTCTATCCGTACAGCGCGATGGTGCAGCTTGAAGTAGTTTTTGATGGTGAGGGATTCATCTGCTCAGGGTTCATGATCAGCGCCGACACTGTCGGAACCGCAGGTCATTGTATCCACGAAGGGGCGACAGACACTCAGGGGCTTGAGCTCGGTACCGTCGGGGAGTTTGCTGAGCAAGTAATCGCTTACCCCGGCCGAGACGGCGACTACTTGCCCTATGGCTCCTGCCTGGGTGTGGAGCTTTACATAAGCGGCGGATGGGGTAACGGTAGCTACGTCGCGTATGATTACGGCGCGATTAAGTTGGATTGCGAGGTCGGCAACGTTACTGGAACGCTCGGGTATACCACGCGAACGGCCAGTAATGCTGTGCTTGCGGGGTATCCAGGTGACAAGACTCCGTACGCCACGCTTTGGCAGGATTACGGAGATGTCTCAAAATTTGCTTTGGGAACACGCTATGAGTACGCGATAGACACCTTCGGTGGACAGAGCGGCGGTCCTGTCTACTACTCACCAAGGGACTGTAACGGCTCCTGTGCCGTTGGGATCCACGCTTATGGTTTAGCTCAAAGCAATACTGGTACGGCGATCAGCACAGTCGATGGTTCTTTTGACAATTTTAGTGCATGGCGACAGTGAAATTTAACCTTCTAGCCGCCGTGAGCGTCCTCGCTGTTGTTTCGAGCCTCGCGAGCTGTGCTCAGGGACCTGGCTCTGGTGCGTCCCCTGATGGAGGAGATGGGCGTGGCGGCGTGGAGGCGCCGTTACCAGGATGTCCTCGCGGGGATGAGTGCGCTTCACGGAGTCCCACGCCCCCGAACGGGTCCAAGGCGATGGAGGTACGACCGGAGGAAGGTCTGGTCGATACCAAGTCTCTGCCGTGGGTCCGTCTCGAAGTGGCGCCTGATGACGCTGCGGGAGCCGTGTACTACTACGGCGGGAGCCCGACGTGTTACGGCCTTGCAGAGGTTGAGGTGCACGTTGACGAGGGCGTTCACGTGGTGACCGTTTACGAAGGGCGCAAGCCGGAAGCCAACCAATGCCCGGAGGTGGCTGTACTGAAGCGAGCTACGCTGCCGACGACGATTGCACGTAGCGGGAGCTGAGCAGGACGCCCGCCCTGCTACCGGGAACGGCGGTGACGGGGCAGGGAACGTCCGGGGCGCGGCTGAGTCGTGCGTCAATGCCGTCGGGTGCTGAGCGGAAGAGGCCGGGAGGTAATCTCGAGGTATGTCCGCTCTCGCACCTCTGCTGCGTGAGGACGCGATCTCCCTCGATGTCGAGGCCCCCGACTGGCAGTCCGCGATCACGATCGCCGGGTCCCTGCTGGAGCAGTCCGGGGTCGCCGACAGTGGCTACACGCAGGCGATGATCGACAACGTCACGCAGAACGGTCCCTACATCGTCATCGCGCCGGGCTTCGCCTTCGCGCACGCTCGCCCGACGGAGGACGTGCAGCGCACGGGCCTCTCCTGGGTCCGGCTCGCCGAGCCGGTGTCCTTCGGGCATCCGACCAACGATCCGGTGACGCTCGTCGTCGCACTCGCCGCCAAGGACGACGGAGCGCACACCACGGCCATGGCCGAGCTCGCCAAGGTCATCGGTGATCCGGACACCAAGGCCGCGCTCGACGCCGCCGGTTCGCCCGCGGAGATCCTCGCGATCCTCGCCGGAGACGAGGCGCCCGCGCAGAACGCCGCCGACTCGTCCGGGGCGGCCTCGCGCAACCTCATCCTCACCGTCTGCGGCAACGGCCTCGGCACGAGCCTGTTCCTGAAGAACACCCTCGAGCAGGTCCTCGACCGGTGGAAGTGGTCGCCGTTCGTCAGCGTCGAGGCCACCGACACGATCTCGGCGCGCGGCAAGGCCAAGGACGCCGACCTCATCCTGACCTCCGGCGAGATCGCCCGCACGCTCGGCGACGTGGGCGTCCCGGTCAAGGTCATCGAGAACTTCACCAGCACCACTGAGCTCGACGCCGCCATGCGCGAGCTCTACGACGTCTAGAAAGGTCCCCATGGACTGGTTGGTCGCCATCGCCGAGTTCCTCGTCAACGAGATCCTCAGCGTCCCGGCGTTTCTCATCGGCATCATCACCGCGGTCGGCCTGATCGCGCTGCGCAAGACGACCGGACAGGTCGTCGGCGGCGCGATGAAGGCCACCTTGGGCTTCCTGCTCATCGGAGCGGGCGCGACGCTCGTCGTCGCCTCGCTCGATCCGCTGGGCGTCCTCATCCAGGCCGCGACCGGCGCCCAGGGCGTCATCCCCACCAACGAGGCGATCGTCGGTATCGCCCAGGCCGAGTACGGCGCGCAGGTCGCGTGGCTGATGATCCTCGGCTTCGCCGTGAGCCTGGTGCTCGCCCGGTTCACTCCGCTGAGCTACGTGTTCCTCACCGGTCACCACATCCTCTTCATGGCGACGCTGCTGACCATCGTGCTCGCGTCGGCCGGCTACAACGGCACGATCACCGTCATCCTCGGCGGTGCGCTGCTGGGCATCCTCATGGTGTCGCTGCCCGCGCTCGCGCACCCGTGGACGCGCCGGATCACCGGTGACGACAGCGTCGCCATCGGCCACTTCGGCACGGCCGGCTACGTCGCGGCCGGTGCCGTCGGCCGCGTGGTCGGCAAGAACAGCCGCTCGACCGAGGACATGAAGCTCCCCGAGTCGCTGCGGTTTCTGCGCGACTCGATGGTGGCCACGGCGCTGTCGATGGTGCTGATGTACGTCGTCGTCGCGCTCATCGCCCTCGGCCGGGTCGGCCAGGAGGAGGCCTTCGATGCCTTCGGCGGCGCAGCGAACGTCGGCAACTACCTCATGCTGTCGGTCACCCAGGGTCTGCAGTTCGGTGTCGCCGTCGCGGTCATCCTCTTCGGCGTCCGCACGATCCTCGGTGAGCTCGTGCCCGCGTTCCAGGGCATCGCGGCCAAGGTGGTGCCGGGCGCGATCCCCGCGCTCGACGCGCCGATCGTCTTCCCCTACGCACAGAACGCCGTGCTCGTCGGCTTCGTGTCGAGCTTCACGGGCGGTCTGATCGGCCTCGCAGTGCTGTCGCTGTGGCTGAACCCCGCGCTGGGGCTCGCGCTGATCCTGCCCGGGCTGGTGCCGCACTTCTTCACCGGCGGTGCCGCGGGCGTCTACGGCAACGCCACCGGCGGCCGCCGTGGTGCGGCCGCGGGCGGTTTCGTCAACGGCCTGCTGATCACCTTCTTGCCCGCCCTGCTGCTGGAGGTGCTCGGTGACTTCGGTAGCGCCAACACGACCTTCGGCGACACCGACTTCGGCTGGTTCGGCATCCTCATCGGTTACGGCGCCAAGATCGGCTCCGTCGGCGGCCTGATCGTCATCGCGCTCCTCGGCCTGCTGATCCTGGCCGGCGCGACGCTCATGCAGAAGCGAGTCGTCGACGCCCGGTGGGACCCGGCTCCGGGACGCGAGCTTCCCGGCGGGGGGACCGCTGCCGTCGCTCCCAGTGCCGGTGCGGTCACCATGGCCGTCTACCCGAAGATCACTCCGCCGAAGGGGGCTCCGACGCCCCCACCCCCGCCGGAGGCGTAACCCCACACCAGGGCGGTAGGTGAGGTCCCACGAGCGAGCGCGCTGTGGGACCACACCTACCGCCTTCGTCGTGTGGTGGGACCGGACCGACCGCTAGCGGAAGCGGCGGCCCTCGTCACGGCGGAAGGCCCAGAGTGTGATCAGGGTGCCGGCGGCGGTCCACCCGGCGAGGGAGGCGACCGTCGAGAGTCCCAGGTCACCGCTGCCGACCGCCCAGACCACGACGTCGCGTGCGGCGCGGCTCGGAAGGGCCTGTGAGATCGCGTCGAGCCAGGTCGGGAACGTCTCCGGGGGGATGAACATGCCGCCGCCGAACGCGAGCAAGAAGAACAGCAGCTGGGCGACCGCGATCGCCGACTTCTGTCGTAGCGAATAGCCGACGGCGAAACCGATCAGCAGCAGCGGCACGGCGCCGACGATCAACATGGCGAGGGTGAGCAGCAGGCGCTCCGGTGCGAGGCGCGCCTCGGTCAGCAGCCCGGCGATGATCGTGATCGGGATGAGCCCGAGGACGCTCAGGATGACGCCGTTGCCGATGCGTCCGAGCACCTGCGGCAGCGGACCGGCAGGCAGCGTGCGCAGGTACGCGTCGAACGGCCGTGCCCGATCCTCGGCGATTCCGGCGCCGAACGCGAAGAGGCACACCGACATCACGGCCAGGGCACCGAGCTGGGCTGCGGCGCCGGTCGCCGCCACCGGGTCGTCGGCGATGGAGCTCTGCGGCACGACGAAGAACAGCAGCGCGAGCGACGGGAAAACGGTGGTGCCGACGATCGCGATGGGTTCGCGGACGAACTCCAGCACGTTGGTCTTCGCGTGCGCGAGGGTGAGGCGGGACAGGGAAGCGGTGCTCATCGATGTCCTCCTGGAACCGTCATGGCCGTCAGCTGGGCGAAGGCGTCCTCGAGTGAGGCGCCGGCGATGCGGAGCCGACGGAAATCGACGCCCTCGGTCACGAGCCGTCGCACGAGCGCGTCGGCGTCGGGCGTGAGGAGGGTCGCCTCCTCGCCGTCGCGCTCGAGGCTCATGACCTCCGGCAGTGCGCCGAGGCGTTCGTCCGTGCTCACGAGGCTCACGCGGTCGACGTCCACGCGGTCGATGACCGCGCGGGTGGTGTCGTCGACGAGCACCCGCCCGTGGTCGATGACCACGACGCGTTCGGCGAGACGCTGGATCTCCTCCAGATAGTGGCTCGTCACGAGGACGGTGCCGCCGTCGGCCTGATAGGCCTCGATGGCGTTCCACAACGTGTGCCGGGCGTCCAGATCGAGCCCGGTCGTCGGCTCATCGAGCAGAACGAGGGCCGGCCGGCCCAGCATGGCGAGCGCGACCGCGAGCCGGCGCTGCTGCCCGCCGGACAGCGCGCCGCATTGCCGGCCGACGAGGTCGGTGAGGCCGAAGCGCGCGAGCAACTCGTCGGCGTCCGCCGGGTCGGGGTAGTGCTTCGAGACGAACTGCACGACTTCCCTGACCTTGAGCGTCTCGGGCAGCCCGGTCTGCTGCGGTGTGGTGCCGAGGGCGACCCTCGTCGCCGGATCGCGCGGATCGCCGCCGAGCACCCGCACCGCCCCGCTCGTCGGACGGCGCAGTCCGGTGAGCAGCGAGATCAGGGTCGACTTGCCCGCGCCGTTCGGGCCGAGGAGCCCGACCAGTTCGCCGCGGACGACGGTGAGACTCACATCCTCGAGGGCGAGGTTGTCGCCGAAGGTCTTGGTGGCGTGGTCGACCTCGACCACGGGTGGACTGGTCATGCGGGTTCTCCTGACGGGTCGATGAGGGACCGGATCTGGGCGGTGTACCGCTCGAACGCGGCGAGTCCGGCAGGGGTGAGGGCCACATAGGTGACGGGGCTGCGGCCCTCGATCGTCTTGGTCTGCGTCACGTAGCCGGCATCCTCGAGCTTGCGTAGATGGGTCGAGAGGTTGCCCGCGGTCATGTCGAGCAGCTTCTGCAGCCGGGGAAACGTGATGCTCGCGCGGTTCGGCATCGCCGACAGCGTCGCCACGACGCGGAGCCGAGCCTGGGCGTGGATCACGGGGTCGAGTTCGCCGTCGTTCATCGGCGCCGCCGGTCCAGGTGATCCAGGAGCGCCCCGGCCAGGAAACCGCCACCGCCCAGGACCGCCATCACGAGGTAGAGATACGGCGGCCCGACGACCGAGGCGATCGACACCGTGACGGCGATCCAGATGCCGAGCCAGAACTGCCGCCGATCGCCCCAAGCCGCACCGCTGCCCATGAAGAGGCACGCCACGACGAGACAGGGGAGGGCGTTCGCGATGATCCCGACGCCGGGGCCCTCCAGGCCCTCGCTGAACATCGCGCCGAAGATGAAGAACGTCGAGATGAAAGCGACCGGCCAGGCGGCACCGAGTCGCGCGTTCATCCTGCCGGCCGCTCCGCCGAGACCTTTGGCCCGGCCCTCGGAGTGGACGATCGTCACGACGATGGCGGCCACGATCAGCCCGCCGAACACGGCGGAGCCGACGTTGCCGGGCATCCCCTCGCGATCGGCATCGAGGAACATCGCGACGTATCCGATGCCCCAGGCGATGCCCCACGCGCCGTACAGAATCCGGTCGTCGACCGTGAGGCGCTCGCGCACCTCGCGACGCTGTGCGTCGATGATCGCCCAGCTCTCCTCCGGGGTCGGAGTGCGCTCGTCGTCACCCATCACGTCTCCTCGATCAGCAAACAACTTTGTTCTACAAAACGAGTTTGTGGCACAAAGTGCAAGAATGTCAAAGTTGAGCGGAATGGACTCAACTTCGTCATCGTTGTATCGGGTGCAGACCTTCATCACCAGGGGAGTCAGTACATGGACCTTTCGAAGCTCACGACCCGCAGCCAGCAAGCCCTGGCTGCGGCGATGTCGTCGGCGGCCGCGGCCGGAAACCCCGCCATCGAGCCCGCCCATCTCCTCGTCGCCCTCCTCGACCAGCAGAGCGGAACGGCCGCGCCGTTGTTGTCCGCGGCGGGAGCCGACCCGCAGGTCGTCCTGGCCGAGCTCAAGCAGAGCCTCGAGCTGCTGCCCTCCGCGACGGGCCCGAGCGTGCAGAACCCGCAGCTCGCCCGCGCCACCCACGAGGCGTTGCAGCGGGCCATCGATCACGCCGCGACGCTCGGTGACGAGTTCGTCTCCACCGAACACCTCGTCGTCGGGATCGCCACCGTGCAGTCGCCCGCGCAAGCCGTGCTCGCGCGCCACGGCGCGACTCCGGAGGCGCTCAAGGGTGCCTTCAGCGCGGTCCGCGGTGGTGCCACGGTCACCAGCGCCGACGCCGAGGACAACTATCAGGCGCTGGAGAAGTACGGCATCGACCTCACCGCGCTCGCCCGTGAGGGCAAGCTCGATCCCGTCATCGGCCGCGACTCCGAGATCCGCCGCGTCGTCCAGGTGCTCAGCCGCCGGACCAAGAACAACCCCGTCCTCATCGGCGAGCCCGGCGTCGGCAAGACGGCCGTCGTCGAGGGGCTGGCGCAGCGCATCATCGACGGCGACGTGCCTGAATCGTTGCGGGACCGCCGACTGGTCAGCCTCGACCTCGGCGCGATGGTCGCGGGGGCGAAGTACCGCGGCGAGTTCGAAGAGCGGCTCAAGGCCGTTCTGAGCGAGATCAAGCAGTCCGACGGTCAGATCGTCACGTTCATCGACGAACTGCACACGGTCGTGGGCGCCGGTGCGTCCGGCGAGGGCGCAATGGATGCGGGCAACATGCTCAAGCCGATGCTCGCCCGCGGTGAACTGCGCATGATCGGCGCGACGACGCTCGACGAGTACCGCGAGTCGATTGAGAAGGACCCGGCCCTGGAGCGCCGATTCCAGCAGGTCTACGTCGGGGAGCCGAGCGTCGAGGACACCATCGCGATCCTGCGCGGCCTCAAGGAGAAGTACGAGGCGCACCACAAGGTCGAGATCGCGGACGCCGCCCTGGTCGCCGCCGCCACCTTGTCGCACCGGTACATCCCCGGTCGCCAGCTGCCGGACAAGGCCATCGACCTCATCGACGAGGCGTCGAGCCGTCTGCGCATGGAGATCGACTCCAGCCCGGTGGAGATCGACGAGCTGCGCCGCGCCGTCGACCGGCTGACGATGGAGGAGCTCCACCTCGAGCACGAGACCGACGAGGCCAGCGTCGAACGACTGGAGAAGCTGCGGGCCGAGAAGGCCGACAAGGCCGAGGCGCTGCGAGCGCTCGAGCAGCGATGGCAGGTCGAGAAGCAGAGTCTCAACGCCGTCGGCGAGATCAAGGAGCGGATCGACGAGCTCCGCACCGCCGCGGAGAAGGCGCAGCGCGAGGGTGACTTCGAGACCGCGGCCCGCCTGACCTACGGCGAGCTCCCGAAGATGGAGGCGCAGCTCGCCGAGGCCCAGCGGGCGGAGGAGACCGCCACGCCCGACCGGATGGTCCACGAGGAGGTCGGCCCGGACGACATCGCCGAAGTCGTCGCATCGTGGACCGGCATCCCCACGGGCCGTCTCCTGGAGGGGGAGACCGAGAAGCTCCTGCACATGGAGTCCGAGCTCGGCAAGCGGCTGATCGGGCAGCGCGACGCCGTGCGCGCGGTGTCCGATGCGGTGCGGCGTGCCCGCGCGGGCATCTCCGACCCCGATCGCCCGACCGGCTCCTTCCTCTTCCTCGGTCCGACCGGCGTCGGCAAGACCGAGCTGGCCAAGAGCCTCGCGGACTTCCTGTTCGACGACGAACGCGCGATCGTGCGCATCGACATGAGCGAGTACGGCGAGAAACACAGCGTCTCGCGGCTCGTCGGCGCCCCTCCCGGCTATGTCGGGTACGACGAGGGCGGTCAGCTCACCGAGGCGGTGCGGCGGCGGCCCTACTCGGTCGTATTGCTGGACGAGGTCGAGAAGGCGCATCCGGAGGTCTTCGACATCCTGTTGCAGGTGCTCGACGACGGACGGCTCACCGACGGTCAGGGCCGCACGGTCGACTTCCGCAACGTGATCCTCATCTTGACCTCGAATCTCGGGTCGCAGTTCCTCGTCGACCCCGCGCTGGACGACGCGGCCAAGAAGAACGCGGTGATGGACATCGTCCGGGCGTCGTTCAAGCCGGAGTTCCTCAACCGACTCGACGAGGTCGTGATGTTCGAAGCGCTCGGCACCGAGGAGCTCACCCGGATCGTGGACCTGCAGCTGGACTCGCTGGCGCGTCGGCTCGAGTCGCGTCGGATCACTCTCGACGTGACCGACGCGGCGAAGGAGTGGCTGGCGCTGACCGGGTGGGACCCGGCCTACGGGGCACGGCCGTTGCGACGGCTGGTGCAGCAGGCGATCGGCGACCGGCTCGCGCGCGAGCTGCTGGCCGGCGAGGTGCGCGACGGCGACACCGTCCTGGTCGACCGCGCAGTCGACGCCGACGAGCTCACCGTGACCCGCGGTAGCGAGTAGGTGGTCGAGTAGCCGCGAGGGACGAGCGGCGTATCGAGACCACGTGACGCAAGCGTGGTCTCGATACGTCGGTCGCTGAGCGACCTCCTACTCGACCACCGAGGAAGTCTGTGGGCTGCCCATTGGTGGTCGAGTACTGAGGGCGAGGGAGTGTCCTTGTAGCTGGTCGAGTAGCGGCGAGGGACGAGCGGCGTCTCGAGACCGCGTGTGACGTGACGTGGTCTCGATACGGGCTCCGCAAGCTCCGCCCTACTCGACCACCTATGGGGAGCGGACTCGACCACCGGGATGTTGGTGGTCGAGTAGCGGCGAGGGACGAGCCGCGTATCGAGACCACGGGTCGGTCGCTGAGCGACCTCCTACTCGACCACCTATGGCGGAGCGGCCACCTACGGGGTTTCTTGGTGCGTCTGCTTCGATAGGGGCATGGCTGCGCCACGTCCTCGGTCCGTCACGCTCGCGTGTCTGTATGCGGGGCTCGGCGCGGCGTTCCTGTTCACATCGCTGCTCAGCGCGCTGTGGGACTGGGGATCGATCGCCCTGCAAGATCAGATCGCCGCGGTCATCGAGGAGCCGCCCCTGGCCGGGTTCGATCTCGACGTCCAGACCGTGCTCGAGGGCCTGCGGTGGGTGATGCTGGCCGGTGTCGTCGCCTCGATCGCGGGCATGGTGTTCGCCGTGTTCGCGTTCCGCGGCGACCGCGGATCGCAGATCGGCCTCACCGTGCTGTGCAGCATCGCGGCGCTGACGTTCCTGGGTCTGGGGCTCGTGGGTCTGCTGCCCGCGATGGTCGCCGTCGCGTGCATCGCGCTGCTGTGGAATGCCGAGGCTCGGCGATTCTTCTCCGGTGAGGAACAACCGCTCGAGCTGGGGGCCGCGCCCGCGGTCCGGCAACAGCCCTCGCGGCCGGCCCAGTCGACGCCCCCGGCAGCTCCGACATCCGGTGCGCCGGCGCCGCAGCCGCCGCGTCAGCTACCGCCCTATCTGCCGCCCAGGCGGCCCACCTCGGTGACGTTGTCCTTGGTGCTCACCGGGATCGGCGCGGCGCTGGTCGCCGGCTTCGGTGTCCTGGCGCTGCTCGTCGTCACCCTCGGCCGAGCGGAGTACGAACGTACGCTCAACGAGCAGGGACTGATGCAGGACGTCCTCCGTTCGAGCGGGATCAGCGCCGACGACGCGATCGCCATCATCACCTGGTCCGCCGCGGCGTGGGTCGTGCTCGCCCTCGTGGCCCTGGCCGTCACGCTGTGGGCCGCGACGCGCCGGTCTCCGGCGGCGCGCAAGGCGCTCTTCGCGATGTCCGTGGTGACGCTCGTCGTCTCGGTGCTGTTCTTCCCGCTCGGCCTGCTGTGGACTGCCGCTGCGGTGGTCGTGCTCGTGCAGGTGAGCAAGCCCGACGCCAAGGCGTGGTTCAGCAGCTCGTAACCCAGGTCACAGCCCGCCGCCCGCCCTGAAGATCCGAGGAGGGCGGACTAGGGTTGGAGGCATGACGGGTCCGGTATCTACGAAGCGTCCTCACGTCGTCGTCGTCGGAGGAGGATTCGGCGGACTGGCGGCCGTTCGCAAGCTCAAGAACGCCGACGTCGACATCACCCTCATCGATCGGCACACGTACAACACGTTCCAGCCGCTGCTCTACCAGGTCGCCACGGCGAGCCTGAATCCCGGCGACATCACCTGGTTCCTGCGGGCCGTGCGTGCCAAGCAGGACAACGTGCGGTTCGTGAAGGGCACCGTCGTCGCCATGGACCACGACGAGCAGTCGGTACTGCTGGACGGCAACATCACCGTCCGCTACGACTACCTCGTCGTCGGCGTGGGTGTCACGGCCAACTTCTTCGGGATCGAGGGCGCCGCCGAGTACTCCATGCCGCTGTACCGGCGCTCGCAGGCGCTCGCGCTGCGTGACCGCATCTTCGCCAATCTCGAGGACGCCGCCATCAACGGCCAGAACCGCGACCTGCGCGTCGTCGTGGTCGGCGGCGGCGCCACCGGGGTGGAGATGGCCGGGGCGCTCGCCGAGATGCGCAACCTCGATCTGCCCACGACGTACCCCGAACTCGACCGCGACCGCGTGCACATCACGCTCGTCGAGATGGCCCCGCACGTGCTCGGCCCGTTCGACCCGCGCCTGCGCGAGTACGCCCGCAAGGCACTCGAGAAGCGCGAGATCGACCTGCGTCTCGGGACGGCGGTCAAGGAGGTCCGGCCTGACGGCGTGCTGGTCGAGAGCAACGGCACCGAGGAGTTTCTGGCGGCCGGCATCGTCGTGTGGGCGTCCGGCGTGACCGCGCACTCGATGGTCGGCGAATGGGGCCTGCCGCAGGGCCGCGGCGGCCGCGTCGAGGTCGACGATCATCAGCGCGTCCGGGGGTTCCGCAACGTGTTCGCCATCGGCGACATCTCGGTGAACCCCGATACGCCGTTGCCTCAGCTCGCCCAGCCGGCGCTGCAGGGCGGCAAGTACGTCGCGGGCGTCATCAAGAACGAAGTCGATGGCAAGCCCGATCCCAAGCCGTTCAAGTACCGCGACAAGGGCACGATGGCCACGATCGGCCGGGCCTCGGCCATCGCCGAGGTCAAGGGACTGCCCAAACTCAAGGGCTTCCTCGCCTGGGCGATCTGGGTCGCGGTCCACATCGCGTCGCTGCTGGACAACCGCAACCGCTTCGCGACGATGACCAACCTCAGCATCAAGTTCCTGCTGTGGCGCAGCCACAGTGCGATCGTGGGTGAGACGCCGTACGTCATCGCGCACGAGCCGAAGGTCCTCGATGCCGACGCGTCGCGCGGTGCGAAGAAGGCGGCCAAGCGCAGCGCGACCAAGAAGGCCGCGAAGAGCGCGGCGAAGAAGGCGTCCTCTGACGAGCGGCCCGATCCCCGATAGCGTCGGGTCATGGACTCGATCTCCGTCGAAGAACTCGCCGACGAGCATCTCGCGCAGGCCCGCGCTGCGGACAGCGGCCGTAGCGCTCAGGCGTTGCACCCGGGCCGCCAGTATCTGATGCGTCAGACGCTCATCGCGCTGCGCGAGGGAGCGGGGATGAACGAGCACCTGGCTCCGGCCGAGGCGACGCTGCTCGTGCTTCGCGGCCGGGTGAGCGTCTCCACCCGGAACGAGCGGTGGGAGGGCGGCGCGCAGGAACTGCTGGTGCTGCCCGACGACCGACACGACCTCCAGGCCCACGAGGACTCCGTGGTGCTCCTGACGACGCTCGCCGGGCGGTGACCCTGCGCACCGTCGCCGAGCATCGGGAGCGCGTCCTCGCGGTGTTGCCGACGCGGCACCGAACCCGGCGCGTGCCGCTGGAGCAGGCTCACGGGCTGGTGCTCGCCGCACCGGCGACCGCTCAGGAGGCCGTCCCGCGCTTCGACAACGCGGCCATGGACGGATACGCCGTGCGCCACGCCGATCTGCGCGTGGGTGGCGTTCTGACCGTCGTGGGTGAGGTGCGAGCGGGTGTCGCGCCCGCATTCGAGGTCGCTGCGGGGCAGGCTGCCCGCATCATGACGGGCGCGTTCCTGCCCGAGGGCGCCGACACCGTCGTGCCGTTCGAACTCACCGACGACGGCCGCGACCAGGTACGGATCGACGACGTCCCCGACCTCGGACGGCACATCCGCCGGGCCGCCGAGGACGTCGAGGTGGGCGATCTCGTGGCCGAGTCCGGTGTCGTCGTGGATGCCTTGACGCTGGCGGCGCTCGCCGCGACCGGGGTGGCCGACGTTCTCGTGGTCGAGCGACCTCGGGTCGCGGTCATTTCGACCGGCAGCGAGCTGTGTCCGCCGGGCGCCCCGTTGGGCGCGGGGCAGATCCCCGAATCGAACTCGTTGATGATCGCCGGCCTGGTGGAGGAGGCGGGAGCCGACGTCGTGTCGCGGACGAGCGTGCCGGACGACCCGTGGGCCGTCGAGACCGCTGTTCGTGCCGCCGAGGAGGCGGAGGCCGACCTCGTCGTGCTCTCGGGCGGGGTCAGCGCCGGGGACTACGACGTGGTGCGCCTGTCGTTGGCCGACCGTCTCGAGTTCGTCGGCGTGGCGATGTCACCGGGCAGGCCGCAAGGGGTGGGTCTGCTCGGCGATCTCCCCGTCGTGGCCGTCCCGGGAAACCCCGTGGCAGCGGCGGTCAGCGTGGAGGTGTTCGTGCGTCCTGCCGTGCTGACGCTCGCCGGTCGCCGGGAGACCACCCGGCCGGTGATGAGCGCGCTGGCCTCGCAGGGCTGGACCTCCAAAGGCGACCGCGAGCAGTACACCGCGGTCAGGCTCGAGCTGTCCGAGAACGGGGCGTGGGCCCACCCGCTCGCCCCTGGGTCTCACCGGGCCGGGTCCCTCGCGGCGGTCGAAGGGTGGGCGGTCGTCCCGCTCGGGACGTCCGCCGTGCGGCGCGGCGATCGGGTGGACGTCCTGGTGGTCCGATGACGACCCTCGACGCCGTCGTGCTGGCCGGCGGCCGGGCTCGCCGGCTCGGCGGCCGTTCCAAGCCCTTGCTGGAGATCGGGGGCCGCACACTGCTCGATCGCATCGTCGACGGCGCCCGGGTCGCCGGCTGCGGACGAATCGTGGTGGTCGGGCCGTCAGAACTCGACCGGGACGGCGTGACCCTCGTCCGTGAAGACCCGCCGTTCGGTGGTCCCGTTGCGGCCCTCGCCGCCGCGCTGCCGCTCGTCTCCGCCGCCGACGTGCTGGTGCTCGCCGTCGACCTGGTGCACGGCGACGCGGTCGTGCGGCAGTTGGCGGAGGTGCCCACGACGGGAGACGGCACGTGTCTCGTCGACGGTTCCGGGGCCCGACAGTGGCTCGCTGCTCGCTACCGGACCACTTCGTTACGCGCGGCGCTCGCTGCGCTCCCCGAAGTCCGCGACGCGGCGCTCCACCGGGCGCTCGTCCCCCTGAACATCACCGAGCTCGCCGTTGCTGATGAGCTGGTACACGACATCGACACCCCTGAGGACCTGGAGGAACCATGGCGACCGACGACGTCCTGACCGAGTGGACCGAGCACCTGGCGACCCGTTTCGGGCTCGATCCGCGGCTGGTTCCGGTGGAGGAGGTGCTCGACATGGCCGCCGACGTGGCGCACGGCGTTGTGCGTCCGGCTGCGCCGTTGAGCGCGTTCGTCGCGGGGCTGGTCGCCGGCCGGTCCGGCGGCACGCCGCAGGACATCGCCGACGCGGTCGCCGCCGTCGTGCGGGAGGTCGACGCCTGGACGCCCTCCTGACGCTCAGCGCCTCGCGAATCTCCTGAGCAGCTCGGCCATCGTGAGCACGCCGAACCCGGTGGCGTGCGCATCGGCGCCGCTGCCCCGGACCGCCGGTCCGGCGATGTCGAGGTGCACCCAGGGCACGTCGGTGGGGACGAACTCGCCGAGGAAGAGCGCAGCGGTCAGGGCCCGCCCGGTGTCCGTACCGGGGTGGTTGCGCAGGGTGGCTCCGGGGGCGGAGGAACGGAGCTGATCGCGGTACTGCGCCGCCCACGGCAGCGGCCACCAGCTCTCCTTGGCGTCCCGGCCGGCGCCCTCCACCTCGGCACGGAGGCCCGGGTCACGACCGATGATCGCGCCGATCTCCGGGCCGAGTGCGACGATCGATTGGTAGGTCAACGTGGCGATGTCGATGACGGCACGCGGGCGCCTGCGGCAGGCGTGAGCCAAGGCGTCGGCCATCATGATGCGCCCCTCAAAGTCGGTGTCCACGACCTCCACGCCGATGCCGGCGCAGGTCTCGACGACGTCACCTGGCCGAACCGCCGTGGGCCCCGGGAGGTTCTCGGCGATCGGCAGCACGGCGTGGACGTCGAGCCCAGGGCCGTCCGAGGCGGCGAAGGCCGACATCGCCGCCAGAACCGTGGCCGCCCCGGCCATGTCGGTGTGCATGCCGACCATCGCCGCGGTGCCCTTGAGCGACAGGCCGCCGCTGTCGAACGTGACGCCCTTGCCCACCAACGCGACGGAGCCTTCGGCTGGACCGTCCTCGGGACCCCACCACAGTTCGGCGAGTCGAGCCGGTTGTGCCGAACCGCTGCCGATCGCGAGCAGCCCACCCATGCGATGTTCACGGAGCCAGGCTTCGTCGCGGATCCGGACGTGGGCCCCGAGCTGCGCACCGATCTGCTGAATCCGCTCGGTGAAGACGATCGGCGTGAGTTGGTTGGCACGCGCATCGATGAGCTGGCGAGCGAGGGTGACGGACACGGCACCACTGTGTCATAGGTGACACACCACCCTCGGCAAGGGTGAAGGGGTCAGCGCGGGCTGAACATCGCCAGCGCAGGGGAGGAAGCGACCACGAGGCCGGCCGCGACGCTGACCACGAGGGCCGTGCGTCGGCTCCGGGCGATGCGGGCGGGGAGGTCGCGGGCGAGCGCGTAGGCCTCGGCGACGAGCCGAAGATCACGTGGCTCCGACGGTGCCGGGAGAACGTCGGCGCGGCGGCCGTCGGCTCGCAGGGCGGCGGCGGCCTGCTCGGGCGTCGTCGCGCCGTACCACCGCTCGATCCCGACGCTGTGAGCCAGATGCTCGGCGTTGCGTGGGGAGTCGGTCGTGGCGAGGACGGGGGTGATGCCGAGTTCCCGCAGCATGGTCACCCCCGGGGGTGCGTGCGGAGCGATCGTGTCGACGAGAGTGATGGTGCCGAGCGGGCGCTCGTCGACCTCGACCCCCACCGTGGTGCCCAGCCGCTCGGAGTCCGGAAGGCCGATCCACCGTGGCCGGCCGACCCGAACCGGATGCTTGTCGACCACCCCGCTGATGCCGGCATCCTCATGGTGAACGACGTCCGTCACGCGCCCCCGGGTGGCGAGGCGGGCCAGCGCTTTGCCCACCGGATGCTCCGAATGGTGCTCCAGCGCGCCGGCGAACCAGCGCATATCGCGGTCGTAGTCGGCGCGGATCGGTTCGACCGACTCGACCCGCAAGGTCCCGGTGGTCAGATAGCCCTGCTTGTCGAGGACGAGGTGGTCGATGTGCGGATCGGTGGGGAGCTCTAGCCCGCGTTTTCGCGCCGCACGCAGCAACGAGCGCTCGGCACCACGGGCACCGAGGTCGAAGGCGGCCGGGGCGGTGACCACGAGCGTGCCGAGTGCCGCGACGAGCGCCCAGAGCGGGCCGTCGAGGAGCCACCAGACAGCGAGGACGGTGGTGGCAGCAGCCACCCAGATGACGCGAGGATTCATGCGTTCTCTTCGGCGTGAAAGCGTTCGAAGTCGCTCTGGTCGCCCGCTTTCCACAGCGGGACGCTCGCCTTGAGCAACATCGTGATCTGGACGATGAAATCGGGGTCGTGCAACGCCTCGCCGAAGATCTCGTTGATGCGCTTCCAGCGATAGCGGACGGTCTGCGGATGGACGCCGAGACGTCCTGCGATGGCCGGGGCGCTGTCGCGCGTTTCGAGCCACGCGAGCAACGTCTCGGAGAGGATCTCTCGCGAGTTGGGCGTCTCGGCCAGCAGTGGTCGCAGCAACTCCTGCACCATGCCCCGCCGTAACGCCGGCTCGGCGTGCAGCCACAGCTGCGTGCGGTGACGGCCGCAGTCGATGACCGCGCCGTCGGTGATCACGCCCGCCGCACCGAGTTCGAGCGCTCGGGTCACCCAGCGGTGGGCATGGGGGAGATCGTGCCGCTCGACGGACCAACTGAATGCGAATCGCAGCGGGGGCGTCGCCGAACGCAGCATCTTCATGACCGCTTCGGCATCGCCGGAGGAGGTGAGCACCGTGGCCGTGTCCGCGCCGGCGTTCACGATCGCCGCCGACCCGAGGTCGGGAAGTTCGAGCGCATCGCGTCGCCGCCGGGGTGCCACGGCCAGCACGACGAAGCGCTCGGGAATCTCCCAGCCCGCGTGAGCCGCGAGCGGCGGCACCTCGGACTCCCGGCCGTCCAGCAGGGCGACGACCAGTCGGCGGCGGTTGCGGTCGCGGTCGCGCTCGATCGTCTCGCGCGCCGTCCGCCATCCGATCGCCGCTTGCTCGGTGAGGTGGTCGATGTAGGCGAGGAGCGCGTCGCCGAGGAGGCCGAGCACCTCGGCGCTCAGCCCCTGCGCCACGGCGAAGGAGCGCAAGTACTCCCAGCCCTGGTGCCGGGCGATGCGGTACGAGGCCCGCATGGCGCTGAGGTCGTGCCCGTCGAGTGCCTCGCCGTAGCCCATCTTGCGGAAGAGGTCGTCGACGCGGTCGCCGCTCGTGCCGCCGCCTTCGAGGAGATCGAGGAAGTGGCTGACGGCACCGTTGACCGCCAGGGTGATGAGCCGGTGTCGCCGGCCGTGCGCGGGACCGGCGTAGGCGGGAACGTTGGTCTGGATGTCCTGCGTGATGTGCGCGACGAGTTCGGGCAACTGCGGCCGGAACAAGGGGACCAGGGAGCTGGCCAACGCCGGGAAGCCGTCGTCCTCGCGCAATGCGGTCATGACGCGCCGCCAGCGTTCGGTCGAGGTCTGGCGCGGCTCATGGTCTCCCTGTTTCAATGTGCTGTGCCTCACATTCTCCATGCCGCCACGGCCGCCCGGCAAGAGGGGGTGTCGGGCGAGGAAGGCCGCGAAGTGACCAGTTGGGAGTAAGAGGGAGTTGCTCTGGTCACTCCGCGGCTCCGGGGGTATCCGGGTCGGGAGGGAGTCGGTGACCCGGCATAGCCCAAGTGCAGCACGCAAGCGCGATCTGCACCACAAGGTTGCGTCAGATCGGTGGAAACTCGGATGGACGTCCAAGTTGAGAGGCCTAGGCTGTGGATATGTCGGCGAAAACCCTCGTCACGGGTGGTGTCCGGTCGGGCAAGTCCTTCCATGCCGAATCACTCGTCGTGGCCGAACCCGTGGTCACGTACGTCGTTCCGGGGCCCTCCGCAGATCCGTCGGTGGACCCCGCGCACGCCGCGCGGGTCGCGGCCCATCGCGCCCGACGGCCCCCGTCCTGGGTGACCCTGGAGGAGCACGACCTCGCCGCGGCGCTCACGACCGCCGAGGGGGCGCTCGTCGTCGACTGCGTGAGTGACTGGGTGCGCTGGTTGATCGGCGACCTGAACGGCTGGGACGAGGCCCGCGAGGACTGGCAGCCGCGTTTCAGCCGGCACGTCGAGGCTGCCGCCGAAGCGCTCGCCGCTCGGTCGGGCACGGTCGTGCTGGTCTCGCTGGAGGCTGGAATGGGCGGCGACCCCGCCGACCTCGGCGGGCACCTGTTCCGTGAACTGCTCGGGTACACCAACCAGCGCCTCGCCCTGGAGTGCGACGACGTCCTCCTCATCGTGGCGGGCCGCGCGCTCACCCTGTGATTCCCTCCGCCGGGCGGTGGGTGAGGTCCCAGCGACGCCGTCGCGGTCGGACCTCTCCTACCGGCCGAACCCACCGACGCCGTCGCGGTCGGACCTCTCCTACCGGCCGAGGGTGAAGGGAGGGGCCCGTCAGGTGGCTGAGAGCAGGAGGACGGCGAGCGAGATCTCGACGGTCGCGCCGAACACGTCGCCGACCACGCCGCCGAAACGGCTGATGGCCCGCCGCAGGATCCAGGCGATGACGAGAAGCGCCGCGCCGGTCGTGGCCAGCCCGCGCCACCAGGGCTCGCCGAGCGCCGCGTACCCCGCGCACAGGCCGAGGGCGATGACGACCCAGATCGCGATGGCGACGGCGGGAGCGATGGTCTCGGTGTAGGTCACGCCGAGGCCGTCCTTCCGCGCGCCGCGCACGCCGCGCATGCAGCCGAGTACGGCGGTCGCCCGCGAGACGCAGACGAGAACACCGGCCGCGAGTGGTCCCCAGGAGGCGGTGACGAGGGCGGAGAGCGCACCCACTTGAGCGGTCACCACGATCGCCAGAGCCGCGGCACCGGCAGGGCCGGCGTTCCCGAGCTTGACCACCTCGAGCGCACGCGTCGCGTCGTAGGAGGACGTGAGCCCGTCGGCCGTGTCGGAGAGCCCGTCGAGATGGAACGCCCGGCTCCCGAGGGCGAGGGCGCCGACGGCCACGGCGGCGACGGCGATCGGCGCGAGTCCGAGCTCGCGTCCGGCCCAGAGAATCGCCGCCACCATGACCGCGAGTGGCATGACGGCGAGGGGCGCGAGCGCGATGGCGACGCCGCTCAGGTGCGGGGTGACCGCCGGGGGCGGGGTCACGGGGATCGCGGTGAACGTGCCGACCGACAGCCGCCACGCGTGCAGGACGCTCATGAGCGCATTGTCCCGGTCAGCGTCGCGGGCGCGGCACCCCGGTGGCGTTGACGTCGGGGAAGCCGCCGCGATCGGCCACACGCCGGGCCAGGGAGACGATCTCGCCCTCGAGCGCGACCCCGTGGGCGGTGGCTTCCAGGTCGAGCCCTGCCGCGCACACCCGGTCGGTCGCCGCCTCCAGCTGCTCGCGCGCTCCGCGGCCTGCGTCGGTGATCACTCCGTCGGCATCCAGCCAGCCTCGCTGCTGCACGCTGCGGCGTCCGCGTTCCCACGCTACGTCGTCCCATCCCCGCGAGTGCTGTTGCTCCGCCGGAACCAAGCCCGCGGCTTGGGCGAGCACGTTCGCTGCCGCTCCATCGAGCCCGGCGGCGGTGAGGATCGCGACGTGGCAGTCGCCGCGGTACTCACGCAGGACGGTGGCGCCGTGCCAGAGGAGTCCGACGGGATCCCCCGGCTCCGGGAGTGCCGCATGGGCGGCGGCGAGCGGCTTGCCGGCCCAGTCCACGCCGTCGAGCATCAGGCGGAGGCGGTCGGCGGTGTCGGCGACGTCGGTGTCGGGCCATGCAGCGGCGAGTTCCTCCCGGGCGATCGCCAGTCGCAGCGCGATGATCGCGTCCCGGTCGGCCAGCTGCCACGCATCGGGAAGTGCCCGACGAATTCGCGCCGGGGCGAACCCGTGGAAGGTCGCCACGACGAGTTCGGGGGCGGGAGTGCCGAGCGCGGCCGCACGCGAGGCGACGTAGCCCATCCAGAAGCCCTTGAGCCCGAGTTCTTCGAATCGCTGCGTGACGTCGGGAGCGACGTAGACGACGTCGTGGATCGTCTCGACCGCCCGCCAGAACTCGCGTGTCATCGCCATGCGCTCAGTGTGCCGTAGCCGTCTGCGGCACTCAGGCCCAGCGCGGGGAGGAGCGCCGGGGCGACTCGGAGCTCGGCGGGTCCGGGCGCTCGCGAGGCGGCGGCGCGGGTTCCTCGTCGCGGCGCGGCGACAACAACTCGTGGAGATCGCGGACGGCCTCGCGCCACTGCTCCTGCGCTGCCTGGTACGCCTCGGTGGCGGTGCCGTTCCACTGCGCGCGCAGCCGGGTCAACTCCGCTTCCAGCTCCGCCAGCCGCCGCTCGATGACGCGCGTATGTTCCAGTCCGACGGCCGCGCGCTCGTCCCGCTGATGCCCCGATCCGGTCATCCGTGAGCCGACCGGGGCTGCGAGTCGGCGAAGAGCGGCTGGGTCATCGCGGCGGCGTCGAGGGCCTGCTCGAGCTGCTCCAGCGCCGAGAGGATGCGGCGAGTGTCGTTGTCGCACCGGCTGCGGTCGCGCGCGCTGAACTCGGTGTCGGAGACGATGCTGGCACGCAGGGCGGCGATGCCCCGAGCGACCTCCTGGTGGGCCTGTGCCACCCGAGTGGCCCCGAGCTGCATCGACAGGACAGGAGGAATGATATCGACGGACATGGCCCCCCTGAGGAAATCGAATGGTCGCCACCTGTTCTGGTGCGCGTCACCCCAGGGTAGACCGGCGCGGCCCGGTTCGACTACCGCCTTCTGGTCATGAAGGACTACGAAATGGTTGCGACGGGTCATCAACCCGGTCGCCTCGCCGCGGGCGGTCGGTGCGCCGGTCGCCCGCGCCAGATACCATCGGTATCCGGCGGGAGTGAGGAGAACGAGTGTGACTCAGACGAAGGTGACCCGGGCAGAGCGCCAGGCGCAGACACGCGATCGGCTCATCGAGGTCGCCAAGGAGATGTTCCTCCGCGACGGCTACGCTGCCACCTCCCTCGACAAGGTCGCACTCGAGGCGGGCTTCTCGAAGGGTGCTGTCTACTCCAACTTCCGCGGCAAGGAGGAGCTCTGTCTCGCGGTGCTGGACGTCATCCACGCCGAGAAGGTGCAGGGCGTCCTCGATGCGTTCACCCAGGACGCCGACCTCGACACCAAACTCAAGGCCTTCGCGGCGTGGGCGCATCAGGGGCTCGGAGAGCCGCGCTGGACCGCGCTCGAGGTCGAGTTCGGTGCCGTGGCGCGGCATAACGAGTGGGTCGCCGCCGAACTGGTCAAGCGCCACCGCGAGATCCGCGAGGCGATCGGTCAGCTCATCGCACACGTCGCGGAGGAGTCGGGACTGTCCACGACGCTGCCCGTGCAGACCGCAGCGAGCGCACTGCTGAGCCTGGGCGTGGGTCTCGGAGCACTGCGGTCGCTCGACCCGCATGTCGACGTCGACGTCTTCACCGACGTCATGCGGGCGCTCGTCCGGGAGTGACGGCTCAGTAGCCGCCGTTGTCCTTGAAGCGCTGGAAGCTCGCCTGAATCTCGGCCTCAGCCTCGACCCGGCCGACCCACTTGGAGCCCTCCTCGACGGACTTGCCGGGCTCGAGGGCCTTGTACGACTCGAAGAAGTGACGGATCTCGGCGAGATCGAAGTCGGCGACGTCGCCGATGTCCTGAAGGTGCTCCTGGCGCGGGTCCGTCGCCGGTACGCACAGCACCTTGTCGTCACCGCCGGCCTCGTCGGTCATCTTGAACATGCCGATGGCGCGGCACTCGATGACGCATCCGGGGAACGTCGAGAAGGGAAGGATGACGAGCGCGTCGAGCGGGTCGCCGTCCAGACCGAGCGAATCGTCGATGAAGCCGTAGTCGGCGGGGTACTGCATCGACGTGAAGAGCGTGCGGTCCAGCCGGATCCGATGCGTCTTGTGGTCGACCTCGTACTTGTTGCGCTCCCCCTTGGGGATCTCCACGGTGACGTCGAAAATCACGGTTCCTCCGGAAGTGTCGGGTGGCATCGCGGAACGAACCTTCGTCCGTTCGATGGTCGGATGCTGACTCTATAGTCTGTCCCACGTGGCGAAAGGGCGAGTGCGCAGGGTCATGGCGACCTTCACGTCGGTCGTGCTCGTCATCGCGCTCATCGCCGGCATCGGCTTCCTGTACCTGCGCGGCGACCTCAACCGGCTCATCTGCGACGGGGCATGCCCGCCGCAGTACGCCACCGCCCCCGAATCGATGCGGACGGCTGCCGCTAACGCGGCCGAGGCCGAGGCGGTGGGCGAGGGCGCCATCGGTTCCACGGCGCTCAAGCAAGCGGTGGCCGGGCCCCTCGCACATCCCGCGCTGGGCCCCCGCGTGGGGTTCGCCGCGGTCGATGCCCGCGACGGGGCCCCGCTGGCCGGCGGCGGTACCGAGGGACTCATCCCGGCGTCCACCACCAAGGTGCTCACGGCATTCGCGGCGCTCGAGGTGCTCGGCCCGGATGAGCGCTTCGCGACCCGCGTCGTGCGCAGCGGGGACACGCTCACCTTGATCGGCGGCGGAGACCCCTACCTCGTCGAGCGGCGCCCCGCGGATCCGCCGCCGGTCGTGACCGCGGACCTCGCAACCCTCGCCGACCGCGTGGCGCGAGACGTGGGGACGGGGCGCTTCGCCCTGACCTACGACGCGGAACTGTTCCGCGGCCCCTCCGTCAGCCCGGCATGGGAGGACGGTTACGTCCCGTCGGTGGTGGCTCCGATCAGTGCGCTGTGGATCGACCAGGGGCGCGGCGCCGGCGGCGACCCGGCCCGGGCGGCAGCGGACGCGTTCGCCCGGTTGCTGCGAGAGCGCGGCGTGGAGGTCGCGGACCCGGCTCGCGCTGCGGCCGCGGAGGGAGCCACGGAGGTCGCGACCGTGCGCAGTGCACCGGTCGCGACGATCGTGGCCGATCTGCTGCGCACGAGCAACAACGAGACGTCCGAGGTGATGTTCCGGCACATCGCCCGCGCCGTGGGACTGGACGCATCCTTCGAGGGCGGTGCCGCGGCGGTGCGGCAGACATTGGAGCAGGACGCGATCTCCACCGAGGGACTCGACCTGCACGATGGGAGCGGCCTCTCGCGCCGCAACCGGATCAGTCCCACGACTCTCGTGCAGACGCTCGTGGCGGCCAGCCGGGACGACCGCACCACCGCGACGCTGAGCGGACTACCGGTGGGCGGATTCGACGGGACCGTGCGCTCGCGCTTCGAGCAGGCGCCCGCCGGCCTCGGCTGGGTGCGCGCCAAGACCGGCACCTTGACCGGCGTCCACAGTCTCGCCGGCATTGCGACCCTTCCGGGAGGACGTCCGGTGGCGTTCGCGGTCATGGTCGACGACACCGAAGGCATCAATCCGCTCGAGACGCAGCGCGCGCTCGACTCCGTCGCGGCGGCGATCGCCGGCTGCGCCTGCTGAGGACCGAGCGTCCGGATCGCGGTGCGACCGCGGACCGGTCAGTACGGTGGAGCCCATGATCGACTGGAAGTTCGCCCAGCGAACCGCCGAGCGGTGGGGCCGTCCCGGTCCGGAGGTGACCGGCCCCGAGGTCGCGGCCGTGGTCGCCGAGCTGCGCGAGGCCGCTACCCGGGCTGTGCAACCGGTGGCCGATCACACGGGACTCACCGCGCGGGACTCCTCGCCCGTGCTCGTGGTCGACCGCCCGCGGTGGGTCGAGGCGAATCTCGAGACCTTCCGGACGGTCATGGATCCCGTCACGGACAAGCTCAGCGCGACCCGTGCGCAGCAGCCGAGCGCGCTCGGTGCCGGCGTGGGCGCCAAGATCGCCGGGGCGGAGCTCGGCGCGCTCATGGCCTTCTTGTCCTCCAAGGTGCTCGGGCAGTTCGATCCGTTCTGGGAGGACGGTGCCGCCGGCGGACGCCTGCTGCTCGTGGCGCCGAACATCCTTCACGTGGAGCGCGAGCTGGGCGTGGACCCGTCGGACTTCCGCCAGTGGGTCTGCCTGCATGAGGAGACCCATCGCGCCCAATTCACCGGCGTCCCGTGGATGCGCGGACATCTGCGGGGACTGATCGACGACTTCATCGAGGCGACCGACCTGTCGGAGGGCGCGGTCGGCACCGCGCTCGGCGACGCACTCGCAGAGGTCGTCAAGATCGTCCGCGGACAGTCCGATGCCTCGCTGTCCGATGTGTTCCAGAACGAGCAGCAGACGCGCGTCGTGGATCAGATGACCGGGCTGATGTCGCTTCTCGAAGGCCACGCGGACGTCGTCATGGACGCCGCCGGCCCGGAGCTGATCGGCTCGGTCAGCCGGATCCGGCGCAAGTTCGACCAGCGCCGGCGCGGCGGATCGGAGCTGTCGAAGATCGTCCGCCGCCTGCTCGGCCTCGAAGCCAAGATGAGCCAGTACCGCGATGGCGCGATCTTCGTCCGGAAGGTCACCTCCACGGTCGGTGCGGACGGCTTCGCGGCGGTGTGGGCAGAACCGGCGAACCTGCCGAGCAAAGCCGAGATCCACGATCCCGACGCGTGGGTGGCGCGCGTCCACGGCTGATGGGCGGGCGACTCGAACCGGTCGTGGCGCGAGCGCGCGCCCTCGTCCGGGACGCCATCGCCGCCGACGACCGGCCCCTCCTCGTCGCGCTCTCGGGAGGCGCGGACTCCCTCGCCCTGGCGGCCGTCACCGCGTTCGTGGCGAGAAAGTCGTCGAGAACGGCCCGCGCCGTCGTCATCGACCACGGGCTCCAGCCGGGTTCGGACCGGATCGCGGCGCACGCCGCCGAACAGGCGGAACGGCTGGGGCTCGCGTCGAGGGTCGTCGCCGTCGACGTAGCGGCGGCGGACGAGGGAATCGAGTCGGCAGCGCGGCGGGTGCGATATGCGGCGCTCGAGGCCGATGCCGCCGTCGACGACGCTCTCGTCCTGCTGGCCCACACGCTGGACGACCAGGCCGAGACGGTGCTGCTGGGCCTGGGACGCGGTTCCGGACCGCGCTCGATCGCCGGGATGCCGGCCCGCGATGGTCGCTGGGTCCGTCCCTTCCTGCGGCTCCGCCGAGCCGAGACCGAATCGATCTGCCGAGCCCACGAGCTGACCTGGTGGGACGACCCGCACAATCTCGATCCGAGATTCCGTCGGGTCCGCATTCGTCAGGAGCTCCTCCCGCTCATGGACGACGTGCTCGGGGGGGGAGTCGCCGCCGCGCTGGCGCGGACGGCCGATCTGGTCCGGGCGGACACCGAGATGCTCGATGTGCTCGCCGAGCGCGCCCACACCGACGACGCCGAAGCCCTGCGCGCGATGCCGGCCGCGCTGCGCTTGCGCGTACTGCGCCGGCTCGCCCTGGGCGGGGGCGCGGCAGCCGGGGAGTTATCGGCCGAGCATCTGGCGCGGGTCGACGAGCTCGTGACCGACTGGCGCGGCCAGCAGCGCGTCGAGCTTCCCGGTCACGTGAGCGTGGTGCGGTCCGGGAACCGGCTCCGCTGCATTCGTACCCCTGTGGCAGGCTGAATCCGTGGACGTCGAACACGTAGAGCACGACATCGATCGCACCCAGCCCCTCTACACCGAGGAGCAGATCCAGGCCCGGCTCGCCGAGATGGCTCGGCAGATCGAGGCCGACTACGAGGGCGAGGATCTCCTGCTCGTGGGCGTCCTCAAGGGAGCCGTCATGGTCATGGCCGATCTCGCCAGGGCGCTGGAGCGCCACGTCGAGATCGACTGGATGGCGGTCTCCTCCTACGCCGGCACCCGGTCCTCGGGCGTCGTGCGCATCCTCAAGGATCTCGACACCTCCCTCGAGGGTCGGCACGTGCTGATCGTCGAGGACATCATCGACACCGGCCTGACGTTGTCCTGGCTCGTCGCCAACCTCAAGTCCCGCGGTCCGGCATCCGTCGAGGTGGCCACCCTGCTGCGCAAGCCCGAGGCGCTGGAGATGCCGGTCGACGTCAAGTACGTCGGCTTCGACATCCCCAACGCGTTCGTGATCGGCTACGGTCTGGACTTCAACGAGAAGTACCGCAACTTGCGCAGTATCGGCACACTGGCTGAGCACGTCTACTCCTGAACGGACTTCCTGGCACCGCATGAACGTCAAGCGACTCTTCAAGGGCCCCTGGCTCTGGATCCTCCTCATCGCGATCCTCGTGATCGTGGTGCTCAACCTCTCCTCGGGTGCCGACGGCTACCGCGAAGTCAAGACCGCGACGATGATCGGGTACTTCGAGGACGAGGAGATCAAGGACGTCACGTTCGTCGAGGGCGAGCAGGAGATCCGCGCGACGCTCAAGGGCGACGACGAGGAGCAGGTCAAGGCCACCTGGCTCGGTGAGCAGCAGAGCAGCGGCCTCGTCGAGCAGGCGCAGCAACAGGTCGACGACGGCGACATGGACAGCTACAACGTCGAGGTCCCGCGCAGCAACCCGCTGCTGTCGCTGCTCGGCACGATGCTCCCGCTCATCATCTTCTTCCTGCTGTTCTTCTGGCTGCTGACGTCGATGCAGGGCGGCGGCGGCCGGGTCATGCAGTTCGCCAAGTCCAAGGCGAAGCTCATGAGCAAGGACACCCCCAAGACGACGTTCGCCGACGTCGCGGGCGCCGACGAGGCCATCGAGGAACTCGGCGAGATCAAGGAGTTTCTCCAGGAGCCGGCCAAGTTCCAGGCAGTCGGTGCCAAGATCCCCAAGGGCGTCCTGCTCTACGGTCCTCCCGGCACGGGCAAGACGCTGCTGGCCCGGGCGGTCGCCGGCGAGGCGGGTGTGCCGTTCTACTCGATCTCCGGCTCCGACTTCGTCGAGATGTTCGTCGGCGTCGGGGCATCCCGCGTCCGCGACCTGTTCGAGCAGGCCAAGGAGAACGCCCCCGCCATCGTCTTCATCGACGAGATCGACGCGGTCGGCCGGCATCGTGGCACCGGCATGGGCGGCGGTCACGACGAACGCGAGCAGACCCTGAACCAGCTGCTCGTGGAGATGGACGGATTCGACGTCCGCGGCGGGGTCATCCTCATCGCCGCGACCAACCGTCCTGACGTCCTCGACCCGGCGCTGCTGCGCCCGGGCCGCTTCGACCGGCAGATCTCCGTCGAGGCTCCCGACCTCGCGGGCCGCACCCACATCCTCAAGGTCCACGCCCGCGGTAAGCCGATGGGACCGGACGTCGACCTGGAATCGGTCGCCCGGCGCACGCCCGGCTTCTCCGGTGCCGACCTCGCCAACGTCCTCAACGAGGCCGCGCTGCTCACGGCGCGCAGCAGCAAGACGGTCATCGACAACGCAGCGCTCGATGAGGCCATCGACCGCGTCATCTCCGGACCGCAGAAGCGCACGCGCCTGATGAACGAGCACGAGCGCCTCGTGACGGCCTACCACGAGGGGGGTCACGCACTCGTGGCCGCGGCCCTGCCGCAGAGCGACCCCGTCCACAAGATCACCATCCTGCCGCGCGGGCGGGCGCTCGGCTACACGATGGTGCTCCCCGACGAGGACAAGTACTCGCAGACCCGCGCCGAGTTGCTCGACAAGCTGGCGTACATGCTCGGCGGTCGGGCGGCCGAGGAGCTCGTCTTCCACAACCCGACGACGGGTGCCGGCAACGACATCGACAAGGCCACGAACCTGGCCCGTGCGATGGTGACGCAGTACGGCATGAGCTCGCGGATCGGGGCGATCCGCTTCGGCGAAGACCACTCGCAGCCGTTCCTCGGACGTGATCTCGGCAGCTCGCGGAACTACTCCGAATCGGTCGCCGCGGCGATCGACGAGGAGATCGCGGCCCTCATCGGTCACGCCCACCAGGAGGCCTTCGACATCCTCCATGAGAACCGTGACGTGCTTGACGCGCTCGTCGTGGAACTCATGGAGAAGGAGACCCTCGACAAGGCTCAGGTCGCGCGGATCTTCGAGCCGCTGCGCCGACGCGAGGTGCGTCCCGCGTGGACCGGGTCCGAGTCGCGCGTCCCGTCCGAGCAGCCGCCGGTCATGATCCCGGCCAGCACCGGCGACGAGCCCGCCGAGGATCGCGAGGAGGGCATCATCGTCGGCCCGGACTCGGAGTCCGACGCGCCGTCGAGCGACACCCCCGAGTCCCGAGACGGAGCATGAGCGTCGACGTGCCCCGGGCGGAGGCCGCGGTCCGTGAGCTGCTCGCCGCGATCGGTGAAGATCCCGATCGCGAGGGCCTGCGTGACACGCCGGCCCGGGTCGCACGCTCGTACGCCGAGCTCGTGGCCGGGCTCGACCAGAACCCCGCCGACGTCCTGACCGCCTCCTTCGATGTCGGCCACGACGAACTCGTGCTGGTGAAGGACATCGAGGTCTGGTCGTTGTGCGAGCACCATCTGGTGCCGTTCTTCGGCGTCGCGCATGTCGGATACATCCCGTCCGAGCGCGGCAAGGTCACCGGTCTGTCCAAGCTCGCCCGGCTGGTCGACGTGTATGCGCGTCGTCCGCAGGTGCAGGAGCGGCTGACCGCGCAGATCGCCGAGGCGCTCGTCGAACAGCTGCAGCCGCGCGGCGCCCTCGTGGTCATCGAGGCCGAGCATCTGTGCATGACGATGCGGGGGGTGCGCAAGGGCGGCGCCAAGACGATCACCAGCGCCGTACGTGGCCAGCTCCGCGATCCGGCGACCCGTGCGGAGGCCATGGGCCTCATCACCGCGTAACGTGGCGGCGTGACCCCTCAGCTGCCAAGCCTGCCCACGTGGGGCCGGTGTGCCGTGATGGGCGTCGTCAACGTCACCCCCGACTCGTTCTCCGACGGCGGCCGCTGGTTCGACACCGACACTGCCATCGCCCACGGCTTGGAGCTCGTCGCCCGGGGCGCCGATCTCGTCGACGTGGGCGGTGAGTCGACTCGGCCGGGAGCCGTGCGGGTGGATCCGGGCGAGGAGCAGCGGCGCGTGTTGCCGGTGATCCGCGCGCTGGCCGCTCAGGGCGTCGCGATATCCGTCGACACGATGAACGCCGAGACCGCCGAGCGGGCGCTCGACGCGGGGGCCCGGGTGCTCAACGACGTCTCCGGAGGCCGGGCGGACCCGCGGATGACGGCCGTCGCAGCAGACGCGGGAGTGCCGTTCGTGGTCATGCACTGGCGCGCCCATTCCGCTCACATGCAGCAGCACACCGAGTACCACGACGTCGTCGCCGACGTGCTGGAGGAACTGCAACGCCAGATCGACGACGCCGTCGCGGCGGGAATCGACCCGGCCAACATCATCACCGATCCCGGCCTCGGCTTCTCGAAGACCGGAGCTCAGAACTGGGAGCTGCTCGCCAACCTCGACGCCTTCGGCACCCTCGGCTTTCCTCTGCTGGTCGCCGCGAGCCGTAAGCGGTTCCTCGGAGAGTTGCTCGCCGAGGACGGGGCGTTGCGGCCGACCGACGAGCGCGAGGACGCCACCGCGGCGATCAGCACGCTCGCGGCGCTGGCCGACGTGTGGGCGGTGCGGGTGCACGAGCCGCGACCGTCGGCGGACGCAGTACGGGTGGTCGCGCGGATGCGGGAGGCGGGGGTATGACACGCGACGTCCTCGCGGCGCACCGCGCCTTCTACGACGCGATCGAGACCGGCGATCTCGATCTCATGACCTCGCTCTGGGTCGACGACCCGGCGGTGACCTGCGTGCACCCGGCGGCGCCGCCGCTGCACGGTACCGAGACGGTGCTGCGCTCCTGGGCCGTGCTCATGGCGCAGATCGAGTACATCCAGTTCTTCCTCACCGACATCGAGATCACGACGTTTCCCGTGGGCGACGAACAGCCGACGAGCGCGCTCGTGGTGTGCACCGAGAACATCCTCTCCGACGGCGAGACGAGCGAGTCGTTCACGGGCGGCGCCGCCATCTGCTCCAGCCTGCTGGTGCGCGACGGACGGCGCTGGCGGTTCTGGTCCCGGCACGCGTCCCCCGTGGCCATCGCCGAGCCGGGTGAGGAGGCGGTCTGATGGCAGCAGACTCCCTCGACCGCATCCGCCTGGAAGGTCTCGCGGCGCACGGCCACCACGGCTTGTTCGAGCACGAACGGCGTGACGGGCAGCGTTTCGTCGTGGACGTCGAACTGGCGTTGCCCCTGGAACGCGCGGCACGGAAAGGTGACCTCGCGGCGACGGTCGACTACGGTGTGCTGGCCGAGCGCATCCACGAGGTCATCACCGGGGACCCCGTCGATCTCATCGAGACACTCGCGCTCCGTATAGTGAACGTGTGCCTCGAGCATGAGGCCGTGCGCTGGGCCAGCGTCACGGTGCACAAGCCCGAGGCCCCGATACGGGTGGCGTTCTCCGACGTCGCCGTCACGATAGAGCGGAGTAAAGAGTGACCGAATCGCCCACGCCGTACGTTCTCGACGCGGACACGATGACCGGTGGCATGCGCCCGATCCGGCAAGCCGTCCTGTCCATCGGATCGAACCTGGGTGATCGCGCCGGACGTCTGCAGGGTGCCGTGTCGGCACTGGAGGACACGCCGGAAGTCACCGTGGTCGCCATCTCCTCGGTCTATGAGACCGAGCCGGTCGGTGCGCCGGAGGATTCCGGCAAGTTCCTCAACGCCATCGTCCTCATCGACACCACGCTCACGGTCCACACGCTGTTAGACCGCGCCATGGCCATCGAAGACGCCTTCGGGCGTGAACGCGGCGAGCCGGGTGCCCCGCGCACCCTCGACGTCGACATCATCGTGGTGGGCGACCGCATCGCCGACGACGAGCAGCTCACGCTGCCGCACCCGCGCGCCCATGAGCGCGCCTTCGTGCTCGTGCCGTGGCTCGAGGTCGACCCTGAGGGCGAGATCCCGGGCAAGGGCTTCGTCGCCGACCTCATCGGCGACATCGACACCTCGGGTGTCGTGAAGCGCGAGGACGTCGAGATCATCTTGTGACGTCGCCATGAGGCGGGCCAAGCGTAGTTCGGCGCTCTACGTCACGGCGCTTCTCGCGGTCGGACTCGTCATCGGCCGCTTGCTTCCGCCGCTGGCCGTGCGCTTCGAGGGCCAGGCACCGCGGCCCAGCTGGGCCGCGGCCGTCATCCTCGCCACCGGTGCGGTCATCGTCGGCGCGCTGGCCTGGAACACGTGGCAGACGCTGCATCGTCGTCACCTGACGATCCACGTGGACCGGGCCATCCAGCTGCTGGCGATCGCCAAGTCGTGCGTCATGGTGGGGGCGGTCTTCGCCGGTGGCTATGGCGGGTTCGCCCTGGCCTACATCGACGTCGACAGCGTGCTCGCCCGCGAACGTCTCCTGCACGCCGGCGCGGCGGCGATCGCCGCCGGACTCCTGCTCGCCGCCGCTCTCGTCCTGGAGTGGGCGTGTCAGCTGCCCGGCGACGACGACGAGAACAAGGACACCGCCGCCTCTCCGGCCTGACCGCACCCGCGCCGAAGCCGGTTCCGCTGCGCGCCCAGCCCCCGCGAGTGGTGCAGATTCGCGCCCGCTGTGGCGGTTCCGTCGCGAATCTGCACCACCCGGCGAGAAATCTGCACCACTCGTCGGAGCGGCACCGTCAGCCGAGCAGCGCCTCGCGGAGCGTGCCGAGCCCGACGCTGCCGATCCCCAGCGCGTCGGCGTGGAACCGCTTGAGGTCGTTGCCGTGGCGCGCCACCCAGTCGTCGCGCAGCCGTTCCCACTCGCGCTGGCCCACCTTGTACGAGGGAGCCTGCCCGGCCCAGCCGAGGTAACGGTTCGCTTCGAAGTGCACGAAACTCTCGTTCATGTTGACGTGCTGGGCCAGGAACGGGAACGCGTCGTCGCCGGTCCACGTGCCGGTGCCGTCGGGCTTCGGCAGGCCCAGATGCACCCCGATGTCGAGCACCACGCGAGCGGCGCGCATGCGCTGGCCGTCCAGCATTCCGAGCCGGTCGGCGGGCGTGGCGAGGTAACCGAGCTCGTCCATGAGCCGTTCGGCGTACAGCGCCCAGCCCTCGCCGTGACCGGAGTTCCAGTTGAACCGCCGCCACGCGTTGAGCTGGTGGTGCTCTGCCACCGCGAGCCCGAGCTGCAGGTGGTGACCCGGCACGCCCTCGTGGTACACGGTGGTCAACTCGCGCCAGGTGTCGAAGCGCGTCACCCCGGCGGGCACGCTCCACCACATGCGCCCGGGCCGCGCGAAGTCCTCGGTGGGCGGGGTGTAGTAGATGCCGCCCTCGTCGGTGGGCGCGATCATGCACTCGAGGCGACGCAGCGGTTCGGGAATGTCGAAATGAGTCGCCCCGAGTTCGGCGACGGCCCGGTCGCTGACGCGCTGCATCCATTCCTGCAGTGCGGCGGTGCCTTCGAGCTGCATGGCGGGGTCGGTCTCCAGGTGGGCGATCGCCTCGCCGACGGTCGCGCCGGGAAGGATCTCGTCGGCGATCGCTTCCTGCTCGGCCACCATACGGGCGAGTTCTTCGATGCCCCACGCGTACGTCTCGTCGAGATCGATCTCCATGCCGACGAACCCACGGGACGCGAGGGCGTAGAGATCGCGGCCCACGGCGTCGTGCGTCGTGGCCGCGGGGGCGAGCTCGCGTTCGAGGAAGTCGGCCAGCCGGACGTAGGCGGCACTCGCATCGGCTGCAGAGGACTCGAGTTCGGCGCGGCGGCCCTCCGGTCCGCGCCGGGCGAGGCCGGCGAAGAAGTTGTCCGATTGCGTCTGCTTGCGGGCCTGGGCCAGCACCTCCGTCACCTGGCGGACCGCGGGAGTGTTGCCCGCCTCGATGCCGGACTCGAGCGAGGCGACGTACCCGTCGATCGCGGCCGGCACCTGCCGCATCCGCAGTGCGACGTGCTCCCAGTCGTCGTCGGTGTCGGTGGACATGAGGTCGAAGATGTCGCGAAGGTTCTGCGTGGGGGAGGCGATCACGTTGAGGTCGCGCTGCCAGAACCCCGCCTCGTACTGCTCGACGGCGAGCTCGAGGGTCCGCACGAGCTCGGCCTGCGTCACCCGGTCCACATCGTCGACGACGTCCGTGCGTCGGGCGGCGGCCAGCGTCGAGCGCGCAGCCTCCGCCGCGGCAGCGTGACCCTCGGGGGAGTGGTCCGTGTACTGGCCCTCGCGACCGGGGCGGCCGAGTTCGACGTGCAGTTCGGGGTTCAGTTCCAGCAGGGTCTCCAACCACTGCTCGGCAAGGCGGTCCATGGCGGTCGCGGTACGCGTCGCTTTGGTCATGTCCCGACCCTATGACGCGGCGGCGGACCTCGTCTCTACGCTGGCTCCGTGGCACGTCGTCTCACGCCTCTTACCGCAGCCGAGTTCGCAGCCCTGTGCGAGCGCATCGACGCCGGCACGGCCGACCGCTCGGATCTCAAGGCGGCGACCAAGCACCTGCTTGCGCTTCTCGTGCAGCGGGCGCCGGGTACGAGTGTCGAGGTCCGCGTGCCGCCGTTCGCCGCCGTGCAGTGCATCGCCGGCGCGCGGCACACCCGCGGGACACCGCCGGCCGTCGTCGAGATGGACGCCGGCACCTGGATCGCCCTCGCCCGCGGCCAGCTCGAGTGGAGCGAGGCGCAAGTGCGCGCCAGCGGGGAGCGTTCCGACCTCAGCCCTTATCTGCCGCTGGCCTGACCCGCACCCGCTACCCAGAAGCGTCGCCCGATCACGGTTCGGTGGGCGCCGCGGGTACGTGTTGTTCGTGGGGCGGCGGGGCGGCCTCGAGGGTGAGGCTGTGAGCGACGAGTGCGTCGTAGTCGACCGCGATGCCTCGCAACAAGGTGACGACCGCGCGCTCGATGTCGCCGCTGGTCAAAGGCGATTGCCCCAAGATGGCGCGATAGTGCGGGACCGCCCCGAGCATGTCGACGGCGAGATCGAGATCCAGATCAGGTCGCAGGTCGCCACGTTGGACCGCCGTGACGAGGGTGTGCCGCACCGCGTCGCGGGCCGGTTCCAGGAGCCCGTCGAGGAATGCCCGCCGAAGTCGCTGGTCACCGGCACAGTCGGCCAGGAGCGGACCGAGCACCGTGACATAGCGGGTCCCGAAGGCCTGCGCGAAGAGTCCGATCGATTCGTGCAGATCGCACAGCGTGCACGTGGTGTCGGGAGACTCGATCGTGCGAAGTTCGCGGTGCAACGCCGCGATCACCAGCCACGGGCGTGAGGGCCAGCGCCGGTAGAGCGCCGGCTTCGTCGCTCCGGCCCGAGACGCCACCTCGGCGATGGTCAACCGCTGGTACCCGAGTTCGTCGAGAACCTCCATCGTCGCGTCGAGCACGGCGCGATCGATGCCTTCGTTGCGCGGGCGGCCGGGGCTGGACGACACCATGCGCTCAGGCTACCATTCAGTTACGTTACGGCACGGAACATAAAGGAGTACGCGACGATGTCCGTCCCCGACCTGAACCAGCGAGATACCGAGATCACTCGTCGATGGCTCGCTCTCGCGGTGCTGGCGCTCCCGACTCTGCTCGTCTCCATGGACCTGTCGGTGCTCGTGTTGGCGCTTCCGACGCTGGCTCGCGATCTGAGCGCGAGCGGGGTCGAGGCCCTGTGGATCACCGACATCTACGGCTTCGTGATTGCCGGTCTGTTGATCGTCATGGGGGTGGTGGGGGATCGGATCGGTCGCCGGCGCCTCCTGATACTCGGTGCCATCGCCTTCGGCGCCACGAGTCTGCTGGCCGCCTTGTCGACCAGTGCGGAGATGCTCATCGCCGCGCGGGCGTTGCAAGGCGTTGCCGGGGCGACCTTGATGCCGTCAACGCTCGCCCTCATCCGGACGATCTTCACCGACGCCCGCGAACGCACCCTCGCCATCTCGGTGTGGGCCACGTGCTTCTCAGTGGGAGCCGTCCTCGGGCCGCTGGTCGCCGGGGTGCTGCTAGCGCGCTTCGACTGGGGCTCGGTCTTCCTCATCAACCTGCCGCTGATGGCTCTGCTGGTCGCCGTCGCGCCGCGCCTCCTGCCTGAGTCCAAGGCGACGGCGGTAGCTCGGCTCGACCTGCTCGGCGCCGGTGTTCTCGTCATCACGATGCTCACCGCCGTCTATGCCATCAAGCACGCGGCGAGGGAAGGGCTGACCGCCGCGGTCCTCGTCGCAGCGATGCTCGCGGCGGTCATGAGCATCGCGTTCGTCGTCCGGCAGATCACGGTCAGCAACCCGCTGCTGGACCTCTCACTCTTTCGTGCGCCGGCCTTCTCCGTATCGCTGATCACCAACCTGACGCTCGGGGTCTGCATGGCCGGCATCTACCTGCTCACGGCACGCTTCCTCCAATTGGTCGTGGGGCTCTCCGCCCTGGAGACCGCGCTGTGGATGCTTCCCCAGACTGTCGTCCTCATCGTCATGTCGTTGCTGACGAGTCGACTCCTGCGGCACTTCCGGCTGGCCTCGGTCGTCGCCGCAGGACTGGTCATCGCGGCTGTCGGCATGCTGATCGTCGCGCAAGCCGAACCGTCCGCCGCCGGTATCGCCCCCGTGGTTCTCGGAACATCGGTCATGGCGCTGGGCTTCGCGCCGGTCGGTGTCCTCGGACCCGATCTCATCCTCGCCACCGCGCCCGCCGGAGACTCCGGCGCCGCCGCCGCGCTGTCCGAGACCGGCAACGAACTCGGTAACGCTGGCGGCATCGCCGTCCTCGGGAGCGCGAGTATCGCCATGTATCAGTGGAGCATGCGCGACGCCCCGCTCGACGGCCTGGACGGCCAGGACGCGGCGTTGGTCGCGGGCTCCTTCGAAGAAGGTCTTCGTCTCGCGGGCGGGCGGCCCGAAGTGCTCAACGCCGTCATCGACTCCTACGTCACGGCGATGAGCGCTGTCGCCACATCGGCCGCGGGCGCCGTCGTGCTGCTCGCGATCGCCGCCTTCCTGCTCTTGCGAGGGGTGCGGCGGGAGTCCTGAGACCTCAGGGGGCGGCGGCTAGCGTCACGGTCATGGCCCCCGTTCGCTCCGTCGCCCTGGCCGCTCTCGTGACGGTCCTGCTTGCGGCCTGTGGGCCCGACGGCCCCGAGTTCAGCGGGCCGTCGGCCGATCCGGTCGAGGCGCCCGCCAACGCGACGGCAGGCGACGGCATCGCGACGCTCGCGGACCCGGATTGGGTGACTCAGTCGGCTGCGGCGACCGACATCCCGGCGCGTGCGCTCGCAGCGTACGCGGGAGCCGACCGCCGGGTCCGGGACGAGGACGGCTGTGCCGTCGGGTGGAACACCCTCGCCGGGATCGGGCGGATCGAGAGCGGGCACGGCACGATCTTCGGCGGCAGCATCGGCGAGGACGGGCGAGCGACCGACGAGATCCGCGGAATCCCCTTGGACGGCACCAGGGGCACCCTCGCGATTCCCGACTCCGACGGCGGTGATCTCGACGGCGACGACATCTGGGACCGTGCGGTCGGCCCGTTGCAGTTCATTCCGGAGACGTGGGAGGAGTGGGGCGCCGACGGGAACGGCGACGGCACGAGCGACCCCCACCACATCGACGACGCCGCACTGGCCGCCGCCCGCTATCTGTGCAGCGTCCCGGACGACGGCCTGGGGGAGTCACAGGGCTGGATCGCGGCGATCCGGACGTACAACAACTCGGCTCAGTACCAGCGTGACGTGGCGGCCGCGGCCGAGGAGTACGCCCAGCTCGCCGGCACGTGACCGAGTGGACGCGTCACGTCCACCCCGTGCTCGACTGGACGTCACCCTGCCGCGCCATGGTCGCACCGTGCGCATCGCTCAACTCGCCAGCTTCATCGGGCCCCTGTCGGGAGGGATGAAGACGGCGGTCGCCGCGATCGGCCGCGGTTACGTCGAGGCAGGAGCCGAGCGGCTGCTGGTCGTCCCCGGTCCTCGGGACCGTCGCTTCGCGACCGAGGCCGGAGACGTCGTACAGCTGCGCGCTCCCCGTGTCGGCGGCGGATACCGGCTGCTGGCCGAGCCCTGGCGGGTCGCCGACCTGATCGACGACTTCGCACCCACGAGCGTGGAGGTCAACGACAAGTCGACACTGGTACCGGCCGGCTGGTGGGCCCGCCGCCGGGGCGTGGGCTCCGTGCTGTTCTCCCACGAGCGCCTCGACCACATGCTGCCGATGCGGCTCGGCGGTGAACCGGGGACACGGGTGCCGCTGCAGTGGTGGAATCGCACCATCACCCGCGGCTTCGACGCCGTCGTCGTCACCTCGCGATTCGCGCAGGCCGAGTTCCGTTCCGTCCCCGCGACCGACGCGATCCTGCATCGGGTCCCGCTCGGCGTCGATCTCGCGACGTTCACTCCGCCGGTGCGGCGGCAGTCTGCTCCTGTCCTCCGACTCGTCCATGCGGGTCGGCTGTCCCGCGAGAAGTCGCCGGCACTCGCCGTGGCGACCGCGGTGGAACTCCACAACCGGGGGATTCCGGTGCGGCTCGACGTGTTCGGGGAGGGCCCGCAGCGCGACGAGCTGATGCAGGCGGCAGGGGAGGCCCCGATCGTGTTTCACGGGCACGTCGCCGACCGTCGGGTTCTTGCCGCACGTCTCGGGGAGGCTGACGTCGCCCTGTCGGTGTGCCCGGGGGAGACCTTCGGTCTGGCGGTCCTGGAGGCGTTGGCCTGCGGAACCCCGGTCGTCACCGCCGACCGTGGTGGTGCCCGGGAGCTGGTGTGTTCGCGATCGGGTCAGTGGGCAGCACCGCATCCACGCGACCTGGCCGACGCAGTGCTGGCGCTCGCCGCTCGCCCTGTCGAGGCGACTCGTCGGGCGGCGCGCGAGCGGGCCGAGCAGTTCCCGTGGGCCGCGACGGTCGATCGCATGCTGGAGGTCCATGCGTCCGTATCCGGACGTACGAGCGTGCCGGCCTGACGCGCGGCGACGATGTTCGGCCATGTGGCCGAAGCGCGTTCGCCGTCGGGCCGCCGAGGATCGTGGCATGACCGAAACCCGCACAGCACCGCGGCGTGAGTGGATGATCGCCGCCGGCCTGATCCTTCTCGCCCTCGTCCCGTCGATCGCCGGCGGCGTGCGACTCGGCGAGATCGCGTCGGGCCCCCCACCGACGCCCGAGAACGCTCGTTTCCTGCAGGCGCCGCTCCCCGTCGCACTGCACGTCGTCGGCGCGCTGGTCTTCGCGCTCGTCGGCGCCTTCCAGTTCCTGCCGGAGCTGCGACGACGACATCTGGCGTGGCACCGGTTCGCCGGCCGATACCTCGTCGTGCCGGCCGGGGTCGTCGTCGCGGTGTCGGGCCTGTGGATGACCGCGTCCTACGACCTCCCGCCCGTCGACGGCGCCGCGCTCGCCATCTCGCGGTACCTCGTCGGCCTGGCCATGCTGGTGTTTCTCGTGCTCGCGGTGACGAGCGTGGCCCGGCGCGACATCGCTGCCCACCGAGCCTGGATGATCCGCGCGTACGCGTTGGCGATGGGCGCCGGCACCCAGGTGCTGACCGCCGGACCGTCCATGCTGGTGTTCGGTGAACCGGACGGCATGCGGCGGCTGATCGAAATGGACGCGGGGTGGCTCATCAACATCGTGGTCGCCGAGTGGGTCATCGCCCGTGGCCGCACGTCCACGCGGCGGCGAAGGCGCCCCGCTGAGGCGCCGGTGTGAGTAGCATGCGGAGGGTGCGAAGGCGGTTGCGGGACGCGCTCGCCGGCCCGGCTGCGGACGGCGCCCGTGGCCCCACGAAGCGGGACGTCGCGCTGGTCGTCGTCCTCACCGTGGCCGCGGTCCTCGAGGCCGCGCTGCGACCCGATCTCGCGTGGCCGCTGGCGACCGCCCTGGTGGTCATCGCCCTGGTGGCGACGCTGCCCGGGCGGCGGCAGCGACCCCTCGTCGTGGTCTCGGCGACCACGCTGCTCAGCGCGGCCTTCGCGATCGCGCAGGTGCTGACCGGTACCCCGCCGAACGGGTTGGTGACGATGTTCGCCGTCCTCCTTGCCCCGTACGCCCTCTTTCGCTGGGGGACGGGCAGCGACCGATTCTTCGGTGGAGGTGTCCTCGCGGCGGGTCTCGTCCTGTCAGTCGTACTCGGCGGAGAAGGGATCGAGGGGGCCGTCGCCGGGGTGGTGCTGGTGGGAGGAGCGGGCCTCATCGGCGCGTTCCGACGTGAGCGATCCGACTCCCGCACTCGCGAGATCGACGCCGTGCGGGCTGCGGAGCGGGAGGCGCTCGCCCGCGACCTCCACGACACGGTCGCGCACCATGTCTCGGCCATCGCCATTCGCGCCCAGGCTGCCGCGACCCGTCCCCACGATGCATCGCACGTCGCGGCATCACTCGGAGTCATCGAGCGCGAGGCACGGGCGGTGCTTGCCGAGATGCGTTCCCTCGTGCGGGCGTTGCGTGCGCCGGCAGGCTTCGCGCCCTCGCCGGGCCTCCCCGAACTCACCGCACTCGCCGAGCCCGGACCGCCGCGGGTCCGGGTGCGCGTCGATGAACCGACGAGTATGCCCGACATCGTCGCCTCGACCTTCTTCCGGATCGCTCAAGAGGGGGTCACGAACGCTCGCCGTCATGCACGCGACGTCACCACGATCGACGTCACCGTCGTCGCCACGGCCGATGCTGCCCACCTGGTCGTGCGCGATGACGGCACCGGTTCGCGCTCCACCGGCGGGGGCGGTCATGGCCTGCGCGGCGTATCCGAACGCGCCGCGCTCCTCGGCGGGGAGGTGGCGGCAGGACCCGACCACGACGGGGGCTGGACGCTCAGCGCGCGGATACCGACCGCCGGTGAGCGATGATGCGCGTTCTCGTCGCTGACGATCAAGAACCTGTCCGAGCCGGGCTGCGGATGTTGCTCGAGTCTCAGCCCGGAATCGACGTGGTGGGGGAAGCCGCCGACGGCGTCGCCGCGGTTCAGCTGGCCCGGCGGCTGCGGCCCGACGTCGCTCTCCTCGACATCCGGATGCCCCGGCTCGACGGTATCGAGGCCACCGCTCTGCTGGCGGGTGCGGGCGTTCCCGATCCGGTCGCCGTCGTCGTCATCACGACCTTCGATCTCGATGAATACGTGCATGCTGCGTTGCGAGCCGGCGCGAAGGGTTTCCTCCTCAAAGACGCCGGACCTCATCTGGTCGGTGAGGCGGTCCGAGCCGCGGCCTCCGGCGATGCGCTGATCTCGCCGAAGATCACCGCGCGACTGATCGCCGAGTTCACGCCTGCGTCACCGCGGCCACGCTCGCCCGTCGTGCCGCTGACCCAGCGGGAGGAGCAGGTGCTCGCGTTGTTGGCCTCCGGTTTGACCAACGACGAGATCGGTGAACGGCTCTTCCTCTCCCGGGGCACCATCAAGACGCACATCGGCGGCATCCTCACCAAGCTCGGAGTGCGGAACCGAGTGGAGGCCGCGATGTGGGCGTACGAATCGGGTCGCGTGCGCGGCCGCTGACGGTCAGCTCGACGCCACGATCTGGTCGAGTCGCTGGCGCGATCGCGGCGTCAGCAGAGCCAGCGCGAGCATGCCGGCCGCCGTCATGCAGCCGAGGATGATCGCCACATAGGCACCGTGCAAGGACGAGTCCAGCGGGGCCGCCAGTCCGCCGATCACGCCGACCGCGTAGAGCCCGATCCTCGCGGCACGGTGCAGTCGCAGCGCGGCTGCGAACGGTACGACCCACAGGAGGTACCAGAGGTGGACGACCGGGCTGAGCAGGACCATCAGGCCGGCCACGGCAGCCGTCGCGGCCAGGGCCCGCTCACGAGAGCCGGTCGGCCAGCGCAGCGCCACCCAGGCGGCGAAGGCGAGCGCGCCGACCATCCCGACGGTCCGCAGCGTGTCGCGGAAGGCCGCGTCGGGGAGGTCGAGAAGCCGGCCCGCCGTCGCGTCGAGCGCGCCGCCGAGCACCGTGGGCACCGAGAGCGGAGTGTTCACGGTCCCGGGGACGCTGAGTGCATCGATCCAGCCGACGCCGAGCCCGCCGACGACGCCGAGGACCACCAGAGTTCCCACCGAGACGAACGCGGTGCCCGCGAGTCGGCGTACTCGAGTGCTCCAGGGCGCTCCCGCGGCGAGTGTCACGAGCGCCACGCCGATGCAGACCATGCCGCCGGGGAGTTTGACCGCTGCGGCGAGCCCGCCGAGCACGGCCCCGTACCACCAGCCGCGTTCGACGGCGACGACGAGCGCGGCGGCCATGAGACCGGCCATCAGCAGGTCGTTGTGCAGACCACCCACGCCGTTCGCGAGCATGAGCGGTGAGGCGAGGACGGCGGCGCTGGATAGTGCCGGGCTCGTCCCCGCCCACGTGGCGAACCGCGGCAATGCCCAGGCCAGGAGCACGAGGCCGACGAGGGCCACGAGGCGGTGCGCGATGACCAACTGCCAAGGTCCGGTCACCACGGCGGCGAACGCCGCTCCGGCCAGCAACGGGAGGGGACCGTACGGCGTGAGCGTGGCCATCCACCGGGGATCGACCGCTTCGAGGATCGGACCGGACAGGACGTTCGGCCCGAATCGATACGGCGACGCGCCGACGTGGGTCATCACGGCTTGGGCCGCATAGGACCAGCCGTCGCGGGAGAACAGCGGCGGAGCGATGAGCAGCGGCAGGGTCCAGACGATGGACGCCGTCCGGGCAGCGCGGACCCCGCTAAGCGAATCGGTGGCGTGCGCGACGGCGCGGCACAACGACAGCCAGGCCGTCGCCAGCAGGCCGAGTCCCGCGAGGACGACCACGAGCCCCGCCATCCGCCCGGGCAACTGGCTGCGGAGAGCGGCGAGTGGTTCGAGATCCAGCAGGGGCGTGGACCCGGGCAGTGGTGAGACCACGAGTCCGCCGAGCAGGACGAGGCACGATCCGACGAAGCCACGGGCGAGCATCCCAGGACGCTACGGCGCGGCGGCGACCCCCGGGCAACGCGCGGGTGACGAGGTGCTGAGCGTGTGGCGACGACTCAGATCTGCCGCTCGCGGTCGGCCCAGAACGGCTTGCGGAGGTCGCGCTTGAGGATCTTCCCCGAGGGGTTGCGGGGCAGCGCGTCGACGATGTCGACCGACTTCGGCGTCTTATAGCCGGCCAGCCGTTCACGCGCGAAGGAGATGATCTCCTCCTCGGTCGCCGACTGCTCGGGTGCGAGCGCGACGATCGCCTTGACGGCCTCGCCCCACACGTCGTCGGGAACGCCGATGACGGCGACTTCGGCGATCGCGGGGTGTTCGGTGAGGACCCGCTCGACCTCGGGCGAGTACACGTTCTCGCCGCCGGTGATGATCATGTCCTTCGCCCGATCCTCGACGTAGACGAAGCCGTACTCGTCCAGCCGACCGACGTCCCCGGTGCGCAGCCATCCGTCCTCGGCGAACAGGGCGGCCGTGGCCTCCGGCTTGCCGAGGTAACCGATCGTCGATTGCTCGGTGCGGAACCACAGTTCTCCCGGCTCGCCCGGCGGGACGTCGCGGCCGGTCACCGTGTCGACGACGCGGACCTCGGCATGCGCGACGGGCTTGCCCGCCGACAGCAGCCGCTCCGGATGGTCCGGATCGCGGTGGTCGGCGTCGTCGAGCATCGTGATGACGCCGCCGAACTCGGTCAGCCCGTACACCTGGTGGAAGCGCGTGGTGGGCCAGTGCTCGATCGCGCCGCGCAGGATCGGCAACGGCATGGGTGCCGCGCCGTAGACGAAGTGCTTGAGGCCGCGGAACAGCGCCATGACGTCCGGGCCGGCCTGCAGCAGTCCTGCCACCACCGCCGGAACGAGGAAGACGTGGGTGACGCCGGCCTGCGCGGCCGCCAGCAGTGCGCCGGGCTCCACCTCCCGGACGATGTAGCCCGTGGTGCCGGTGGCGATGCCGAACAGCGAGTAGGACGAACCGCCGACGTGGAACATCGGCATCGCGATGAGCATCATGTCGTGCGCATGGTCGTACTCGATCTCGCCCATCGCATTGCGGGTGTGGGCGAGCAGGTTGCGTTGCGTCAACTGCACGCCCTTGGGGCGCCCCGTGGTGCCGGAGCTGTACATCACGACGACGGTGTCCTCCGCGAGGGCGTCGGGCTGTTTGCCGAGAGGCTCCCCGTCGTCGACCCAGCGGTCGAACTCGTCGTCGGGGCCGCCGACCACGATGACGCGCTCGACCCCTGGGAGTTTATCGCGGATGAGGGCGACGGAGTCGGCGAGCTCGTGACCGACGAAGACGATGCGCGCCCCGGAGTCGTTGATTGTGTAGTCGAGCTCGTCGCCGGCCAGGCGCCAATTGACGATCGCGACCGACGAACCGATGAGGGCTCCGCCGAGGAGGACCTGGAGGATCGCCGGATTGTTCTTGTCCACGAACGCGACACGGTCGCCGTGCCGCACGCCGGATGCCATCAGCGCTCCGGCGGTCTTCTGTACGTCGCGCCAGGCCTCACGCCACGTCCACGTGCGATCGCCATAGATCCAACAGCGGTCCTCGGGCCGCTGGAGGGCGTGATGCTCGAGGAAATCGGGCAGCACGGTGGCGGGCGGCAGCGGGAACGTCATAAGAGCCTCCGTATTCGTGTGATATGGGTCACGACCCTACTGCTGCTGTGGAGGAGGCGGAAGGGAATTACCCAGACTTCTCGACGAGCTGAGCCAGGCGTTCGAGTGTCGCCTGCATGGCGCGCCGCGTGCGTTCGGGCATGAAGCTGTGCCGAAGCAGGGTCCGCTGTCTGTCCTGACCGATGTCCCAGCTCTCCCGCACATGGGTGCCGCCCTCGACCGGCATGAGTTCGTACTTCCAGACGCGTCCGCCGATCACGCCGCCGAGCGCCGTCGTCTTCCACGCGATCGTGCTGCCGGGCTCGAAGGCCACGACCTCGTTGACCGTCGTGTACGGCACGCCCCACTTCATCGACATCCCGAATCGCGATCCGAGGCGCAGCGGGCGCGAGTCGCCCTTGACCCCGTGAACCGTCCCCGAGCCGTCGAACGCCGAATGGCGGCCCGCGTCGGCGAGCAGGGCGAAGATCGTCTCAGGCGGTGCGGCGATGACGCGCTCGACGCTCACGATGTTCCCGTCCATGCCTCATCTGACCACGTTGTCGGCACAGCCGCGACCTCGTAGGTGGGGCAGGCTGTGCGCGACCCCTACACTGGTGAACGTGCCCCGCGGAGACGGTCGCTTGACCCACGACATCGATCCCCACGACGTCGGCCCCCAGGATGCCTGCGGTGTCTTCGGTGTGTGGGCCCCCGGCGAGGAAGTCGCCAAACTCACCTACTTCGGGCTGTACGCGTTGCAGCACCGTGGGCAGGAGTCGGCGGGGATCGCGGTCAGTAACAGCCGCCAGATTCTCGTGTACAAGGACATGGGCCTGGTGTCCCAGGTCTTCGACGAGGCCACGCTGGAATCCCTCGTCGGCGAGGTTGCCATCGGCCACGCCCGGTACTCCACCACGGGTGCGAGCGTGTGGCACAACGCGCAGCCCACGTTCCGTCCGACGGCGAGCGGCTCGGTGGCGCTCGGACACAACGGCAATCTCACCAACACTCACGAGCTCGTCGAGCTGCTGGACGAGCGGCTCGAGGCGCTGGGGCAGCGTTCCAAGGAGACCGCCACGAGCGACACCGCGGTGATGGCGAGCCTGCTCGCGTCCTATCCGGACCGGTCGGTCGAGGAGGCGGCGCTGGAGGTCCTTCCGCGCCTGCGGGGAGCGTTCTCGCTCGTCTTCATGGACGAGCACACGCTGTACGCGGCGCGCGACCCCCAGGGCATCCGTCCGCTGGTGCTGGGCCGGCTCGACAGCGGTTGGGTCATCGCGAGCGAGACCGCAGCCCTCGACATCGTCGGCGCGTCCTACATCCGCGAGATCGAACCGGGCGAGTTCGTCGCGATCGACGAGAACGGCGTCCGGAGCGAGCGCTTCGCCGAGGCTGCGCCGAAGGGCTGCATCTTCGAGTACGTCTACCTGGCCCGCCCCGACACCACGATCGCCGACCAGCGCGTGTTCAGCGTGCGCTCGGACATCGGCCGCAAGCTGGCCCGCTCCGCGCCGGTGGACGCCGACCTCGTCATCCCGGTGCCCGAGTCGGGCACGCCGGCGGCGATCGGCTACGCCGAGGAGAGCGGTATCCCGTTCGGGCACGGCCTCGTCAAGAACTCCTACGTCGGCCGCACCTTCATCCAGCCCTCGCAGACGATCCGCCAGCTCGGCATCCGGCTGAAGCTCAACCCGCTGCGCGACGTCATCGCAGGCAAGCGGCTCGTGGTCGTCGACGACTCGATCGTGCGCGGCAACACCCAGCGGGCCCTCGTGCGGATGTTGCGCGAGTTCGGCGCCGCGGAGGTGCACGTGCGCATCTCCAGCCCACCGGTCAAGTGGCCGTGCTTCTACGGCATCGACTTCGCGTCGCGCGCCGAGCTCATCGCCAACGGTGCGTCCGTCGACGAGATCCGCCGCTCGATCGGCGCGGACTCCCTCGCCTACGTCGAGCTGGACGATCTCGTCGAGGCCACCAACGTGCCCAAGGACAATCTCTGCCGCGCGTGTTTCGACGGCATCTATCCGGTGGCGCTGCCCGAGGACGACCTCATCGGCAAGCATCTGCTCGAGAACCCCGACACGACCCAGCTGAAGGTGCTCCCGTCATGACCTCCTACGCCGACGCCGGCGTCTCCGTCGCCGAGGGCGATCGCGCCGTCGAGCTCATGAAGCAGTGGGTGGCCAAGGCCACCCGGCCCGAGGTCCTGGGCGGTATCGGCGGCTTCGCCGGACTGTTCGACGCCTCCGAACTTCAGCACTACGACCGTCCGCTCCTTGCCTCGTCCGCCGACGGTGTCGGCACCAAGGTCGCCATCGCGCAGCGCATGGACAAGCACGACACGATCGGCTTCGACCTCGTGGGCATGCTCGTCGACGACCTCGTCGTCTGCGGCGCGGAGCCGTTGTTCCTCACCGACTACATCGCCTGCGGCAAGGTCGTGCCCGAGCGCATCGCCGACATCGTCAAGGGCATCGCCATGGCGTGCGCCGAAACGGGCACCGCGCTGATCGGTGGCGAGACTGCCGAGCACCCGGGCCTCTTGGGCCCTGACGAGTACGACGTCGCCGGCTCGACGACCGGTGTCGTCGAAGCCGAGCGGCTGCTGGGCGCCGAGCGAGTGCGGCCCGGCGACGTCGTCGTGGGCATGGCCTCCTCGGGGTTGCACTCCAACGGCTATTCGCTCGTCCGCAAGGTCTTCTTCGACGTCGCCGGATGGGAACTCGACCGCGAGGTTCCCGAGTTCGGTCGCACGCTCGGTGAGGAGTTGCTGACGCCTACGCGCCTGTACACCAAGCCGTGTCTCGCGCTCGCCGACGAGGTCGAGGTTCACGCGATGAGCCACATCACCGGGGGAGGCCTCGCCGCCAACCTCGCTCGTGTCGTCCCCGAGACGGTCTCGGTCCGGCTGGACCGCACGTCCTGGACGCCGCCTGCGGTGTTCTCGGTCGTCGGCGAGCTCGGCGGCATCGCCCAGGCTGACCTCGACGAGGCGCTCAACATGGGCGTCGGCATGGTCGCGGTCGTGTCGCCCGAGGCCGCCGATGAGGCGATCGCGCTGCTCGCGAGCCACGAGGTCCGCGCATGGCACCTCGGCGAGGTCGCCGACGCCGGCGTCTTCGGTCCGGGAGGCGCCGTCACTTTCGCCTGAGAATCTCGCCTTGTACGCGCCGGGAGTGCCCCGGTGCGACAATTCTTGTCGACATTGGCTAGGGTAGAGCCACGACTTATTGACTATTCCTGTGCGAGGGGGTCGAGCCTCATGGGCCGCGGCCGTGCGAAAGCCAAGCAGACGAAGGTTGCACGCGATCTCAAGTACCGTACCTTCGATCCGGACTTCGACGATCTGCAACGCGAACTCCACGGAGAATCGGGCGATCCGATTCCCGATCAGTACGCCGACCTAGCCAAGCAGTACGAGGACCCGGCGGCGTCCTGACGCCGCCGGCCTCGCCTCGTCTCACAGTCGGATCTGACTCAGCCGGCCGATCTGCGCCATGCGCTCCTCGGCCAGGCGATCAGCCGCTACCGACGGGGGCACGTGCTGGCTCGCGGCCTGCTCCAACACTGCAGCCGTGGTGTCGAAGATGCGCGTGGCGCGGGTCTTCGCCCGGTCGAAGTCGAAGCCCTCGAGCTCGTCGGCGACCTGGATGACGCCGCCGGCGTTGACGCAGTAATCGGGCGCGTAGACGATGCCGCGTTCGGCGAGCAGTTTCTCCACTCCTTCGTGAGCGAGCTGATTGTTGGCGGCTCCGCACACGATGCGGGCGGTCAGCACGGCCACGGTGTCGTCGTCGAGGGCGCCACCCAAGGCGCACGGCGCGTAGATGTCGATCGGTTCACTGATGAGTGCCTCGGTTGAGGGCGCCACGGTGACGCCGGGGTAGAGGTCGCGCAAGGCGGCGACGGCCTCGGCGTTCACGTCGGTGACGACGACGCGCGCGTCCTCTTCGACGAGGTGGCGCACGAGGTGGCGGCCGACCTTGCCGACGCCGGCCACGCCGACCGTGCGTCCGGCGAGCCTGGTATCGCCCCACACGTGCTGTGCGCTAGCGCGCATGCCCTGGTAGACGCCGTAGGCAGTCAGCACCGAGGAGTCGCCGGCGCCGCCGTGCTCGACGGTGCGCCCCGTGACGTAGCGGGACTCGCGGGCGACGATGTCCATGTCGGCGCTGAAGGTGCCGACATCGCAGGCGGTGTAGTAGCGCCCCCGCAGTGATTCGACGAAGCGCCCATAGGCCCGCAGGAGGGCCTCGCTCTTGATCCGGCGCGGATCGCCGATGATGACCGCCTTGCCGCCGCCCAGATCGAGACCGGCGAGCGAGTTCTTGTACGCCATGCCCTGGCTGAGGTTGAGGACGTCGGCGAGGGCGTCGGACTCGCTCGCATACGGGTAGAACCGGGTGCCGCCGAGTGCGGGCCCGAGGGCCGTGGAGTAGATGGCGATGATCGCCTTGAGGCCGCTGGCCTCGTCGTGACAGAAGACGACTTGCTCGTGGTGGGTGCCGAAGGCTGAGACGGTGGTCATGCGCGGTGTTCTCCTTGTCGTGCGCGGTCACTGGGGTGGTGCGACCACGGGATGCCCGCGGGGTGTAGCGGGCCTACCAGTGATCTTAGTCACTTTGCGCCGAGAGGTCGCGCGCGCCGGGCCGCCCTATCGTGGCGCACAGGAAAGGACGTGATCGACATGGCCGGATTCGCCAAGCGCATCCGTGACGGGGCCGACACGTTGCGCGACCAACTCCGTACGCAGCGCAACGGCGTCGCGAGTCGACTGCCTGGTCCGGGAGGGCCGGCGACGAGAGCGGCCGAGACCGCCGGAAAGCAGATCGGCGGCGTGCGCAAGAGGGTCGAGCAGCTCCTCTCGGGAAAGAAGGGCTCCTCGCGACCGGGCTTCGCGCCGCCCTTCGAGCCGTCGCCGCCGACGCCGACCGAAGCGACGCCGCTGTCGGCTCCGCATGACGACGCGGAGCGGCCTCCGCAGGGGGTCGCCGAGAGTGAGCCGCTCGTCAGTGAGATGCCCGAGCCCGTCCCCGATCTCACGGCCGCTCCGAGCGCCCCGAAGCCGGTCGCGGAGCCGTCCGGCGTCGCACCCGTCGGCAAGACCGAGGGCGCGCTGGAGGAGCTGACCGTCGCACAGCTGCGGGCACGCGCCAAGGACGCCGGGATCTCGGGTTACTCCTCGATGACCAAGGCGAAGCTCATCGCAGCGCTGCGGGAGACGTGAGCGACTCGCTCAGCGGCCGAGGGCACTCGGCCACCAGAATCGCTTGCCGCACAGGCGGACCAGTGCCGGCGTGACGATACTGCGCACCACCACGGCGTCCAACAGCACGCCCACCCCGACGATGACGCCGAGCTGGGCGAGGAGGACGAGGGGGAGGACGCCGAGCACCGCGAACACGGCGGCGAGCAGGACACCGGCGCTCGTGATGACGCCGCCGGTCACGGCGAGGGCGGTGACGATCGATTCGGTGGCGTCACGGGTCGCCCGCATCTCCTCGCGTGCTCGCGCGGTGAGGAAGATGTTGTAGTCGACGCCCAGTGCCACCAGGAAGATGAACGCCAGCAAGGGTGTGCTGACGTCCGTCGCGGTCCAACCGATGACGTGATCGAACAGCAGCCATCCGAGGCCGAGGGCGGACAGGTAGGACAACACGGTCGTGCCGGCGAGCAGGACGGCGGCCACGAGCGAACGCAGCAGGATCAGCAGCATCGCGAGCACGATGGCGAGCACGATCGGAATCACGAGTTGGCGATCATGGGCGGCGGTGTCGCGTTCGTCGAGTGCTTCGGCGTCGGTGCCGCCGACGAGTGCATCCGGGTCGGCCTCGTCGATCGCCGAGCGCACCTCGCCGATGGTGGCGATCGCCTCGTCGCTCTCCGGTTCCGCGGCGAGGACGACGGTGACTTCGGCGACCGAGTCGGAGGCGCCGGCCGGTGTCGCCCGGTCGACACCCTTGACGCCGTTCGCGGCCTCGACCACGGCGTCGACGCGCTCGGGGGTCGTGGCGATCCGGGTCGGCGAGGAGGTTCCGGCCGCGAACGCGTCGCTCAACGTCTCCTGGGCTTGGATGGATTCGGGAGTGTCCAGGAACTGCTCGCTCTGCCCCAGCCCCGTGCGCAGGCTCAGCGTCCCCGCAGCCATGGCGATGAGCAGTGCGAGGCTGGTGACGAGCACCGGCCAGGGGCGACTGGTCACGGCGCGGCCCACGCCGTGCCACCAGCCCCGGTGGCGGGGGTCCTCATCGCCGTAGCGGGGAACGAAGGGCCAGAACAGCCACCGGCCGGGAAGCGACATCGCCGCGGGAAGCACGACGAGGGCGAAGACGACCGCGACGACGATGCCGATCGCTCCCGCCATGCCGATCCGGCTGACGAAGGGGGAGTCGGCGATGAGCAGCGCGAGCAGGCCTAAGACGACGGTCCCTGAACTCGACAGGATGGCCGGTGCCGCGGCCCCGACGGCGAACCGCATGGCATCGTGCCGCGATGCGTGCCGACGCAGTTCCTCGCGGTAGCGCGCGATCAGCAGGAGGGCGTAGTTGGTCCCGGCGCCGAACACCAGCACCGAGGTGATGCCGGTGATCGAGCCGTCGATGGGGAAGTCCGCCCACGCGGAGAAGGCCTCGAGGACTTTGGCCGCGACGCGATCACCGACGCCGATGACGGCGAGCGGGACGAGCCACAGCCAGGGACTCCGATAGGTGACGATCAGCAGGAGGGCCACGACCGAGGCGGTCACCAGCAACAAGCGCGTGTCGGCGCCACTGAAGACCTCACCGAGATCCGCGAAGACGGCGGGGGCGCCCGTCACCTGGGCGGTGAGACCGCGGGGCAGGTCACTGCTCGCCGCCTCGCGGATGGTGTCGACGATCTGCGAGTTCTCGTCACTCGTCAGCCCTGATTCGACGGGCAACGTCACGAGGGCCACGTCGCCGGCCTCCGACGGAATGGGCGGGCTCGCTTGAACCCCCAGCTCCTGTGCGAGGTCCTGGGCGCGTTGCGCGATCGTGCCGAGGTCTGCCTCGGTGAGCGCCCCGTCCTCGCGAGAGAAGACGATGAACGCCGGCGCCTCGTCCGCGTCCGGAAGCGACTGCAGCGCCTCGATGGCGAGGGCGGACTCGGCGTCATCGGGGAGATTCGATCCTGCTTCGGAGCCCGTGGTCGGCTCCGGCGCGAACGCGATCACCAGCCCGCTCACGAGTACGCCCAGGACGAGGATCAGCACCGAGCGACCGCGCCCCACGAGACGGGCGAGCGGAAAGTTATTCGTTCGATGATCGAAGGATTCCACGGTGAAAGACTAGGCTGGTGCCGATGAACGCGCACCCTCAGGCCGTTGACCCGCGCCGCTACGACGTCGTCCGACTCGTCCAGGAGCTCACCACGGCGTCGCTGCGCTTCACTGATCGAGCGGGCGCCGTGCGGGGCCTCCACCGGTCGGACTTGAATGCGCTGCAGGCGCTCGCGAAGGCGCGCGACGAGGGACGCTCGGGACTGAGCGCGAAACAGCTCGCCGAGGCCCTGACCCTCAGCCCCTCGGCGACCACCACCTTGCTGGATCGACTCGAGCGCGCCGGGCACGTCACGCGAGGACTCGACGCCGACGATCGGCGCCGGGTCACGATCTCGATGACGGAATCGGCGGGGGCAGAGGCGCGTGCGATGTTCGGCCCGCTGGCCGCCGCCATGATGGAGATGATGAGCGGCTTCGACGACGAGGAGATCGAGGTCGTCGCGCGCTTCCTGCGTGCGGCGACCGACATCGTCGACCAGATGGAACGCTGAGGCTCAGTGCTCCGTAGTGCGCAGCGGTGCGAGGGCACTGCTCCAGGCGACCAGCTGATCGAGCAGGGCCGCCAGGGTATCGCCGTGCTGGTCCTGAGGCAGGAACGTCGACGAGTCCTCGAAGTCGGCGTCGAGGTCGAGCATGACCTGCTGGCGGATGTCGGCCAGCTGGAGTTCGGCCGCGATGAGTCGCAAGTGCTCCACGGCGCGTACGCCTCCCGCCGAACCGTAGGACACGAACCCGACCGCCTTGTCGTTCCACTCCGCGTAGACGTAGTCGAGGGCGTTCTTGAGAGCGGCTGAGGTGCCGTGGTTGTACTCGGGCGTCACCATCACGAAGCCGTCGCAGGCGTCGATGGTTGCCGCCCATTCGCGGGTGTGAGCGTTCTGATACTCGCCGAGCGAGGGAGGTACCGGCTCGTCCAGCAGCGGGAGGTCATGCTCGGCGATGTCGATCAGCCGGTAGTGCGCGTCGTCACGTCGGGTGGCGGTGTCGAGGACCCAGCCGGCGACCTGTTCGCCGACGCGTCCGGGGCGGGTGCTGCCGAGGATGATGCCGATCTCCAGCACGGATGCTCCTAGCGGATCGAGTGCAGGGCACTGTTCACGATAGGGCGAAACGGCGGCGACGGCCGGGGTCGACTCCCCCGAGCGCTCCGCTGCGCTCCGAGCAGGGGGTGCCCCCAGGCTTCGCCGGTTCTCCCAGAAGCTGGCCACGAGGATGCGGGACGCTCCTTCGTCGCTGCCGCCGCATATGGGGTGGCCAGGGCCGGGGTCGAACCGGCGACCTTCCGCTTTTCAGGCGGACGCTCGTACCAACTGAGCTACCTGGCCGATACCCGTCGGCCGAAGCGACGAGCGACGTTCACTGTAGCGCACCCGTCAATCACGGCCGACCGTGGGGATCGTCAGAGAACGGTCACGGCGTCCTCGTAGGCGAGCCGGGGGAGGCGATCGAACCAGGGGCTCTCGCCGGGCTTGCCGATGTTCATCACGACCACCGAGTGGAGGTTGGTGCCGGCGAAGAACTCGGCGTCGACGGCGTCGTGGTCGAAGCCGTTCATCGGTCCGGCGGCGAGCCCGACGGCACGCACGGCCATGATCAGGTAGGCCACCTGCAGGCCGGCGTTGAACTCCGCGACGCGCCGGCGTGACTCGAGGTCGCCGAACCAGTTCTTCGACTCCGGGGCGTGCGGGAAGACCTCGGGCATGCGCTCGTTGAAATCCGCGTCAGCGGCGAGGATCGCGACGACGGGCGCCGTGGCGGTCTTGTGGCGGTTGCCCTCCGACATCAAGGGCAGCAGGCGCTGCTTCGACTCGTCCGTGGTCAAGAAGACGGTCCGCAGGGGCTGGCTGTTGGCGGCGGTGGGGCCGAACTTCGCGATCTCGTAGATCTCCCGCAGCGTCTCTGCGGGAACCGGTTCGTCGATGAACGAGTTCGCGGTGCGTCCCTCGCGGAACAGCGTGTCCAGGGCCTGCTCGTCAAGTCGGGTCAGGTGATCCAAAGTCGCAGAAGTCATACAAGTTTCAACTATTCTCCGGTCTCCGGCATTCCACGCCGGGTGATGACCTGGGTCACAACCGACCACATGGCAAGACCCTAAGGTTAGCCTCGCTTTAGTTAGGCTACCTTTACTTTTACTGGAACTGGTGCGGTCGTCCTACTCGTGGCCGCGTTCATCGAAGAGAGGCACTTGCGTGAACACCCCCCACCTTCGCGTGCGGAGCAGGTCTCCGTTGCTCGTCTTGCTCGCCTTGCTGATGACCGTCGTCAGCGGTCTCGCCCTCCCGAGCATTGCCACCGCCGCTCCGCCCCAGGGGACCGTCGCGGGCGCGACCCTCGACTGGGGGATCAAGGAGTCCTTCCGTCGGTACGTGACCGGCCCGATCGCCCACGGGTCGACGACACTGCTCGGCACGACCACGGGGACGTACACCTGGGTGGGCGGCACCGGTGAGGCTGCGACCGACGGAAGCGCCGCAGACGTGAGCTTCGGGGCCGGCAACGGGGTCCACTTCCGCGGCCACCCGATGAACGGCGTCGACGCGCTCGATCTGGCGTTCACCAACCCGCGCGTCCACGTGACATCGTCGGGTGCTGCCGACCTGTATCTCGACGTGCAGGGCCGTGAGTTCGCCGGTACCACCGAGGTCGGCGAGACCTTCACGCTCAGCGGCGTCCACTTCGCCACGGTGGCCCTCCCGGCGGCCACCGTCGAGGGCTCCACCATCACGTGGGCGAACGCACCCACCACCCTGACCGAGGCCGGCGCCCAAGCGTTCGGCGGCTTCTACCCGGCCGGAACCGCCCTCGATCCGTTGACGCTGAGCGTCCCGATCAGTGCGCCGGCGACCGCGACGACGACATCGCTGAACGCCTCGACCGACAGCGCCGAGGCCGGGGAGACCGTGACGTTGACCGCGGCGGTCGCGCCGGCCGAGGCTGCAGGAGCGGTCGCGTTCAGCACCGACGCCGGGCCGCTCGCCGCCCCCGTGGCCGTCCACGACGGGACGGCCGTGTTGACCACCGATGCCCTGCCCGAGGGCACGAACGTCATCAGCGCCACCTTCACCCCCGCGGACGCAGCTGCCTTCCTCGCGTCGACGTCCGCACCTGTCACGGTGACTGTGGAGCCGATTCAGACCGACCCCGACCCGGTCTGGGAGCCGCAGATCTCGGTCTTCCTCGCCGACGGCGTGACACCCGTGGGCGACCGGGAGGTGTTCGCCGGGGACACCCTGGTCGTGAAGGGCGCAGGTTTCGATCCCGCCGCCAACGTCGGAGGTCGGGGCGTTCCCATCCCGAACACCCTGCCGCAAGGGACGTACGCGGTGTTCGGCCACTTCGCTCAGGACTGGCGCCCCTCGGAGGGAGCCGCGGCGACGGCCCGCAAGACCGGGTCGCAGGGCTGGGTGCTCACCGAGGACACGGTCGAGCAGATCCCGCCGATGTTCCAGCAGGCCGTGCGCGAGCAGTGGGTGCCGTTGTCCGGCGAGGGCGAGTTCACCTGGACCGTGAAGCTGGCTGCGCCGAAGGAGACCGTCGACGGTGGCCGGTACGGCATCTACACCTATCCCGGCGGCGGAGTGAAGAACGCCGACCAGGAGCTCGCCGTCCCGCTCAATTACCAGGGCAAGCGTCCGCCCTCCGTCGCCGTGACCGACGGCGACGACGCGGTCAGCACGGTGAAGGCCGGCGACACGATCCGCTTCGCGGCATCGGACCTGGACCCAGGCCAGAGCGTACGGTTCGAGGTGCACTCCGATCCCCTCGTCGTGGGCACCGTCGCGGCCAGCGACGCCGGCGCTGCTGACGTGGAGTGGACTGTTCCGGCCAGCTTCCCGGCGGGCCAGCACGAGGTGCGCGTCTTGGCGGCCGATGAGTCAGCTGCCGCGGAGCCCCTCGCGCGGCAGTCGTTCACCGTGCTGGCGGTCGATCGCTGCCTGCAGCTCGGCGCCGAGCTCCGGTGGGGCGTGCGGGCGAGCTTCCGTCAGTACCTGGCAGGCCCGATCGCGCACGGCTCGACCACGCTGCTGGGGGCGACCACCCAGGCGTCGGACGGCCGATTCGTGTGGTCGACCGGTGCGGGTAAGGCCGACACCGAGGGACGTGACGTGGACGTCGCCTTCGGTGAGGGCCACGGCGTCCACTTCCGCGGCCACGCTATGCCCGGCGGTCACGCGCTGGATCTGGCGTTCACCAACCCCCGGGTCGTGGTGACCTCCGCGACCACCGCGCAGCTGCGGCTCGACGTGAAGGGCCGCGAGTTCGTGGATACCTCGAGCGTCGGAACGACATTCGAACGCAGCGACGTGCACTTCGCGGATCTGGCGCTGAGCGCTCCGTCGGTGTCCGGGACCACCCGCACCTGGTCCGACGCGGTCGCGACGCTCACTGCGGACGGTGCCGCCGCGTTCGGTGGGTTCTACCGGCCCGGCGAGGAGCTCGATCCCGTCACGTTCAGCGTGACCACGCGGGGCGAGGTGAACTGCGACGACATCACCGGTCCGACCACCGGGCGCGGTGAGACGCCCACCCCGTCCAACGGAAACGCCGGCGACGGCGGCCAGGTCGCGCCCGTGGCAACCTCGGCTCCCGCTGGCGCCTCGCAGAAGTGCGTGGCTCGGCGCGCGACCGGCGGCAGCCTCGACTGGGGGCTGAAGGAGTCGTTCCGCACCTACGTGGAGGGCCCCATCGCCAAGGGCAGCTTCTCCGGCGGGAGCTTCTCGGCGACCGGCGGGGCGATCAACCCGGACGCCTCCGGAATCGGTCGGGCGAACTTCTCCGGAACGCTTTCGGCGACCGGGCACGACGGCAAGTTGAACTTCTCGCTCAGCAACCCGAGCGTGCAGATCACCGGCCCGACCTCGGCAGTGCTGTATGCGCAGGTGAAGGCGACCAACACCAAGGGTGAGTCGGCTGTGAACGGCACGGTGGCGTTCGCCAACCTGTCCTTCAACCGGCTCGCGGTCGACGAGAACTCTCTCTCCGTCTCGGGGGCGTCGGCAACGTTGACCGGTTCCGGGGCGCAGGCGTTCGCCGGGTTCTACGCGGCGGGCACGCCGCTCGACCCGGTGTCGTTCAGCGTGTCGCTCGGCGGTGAGGTGCCGTGCGACTCCAGCACCGACCCCAGCCTGCCCAAGACCGGCGCGGACGTGGACGCCAGCATGCTCGCCTTGGCCGCCCTCACAATGCTCGCCGGCGCCGCCGTCCTGGCCCGTCGTCGTCGCGTCCTGGTGCACGACTGACCGAACCCGTTGAGTGTGACGTTTGGCAGCAGAACAGCCGGTTTTCGCCTGTCAAACGTCACACTCAACGCGAACGAAAGGACATCGATATGAGCTTCGTTGCACGCACGGTCCTCATCGCGTTAGTGGCCGTGGGCGGGCTCGCCGGCGGGACCAGCGCAGCTACGGCCGAGCCCAGCGCGGGCCGATGCGAGATCACCGGCGGAAGCCTCACCTGGGGAGTGAAGGAGAGCTTCCGCGCCTACATCTCGGGCACCATCGCGAACGGCGGGTGGGAGGTCAGCGACGGCGCTTCCTACGAGACGCCGACGTTCGGCTGGTCGCCGGCGACCGGTTCGATCGATCGCGACACGGGCGCGGGATCGGTGTCGTTCACCGGGACGGTCAGGTTCACCGGGCACGACGGCATCCTCGACATGACCCTCGCGAACCCGACCGTCGAGTTCGCCGAGGACGGTCACGCGACCTTGCTGCTCGATACGCGGGGCACCGACACCTCCGGCGAGGTCGCGGTCGACGTCACCCAGCAGCCGGTCGCGGACCTCGGCGTCATCGGTCCGGTCGATCCGACGAGCGGCACCATGACGTTCACGGACGTGCCGGTCGCGCTCTCGGAGGCCGGCGCTCCGGCGTTCGCGGACTTCTACCAGCCGGGTGAGGCGCTCGATCCACTCACGCTGGTCGTCGAGGTCGCGCCGTGCGGGGGCGAGGAACCGGGCGACGCGGCACAGGATGCCGATGCGACACCGGCTGCGGTGGAGGAGGACGAAGGTGACTCCTCGTCGACGCCGTGGTTGCCGATCGGTCTCGGCGCCGGGGCGGCGGCCGTCGCGGGAGGAGCGGGAACGGCGCTGTACGTACGCAAGCGCTCGTCCTAGACGGGTTGGTGGTCGTTCGGCGACCGACGTGTCGATGCCGGGTGGCGTGGGCTGGTCTCGATACGCGGCTCGCAGGGCTCGCCGCTACTCGACCACCTTTTACTTGGTGGTGGGGTAGGTGGTCGTTCAGCGACCGGCGTGTCGAGGTCGGGTGGCGTGGGCTGGTCTCGATACGCGGCTCGCAGGGCTCGCCGCTACTCGACCACCTACTACTCGCCGGTCGAGTAGGTGGTCGTTCGGCGACCGGTGTATTGAGGTCGGGTGGTGTGAGGTGTGGTCTCGATGCGCGGCTCGCAGGGCTCGCCACTACTCGACCACCTTTTACTTGGTGGTCGGGTAGGAGTCGTTCGGCGACCGGTGTATTGAGGTCGGGTGGTGTGAGGTGTGGTCTCGATGCGCGGCTCGCAGGGCTCGCCGCTACTCGACCACCTTTTACTTGGTGGTCGGGTAGGAGTCGTTCGGCGACCGGTGTATTGAGGTCGGGTGGCGTGGGCTGGTCTCGATACGCGGCTCGCAGGGCTCGCCGCTACTCGACCACCTATTACTCGCCGGTCGAGTAGGAGGTCGCTCAGCGAC
>NZ_RDBF01000111.1 GCF_003674095.1 Aeromicrobium phragmitis
GAGCGTCGCCGCGGGTACCGGCTCGTCGCTGAAGGAGTTGGCGGTGCGCCCTTTGCGGAAGAGGGTGTCCAGCGCCTGCTCGTCGAGGCGGGTCAGATGATCAAGCGTCGCAGAAGTCATACAAACTTCAACTAATGTCCGTGAGCGTGCATTCCGGAATCCGCGTATGAAGCGCGTCACACAGCGTCCGATCAGCGGACCCTATAGGTAAGCCTCCCTTTACTTAGGCTACCTTTACCTCGACGCTGAATCTGCGCGCCTCGCGTCAACGGGGTGCGCCTTCGAGAGAGGCATGTGCCGTGACCACCCCCGACCTTCGCCGACGGAGCAGGCCTCCGTTGCTCGTCCTCCTCACGACGTTGCTGATCGTCGCCAGCGGACTGGTGTTGCCCAGTGTCGCTACCGCGGCTCCGACCCAGGG
>NZ_RDBF01000112.1 GCF_003674095.1 Aeromicrobium phragmitis
GATCGGCGCGCTCCGTCACGGCGCCGTCGAGGCTCTGAACGCGGATCCACGGTTCGTCAATGAGGTTGAAGGTGGGCGTCATGAAAGTCCTGTCTCGTCATGGACGGCAACGACGCCGAGTTCGTCGTCGTAGCTGATGAGGAAGTCTCGTACACGGGTCTGACAGTTCTCGTCGAGCACCAGCACCAACTGCTCGCGCAGCCACGACGACGCCTGCCATCCGGCGAAGAAGTTCCCCTCGAGTGCCGCGATGGTCGCGTCGATCGCGCCCGGATGGGTCAGGGCCGGCGGAAGGCCTACCGTGTGGGTGCTCACCCTACGCGCTGTCGCCGGCTCGGGTGGGAACTCTTGGGGCAATGGATCGGCCGACAGCGGATCGGTGCCCCATTCGTAGATCTCGCCAGCGAATCGACGCACGA
>NZ_RDBF01000113.1 GCF_003674095.1 Aeromicrobium phragmitis
GAGTACCCCGAGTTTTGGGAGTTCATGGAGCAGCCGCTGTCCATGTTTGGGGTCTACCAGATCATCATGCTTGCCGCTAAGAAGGAGCTCGATCCCTGACGCTGGGGGCGCCGCCAGCCAGCGAGGTTGATGCTTCGACCCAGGCCACGATGTCTGCTGGTCGGTAGCGGACCGTCCGATCGGTGACGTTGATGTAGCGGGGACCGGTGCCTGCCGATCGCCAGCGAGCCAGAGTGGCTGTCGTGACGTTCAACCGGCAGGCGACGTCGGATGGTTTGAGTAGTGCTGGACCGAGCCGGGTGGTGGTCATGGTGAGGGTTCCTTTCGACAGATCGGTTCCTTAGCCGTCAGGCGGCCCCACCGTTGTTCGCCCCGTTCCCGTTGTCTCTCCCCGATGCGAGCGCCGGGACCGTCA
>NZ_RDBF01000114.1 GCF_003674095.1 Aeromicrobium phragmitis
ATCCACGTACGCGAGGTGATCGGCGTTCTCCGCATCGATCTTGCGGGCGATGCGCTTGCCGCCGGGAATGGTGTCGAGCGAGGACTTGCGCATGCCGGTGGTGAGCGCGGCGATCATCGCCGGCACGAACGGATGCACCTCGCGGGAGGTGAACGAGCCGAAGTCGCGACTGAAGGCGGTGCGACTGATCGTCTCCATCGTCAGCTTGGTCATGTCGGCGGTGACGTCGATCGGACCGTCCACCGCATCCCAGACATCGAACATCTCGCGAGCGGTGTCCAGCATGGTGGTGTGGTAGCCCCGCATCGAGTCCTTCGTGAAGGCGGGCATGAGGAGGTCGTGGGCGCGTTGCCAGTTCGGCTCGCCGTCGTACGCGGTGAACAAGGCGTCTCCGACGAACTCGCGGAGCGCCTC
>NZ_RDBF01000115.1 GCF_003674095.1 Aeromicrobium phragmitis
GCGGACCGAGCAGGAAACTCACCAACCCCGTGGCGACGAGCGCCAGCTCGTACGTCCCCTCGAACGGGCCGATCGCGGTCGACGTTCCGAACGCCGCGAACGACCACAGCGGCCACGCGAAGATCACCGCGGCGAGCACGCCGACCGCCCACTGCTGGTGGCGCCGGGGCGGCAGAGTCAACGGCTCACTCAGCATGAACCCGGCGAAGAACACGACCGGGTATGCCGTCACCGCAGTCCACAGCGCGTCGCTCACCGACGACCCGAACGCGGTCAGGCCCGACACGACGAGCGGGACGGCCACCGCCGCGAACACGAGACCGAGGCTCACGCGACGCGTCCGGCGCAGGATCAGCAGAGCGCCGACGAGCACGACCGGGAAGAGGATCTCGCTCGCCGCCCACCAGGTCGTG
>NZ_RDBF01000116.1 GCF_003674095.1 Aeromicrobium phragmitis
CAGCCCGGAATGGACTCGAGCTTGTCGAGCGTGCCGCCGGTGTGCCCGAGACCGCGGCCGGACAGCTGCGGCACCGCGACACCGCACGCCGCCACGAGCGGGGCCAGCGGCAGGGTGATCTTGTCGCCCACGCCTCCGGTGGAGTGCTTGTCGGCCGTGGGCCGCGAGAGCGAGGAGAAGTCCATGCGCTCGCCCGAGGCGATCATCGCGGCCGTCCAGCGGGCGATCTCCGCGCGGCTCATCCCGTTGAGGAAGATCGCCATCGCGAGCGCCGACATCTGCTCGTCGGCCACCACCCCGCGCGTGTAGGCGTCGACGACCCAGTCGATCTGCTCGTCGGTGAGCGTCTTGCGGTCGCGCTTGGCCGCGATGACGTCGGTGGCGGCGAACGGCTCGATGCTCATGAGCGGGAC
>NZ_RDBF01000117.1 GCF_003674095.1 Aeromicrobium phragmitis
GTGAACACGGACCTCTCCATGGTCGCCTCGGCCTTCGGTCTCGACCCGCTGGCGCATCGGGAGGCGGACCGCAGCGTGCGCCTGGCCAATAAGACCGGGACCGATGCGGGCGTTCGCGCCGATGTCGGCGTGGTCGGCGGACCCGACGCCGCGATCGCGTATGCCGTGCTGGCGCAGTGGGATCCTGACGGCGGCGACCGGCGCGACGATGTGCTCAGCGCGATGGCCGCCATCGGCCAGTGGGTCAGCGGACGGCTGCGGCGAGCCGACTGACGGCAAGGTCGCGTGCTCGCGCGAAGGCGTCGGGAAGCACCCCGATGCCCGCGGCGACCAGCGCCCCTTCGTGCAGGAGGAGGATCTCCTCGGCCAGCGACTCCGTCTGGTCGCCCGCCCCAGCCGCCTCGGCCAGTTC
>NZ_RDBF01000118.1 GCF_003674095.1 Aeromicrobium phragmitis
CCGTCTGGCTCGCGGCAAGATGGGCCGCGCGTGGAAGGCTGTGCGTGACGACGAGGACGCCGCCGAGGCGATGGGCATCAACACGTACGTCACCAAGATCACCGCCTACATCATCGACGCGGTGTGGGCCGGTCTCGCCGGGCAGCTCATGGGCACGCACCTCACCGCGATCTCGCCCAACAGCTTCCAGTTCCTGTACTCCGCCCTCATCCTCATGGCCGTGGTGCTCGGCGGTATGGGTTCGACCCCGGGCGTCATCATCGGCGCGCTGTTCGTCTCGCTCGCGCCGGAGTTCCTCCGTGAGTTCTCCGAGTGGCGCTTCCTGCTGTTCGGTGTGCTGCTGGTCGTGACGATGATCTTCCGGCCCTCGGGCATCTGGCCGGCGACGGCGGTGTTGCCCTGGTCGAAGGA
>NZ_RDBF01000119.1 GCF_003674095.1 Aeromicrobium phragmitis
GGTCGACCGCGCGCGCGGGGGGAAGATCGTGGTCCGACTCAAAGGCGGCGACCCCTACGTGTTCGGCCGCGGCGGCGAGGAGCGGCTCGCCTGCCGGGCCGCGGACGTGCCGGTCGAGGTCGTGCCGGGCGTGACGAGCGCGATCGCCGTAGCCGCCGCCGCGGGCATCCCCGTCACCCATCGAGGTGTCGCGCGGGGCTTCACGGTCGTCACCGGCCACGAGGAGCTCGCTCATGTGCCACACGGTGGCGACCACACGCTCGTGCTGCTGATGGGCGTGAAGCGGCTGTCGCAGACCACGGACGAGCTCATCCGGGCGGGCCATCGCCCCACCACGCCGGCCGCCGTCATCGAGCGAGGCTTCCTTCCCGATCAGCGGGTCACCGTGGCCACCCTCGGCGAGCTCGCCG
>NZ_RDBF01000120.1 GCF_003674095.1 Aeromicrobium phragmitis
GGTCAGCCTGGAAAACTGTACTGAAGCCGGGTATAAATGTGTTTGCGTAAATGCAAGGAGCATAGTAAACAAAAGAAATGAACTAAACATTATGGTAGAAGATACTGACCCTCACATTATAGGGATAACTGAATCATGGGCCAACAAAGAGATATCAGATGCCGAACTGGGACTGCCTGGCTACGTAATGTTTAGGAAAGACAGAATAGGAAGAAGGGGAGGTGGAGTTATTTTGTATATTAAAGAATCCATTCAGGCTTATGAAATAATATTAGAAAAAGAAGCAGATTGTGAAGAAGCTGTTTGGTGTAACATAGTTACCGGAAACTCAACGTTAACAGTAGGGTTAGTATATCGAAGTCCAAACATAAGCATAGAAGATAATGAAAAAATACAAACCGCTATAAA
>NZ_RDBF01000013.1 GCF_003674095.1 Aeromicrobium phragmitis
GCCATCGCCTACCCCGACCGGATCAACCCCTACCTCTGAAACCGAGACGGCACCCACTTACACAAACACCTTGACAGGCTCGCGCGAGACGCTCGACATCGTGGTGCGACATCCGCTACTGTGACGAAGCCGCACCACGCGGATACCCGACGACCAGCCTCTGGAGGTGAGCCCCATGACGAACATGACTACGTTCGCGTTCCGTCTCGTCCCGGCTCGCTCTCCGGAGAGTCTCGTCTGTCGTTACGTGTGATCAGCCACCGCTGATCCTCGCTTCACAGCCTCTCCGGTTCCACCCGGGGAGGCTTTTTTTCATGCCCATCCACCCACTACTCAGAAAGGAGGCGCGCACATGATCACCCTGAACCACACCGACCAGATGCCCGCAACGACTGACACATCCCAGTTCGACTTCACCCTCGACCCACGGACGACCACCTCGACCCTCGAGGTCCCGGTTCGTCACGAGACGGGGAAGGGGGTGAAGGCGATGGCGTTCCTGAACCGCCCCGAGCGGCGTGTGCGCGCCTCGCAGGACCGCGCGCTCGAACGCGCCATGGTGCTGGAGGCGATGCGCCGGCAGCGGATGACGAAGCGGTCGGTGTACGAGCAGGTGTACCGCGCGCGAGTGACCCGCTGAGGCAGGTCACCTGAGTGGGGGCCGGCGTTTTACCTCGTCGTAAAACGCCGGCCCTATGCTCGTGCGTCGTGTCCCGCTTTCGCGAAACGATCGGCCCGCACACCTTCTCCTTCGGTCACCTTGTCGAGGTGCTCGCCAAGGCGAGCCCGGCTCGTTCCGGTGACCAGCTGGCCGGATGTGCGGCAGAAACCGACGCCGAGCGAGCCGCGGCCCAGCGAGTGCTCGCCGACGTCCCGCTGACGACCTTCCTCACCGAGCCCGTCGTCGATCCGGACGAGGACGAGGTGACCCGGCTGATCTGGGAGTCGCACGACACGCAGGCGTTCGCTCCCGTCGCGTCGCTGACCGTCGGCGAGTTGCGGGACTGGCTGCTCGCCACGGCCGTGGCCCCGGACGCCGCGGCGCGGCTGGCCGGCGTGGCCCCGGGGCTGACCCCGGAGATGGTGGCGGCGGTCAGCAAGATTATGCGCAACCAGGACCTCATTGCAGTGGCGGCGGCCGCGCAGGTGACCAGCGCCTTCCGCACCACGATGGGGCTGCCCGGCCGGATGGGGACACGGCTGCAGCCCAACCATCCCACCGACGATCCGCGAGGCGTGACCGCGGCGATTCTCGACGGGTTGCTGCTCGGCGCCGGTGACGCGGTCATCGGCATCAACCCGGCGAGCGACTCGCCCCAAGCGACGGCCGACCTCCTGCGTCTCGTCGACGAGATCCGGCAGCGGTACGAGATTCCCACCCAGTCGTGCGTGCTCGCCCACGTCACGACCACGATCGAGTTGATCGAGTCGGGCGCACCGGTCGACCTCGTGTTCCAATCGATCGCCGGCACTCAGGCGGCGAACGCGGGCTTCGGCGTGGACCTCGCGGTCCTGCGTGAGGGGATGGAGGCGGCCCGGTCCCTAGGCCGCGGCAACGTCGGGGACCAGGTGATGTACCTCGAAACCGGACAGGGCTCGGCGCTCAGTGCCGACGCGCACCTCGGCGTCGGCGGGCACCCGGTGGACCAGCAGACGCTGGAAGCGCGGGCCTATGGGGTCGCGCGGGCGCTCGACCCGTTCCTGGTCAACACCGTCGTCGGTTTCATCGGTCCCGAGTACCTGTACGACGGCAAGCAGATCATCCGCGCGGGTCTTGAGGACCACTTCTGCGGCAAGCTGCTGGGGCTGCAGATGGGCGTCGACGTCTGCTACACCAACCACGCCGAGGCGGACCAGGACGACATGGATACCCTGCTCACGCTGCTCGGCGTCGCCGGGGTCGGCTTCGTCATCACGGTGCCTGGCGCGGACGACGTGATGCTCGGCTACCAGAGCCTGTCGTTCCACGACGCGCTGTACGCCCGCAACGTGCTCGGGCTGCGGCCGGCGCCGGAGTTCGAGCAGTGGCTGCAGGACCGCGGCCTTCTCGAGTCCGACGGCCGTCTCGTGCATCTCGACCCGGAGTCCTCACCGCTGCGGATGCTGGGGGCGAGCGCATGAGCACGATGTGGGAGCGCTTGCGCACCGTGACGCAATCGCGGATCGGTCAGGACCGTATCGGTGACACGGTCTCCAGCACGGAGGTGCTGCAGTTCCGCGCCGCGCACGCGATGGCTCGCGACGCCGTGCGTCAGCCGCTCGACGTTCAGTCGCTGCTGGAGGGCATCGAGGGGCTGGGACTCGGGCCGGCGGCGGTGGTCGCCAGCCGGGCGGCAAGCCGCGAGGAGTACCTGCGGCGCCCGGATCTCGGTCGCCGGCCGGCTGACCTGACGACGGTACCCGAGGGCCTTGGCGCCGATGTGGGCATCGTCGTCGCCGATGGCCTCTCCACCACCGCGGTCGCCGCGCACGCGGTGCCGATGCTCGCCGCGCTGCGCGAGGTCTTCGCCGGACGCCTGACGCTCGCGCCGGTCGTCGTGGCGACCAACGCCCGGGTCGCGCTCGGCGACCACGTCGGCGATCACCTCGGCGTGAGCACGCTGCTGGTGCTCATCGGCGAGCGCCCGGGGCTCTCGGTCTCGGACAGCCTGGGGATCTACCTGACCCATCGTCCGCGCCCGGGGCGGCGCGATGCCGAGCGCAACTGCCTCTCCAACATCCACCCGCCCGAGGGGCTCGGCTACGCGGCGGCAGCGCGCACCGTGGCCGCTCTCGTGGACGGGGCACGGCTCCTGGGTGAATCGGGTGTGCGCCTCAAGGACTCCTCGCACCAGGTGACGGGCTGAGGGATTTCCCCCGCTGAGACATCGGCGATACGTCACCGAAACTGACGCGCTGTTTCTTGTGAGGTGGCGGCATTTCCTCACAAGCAAAGCGGTGAGTTCCCGATGCACTCTTCTCGAAACGTGGCCGGCGCGCGCGAGCAGGCGACCCGGACGCGCTGTGACGGCCCCCGCAGGCGTGGTGCGTCGTACCTCATGGTGCAGCTCGACTCCTCAGGTGCCAGCGACTGCGAGCGGTGGCTCGGCGAATTGCCGTCGAACGCCCTCGTGGAGTGGGTCCGCGCCCGTGACGTCGCCGAGGCGGAGCGGCTGGTCGAGGAGACGGTCGGAGCCGTTGAGCGACGCCTTCTCCTCGCCGGTCCGACCGAGGCCGTCCACGGTATCCGTGATCGTGCCCTCGCGGTCGGATTCGCAGCAGACGACATCACCATCGCGGCGAGTGGAACCGGGCTGCATGTCGTCCACTGCGCGCATTGCAGTGCCGATACCGAGAGCAATGCGCGCCTGGGCGAGATCTCGCCGTGCGGGGGATGCGGCCGGCGTCTCGTCCATCGGGTGCACGTCTCGCGCCGACCGGACCGCTTCCTCGGCTACGACGCGGACGTTCCGCACCCCGGATAGCCCCCTGAGCTCCGGCCGCGCGACCGCGGCCGGCGGCGGCCCGATGCCGCCATCTGCACCACACCCTGTGCTCACGTCGACAAGGAGAAGCGCATCGATGCCTGCAGCAGACGTTGCCTGGATGCTGGCCGCCTTCGCGGTCGTACTGATCATGTTCCCCGGCCTGTCGTTGTTCTACGGCGGAATGGCCGGAACCAAGAACGCGCTCAACATGATGATGATGTGTATGAGCACGCTGGCCACTGTCTCGGTGGTATACGTGCTCTTCGGCCACGGCATCGTCGTGGGTGACTCGATCGGAGGGATCATCGGCAACCCCTCCGGTTTCTGGGGGTTCCTGGGCATCTACGAGGACCCGGGTGAGCCGATGGTCAGCGATCCGTTCTGGTTCGCCTTCTACATCCTCTTCGCGGCCATCACCGTGGCGATCGTAGCCTCGGCCGCCGTCGGGCGAATGAAGTTCTCCGCCTGGCTGGTGTTCTCGCTGGTCTGGGTGACGCTCGTCTATCTGCCGCTCGGACACTGGGTGTTCGGCGGCGGGTGGATGCGCGAACACCTCGATTTCCACGACTACGCCGGAGGGACGGCGGTGCACATGGCGTCGGGGATGGGGGCTCTCGCCCTCGCCTTCGTGTTGGGGCCCCGGAGGAACACCCAGATGCGCCCGCACAGTCTCCCGCTGGTCCTCGTCGGGGTCGCCATGCTCTGGATGGGCTGGATCGGCTTCAACGCGGGCACGGCGGGAGGTGCCAACTTCCTCGCGCAGTACGTCACCTTGACCACGTTGCTCGCCGGGAGCACGGGCATGATCGGCTTCTGCCTCGTCGAGCGACTCCGCGACGGTCGCGCGACCACGTTGGGCATGTGCTCGGGCGTCATCGCGGGTCTGGTGGGCATCACGCCGGCTGCCGACGGCGTGGACGCCCTGGGCGCCATGGCGCTCGGGCTGGCCGCCGGAGCGGTCGTGGCGTGGGCCTGCACGTGGAAGACCAAGCTGGGCATCGACGAGACGCTCGACGCCTTCGCGGTGCACGGCATCGGCGGGATCGTCGGGTCGTTGTGCGTGGTGCTCTTCGGGTACGCCGGATCGCCCGCCGGGATCGAGGGGATTCTCTTCGGCGGGGATTGGTCGATCCTCCTTGCCGAGATCGCCGCGATCGGCGCGACCTGCGGGTACGCCCTGGTCATGACGTTCGTGATCGCCAAGGTCCTCGACAAGCTCATCGGGCTGCGAGCGAGTGACGAGGACGAATACGACGGCATGGACCTGTCGCAGCACGCCGAGACCGCCTACGACGCCGCCTGAGGAGGCTCGCATGAAGCTCATCACCGCCATAGTCCAACCGCATCGTGCCGACGAGGTGAAGGAGGCGCTCGCGGCCGCGGGAATCGCCGGACTCACCGTCACCGAGGTGCAGGGGTACGGCGCCCAGAAGGGGCACGCCGAGGTGTACCGAGGCGCGGAGTATCAGGTCGACTTTCGCCCCAAGATCCGTATTGATGTCGTCGTCGCGGACGCGGACCTCGACGCGACGCTCGATCTCGTGATCGCCGCCGCGCGCACCGGCCGGATCGGCGACGGGAAGGTCTGGGCCACCGATCTCGTCGAGGTAGCGCGTGTGCGCACCGGGGAGCGGGGTGAAGCCGCCCTCTGACGACGCTGCCCACCAGCGCTTCACCGGCCGTGGCGATGAGCATCTGCTCGTCGTCACGGCCGGTGCTCTTCGGGCGCTGAGGAGCGCCGCCCACGATCACGGGTGTTGCGCCCTGGAGATGGCACGTTCACGCGCGCGAAACACGCGGGCTGTTCACTGATGGTGTACGAAGATTCCCCAGAGTGGAAGGATCGTCATGGCACCGAGCAGGCTGCGTGAACTGGCAGAGGCCCACGACACGCACTTCATCCTCGCTCTCTTCGTGGACTTGCGCGGTAAGCCCTGCGCCAAGCTCGTGCCCGTCGAAGCCGTGGATCAACTGGCCGAAGAAGGCGTCGGCTTCGCCGGCTACGCCGTGGGAGCGATGGGCCAGGAACCCCGAGACCCTGACCTGATGGCGATCCCCGACCCCGACTCGTTCACCCCCATCCCGTTCGTGCGCGAGGGTCTGGCGCTCGTGCACTGCGACCCGCACGTGGAAGGTGAGCCGTGGGGGTACGCGCCTCGCGTGATCCTCAAATCCATGCTGCAACGCGCGGCGGATGCCGGATTCGAGCCGTATGTCGGGGCGGAGGTCGAGTACTTCCTGCTCCGCCGCACGGACGAGGGCGCTCTGGTGACGGCCGACGCCAGCGACACCGCCGACCAACCCTGCTACGACGCTCGCGGCGTTACTCGGATGTACGGGCACCTCACCGCGATCTCTGCAGCCATGAACGAACTCGGCTGGGCTAACTACGCCAATGACCACGAGGACGGAAACGGCCAGTTCGAGCAGAACTTCGAGTACGCCGACGCGCTCACGACGGCCGACCGCGTCGTGACGTTGCGCTACCTCATCACGATGTTGGCCGAGCAGCGCGACATGATCGCCACCTTCATGCCCAAGCCGTTCGCCGACCGGACCGGCTCGGGACTCCACCTGCATCTGTCGCTGCGGTCGGCCGGTCACCCCGTATTTCCCGGGGAGGAGGACGACCCGCGCGGGCTGGGTCTGTCGCGCACGGCGTACGGCTTCGTCGCCGGTGTGCTGGAGCACGCGTGCGGCCTCCAAGCGCTGCTCGCTCCGACGGTCAACTCGTACAAGCGCACCGGAGCGGTCTCGACGACATCCGGGGCGAGCTGGGCGCCTCGCACCGCCACGTACGGCGGCAACGACCGCACGCATTACGTGCGGGTACCGGACGATCAGCGCGTGGAGCTTCGCGGCGGCGACGGTTCCGCCAACCCGTACTTGGCGGTGGCGGCAGCGCTCGGAGCCGGCCTCGATGGGATCAAACGGAGCCTCGACCCCGGCGAGCCGGGCGGGTCCCGTGACACTGCGACGCCGCTACCGCTCACCCTGCTGCACGCCATCGATGCGTTGGAGGCGGATCCGGAGATCGCCGGGGTGCTGGACGCCGTCCGTCCCGGCGTCAGCGACTACTTCGCCGCGCTGAAGCGCACGGAGTTCTTCGAGTGGCACGGCGCGGTGTCGCCGTGGGAGACCGACCGCTACCTGCGGGCCTTCTGAGAGGACAGATCATGTGCGGAATCGTGGGATTGCACCTACGGACACCGACGCTGTATCCCCGGCTCGGCGAGTTGCTCACCGGCATGCTCTGCGAGATGAGCGAGCGCGGCGCCGACTCGGCCGGCGTCGCGGTGTACGGCGATCCCGTGTGGTCGCCTCCAGGTTCGGCGACCGTGTCCTTGCTGGAGACGGGTGTGACGCCCGCCGAACTTGCGGACGCGCTCGAGCCGCGCTTGTCGTGTGACATCACCGTGCACGAGGTGGGTGCGACCCAGCTGGTGAGCGCTCATTGTGACGTGGAGGTCCTGCGCGACGCCGTCGCAGCGGCCTTGCCGCACGCCTTGGTCGCCGGGTTCGGCGCGGACCTCGCGGTGCTCAAGGGCGTCGGGCACCCGCGCGAACTGGCCATGGCATATGGACTGCCGCAAGCCCAGGGGTGGCAAGGGGTCGGGCACACCCGCATGGCGACAGAGTCCGCCGTCACGCCCGCCGGCTGCCACCCGTACGCGGTGGGCCCGGATCAGTGCCTCGTGCACAACGGATCGTTCGCCAATCACGCGACGATCCGTCGCGAGCTGCAGCGTCGCGGTATCGCGTTCGACAGCGAGAACGACACCGAGGTCGGCGCCCGGTTCGTGGCTCAGGCGCTGGCGGACGGCTACGACATCGAAACCGCACTCAAGCACCTGTGTGCGGAGTTCGACGGCTTCTACACGCTGGTCGTCTCCCATCGCGACTCCTTCGCCGTCGTTCGCGACGCGATCGCGTGCAAGCCCGCGGTGATCGCCGAGACCGACGACTGGGTCGCCATCGCCTCGGAGTACCGGGCGCTCGTCGAGCTGCCTGGCATCGAGTCCGCCCACCTCTTCGAACCCGCTCCGGAACGGATCTACGCATGGACCCGCTGACCACCGACGTCGTCGAGTTCGATCTGGCGACGACCGACTTGCGCCGCGTCAACGCGGCGCTCCACACTCCCGGCGGCCTCGGCTCGCGGCACGTCCGGATTACGCATCCGGCCGGGGCCCACGCCGTGGCCGCCGGGCTCGACGCGCCCCTCGACGTCGTCGTCGACGGTCACGTCGGGTATTACGCAGCCGGGATGAACCAGCAGGCCGACGTGACGATCTACGGCAACGCCGGCGTCGGCGTTGCCGAGAACATGATGAGCGGCTCGGTCTGGGTCAGCGGCAGTGCGTCCCAGTCGGCTGGGGCGACCGCACACGGCGGACTGCTCGTCATCGAAGGAGACGCCGCCGCTCGGTGCGGTATCTCCATGAAGGGCGTCGACATCGTCGTCGGGTGTGACGTGGGCCATATGAGTGCCTTCATGGCGCAGGCCGGAACGCTCGTCGTGCGCGGTGACGCGGGGGAGGCCCTGGGCGACTCGATCTACGAGGCCCGCCTCTACGTCCGCGGCCGGGTGGCCTCACTCGGCGCGGATTGCGTCGCCAAGCCGATGCGTGCCGAACACCACGAGGAACTGGCGAGGCTGCTCAAAGCGGCGGGCTATGAGAACGACGACACGGCGAGCTACACCCGCTACGGCTCAGCGCGAGGTCTGTACCACTTCCACGTCGACAACGTCGGCAGCTACTGAGAGGACGCACGATGGACACGGCTGACCTTCGAGCCACGCGAGGACTGCGCGAGTCGGCGACGTTCGATCGCGCCACCATCCACGGCATCCAGCGGGCGGCGCGCACCGGGGTTTACCACATCCGCGGGGGCGGCGCGAAGCGCGCCGTTCCGCACTTCGACGATCTGCTCTTCCTCGGCGCCAGCATGTCGCGCTATCCCCTTGAGGGGTATCGAGAGCGCTGCGACACCGATGTTGTCCTCGGGACACGGCATGCCACGTTTCCGTTGCACCTCGCGATCCCCGTGACGATCGCCGGGATGAGCTTCGGTGCCCTGTCGGGTCGAGCGAAGCAAGCGCTGGGCCGGGGGGCCTCCGAGGCCGGCACGTCGACGACGACCGGCGACGGCGGCATGACCGACGAGGAACGCGGGCAGAGCAAACACCTGGTCTACCAGTACTTGCCGTCGCGCTACGGCATGAACCCCGATCACCTCCGGCAGGCGGACGCCATCGAGGTCGTGCTCGGGCAGGGTGCCAAGCCCGGCGGCGGAGGGATGCTGCTCGGACAGAAGATCACCGAGCGCGTCGCCTCGATGCGCACGCTGCCCGTCGGTATCGACCAGCGCAGCGCGTGCCGGCACCCGGACTGGACGGGACCGGACGACCTGGCGATCAAGATCCGAGAGCTGCGCGAGATCACCGACTGGGAGAAGCCGATCTACGTCAAGGTCGGCGCCTCCCGCACGTACTACGACGTGAAACTCGCGGTGCACTCCGGCGCCGACGTGGTGGTCGTGGACGGCATGCAGGGCGGCACCGCGGCGACACAGGACGTCTTCATCGAGCACGTCGGAATCCCGACGCTCGCCGCGATTCCCCAAGCGGTGCAGGCGTTGCAGGAGCTGGGTGTGCACCGACAGGTGCAGCTCATCGTCTCGGGCGGCATCCGCACCGGCGCCGATGTCGCCAAAGCGCTGGCCCTCGGCGCGGACGCGGTGGCGATCGGGACGGCCGCCCTCATCGCGCTCGGTGACAACGACCCTCGCTGGGAGGGCGACTACGAAGCTCTCGGCACCGCCGCCGGGTTCTACGACGACTACCAGGACGGACGCGATCCGGCCGGCATCACGACGCAGGATCCGCGCCTGCAGAGCCGGCTCGACCCCGAGGCCGCGAGTCGACGGTTGGCGAACTACCTTCGAGTCATGACCTTGGAGGCGCAGACGATCGCCCGGGCGTGCGGCAAATCGCACGTGCAGCATCTCGAGCCCGAGGACCTCGTCGCCCTGACGGTCGAGGCCGCGGCGATGGCCCGCGTGCCGCTCGCAGGCACCTCGTGGATTCCCGGAGGCGAGGGTGGGTTCTGAGCGCGCCCGCACCGTGATCGTGGGTGCTGGTCTGGCCGGCGCCGCAGCGGCCTGGCACCTGGCCCGGCGCGGTCACGATGTCGTGCTGCTCGAACAGTTCACCCCCGGCCATCTGCGCGGTAGCTCGCATGGCAGTTCGCGGATCTACCGGCGCGCCTACGAGGACCCGTTCTATCTCGAGCTGACCGGACGCGCCGACCTCGCCTGGCAGGAGCTGGAGCAGGAGTCCGGGACGCGGCTGCGGACGCAGACCGGCGGCCTCGACACCGGTGATCGTCGCGATCCGGCGCATCTCGCCGGGCGGCTGGCGGAGGCTGGCGTCCCCGCCGACGTCCTCCAGCCGGCCGAGGTGGCCGAACGCTGGCCGGGGCTCGACGTGCCTGAACCCGTGATGTTCCATCCGCACGCCGGCCACCTGGACGCCGACGCGACGGTCCGAGCGCTGCTCGCCACCGCCGAGCGGATGGGCGCCCGCATCGTGTCGGGTGCCACCGTTGATCGCATCGAGGTGGCCCCCTCCGGGGCCCGCGTCCACACCGACACCGGGAGCTGGTCGGCGGCAAGCGTGGTCGTCGCGGCCGGAGCCTGGTTGCCCGAGCTTCTATCGAGTCTGCCGGTCTCGCCGCCGCTTCCTACTCTGACCGTGCGGCAGCAGGAGGTCTTCCACTTCCGGCAGCGTGACCCGTCCGTGGTCTACCCGACGATCGTGCACAAGGGCGACGCCCAGATCTACGGGTTGGCGTCCGGCTCCGACGGTGGGCCGCGGCCGGCGATGAAGATCGCGCAGTTCGACAGCGACACCGTCACCACCGCGAGCCGGCGGGACGGGACCATCGATCCTCGAGCTCGAGAGGTCGTCGTCAACCACGTCCGCCGGACGTTCCCCGGCTTGGATCCCGAGCCGGTGGCGGCGGCCAGCTGCCTGTTCACGATGACCGCCGACGAAGACTTCGTCCTCGATCGCGAGGGGCCGATCGTGGTGGCGTCGCCGTGTTCGGGACACGGCGCGAAGTTCGCCCCCCTGACGGGTGCCTTGATCGCCGACCTCGTCGAGGGCAAGGCGCCCCTCCCGCGATTTGCCTTCCGCGGATGACGACCCGCGGGGCGGATCGTGATGGGATGAGGGCATGACGTCCCCGCCGCCGGAACCGCTGCTGCGCAACGTGACCGGAAGTGCCCGCGATCGGTCCGAGGAGGAGCCGGTCGGCGGCTCGCTCGCCGAGATCATCGGGTCGAACGTCCGGGCCCTGCGGATGCAGAATCAGCTGTCGGTGTCGGACATGGCGACGCGGATCGGCATCTCCAAGGCGATGCTGTCCAAGATCGAGAACGCGCAGACGGCGTGCAGCCTCGCGACACTCGGCCTCCTCGCCCAGGGGCTCGACGTCCCGGTGACCTCGTTGTTCCGCGGCGCGGACGCCGAGCGCGAGGCGGTCTACACCGAGGCCGGCACCGGGCCGATCATCACGCGCAACGGCACCAAGGCGGGCCATGAGTACGAGCTTCTCGGCGCGCTGCGCGGGCAGCACAAGCGCCTCGAATCGCTGCTCGTCACGCTGACGGAGGACAGCGAGACCTACCCGCTGTTCCAACACCCCGGCACCGAGTTCATCTACCTGCTCGAGGGCGTGCTGGAGTACGGTCACGGCATGCGCACCTATCGGCTGCGGCCGGGTGACTCGCTGCAGTTCGACGGAGAGGCCGCTCACGGGCCGACGCAGCTGGTCGAGCTGCCGATCCGCTTCCTCTCGATCATCGCGTTCCCCGATCACACTCCCGGCTGAGGAACGTCGTGGCGCTTCGATAGCGTGATCGTCATGGCGAGACTGGAGGTCGACTCCCTCACGAAGTCCTATGGCTCCGTGCAGGCTCTTTCCCACACGAGTTTTGCGGTCGAGGCGGGGGAGGTGTTCGGTTTCGTCGGCTCCAACGGCTCGGGTAAGACGACCACGATGCGCATCATGCTCGGCGTCCTCGAGCCCGACGCCGGTGAGGTGCGGTGGCAGGGCCGTCCGCTCGACCGGGAGGTGCGGCGGCGCATCGGGTACATGCCCGAGGAGCGCGGCCTGTATCCGCGCATGAAGGCGGGCGACCAGCTCGTGTACCTCGCCCGGTTGTACGGCCTGGACACCGCCGCCGCCCAGCAGGCGATGGAGCGCTGGACCACCCGCCTCGGTATCGGCGAGCGAGTCGGCGACGAGGTGCAGAAGCTCTCTCTCGGCAACCAGCAGCGGGTGCAGCTGGCCGCGGCGCTGACGCACTCGCCCGACATCCTCGTGCTCGATGAACCGTTCTCCGGCCTCGACCCCGTGGCCGTCGAGGTGATGAGCGAGGTGCTCCGGGAGGAATCCGCGCGCGGCGCGCCAGTCCTGTTCTCCTCGCACCAGCTCGATCTCGTGGAACGGCTGTGCGATCGCGTCGGCATCATCAAGAACGGCCGCATGGTGGCCAGCGGCACCCTCGACGAGCTTCGCCGCACCGAGCACCCGCAGTGGATTCTCGACGGCCCGGCCGGTACATCGTGGGTCACGGATATCGAGGGAGCCAGGGTGATCGCCAACGAGGGCTCGCGGACCACCGTGGAGGTGCGACGCCCAGGCGCCGAGCAACAGGTACTGCAGGCCGCCCTCGCGCTCGGGCCGGTGCGCGAGTTCGCGCCCGCACGCCCCTCGTTAACCGATCTGTACCGCGATGTCGTCAGCAGCGACGACCCGAAGGAGGGGGAGCGGTGATGCCGCGTTCGTCGACATGGTCCATGGTCTGGCTCGTCGCCATGCGCGAGGTGCGGACGCGCGTGCTGTCCAAAGTCTTCGTCCTCACGTCGGGCCTGTTCGTGCTCGCCATCGTCGGTGGCGGGGCGTTCTTCGCGTTCTTCGGCCCGGACTCGCAGGACGCCTCGCGGCTCGGCGTGACGTCTGACGCGGCGGCGCTCGAGCCGGCGCTCATGACGGTCGCGCAGGCGAGTGGGACCGACGTGGAGATCGAGCGGGTCGAGGACGATGCGGTCGAGGAGAAGATTCGGGACGGCGGCCTCGACGCGGTCCTCAGCGGGAGCCTGCCCGATGTCGAGGTGACGGTGGAGTCCGACCTCGATTCCGCCCTGCAGACGGTCATCGTCGCGGTCGTGCAGCAGGAGGCGCTCGCCGGCGAGATCGCTGAGCTCGGCGGCGACCCGGCCGCGGTCGCGCAACAGGTCGCCGAGGCCGAACCGCAGATCGCCAGCCTCGACGACGAGGAGGAGCGCGATCCCGCGCAGATGATCGCCGGTTTCGTTTCGGGCATCCTCATCTTCATCGCGCTGATGGGGGGTGGACAGCGCGTGGCGCAGGGCGTCGTGGAGGAGAAGTCCAGTCGCGTCGTCGAGCTGCTGCTCGCCACGATGCGGCCCTGGCAGCTCATGGCCGGCAAGGTGCTCGGCAACGTGATCGTGGGCCTGCTGGAGATCGGTGTGATCGTCGTGGCGGCGCTCGCGACGGCGTGGGGCTTCGACCTCCTCGATGCCAGCGCGCTCAATCTCGGCAGCGTTGCGGTGTGGATGCTCGTCTGGTTCCTCGTCGGCTTCGTGATGTACGCGCTGCTGCTGGCGAGTCTCGCCGCGCTGGTGTCCCGTCAGGAGGACGTGGGCTCGGTGATCTCGCCGGTGATCGGGATCATGATGGTGCCGTACATCGTCGGCGTCTCGATCGCGCCCTGGAACCCCGAGAGCCCCATCGTCGAGGTGCTGTCGTACATCCCGTTCTGCTCGCCGTTCATCATGCCGATCCGCGTCGCGCTCGGCACGGCAGGAACGGGGGACGTGTTCATCGCTCTCGCGCTCTCGGTCGTGCTGATCCCTGCGCTCGTGTGGCTCTCGGGACGGATCTACTCCAATGCGATCCTGCGCACCGGCGCCCGCGTCTCCCTCCGGCAGGCGTTGCGTCGGTCCTGACGCGCGCGCCTAGCGTCATACGTTTCGTGGCCCCTGGGCCACCGAACGTATGACGCTAGGCGACGGGAGGGTCAGCGGGCGGCGAGCGCCTCGTGGAAGGCGAGGATGCGCTGCGCGTCGCGGACGTGCAGGTTCTCGATCATCTTGCCGTTGACCGTGACGACGCCCTTGCCCTCGGCCTGCGCGGTCTCGAACGCCTCGATGACGGCGCGGGCGTGCTCGACGTCGGCCTCGGAGGGGGCGAACGCCTCGTTCGTCGGCTCAATCTGGCTCGGATGGATGATCGTCTTGCCGTCGAAGCCCATCTCGCGGCCCTGACGCGCCTCCGCAACGAAGCCGTCGGCGTCCTTGACGTTGTTGTAGACGCCGTCGAGGATCACGACGCCGTGCGCCTTGGCCGCGAGCAGCGCCCAGGTGAGCGAGGGGATGAGCGGAGCGCGGCCCGGAACGTGCAGCGAATGGGTCTCGTTGACGAGATCGTTCGTTCCCATGACGAAGACCGCAACCCGATCCGATGCGGCGGCGATCTCCTCGGCGTGCAGGATCGCGATCGGCGTCTCGATCATCGCCCACAGGCGGGTGTGCTCGGGAGCACCCGCGTTCTCCATCGCTGCGACGAGCTGGCGCACTTCCTCGGCCGAGTTGACCTTCGGCACCACGATGCCGTCCGGTCCGGCCTGAGCGGCGGCGGCCATGTCGTCCTCGTGCCACTGCGTCCCGAGGCCGTTGACGCGGATGGTGAGTTCGCGGTGGCCGTACTCGCCGGACTTCACGGCGGCGACGACGCGGTCGCGGGCCTGGGGCTTGGCGTCCGGCGCCACGGAGTCCTCGAGATCGAGGATGAGGGCGTCGACGTCGAGCGTCTTGGCCTTCTCCAGGGCGCGCTCGTTGGCGCCCGGCATGTACAGGACGGAACGACGGGGACGCAGTGCGGCGTTGGTCATCGGCGGGCTCCTCAGAGGTCGTAGGCGGCGGCGAGCTCGGGATCGCGCTCGGCCAGGGCCTTGGCGAGGTCGAGCATGACGATGTTCTGCTTGCAGGACGCGTCGTCCTCCATCTTGCCGTCGATCATGACGGCGCCGGAGCCGTCACCCATCGCCTCGACGACGCGCTTGGCGTGCGCGACGTCCTCGGGGCTGGGGGAGAAGACCTTCTTGGCGATGTCGATCTGCACCGGGTGCAGGCTCCAGGCACCGACGCAGCCGAGCAGGAAAGCGTTGCGGAACTGGTCCTCACACGCGACGACGTCCTTGATGTCGCCGAACGGCCCGTAGAAGGGGAGGATGCCGTTCATCGCGCACGCGTCGACCATGCGGGCGATGGTGTAGTGCCACAGATCCTGCTGGTAGATCGCGCGGCCCTCGGTGAGGTCGTCGCCGGTCGGGTCCTGCCGGACGAGGTATCCCGGGTGGCCGCCGCCGACCCGAGCGGTCTTCATCCGGCGGCTCGCCGCGAGGTCGGCGGGACCGAGGCTGATGCCCTGCATGCGGGGGCTGGCGGCGGCGATCTCCTCGACGTTCGCGACGCCCTCGGCGGTCTCCAAGATCGCGTGGACGAGGATCTGACGGTCCAGCCCCGCGCGGGCCTCGAGCTGGGCGAGGATGCGGTCGACGTAGTGGATGTCCTGGGGCCCCTCGACCTTGGGGACCATGATGACGTCGAGCTTGTCGCCGATCTCGGTCACCAGGGTGATGAGGTCGTCGAGCACCCACGGCGAGTCGAGGCTGTTCACCCGGGTCCACAGCTGCGTGTCACCGAAGTCGTTCGCCTTCGCGATGTCGACGAGGCCCTGGCGGGCGGCTTCCTTCTTGTCGGTCTTGACCGCGTCCTCGAGGTTGCCGAGGAGGATGTCGACCTTCGCGGCGATGTCGGGGACCTTGGCCGCCATCTTCTCGTTGCTGGGATCGAAGAAGTGGATCATCCGGCTCGGCTTGAACGGGATGTCCACGTTCGGGACCGGGGCGCCGACGGCCAGAGGACGGAAGAACGCTCGAGGACTACGCACGCTGAACCCTTCGTGAGGCGGCTGGTTACCGCTCAGTATGCCGAAGGCGTGACGGAGGGCACGCCGGGGGCCGCGATGCCGCACAGCGCTCAGGCGAGCGCGTCGAGCTCCTCGGGGCTGAGCGTCAGGGCGAACGACTCGACGAGGGACACCAGCTGTTCGGGTGTCCGTGCGCTGGCGATCGGCGCGGCCACCGTCGGCTGCTGGCGCAACCAGGCCAGCGATACGGCGGCGATGCTCAGGCCGTTCTCCTTGGCGATGCGCTCGAGGACGAGGAGGAGGTCGAGATTGCGAGGGTCGTCCGCGTACGCCGCCGCGCCACCCTGGCGCGGCGAGTCCACCGACGTGCCGGGACGGTACTTGCCGGTCAGGAACCCGCTCGCGAGCGAGTAGTACGGCGCCTCGACGAGGCCGAGTTCGGCGAGTGTCGGAGCCAGCGACTGCTCGAAGCCGCGCTCGACCAGGTTGTAGTGGTCCTGGCTGACGGAGAAGGGAGCGCGTCCGGCGGTATCGGCGGCTTCCACGACGGCACGCAGGCGCTCGGCGGAGAAGTTCGAGAGACCGAGCGCGCGGACCTTGCCCTCCTGGACGAGCGAGTCGAACACCTCGGAGATCTCGTCGGGCGTCGCGTTCTCATCGTCCTGATGGGCGTAGTAGAGATCGACGTACTCGGTCTTGAGGCGGCGCAGGGAGCCGTCGATCGCGGCGCGGACGTTGGCGGCCGAGAGGCCGGGCTGCTGGTTCCACATGCCGACCTTGGTGGCGATCTGCACGCGGTCGCGCACGCCACGGCTGGTGAGCCACTCACCGATGATCGTCTCGGAGTCGCCGCCGCGGTTGCCGGGCACCCAAGCCGAGTACACGTCGGCGGTGTCGATGGTGGTGCCACCGGCCGCGACGAACGCGTCGAGGACCGCGAAGCTCTGCTCGCGGTCGGCGGTCCAGCCGAAGGTGTTGCCGCCGAGGACGAGGGGGCCGAGGTCGAGGTTGCTCATACGGAGGGTCAACGTCCCGGACGTGGCACGCCTTCCTCGACGGAACGTGCGCTGCGTCACATCGCGGTCCACCTCAGCCGAACGGAAGCTCGTCCTGATCGTCGTCGGTGCTGGAGGAGAGGTGCCGGTGCGCCGACAGCAGCTCGATCTCGGGACGCTCGGCCATGAAACGCTCGACCTTGTCGAGCACCTCCACCACGTGTGACCGGTCGATCGACACGAGGCTCCCGCCGATGCCGGCGCGTCGGTACAGGTCGACGCTGTCGGTCTCGGCCGCGGACAGCGCGAAGCGTCGCTGCAGCTCATTCACGATGGGCCGCACGATGCTGCGCTTCTCCTTGAGCGAGTGGACGTCGCCGAGGCGCACGTCGAACTCGATCCAGCCGATCCACATGCCCGTAGTCTGCCAACTCGCCGTCAGCTGTAACCGGTGGGCGGGCGGTGAGTTATCCCGCACGTGAGGCGGCCGAATGCGGGATCACTCACCGCCCACGCTGATCGGACGCGCTCCGCCCCACGACGCGCTTCATCCACCGCTGACGTTGAGGCCTCGGACAATGACGAAAGCCCCCGCCGGAGCGGGGGCTTGTCGTGGTACACCCCCAGGGACTCGAACCCTGAACCCGCTGATTAAGAGTCAGCTGCTCTGCCAATTGAGCTAGGGGTGCAGTGCGCGGCGCGCGAGTAAGAACTCTACCGCACAGCACCCAACGCCGGAAATCGGGGTGTGGCGACGCGGGGCTCGCATCCCTGGGCGAAGCCCCTGCCCGCTTCCTACGATGACCGGTATGTCCGATTCGGGGAAGAACAGGGATGCGCCGACGGCGGACGAGCGTCGGGCGAAGTGGAAGATCATCGGTCCGGGCATCGTTGTCGCCGGCACGGGCGTGGGCGCCGGTGACCTGGTCGCTACGCTCTCGGCCGGTGCGCGCTTCGGCTATGCGTTGCTGTGGGCGGTCGTCCTCGGCACGGTCTTCAAGATCATCCTGGTCGAGGGTGCCGGGCGGTACAGCCTGGCGAGTGGACGCACGATCTTCCAGGGCTGGCGATCGCTCGGCGCGTGGACGAGCTGGTACTTCGGCCCATACATCGTGATCTGGGGACTCGTGTACGGCGCCACGGCGATGTCGTCCTCGGCCTTGCCGCTGGTCGCACTGTTCCCTGGCGGCCCCGATCTGAAGGTCTGGGCCGTGGCGATGGGACTCATCGGCTTCGCCCTCGTGTGGCTCGGGCGCTACGCGCTGGTCGAGAAGCTCATGGCGCTGTTCGTCGGGGTCATGTTCGTCACCGTGGTCGGGGCCGCGATCCTCGCCGCGCCGAACCTTCTCGACATCGCCGGCGGGCTCGTGCCCCACATCCCCGAAGGCGGTCTGGTGAACACCCTCGCAGTGGCCGGCGGTGTCGGCGGCACCATCACCCTCGCCGCATACGGCTACTGGTTGCGTGAGAAGGGCTGGTCGACGCCGGCGTGGATGCGCGTCATGCGCATCGACAACTCCGTGGCCTACGTTGTCACCGGCATCTTCGTGATCGCGATGCTCATCGTCGGTGCGGAGCTGCTCTACAGCGTCAACGTCGCGCTCGGTTCGGGCGATCAGGCGCTCGTCGGCCTCTCCGACGTGCTCGACGACCGTTACGGCGAGGTCTACGGCACGGTCTTCCTCGTCGGCTTCTGGGCCGCCTCGATGTCCTCGCTCATCGGAGTCTGGAACGGTGTGGCGCTCATGTTCGCCGACTTCCTCGGCACCTCTCGCGGTCTGCCCGCCGACGACCCGCGCATGCACTCGGGCGGCACCTACTACCGCGGCTACCTCGTGTGGCTGACGTTCCCGCCGATGCTCCTGCTGTTCCTCAACGAACCCGTCGCGGTCATCCTCGCCTACGGCGTACTGGGATCGATCTTCATGCCGTTCCTGGCACTCACCCTGCTGGGGTTGCTCAACACCGATCGAGTCCCGCGCGAATGGCGCAACGGAGCACTGGGCAACATCGCGTTGGGCGTGTGCGCGCTGCTCTTCGTCGCCATCGGTGTGCACGAGCTGTATCAGGTCGTGACCGGCGCCTGACCGGCCCGAGATGCCCTAGGGTGACGGCCATGGCGAGCGAGACGCGACAGTACGTCGGAGCGATCGACCAAGGCACCACCAGCACCCGCTTCATGGTGTTCGACCGCGACGGGTGTGAGGTCGGCCGGCATCAGGTCGAGCACGAACAGCTCCTGCCCCGCTCGGGCTGGGTGGAGCACGATCCCGCCGAGATCTGGCGCAACACCTGCACGGTCGTCGAACAGGGGCTCGAGGACGCCGGGGTCGCGGCGACGGACCTCGCCGCCGTCGGCCTCACCAATCAGCGCGAGACCACGGTCGTGTGGGATCCGCGTACCGGTGCGGCGTTCGGCAACGCGATCGTCTGGCAGGACACGCGCACCGCTGCCCTCGCCGCAGCCCTCGACGAGGAGCACGGCGATCTCATTCGCCGCAAGGCCGGGCTCCAGCCCGCCTCGTACTTCGCGGGCGGCAAGCTGCGGTGGATCCTCGAGAACGTCGAGGGCGTCGCCGACGCGGCGGAGCAGGGCAACGCGTTGTTCGGAACGATCGACACGTGGCTGCTGTGGTGGCTCACGGGCGGCCCGGACGGCGGTGTCCACCTCACCGACGTCACCAATGCGAGCCGCACGATGCTCATGGACCTCGAGACCCTGCAATGGGACGACGAGCTCATCGCCGCCGTCGGCGTTCCGGCGTCGATGCTGCCCGAGATCCGCAGCTCGGCGGAGGAGTACGGCACCACGCGCGGTGACGGCCCGTTCGGCGCCGAGGTCGTCCTCGCCGGGGACCTGGGCGACCAGCACGCCGCGCTGGTCGGCCAAGCCTGCTTCGAGCCCGGGATGCTCAAGAACACGTACGGCACGGGCAACTTCCTCGTGCTCAACACCGGCACCGAGATCGTGCGCTCCGAACGCGGCCTGCTGACCACCGTGGCGTACCAGTTCGGCAACGATGAGCCGGTCTACGCGCTCGAGGGGTCGATCGCCGTCACCGGCTCGGCCATCCAATGGCTGCGCGATCAGCTGCAGGTCTTCGACGAGGCCGCCGACTCCGAGCGGCTCGCCTCCACCGTCGACGACAACGGCGGTGTGTACTTCGTCCCGGCGTTCTCGGGGCTGTTCGCGCCGTACTGGCGCCCGGACGCGCGCGGCGTCATCGTGGGCCTCTCGCGCTTCAACACCCTCGCCCACGTGGCTCGCGCGGCGCTCGAGGCGATCTGCTACCAGAGCAAGGACGTCGTCGACGCGATGATCGCCGACGCCGACCTCGATCTGGAGGTGCTCCGCGTCGACGGCGGCATCACCGCCAACGACCTGTGCATGCAGATCCAGGCCGACATCCTCGACATCGAGGTCAGCCGTCCCGAAGTCATCGAGACGACGTGCCTCGGCGCGGCCTACGCGGCGGGCCTCGCGGTCGGGTTCTGGTCCAGCACCGACGAGCTCGTGGCCAACTGGACGGAGAACAAGCGCTGGCGTCCGACCTGGGACGACACGCAGCGCGAGGAGGGCTACCGCGAGTGGAAGAAGGCGGTCGAGCGGACGCTGGGATGGGCGCACTGACGTCGCGCTTGACTCTCACACGGTGTCAGGGACTGGGCTGAGGACATGTTCACCATCGGAGACTTCGCCCGGCTCGCGGGTGTCTCGGTCCGGATGCTGCGGCACTACGACGGACTCGGCTTGCTCACGCCCGAGGAAGTCGATCCGTTCACGGGGTACCGGCGGTACTCGGCGGCGCAGTTGCCTCGGGTCAACCGACTCGTGGTGCTGAAAGACCTCGGGTTCCGGCTCGACCAGATCGGGCCGATCCTCGACGCCGCGGTGTCGACCGAGGAGCTTCGCGGCATGCTGCGCCTGCGGCACGCGGAGCTCTCGGCCCAGATCGCGGCCGACGCCGAGCGCTTGCGGCGGGTCGAGCAACGTCTCCGACTCATCGAGAAGGAGTCACACATGTCTGAACACGAGTTCACCATCACGAGCCTGCCGGCCGTGCGCGTCGCGACCGTCGCCGCCACCGCCGAGTCCGCCGAGCTGATCGGCCCGGCCATTCAAGGGGCGTTCGCGGAATTGTCCACCACACTGACCCGCGCCGGCATCGCATTGAATCAGGCGGCCATAGCAACGTACGGCTTCGACGACGGCGGCGTCGTGACCGTGCGAGCGGCATTCCCCGTCGGCTCCGATGTGCAGGTCGACGGGGTGGAGGTCCTGGACCTGCCCCACGTCGAGCGGGCCGCCGTCACGACCCACATCGGCGCGATGGACACGATCGCGGCGACCTGGCAGGCGCTCGGCGAGTGGATCGAGGCGGTGGGAGAACAGCCCGGCGACGGCAGTCTCGCGCGTGAGGTCTATCGGGTGATGCCAATGGACGACCCCGCGTCTTGGGTCACCGAGATCCAGTGGCCCTTGCGTTAGATCGCGGTCATCTCGGGCGGACGGGCGCACCGATCGCTGGTTGACTGGGGGCATGCGATCGGTAGCCCTGTCCCCCCAGTACCGCACGGACGCCATCGCCGCGATGGCCTCCGAGCCCCTCGACATCCTGGTGCTCGGCGGTGGCGTCGTGGGCGCCGGGGCGGCCCTCGACGCCGCCACTCGCGGGATGTCGGTCGGCCTCGTCGAAGCTCGCGACTTCGCGTCCGGCACCTCCAGCCGGTCGAGCAAACTCATTCACGGTGGCTTGCGCTACCTGGAGATGCTGGACTTCCGGCTCGTCGCCGAGGCGCTGGGCGAACGCGGTCTGCTGATCGACAAGCTCGCCCCGCATCTGGTGAAGCCGGTTCCGTTCCTCTACCCACTCACGCGCCGCGTGTGGGAGCGGTTCTACGCCGGTGCTGGGGTCGCCCTCTATGACTCGATGGCCAAGCTGTCGGGCCGGGCGCGTGGCGTGCCGCGGCATTCGCACCTCACCCGCCACGGAGCACGCAAGCGCATGCCGGCGTTGCGCAAGGACGCGCTCGTCGGCGCGATCCAGTACTACGACGGCCAGGTCGACGATGCCCGGCACACGATGTTCCTCGCTCGCACGGCGGCGGCCTACGGAGCGCACGTCGCGAGCCGCACCCGCGTGGTCGATCTGCTCCGCGAGGGCGACCGTGTCGTCGGCGCCCGGATTGCCGATCTCGAATCGGGCGAGGAGTACGACGTGCGCGCCAAACAGGTCGTCAACGCGACGGGCGTGTGGACCGACGAGACGCAGAGCCTCGCGGGGGAGCGCGGGCAGTTCCATGTCCGGGCGAGCAAGGGCATCCACCTCGTCGTCCCCCGAGACCGGATCCGCGGCGAGTCCGGGCTCATCCTGCGCACGGAGACGTCGGTGCTCTTCGTCATCCCCTGGGGTCGGCATTGGATCGTGGGGACGACCGACACCGATTGGGAGCTGAGCAGGGATCATCCTGCCGCGAGTGCCAGGGACATCGACTATCTCCTCGAGCGGGTCAACAAGGTCCTCGTCGAGCCGCTCACGCACGATGACGTCGAGGGTGTCTTCGCGGGACTGCGGCCGCTGCTGGCCGGAGAGTCCGACGCCACGAGCAAGCTGTCGCGCGAGCATGCCGTCTCCACCGGCGTCAAAGGCCTCGTCGTCATCGCCGGTGGCAAGTACACGACCTACCGGGTCATGGCCAAGGACGCGATCGATGCCGCCGTCGACGCGATGGCGGTGCAGCTGGACCGCAAGGTGCCGCCGAGCTGCACCGAGGACGTTCCGCTCCTGGGCGCCGACGGGTACGAGGCGTTGTGGAACCAACGCACGACCCTGGCCGACGACCACGACCTCGGGGTCGGCCGGGTCGAGCACCTGCTGAACCGCTACGGCTCCCTGGCACTGGAAGTGCTCGACCTCATCCGCGAGCGGCCCGACCTCGGCCGCGCGCTCACCGGTGCCGACGACTACCTCCGAGCCGAGGTCGTCTACGGCGTGACCCACGAAGGGGCGCGGCACGTGGACGACGTCGTCGCCCGCCGCACCCGCATCTCCATCGAGACCTTCGACCGCGGCACCGAGGTGGCTCGCGAGGTCGCCGAACTGATGGGCGCTGAGCTGGACTGGAGCGACGAGCAGCGCGAACGCGAGGTCGACCACTACCTCAAGCGCGTGGCCGCCGAACACGAGAGCCAGACGATGCCCGACGACGAGACCGCCGACGCGGCGCGGATGGGCGCGCCGGACGTCGTGCCGGTGGTCGCGCGATGACGCCGCTGGTCGTCGCGGCGACCGCCGCCGAAGCGGCCTACGTGCCCGAGGGGCTCGCGACCGTCATCACCGGTATCGGCAAAGTGGAGGCGGCTGCCGTCACCGCGCTGGCGATCGGCGAGCACCGGCCCGATGTCGTCCTCAACGTCGGAACGGCCGGCGCGTTGCGGACCGGCATGAGCGGCATCTTCCTGCCGTCGCTGGCGATCAATCACGATCTCGACGCGCCGTCCATCCGCGCGCTGGGCGCTGAGGCGATCGACGAGGTGGCGATCGCCGACGGGGACGGGTCGGTGCTGGCCACGGGTGACCGCTTCGTCAGCGACGCGGCCCTGCGCGACGTGCTCGCTCAGCGGGCGGGCCTGGTGGACATGGAGGGGTTTGCCGTCGCCCGAGTCGCTGCGGCAATGGGCGTGCCAGCGCGACTGGTCAAGGTGGTCAGCGACACCGCGGACGACAGTGCGCTCGACTGGCCCGATGTCGTCGACGGCTGCGCGCGGCAGCTCGGGGAGTGGCTCGCTCAGTCGCTCTGAGCCGCCCGGTCCCGCGTGCGCATGGCCTTCGTGAGCGCGTACAGCGCGACTCCGACAGCGATGATGAGCCCGCCGCGCAGCCAGACGTCCGCGCTCTGCTGGCTGAGCAGCACGAGGCACGAGATGACGGCCAGGACGGGTACGGCGGTCCAGGCGTGGAAGTGCTCGTGCGTCACCGGGTCGCGGCGCAGGACCAGGACGGCGGCGTTGGTGCTGACGAACACGAACAGCAGCAGGAGCACCACCGTCTCGGCCAGGGTGGCGACGCTCCCGGTCGCCGTGAGCGCCATGGCGACGAGGGTCGTCGACGCGATCGTCACCCACGGCGTGCGACGGTTCGGCAGCACCCTGGTGGCCGCGGACGGAAGCAGTCCCTGGTTGCCCATGCCATAGGCCAGCCGGCTCGCCATGATCATCGTCAGCAGGGCACCGTTGGCGACCGCGATGAGCGCGATGAGGCTGAACAGCCACGCCGGGACCGCCACACCGGTCTCCTCGACGACGGCGAGCAGCGGTCCGCTGGACTCGCTGAGTTCGTCCGAGGACAGCGCGATGGACGCGGCGGTGCCGACGAGCATGTACAACACGCCGGCGACGGCGAGCGAACCGAACAGCGCCTTCGGGTAAACGCGGGAGGGATCTCGCACCTCTTCGATCACGTTGGCGCTGGTCTCGAAGCCCACGAACGAGTAGTAGGCCAGTAACGCGGCCCCGAAGACGGCAACGACCGGGCTGGAATCCGCGTCGAAGCTGACCGCCCGGCTCACGTTGCCACCGCCTCCGGACATGAAGACGGCGACGGCCACGACGACGAGCACGAGACCGCTCGTCTCGATCATCGTCATGACGAGGTTGGCGCTCACCGACTCCTTGATGCCCCGGGCATTGAGTGCGCCGATGAGCGCGAGGAAGACGATCGCACCGAGTTCGGGCGGAACGTCGATGAACGTGCCGAGGTAATCGCCGGAGAACGCGAGCGCCAGTCCCGAGGCGCTCACGACACCGGCGGCGAGCATGCAGAAGCCGACGAGGAACGAGACGACCGGACGCTTGTACGCCCGCTCGGCGAACACTGCCGAACCGCCCGCGCGCGGGTACTTCGTGACCAGTTCGGCGTAGGAGGCCGCGGTGAGGAGTGCCATGAGGAGCGCGACGAGCATCGGTACCCACGTCACGCCACCGACCTCGCCGGCGATCTCGCCGACGAGCGCGTAGATGCCCGCTCCGAGAACGTCACCGAGGATGAACAGGAACAGCATCGTTCCCGTGATGTTCCGTTTCAGCGCGCCATCGGCGGCGGGTGCGTGTGTCGGCTCGGCCACCTGCTCAGGCTAGGACGCTATCGCCCGTTTCTCCTGTCGAGCGGCACGACGCCGAGACGCGTGCAGCAGGCTCGCTCCAGCGGCCAGCAGGGCACCGACTGCGCCCAGGAGACCGACGGGAGCAGCGGAACCGATGGTGGGCAGGGTGGCCGCGGGCGCGGCCGAGCGCGACACGCTGGGACCGGCCCCACCGCCCGCGTCCGCCGCTTGGCTCACCGTGATGGATTGGGAGACTCGCGCGGCAGCGAGGTAGTCCGCATCACCGGCCTGGTCGGCGTGGAGCACACAGGTGCCCGCGCCGATGAACGAGATGCCCTCGTCATCCATAGTGCAGACCGAACCGGAATCGGGGTCGACCGAGAACGTGACCGGGAGTCCCGACGTGGAGGTCGCCGTCGGTGAGTACGTGGACCCGGCCACCGAATTCTCAGGTGGGCTGGACGTGAACTCGATGGTCTGCGACATCTTCTCGATGACGAGCGTGAAGGACTGGACGGCCACCGGGGGCACGCCGTTGTCCGCGGTGAGGGTCAGCGGATAAGACCCTGCGGTGCCCGATTCCGGGGTCCCGGACAGCACGCCGTCCGCGCCCATCGTGACGCCCGCGGGCAGCGCGCCCGTGGCGGTCACCACCGGGGTAGGCGTTCCCGTCGCGGCCACGGCGAACGAACCGCTCTGCGTGACCGTGAAAGCCGTCGTATCTGCGCTCGTGATGGCCGGGGACTCGGCCTCGTAGGTGACGACGACCTCGCCGTGGCCCCGATGCACGCCGTCGTTCATCTGCACGTCGCTCGCCGCGGGCGTGACGTAGTTCGAGCCGCCGCCCCCGCCGCCGCCCCCGCCGCCGAGAGCGCTCATGGTGCTCCCGCCGCCGCCCCCGCTCCCGCCGCCGAAGTAGCCGCCGCCACCACCGCCGCCGGGAGCTCCCAGGAGTCCTGAGTGGTCGACGATCGCCCCGCCTTGACCTTCCGTGCCGGGCAGGCCGGGCACGCCCTGGTTCGAGGACGACCCGTCTTCCCCGGCGCCGCCGGCACCGCCGGCGCCACCGGACGTTGTCCCTTGTCCTCCGGCCCCGCCACCAGCGGCCTGAGCCGGCAACGGTTGCGCCGTCCCGTCTGTGGCGACGGGACCGGAACCACCGCCTCCGCCTGCGCCACCTGCGGGACCACCCATTCCGGACGGCCCGGTGCCGCGGCCGTTGGCGCCGCCTCCGCCTCCGCCACCGGCCACGAGCAAGCGGTCGGCCAGTGTGTAGTCGCCCGATCGTAGGTCCGAGGCTCCGCCTCCGCCGCCGGCGAGGTCGTGGACGTTGCCAATGAAACGGCCGCCGCCGCCACCGTTGTAGCCGCCCGCCTGGCTCCCGTACCCAGGAGCCGCTCCGCCCACCCTGACTTGGTAGGTGGTACCGGCGGTGACCGGGATGGTGGCCACGACCTCGGCTCCGGCGCCGCCGGGAGGGTTCGGTGTGAAGGAGCTTCCGGCCCCAGCGCCGCCCGAGGCGCCGCGCAGGGTCACGGTGGCTTGCGTGACTCCTGCCGGTACCGTCCAGAACTGCTCGCCCCCGGTGTGGGCGAAGCCGACCGTGCACGTGGTCGCCGTGCACTCCGGATCGGAGGCCGGCGCGGCCTCGGCGGGTGCACCGGTGCCGGCGAGCGTCGCGAGGGCGCAGACCGCTGCGCTCCCGAGCACGAGTAGGTGGGTCCGCAGGACAGCCGTAGCGGTCCGGGTCTCACGACGCATCGGTATACCTCTTCTCGGATACCCAACCAGCTCGGTCACTGTCACGCGACAATACTCAGCTGGGAGGACCGGCGCCAGCACATCACGAGAACTGCCGGAAGCAGTTCGCTGAACGCACGGTGTCGACGATCAGGTGCATCATGGAGCCCGAATGACGACCCGACGAGGAACGCCCCAGGTCGACGACGTGATCGCTCCCGTCGTCGACCACGTGCGCCGTGACGATCCCGGCGGCGTCCTCGGACTGTATCTCTACGGCTCGGCCGTCGCGGCCGAATTGCGGGCGGACAGCGATGTCGACCTGATGCTCATCACGCAGCGATCGCTGACGAACCACGAGCGCGCCCGCCTCGTGGCAGTACTGCTGGACGCATCGGGATGGAGTGGCCATGCGGGCCGCTTCCCCGAGGTCGCCCACCGCCGTCCGATCGAACTCACGAGCCTGGTGTTGAGTGATGTCGAAAGTGGGCGCGCGCCACCGCGGCGCGACTTCCAGTACGGCGAGTGGCTGCGCGAGGAGATCGCCGCTGGCCGACTGATCGAGCCGGAGGACGACCCTGATGTCGTCACCCTGCTCGCGATGGCGCAGGCCGCGCACCGGGTAGTCCAGGGGGCCGACCTGGCCGATCTCCTGCCACCGGTCACGCACGAGCGACTCCGGCGGGCGATCCTCGCCGCGATTCCGGACATCCTCGCTGAGATCGAAGGCGACGAACGCAACACCCTACTGGCCTTGGCGCGGAGTCTCGTGACGCTGCGGACCGGGAGGATCGTCGCCAAGCACGAGGCGGCCGATCTCGTGGCGGCGACGCTCGGGGCGAGCGAACGCGAGCTGCTGCAGCGCGCTCGTGCCGGTTATCTCGGCGAAGCACCCGACGACTGGACCGGTGACGTCGAGCGCGTCACCGGCCTCGCACACAAGCTCGCGGACCGCATCGGCGCCTGTGCGCGCTGAGGTGGCTCCACCGTTCTCCTAGGATCGTGGTGATGTCGCATCGTGTGCTGGTAGTCGGAGGCCGGGGAGCGTTGGGGTCACGCATTCGTGCGGCCCTCGCCCGTGCCGGAGGCCTGGAGGTGGCGATTGGGTCACGGGCGCCGACCGACGCAGATGTGCGGATCGACGCGCGCAGCCGGGACAGCGTCCGTGCGGCTCTCGCAGCGCAGAGCCCGGATCTGCTGATCCTTGCAGCTCCTTCGATCACGCCCGCCGTACAACTCGCGTGCGCGGCGCAGGGCATCGCGTGCATCGACGTCTCACCCCGCAGTGATCTTCGCCTCGCCAACTATCCCGAGCTGGTGAACGCGGGGTCGCCCGTCCTCACGATGTGCGGCTTCTTTCCGGGACTCAGCGGATTACTCGCTCGTGAAGCTTCCGCCGGGCTGGACGAGGTTCGCGAGATCCGCGTCGGGCTGTTGCAGAGCACGAACGCAGCGGTGGGACCCTCAGGAGTGAACGACATGTTGCGAGCGCTGTCGCGCCCAGTCTCGACCATCGAGGGAACAAGGCGGGGATTCACGGTCAAGCGCCGGATGCGCTTCGACCATCGAGACGTGACCGTCCGACAGATGGACTACGACGAACGTGGGCTCGTGACGGACTGCATCCCGGCGGCCCAGGTGGAGTACTACACGGCGTGGTCGAACCGCTTCTTCACGAGAACGGTCGCCGGTCTCAACGCGGTCGGACTGCTCCGCGCGTTGGTAGACAGCAGATTTGCTATCACCCCGAAACACCGACCGGCACGCCCCGAGAAGGTGCATCTCACGGTCGAAGCGGAGGGAACGTCGCAGGGGCGGGCTACAACGCGCCGGTTCCGCGTCAGCGCCGACAGCGACTACGGTGCGACGGCGGAGGTCGTGGCCGCGACGGCGGTGGAAATCCTCCGAGAACCCCACCGATGGACGGGGGTGCAGGTTCCGATGGAGGCGTTCGGTCTCGACGATCTCACGCGCCACTTCGTCGGGATCTCGTTCGAGTCGTGATGCGAAAACGAGGTCCGAACCCATTGGGCGGGATGGACGGCTGGACCGGCGACGCAGAGCGGGGCACTGCACTGGCCCGCACCCTCCCAGCTAGTGCAGAAGCATCCGCCCCGTAGGGGGCGGGTAGCCAGTCCACGCTCAACCGTGCTCTCGATCATGCTCCTCATCTAGAACCGAGCACCGACATTCCCGCGCCGTTGCACACAAGGCGTCAGGGGCTAGCGGGGCCGCGGTCCCGTTCACGTCAGAACATGCCACGGAGGACATGATCGACGCCGCCTCCGAAAGCGAACGGATACCATGGCGTTCATGTCAGGCGCTGAGACTCGTATGCGGATTGGTGAGCTTGCATCTCATATCGGCAGCACCCCTCGCGCCCTACGGCACTACGAGCAGCAGGGACTTCTCGCCCCGACGCGTGAGCGCAACGGCTACCGCGTCTATGACGAGGTCGCTGTGGTGCGTGCCGCGAACATCAAGGCGCTGCTGGCTGCGGGCCTGACGACGGCCGACGTGTCGGAGTACCTCGAGGAAGGATGCCTGGACCGGCCGTTGACCGATTCACCTCGGTGCGCGGAGGAGCTCGCGACCGCGCAGAACCGTATCGAGCACCTTGATGATCTGCTCGCGCGGTTGCAGGAGACGCGCGAGCGGCTCGCTCACCATCACGCGTCCCTGGCCAGCCAGGTGGACGAAAGTGACCTGGCGGGCTGATCGACCGGGTACCGCGAACGTCGCTTGACTCTGACGCTGACGTCAGGCTTCTACCGTCCCGGCATGCGAACTCTGACATCCGAACGACGAAGTACGGCAAGCTGGCTGCCCTGCCTGGCACTCATCACCTTCGCCATCGGCACCGATGATTTCATCATCGCCGGCCTTCTTCCCGAGATCGCCCGCGACCAAGGCGTGAGCGAAGCGGCCGCCGGACAGCTCGTCACCGCATTCTCCGTCAGTTACGCCTTAGCTGCTCCGCCCCTGGCCGTGGCCATGGCGCAATTCCCGCGCAAACCCGTGGTCCTCTTCGGGCTCACCGCCTTCGCCATGATCAACGTGGTCACGGCGTTCGCGCCGAATTACGGGACGATGATGGCGCTGCGTATCGCGGCCGCCTTGGCTGCTGCATCGATCACGCCCGCGGTGTTCGCGCTAGCGGCCCAGCTCGCATCGCCGGCACGTGTCGGCCGTGCCATCGGTGTCGTGGCCGCGGGACTCACCGTCTCGCTTTTCGTCGGGGTGCCGCTGGGCTCATTGCTCGGCACTGCCTTCGGCTGGCGCTCCACCTTCCTGGCCGTCGCCTTGTTCACAGCGATCGTGCTCGCCGCGAGCGCGCACTACTTGCCCGCCGCACCGGGCGCACCGGAGATCGGACTGCGGGCTCAACTGCGGATCCTCAGCCGTCCCGCAGTGCTGACCACCGTGATCGGCACCGTGATGGGAGCGAGCGGAGGCTTGCTGGTCTACACCTATATCGGCCCCATCACGCGGGCAATGAGTGGATACGACGGACCGATACTGGCGTTCTTCATCGCTGTCGTCGGCGTCGCTGGGGCAGCGGGCACCCTCGTCGGGGGACGGCTGACTGATCGATGGGGCGCTGACCGCGCGCTCCTCGCGACCTTCGGGGGCATGGCGATCAGCTTGGTCAGTCTGGCGGCACTCGGTGCGGTCGTTCCCAGCGGCGTGCCGGTATGGCTGCTGGCAGGTGCGCTGGCACTCTACGGTTTCGCCGGATGGGGTTTCAATCCGCCGATGAACGCCCGGATGCTGGCACTGGCGGGCGACGGGGGTACGGAGGCTCTCGCGCTGAACACCAGTGGGCTGTATGTGGGGATCGCCGTGGGCGGAGCGGTCGGTGGTGCGGCCGTCGCTGCGGCCGGTGGCGTTGGCGCAGCTGTCACGGCCGCCGGAATGGCGGCCGTGACGTTTGCGGCCATCGCTGGGTTCGTCCGCCGGTATCCGTCGGCTCCCACGGCATGAGCGGCACGGTCGTGCCGTGGTGTGCTCAACTCAGGTTCTGTGCGAGTCCGACGAGGATGTTCTCGGGCCCGCGGACGTAGCAGAGCTTGTACACGTTCTCGTACTGGACGACCTCGGTGCTGACGAGCTGGGTGCCGTGCGGCCTGAGTCGGGCGAGTGTCTCGTCCATGTCGTCCACGTTGAACATCACGCGGAGGTAGCCCAGCGCATTGACCGGGGCGTTCCGGTGGTCTTCGACGATCTCCGGTTCGAGGAATCGGCAGAGCTCCAGGCGGCCGTGACCGTCGGGCGTGCGCATCATGGCGACCTCGGCCCGTTGATCGCCGAGGCCGGTGCAGCGCCCGGCCCACTCGCCCTCGGTCATGGCTCGGCCTTCGAGCTCAAGGCCGAGGTCGCGGAAGAACTCGATCACCGAAGTCAGGTCCTCGACGACGATGCCGACGTTGTCCAACGTGGTCGCCATGGCTCAGCGCAGCCTTTCGCCGGCGAGGTGCCGACCGAAGTTCGCGAGCGCTTCGTCCCACCCGTCGTAGACGTATCCGTCGCCGGGTTCGCCCGCGTGTCCGCGCAGGTGGAAGACGAGCTCGGTGCGATCGCCCTGCGGGGTGAGGGTGAGGGTGATCACGGGCGTGCCCTCGACGGGGGCGTCGGGTTCGCCCCAGGTGAAGACGAGCCGCTCCATCGGCTGCACGTCGAGATACTCGCCGCCGGTCGGGAACTGCTCACCGGTCTCGTCGTTCGTCATCGTGTACCGGTAACGGCCGCCGACGCGCACGTCGAACGACACGCTGTCGGTTGTCACGCCGAAGGGGTGCAACCAGTTCGCCAGTTCGGCGTCCTCGGTCCAGGCGCGCCACACGAGATCGAGGGGCGCGTCGAAGACGCGGGTGATCGAGAATTCAGGGGCTTGCGTTGCCGATGCGTCTGTCGTGTTCATGATCCTGCTTCCTGTGAGTTGTCGGTCTCGGGTCGGGCCTGCATGGTCTTCAGGTGTGCTTCGAGGGCGTCGAAGCGCAGGTTCCACTCGCGGCGGCGCTGCTCCACCCAGGCCGATGCGTGATCGAGAGGCTCGGTCTGCATCGTGAGAGTTCGCCACTGCGCCTGCGTGGTGCGGCTGACGAGACCCGCGCGCTCGAGCACCTTCAAATGCTGAGAGATCGCGGGGGCGCTCATCGCAAAGGGTTCGGCCACCTCGCCGACGGTCGCGGGTCCCTGCGCGAGCCGAGCAAGGATCGCGCGGCGCGTCGGGTCGGCGAGCGCAGCGAACACGAGACTCAGGGGGTCGGAAGCAGCCATTTCATTTATTCCTTAGTTAAGGGACCTCTTCATTAGGGCAGAGATCGGTCCGGCTGTCAAGAAGCACTTTCGCCGAGGACCAAGCGGTCGCGGTCGTCGCCGGGCACAGCGACACCATGGGCGGCGGCTATGAGAAGAAAAGTGGCGAGGTTCGAACCCGGGACCAGAGCCGTTCTTCTGGTCGAAAGTTCGAACCTCGCCACATCGGGGTGGATGACGGGACTTGAACCCGCGACCACCGGCACCACAAGCCGGGGCTCTACCAACTGAGCTACACCCACCAAGGCGCAGCGAAACTGCGCGACCGCGAGTCTACCGCAAGGTGGGTCAGGAGCCGTCTGCGGGGGTCTCCTGCCCGAGGATCTCCGCGGCGATGCTCCTCGCGGTCTCCGAGTCAGGGCCGGGGTCGGGGGTGAAGACCGCGCGGCGGTAGTAGCGCAGCTCGTCGATGCTCTCGCGAATGTCCGCGAGGGCGCGGTGATTCCCGCCCTTGGCCGGCGCCGCGAAGTAGGCGCGGGGGAACCAGTGGCGGGCGAGCTCCTTGATGCTGGAGACGTCGACCACGCGGTAATGCAAGTAGGACTCCAACTCGGTCATGTCCCGAGCGAGGAATGCCCGGTCGGTCCCGATGGAGTTGCCGGCCAGGGGCGCCTTGCGCGGCTCGGTGACGAACTCCCGGACGTAGTCGAGAACGCGCTCCTCGGCCTCGGCCAGGGTGATGCCGCCGTCCAGCTCGTCGAGGAGACCCGACGTCGTGTGCATCTGCGTGACGACCTCGTTCATCTGCTCGAGGGCCTCCTGTGGGGGCTTGATGACGAGGTCGACGCCGTCTCCGAGCACCTGAAGGTCGTAATCGGTGACGAGGGCCGCGACCTCGATCAAGGCGTCGTGCTCCACAGAGAGCCCGGTCATCTCGCAGTCGATCCACACCAGCTTGTCGTTCACCCCGCAACCTTACTGCGGGTAACCGTCACGGGACGTGGGGTGGACTCGCTACGCTTCTGGCGGACCTTTCGACCGAGGAGCCTCAGTGACGAACGACCGTAAGAACCGCGCCGCTCGCGCGGAGCAGATGCGCAAAGAGCGCGAGAAGGCCGAGCGCCGCCAGCGCAACATCATCTCGGTGGTGATCGTCGCCATCGTGGTGGTGCTCATCGGCGTGGGGGCGTGGGCGGTCACCGCCGCGCAGAACGCCAACCCGAAGGAGACCGAGGTCATCCAGCCCGAGGGCGCCCTCGAGGACTTCGGCGTGCCGTACGTTCCCGCCGGCGCCGAGACTCCCGCCGAGGACGTTCCGACGGTCGAGATCTTCGAGGACTTCCTGTGCCCGTACTGCCAGCAGTTCGAGCAAACGAGCGGTGAGGTGCTCCGTGCGCAGGCCGACGCGGGTGAGATCGAGCTCGTCTACCGCCCGTTCTCGTTCCTCGACGCGATGGGCGGCAGCACTAACGAGTACTCGCTCCGCGCCACCAACCTCGCCATGTGCGCGCTGGACAACGAGGGCCCGGAGGCCTTCCAGGCGGTCCACGACGCGCTGTATGCCAACCAGCCCTCGGAGGGTGGCGCCGGCCCGTCCGACGACGAGCTGCTGACGCTGGCCGAGGACGCCGGGGTCAACGTGCCCGAGGAGTGCGTCAAGCAGGAGCGTTTCGTCCCGTGGGTCAAGGCGGCACGTGAGCACGGTCAGGACGAGCGCGGTGTGAGCGGTACGCCCACCGTGTTCGTCGACGGCGAGGAGGTCGAGGACCTCACCGGTCAGGCGATCGCCGACGCGATCGAGGCCGCGCGCCAGGGCTGATCGACGCGAGTGACGGGGAGTTCCGCTGCCGGCCAGGCGGCGGGACTCCCCGTTCTCGTTCTCAGCGGCCGATGAGCGCGCCGAGCAAGGCGGCGGTGACGCACACGACGAGCATCCCGATCGCGTGCGCCGCGCCGACGACCGTGCTTCGCTCGCGCGTGATGTGCACGCTGTCCACGGCCGCCGTCGAGAAGGTCGTGAAGCCGCCGAGCAGGCCCGTACCCACGACGAGCAACGATCCGCGATCGCCCAGCTGAGCGGCGAGCAGGCCGAGCGCGAAGGAACCGATCAGGTTGACGACCCACGTGGCGCGGAGGGGGCGAGAGCCCGCGGCCAGGACCGCGGCGTAGCGCAGGCACGCGCCCACGCCGCCCGCGAGCACGACCAGCAACGCGATCATCGGCGCTCCCCGAGCCGCGATCCCGCGAGCGCCGCGAGGACCCCGACGGCCACGCTGACCGCCGCGTAGGCGATGCCGGCGAGGGGCGCGTCCTCGAGGAGTTCCTGCGTCTGCACGGCGAGCGCACTGTACGTGGTGAAGCCGCCGAGCACGCCCGTACCGATGAGGAGTCGCCAGCGTTGGCTGCTGGTCCTCGCGTAGAGCCAGCCGAGGGCGAACGCGCCAAGCACGTTGACCAGGAGGGTCGCCGCGGGCCAGTCGCCGATGGTCCCGACCGAGACATCGGCCGCATACCGAAGGCCGGTTCCCATCGCACCCCCGAGGAACACGAGGACGAACGACTCCGGCACACGCTGCGACACGGCGGTCACCGTAACACCGCAGGGTGGCGCCCCCGGCAGGACTCGAACCTGCGACCGTCGGATTAGAAGGCCGATGCTCTATCCAGCTGAGCTACGGAGGCTTGGCGACAACAGGGTACGGGACGAGCGCAGGCGTGGGCGCGGCACAGCATCGGGCGCGCGGCCTCGTCGTCGAGCGGTGAGTTATCACGCACGGTGAGCGCACACGTGCGTGTCAGCTCACCGCTCCCTGGGGGAGTGCGGGAAAGGTCACCGCTCGAGGGCGGTGGTCGGTGCCGAGCCCTAGGCTGGCCCTCGTGACCGCCTACGCCGCGCCGCCCGTCGCCTACCGACCTCAACGCGGTCGGCTGCTGTTGGTCGTGCTGACGTGGATCACCGGCTTCCTCGGCGCGGGCGCGGCGGTCTTCTTCGCCGCCCAGGCAGGCGACGTCCCCGGGGCGGCCCTCGCCATCGTGTTCGCCGTCGTCCCGTTGCCGCTCCTGCTGCTCATGTACTGGTGGCTGGACCGGGTCGAGCCCGAGCCGCTGCGCTACAAGTGGGCGGCATTCATCTGGGGTGCCGTGGTCGCCGTCGCCATCTCCTTGGTTCTCGAGGGCGCGGCGGCGGTGTGGCTGGACGTGCCGGAGGACGTGCTGGTCGCGGTCGTGGCACCCGTCGTCGAAGAGCTGGCCAAGGGGCTCTTCCTGTTCCTGACGGTGCTGCGTGCCCGCCGCATCATCGACGGCGTGCTGGACGGGCTCATCGTGTCCGGGCTCGTCGCGATCGGCTTCGCCGCGGTCGAGAACACCGGCTATTACGCCGCCAGCTACTTCGGGCTGGGTGAGGACGGCAACGAGATCGCCGGGGCCGAGGGGGCCACGCTCACCTTCGTCGTCCGCGGCCTGTTCAGCCCGTTCGCGCATCCGCTCTTCACCTCCGCGATCGGCATCGCGATGGGGCTCGCCGCGGGTCGCCGGTCACGTGCCGCGCGCTGGGCGCTCGTCGCCACCGGCAGCGTGATCAGCATCATCCTCCACGCGCTGTGGAACGGTTCGCTCGTGATCGGCGTACCTGCCGCCTACCTGCTCGTCTACCTGACCCTCGGCGGCCTCCTGGTGGCGTTGGGCTGCCTCGCGGTGATCCTGCGCTCACGGCAGATCGGGACGCTGTGGCGGTCGCTGAACTACATCGGCCAGCGCGGCTGGATCCATCCCGCCGAGGTGCCGTACCTCGTCGCTTTCGGCCGTCGCCGTCAGGCTCGCACGTACGCCAAGCAACGCGGCGGCCGCCGCGCCGAGAAGGTCGTCGAGCAGTACCAGGCGCTGGCGACCGAACTCGGTTTCCTGCACGACCAGGTGATGCGCGGACGAGCGCCGCGCGACGGTGTGACGCGTACCTACGACCTGCTCGACCGGATGCACGCGCTGCGTCCTGAGCTGCGGCTTCCACCGGCGCTGCCGCCAGGCGTGCGCTGACCCTGCGCCGATTCTCGACCACCAGGGTTTCGTCGCTACGATGGCGGGTATGGATTACCGCGTCGCAGACCTGTCGCTGGCCGAATTCGGCCGCGCCGAGATCACCCTTGCCGAGCACGAGATGCCCGGCCTCATGGCCATGCGCGAGCGCTACGGCGCGAGCAAGCCGCTCGCCGGCGCCCGGATCGCCGGCTCGCTGCACATGACGGTTCAGACCGCGGTGCTCATCGAGACCCTCGTCGAGCTCGGTGCCGAGGTGCGCTGGGCCAGCTGCAACATCTTCTCCACGCAGGACCACGCCGCCGCCGCGATCGTCGTCGGCAAGAACGGCACCCCCGAGGACCCCCAGGGTGTCCCGGTCTTCGCGTGGAAGGGCGAGACACTCGCCGAGTACTGGGATCTCGCCGAGCAGATCCTCGTGTGGCCGAACGGCCAGACCCCGAACATGATCCTCGACGACGGCGGCGACGCCACCCTCCTGCTCCACAAGGGCGTCGAGTTCGAGAAGGCCGGCGCCGTCCCCTCGCCGGACACCACCGAAAACGCGGAGTTCAAGGAGGTCCTGCGGGTCCTCGGCCGCGCCTTCGAGAACGATCCGGGCCGCTGGACCAAGATCGCCGAGAGCGTCAAGGGCGTCACCGAGGAGACCACCACCGGCGTGCTGCGTCTCTACGAGCGCTTCAAGGAGGGCACGCTGCTCTTCCCGGCGATCAACGTCAACGACTCGGTCACCAAGAGCAAGTTCGACAACAAGTACGGCTGCCGTCACTCGCTCGTCGACGGCATCAACCGCGCCACCGACGTCCTCATCGGCGGCAAGGTGGCCGTGGTCTGCGGGTACGGCGACGTCGGCAAGGGCTGCGCTGAGTCGCTGCGCGGCCAGGGCGCTCGCGTCATCGTCACCGAGATCGATCCGATCTGCGCGCTGCAGGCCGCCATGGACGGCTACCAGGTCGCCACGCTCGAGTCGGTCATCGACCAGGCGGACATCATCATCACCGCCACGGGCAACTTCGACGTCGTGCGGGTCGAGCACTTCGAGAAGATGAAGAACCAGGCGATCGTCGGCAACATCGGCCACTTCGACAACGAGATCAACATGGCCGGGCTCGAGCAGTACCCCGGCATCAAGTGCGAGACGGTCAAGCCGCAGGTCGACGTCTGGACCTTCCCCGACGGCCACAAGGTCATCGTGCTATCGGAAGGCCGGCTGCTGAACCTCGGTAACGCCACCGGCCACCCGTCGTTCGTCATGTCGAACTCGTTCACCAACCAGGTGCTGGCGCAGATCGAGCTGTTCACCAAGGCCGACCAGTACGAGCTGGGCGTCCACGTGCTGCCCAAGCACCTCGACGAGGAGGTCGCCCGACTCCACCTCGCCGCGCTCGGTGTCGAGCTGACCGAGCTTCGCAAGGAGCAGGCCGAGTACCTCGGCGTCGACGTGGCCGGTCCCTACAAGTCGGACCACTACCGCTACTGATCGATGGCGGCCGCGAGCGGGAGTTTCCGCCGGTCCAAACGCGACCGAGTCCTCATCGTCGACGACGACCCGTCCCTGGCGGAGATGCTGGGCATCGTCCTCGGCGGTGAGGGCCTGCGCAGTGAGGTGGTGTCCTCCGGCGCGGAGGTCATGACGGCATTCGAGCGGTTCCGCCCCGATCTCGTTCTGCTCGATCTGATGCTGCCGGGTCTGGACGGCATGAACGTGTGCCGCCAGATCCGGCAGATCTCGGCCGTCCCGATCATCATGCTGACGGCCAAGTCCGAGACTCCCGATGTCGTCGCCGGTCTCGAGGCGGGCGCCGACGACTACATCACCAAGCCCTTCCGAAACAACGAGCTCGTCGCCCGCATCCGCGCGCGGTTGCGCCGAGTCGGCCCGGTGTCGCAGCCGATCGTGTTCGGCGATATCACCGTCGATCCGACATCTCACCAGGCGACGCGCGACGGCAAGGTCCTGCCGCTGACACCCCTGGAGTTCGACTTGCTGGCCTGCCTGCTCAGCGATCCCTCCCAGGTGTTCACCCGCGAGGTGCTGCTGGAGAAGGTGTGGGGCTACCACCATCCCGGCGACACCAAGCTCGTCAACGTCCACATGACCCGCCTGCGCTCGAAGATCGAGGACGACGCCGACAACCCCCGGATCATCCGCACGGTCCGCGGTGTCGGCTACCAGGCGATCGACCCCGACGAGGCGTGATGCGGCGCGTCGCGGGACTGTGGCGTCGCTCGATCCGGTTCCGCGTCGTCGTGAGCACCATGGTGCTCACCTCGCTCGTCATCCTGCTGACCGGATGGGCACTGCTGCGCGCGGTCGCGGACGGTCTGGCCGACTCACGCAAGGACGTGGCCGTCGCCGAGGCCCGCGCCGGCTTCGACCTCGCCCAATCGCAGCTCGACGCGGCCGTGGACTCCGACGCGACCGCGCAGGCGCAGACACTCACCCAGCTGGTCGACAGCCTCGCCGCGACCCGGGGTGAGACGCGCACGTACGAACTCGTCCTCGAAGGCCCGCTCGGCGACGACGACACCACCGCTCCTGTGCGGTCCTCGGGAGAGATCGCGCTCTCGGCCCTGCCTGCCGACCTCGTCGAACGCGTCCGCTCGGACCCGGGCGTCGTCTGGCAGTACAGCGAACTCCCGGTCTTCGGCGGCGGCCCGGCACCGTCGGTCGTGGTGGGGAGCCGGCTCACGGCGCCGAACGCGGGGGAGTCGTACGCCTTGTTCTACGTCTTCTCGATGCGCGATCAGGAGCAGACGCTCGGTTTGGTGCGCCAGGCGTTGCTGGCCGGCGGCAGCGTCATGGTGCTCCTCGTCGGCCTCGTGGCCTGGCTGGTGGCACGGCAGGTCGTCGACCCGCTGCGGCTCGCCCGACGCATCGCCGAACGATTCGCGGCGGGTCACCTCGAGCAGCGGATGCACGTGCGCGGTGAGGACGACATCGCCCGGCTCTCGTCGTCGTTCAACCAGATGGCCGAGAGCTTGCAGCGACAGATCCGTCGGCTGGAGAACCTCTCGCGGCTTCAGCAGCGATTCGTCTCGGACGTGTCCCACGAGTTGCGTACGCCGCTCACCACGGTGCAGATGGCCAGCGAGGTCCTGTACGCCGACCGGGAGCACTTCGACGCGCACACCGCTCGCTCGGCCGAACTGCTCCACCGCGAGCTGCAGCGGTTCGAGTCGTTGCTCTCCGACCTGCTCGACCTCAGCCGTTTCGACGCGGGCGCCGCGCGGCTCGAGCTGGACCGCATCGACCTGCGCGAGGTCGCCGACCGGACCGCGGCCGACGAGGCGTTCGCCCGGGCCGGCATCTCCGCTCGCACTCGTGGCGCCCGGGGGCCGGCCATCGTGGAGGCGGATCCGCGCCGGGTGAATCGGATCGTGCGCAATCTCATCGCCAACGCGGCGAAGTACAGCAAGGCCAGCCGCGTCGACATCGTCGTCGGGCAGAACGAGGACGTCGTGTCCCTGGCCGTCCGTGACTTCGGGGTCGGCCTGGACGCCGAGCAGCAGGTGCGGGTCTTCGACCGCTTCTGGCGTGCCGATCCCGCGCGATCGCAGGGCGGCACCGGCCTCGGCCTCGCCATCGCCCGCGAGGACGCGGAACTGCATGGTGGCACCTTGCAGGTCTGGTCCCGTCGCGGCCTCGGCACCGAGTTCGTGCTCACGCTGCCCAAGCCCGGCCGCACGGTCGAGGGACCGGCGCTCCGATCGGTTTTCGCATGAGGCGCGCCGTCGTGGGACTGCTGACCGCGCTCGTGCTCGCGGCCTGCGCCTCGATCCCCGCCAGCGGGCCGGTCACCGAGGTGGAGGACGATCGCGGACTGGGCGAGAGCACCGCGCGCTACACGCCGGCAGGTCCGGCGCCGGGTGCGACGCCCGACCAGATCGTGCGCGGCTTCCTCGAGGCGATGCTCGCGTACCCGGTCAGTTCGCAGATCGCCTCGGAGTACCTCACCCCCGAGGCCGCCCGGGAGTGGCGCCCCAGCGAGTCGACGACGGTCTACACCGACGTGCGGTTCGGGCAGAGCGCGCCGGAGGGGTTCAGCCGACAGATCCGGGTCGGCTGGCGAGCCACGGCCCGACTCGATGAACAGGGCCACTACACACCGATGAACGAGCGGGTCGAGCAGCAGTGGCGGCTCGAGCGCGTCGAGGGGCAGTGGCGGATCGCGGAGGCACCGGACGGCATGCTCGTGACCGACGAGTACTTCGAGGACTACTTCCGGCCGTTCGACGTCTACTTCCTGGATCAGACCGCCTCGCACGTCGTGCCCGATCCGGTCTTCCGCGTCGTCGGCGATCAGCTGCCCACCGCCCTGCTTGCCAGTGTGGCCGAGGGGCCGGAACGTGCTCGAGCCGCGAGCACCCGCAGTGAGGTGCCCGCGGCAGAGCGGCTCCGCGGATCGGTGCCGATCGATGCCCAACGGGTCGCCGACGTCGAGTTCACGGTGCCACTGCGCGACCTGCCCAACGACGAACGTGAGCGGCTCGCGGCACAGATCGTCTGGACGTTGAACGGGGCACCCGGCGTCGGCGCGGTACGCATCTCGGGATCGGACGGCGTGCTCGCGATCGGCGGTGAGGTCGTCCAGGACACGGCGGCCTACGCCTCGTTCGCTCCGGTCTCCTCCGACGGGCGGATCGCCGCGGTCGTCGACGAGCGGCTGCGCCGGCTGGACGCGGACACGCAGCGGGCGGTTCCCGGGGTGAGTGTGGTGGGCGAGGTCGCCGGTGTGGCCTCGAACCAGACCGTGGTCGCGACGGTGGGGCCGGACCGCTCCACGCTCACCGTCCGCGAGGAGGGGGAGCCGACCGAGTTGACCGGCCAGGCATTCCTCGACCCGTTCGTCGACCGCGACGGTACGACGTGGGCCGTCGACGGCGAGGCCGTCCGAGTGGTCAGCGACGGAGACGTGCGGGCGATCGACGCGAGCGTGCTCGCCGGTGTCGCTCTCACGTCGTTCGCCGTCTCCCCAGACGCGGCGCGGTACGCCGTCACGGCCCGCACGACGGAAGGAACCGAGCAGTTGCTCGTCGGTCCGGTGCTGCGCGAGGACGGCGCGGTCGAGCGGCTCGGCACCCCGATGCGCGTGCCCACCGCGTCTCTCGCGGCCATGCGGTCGGTGACGTGGGTGACCGGTACTCGTCTCGCGCTCCTGGCCGAGGGCTCCGCGGGGGAGCAGGTCTACTCGGTGCGGATCGACGGTTCCGACCTGCGGCCTTCACTTCCTGGACTCACCACGCTGCTGCCGCGGATCGAGCCGGTGTCGCTCGCCGTCGGACTCGGTGAGGAACCTCGGCTCTACGTCCTCGACGTCGAGGGCAGGGTGCGCCTGCTCAGCCCGCGCGGATGGGAACGGGTCGACGCCGAATCCGTGACCGCGATCGGCTGACCTGGGCGCTGTCCACAGCCCGGTCTCCGGCCGGTGGCGGTCCTGCCGCTTTCCGGCCGACGATGCGGGTATGCGCAGCTGGCTGGACGCGGCCGCCGACCTGGTCATCGGTGCCCAGTGCCCCGGATGCGCACGGCCCGGGCTCGGCATCTGCCGGAGGTGTGCCGACCGGCTGCGTCCGGTGCCCCGGCGTGTGCCCGTGGCCGGCGCCGGGCTGACCGTGGTGGCGGCGGGGGAGTACCGCGGCGTCGGCGAGCGGGTCGTCCGGCGCTGGAAGGGAGCGGGCCATCGGCCGTCCGCGCAGTGGGCGGCGCACGCAGTCGCCACCTGCGTGGTGGAGCTGGGAGTCGAGTCGCCTCTCCTCGTCCCCGTGCCGGCGACGCGGCGATCACGGCGCCGACGCGGGACATGGCTGGTCGACGATCTCGCGCGGGATGCATCCGCGCTGCTGAGACGCCACGCGCGGATGGACGCCTCCGTCGCGCATCTCGTCCGGCTCCGTCGGCAGACCGCAGATCAGCGCGGCCTCGGGCTGATCGAGCGGTCACGCAACACTCGGGGCGCGTTCGCGGCCCGTCGGGCGACCGGGCTGCGCCCCGTGGTGATCGTCGACGATGTCGTCACCACGGGCGCGACCATGCAGGCGGTGGCGGTCGCGCTCGCCGTCGCCGGATGGAACGTCGAGGGCGGCGTCGCAGCGCTCGCCACCCCACCTCCGGGCGACCACCGTGCAGCGGTGGTGATCGGCGCGAGCGAGGGCTAACGTCGAAACAGGGCGAAAGGGTCGTCCGTCGACCGAGGAGGTTCTGATGGAAATCGTCGTCAAGGGTCGCAACAGTGAGATCTCGGACCGCTACCGCGAACTCGTGGCTGAGAAGCTCCAGAGAGTGGCGAAGTTCGACACACGTCAGCGCATCAACCGGGTCGACGTGGTCGTCAGCCACGAGAAGAACCCCCGCGATCCTGCCACCGCCGCCAGGGTGGAGATGACCGTGCATTCGCGCGGGCCGGTGGCGCGCGCCGAGGCGGTCTCGGTCGACCAGCACTCCGCGCTCGACCTCGCGCTGGACCGTTTGGTCCGCCAGGTCCGCAAGGCCGTGGACCGTCAGCGCATCCACCGCGGGCAGCAGCGCCCCACCTCGCTCGCCGAGGCCACCTCGGCCGTTCCTGACTCCTTGCTGCAGGAACTCGACGGTCAGCACCCGCAGGAGGAGGCCTCGCCGAGCGGACCGATCGAGGTCGACGGTGACGGTCCGCTCGTCGTGCGCGAGAAGACGCACCCGACGGCGCCGATGACCTTGGAGCAGGCCCTGTACGAGATGGAACTCGTCGGCCACGACTTCTTCCTCTTCATGGAGAAGGACTCGATGCAGCCCTCGGTCGTGTACCGGCGGAAGGGCTACGACTACGGCGTCCTTCACCTCGACGTCCGCGAGGAGTGACGCGAGCGTCCGCCGAGCAGGTCGGTGAAACCGAGGGTCCGCATTGTGCGGACCCTCGGTTTTTGGGGGTCACTAGTGGCATCATTCGGACTGTGACTTCTCGATCCGATGCCGTCCGGCTCCTGCTGGTCGACGACCAAGAGCTCTTTCGTCGCGGTGTGACGATGGTTCTGGGTGCCGACCCCGCCTTCGAGATCGAGGACGTCGACGACGGCGATGCCGCACTCGAGCGCATCGCGGAGGAGCCGTTCGACGTCGTGCTGCTCGACATCCGCATGCCCGGGCGTGGCGGCGTCGAGACGTGCGCGGCCATCAAGGAGATCGCTCCCTCGACGGGCATCATCATGCTCACAGCCAGTGATGAGGAGGTCGACCTCTACGAGTCGATTAAGGCCGGCGCCTCCGGTTATCTGCTTAAGGACGGCTCCACGTACGCCCAGGTGGGGGAGGCGGTACGTCTCGTGGCGGCCGGTCAGTCGCTCATCAGCCCGAGCATGGCCACCAAGCTGCTCGACGAATTCGTGCAGATGTCGCGCGGCGCCGCTCCGGCCACCACGCTGACGCAGCGCGAGCTTCAGGTGCTGCGCCTCGTGGCGCACGGCAAGAGCAACCGCGACATCGCCCAGGAGCTGTACATCAGCGAGAACACGGTCAAGAACCACATCCGCAACATCTTGGAGAAGCTCCAGATGAAGTCGCGGATGGAAGCGGCGATGTTCGCCGTCCGCAGCAAACTCATCGACGACATCCCGTAGTCGGTGCGCACCTTCTCCACCGCGCAGGCGCGGCGCATCGCGCTGGCCGCGCAGGGATTCGGCGCCCCTCGCCCGACCGGCCCGGTGACCCTCGGCCACCTGACTCGCACGGTCCGACGGCTGGGGTTCTTCCAGATCGACTCGGTCAACGTGCTGCAGCGCGCTCACTTCATGCCGCTGTATTCGCGTTGCGGCCCGTACGACACCGCGCTGCTGGCTCGCGCCGCCGAACGACCGCCGCGACGCGTGTTCGAGTACTGGGCGCACGTCGCCACGTACGTCGACATCGACCTCTGGCCCGCGATGCAGCACCGGATGATCGAGCGGCACGGCATGTGGGGCTCGATGCGCGAGGTGGCCGAGGCCCATCCCGGGCTCGTCGAGACCGTTCTCGAGCTCGTCCGCGACCACGGCCCGATCACGGCCCGCGATGCCGACGCCCTTCTCCACGGAGAGAACGTCACGCGCGACCGCAGCCACTGGGGCTGGAACTGGTCGGCCACGAAGAAGGCGCTGGAGTACCTCTTCTTCATCGGCGAGATCACCGCGGCGCGACGCAACGGCGCGTTCGAGCGGGTGTACGACCTCACCGCGCGAGTGATCCCGGCCGAGGTGCTCGCTCGCCCCGCCCTCGACGTCGATGCGGCACACCGGCACCTGCTGGATCACGCCGCCCGCGCCTTGGGCATCGCCACTGAGCCCTGCCTGCGCGACTACTTCCGCACCGCCCCCGCTCCCACCCGGCGCGCCGTCGCCGAACTCGTCGAGGACGGGGTGCTGCGGCCGGTGCGTATCGCGGGTTGGGAGCGCCCCGCCTACCTGCACGCCGAAGCACGTCAACCGCGACGTATCGAGGCCCGTGCCCTGCTGAGTCCCTTCGATCCGCTGGTCTTCGAACGCACCCGGGCGGAGCAGCTGTTCGACTTCCGCTACCGCATCGAGATCTACGTCCCCGAAGCCAGGCGCGAGTACGGCTACTACGTCTTGCCCTTCCTGCTCGGCGATCAGATCGTGGCGCGTGTCGACCTCAAGGCCGACCGCGCGGGCGGCGTGCTGGTCGTCGTCGGGGCGTGGGCCGAGCCGCACGCGCCGGGCGATGTCGCCGAGCACCTGAGCGCGGAGTTGCGGCTGCTCGCCGACTGGCTCGGACTTTCGGATGTCCGTCCACCGACCCGCGGTGATTTGGCCCCGGCTCTGGCGGAGGCGTTGGGTGTGGCGTGACGACACCCTAGGATGAGCAGGTGCCCAAGATCATCGACAAGATCCTCCGCGCCGGCGAAGGCAAGATCGTCCGCCGTCTGGAGGCGATCGCCAAGCAGGTGAACGCACTCGAGGACGAGTTCCGCGAGATGAGCGAGGACGAGCTCCGTGGCATGACCGCCGAGTTCAAGGAGCGCCTCGCCGACGGCGAGAGCCTGGATGACCTGCTGCCCGAGGCGTTCGCCACCGTCCGCGAGGCCGCTTCGCGCGTGCTGAACCAGCGGCACTTCGACGTGCAGATCATGGGTGGCGCGGCGCTGCATCTGGGCAACATCGCCGAGATGAAGACCGGTGAGGGCAAGACGCTCGTCGCGACCCTCCCGTCGTATCTCAACGCGCTCACCGGCAAGGGCGTCCACGTGGTCACCGTCAACGACTACCTCGCCAAGTACCAGGCCGAGTGGATGGGACGCGTGTACCAGTACCTCGGCTTGTCTGTCGGCGTCGTCGTCGCCGGCCAGACGCCCGCAGAGCGCAAGGTCGCCTACGCCGCCGACATCACGTATGGCACCAACAACGAATTCGGCTTCGACTACCTGCGCGACAACATGGCCGACTCGCTGGAGAACTGCGTCCAGCGCGGACACCACTTCGCGATCGTCGACGAGGTCGACTCCATCCTCATCGACGAGGCGCGCACGCCGCTCATCATCTCCGGTCCCACCGAGGACGAGGTCAAGTGGTACGCCGAGTTCGCCCGCATCGTCAGCGGAATGCGGATCGACGAACACTATGAGGTCGACGAGAAGAAGCGCACCGTCTCGGTGACGGAGAAGGCGATCGACGTCGTCGAGGACAAGTTGGGCATCGACAACCTCTACGACGCCGTCAACACGCCGCTCATCAGCTTCCTCAACAACGCCATCAAGGCCAAGGAACTGTTCAAGCGGGACAAGGACTACGTCGTGATCGACGGCGAGGTCCTCATCGTCGACGAGCACACCGGCCGCCTGCTGTCCGGTCGCCGTTACAACGAGGGCCTGCACCAGGCGATCGAGGCGAAGGAGGGCGTGCGGATCCGCGAGGAGTACCAGACGCTCGCCACCGTCACGTTGCAGAACTACTTCCGCCTCTACGACAAGCTCGCGGGGATGACGGGTACCGCGATGACCGAGGCCGCGGAGTTCGACAAGATCTACGGGCTCGGGGTCGTGCCGATCCGCACCAACAAGCCGGTGCAGCGCGAGGATCTTCCGGACCTCGTGTACCGCACGGAGGACGCCAAGTTCAACGCGGTCGCCGACGACATCGCCGAGCGGTACGCCGCCGGACAACCCGTCCTGGTCGGCACGACCAGCGTCGCCAAGAGCGAGCGGCTCTCGGCGCTGCTCAAGCAGCGCAACATCCCGCACCGGGTGCTCAACGCCAAGCATCACGAGAGCGAGGCCGCCGTCGTGGCCCAGGCCGGTCACCGCGGAGCGGTCACCGTGGCCACCAATATGGCCGGCCGAGGCACCGACATCATGCTCGGCGGCAACCCCGAGTTCCTGGCCGACCAGGCGCTGCGCAAGAAGGGCCTCGACCCGCTCGAGGACTCCGAGGCGTACGAGGCCGAGTGGCCCGAGATGGTCAAGCACTTCGAGGCCGAGGTCGAGAAGGAGAAGGAAGCGGTCCGCGAGGCCGGCGGCCTGGCCGTCATCGGTACCGAGCGGCACGAGTCGCGCCGCATCGACAACCAGCTGCGCGGACGGTCCGGCCGTCAGGGCGACCCCGGTGCCACGCGGTTCTACCTCTCGCTCGAGGACGACCTCATGCGCCTGTTCAAGGCCGACTGGGTCAACTGGATCCTCCAGACGATGAAGATCCCCGACGACGTGCCGATCGAGAACAAGCGCGTCACGGGAGCGATCGCTTCGGCACAGGCCCAGGTCGAGTCGCAGAACTTCGAGACCCGCAAGAACATCCTCAAGTACGACGACGTCATGAGCCGCCAGCGCGAGGTCGTCTACGCCGAGCGCCGGCGGGTGCTCGAGGGCGAGGATCTCGAGCAGTGGATTCGCACGATGATCGAGGACGTCACGGGCGCCTATGTCGACGGGGCCACCGACGGTGCTCCCGCCGAGTGGGACCTCGAGCAGCTGTGGACGGCGCTGAAGACGCTGTATCCCGTGTCGTTGTCGGTCGACGAGGTCGTCGAGGGCGCCGGTGGCGTCGACCACCTCGACCGCGACGAGCTGAAGAAGACCGTCGTCGCCGATGCCCTCGCCGCTTACGACAAGCGTGAAGACGAGCTGGGCGAGAAGGTCGTCCGTGAGCTCGAGCGCCGCGTCGTGCTGAGTGTGCTCGACCGCAAGTGGCGCGAGCACCTGTACGAGATGGACTACCTGCGTGAGGGCATCGGTCTGCGCGCCTACTCCCAGCGCGACCCGCTGATCGAGTACCAGCGCGAGGGCTACGACCTGTTCAGCGCGATGATGGACGGCATCGCCGAGGAGTCGGTCGGTTACCTGTTCAACGTCGAGGTCCAGGTGCAGGCACCGCAGTCCGACGAGGATCAGCTCGCGGTCCAGGCCAAGGGGCTGGGCGTCCAGAGCGCACCGCCCAAGCAGCTGCAGTACTCGGCACCGTCCGAGGACGGCTCGGCGATCGCCAGTCGCGGTGGCACCCCCGTCCAGGACGAGACCGATGCCGTGCAGCCGGTCGGCGAGGACGACGATGCCGAGCGCGCCCGTCAGAACAAGCAGAAGGCCAAGGCCAGGCAGAAGGCCAAGCAGCAGCGCCAGTCGCGCAAGCGCAACCGCTGAGTCTTAGGCCCAGGTGAGGGCCGTGCAGCGCCACAGGGGGCCGCGCGGTGCGGTGTCGTCGCGCTCGAGGCGTAAGGCGATCGCGTGGGAGCGGCCGTCGTGCACCATGCGTCCGGCGATCTCGGCAGCCCCGGCGTGCACCATCGACACGTGCACGGACGCGAGCCGGGCGCGGTGTCGACTGGCGCGCACGCGGCGGCGGTGGAGATGGTCCTGGAGATGCTCGAAGACGTCGGCGGTCATCCACGGACCGAGTTGACGCACGGGCCGGTGACCGTGAATGACCTCGGCGACGGCCTGGACGAAGCGGGCCGACCGGTGTCGTAGGTCGCCGCTGTGGTCGCGCTCCACCGGGACAGGCAGGACCGGCGGTGCCGGCGGAAACGGGAGCGGGATCTGGTCGTCGAGGTGGCGGTGCTCCGGGTGCGGATCGGTCACGAAAGCGGTGGCGGTGAGCATTATCGGTTCGCCTCCGGCGCGAGCAGAACCTGACCGGGGACGATGTGGTCCGGGTTCGGGCCGATGACGTCGCGGTTGTGTTCGTACCACGCCGTCGTGGCCGCTGCCGCGTCCGCGACGTCGTGGCCGGGCGGAAGATGGCGCGAAGCGATCGTCCACAGCGAGTCTCCGGCGACGACCCGATGCTGGACCGCCGGCGACGCCTCGGTGCTGGCAGCGGTGGCCCCCAGCGGCCGCTCCGGCAGCCGGAGCCCGTCGAGCTCACTCGAGCCCGAGGCCGGGCCGGCGACGAGCCCGCCTGCGACTCCGCCGAGGAGTAGCGCCAGTGCCCACCGGGGAGCCAGGCGACGTACGAGCCTCACGTCGACGAGGGCGAGGAGCGAGAGCACGGCGCACCACGCCAGGAGCAGTGTGGCGCCGGTTGCGGCGCCGTAGCTGACCACAGCCTCGAGGTCGCCCTCGCCCGCTAGGCGAAGCCATCGCGGCACCTGAGGTAGCGCGGTGGCCGTGATGGCCGTCGAGAGCACGGCGACGGCGATGGACCGGTATGTCATGAGTTCCCCCGTGGGCAGAAGGTGTCGTTTGATGCCATTTGATGTCGTTCGGGTCCGCTTGTCAACCGTCGACGCTCGGGGTTGGGTACCGTGGCGCCATGCGATGGGACCGGCTCTTCGACGATCTCGAGGCCTCAGCCGAGGACGTCGTGCGCGACGAGCGGGACGTCCTGGCCGACGACTTGCGAGATGAACTGCTCGCGGAACGATCGTGGGCGGACGGCCTGGCCGGGGCCGTGCTCGTCTCGGTGCACGGTGCGGGCGACGTCGAGGGCGCCGTCGCCGGGGTGGCCGAGGAGTTCGTCCACCTCGAGACCGGCCACGAAGACGTCCTCGTGGCCCGGTCGGCCGTGATGGCCGTGAGTGGTGCCGGCCGCGGATCCGCGCGGAGAAGCCGGGTGGGCTGGGGCGGCGTGTTCCGGGCGGCGCGTGACGACGGCGACCCGGTCAGGGTGCTGCGCCGCGACGGTCAGCAGGTGGAGGGAGAGGTGATCGCGGCGGCGGCCGATGCCGTCGTGCTGCGGACGCCTTCGGGCCGGGACGTCACGATTCCGTGGTCCGCGATCGCTCTCGTGCGCCGTCGGCGTTGAGCTGCTCGGCGGTCCGCTCGTACTGCCGGGCGATGAACCGCTCCAGCTCGTCATGCTCGATCCGCCACACCCCGCGGCCGCCGATCTGAATGCCGCGCAGCTCTCCGGACGTCAGGAGCGCCCGCACCTGGCGGACGCTGACGTTGAGGACCTCGGCGACGTCCGGGATCGACATGAACCGCTGCTGCGAGGACATGTCGGCATTCTCGCACGGCGAGGGGCACGGGTTGTCCACCGTGTGGATAGCGGATCTGGACGATCCCGTCCCGATCCGCTAGGACTGTCCCATGCGCACTCGGGGTGGTGGTACGGCGGCGAGGAAGGCTCGTCGGTGGCGGTCCGGTCCGTGGCGCTCACCGCGGTTCATGCTCGGCATCGCACTCGTTCTCGCGGCGACGGCGCTCGGAGGGTGGCTCGTCGCGGGACTCGCGGACGACGAGCTCTACTGGTCGGTGAGGTCGGGAGTTCGGGCCGGGGAGCCGGTGCGCGAGGATCAACTTGTCGCTACCCGAGCCCGGCTCGAAGGCCCGGCTGCAGCAGCCGTCCTCGGTGCGGACACCTCGATCGAGCCCGGTTCGGTATGGGCTTACGATCTCGACGCAGGGGCGATCGTCCCCGACGGCGCCTGGGGGTTCGACGGCGTCGCGGACCACGAGTTGCCGATGGCGGTACGCGAGGGCGCCATGCCCGGCGATCTCGCCCGCGGTGAGCGCGTCGACGTGTGGGTGGGGCCCGGGCCCCAGGAGGGGGCGACAGGCCAGTCCGCCGAGCGAGTGCTGGCCGACGTCCAGGTGAAGGGCGTCGACCCGGCACCCACCGGCGGCGCCGCGACCGTCGTCGTCGGACTCGGGGCAGAGCCGCCCTCGGGCACCGCGGTCGCCGCCATCGGTGCCGGCCACGTCACCGTGGTGCGCCGCTCGTGATCGCCGTCGCCGTCGCCGCCGGGGGTGCCGGCTGGGAGGCCGGGGTCCTGGAGGAGATCGAGCGGTCCCCGGTCCTGGCGCTGGCCCGGCGCTGCGTCGACGCCGCCGATCTGCTCGCCTTGCGCGACACCGGTCGTGCTCAGGTCGCCATCGTGGACCCGCAGCTCGGCGGCCTCGATCTCGACGCCGTCAGCCGGCTTCGGGAAGGCGGAGTCGCCGTCGTCGGGCTCGGTCGCCCCGAACCGGACCTCGGCATCGTCGCTGCCGTACGCCCCGGTGCCCTCGACGAGCTGGCCCGCGAGGGGCTCCATCGTTCGCCGGAACCGGCGCCGAGTCCGCGGACCGCCTCGCCGGTTCTGGCTGTCTGGGGCCCGACGGGCGCGCCCGGACGCACGAGCGTCGCGGTGGAGCTCGCAGCGTCCTTCGCACGACACGCCCGGACGGTCCTGGTCGACGCCGACACTCACGGGGGAGCCGTCGCCCAGGCGCTCGGGCTCCTCGACGAGGTCAGCGGGTTGACGGCGGCGTGTCGCAGCGCGAACGCGGGGCGTCCCGGCGACGTGGACGCGGCGGTCACGTCGGTCGCTCCCGGGTTCGACGTCCTCACCGGTCTGCCCCGAGCGGAGATGTGGACACAGATCCGTCCGGCGGCGCTTCACGCTGTGCTCGACCGTATCGCCGCCACCCACGAGCTCGTCGTGCTCGACACCGGTTTCGGCAAGGAGGGCGCCGTGGGTGCCGGGCCGGCTCGGGACCAAGCCACGATCGCGGCGCTGGAGCGTGCCGACGCCACGGTGGTCGTCGGCCGCGCCGAACCACTCGGGCTCGCGCGGCTGCTGCGAAGTCTCGACGACGCAGGTCCGTGGCCCGCTCCGCCGTGGGTCGTCGTCAATCACGCGCGCAGCTCGCTCGGCTGGAGCGACGGCGAGATCGCGGCCATGGTGCGTGAGGTGAGCGGTCACCAGGTGAGGGCCTTCCTGCCGTCGGACGCGGCGGCTCACGACGCCGCCGTCGTGCACGGGATACCGGTCCGCGAGGCTGTGCCCACCTCGCCGTGGGTGGCACGCATCGACCGGCTGGCTCGGGAGCTGTGGAGCGACCTCGGTGATAGGGTCGCGAGCATCTCGACCAGGAAGTGACATGCGACGACTCAGCCCGCTCGATGCGTTGTTCCTGCAGCGCGACTCTCCTGAGTCCCCCCGTCACATCGCCTCGCTCGTGCTACTCAAGCCCGGTGAGCGTCCGCTCGACTACGACACGCTCGTGCAGCTGATCTCCGAGCGGCTCGACCTCGTCCCGCGCTACCGCCAGGTGCCGCGGCCGGTTCCCGGAGCGCTCGGCCTGCCGGTGTGGGTCGACGACGAGAACTTCGACGTCTCGCTGCATGTGCGGCGATCGACGCTGCCACGTCCGGGCACGATGGAGGCGCTTCACGATCTGGTCGGACGACTCATCGCCCGGCGTCTCGATCACGACCGCGCGCTGTGGGAGCTGTACCTCATCGAGGGGCTGGAAGGCGGCCTCACGGCGCTGCTGTTCAAGGCCCATCAGGCGCTGGTCGACGGCTCGCACACCGTCGACCTCGCTCAAGTCCTCCTGGAGGACTCCGCGGACATCCGCGACCTGCCCCATCAGGAGTGGACGCCGCGAAGCACGCCGAACGGTGTGGCCCTCGCGCTGGCCTCCGTCCGCGACCAGGTCGTTCATCCGGCGACCATCGTCAGCAACGCCGCCTTCCGGGCCGAGCGCCTGCTCTCGCGCGTCCCCATGCCGCGGCCCGACCCGTCGCGGATCGGCGCGCTCGATGCGCCGCTGTCGCGGCACCGCCGGTTCGCAACGGCGTCGGCCTCGCTGGACGATTTGCGGCGGGTGCGCGACGAGCACGGCGGCACGGTCAACGACGTGGTTCTCGCCGCCATCGCCGGGGCTCTGCGCGGCTGGCTGCTGACGCGGGCCGAGCCGGTCTCCGCGTCCACGAGCTTTCGCGCGATGGTGCCGATGTCGGTGCGGCTCAAGGGTGCCGAGGACGACTCGTTGCCTACCTCGCTCGGCTCGCGGGTGCGCGGTCACCTGTTGTCGCTGCCGGTGGGGGAGACCAACGCCGTGGTGCGCTTGCACCAGGTGTCGTACGCCCTCAAGGCGCATCGCGAGACCGGGGACGCGGTCGCGGCGCAGACGCTGGCCGACCTCCCGGGTTTCGCCACGTCCACGTTCCACGCCGTCGGAGCGCGCGTGGCCGAGAACGAGGCCTCGCGCGGCTACCAGCTCGTCGTCACCAACGTGCCCGGCCCTCAGGAACCGGTGTTCATGGGCGGGCAGCAGTTGTCGGAGGTCTATCCGGCGATCCCGCTGACCGGACGGCGGCCGATCGCGATCGGCATCACGACGTATCAGGGACGGGCCTACTTCGGTATCGTCGCCGATCGCGAAGCGGTGCCGGACGTCGACGTCCTCGCCCAGTGCGTCGACGAGGCGGTGGAGGAACTCGTCGAGGCCACGAGTCCTCGCCGCCGGGCACCGCGGGGACGTCAACGACCGGAGAAGGGCGGGCAGCGATGAGGATCTACATCGGCACGGACGCCGACGGACTCGACGCTCTGCGCTCGGGCGAGCTGGAGGCGGCCGCGGTGCTCGCGGAGTCCGAGGACGAGCAGCACGAGTACGAGGCGATGCTGGCGGCCGCCGAGGACGGACCCGTCGTCGTGGTGGCCGAGATCGACCACGAGGACCAGCCGGTGACCCTGCGCGAGGTGGTCGCCCTGCACACCGACGTCGACGGCTCGGGCGATCTCGCGTGGTTCGCCCCGTCCGAACTGGAAGCGGTCCTCGACCAGCTGCGTCACTAGAACATCTGTTCGATCCGTCGTATCGTGGCGGCATGTGGTTTCAGGGGTCGCTGCTGGACGGCGGAACGGACCGGGCCGAGGTCGGCCCGCTCGGAGCGCAGGTCGAGCGCGTTGAGCTCTCCCGGGGCGCCTGGATCGATCTACGATACGGCTGGCTCCAGGGTGCAGACGCGCTGTTCGAGACGTTGCAGAGCGAGGTGCCCTGGCGGGCCGAGCGGCGCGAGATGTACGAGCGCGTGGTCGACGTCCCACGTCTGCTCTGCCACTACGGTGCTCACGACCCGTTGCCCGATCCGGCACTCGAGCGGTGTCGCGATGCTCTCAATGATCACTACGCCGAGGAACTCGGTGAGCCCTTCGTCACCGCCGGCTTGTGCTACTACCGCGACGGCCGGGACTCCGTGGCGTGGCACGGCGACCGCATCGGCCGTGGCCGCAGCGAGGACACGATGGTCGCCATCCTCTCGCTGGGCGAGCATCGCAAGCTGAGCCTGCGACCGGCCGGAGGCGGGGAGCAGATCGGTTACACCCTCGGCCACGGCGACCTCATCGTCATGGGCGGCTCGTGCCAGCGCACGTGGGAGCACGCGATCCTCAAGACCGCCAAGCCCGCCGGTCCGCGCATCAGCGTCCAGTTCCGCCCACGGGGTGTGCTGTGATTCAGTCCTGGATCCGGGCGAACGGCTCGGCCGCTTCGAGTTCGTAAGCCAGTTCGAGCAGGGTGCGCTCATCACCGTGGTCGGCCGAGAAGTGGATGCCGATCGGGAGGCCCTCGCTGCTCTGGGCGAGCGGCAGGCTGATCGCCGGACCACCGGCGGCGTTGTTGAGCGGTGTGAAGGAGACGTAGCGCACCAGCCGGTCGAAGATCTCCTTGAAGTCGCCGGCGGGATCGAGGTAGCCGATCTTGGGTGTCGTGTGCGCGAGGGTGGGGGAACAGACGACGTCGATCCCGTCGGTGAACGCGCGGTGATAGCGCTTCTTGCTGTTCGCGAGCGCGGCGATCGCGCCGGGTGTACGCCAGGCACCGCGCAGGAACTGCCCGGCCAGACCGCGCGTGAACGGATCGAGGAGGGTCGGGTCGAACGCGGTGCCGAACATCTTGCGGCCATTGCGCTGGATCGCGAAGGCGAGCAGGCTCCAGTAGTGCGTGAAATGGCCGATGAAGGCCTTGGTGACCGGCATGGGAACGGGGACGACATCGTGACCGAGATCCGTCAGCAGCTCGACCGTCTCGTGCACCGCTCGGGCGGTATCGGCGTCGAGGGCGTTTCCGGTGATGGGAGTGTCGATGAGGCCGATGCGGAGCCGCCGCTGTGACGGCCCCTCGACCAGTCCCATGAACGGCAGCTGCGTGGTGGGGCGGAAACGCTCGGCGGCGGCGAGGAAATGGGCGGTGTCGCGGACGGAACGGGTCACCACCCCGTTCGCGACGAGGTCGACCGGCATCCCTTTGCCCATCTCGGAGGTGACCAGACGGCCGCGCGTCGGCTTGAGGCCGACGAGCCCGCACGCGGCGGCGGGGATCCGGATGGAGCCGCCGCCGTCGTTCGCGTGCGCGAGTGGGACGGCGCCGGCGGCGACCAGGACCGCCGAACCGCCCGAGGACGCGCCGCTGGAGTACTCCGGATTCCAGGGGTTGCGCGTCGGCTCGTCGTCGGCGAACTCGGTGGTGGCGGTCAAGCCGAACGCGGGGAGGGTGCTGGCGCCGAGGACGTTCACGCCGGTCGCGCAGAACTGTTCGGTGAAAGGTTCGCTCTCCACGGAGGCTCGTCGTGGGGTGGCGTGGGACCCGTGTCGGGTGGGGATGCCGGCGAACGCGGTGTTGTTCTTGATGTACGTCGGCACTCCGGCGAAGGGCGCGGTGGGGGACCAGGGCGCGTCGACGGCGCGCTTGAGCGCGCGCTCCCCGTCATCGAAGGCAATCGGGTTCAGCGCCAAAGCGACGCGCTCGGCGCGGGCCAGTGCCGCTTCGGCCGCCTCGCGGGGGCTGACGTCTCCGGCGGCGATGGCGGCGGCGAGCCCGACCGCGTCGAGATCGCCGAGAACGTCGTCGGTCGTGAAAGCGTGGACGCGCGGTGACATGAGGCCGAGCGTAAAGCACGAACGGCGATCCCGGAGCGGGATCGCCGTTCGTGTCTCACCGATGCGTCAGCGGGTGACCTTACCCGCCTTGATGCACCCGGTGCAGGCGTTCAGACGCGTGGGGGTGCCGTCGACCACGGCGCGCACGCGCTGGATGTTGGGGTCGAAACGACGCTTCGTGCGTCGGTGCGAGTGGGAGACGTTGTGGCCGAAGCCGGGTCCCTTACCGCACACATCACAGACCGCTGCCACAGCGACCACTCCTGACAATCACGTTGTTGTACTCGAATCGGGGTGCCTCGTCGACCTACGCCGACGGACAACCTCTCTAGGATAGCCGACGATGCGCGCCGGACGCGAATCGCCCGCTAACCTCATGCCCATGCCCCTGACGATCGAGGCGTCCCGGTTCCGCGACTGGGCGCGTGGCTGCGCGCAGGCGCTGGCAGCCGCGCGTGCCGAGATCGACGCGATGAACGTCTTCCCGGTGCCGGACAGCGACACCGGGACCAACGCCTACCTCACGGTTCAGTCGGGGTACCAAGCCGTGGACGCGGCTGCCGACGAGGAGGGTACCGAGGCGCTCGTCCGCGCCTTCGTCGTCGGAGTCCTGACCGGCGCACAAGGCAACTCCGGTGTCATCCTGGCCGAACTGCTGCGCGGGTGCCTCCGCGTGCTGCGCCGCTGCGAGGTCATCGGTCCCGAGGACGTCGTGGAGGCGCTGGGAGCGGCGACCGCCGCGGCGTACGCGGCGGTCCAGGATCCGCAAGAGGGCACGATCCTGACGGTGGCGGCCGCCGCGACCGAGGGTGCCCGGGCGGCGGCGATGGAGGGACGTTCCGCCCGTTACGTCTTCGAGGCGGCCGCGGACGCCGCGCGCGTCGCCCTGGCTCGCACGCCGAGTCAGATGGAGCGGCTGGCCCGCGCCGGTGTCGTCGACGCCGGCGGGCGCGCCCTGGTCGTCCTGCTCGACGCCACGGCGCAGGCGCTGACCGGCCGCATCCCGCCGCCCGCCCCGTCCCACGTCCCGGTACCGCTGGCCGAACCGGGTACCGACCTCGTCGAGGACGGCCCCGGGTATGAAGTCATGTACCTGCTGGACGCTGCCGACGAGGCGGTGCCGGGGCTTCGGAAGGCTCTCGCGCCGCTCGGCGATTCGCTCGTCGTCATCGGCGGCGACGGCCTGTGGAACGTCCACGTCCATGTCGATGACGTCGGAGCGGCGATCGAGGCCGGCATCGCCGCAGGACGGCCGTATCGCATTCAGGTCACGCATTTCGCGGCGCACCGTCGCGGAGCGCACCGCCCGGGGACGCAGCGAGTCGTCGTCAGCGCGGTCACCGGAACGGGACTGGCCGACCTCACGCGTGACAGCGGTGCGGTCGCCGTCGAGTTCTCTGCCGGACATCCACTGACCATCGAGGAGATGTCGGCGGCGCTGCGTAGCGTGGACGCCGAGGAGGTGATCGTGCTGCCCAACCGGTTCGGTCACGTGCGTCCCTTCGAGGCCGCCGCCAAGCAGCTCCGCGACGACGGCGTCCGGGTGGCGGTCCTGCCCACCCAGGCACAGGTTCAGGCGCTCGCTGCCCTCGCCGTCCACGACCCCGGCCGCACCTTCGACGACGACGTCGTCGCGATGTCCGCGGCCGCGGCTCACGCCAAGCACGGGGCGCTCACCGTCGCGACCGAATCCGGCATCACCATGGCCGGGCCGTGTGAACGCGGCGACGTGCTCGGTGTCGTCAACGGCGATTTCGCGGTCATCGGCGACGACCAGGCCCAGGTCGCACGGGAGATCCTGGCTCGCCTCGACGCCGGGGGAGCCGAGATGGTCACGTTGGTGACGGGGGCGGAATGTCCGGCGGGACTCGCCGACGACCTCTGCCGCTGGCTCGCCCTCGAACAGCCGCACGTCGACGTCGTGGTGCACGACGGCGGTCAGGAGAAGTACACGTTGTTCCTCGCGGTGGAGTGATGGTCAGACTCGACAGCAAACTCGGTCCGGTGGTGGGCAAGGACTCCGCCACCAAGCTCCACAAGGCCTTCGGCATGGAGACGGTCGGCGACCTGCTGACGCACTACCCGCGGCGTTACATCGACCTGGAGCAGTCGGAGTCGCTCGCCGACCTCGAGCCCGGTCAGTACGTCACGTTCGCCGCGCGCGTGGTCGAGGTCAAGAACTTCTCGTTGCGGTCTAACCCGCGCAAGACGCGCACGCAGGTGCGCTTCACCGACGGTCGCACCACCCTCACCGCCACGTTCTTCAACCAGAGCTGGCTGGTCAAGTCGGTCAAGCCCGACTCGCTCCAGCTGTTCGCCGGCGTCGTGGGGGAGTACCGCGGCCAGCCGCAGCTGACCCATCCGGTCATGAAGAAGCTCCCCGACGGCGGCTCGCTCACCGACGCCGGCAGTGGATACGCGCGCGGCATCATCCCGGTGTACTCGGCCACGTCGTCGATCGCGTCGTGGGAACTGGAGAACGCCGTCGCGACCGTCCTCGCCGTGCTCGACGCGCCTGAGGACCCGCTCCCGGTCGAGGTGCGCGACGCGCGCGGCTGGCCGGACCTCGACACGGCGCTCCGTCATATCCATCAGCCCACGAGCCGGAGCCAGTGGTGGAACGCCCAGCAGCGGCTGCGTTTCGACGAGGCGTTCGTCCTCCAGTCGATCTTCGCGCGGCGGCGGCGTGCCTTCGACGACGAGCCAGCGGTCGCTCGGCCACGGGTGCCCGGCGGTCTCGTCGACCGCTTCGTCGACCGGCTGCCGTTCGAGCTGACCCACGGACAGCAGCTGGTCTTCCACGCGATCAGCCGCGACCTCGAGCAGTCCCACCCGATGCACCGGCTCCTGCAGGGTGAAGTCGGTTCGGGCAAGACGGTCGTCGCCCTCCTCGCGATGCTCCGGGTCGTCGAGAACGGCGGTCAGGCGGCGCTGCTCGCTCCCACCGAGGTACTCGCGGCGCAGCACTATCGCAGCATCACCACGCAGCTCGGCGATCTCGCCAAGGGCGGCATGCTCGGCGGCGCCGAGGGCGCCACACGCGTGCGGCTGCTCACCGGATCGATGGGCGCCAAGGCCCGCAAAGAGGCGTTGCTCGACATCGTCTCGGGCGAGGCGGGCATCGTCGTGGGCACCCACGCGCTGTTGCAGGAGACGGTCGAGTTCGCCGATCTCGGGCTGGTCGTCGTCGACGAGCAGCACCGCTTCGGCGTCGAGCAGCGCGCGGCGCTCGTCGACCGCGCAGCGGTCGCTCCGCACGTCCTCGTCATGACGGCCACGCCGATACCCCGCACCGTCGCGATGACCGTCTTCGGTGATCTGGAGACCTCGACCCTTCAGGAGCTTCCCGCCGGCCGGCAGCAGATCCAGACGACCGTGGTCCCGGTGGCCGAGCACCCAGGCTGGCTCGAGCGGGCCTGGGAGCGGGTACGCGAGGAGGTCGACCAGGGCCGGCAGGTCTACATCGTCACCACTCGGATCGGCGGCGATGACGACGACGCGAAGAGGGACACCGAGGCGCAGGAGTCGAACCAGCCGCGACCCGTGGCACTGCTCGATGTCGTCGAGATGCTGCGCGAAGGCCCGCTGCACGGTCTGCGACTCGGGATGCTGCACGGGCGCATGCCCACGGACGAGAAGGACGCGGCGATGGCGGCGTTCGCCGGCGGTGATCTCGACGTCCTCGTCGCCACCACGGTCATCGAGGTCGGCGTCGACGTCGCCAACGCCACGATGATGGTGGTGCTGGACGCCGACCGTTTCGGCCTGTCCCAGCTGCATCAGCTGCGCGGCCGGGTGGGCCGCGGCGGCCATCCGGGGCTCTGCCTCCTGGTCACCGGCGTCGTGGGCGACACCCTCGCCCGCGAGCGGCTCGACGCCGTCGCGTCCACGACGGACGGGTTCCGGATCGCAGAATTCGACATCGAACTGCGGCGGGAGGGCGACGTCCTCGGCGCGCGGCAATCCGGTCACCGGTCGAGCCTCAAGCTTCTCTCGGTCGTCGCCCATGACAAGGTCATCGCCGAGGCGCGCGAGGTCGCCAATCAGGTCGTCGCCGACGACCCGAATCTGGACTCGCTGCCCGCGCTGCGGGAAGCCGTACTGCGCCTCGAAGCCACCCAGCAGGCCGAGTACTTGGAGCGCACATGACCCGCATCATCGCCGGCAGCTGGGGCGGTCGGCGGCTCGCCACCTTGAGCGGCGCCACCACCCGCCCCACCACCGACCGGGTCCGCGAGGCGCTGTTCGCCTCCATCGCGTCGGAGTTGGGCGGTTGGAACGGGGTGCGCGTCCTCGACCTGTTCGCCGGTTCGGGCGCCTTGGCACTGGAGTCGCTCTCGCGGGGAGCGGAGCACGCCGATCTCGTGGAGTCCAACGGCAAAGCCGCGGGCGTCGTGAGCCGCAACATCCGTGAATTGGGCGCCCACGACGCCCGGCTGCACCGCACGACCGCCGAACGGTTCCTGGCCGCTGCTCCCGCCGAGCCCTATCACCTCGTCTTCCTCGACCCGCCCTACGCGCTGGAGACGTCCGCCCTCCAGAAGCTGGTGGCTCGGCTCACGATCGGCGACTGGCGCACCGACGACTCGCTCCTGGTCGTCGAGCGTTCATCGCGCGACCCGTGGTCCTGGCCCGACGGCGTGGACGCCCTGCGGGACAAGGCCTATGGCGAGACTCACCTTTGGTACGGTCGCTGACATGACGAAGGTGGTCTGCCCCGGCTCGTTCGACCCCGTGACCAACGGTCACGTCGACATCTTCCGGCGGGCGGCGCACCTGTTCGACGAGGTCGTCGTGACGGTGCTCATCAACGAGTCCAAGAAGGGCTTGTTCTCGATCGAGCAGCGCATGGATCTGTTGCGCGAGGCGGTTGCCGATCTCGACAACGTCAGCGTCGACGCCTTCCGCGGACTGCTCGTCGACTATTGCCGCGACCACGACGTCCAGGCGATCGTCAAGGGGCTGCGCGCCGTCTCCGACTTCGACTACGAGCTGCAAATGGCCCAGATGAACGGCAGTCTCACCGGGATCGAGACGGTCTTCATTCCGACCGGCCCGGAGTTCGCGTATCTCGCGTCGAGCCTCGTCAAAGAGGTGGCCAAGCACGGCGGGGACGTGACATCGCTGGTGCCTCCGCATGTGCTCAAGGCCCTGCAGGAGGCCTACTCGCGCACGTGAACCGCGCGGCGCACCGCGCGGCGCACCGCGCGGCTCCCGAACCGCTCACGCACGGCGTCGAGCGCGTCGTCCAGACGCGGGTCGGATCGGCCGTCGAGGGGAAGCGCCAGCTGAGCTCCGTGATCGTCGAGCCCGCTCAGGGCGACGCCGACCAAGGTCAGTCCCTCGCGCCGAATCTCGCGCTCCCGCTCGCCGAGGAGCCTCGTCGCGAGTCGAGCGATCTCGCCGGTGTCCTGAGTAGGAACGCGAAGCGTCCGCGAGGAGGTGGCGCGGCGGTAGTCGCCGAAGCGCCAGCGCAGCGTGACGGTGCGTGCCGTGAGACCGGCGGCGCGCAGGCGTCGGCTTACCGTGTCGACCAGTCCGAGCACGACCGTCTCGATCTCACGCTCTGACCGCACCGCCGGCCCGAGGGCGTGCTGGGCGCCGATCGAGCGGCGCCGCGCCCCCGGATCGACCCGTCGGGGGTCGCGGCCGTGCGCCAGCGCACTCAGCTGGCGCGCGGCGGCAGGGCCGATCACGGCGGCAAGGTCGACCTCGTCGGTGCGGCCGACGTCCGCGACCGTGCGGATGTGCGCCTGATGCAGACTTCGGGCGGTGACGTCGCCGACGCCCCAGAGCCGCTCCACCGGCAGGGCGTGCAAGAACGTCAGTTCGGACTCGCGAGGAACGAGCAGCAGGCCGTCGGGCTTGGACAGGGCGCTCGCGACCTTGGCGAGGTACGTGGTACGCGCGACGCCCACGGAGATGGGGAGCCCGACCTCGACCCGCACGCGTTCGCGCAGCGCCGCCGCGATGGGCAGCGCGGGCCCCTGCGAACGCCGTAAGCCGCTGACATCGAGGAACGCCTCGTCGATCGAGAGCGGCTCGACGACCGGTGTGATGTCGCGAAAGATCGCGAACACCGCCCGGCTGGCCGCCGTATACGCCTCGAACCGCGGTGACCGAACGACGGCGTCGGGACATAACCGGCGAGCCTGCCGCCCAGGCATCGCCGTGCGCACGCCCTGCGCTTTGGCCTCGTAGCTTGCGGCGAGGACGACGCCGCCGCCGACGATGACCGGCCGCCCGCGCAGACTCGGCTCGTCGCGCTGCTCGACCGAGGCATAGAAGGCGTCGAGGTCGGCGTGGAGGATGCCTTCGTCGCTCCCGTCCGTGCTCATGTCACCATCGTCGCCGGGTCCACTGACATGGCGATCGGGCCTGCCGGGCCGATTGGTGCTGGTGTGGTGCCGCGGGTTACGATGGACGTCGGCCTGTTCGCAGGTCGTGATCTGCTGTGCTGACGACGAAGGAATGTTCGTGTCTTCGGGTGACCTGGTGTTCGACACTCAGGTGCTGGGGCGTCGCCCCGGAACCGAGAAGACGTACGCCCGTACCTTGGACGCACCTGCGGATCTCGGCCTCGACGTGCTCGGTGTCCCGGAAGGGTCGCCCATCGAACTCGAGCTTCGGCTCGAAGCAGTGATGGACGGCGTCCTGGCCACCGGTACGGCGTCCGCCCACGTGGTCGGCGAATGCGTGCGGTGCCTGGAGCGTGTCGAGGACGATCTCGACGTCGACTTCCAGGAGCTGTACGTCTACGACGATCCGGGGGAGGACGAGTTGGCCCTCGAGGGAGACTTGCTCGACCTCGAGCCCGTCCTGCGGGACGCGGTAGTGCTCGCACTGCCGCAGAACCCGTTGTGTGATCCGGACTGTCCGGGACTGTGCCCTGAATGCGGGGCGCGGCTCGCGGATGACCCAGACCACACACACGGTGAGGCGATCGACCCCCGGTGGGCGGCGCTGACCCATCTGACCGAGCACAACGAGGAGTAATCGTGGCAGTTCCCAAGCGGAAGATGTCGCGCAGCAACACGCGTCACCGTCGTTCGGCCTGGAAGGCCACCGCGGTTCAGACCGTCGACTGCGCCAACCCCGCCTGCAACGCCAAGGTCGTGCCGCACCGCGCGTGCGCCGAGTGCGGCCAGTACGGCGCGCGGGGCGAGCGGCGTCAGGTTCTCTGACCCGTCTTCGTGGCTGACGAGCTGCGCGACGTCCTCGGGGTGCCCGATCTCGACCCCGAGCTCCTGCAGCATGCCCTGACACATCGCTCGTACTCGTACGAGAACGGACACGTCCCCAACAACGAGCGCCTGGAGTTCCTGGGCGACTCGGTGTTGGGGCTTGTCGTCACCGAGTCGATCTTCCGGGAGCACCCCGAGCTTCCGGAGGGTCAGCTCGCCAAACTGCGCGCAGCAGTCGTGAGCGCCAAGGCGCTTGCGGAGGTCGCGCGCACCCTCGGGCTCGGCGATCACCTGCTGCTGGGCCGTGGCGAGGAGACCACAGGTGGCCGCGACAAGGCCTCGATCCTCTCGGACACGATGGAGGCCGTCATCGGCGCCATCTTCCTGCAGTTCGGCATCGAGCGGACCCGCGAGGTCATCCACGCCATCTTCGATCCGGTGATCGCGGCTGCGGCCTCGCTGGGCGCCGGGCTCGACTGGAAGACGTCGTTGCAAGAGATCTCCGCCAGCAACGGGTTCGGCGTGCCCGAGTACCAGCTCGAAGGCACCGGGCCCGACCACGACAAGAAGTTCACGGCGCGTGTCGTCGTGGGCGACCGCATCTTCGAGGGCGGCGAGGGTCGCTCCAAGAAGGAAGCCGAGCAGATGGTCGCCGAGGTCGCCTGGCGGGCGATCAACGCCGAGCTGGCGGATGCCCGAACTCCCTGAAGTCGAGGTCGTCCGCCGCGGGCTGGCGGAGCACGTCGTCGGGCGAGGCGTCGCCGAGGTCGAGATCCTCGACCCTCGTTCGGTCCGCCGGCACGGTCCCGGGCCCACAGATTTCATCGCCCGCTTGCGCGGCCGGCGCATCGTGTCCGCCGAGCGCCGCGGCAAGTACCTCTGGCTCCCGCTCGACGACGATGACGCCATCCTCGGCCACCTCGGCATGAGCGGTCAGTTGCTGGTCAGCGACGCCTCGATCCCTGACCCACGTCACCTGCGGGTGCGCCTCCGACTCGACGACGGCGCCGAACTGCGCTTCGTCGATCAGCGCATCTTCGGCGGCCTGTCCGTCAGCGAAGGGGGCGCCGAGCTGCCCGCGGAGATCGAGCACATCGCCCGCGACCCGCTCGACCCGCTCTTCGACGCAGCGGAGTTCGCCCGCCGTCTTCGGCGCCGTGAGACCGGCGTCAAACGGGCCATCCTCGACCAGACGCTGATCTCCGGCGTCGGCAACATCTACGCCGATGAAGCGCTCTGGCGCACACCCCTGCACTACGCCCGCAACACACGGCATCTGCGGAACCGCGAGATCGAGGGCCTGCTCGGACATCTGCGCGACGTGATGACCGACGCGCTCGCCGAGGGCGGGACCTCCTTCGACGCGCTGTACGTCAACGTCAACGGTCAGTCCGGCTACTTCGACCGGTCCCTGCACGCCTATGGCCGCGAGGGCGAGCCCTGCGACCGTTGCGCCACTCCCATCCGCCGTGACGCCTTCATGAACCGCTCCAGCTACTGGTGCCCGCGCTGCCAGCCGCGCCCCCGCAACGGCCGCTGGTAACGCGGTAGGCTCGCCGCGATGAGCGAGCTGTACGGGGTCGAGGCGCGGGCGCGCTACGTCGACGAGTCGCCGAAGCGGCCCGGACGTACGCCGTTCGAACGCGATCGCGCCCGCATCGTGCACTCCTCGGCACTGCGCCGGCTCTCGGCCAAGACGCAGGTGCTGGGCGCCGGTGTCGACGACTTCGTCCGCAATCGGCTCACCCACTCGCTCGAAGTCGCGCAGGTCGCCCGCGAATTGGGCAAGGCGCTGGGGTGCGATCCTGACATCGTCGACTCCGCCGCGCTCGCGCACGATCTCGGCCACCCGCCGTTCGGGCACAACGGGGAGTCGGCTCTGGACGCCGCCGCGGAGCACATCGGAGGCTTCGAAGGCAACGCGCAGACGCTCCGGCTGCTGACCCGGCTCGAGGCCAAGACGTTCGCCTCCGACGGTCGCAGCGTGGGCCTCAACCTCACCCGCGCCACGCTCGGCGCGTGCGTGAAGTACCCGTGGACCCGGAGTGAGGCACCGAGCGGCGGCGCCAAGTTCGGCGTCTACCCCGATGACCTCGAGATCTTCACCTGGTTGCGGTCCGACGCCCCCGGCACGTTCCGCCGGCCCATCGAGGCGCAGGTCATGGACTTGTCGGACGACATCGCCTACTCCGTCCACGACGTCGAGGACGGGGTGGTCGGCGGATGGTTCGATCTCGTCGGCGAACTGGAGTTGTCGGCGGTCCACGCGATCGCCCGCGAGTGGTACGACCCGTCGGCGAACGACGATCGGCTTGCGGCGGCCCTAGAGCGGCTGCGCCGTATGCCGGAGTGGCCCCAGCGGTGCTTCGATCGAAGCAGGGCGGCGCGGGCGGTGCTCAAGAGCCTCACCAGCGCCCTCATCGGGCGCTTCGCCGTCGCCGCCCAGCGGGCCACGGTCGACGCCTGGGGGATCGGACCGCTCGTGCGCTACGAGGCGAACCTCGAGGTTCCGCCGGAGACCATCGACGAGATCCTCGTGCTCAAGGCCATCGCTGCGCACCACATGATGCGCAGCGAGGACCGCACCGCCTCACTCACCGAACAGCGGGAACTGCTCACCTCATTAGTCGAGCTGCTCGTGAAGACCGGCGACGAGCATCTCGACCCCGACTTCGCGCAGGACTTCGCGGCGGCCGATGATGACTCCGCGCGGCACCGCGTCATCATCGACCAGGTGGCGAGCCTGACGGATCTGTCCGCTGTGAGTTGGGCCAACAGGCTGCTTCTGTGACGTCATAGGATGCAGGCATGGCACGCATCAAGGACGAGGACATCCAACTCGTCCGCGAGCGCGTCCGGATCGACGAGGTCGTCGAACAGTACGTGACGCTGCGCAACGCCGGTGGCGGCGCCCGCAAGGGCCTGTGCCCGTTCCATGACGAGAAGACGCCGTCGTTCAACGTCCGGCCTGCCCAGGGCTTCTACCACTGCTTCGGCTGCGGGGCGGGCGGTGACTCGATCAAGTTCCTCATGGAGATCGAGGGGCTCGGCTTCGCCGAGGCGGTCGAACGGCTCGCTGGCAAGTACGGCATCCAGTTGCGCTACGACGAGGGCGCGCCGGTCGGGCCGCGCCGCGACCCCGGGCAGCGCCAGCGCCTGCTCGAAGCGCATCGCCTCGCCGCGGAGTTCTATCACGAGGCGCTCATGGTGGCGCCCGAGGCGCAGCCGGGTCGTCAGTTCGTCACCGACCGAGGGTTCGACCGCGCCGCCGCGGAGATGTTCTCGATGGGGTGGGCACCGCGCGGCGGGGAAGCCCTCGTCGCCCACCTCAAGTCCAAGGGCTTCAGCGACGAGGACCTCATCGTCGGCGGACTCGCGGCGCGCGGTCAGCGCGGCCTCTACGACAAGTTCCGTGGCCGGCTGCTCTGGCCGATCAAGGAGATCAGCGGCGAGGTCATTGGTTTCGGCGCCCGCCGCATGCTCGAAGACGACCGCATCGAGGCCAAGTACCTCAACACCTCCGAGACGCCGATCTACAAGAAGAGCCACGTGCTCTACGGCATCGACCTCGCCCGGCGCGCCATCTCCTCGAGAAGCCAGGCCGTCATCGTCGAGGGCTACACCGACGTCATGGCCTGCCATCAGGCCGGGGTGACCACCGCGGTCGCGACCTGCGGCACCGCCTTCGGCGAGGATCACGCACGGGTCCTGCGCCGCATCCTCCTCGACCACGACGCCTTCCATGGCGAGGTCATCTTCACCTTCGACGGCGACGAGGCCGGGCAGCGAGCCGCGATGAAGGCGTTCGCCGGCGACGAGCAGTTCGCCGGACAGACCTACGTGGCGGTCGAACCGCGGGGCATGGACCCGTGTGATCTGCGCATGGCCGACGGCGACGCGGCGGTCCGCGAGCTCGTCGCCTCCCGCGTCCCGCTGTATCGGTTCGTCCTGGACAACACGCTCACGCGGTACGACCTCGACCGCGGCGATCAGCGCGTCGACGCCATCCGCGAGGCGGTGCGTCTGGCCCGCGCGATCCGCGACAAGTCCAAGGTCGACGAATTCCTGCGCGAGATCGCCAGTCGAGTGGGTGCGGACGTCGATCAGGTGCGGCAGGAGTTCAAAGCGGCGCAGGGGGCGGCCCGGGCGTCGGCGTCGAACGCGGGAGCTCCGCCCGCTCCCGCACCCTCCGCGGCGGCATCCGGCCCGAGCTTCGGCGCTCCTCAGTTCGCCGATGAACGCGAGGCGCTCAAGGCGATCGTGCAGTTCCCGCACCTCGCCAAGCCACTGGCCGACGACATCGGCGAGAACGACTTCACGCACCCCATCGCTCAGGAACTCTGGCGTCGCATCGAACAGCGCGGGCTTCCCGACGCTCCGGACCCGAGCTGGCTGCCGGGACTGTCGGATTCGGTGACCGACGATGCGCTCCGCCGCGTCCTCGGTGTCGCGGCCGTGGAACCGTTGCACTCCTCGGAACGGTCGACTCAGGCGGTCGTGGCGGCGGTGCTGGCACGGCTCCAGGAGCTGACGGTGGCTCGGCGGATCGTCGAGGTCAAATCGCGCCTGCAGCGCACCAATCCGGTCGAACAGGCCGAGACCTACAACCGGATGTTCGGCGAACTCGTGGCGTTGGAGCAGCAGCGCCGTGACTTCCGCGAACGGGTGATCGGGGCGATGGAACAGCTCTGACGTTGTGGACGGTTCACGGCGTCCACAGCGCCCGGCGATGGTCTCCCGGCCGCGGTCGAGGTCGGTCACGGTGGGGTCATGTCGCCCTTCGCTCGCCGAGCCCTCGCGCATCCCGAACTCGACCGTTCGACTGAACAGCGACTCGCGCGGCGTGCGGCCGCCGGTGATCGGGAGGCGCGCGAACGCCTGATCCGTGCGGGCCTGCGCTGGGTCGTACTGCACGCATTGCGCCGGGGAAGGGCCGGTGCCGAGTTCGACGACGCGGTCCAGGACGGCATCGTGGCGCTGATCGGCGCGGTGGACCGATTCGACCCCGAACGAGACGTTCGCCTCGCCACCTTCGCGTGGCCGGCCATCGACGGAGCGATGGTGCGCCGTCCGCGTCCACCGGTCGCCGCGCATGAGCGCGATGACGTTTCCGTGGACGTGACTTCCGACGATCTCCTCGACGGCTTGCATGATGGGGATGCTCAGCTGCTCCGCAGCCGCTTCGGGTTGGGTCCTGACCCGACTCCGCGAAGCCGGCGCGAGGTGGCCGTACTTCTCAACCTGACGGAGGCGCAAGTGCGGACTCGAGAGGAACACGCCTTGAATCGGCTTCGTCGACAGTGGGCCCCACCCGGTGTCGCATTGTCAGGGCGAGGTTGCTAAAGTCATAGACCGTGCTCCTCCTGAGGAGCCCATCCCCTGTAGCTCAATTGGCAGAGCATTCGGCTGTTAACCGGAGGGTTGTTGGTTCGAGTCCAACCGGGGGAGCACCAGCCGCGGAAACGCGGCCCTTTGTCGTTTCCGCTAGCTCTCACTCGGTGAGGGTGGTGCTTCCGATACGCCAGGCCCAGCCGTCGTCGTGCTCGATGGGTTGGGCGTGGTCGAAGGTCTTGAGCTTGTGGTGATGCCTGCACAAGGCCCACAGATTCTCCCCGCTGGTGGGTCCGTCGGGTAGGGGTTGTCGGTGGTCGAGGTCGCAGTTGGCGGCCTTCTTCCTCTCCATCACGGCTATGCCCCTTATGCGATGGCTCCATGCCGGGGTATCGGCAGGTGCCGTCTCTGAACCGGATCGCGTTCCGTAGATGATCTGGTGGGTACCGTCCCTGGTAGGTGATGCTCAAAACGTCGTCCTGGTCGTCGACGAGGAGTCGGTACCAGAACGGGTTCCCACTCAAGGCGAGGTCACGGACCGCGTTGGCGGGAAGGATCCAGTCGCGGTCGGCGCTGATCGCTGGCTGATCATCCACGCCCGCGAGCGTCGACGCCGGGACCATGACACCGATCGCCATGTTGGGCGTCCGCGCGGGTTCGTTGTCGGGGTCGATGTGGTCAAGCGCGTCGACGAAGAAGTCCGCCCGCCGCTGCTGCAGGGTCCGGTCATCCTCAGTCACGGCCTTGGCAGCGTGGTCGAGCCGCTGATCGATCCCCGCCAACACATACGACGGCAGGTTCTCGGCATACAGGCTCCAAGTGCCGTCCTCGTCGTGATGGATCGTCACGTTTCGTTCAGCGACGATCTCTTCGTAGCGTTTCTCGGTCTCGTCGGGTTCGTGGCGGGCGATGAACCGCTTGACCCACTGCCGCAGCTCGCCCACCGTGTGGGTAGCCGCGTACGCGACGGAGCGTTCGTCGAGCTTCTCGATCGAGCGCTCCCGGGTGAGCTTCCATGCGCCAGCCGCGATGGCCGCGACCCGGGCCGCGTCGATCTCACCCTCGCCGAACGCCTTCCATACCGTCGGCAAATCATCCCGAGCGGTCTGCGCCTCGTGGATGCGGCTCGCAACCTGGTGCTCGGACCAGCCGTTCGCCTGCGCGATCACCGACCGCACCGCCGCGGCCTCAAGCTCCCGTGCCCGTGGTTCGAGTTCCCGCTCAATCCGAGCAGTTTCGGCGTCGAGGTATTCCAGCATGCCCGACCAGCGGCGGTACTCCGCGAGAGCGTTCGCGCGCCGCAAGTCGGCCAGGAAACCGACCCGGACGTCAGAGCTGCTCTCGATCATGTTCCCAACCTAGAGAAGGCCACCGACACTTCCGAGACCTTGTTCACAACCCCCACGTGGTCTCGATACACGGCTCGTTCCTCGCCGCTACTCGACCACCTACTGGTGTATAGGTGGTCGAGTAGGCCCGAGGAACGAGGGCCGTATCGAGACCACGCGTCACGTGAGATGTGGTCTCGATACGCGGCTCGCAGAGCTCGCCGCTACTCGACCACCTACGGGGTGCGGCTCGTCCCGGTTCCTGAGTAGCCGCGAGGAACGAGCGGCGTATCGAAGGGCGCCGCTACTCGACCACCTACCCCAGGTCCGCTGTCACTCGCCGAAGCTCATGGAGAAGACTTCGAACGCTGCGGCGTGGGTGACTCCGAGGCGCCGGCCGGTGGGACGGGACATGCCTTCGAGGAACTCCGCCGGATCGAAGTGCTCCCAGCCGAGTCCCTCGATGTAGGCGCGGTGTGCGAGCAACGAGGCGACACCCGCGTCGAAGGTGTCGGTGGTGTCGACGGCGTGGGTGGATTGCGGCGAGCCGGCTGCCCAGACCTCACGCACGCCGCCCCACGGCTCGAGTCCGTCGGTGAGCTGCTCGCGGAAGATCCAGCGGTTACCTGCGTCCTGGCTGGCGTGGAGTGCCGCGCGGCCGACGGCGATGTGGTCAGCCTGATTGGGGGAGCGCCCGCCCCAGGTGTCGCGGAAGTTGCCGGTGATCACGATGTCGGGGCGGTGTCGCCGGATCTGCTCGGCAATGGCAGCGCGCAGCGGAACACCGAACTCGATGACACCATCGGGGAATCCGAGGAACTCGACCGTCTCGACACCCACTATGGCAGCGGATTCGCGTTCCTCGGCCTCGCGCACCGGCGCGCACTCCTCGGGGGAGAGGCCGTCGATGCCCGCTTCACCGCTGGTGACCATGCAGTACACGACGGTCTTGCCTTGGCGCGTCCAGCGCGCCACTGCCGCGGCAGCGCCGAACTCCACGTCGTCGGGATGAGCGACCACGACCAGCGCGCGGTCCCAGTCTTCGGTGAGGGGCAGGAGTGCGTCGTCCGTCATGTTCCCAGGCTAGGTGCTGAGAGGCGTCGGGTGCGGGAACGTGCTTCGGCCGCCTGGGCGCGGGAGGAATGCGCGACCAGGCGGCCGAGGAACGTCGTTGGGGTCCCGAGGTTGGAAGGACCCCGACTCCCGAGCGTGTCTGGAGTGTGCGAGCCGTTCACTGTCGAGTCTGGACCCGATGCGCGACATCCGCACGTCGAGCGGCTGAATCTTCGGTGAATCCCGGCTTCTCGTCGGGGCAGTGAGGTCGGTCCCGGCCGACTTCGCCATACTGAGGAGCCACGGCGCCTCCGACGCGCCGCTGATGGGGAGTTAGCTCAGCCGGTTAGAGCAGAGGACTCATAATCTGCTCCGGGCCTGAATGTGGTGCGCTGGGCGCCGGTGCCTGGCGCTGTGTTCTGACTGCCGTTTGAGGGCTTATCGAGTGTGGTCGCGACGAGCCGTGATAGGTGTCGATATGACTCGTTGCTCCACGTTCTGCTCCATGTCGGTGGCGCCTGGCAGCCTGGTTGGCATGCCCACCCTCACTGCGATCCTCGACTTCGAGCGCAAGCACCCGACCTGGCAGTACGCCGGCGCTCGTGAGGCAGCGATCCGTGAGAAGTTTGGGATCTCGTCTACGCGGTACACGCAGTTGCTGGTCCGCGCACTCCATGACCCTGAGGCCGAAGGGCACGACCCGGTAACGGTTCATAGGCTGCGTCGGAAGGTAGAGCAGCAGCGCCGGCGATTGAGGCGAGCGGGATAGTGGTTCACCTTCGCGGACAGCCCGTTGCTTGTGAATCGGTGGCATTCTATTGGTGAAGCGGCAGCGGCAGGTCGTGCGCCGTCATCTCGCCTTGAGGTCAGGCCTCCGTGAATAGCGTCGCGAACTGCTCCTCGTGGAGAACCAGCACCGAGTTCCCAAGAAAAACAACCCAATCTCCATCCGGAACTACAAGGTCGAGACCGTCATTGTAGATGCGCAGAGCGCCGGTGATATTGCTCCAACTGGATCGGCGGCCACTTCTCCTAACGAGTTCTCCGATTTCCGCTTCGTTGTTGCGAAGGGAGTACTTCACGGCTGCGATGGGCTCTCTGAGCACGTATGGCATGGAACGAAGCTCTCACACCCTCGACGTAGACGTCTTCGCTTTCACTGTTTTCGCTCAGTCGAGGACGCACCTTGTCGCGTGACGCTCACCATGCGGAGCGATCAGTACGCGCGCCTCTCGTCGTGCATTCATCCAAGCCGAGGACGCGGGTACTGGGGCTGGGACTGGGTCACATTGTCGGGATGGCGCGGCGTGAAGTGAAGCTGAAGATCGGCAGCGAGACCGCCATTGGATATGAGGCGTCAAGTTCGAGATCGTTGTCAATGGGAAGCCTCTGGGCCGTGTCCTCATCAGTCGTGGTGGACGGAGCTCTTCGCAAGCACGAGAGCGCCCCCGCCGACCGCATGGTCGACGGGGGCGCATTGTCACGTCAGGGAAGGTGCAACGGCCTATCCTGGCGTGAGGTAGGGCTCTCGGGTGATACCAGCATCCGAGAGCCCCGCCGCTAGCCGAGGTTCAGGAACTGATCGGACGGCCGAGAACCTTCTCGATCGCAGCCTTGACGTCGGGCCAGAACGGGCCGGCGTTTGCGACTCCGGTCAGGCCGGGTGCGAGCTGAGCGAGTCGCTCGGTGCCACGCCAGACGGCGTTCACTCGGTCGCGGATCTCGACGAGCACTCGGTCCTGGCTGCGGTTGCGGTCAAGCAGCTCCTTCAAAGCTGCGTCCTGTGCGGGTGTAAGCACGTCATCCTCCTGAGGGTCGTAATCAATTGCGGGTTGCGGGTTGACAATGTCGTTCGCGTTGAAGCCGTATGGCGACTTGCGCATCTCCAGATGAAGGTGCGGTCCTGTGACGTTGCCGGTATCGCCGACCGACCCGATCAGCTGACCAGCGCTGACGGTCTGGCCCGGGGTGACGACTGCGGCGCCGGAAGGCATGTGGCAGTAGAGCAGCCGGTAGCCCTCCCACTGAATCGTCACGTAGTGGCCGTAGGCCCTGTCATTGCTGACACTCACCACCGTGCCGGGGGTGCACGACACGATGTGCGTGTGCATCGGTGCCGGGAAGTCAGCGCCGGTGTGCCAGCCGAGTGACCACAGCGATCCTCGTCGGCCGTACGGCGTCCCGATTCCGTAGCCGGGAACGGGGTTGACCATGCGTTTCTCCTCTCCTGGCGGCGCCAAGTGAGGTCTCGGGTGATACCAGCATCCGAGAGCCTCTGACGCCTTACTGGTTTGCCGGGCCCTCGATCTCGAACGAGTTGAGCTTCTCGCTCACCCGAGTCGCAACAGCGTGAGCGGAGGCCGGATCGAGGGAACCCACGATCTCGGTCGCCAGCGCCTCGGTGTCAACGCTCGTCTCAGGAGCAGTGCGGGCCAGTAGCTCGCGGACATCCTCCATCGTGGCGTAGGTACGGGAACCAACTGTGGACAGCATGGTGAACATGTGGTCCTGTCGGTCGCTCAGCTTGTTTCCAATCTGACCGATCGTGTACGTGCGGGAGCCGACGGTGGACAGCATGTTGAACATGTGGTCCTGTCGATCGCTGAGCTTCTGAAGAAGCGCGGCCTGTTCGGGTGTCAATTCGTCCTCCTGAGGGTTGTAGTTGACTGCTTCATTTGGGTCGATGATGTCGTTGGCGTTGAAGCCGTACGGCGCCTTGCGCATCTCCAGGTGAAGGTGTGGTCCGGTGACGTTGCCAGTGCCGCCCACAGAGCCGATTCGCTGGTTTGCGGCAACCGCCGTGCCTGGAGCCGGCCGGGGCGCGCCTGCCGGCATGTGGCAGTACCAGATCTCTCGGCCGTTCCAGTCGATGACGAGGTAATTGCCGTAGGACCTGTCGTTGTCGACGAGCCTCTTTACTGTTCCCGGCGTGCAGGAAAGGATCGGTGTGCCGACGGGTGCGGCGAAGTCCTCTCCTGTGTGCCAGCCAAGCGACCAGTGCGACCCCTGTTGGCGGAACCTTGCTGTCCGCTGGGACCCGGGTACCGGGTTAACCATGTGCACTCCTTTCGATCACTTCGAACATACGTTCGAAACAGTGGCCCTGGCAACCGATCCACCGACACTCAAAGGGACTTTTCAGGAACCTCCGCCCGGCGCCGAGGCCCAGGCCCGGGGCGCGGCATGGTCAGTCCTCGCGGCGGTGTTCGCCGGCAGCGAAGTCGTCGCCGATGGGGTCGCCGGGCACGTCGCCGGCCGGGGTGTCCGAGTCTCCGAACGGGTGCGCGAGTGCGACCTCGTCGACGGGCTCGACAGACGGCTTGCTCGTGAGGTTCTGCGACGCGGTGATGCCGAAGACGCCACCGAGGTAGGCGTAGACGGCGAGGGCGACGTTCAGCCACCCGGGCTGGCCGGCGTCGGGGATCGCGGCGTAGGCGACCTGGATCGAACCGAGCGCGATGCCCGCGACCAGAATCGCCAGGTAGAAGGCGTCACGGAAGCCATCTGGGAGTCGGGTCAGGAGATTCTTGGCGTCCATGTTCAGGCCTCCAGTCGGTTCGAGAGTTCGTCGACGAACTGCTTGGCGATGTCGTCGGGGAGCTTGGCTGCGATGAGCTCGGCGAGGGCGGCGACGTCGATGTCGCCGGTGCCGCGGCTCGTGATCGCAGCGTTGATCGCGGGCCAGTGGTCGCCCTGATGCCCGACACCAGAGACGCCGGGAAGCACGGTCGAGAGTCGGATGCCGAGGCGCTTGAAGAACGAGAATGTCTCGCCGTCGTGCCAGCGTCCGGGGGTGCCGACGCGGTACTGCTCGTGCAGGTGGTTTACGCGGGGGTGCATGTCGGCGACCGCGTTGCGGACCTCGCGGATCATTCGGAAGCCGGGGCCGTCGTGCCAGCGGCCTTCCTTGCCGGGGCGCAGGTCGCGGACGATCTCGAGGATCTCGCTCTGCTCGGAGTCGGACAGTGCCATCAGGAAACCTCCAAGTGGGGAGCCGCCCTGGAGTAGGGCGGCGACTTGCTGGCGCATGAGGGGCATGGGCCAGTCGCGGATGTCGATCTTGGCGGTGGTCCACTCGTTGTGGCCGTGGACCATCTGCGGGTCGGGGTTGCCGGTGAGCCACTGCAGCGCGGCGGCGACCTTGGGGTAGTTCTCGCGTTGCGCGGTGGTCCAGTCCGAGCCATCGAGGTCGCCGGCAGACTCAGCCTCGATGCCGAAGACGCGGTGGTTGCCGAAGAGTCCACGCCAGTTGCCGCGGCCGGCATGGTTCGCGGTGCCGGCGGCGACGACCACCGCGACGCCGTTGCGGTCGAAGTACACGTTGCACAGCGGTCCAGAAAGGCTAGGGCGGCCGTGGACGACGACGTTGAGCGAGGGCCGTCCGCGGGCGCCGCGCGGGCCAGCGGTCCAGTGACAGGTCACGCCGCCGGGGACCAGGCTGACCCGGCCGCGGCGCTCCCAACCGGGGACGACCTCGACCGGAACCCCGAAGCGTCGCAGCGCGTCGGGGATGCCGAGCTGGTAGGCCATCAGTCGTCACCCGGCTCGTAGGGCACCGTCGTGATCTGTTGGTCCTCGTCGACCGCGAAGTCGGCCATGCGACCGTCGCGGTCACGGTCCCAGCAGCGCTTATCGGCGCCGGTGAGTTTGTCCTTTGCGATGGCGAGGAGTTCGCGCGTCTGCATGCCAATGACCTCCAGGAACGACGAAGCCCCGACAGCTATGTGCTGGATCGGGGCGGATGAAAGCGGTGAACTGGACTAGTACTCGGGCCAGGGCGGCAGCTCGTCCTTGGTCGCGCCGCGGCGCAGCAGCATCGACCGCAGGATGTGGGCGTACTCCTCGAGCTTCCGGCGAGCCTTGGCTTCACGGTCCCGCTGAGTCCAGGCGTCCTGCTCCTCCTGGTGACGGCCCTTGCGCCACGCCTGCAGCGAGTCGACGAGCTTGACGAGCCCGCCGCCGGTGACCATCAGGACGGCCGCTTGAATGAGGTCTCCTCCCTCCACGGTGCGACCTCCTTTCAGACTTCGGCCGCTGTCGCCGCCTCGGGACGGTATGGCCGCTCACGGATACGCATCCACCGGACGCCCTGGTGCAGCAGCACCGAGCACACGAAGGCCGCCTGCAGGAGCCGGTTGCCGGTGGAGGTGAAATGCAGGGTCACGATGATGAGGAGGTAGATCGTCGCCGAGGAGGCGATCGCGCCGACGGCGAACCGCTCCAGCCAGTAAATGCCCGGCAGCGCGGACACGGACCCGATGCTGCCGCCGAAGACGAGCAGCGAGGCGAGCATGGTCATCGCGGTCGCGCCGATCTCGCCTTCCAGGCTGGTCGGTGGGATGACGAGAGCTGTGACACCGCCGGCGGTCAGGACCAGGTAGGACACGAAGTACAGCACGCTGATGGTGCGCGGTTCGTTGATGCGGTGCCATGCGCGGGCGAGTAGCGACGTCATGCGACCTCCTCGGGGTCGATACCGGTCGCGTCGCACAAGGCGGCGATGATCCGGTCCTTGCGGGCGTTCTCGGCGCGGACCGCTTCGAGCTCGGCGCGCAGGTCCTCGATCTGCTTCTGCTGGTACTTATCGACGGCGTGCAGGCCGATCGTCATGCGGTCGTAGGCCAGACCATCCGCCAGCCCCTCGTCGTCATGAATGACGAACTCGGGAGTGCCAGCCTCGTCGACCTCCTCGGCGATGAAGCCGATGTGGCGCTTGGCCTCGCCACCAACAGCGGCGACGTCGGTCTTGTCTCGCCACGTCCGCGGCTGCCACTTCAACACGGCGAGCGGATCGACGTCCAGGTCCTCGATGTCCTGCTTGTACCGGCGCGACGAGGTGATGTAGGCGACCGTCCACTGCCCGCCGACCGTGCCCAGGTGTAGGTTCGCCGCAGCAGAAGTGGTGGGCAGGTCATACACCGACAGGTGGCCAGTGCTGATGCGGATCTCTTGGCCTCGCAGCCTCGTGAGCGTGGTCGTGTCGCTGTCCCCGACGAACACCTCCCCGCCCACCAGCCGGGTCCTGTCGGCGCGGGATACGACCTCGAACACGCCATCGTCACGCTGCGCCACCCAGAACCGCGCGGCGCCCAGGAGGTCAGCGAGCAGAAGGCCCGACTCGTAGGTGTCCTCCGGCAGCAGCGCGCCGAAGTAGATCGCGCCCTCGCCGTTTGAGTGATAGGCCCGCAGGAAACCGCCGGCCTCGATCGACATGCCGCCGCCGTCCTTGACGGTGACGCCCCCCGACCCGATAACCGCCGACAGGATGCCCGCGGACGCCTTGAGAGCGTCCACGTCACGCCGCAGCGCCTGCACGATCCGCGCGATCGCCGCATCCCCTTCGGGTCGCGACGGTGGGAATCCACCCGCCACTCAGATCGCCGCCTTCACGGGAGCCATCTGCACCGACACCGTGTCACCACCACCGGTGGCCTGCAGGGATCGCATCAGCTGCTCACCTCCAACGAATCGGTGCCCCTCACGGGGACGGACCTGGAACCAGTCGCCGGGCCGGTAGCCGGGCGCGAGCTTCCAGAACGCGTCAGCGGCCACCTTCGCCGTGTGCGTGCGGATCGGGCGGTCGTGCTGGGCGAGGAACCCGCCCGCGTGCGCACGCAACGTCGAACGCTGTGAGACCGTGTCCGTGCCCCCGACAACCGACTGCAGTACCGGGTAGCCCAGATTGGTGAGGAAGTCTGAGGTGACGTACTCGATAGGCTTGCCCTCGCCCTCGCCCTGTCCGCCGGCGAACGCCTGCGTGGTGAGGCCACCGGCGGCCTCGTCGGTGCCGATCGCGACGACGGGGGAGCGGGGGACGCGCTGGTCGAGGATCCAAGGTCGGCCCGTCTGCGTGAGCATCATGCTGGTGGCCTTGGTGCCGATTCGCATCACCCACTCGATGTAGGTCGGGTCGTCAGCGCGGCGCCTGGGCGCGAACTGGATCTCGGGGCCGTCCTCGACCTCGGACAGTTGTCGCAGCCGCTCGCCGACCTTGCCCAGCTCGTATCCGGGGTAGTTGCGTTCGTGTGCGGCGCCTGGGCCGCCGAGCTCGGCGTCCGACGGGAGCACGATCGGCAGCTCCCCGCCGGTCATCGCCGTTGCCGTCTCGACGAGACGCTTCGCGATCAGCCCGAGCTCGGCCGACTGCCACGCCACCACCTGCAACTCGGGCCGCATTCCCGCGACGAGGACGGGTAGGACGAGGCGGTGGTCGAAGATCGACTCGAGCCCGCCGGCACCGATCGTGAATTCGTCGGTGTCGTCGGAGTGGCCTCGAGTCCAGATGGGGCCGCCAGCGATCTGTTCGAGGCGGCCGCTGGGGGCGACCCATTCGCAGACGGCGAACTGGCGGGCCGGGGCGGTGTCGGCGTCGACGTACCGCCATTCGGCGACGTCTCGGGGAGCATCGAGGGCGGCGAGGGGGAACTTGGCGGTGAGGGTGTCGGTGTCGTCGTAGACAACCGTCCACTGGCCGCCGACCATCGAGATGGTGCGGGTGATCTTCCCGGTGCGTAGGTGCCCGAACAGCCAGCGGTACATCAGGTCGCAGCTCGGTAGATCACGGTGTCGAGGTCGAGGTTGCCGGTAGCGCCCGTACCCGCCGTGACCGCGACTACGGTCAAGATCAGATTCGTTCCGAGAGTGATATCCGCGTAGCGGTCGCCGTTGCGGATTCTCATTGGCGTATCGGCCACTGGTGTAGGGCGCCCAGTTGAATCTGGTGACCGGGAGCCCAGGGCATGTCGGTGCGGCGAATCGTGCCGCGCGCAGACACCATGTCGCCGACGTGGAACCACTCGGGGCTGCGGAGCAGAGTGGCCCACGACGAGGCCGTGATCGGACCGGACGAGTACTCCGCGAGCACCTTCCATGCGGCGCCGTCCCACACGCCGTACTTCCCTTCACCGAGAGGGATCACCCCGCCGTTCGCGACCGTCCACTGCGGCGTCGTCCACACCGCATCCGACGACGACGTCATGCCCGCGCTGATCATCGCCCGACTGAGCTCCACCGCGCCGGCGGGCAGCTGATCCAGCGGCGGGGTCGGAGAACCGGACGGGTCCGACGACGCGACCCCGAAGACAGGCTGCACACTGTCACCGCTGCCACCGTCAGCGGCGACGAGCGGCTGCAACGCCCACACGATGTCGATCCGCGACCCGCTGCCGGGCGCCGGGTCGATTTCGACATCGCCGACCGCGCCGTCGTTGGAGAACACGACCGGCCCGTTCGCGAGCGTGTACGACGCCACCGCCGTGAACGCCCGGATCGACAGGCGCCAGGTGCCCGTACCGGACACCACCGGGGTGCCGTCGTCGAACAGCACGCCGGTGCGCACGTTCAGCACGCCGGGGCCGCCGCGGGCGAGCATCCCGCCCTGCGCGAGACGACCACCCCTGGGGGACGTGCCGTTGCCCGTGCTGTTGAGGGCGACGTGCAATCCGGTCCGCAGCGTCATGTTTCCTCCATCACCAGTAGGTCGCCGTCGCGGACACCGACAACAGGGCGTCGCTGGTTTCCGCGAGAGGTTGGAATGAGAACGTCTTCGTCGCACCCGGCTCGATGGTCGGCCAACGGTCGACCAGCAGGTCACCGGACCGGTCTGCGACGTCGTTGATCAGTGCGGACCCGTCGGCGCTGTTGATCCGCAACACCGCACCCGGCGGGACCGCGGACAGGAACCGGACCCAGTCGCCGGTGTCGGTGTCCACGATCACGAACCCCGACGCCGGTGTCGGGCCCGTCACCTCGAACACCGGGGTCGACGGCGCGTTCCCCGCGTTGGTGACTGTGGCGAGCCCGTCGGAGATGTTCGCGGTGTTGCCGTAGTCGAGGACCCCGTTGGGCGAGTACAGCGGGTAGATGAGGCCGACGCCGTCGGGGATCGACGGGAACCTGGTGGTGGCGGTGGACGTTTCGCCGTACCGGTACGGGCCTGGTGCCCACAGCTGCATCTGGTAGGAGCAGATGGGGGTGTTGTTCCATTCGCCGTCGTCGAGCGCGAACAGCTGCACCGTGGCGGTTTTGTTGTCGCTGCGGGCGTCGTCGAAGCGGAACTCGCCGAATCCTCCGTCGGCGAGGAGCGCGGACAGGTGGTCGAGTGCGTCGCTGACTTGGGCGGGGGTGTGCCCGATGATGTCGCCGCGGATGGTGATCATGCGGCCGTCGCGGTAGCCGCGTTGGGCGTAGGAGCCATGGGCGTTCTCGCGGGCGACCTGGCGGACGCGCATGGCGGTGCCGGGGCGCCAGCCTTTGATGGTGCGGAACCGCCAGGCGACGCCGCGGTCGGCGTCCCACTGGTTGAGGTCCCAGCCGTCGATGAGAACGCGGGTGGGGCGGCCTGGTTCTTTCATCGTGCCCCCACCGTTTCGAGACCGAACAGGAGACGGTTGCCGGCGGCGTGGGCGTGTCAGATGGTTTGTGTAAGTGGTTCGTCTCCTGATTGAAGGACGACACTGATGACCATGACAGATGAGGATGCT
>NZ_RDBF01000121.1 GCF_003674095.1 Aeromicrobium phragmitis
GGAGCACCTTCTCAAAGGAGCCCGTGCGGCCCACGGATGCCTGCTGCAGGACGGCGAGCGTCTCGTCGGTCACCTTGCCGCCGAAGACCTCCGTGAGCAGCTGCTTCTTCAGCGACGCGGGCGCCGCCTTGTCGCTGACCGCCCGGCGCAGGCCCATGTCGTCGATGACGACCTGGCCGGCCTCGAACAGCTCGTTCTCGAACCGCTCTGCGATTCCAGCATTTTCAGCGGCTCGCACATAGGCCACGATACCGGCCTGCTCCAAGCCGTCGGTGAAGTCGCGGCCAGCGGCCCACCGTCCGGCAACGGCCGCGTCGAGCACCTTCTCGGTGTCAGACGAGACCTTGCCGCCGAATATCGACCGGACGAGGGCCTGCTTCGCCTCGGTCGCCGTCGACGGGTCGGTCA
>NZ_RDBF01000122.1 GCF_003674095.1 Aeromicrobium phragmitis
CACCTTTGGTGAAAACGGGGGGTGCCCAGCCGAGGTATCGGCCTCCTGAGCCCATCTGGTCCATCGGCGTCAGATCGATACAGCCCGATCGGACATAGTCGTTACTGAATGCTTGGCCGTTGCCGGCGTAGAGGGCGACGTGTCCGGCGGGGTCTGACGAGTCGAAGAAAACGAGAGCGCCGGCCGGAATGTCGTCGGACTTGCTGACGAGCCCTTGAGCGGCCAGCTCGTCATGCATGGCGCGCGCGGTGGGCACGCCACTGTAGGTGTAGCCGTAGGCGCGGGCGACGAACTCAAGGCAGCGCCGCCGCCAGCTTCCGCCGCGGACCTCGTTGGTGCACGGCGCGGCAGTAGCGATGCGGGCCGCCTCGGCTAGCGCTTCCTCGCAGGAGCGCGGGTTGTCGAGCG
>NZ_RDBF01000123.1 GCF_003674095.1 Aeromicrobium phragmitis
GCGACGAGCACCACGCGCGTCGTCCCGAACTCCTGCGTCCTCGACGCGACCGCTCCGAGCTGCAGGCGATCGCCGCCGAGGCGTCGACGCGTCTCGCTGATGCGAGCACCGACGACGTGCTCGCTTGGGTCGCCGAGGAGTTCGGCTACCGCACCGCCGTCGCATGTTCGATGGCCGATGCCGTCCTCCCCCACGTCGTCGCCCGCCACCTTCCCTGGGTCGACACCCTGTTCCTCGAGACGGGCTACCACTTCGCCGAGACGATCGGGACGCGGGATGCCGTCGAAGCCGGGATGGAGCTCACGATCGTGGACGTGACCGCGGCGCAGAGCGTCGAGCAGCAGGACGCCGACCACGGGCCGCGCCTGTACGAGCGCGATCCCGGCTTGTGCTGCCAGCTCCGCAAG
>NZ_RDBF01000124.1 GCF_003674095.1 Aeromicrobium phragmitis
GCGATCCGCTGGGCCGGGTGGGGCACCGCGCTGCGGCCGGCGTTCGAGCCGATCCTCATCGCCCGCAAGCCTTCGCGGGCCTCGACGGTGGCGACCGTCCTCGAGCACGGCACCGGCGGCCTCAACATCGACGCCGGCCGGTTCGGGCAGGGCAAGTGGCCGACCAACGTGGCCCTCGACGGTACGCAGGCGGATGCGCTGGACACGCTGACCGGGACCTGGGACAGCAGCGATCCGGTCTCCCGGAGGTTCCCGATCTTCCGGTTCGAGCACAAGCCGGATCGGGAGGAGCGTCCGCGAGCCTTCGGCGTCTCCCACGCCACGGTGAAACCGGTCGGGCTGATGCGGTGGCTGGTCACCCTGCTCACTCCGCCCGGCGGGCTCGTCATCGAGCCCTTTTCCGGTT
>NZ_RDBF01000125.1 GCF_003674095.1 Aeromicrobium phragmitis
AGTCGGTGGCTGAAGTGCTGCGTCGCCTCGCCACGGTCGTCCGTTCGATCGGGGCCGACGAGGACATCGCGGAGGAGGATCGTCGGGACCTGGAGTCGCGCGTCGATGAACTCGAAGACACCGTGCAGCGCGACCGCGGCGACACGACCTGGATTCCGGGCGCTGCTCTCGTGCTGTCGCTACGCCGCTGCCTGGGCGCGATCGAGACGGAACCGACGACCGCTGTCGTACCGCCGCTCACCTCGCCCGGTCAGCGCGAACGGCGAAGGCGCCGTTTCAGGAGACGATAGAGCGCGCCGACGGCCAGCACCACGAGGCCGGCGCCGATCGACTCCGGTGGCAGGGTCGCGACCAGTACCAGGCACCCGACGAGGCCGACGAGCTGAAGAGCGTGCGGGTAGCGCCG
>NZ_RDBF01000126.1 GCF_003674095.1 Aeromicrobium phragmitis
GCTCTTCCCGGGGGACAATCTGCGCACGCTGCTGCTGTGGGCATCGATCCTCACGATGGTCATCGGCATCCTCGGCGCGGTCGCGCAGTCGGACGTCAAACGTGTCCTGTCCTTCACGCTCGTCAGTCACATCGGTTACATGCTGTTCGGCATCGCCGTCGGCACCGAGCTGGGCATGACCGGCGCGGTCTTCTACATCGCGCACCACATCACCGTCCAGACCACGCTGTTCCTCGTGGCCGGCCTCATCGAGTACCGGGCCGGCACCACGAACCTCGATCGGCTCGGCGGTCTCGCCCGGCTCGCGCCGATTCTGTCGATCATGTTCTTCGTGCCGGCGATGAACCTCGCGGGAATCCCTCCGTTCTCGGGCTTCTTCGGCAAGCTCGCGCTGATGGAGGCCGG
>NZ_RDBF01000127.1 GCF_003674095.1 Aeromicrobium phragmitis
GGGGACGTCGACACCGCATTCGGCACACTGCCCCCCGAATGTATTCGTCCTCACCGCTACCTCCTGCGATCCACGGTAGCGAGCCGGGACGACACTTCGAAGCGTCGCAGGTCAGCGCGGTGACGGCCCGCCGAGATCGTCCGAGGACGCGTCCCCCGGCGCTTCCGCGAGACCCCGATCCATGTCGCGCCGCCGGAGCTCATCCGCCTCCTCGCGAGCAGCGAGGTCGTCCTGCAGATGCCGCATCCGCGCCCGGCGTCGCCGCGATCGGACCCGCCAGCTGATCACGGCGACCGCGAGAACGAGCCCGACGAGCACCCCGATCCATGAACCCGTCAGGAAGCCGGGCCCCTCCTGTGCCAGCAGTGCCCGTCCGTCGCGTGCCGACTCGTTACCCCCGACGCC
>NZ_RDBF01000128.1 GCF_003674095.1 Aeromicrobium phragmitis
GGAATACCGCGTCGAGGCGCACGTCGTGCTCACCGACGGCGCCGACCGCATCGCACTGCCCAGTGCCGCCGACGTCTCGACGACGTGGGAGATCGTCGCCGACGAGACCCGGGTGGGTGACGCTCTGCGCCGTGCCGTCTGCGACCGCGACCTTCCCGCGTCCGCCGGCGACGCAGGCTTCTACGTCTGGTTCGCGGGCGAGGCGGCCGCGAGCCGTGCCGTCCGCAAGCGGCTGCGGCGCGATCTCGGCTGGCCGCAGAGCGACTTCTACACGTGCGGTTACTGGCAGTTCGACGCCGAGGCGTGGAACGCGCGCTACGCCGAGGTCGCCGAGACCGTGACCGCAGAGGCGATCGCCGCCTACGAGCGCGCCAACGGCGACGACGGCGTCTACCTCGACCAGC
>NZ_RDBF01000129.1 GCF_003674095.1 Aeromicrobium phragmitis
TCCTGCGGAACCGGCGGCTCAACGCGCTGGTGTGCGATCTGGACCTGCCTGCAGGGCCCACCGATCTCGGCTTCACCACCGAGTGGAACCGCGACGCCATCCACCGCGTGTTCGACGCCCTGGAGTTCTCCGCCTTGCGCGAGCGGTTGTTCGACTACCTCGGCGGCGGCGACGAGAAGGCGTCGGCCGACGCCGCTGTCGCGCTCGACCTCGCCCTCCCTGGGGAGGGGCAGGTCGGTGCCTGGCTCGACGAACACGCGGCAGCGGGCACCGTCGTGGGTGTCGACGTATCGGGCGTCTTGCGTCCCTCGGGTGCGCGGGCCGACACCATCGCCGTGGCCACCGCCGACGGCCACGGCATGTGGGTCAGCACCGACGCGCTGACGGTGCAGGACGACGCGG
>NZ_RDBF01000130.1 GCF_003674095.1 Aeromicrobium phragmitis
GCTGCAGCTAACGAACGCGTTGAGATCGCAACCGAGGGCGAGCTGCTCACCCGCGGCCTCGGCCTCGAGGAGGTTGATCTTGTCGATCGTCAGGATGGCTGAGGCGAGCACGCCGATGCCGCCGGCGATCGCGAGGAACAGGCCCAGTCCGCGATGCTGCCCGTCCCGCGGGCGCGTGTCATCCTGGAAGTCGCCCGGCGCGGTGCCCTCGGCTGCTGTCGTCATGGGCTCATCCTAAGTCGCCCGCGGTAGCCGCGAAGCCGCTTCATGGGCAGTTTCGGATACTGTGAGTATCTGTTAATGTGACACTGCCGATGTCATATACGGTGACCAGCATCGGCGGATCGGAGATCGAGGCACATGAGCACAGATCACGTGGACGTCCTGATCGTCGGGGCGGG
>NZ_RDBF01000014.1 GCF_003674095.1 Aeromicrobium phragmitis
ACAGCAGCGCTCTTGCTCGTTGCGGTTCCTGTGTAGCCGTGAGCAACCAGCGGCGTATCGAAGGGCGCCGCGACTCGACCGCCTGAGCCGGTCGTTGGTGGTCGAGTAGGAGGTCGCTCAGCGACCGACGTATCGAGACCACGTTGGACGGTTCCTCGCCGGTACTTGGGCGCTGGGGGCGCGGCGGTAGACTCGTGCGGTGCCTATTCAGCGAGAGTGAGCGGTCGGCGTCCGAGCGACGCGACCCGACGCCCCCCTTTCTTCATCTCACACTCTCTGGAGCACCCCCGTGATCACCGTCTCCGGCGTGGAGTTGCGCTTCGGCGCCCGCGTCCTGATGTCCGACGTCTCGTTCCGTGTCGCCAAGGGCGACAAGATCGGCCTGGTCGGCCGTAACGGCGCGGGCAAAACCACGCTCACCAAGATGCTGGCCGGCGCCGGCGGCGAGCCCGCGGCAGGCTCGATCACGCGTACCGGGACGGTCGGCTACCTGCCGCAGGACCCTCGCGTCGACGACATGTCGGTCTCGGCGCGCGACCGCATCCTCTCCGTGCGCGGGCTCGACGACGCCATGCGGCGTCTGCGGACGGCCGAGACCGAGATGGCGTCGAGCGACCCGGAGGTCGCCGAGCGCGGGATGAAGCGCTACGCGGCCGCGGACGCCGACTTCCAGGCCGCGGGCGGTTACGCTGCCGAGTCCGAGGCCGACGCGATGGCGATGTCGCTCGCGCTTCCCGAGCGCATCCTGGAGCAGCCCCTCAGCACCCTGTCGGGCGGGCAGCGGCGTCGCGTCGAGCTGGCGCGCATCCTCTTCTCGGATGCGGAGATCCTGCTACTCGACGAGCCCACGAACCACCTCGACCACGACTCGATCGTGTGGCTGCGCCAGTTCCTCGCGGACTTCTCCGGAGGTTTCATTGTCATCAGCCACGACGTCGATCTGATCGAGACGACCGTGAACAAGGTCTTCTATCTCGACGGCAACCGTCAGGTCATCGACGTCTACAACATGGGCTGGAAGGCGTACCTCAAGCAGCGCGAGGCCGATGAGGAGCGCCGCAAGCGCGAGCGCGCCAACACCATGAAGACCGCTGAACGCCTGTTGCAGCAGGCCGAGAAGATGCGCGCGAAGGCGACCAAGGCGGTCGCGGCGCAGAACATGATCAAACGCGCCGAGAAGATGATGGCGGGTCTGGAGGACGAGCGACAGAACGACAAGGTCGCGAAGATCGGCTTCCCGAAGCCCGCGCCGTGCGGCAAGACGCCGCTGATGGCGACCGGGCTGTCGAAGTCGTACGGTTCGCTGGAGATCTTCACCGACGTCGACCTCGCCATCGACCGCGGCAGCCGGGTCGTGGTCCTCGGGCTCAACGGTGCCGGCAAGACCACGCTGCTGAGGATCCTGGGCGGGATGGACCGTCCCGACACCGGTGACATCCAGCCCGGGCACGGGCTCAAACTGGGCTACTACGCCCAGGAACACGAGACGTTGGACACCAGCCGGTCGATCCTGGAGAACATGCAACGCTCGTCGCCGGAGCTCACCGAGACCGAGGCGCGCAGCGTACTCGGTCAGTTCCTGTTCACCGGTGACGATGTCGAGAAGCCGGCCGGGGTGCTCTCCGGCGGTGAGAAGACGCGGTTGGCGTTGGCGAGTCTCATCGTGTCCAAGGCGAACGTGTTGCTCCTCGACGAGCCGACCAACAACCTCGATCCGGCATCACGCGAGGAAGTGCTCGGGGCGATTCGTGGTTACGAGGGCGCGATCGTGCTCGTCACTCACGACGAAGGGGCGGTCGCCGCGCTGGATCCCGATCGGGTGCTGCTGCTGCCCGACGGTGACGAGGACATCTGGTCCGACAGCTACTTCGACCTGATCAGCTTGGCGTGAGCGCCTTCTCGCGGCGCTCTTTCAGCTCTGCGCGGAGGAACCAGACGAACCCGAAGATCGCAAGGCCGGCGAAGAAGTACCACTGCCAGGAGTAGAACAGGTTGACGCCCATGCCGAGATCGGGCGGCTCGGCCGGGATCAGGCCCTCGCTTGCCGGAACCTGCTCACGAAGCGCCACGTAGCCCTCGAGGAGGTCGTAGGGCAGGGTCGCGGCGACGGCCTCGCTGTGGATGGCCCGCACCTGACCGTTCTCGGGAGTCACGGCCTGCCCTTCGGCAGTGCTGTCGGCCCGTAGCCAGCCGGTCACCTCGACCGTGCCGGTCGGCGCCGGCGGGATGTCCTCGGGCTTCTCCGCCGTGTTACGTGCGCTCAGCCAGCCGCGATCGACCAGCACGGCGTCGCCGGATTCCAGAATGAGCGGGGTCACGATGTCGACGCCGGGAGAGCTGCCGCGCTGCTGGAACTTGAGCACGATCTCGTGCTCGGGGTCGTAATGTCCGGTCGCCGTGACCCGGGTCCACTCGGCGCCGGGCTCCCATCCCTCGTCGGGAGGAGCGACGTCTTCGACCGGCACGGGATTTGCGGCCGCGTGGGCCTCGATCCGCGCATTGCGGTCCTGGCGCTGTTCGTGGCGGTCGTGCTGCCACATCCCCAGGAACACGCACGTGACCGACAAGGCCACGACGAAAGCCCCGAATCCCAGCCAGCGTCGGGAGAGGAGAAAACCCACCGTCAGTCCTCGTCGAGCTCGCGCCGCTCGCGGGACTCCAGCTCCGGACGTTCGAGGCCGAACGGCGAGGGGCCGTCACTGGCTTTGCGGGCCGGCTGGTTGGCGAAGACCACGGCGACATAGGGCAGGAAGATCGCTCCGGCGAGCAAGCCCCAGCGCAGCGGCCCTGTGGCGACGACGGCACCGATGAAGCACACGGTGCGAATCGCCATCGAGATGGCGTATCGCTTCTCGCGAGACCAGACGGCCGAGCTGTGCGACTCACGCGCCGAGGTGATCGAATAGACCTCGTCGTCGTCGCCCTTGCGCTTGCTCACACTTCCCACTGTACGGTTCTGGCCATGAGCAATCGCACCTACCGTGTCAGCGAAATCGTCGGTACGTCGCCCGAGGGCGTCACGGAGGCCGTCGAGAGTGGAATCCGCCGGGCATCGCAGACGTTGCGGCACCTCGACTGGTTCGAGGTCACCGGCATCCGCGGCCAGATCGTGGACGACGGCGTCGAGCACTACCAGGTGACGATGAAGATCGGTTTCCGTCTCGAAGACGACGAGTGACGACGTCGCTCAACCCCGATCGGCCGCATCGGCGGCCTCGACTTCCTCGCGGGTGATGCCCATGAGGAAGATCACCGTGTCGAGGTAGGGCACGTTCACGGACGTCCGAGCCTGGTCCCGTACGACGGGTTTGGCGTTGAAGGCGATGCCGAGTCCGGCCGCGGCGAGCATGTCCAGATCGTTGGCGCCGTCGCCGATCGCGACGGTGTTGCGCTCGGCGATCCCCGCCTCGGCCGCGAAGCGCCTCAGCGCGGCCGCCTTGCCGGCTCGGTCGACCACGTCGCCGATGACCTTCCCGGTCAGCACGCCGTCGTTGATCTCCAGCTCGTTGGCGGCGTAGTAGTCGATGCCGAGGTCGTCGGCGATGCGTTCGATGATCTGCGTGAAGCCGCCGCTGACGAGCGCGAACCGGTAGCCGAGCCGCTTGAGGGTTCGCACGAGCGTGCGGGCACCAGGGGTGTAGGAGATCCGGTCGTACACCGCCTCCAGCGCCCCGGCCGGCACGCCTTCGAGCCGGGCCACGCGTTCGTGTAGTGACGAGGCGAAGTCGAGCTCGCCGCGCATCGCCCGTTCGGTGACCTCGGCGACCTCGTCCGCGCAGCCCGCATGCTCGGCGAGCATCTCGATGACCTCGCCCTGAATCAGCGTGGAGTCGACGTCCATCACGACGAGACGTTGCGCGTGCCGTCCGATCCCGTTCTCCTGAACCGCCACGTCGACCCCCTGCTCGTGCCCGATCCGGGCGAGGTCCACCTGCAGCGCATCGGGATCGGCACCGGACACCTCGAAGCGGATGGCCGTGACCGGATAGCGTGCCATGCGCGTGATCCGGTCGATGTTGCCGCCGAGCGCTTTGATGCCTGCCGCGAGCGCCGACATCGCCGACGGCCGCAGCGGGCTGCCGAGCACGATGACCTGAGCACGGCCGATCCGGCGCGGCCGGTTGTCGCCGACGCCGCGCTCGACCGTCACTTCGAAACCGAGCGTCTCGGCGAACCGCCGCAGGTCGTCCTCCAGGGCGCCGCTGTCCGCCGGCTCGGAGAACAACGTGCTCAGCATGAGCCGGCCGCGGACCACGAGCTGCTCGACGTCGATGACTTCGACGTCGTAGGCCGCGGCAGTGGAGAACAATCGCGTCGAAACGCCGGGCTGATCGGGTCCGACCAGCGTCACCAGAACCGTCGGAGCGGTCAGGTGCGGCGTGGCGGGAACATGCTCGCTGGTCATCGCTTTGAGGGTAGCGGCAGCGCTCACCGCCGACACGATAGGTTGGCATCACCGATCCCGCGATCAGGAGGGTGCATGTCCGCCGTCTTCGACTTGACCGACGTCACGGTCATCCGATCCGGCAAGACGCTGCTCGACTCGATCACCTGGTCCGTGCGGACCGGTGAGCACTGGGTGGTGATTGGTCCCAACGGGGCTGGCAAGACGACACTTCTGCAGATTCTCGGCGCATCGCTGCACCCGACCTCGGGGCGCGTGGAGATTCTCGAGGAGACGCTCGGCTCGGTCGACGTCTTCGAACTCCGGACGCGTATCGGCCACACCTCGACGAGCGTCGCCGAGCGGATACCGCCGCGCGAGTCCGTGCGCAACGTGGTGCTCTCGGCGGCCTACGCCGTGATCGGCCGGTGGCACGAGGAGTACGACGACGCCGATTTCACGCGCGTCGAGCAGTTGCTGGGTGAGCTGGGTATCGCGCAGCTGGCGGATCGCACGTTCGGCACCCTGTCGGAGGGGGAGAAGAAGCGCGTGCTCATCGCCCGGGCGCTGATGACCGACCCGGAGGCCGTCTTGCTCGACGAGCCGGGCGCAGGTCTCGACCTCGGCGCCCGGGAGGATCTGCTGGCGAGCCTCGACGTCCTCTCCGGGGACCCGGATGGTGCCGCGCTCGTGCTCGTCACCCACCATGTCGAGGAGATTCCGGCCGGGTTCACGCACGCTCTGGTTCTCGGTGAGGGCAAAGTCGTGTCCCAGGGCCCGCTGAATGAGGTGCTGACCTCACAGACGCTCAGCAGAGCCTTCGGTCAACGGCTGGAGGTCACCCAGGACCGCGGACGATTCACGGCACGACGCGCGCCCGCAGCGCGGCGGGCTTCACGGTGAGAGGCTGAATCATGGACTGGCTCGGCGATGACATCTGGCTCACCTGGATGGCGATCGGCGTCGTGCTCTCCGTGGTCGAGTTGGCGAGCACCGAGCTCGTCTTCCTGATGTTCGGCATCGGTGCCTTCGCCGCGGCTCTCGCCGCCGGCGTGGGGGCGCCGCTGGTCGTGTGTCTGGCGGTGTTCGGTGCGGTGTCGGCAGGGATGCTGTCGCTCGCCCGGCCTCCGATCGTGCGTCGGCTGCATTCCGGTCCGTCGTTGCCCTCGGGGCAGCACGGTCTCGTCGGGCAGATCGGCGTCGTCGACGAACCGGTCTCCCGCGACGCCGGGCAGATCACCGTCCGGGGGCAGCGCTGGCTGGCCCGTCCGCTGGATCCCGACGCCCGGTTCGGGGCCGGTGATGAAGTCCTGGTGGTGGCGATCGAGGGTGCGATCGCCCGCGTCACCGCCTCCCACGTCTCCTGAAAGGAACCACCATGACATCCGCCTTCGTGGTCTTCGTGGCCCTGATCGTGGTCCTGCTGGTGATCGCGGCGTTCATGGCGCTCAAGATCATCCCGCAGAACCACGCGGGCATCGTCGAACGTCTCGGCAAGTACCGCACCACGCTCAGCTCCGGTCCTCACCTCATCGTGCCGTTCCTCGATCGAGTCCGGTACCGCGTCGATCAGCGTGAACAGGTCGTCTCCTTCCCACCGCAGGGCGTCATCACCGAGGACAACCTGACCGTCGAGATCGACACGGTCATCTACTTCACGGTCAACGACCCGGTGTCCGCGACGTACGAGATCGTCAGTTACATCGACGCCATCCATCAGCTGACGATGACGACGGTCCGCAACATCATCGGCGGCATGACGCTCGAGCAGACGCTCACCAGCCGCGATCAGATCAACCGCACGCTCGGTGCCGAGCTGGACGCCGCCACCACGCGATGGGGCATCAAGGTCAACCAGGTCGAACTGAAGAGCATCGATCCGCCGCCGACCATCATCGACGCGATGGAGAAGCAGATGCGCGCCGATCGTGACAAGCGCGCCGCGATCCTCACGGCCGAGGGTGAGCGCCAGGCGGCGATCCTCACGGCGGAAGGACAGAAGCAGTCCGCCATCTTGAAGGCCGAAGGCGAGAAGCAATCGTCGATCCTCTCGGCCGAGGGTGAGCGCCAGGCGGCCATCTTGCGGGCCCAAGGCGAGGGGCGGGCGATCGAGACCGTGTTCCAGGCGATCCACAACGGCAATCCCGATCAGAAGCTGCTGTCGTACCAGTACCTGCAGACCCTCCCGAAGATCGCCACCGGCGAGAACGCGTCGACGTGGATCATTCCCGCCGAGCTCACCAAGGCTCTCGGGACACTCGGCGGCGCGATCGGCGACATCCCGGTCGACGGCGGCGGTAGTCGACGTCCGGTCGACCTCGACGAGCAGATCGTCGAGGAGGACACGGGCGCGGAGGACACCTCGAGTGTCGTCGAGGAGGCCATCAAGGCTGCGAGGCAGGCCGAGTCGCCGGTGGCGCGCCCCGACGAGGGCGAGGACCAGGCCCCGCCCCCGTCGGCCTGAGCCTCAGCCTCCGTGCTGGTACGTGCCGTGAATGATGGCGCGGCCCAGCGTCGCGAACGCGAGTTGGAAGCCGACCACGGCAGGGGACGCAGAGGCGTCGACGCCCAAGTGCTCCCGGTCGACCGCGTGCACCACGAAGAAGTAGCGGTGCACCTGATCGCCCGGGGGCGGGGCGGCGCCCATGAAGTTCAGCCCACCACCGTCGTTGCGCACATGGAAGGCGTCGCCGGGCAAGGAGTCGTCCGAGGCGCCGGCCCCGGCCGCCAGTTCGGTGACGTCGGCGGGGATGTCGACGGCCACCCAGTGCCAGAAGCCGGACACGGTCGGCGCATCGGGGTCGAAACAGGTGACGACGAAGGACTTGGTCCCCTCGGGCGCGTTGCTCCAGGACAGGTGCGGCGAGGTGTCGCCGAGCGCGTTGATCTGATCGTCCTTGAGCGGTTGGCCGTCGGCGACGTCGTCGCTGCGGAGGTCGAAGCTCGGCACGGCCGGAAGGAGCGGGTACGGGTCCGGGGTCACGGGTCGTTCCAGATTCATGGTCCGTAGCCTAGGGCGGTGGCCGAGATGATTCGCGTCGACGATCCGCGCGATCCGCGTTTGCGTGATTACGTCGATCTGCGCGACGTAAGTCTGCGCAAACTGCTCGAGTCCGAGCGCGGCCTGTATATCGCCGAAGGCGAGAAGGTCGTCCGCCGGGCAGTGACAGCGGGGCATCGTCCGCGGTCGTTCTTGCTCGCGCCGCGGTGGGCGGAGACGCTGCAGGACGTGCTCGTCGACAGCGACGCGCCCTGCTTCGTCCTCGACGAGAAGGCGATCGAACAGGTCACGGGTTTCCACGTGCATCGCGGCGCGCTCGCCGCGATGGAGCGTCCGGAGCCGCGGTCGCCGGGCTCCGTGCTCGAGCAGGCGCGGCGGGTCGTCGTCGCCGAGGACCTCGTGGACCACACCAACATCGGGGCGCTGATGCGCAACGTCGCGGCCCTCGGTTTCGACGCCGTGCTGTTGTCCCCGCGCTGCGCGGATCCGCTGTATCGCCGCTCGGTGAAGGTGGCGATGGGTGCGGTGTTCTCCTTGCCGTACGCGCGCATCGAGGACTGGTATGCGGCGCCGGAACTGTTGCGCTCCCACGGGTTCACGAGTTACGCCATGACGCTGACCGACGACGCGGTACCGCTCGACGACGTGCATCCGGAGCCCGGCGAGAAGATCGCCCTCATCGTCGGGTCGGAGGGGCCCGGCCTGACCGAGCATTGGCAGCGCGCGGCCGACCACCGCGTAACCATCCCGATGGCGGCTGGAATCGACTCGCTCAACGTCGCAGCGTCGACCGCAGTCGCGTGCTGGCACCTGCGGCCCTGACGTCAGGGGGTCAAGGCGCCCAGTGCTTCGGGGGAGAGTGGGCGGTCGGCGAACACGAGGCGCACTGCATCCGGATCAGGGTTGCCGGCATCGGGACCACGCCACTGCAGCGTGAGACCGACGCGTTCGGCAGTACGCCGGCTCGCGTGATTGTGCTCGAGCAGATAGGCCACGACCGGACGCTCCGCTGCCGCCGCGTTGGCGGCCGCCACGGCCTCGTGACCGAGGCGCCGTGCGAGGCCGTGACCCTGCGCCTTCGGTGACAGTCGGTAGTACAGATTCCAGAACAGGCCGTCGTGGGCCGGCCGGCACCCGGCCACGCCCAGGAGCTCGCCGGCCGGTACGAGCGCGTCGTCGGCCGCCCGGACGATCCAGAAGCCGAGACCGGCGCCGTCCCAGTCGGCGATGTCGCGCGCAAGACTCTCACGGCTCTGCTCGACCGACGTGTGGCGTCCGGAGGGGAAGTGGGCCCACACCGCGGGGTCGCCGTGCAAGCGGGCGTAGTCGGGCAGGTCGTCGAGCGTCGGGCGGCTGAGCGTGTAGGCGACCTCGGTCATCGCGCAGGGGTCACCGGCCAGTCGTCGGGGTAGTCCTCGGCCAGCGCCTGATGCTGCTTGTACAGCTTCTTGCGCGACCGGTCGGGGACGCGGTCGCCGAAGACCGTGCCGAAGAGGTGGTCCGTCTCGTGCTGCAGGCAGCGGGCGAGCAGACCGGTACCGACGAATTCGACGGGCTCGCCATGGTGATCGACCCCCCGCACCACGGCATGGTCCGGCCGCGCGCACTCGGTGAAGGCGCCGGGGAGCGACAGACACCCCTCGTCAGCCGCGTCGAGCTTGCGGTCCTTGCCCTCGGGGAGGGTGAGCACCGGGTTGCAGACGACGCCGGTCACCCGCTGGTGGTCGTCGTCGGGACAGTCGAAGACGAAGACCTTGAGGTTGACGCCGACCTGATTGGCGGCGAGGCCGACACCTTCTGCGGCGTGCATCGTGGCCACCATGTCCGCCACGAGCGTGCCCAGATCGTCGTCGAACTCGGTGACATCGTCGAGCTCGTGATGCATGACGGGCGTGCCCCACCGGGTGATGGGGCGGACCTTCCCGCCCTCGGGCAGAGGTCGCGACTGCGCTGCTAGGGACACGGTGTACTCCTGTCGACGAGCCGAACAGGTCCACACTACCGAGCGGTCTCGGGGCATCTGCTTGGCAGGGGAGTGTGATTCAGATACTCTCGGTATGTGAAACTGCAACCTGCGGTTACGCATCCCCGTCTCTCTCTCGACAGGAGCACCCCAGTGGCTCGCACCGATCCCATGGGCGTCGGCCTCAAGGTCCTCAACCGGCTCGCCCAGTCGAACGTGATCGACCGACTCGGCCTGCGTGATGCCGCCGAGAAGGCCGTCTATCACGGCGCCAAGAACGGCTTCCGTGCAGCCGGCGCCGCGCAGCGCCGCTTCGCCAAGGTCGGCGGGTCCGGTCAGGGAGCTCGGCCCACCACCAAGCCGACGGGAGTATTCGACCTCAATCCCACCGATGACCAGCAGATGATGGTGGAGGTCATCGAGGAGTTCGCGCGGGAGGTGCTTCGTCCCGGCGCGGAATCCGCCGAGGTCGAGAACGACACGCCCAAGGAGGTGCTGTCGCAGACGGCGGACTTCGGATTGTCGTTCATCAACATTCCTGAGGAGCTCGGTGGCCTGTCGGCGGACCGCTCTGCCGTCACGGGTGTTCTGGTCGCAGAGGCGCTGGCCGGCGGCGACATGGGACAGGCGGTCGCATGTCTCGCGCCCTCGGCCGTCGCGACCGCCATCTCGCTGTGGGGCACCGAAGGCCAGCAGCAGACGTATCTGCCCTCCTTCGGAGGCGACGACGTGCCGACCGCCGCGTTGGCGGTGGCCGAGCCGCGCATGCTGTTCGATCCGCTGGCCCTCCAGACGACGGCCAAGCGCGCGGATGGCGGGTATGTTCTCAACGGTCTGAAGTCCGCCGTCGTGCGCGGCGGGGAGGCCGAACTCTTCGTGGTCTCTGCCGACGTCGAGGGGCGCGGCCCAGCGATGGTCATCGTCGAGCCGGCGGCCGAGGGGGTCTCGATCGCCGCCGACCCCGGCATGGGGCTGCGTGCCGCGGGCTTGTCGCGCTTGAAGCTGGAGAACGTCAAGGTCGGCGAGGAGGCGATCCTCGGCTCGCCGGACGACTACCGGCAGATGATCCGACTCTCACGGCTCGCGTGGGCCGGTCTCGCCCTCGGGACGGCGAGAAGCACGCTGGAGTACGTCAAGGAGTACGTCACCACGCGTGAGGCGTTCGGCGAGCCGATCGCCCACCGCCAGGCGGTCGCGTTCACCGTGGCGGACATGGCGATCGAGCTCGAGGGCATGCGCCTCACCACGCTGCGGGCGGCCTCACGGGTCGACCAGGGTCTCAACGCAAGCCGGGAGATCGCGCTCGCGCGCAAGCTCACGGCCGACTACGGCATGAAGATCGGCACCGACGGAGTCCAGATGCTCGGTGGCCACGGCTTCGTCAAGGAGCACCCGGTCGAGCGGTGGTACCGCGACCTGCGGGCCATCGGCGTAATGGAAGGAGCGGTCCTCGTCTGAGGGCGGACACCGACATGATCAATCTCGAAACCCCCAAGAAGTACCGCGGCTTCGTCAAGCAGGTGCACGAGGTCGCCGAGAACTTCCTGCGCTCCAACTCGCGCAAGTACGATCTCGCCGAGCATGCTTACCCCAAGGAACTCGACCTCCTGGCCTCGCTCGTCGACGGGATGAACGAGTCCGGGCAGAGCCAGGGCGCCGGTGCCGCGGGCGTCCGCGTCAAGGACGACGCGAAGGACACGGGCGTCAAGAACGGCACCAACATGTCGTCGGTGCTCTCGGTCATCGAGATGTGCTGGGGTGACGTCGGTCTGTTGCTGTCGATGCCACGGCAGGGCCTCGGCAACTCCGCGATCGCGTCGGTCGCCAACGACGAGCAGTTGGAGCGGTTCAAGGACACCTGGGCGGCGATGGCGATCACCGAGCCGAGCTTCGGCTCGGACTCCGCGGCGATCAACACGACCGCGGTGAAAGACGGCGACGCCTACATTCTCAACGGCGAGAAGATCTTCGTCACCTCCGGCGAGCGGGCCGACTCGGTCGTGGTCTGGGCCACCCTCGACAAGTCCATGGGCCGCGCGGCGATCAAGTCGTTCGTGGTGCCCAAGTCGCTGCCCGGCATCCGCGTGGAGCGTCTGGAGCACAAGCTCGGTATCCGGGCGTCTGACACCGCGGTCATCGTGCTCGACAACTGCCGGGTGCCAGCCGAGAACCTGCTGGGCGACCCGGAGATCGACACGTCCAAGGGATTCGCCGGCGCCATGGCGACCTTCGACAACACCCGGCCGCTCGTGGCGGGCATGGCCGTGGGCTGCGCCCGGGCGGCGCTGGAGCTCACCCGCGATCTGCTGGCGGAAGCCGGAGTCGAGGTCGACTACGACCGCCCGGCGCAATCGCAGTCGGCGGCCGCCGCGACGTTCCTGCAGATGGAGGCCGATTGGGAAGCGGCGCATCTGCTGACCCTGAGCGCTGCCTGGATGGCCGACAACCGCCAGCCAAACTCCCTCGAGGCGTCCATGGCCAAGGCGAAGGCCGGACGGGTCGGCAACCAGATCACCCTGCGGTGCGTCGAGCTGGCCAGCACGCTCGGCTACAGCGAGACCGAGCTGTTGGAGAAGTGGTCGCGCGACTCCAAGATCCTCGACATCTTCGAAGGCACGCAGCAGATCCAGCAGTTGATCGTGGCGCGCCGGATCCTCGGGCTGACCAGTTCGCAGCTGAAGTGACGGTGTCGGACGCGGCGCTCACGGCGTGAGCAGGACCTTGGTGGCCCGGCGCTCGTCCATCGCCCGGTATCCCTCGGCGACCTGGTCGAGCGGCAGGGTGAGGTCGAAGACCTTTCCCGGTTGGATCGAGCCGTCGAGCACCGCCGGCAGCAACGCGTCGAGGTAGTTGCGGACGGGAGCTACGCCGCCGGCGAGGCCGATGTTCCTGGCGAAGATCGGCCGCGGATCGATCGACACGCCGTGGGGGACGCCCACGTACCCCACCGTTCCGCCCGGCCGAGTCGCCATGAAGGCCTGCTTCATGCTGGCGTCCGTGCCCACACACTCCAGGACGCAGTCCGCGCCGATGCCGTCGAGGATCTCGCGCACCTCGGCTGCGCCCTCCTTGCCCCGGGTTTCCACGATCGCGTCCGCTCCGAACTCGCGAGCGAGTGCCTGGCGGTCGGCGTGCCGCGACATGGCGACGACGGCCGCGGCGCCGAGACGCTTCGCGGCGAGCACGGCGCTGAGTCCGACCGCACCGTCACCGACGACGGCGACGGTGCTTCCCTCCCTGACGCCGGCGGAGACCGCGGCGTGGTGTCCGGTGGGGAACACGTCCGAGAGGGTCAGGAGGTGCGGCACGAGGGATTCGGGGACCTCGCCCGGCACGGTGACGAGCGTGCCGTCGGCCTGCGGCACGCGCACGAGCTCGGACTGACATCCTTCGTAGCCGCCACCGTTCACGCAGGAGGTGTGAACGCCGCGGCGGCAGAACGCACAGGTGTTGTCGGAGTACATGAACGGGCCGATGACGAAGTCGCCTGGAGCGACATTCCTGACACCCGCTCCGACCTCCTCGACGATGCCGACGAATTCGTGACCGATCTGCTGCGCCGTCGGCTGCTCGCCGTTGAGCCCGCGATACGGCCACAGGTCGCTGCCGCAGATGCAGGACGCGACGACCCGGACCACGGCGTCGGTGTCCTCGTGGAGACGAGGATCGGCGACCGTCTGCAGCTCGATGCGGCCGGGGGACATCAGGATGGTTGCGCGCATACGTGCAAGGATGGCAGGCATGACCTCCAAGCCAGAAGTCGATTTCATCGAAGGCCCGCCGCCGACCGAGCTTCAGGTCACCGACCTCGTCGAGGGCGACGGTCCCGAGGCGGTGCCCGGCGGCGTCGTCGACGTTCACTATGTGGGTGTCGACTTCGAGACCGGCGAACAGTTCGACGCGTCGTGGGACCGTGGACAGTCGGCGCGCTTCCCGCTCCCGCAACTCATCGCCGCATGGCAGCAGGGCATCCCCGGCATGAAGGTCGGCGGGCGGCGGCAGATCGTCGCGCCCCCGGAGCTCGCCTACGGGCCGGCAGGAGGCGGGCACCGGCTCGCCGGCCGGACGCTGGTCTTCGTGATCGACCTGTTGGGCGTTGGCTGAGCTCGATCTCACCCTCGCGGGGGTGCTCGCCGTCCTCGCGCTCATCGACAGCACGAGCTTCGGCACGCTGCTGATCCCGATCTGGTTCATGCTGGCGCCCGGTCGCCTGCGGGCGGGTCGGATTCTGCTGTTCCTCCTCGCCGTCGCGTCCTGCTACCTCGTCGTCGGCGTCGCGCTGTACTCCGGTCTCGGTGCCGTTGCCGAACCCTTGGGACGGTTGGTGACCACGACGCCGGTCCTGTGGGCGCAGCTGGTGATCGGCGTCGTCCTCGTCATCTGGAGCTTCCCGCTCGAGAAGCGCCCATCACGGCAGCCCGGCCGGCTGCTGCGGTGGCGCGACGCTGTGGTCGGTGACGGCGGATCGGTCCGCAGTCTTCTGGGCGTGGCCGTCCTCGCCGTCGGGCTCGAGGTGGCCACGATGGTGCCGTACCTCGCGGCGATCGGGATCATCGCCTCGCTCGAGGTCAGCTGGCTCGTCGGCAGCGGGGTACTGCTGGGCTACTGCCTTGTGATGGTCGCGCCCGCCGGGATCCTTCTGGCGGCCCGGCTCGCCGCGGCCGGCCCGGTCGAACCGCTGCTACGACGGATCGAGTCGTGGATGCAGAAGAACGCGCAGAGCACTCTCGCGTGGACCGTCGGCATCGTCGGCTTCCTGCTCGCGATCAACGCGGCGGACTCGCTGGGCTTGCTGGGGTAGGCCGCCGGAGCGAGGAGAGGTGCTCCTCGAGGCTGTCGAGTCGCTTGGTCACCCGTTTGACCGAGACCGGCATCGCGGCGCGCAGATCCTGGGCCAACAGACTCACCCGCAGTTCCTCCAGCGACCAGCGGGCGTCCTGGACCGGCTGACTCAGGCGTGCAAAGGCTCCGAGGTCGGCGGTGAGGTCGTGAAAGCGCGCCTCCAGTTCCTGCGTCGCGACCAGATCGGCGGTGAGTGGGGCAGTGAGACGGCGACGCGCGGCTTCCAGATACACCCGAAGGCGCGGAAGCCGGTCGGTGCCCATGTCCCGGGCGAACCCGGGGTAGACGAGCCACGACAGCTGTACGCGGACGTCTTGTCCCGGCTCGTCATCGCGCGGAGCGATCTCGCCGAGGACCCTTAAGCCGTCGAGGATCGCGCGCACTGCTCGCTCGCAGTGCTCGTACGCGTCGGCGCGGACCCGGTCGCGCAACTGTACGAAGCCCTGCTCGTCCCAGGCCGGGCCCCCGTGGTGGGTCACGAGACCGTCGAGCGCGGCGAGCCATGCGTCCTCCACCACGGCAGTCGCGTCCTGGTACGGCGCCGTGGAGAGCATGAGCTTGTCGTGCATCGACAGCGACCGCGACAGATGCCCGACCGGTGAGGACGTGGTGAGCGCGAGGAGTCGGCCCTGTCCGCGCACCATCGCGGCACGCTGCTCGTCGGGGGAGTCGAGGACGCGCAGCGCCACTGAGGTGCCCTCGTCGACCAACGCCGGATAGCCCACGAGGTGTCCGGCGGGGACCGAGCGGTCGATCGTCCCAACGTCCCAGCTCGTCATACCGCTGCGCTCCTCGTGCGCCGTCGCGCGGCGGAGCTGGCGTCGAAGTCGCGGCTCCAGGTCGCGACGGATCGCCTCGAGATCCTTGCCGGTGGCCAGGACCTTCGATCCGTCCACCACCCGGTACGTCACGCGCAGATGATCGGGCAACTGGTGAGGCGAGAAGTCTCCGGGACTGACCGGTGTCCCCGAGAGCAGCTGCAGCTGATGTGCGAGCTGCTCGGTCAGCTCGCCCTCGTTCGGGTCGAGCGCCGGTGCGACGTGTGCGGCGTACTGACCGGCCGGCGCGAAGGACCGACGGATCGACTTGGGAAGCGTCCGGATCAGTTCGGTCACCAGCTCCAGGCGGCGACCGGGCACGTGCCAGGCGAACTCGCGTTCATCGGCCGCCAGCAGGTCGTCGAGCGGGAGCGTGACCACCAGCCCGTCCACGATCGACGTCGGGTCGAAGACGTACTCCACGTCGTACTCGGCGCTCTGGGAGGTCCAGGAGGTGGGGAACTGCTCCTCCACGTCGTCGCCGAGTCCCTCTCGCGTGACGAGGGAGGGGACGAACGTGAGGAGTTCGGGGTCGTCGCGCCGTGCCTTCTTCCACCACGTGTCGAAGTGACGGGCCGAGACCACGTCGGCGGGGATCCGCTCGTCATAGAAGTCGTAGAGCGTCTGATCGTCGACCCGCAGATCACGGCGACGCATCCGGTCTTCGAGTTCGGCGACCTCGTCGAGGAGCTCGCGGTTGCGTCGGAAGAAGGCGTGCCGCGTGTGCCAGTCGCCCTCGACGAGCGCGTGTCGGATGAACAGCTCTCTCGCCAGCGCAGGGTCGACGCGTGACAGCTGAACGGGGCGATCCACCACCACCGGAATGCCGTAGAGCGTCGCGCGCTCCTTGGCCATGGCCGCTCCGCGGCGCGACGACCAGTAGGGCTCGGCATACTGGCGCTTGAGCAGGTGGGCGCCGGCCTTCTCGATCCACTCGGGCTGCACACGTGCGGCGGTGCGTGCCCACAGCCGGGTCGTCTCCACCAACTCGCCAGCCACGACCCACCGTGGCGGCTTCTTCGCCAGGCCAGAACCGGGGAAGACCATGAATCTCGCCCCGCGCGCGCCGAGGTACTCGCGGCCATCCGGCTCACGCAGGCCGACGTGCCCGAGCAGCCCGGTCAACAGCGCCTGGTGGATCGCGTCGGCATCGCCGCTGAGCTCACGGCTGGCTCGGAGGCCGAGATCGCGCGCGGTGCGACGCAGCTGCGCGTGGACGTCCTGCCACTCGCGGACGCGCAGGTAGTGGATGAACTCCTCGTGGCACAGCTTGCGGAAGCGGCTGTGCGACAGCTCGTCGCGCTTCTCCGCCAGATAGGTCCAGAGGCTGAGATAGGACAGGAAGTCCGAGTCCGGCTGGCTGAAACGGCGGTGTTTCTCGTCAGCCGCTTGCTGTCGGTCCAGAGGACGTTCGCGGGGATCCTGGATCGACATGGCGGCCACGATGACGAGAACGTCAGCCAGACAGCCGAGCCGGTCCGCGGCGATGAGCATTCGCCCGAGGCGCGGGTCGACCGGCAGATTCGACATCGTGCGACCGAGCCGTGTGAGGCGGTCGCCGTCGAGGGCGCCGAGCTCGCGAAGCAGATTCATGCCGTCGGCCACCGCGCGGCGGTCCGGTGGATCGAGAAAGGGAAACTCCTCGATATCGCCCAGCCCGAGCGCGGACATCTGCAGCAACACCGAGGCCAGATTGGTACGCAGGATCTCCGGATCGGTGAACTCGGGCCGGCCCGCGAAGTCCTCCTCGGAGTAGAGGCGGATGCAGATGCCCTCCGCCACGCGGCCGCAACGGCCGGCGCGCTGGGCGGCACTGGCCTGCGAGACCGGTTCGATGGGCAGGCGCTGCACCTTGAGCCTGTTGCTGTAGCGGCTGATGCGCGCGACTCCGGAGTCGACGACGTAGCGGATGCCGGGCACGGTCAGCGAGGTCTCGGCGACGTTCGTGGCGAGGACGATCCGCCGGCCCGGATGGGAGCTGAAGATCTTCTGCTGGTCCTGGGCGGCCAGCCTTCCGAACAGCGGGAGGATCTCCGTCCGGGGGTACTTCTTACCCTCGAGATAATCCGCGGTATCGCGGATTTCGCGTTCGCCGGACAGGAAGACGAGCACGTCGCCATCGCGGGGGAGTTCACGAATCGCCTGGTCGATCGCCTCGGTGAGGTCCGAGGCGTCGCTCTCGGCGAGCGGCCGGTAGCGGATCTCGACCGGGTAGGTGCGGCCGGAGACCTCGATGATCGGTGCCCCGTCGAACATCTCGGCGAAACGCTCGACGTCGATGGTGGCCGAGGTGATGACGAGCGAGAGATCCGGACGCTTCGGAAGCAGCCGCTTGAGGTAACCGAGCAGGAAGTCGATCGCGAGAGACCGCTCGTGCGCCTCGTCGATGATGATGGTGTCGTAACGGCGCAGTTGCGGATCGCGCTGAAGCTCTGCCAGCAGGAGGCCGTCGGTCATCAACCGGATCGCGGTGGCGTCGCTCGTCTGGTCGTCGAACCGCACTGCGTATCCGACCTCGGCGCCGAGGTCGACGCCGCACTCGTCGGCGATGCGGCGCGCCACGGATCGCGCTGCGATGCGGCGGGGCTGCGTGTGCGCGATAGCTCGACGTCCGAGCTCGTACGCGATCTTGGGCAGCTGCGTGGTCTTGCCCGAGCCGGTCTCGCCGGCGACGACCACGACCTGGTGGTCGTGCAGGGCGGCGGCGATCTCGTCGTGCCGGGCGGCGATCGGCAGGGCGGTGTCGTAAGTGATCTTCATGGTGTCAGCGCAATCCGAGGGCCTCGGCGAGCAGCGCGTAACCGACGAAGGCGACGATGTCGAGGATCGCGTGCGCGATCACGAGCGGCATGACGCGTCCGGTCCGGTGGTACCAGTAACCGAAGACCACTCCCATGATGGCATTGCCGAGGCCCTGACCGAAGCCTTGGTAGAGGTGATACGCGCCGCGCAGTAAGGAGCTCAGGGCGATCATCGCCGGGACGGACCACCCGAGTTGGCGCAGGCGGGTCATCAGATATCCCACGACCACGACTTCCTCGAGCACCGCGTTCTGCATGGCGGCGAGAATGAGCAGGGGGTACGTCCACCAGGGCGCGCCCGCCGGGCTGAGCACGATGTCCGCGGTGACGCCGAGCTCGCGCCCGACGGCATAGACGCCCAGACCGGGGAGCCCGATGACGGCGGCGAGCACGGCGCCCCACGCGATGTCGCGGATCGGACGTGACCCGTCGAGGCCGAGCCTGCGCCAGGGGGACGGGCGTCCGGGATCGCTGGCGAGGAGGAAGAGGGCGAGTGCGACGGGAACCAGCGCGAAGCCGATGCTCAGCAGCTGGAGGGTGATGTCGTGCCACGGCATCTCGCTGCGTCGGGGGTTGAGCGTCGCGGTGGACTCTCCGAGCGGTCCACGCGCCAACTTCGCCAGCAGACTGACCACGGCGTAGACGGCCGACTGGCCCAAGGAAAGGCCGAGGACGATCCAGATCTCGGCGCGCAGCCGGCGAGGACTCACCGTTCGTCGGTACCGAGATCGCAGGAGGCAGCCCCGTTCACGTTCATGCGGGCAGTGTAGTGCGCGCGCCGGACCGGGCCCGCCGCACTAGGGTGCCTGCATGACGAGCCTCGCCCTTCCTCCCGAGCTGTCCGCAGCCGACGGCGAGCGACGTCGCCGACTCCGCGTGATGCGGACCGTCGCCACATCATTGCTCCTGTTCGCCGCCGTCGTCTTCGTCCTGACACGTGATGGCGAGGGCTGGATCGGCTACGTGCATGCGGCCTCGGAGGCGGCGATGGTCGGTGCGATCGCGGATTGGTTCGCGGTCACCGCGCTGTTCAAGCGCCCTCTCGGGCTCCCCATCCCGCACACCGCGCTGGTGCCGCGAAAGAAGGAGCAACTCGGGGCGAGTCTTCAGGAGTTCGTGAGCGAGAACTTCCTGCGACCGGAGGTGGTCCGCGACCGCGTGACTCAGGCGGATGTCTCGGTGCGACTCGGCCGGTGGCTCGCCGACGAGGCGCACGCTCGGCGGCTCGTCGACGAGGGCTCCGACGTCGCGGCAGACGTCCTCGCCGCGATCGACCCCGCCGACGTCGAGGCGGTGCTGACCGACATGATCATCCCGCGGGTTCTCGAGGAACCGCTCAGCCCGGCCATCGGCGAACTGCTCGCCGAGGTCGTCCGTGAGAAGGCGCATCACGGTCTCGTCGATCTGGTGCTGTACGAGCTGGGCGGGTGGATGGACCGGCATCCGGATCGCCTCACCGCGCTCGTGACCGAACGGGCGCCCAGCTGGTCGCCCGAATGGGCGAACCGTCTGGTCGCCGACCGGCTGGTGCGGGAGGCGCGCTCGTGGGTCGACGACATCCGCATCGATCCCCAGAGCAGTGCGCGTCAGGCGCTGGATCAGTGGCTCGCCGAGGTGGCCGAGGACCTCCAGCACGATCCGGAGACCGCTGCCGCGGCCGAACGCCTCAAGCAGCGGCTGCTCACGCAGCCCAAGACTCTCGCGACGGCCGTCCGCCTATGGGACACCTTGCGGCTCGCCGTCCTCAGCGCCCTCCGCGATCGCGACGGCCTCCTGCGCCGGCGGTTCCAGCAGGAGGTCCGGCATTTCGCGCATCGACTGCAGCACGATGCCGCCCTGCGCGAGCGGGTCGACCGGGTGGCGCGCGACGCGTCCGGGGCGATCGTCGAGCGCTACGGCGCCGAGATCGCGACGGTGATCTCCGCGACCGTCGACCGCTGGGACGGCCGCGACACCGCGCGCCGGATCGAGTTGCTCGTAGGGCGCGATCTGCAGTTCATCCGGATCAACGGGACGGTGGTCGGCGGACTGGTGGGCGTTCTCATCCACGCCGCCACGACGTTGCTCTGATCAGGACGCGACGAGCTCGCGTACGTCCTCGAAGAGTCGGGCCAGTTCGGTCTCGGCGTGCGCGCGCGTCGTGTCCGCCGAGCCGTCCCAGGCCACGACGATCTGCAGGTAGCACTTGAGCTTCGGCTCGGTGCCCGACGGCCGGATGATGACCCGAGCGCCGCCCGCGAGGCCGAGCCGGATGCCGTCGGTGGGCGGGAGGCCCGCGTAGCCGTCGGCGAGATCGTCCATGGTCTCCACGGTTCGGCCACCGAGTTCACGCGGCGGCGTGGCGCGGATACGCTCCATGAGCGCAGCGAGCTCCGAGATGTCGCGGACGCGCACCGCCACCTGGCCGGTGGCATGCCACCCGTGCTCGGCGTAGATCTGCTCCAGTCGGCCGAGCAGGTCCGAGCCCTCCGCGCGCAGCCGGGACGCGAGGTCCAGCACGACCAGGGCGGCGCTGATGCCGTCCTTATCGCGTGCGATCTGCGGAGCCACGCAGTACCCCAGCGCTTCCTCGTAGCCGAACGCGAGCCCCGGCACCTTGCCGATCCACTTGAACCCCGTGAGCGTCTGTTCCCATCGTTGTTGCCGGGCGGTGGCGAGGCGTCCCACCAGATCGGAGGAGACGATCGACGCGGCATAGGTGCCGGTGACTCCCGCGCGCAGTCGTGCATCGGCGAGCAGAGCCCCGAGTTCGTCGCCGGTGAGCATCCGGTACCCGCCGGAAGCCTCTCGCACGCCGACGGCGCACCGGTCCGCGTCCGGGTCGTTCGCGATGACGAGTTCGGCTCCGACGGCCTCGGCTTCGGCGAGCGCGAGGTCCATGGCTCCGGGTTCTTCCGGATTCGGGAAGGCGACGGTGGGGAAGTCGGGGTCGGGTTGGGCCTGAGCCGCCACCACCCGCAGACCGTCGAAGCCTGCCTGCGCGACCGCCTGGCTCAGCACCTCGTGGCCCACGCCGTGCAACGGCGTGTAGACGACGTCGAGATCGCGACGTTCACCCGTGTCGACGAGTTCGACAACGCGCTCGACGTAGGCGTCGACGAGGTCGTCACCGGCGACGACGAACGCCTCCGAGCGCGGCAGGGTGTCCACGGGCCCCACCGCCGCGATGCGAGCGGCGATGTGCTCATCGACGGGCGCGGTGATCTGGCTCGTGTCGCCCAGGTAGACCTTGTAGCCGTTGTCGCGCGGCGGATTGTGCGATGCCGTCACCATGATGCCCGCGCTGCAACCCAGGTGACTGATGGCGAATGCGAGCACCGGGGTGGGCAGCGCCCGGGGGAGCAGCGTCACCTCCAGTCCGGCTCCCGCCAGCACCTCGGCGGTGTCGCGAGCGAAGCGGTGCGACTGGTGGCGTGCGTCGAAGCCGACGACGACCGACGGAGCGTCCTCCTGCGCCAGGAGGTAGTCGGCGACGCCGCGAGCCGCCTGCATGACGACGACGCGGTTCATCCGCAACGGCCCGGGCCCGAGCTCGCCCCGGAGCCCTGCCGTGCCGAACGCCAGACGCCCCGCGAACAGCCGCTCGAGCGCGGCACGGTCACGGCGTTCGACCAGCTGACGCAGGTGCGATGCCGTGTCGGGGTCCGGATCCTGGGTGATCCAGGCGCGAGCCTGGTCGAAGACGTCTGGCGAGGTCACGCGGCGCGTCCTCCGATCCGCGGCAAGACCTCGGCGAGCAGCGCACCCATCCGGGCCGCTGAGGAGCGGCCGGCCTCGAGCACCTCGGCGTGGTCGAGGGGTTGCCCGCCGATGCCGGCCGCGAGGTTGGTCACGAGGCTGATGCCGAGGACGTCCATGCCGGCCTCGCGGGCGGCGATGGCCTCCAAGACGGTGGACATCCCGACGAGGGACCCGCCGATCGCCCGGACCATGCCGATCTCGGCCGGTGTCTCGTAGTGGGGCCCCGGTACCTGGACGTAGACGCCTTCGTCCAGCGAAGGATCGACTTCGCGGACGAGTTCGCGCAGGCGCGGGGTGTAGAGGTCGGTCAGGTCGATGAAGTTGGCGCCGACGATCGGCGAGGTGGCGGTGAGGTTGATGTGGTCGCGGATGAGCACTGGCGTGCCAGGGGTCCACGACGGGTCGAGTCCTCCGCAGCCGTTCGTCAGAACCATCGTTTGGGCACCTGCCGCGGCGGCCGTACGGACCCCATGCACGACCGCCTCGACGCCCCTGCCCTCATAGAAGTGCGTGCGGCCGAGGAACACGAGCGCATGCGTGCCTCCGACCGGCACCGACCGGATGGTGCCGCCATGACCCTCGACGGCCGGTGCGATGAAGTGGGGCAGTTCGGCGGCCGGGAACTCGGTGGCGGGCTCCCCGAGGGCGTCCGCGGCGGGCAACCATCCGGAGCCCATGACGAGGGCGATCGTGTGATCGACGTTCCCGGTCTTCTCACGCAGGACGTCGGCGGCTTCACGGGCGCGGTCGTAGGCGTTCACCGGCCCACCCTACGACAGGACCCTCCGGTGTGTGCGGTCCACGATGTGAGCGAGCCGACGCACGGTTCGGTACTTAGGTCTGCTTTACTTAGGCTCACCTAGCCAAGGGTGACCTTACTGAAGGAGTGCGTTCCGTGGCTTCACGTCCCTCGAGCCCCTGCCGCGGTGCCGTCGCGCGGCGGAGACGCGCGGCGACCGTCATCGTCACCGCGGCGTTGGCACTGGTGGGGTGCGCGGCGCCAGGCGGCGGGACGGATCCCGGCGATGGCGCGGGGGAACGGACCCCGCTCGAGGACGTCGTCCCGGCGGCCGATCCCCGCGCGCTCGAGGGTCCTGCCACCGCCGTGCTGGGCGACCGGTCGGTGGTTCCGGTGGCCGACGCGGCCCGACCGTCGCTCCCGGTCACGGTGACGTCGTTCGAGCGCGGCGGCGCCACCCGCGAGGTCACCGTCGACGACGTCTCTCGGATCGTGGCATTCGACATGTCCGGGTCGATCGCGGCGACGGTCTGGGGACTCGGGCTGGGCGATCGACTCGTGGGGCGCGATCAAGCGGCAGGGTTCGCGGGCATCGAGGACGTCGCGGTCGTGACGAGCGGGGGACATGCCATCAACGCCGAAGCGGTGATGGCGCTGCGGCCGAGCGTCATCGTCACCGACGGCTCGGTGGGTCCGCGCGACGTCGTCGAACAGCTGCGCTCCGCCGGAGTACCGGTGGTGTTCGTGGAGCGGGACGCATCCGTCGCGGGCGCCGCCATGCTGGCGCGCTCCGTGGGCGAGGCTCTGGGGGCGCCGCAGCAGGGCGAGGCGCTGGCGCAGCGCATCCAGCAGGAGGTCGAGCGCGTCACCACGACCGTCGCCGAGCGTTTCGCCCCGGAACGACCCCTCACGATGGCCTTCCTGTACATCCGCGGGGATGCGGGGATCTACTACCTGTTCGGTCCCGGTTCGGGTGCCGACGACCTCATCACGCGCCTCGGAGGCCGCGACATCGGGACCGAGAACGGGTGGGGGGAGTACACGCCGTTGACCGACGAGGCGCTCGTGGCGGCCGACCCGGACGTGATTCTCGTGATGACCCACGGCCTCGAGTCGGCCGGCGGCGTCGACGGCCTCATCGACTCCAAACCAGCCATCGCAGCGACCACAGCGGGACGTCAGCGGCGCATCATCGACATGGCCGACGCGGACGTGCTGTCCTTCGGCCCACGTTCTGCCCAGGTCATCGACGCCTTGGCCCGCGCCCTGTACGCCGAGCCGGACGCAGGCGACGCATGAAACGGCTCGCCGTCGTCGCGACGCTGATCGGGGTGCTGCTTCTCGGCCTCGTCGTGTCCGCGCGCGTCGGCCAGCTTCCGGTCAGTACGACCGATGTGCTCGGAGCAACTCTGGCGCGGCTCGGTATCGCCAGCGACTGGATGCCGAGCGACGAGGTCATCGCGATGACGCTGGAGCAGATCCGGTTTCCGCGGGTAGCGCTCAGTGCGCTCGTGGGGGCGGCGCTCGCCGTGGGCGGAGCGGTGATGCAGGCGATCTTCGGCAACCCGCTCGCCGAGCCCGGCGTGGTCGGCGTGTCCTCGGGAGCGGCGCTCGGCGCGGCCGCAGCCATCGTCTCGGGGATCAGCGTTGCGGGCGGTGCGAGCGTCGCGGTCGCAGCCTTCGTCAGCGGCTTCGTCGCCACGGTCCTGGTGTACGTCACGGCGCGAGCGAACGGGCGCACCGAGGTCGTGACGCTGCTTCTCACCGGTATCGCCGTCAACGCGTTCGCCGGGGCGGGTATCGCGCTGGTCATGTTCATGGGCGACACCGCGTCCCGCGAACAGATCGTCTTCTGGCAGTTGGGGAGTCTCAACGGTGCGCGCTGGCAGGAAGTCGCCGTGGTGGCCGTCATCGTGGTGCCCACGACGTTGATCGCCCTCGCGCTCGCCCGTCGCTACGACCTGCTCAGTCTCGGCGAGCGCTCTGCGTCGCACCTGGGTGTGCGCGTCGAGGCGCTGCGGATCGGTTCGATCGCGCTCGTCGCGCTCCTGACGGCGGCCGCCGTCGCCTTCGCCGGCATCATCTCCTTCGTCGGCCTCGTGGTTCCGCACAGCATGCGGATGCTGCTCGGCCCCAGCCATCGGGGGCTGTTGGTCGCCAGCGTCATCGCCGGCGCGGCGCTGCTGGTGTGGTGCGACCTGCTCGCGCGTACGGCCGTCGCGGGAGCCGATCTGCCCATCGGCATGATCACTGCGCTCATCGGGGGACCGTTCTTCTTCGTCCTGATCCGCCAGGCCCGCTCGCGCGCGGGGGGGTGGGGATGAGCGACGTCGTGTACCGGGTCCGAGACCTCGTCGTGCGCCGTGGCGAGCGACGTCTGCTCGATGGTGTGGATCTGGACGTTCCTGCAGGTGAGATGCTCGCGATCGTCGGGCCGAACGGCGCAGGGAAATCAACACTCGTCGGCGTGCTCGCCGGCGACGTCCACCCCGACCACGGCCGCGTCGAACTCGAGGGACGCGAGGTAGCGCAGTGGCGACCGCGTGAGCTCGCGCAGCGCCGCTCCGTCCTGCTGCAGTCCCATGCGGTGAGCTTCGGCTACACCGTGGACGAGATCATCGCGATGGGTCGCAGTCCCTGGCCGGCCGACTCGCAGCGGGACGCAGCCGTGATCGATCACGCCGTGCGCCGCGCCGACGTCGCTCACCTGCGTGACCGTTCGTATCTCGTCCTGTCCGGAGGCGAGCGGGCGCGGGTCTCCTTGGCCCGGGTGCTCGCTCAGGACACGCCGATCCTGCTGCTCGACGAGCCGACAGCGGCTCTGGACCTGCGGCATCAAGAGGACGTGCTGCGGTGCGCCGCGGAGGACGCCCGGGCGGGCCGGACCGTCATCGTGGTGCTCCACGACTTGTCCCTGGCTGCGGCCTACGCTTCACGCATCGTGATGCTCGACCGCGGAAGGGTCGCCGCACAGGGGCGGCCCCGCGACGTCCTCACCCCCGAGCGTGTGCGAACCGTCTACGGTATCGATATCGCGCTCCTCACCGGCCCCGACGGTTCCCTGCTCGTCGTTCCGGACCGTCGTCCCACCCCCGAAAGGAACCGCTGATGCCCGCCACCGTTCACCCCACGGCGACCCCGCCGTTGTCGGTCCTCATGCGCGACGGCTCGGCCATCGAGCACCGCGAGGCCGAGAGCTCGGACTTCATGACCACGATGCTCGACGGCCGGATCAACGCTGCGGGTTACACCGCCTACTTGGCTGCGCTGCGGCCCGTCTACGCCGCGTTGGAGGAGGTCGGTCGCGCGCTGTCCTCCCACCCGGTCGTCGGGGGCCTCATCGACGCGCGACTCGATCGGCTCGCCTCGCTCGACGCGGACCTGCGGTACTGGTCGGCTCGGTCGGGGTGCACGCCCTCGGATTCCTTGTCGCCCGCCGTCGCCGGCTATGTGGCGCACCTTCGGGAGATCGAGACCGACGCGGTGCTCTACATCGCTCACCACTACACGCGGTATCTGGGCGACCTCAGCGGGGGCCAGGCCATCGGGCGCATCCTCGGTCGTACCTACGACATCGGTCGCGGGGACAGCGGCCTGACGTTCTACGAGTTCGACCTCATCGACAAGCCCAAGCCGTACAAGGACGCCTACCGGGCCCGGCTCGACGCGCTGCCGCTCAGCAGCGACGAGCAGCAGCGCGTGGTCGAGGAGGTGCGGCTGGCGTTCGCGCTCAACGGGGCGGTGTTCACCGAACTCACCGAACACCTCGACGCGTACACCGCCTGACACGATTGGCCCTCCCCACCGGGTCTGCGGAAGAATGACCCCGTGACTCATGTGGCGATCATCGGAGGCGGACCCGGCGGATACGAGGCGGCACTGGTCGCCCGGCGACTCGGTGCGGAGGTGACGCTGGTCGAGCGCGACGGGGTCGGGGGATCGACGGTTCTCACCGACTGCGTGCCCAGCAAGACGCTGATCGCCACGTCTGATCTGCTCACCGAGGTCGGCTCCGCCGCGGAGCTCGGCGTCGAGGTTCCGTCGACGGTCCGCGCCGACCTCGCGAGCGTGAACGCGCGCGTCCTGCGGCTCGCTGCCGCCCAGTCGCACGACATCGAGGAGCGGCTGGTGTCGGCGGGCTGCCGAGTGCTCAGGGGCGAAGGACGGGTCGAGGCGCCCGGTCGCGTGGTGATCACCACGCCCGAGGGTGAGGAGACGCTCGACGCCGACGGGATCCTGCTCGCGACGGGGGCGCATCCGCGGGTGAGCGAGGATGCTCGTCCCGACGGCGAGCGCATTCTGACCTGGGAGCAGGTCTACGGCCTGCAGGAGATCCCCGAGCACATGATCGTCGTGGGGTCCGGTGTCACGGGTGCGGAGTTCGCGAGCGCGTATACGGGCCTCGGCGCGCAGGTGACCCTCGTGTCCAGCCGCGATCGCGTGCTCCCCGGCGAGGATCCGGACGCCGCCAACCTCATCGAGAACGTGTTCACGCGCCGCGGGATGACCGTCATGGGCAACTCCCGGATGGCTGCCGTGGCGCGTGAGGGTGACCGCGTGACGGTCACTCTCACCGACGGACGCACGCTCGAGGGGTCCCACTGTCTCCTCGCGCTCGGTTCGATCCCCAACACCGCCGATCTCGGGCTCGAGGCCGCCGGGGTCGGGCTCGACGACGGCGGCTTCGTCCACGTCGACAAGGTCTCGAGAACGTCCGTTCCCGGCATCTACGCGGCCGGCGACTGCACGGGCGTGCTGATGCTGGCCTCGGTCGCCGCGCAGCAGGGGCGGATCGCGATGGCGCACCTGCTCGGCGACACCGTCAATCCGCTGCGGCTCGCTCATGTCTCGAGCAACATCTTCACGTCGCCGGAGATCGCGGCGGTGGGCATCTCGCAGAAGCAGATCGAGGAGCGGGGGATGCTCGTCGACACCACGATCCTCCCACTGGCCGCGAATCCGCGCGCGAAGATGCAGGGTGTGCACGACGGTTTCGTGAAGCTGTTCGCACGGCAGGGTACCGGGACGGTCGTGGGTGGCGTGGTCGTCGGTCCGCGCGCCAGCGAGTTGATCCACCCGGTGTCGCTGGCGGTCTCCGCACAGTTGACGGCGGACCACGTGGCCGAGGCGTTCACGGTGTACCCGTCCATGTCGGGTTCGGTCGCCGAAGCTGCGCGCCGGTTGCATCGTCTGCTCTGATCAGTTTCGGCGCGTCGAACGAAACCACACGCGTGTGGTTTCGCAGGTCACCGGCGCGGGCTGGCGCGAAGGCCGTTCGTGAGGCAATAATCCTCCTTGACATCAGGATTCACATCCGTCACAGGCGTCACACGAATGGACTTCCCCCATGCATTCACGGCCTAGGATGGTGCGCTCCGGCGCACTCGTCGCGGCGACGGCATCCGCGCTGCTCTTGACCTGCGTCCAGCCCACGGCAGCGGAACCACAGGTTCCTGCCCCTACTCCCGCGCCCGGCACCGCTCAGGTCGAGCGTTCGGAGCCGCCCGCTGCCCCTCCCTCGGACCCCGCTCCCACGCAACAGGAGCAGGAGTCGGTGCCGACGACGCCGCCGCCTGCCGAGGCCACCGTCCTGGAGGCTCCCGCGCCGGTCGAGACGTCGGACGAGACGATCTCCGACCTCGTGACCGTCGAGCAGACCCGGGCTCCTGCTGAAGCAGAACAGCTGTCGGCCGCTGCGGTTGACCCGATCATCGAGCAGACCGACCTCAAGCCGTTCCGGATGGCGGGCGTCAACTGGACAGCTGACCCGGCATTGACCGATATCGAGGTCAAGGTCCGCGTGCGCGTCGGCGGGACGTGGGGCGAGTGGCACGAGCTCGAGGTCTCCGACTACGAGGAAGTGCCGTCGTCGACCGATCCGCTGTGGACCGAGACCGCGGACGGTATCGCCGTGCAGGCGTCGTCGGCTCAGGGGCCGCTGCCCGGTGTGGAGATCACCACGATCGATCCCGGCCCGGAAACCGTCGACACGCCGGCCGTCTACCTCAAGGGGATGGACGCTGAGGCCGTCGAAACAGCGACCGTCAGCCGTCCGCCGATCATCTCCCGCGCCGGCTGGGGGGCCGGATCGGGCACGTCGTGCGACGCCACCCGCGGGTCGATGCGCGGCATCGTGATCCACCACACCGCGGGTGCGAACAACTACTCCAAGGGCGAGTCCGCCGCGATCGTGCGGGCGTACCAGACCGACCACATCGTGCGTCAGGGCTGGTGCGACATCGGCTACAACTTCCTCGTCGACAAGTACGGGCAGATCTTCGAGGGCCGCGCGGGCAGCATCACCCAGCACCGGCGTGGCGCTCATGCCGGCGTGGGTGTCGTCAACGACAACACGACTGGCATCTCGATGATGGGCAACTTCGAGACCGCCGACATCCGTTCGGGGGAGTGGGCGACGCTGCGGAGCACGACGGTGCGGCTCGTGGCGTGGCGTCTTCAGCAGTTCGGGCTCACGGCGCTCTCCCGCGTGACGTTCAATGGGCAGACGAACTTCACCGTCAGCGGCCACCGCAACTGGAAGGCGACCGCCTGCCCGGGACGCTTCGGCATCGCCTGGCTCGACGCCCCCAACGGCCTGCGGTACGAGGTCGACCAGCTGATGTTCTACTCGAACCCGCCCGCAGCCGAACCGAAGCCAGTAGTGCGGGGTCTACGCGCAGAGGACGCCCAGTCGGGCGCGCTCACGCTGCGCTGGAACGCGCATGCTGGCGCCGCGCGCTACCGCCTCTTCTTCTCCACGTCTGCAGCCCGGCCGGAGACGTGCGCCAGGGGAGGTTGCTACGACGTTGCCGGTGATCACCTCAGCCGGACATTCGAAGGTCTCCAGCCCGGAACCACGTACTACGCTCGCGTCGTCGCCATGGACGCGAATGGCCAAGCTCTTACCGACTGGCACGAGACACCGCTGAGTGCGAAGACGATGCCTGTCGTGAGTGGGCTGGCGTTCGCGGACCTGCAATCCGACCGGGTGAATATCCGGTGGAATTCTGTTTCGGGTGCCGCGCGTTACCGGATGTACGTTTCGACGTCCCCTGATCGTCCTGTCACGTGCGCGACTGGCCATTGCTACGACGTCTCGGGGAGCCAGCTCAATCGAAACTTCGATGGTCTCGATGCCGGCACTACGTACTACGCCCGTGTCGTCGCGATCAACGCCGCTGGAGTTGCGCTCACGGATTGGCACGAAACTGCTTTGGCCGTGAAGACGTTACCGCTCGTCTCCGGCCCTCGCATTGAGTCACTTCAGTCGGATCGCGTAACGCTCGGATGGAGCCCTCTCACGGGAGCTGCGCGATACCGCTTGTACGTCTCGACATCGCCGGACTTTCCGATCGTATGCGCGAGCTCATGTTATGACGCGTCGCCGGGAAGCAATCGACATAGCGTTGCGAACTTGCGTAGCGGCACCACCTACTACGCGCGAGTTGTCGCTCTCGACGCTTCGGGAAATGCACTGAGCGGATGGCAACCTGGGGCGGTCTCCTTCAAGACGCCCACTGAGTCTTCAACGGTCGTGCAAGGACTCCGCTCAGAAGCCGTGACGGCCGATGGGGCTACCTTTCGCTGGAATTCGACCGCGGGAGCAGCGCGCTACCGAGTACACCTATCGAAATCAGCGAGTCTGCCGACCTCGTGCGGTAGCTCGTGTTTCGATACAGCATCAACCGAACTTGAGCGCCGGGTGACAGGGCTCGAACCCGGTACGACCTACTATGCAAGGGTCGTCGCGATGGACAAGGCCGGCAATGGAATCACCGAATGGCATCCTGAAGCCTTGAAGATCGTGACGCCCCGGCATGCATCGGTTGTTGGAGGGCTCCGCGCTGAAAGCGCCCTTGCCGACAGGATTTCTCTTCGATGGAACCCTGTGGACGGGGCCGCTCGGTATCGCCTGTACGTGTCGACCACGGCTGAGAAGCCGACGACGTGTGGAACGTCGTGCTACGACACTCGCGGCACTGAGCTCACGCGATCGGTCACCGGTCTAAAGTTCGGGACGACGTACTACGTACGCGTCGTGGCCATGGACTCCCAAGGGCGGGGTATCACCGCTTGGTCGGACGCTGCGGTGTCAGTGGCAACCCCCACATTGATTCGAGGCCTTACGTTCAGCGCTGTCCGGGCCGATCAGACCACGTTGAGTTGGAGTCCCTACGCCGGGGCTGCTCGCTATCGCGTGTATCTGTCGACGTCCCCTGACCGTCCCAGCACATGCGGCGGAAACTGTTACGACGTCGGCGGGCACCAAACATCCCGGGTAATGACTGGACTACGCCCCGGAACCACGTACTACGCCCGAGTCGTAGCTATGGACCCAGCAGGGACTGGTATCACGGACTGGCATCCCACACCGCTGAGGTTCGTGACCGCCACCGACACGAGCAGCTCGACGAACGTGGGATACGTCCGCAACGGCAGTCTCACCGTGAAGGGGCATGGCTACGGCCACGGCATCGGCATGAGCCAGTTCGGTGCGCTCGGCGGTGCCCGCGCCGGCAAGAGCTACCGGGAGATCCTCGGGCACTACTACTCCGGCACGTCGATCGGTACGTACTGGACGAACATCCGCGTGCAGATCACGGCGGCGACCTCGCCTGATCTGACGATCCTCGCCCGAGGCGACATCACCTTCCGTAACGCGGCCGGCCGCAGCGAGCGGCTTCCCACCTCGGTGAGCGGTCGCACGGTGGAACGGTGGCGCATCACCTACGTCGGGGGCGACGCGACAAGCTCCAAGCTGCAGTATCTGCACCGAGGCACCTGGTACAACCACGGTGTCGGTTGGCGCGGCAATGGCGAGTTCGACGTTCCCGGTGGTGCCACGAATACGTTGATCCTGCCGAACGGGTCGCAGGTGCGGTACCGGGGCATCCTGCGGTCGGCCGTGCCGAGCGCGGGCTCGACGCAGCGCGTCACGGTCAACGTCGTCGCGTTGGAGGACTACGTGCGCGGCGTGGTGCCGCGCGAGATGCCGCCGACGTGGCCGCAGGAGGCCGTCAAGGCTCAAGCGCTCGCGGCGCGCAGCTACGCCGTCTCCACCATGCGCCCGACGCACTACTTCGACGTCTGCGACACCACGGCGTGCCAGGTCTACGGCGGTGCGAATGCCGAGCACAGCGGGTCCAATCAGGCGATCGACGCCACCGCAGGCCAGATCGTCACCCACAACGGCAGGGCGGCGTTCACGCAGTTCTCGAGCTCCTCGGGTGGCTTCACGAACCAGACCGCCAACCTCGGTGCTCACCCGTACCTGCGCGCGGTCAACGATCCGTGGGACGACACGCCAGGCAACAACAACCACGCCTGGACACAAGAGGTCGCCGCGTCGCGTATCCAGTCGTCGTACCCGCAGATCGGCACTCTGGAGAAGGTCCGGATCACGCGCCGGAGCGGCAACGGGTCGATGGGCGGTCGCGCCTGGGACATCCACCTCGACGGCTCGCGGGGATCGGTGCAGATCAGCGGTAACGCAGCCCGCTCGGTCTTCGGGCTGAAGTCGGACTGGTTCGGGTTCTGAGCCGAAGCGATTGACGGCGAAGGGCCGCTCCCCACGGGGGAGCGGCCCTTCGTCATCACTGAGCTGCGCTCAGGCGTCCTTGATCTCGCAGATCACGGCGCCGGCACCCAACGTGGCACCGACCTCGGCCGCAAGGCTGCCGACCGTGCCGGACTTGTGGGCGTTGATGGGCTGTTCCATCTTCATCGCCTCGATCACGAGGATGAGGTCGCCCTCAGCCACCTCCTGGCCGTCCTCGACCACGAGCTTGACGACCGTGCCCTGCATGGGCGACGTGAGCGAGTCACCGCTCACGGCGGCAGCCGCGGAACCACCGGCCTTGCGCTTGGCCTTCTTCTGACCGCCACCGGCGGCCGCGGCCGATGCCCCCAGGCCGCCGGGCAGCACGACCTCGACGCGCTTACCGCCCACCTCGACCACGACGCGCTCACGATCGGCCGCCTCGTCGGCGGCCGCCGCAGGCCCGGCGTAGGGCTCGAGCTGGTTGTCGTAGTCGGTCTCGATCCACGTCGTGTAGACGTCGAACGAACCGTTCTCCGCCGTGTAAGCGGGGTCGTGCAGCACGCTCTGATGGAACGGGATGACCGTGGGCATACCGTCGACCACGAACTCGTCCAGCGCTCGGCGCGAGCGTTCGATGGCCTGCTCGCGGGTAGCGCCGGTGACGATGAGTTTGGCCACCAGGGAGTCGAACGAACCCGGGATCGTCTCGCCGACGACGTAGCCCGAATCGACGCGCACACCGGGGCCAGACGGGGGCTCCCACGCAGTGAGCGTTCCGGGGGCCGGCAGGAAGTTGCGGCCACCGTCCTCGGCGTTGATACGGAACTCGATGGAGTGACCGCGGATCTCCGGGTCGTCGTAACCGAGCTCTTCGCCCGCGGCGATGCGGAACATCTCTCGCACCAGGTCGAGACCGGTGACCTCCTCGGAGACCGGATGCTCCACCTGCAGACGCGTGTTGACCTCGAGGAAGCTGATCGTGCCGTCGGCCGCGACGAGGAACTCGCACGTCCCGGCGCCGACGTAGCCGGCTTCCTTCAAGATGGCCTTGGACGAGGAGTAGAGGCGCTCGAGCTGCTCCTCGCTCAGGAACGGGGCCGGAGCCTCCTCGACGAGCTTCTGATGGCGGCGCTGCAGCGAGCAGTCACGCGTCGAGACGACGACCACGTTGCCATGGGCGTCGGCGAGACACTGAGTCTCGACGTGGCGCGGCTTGTCCAGGAACTTCTCGACGAGGCACTCGCCGCGTCCGAACGCCGCGACCGCCTCACGGACGGCCGATTCGTAGGCGTCGGGGATCTCCTCACGTGTGCGCGCGACCTTGAGGCCGCGGCCACCACCGCCGAAGACCGCCTTGATGGCGATCGGGAGTCCGACCTCGTCGGCGAAGGCGACGACCTCCTCGGCGTCCTTGACCGGGTCCTTCGTGCCGGGGGCCAGGGGTGCGTCGGCCTTCTGCGCGATCTGCTTGGCCTTGGCCTTGTCGCCGAGGGCGTCGATCGCGGCCGGCGGGGGACCGATCCAGATCAACCCCGCGTCGATGACGGCTTGCGCGAAGTCGGCGTTCTCGGCGAGGAACCCGTAACCCGGATGCACGCTGTCCGCCCCGCTGCGCTTGGCGACCGCGATGATCTTCTCGATGGAGAGGTACGAATCCGCGGGCGTGGCGCCTTCGAGGGAATACGCCTCGTCCGCGAGGCGGACGAAGAGCGCGTCGCGGTCGGGCTCGGCGTAGACCGCTACGCTGCCGATTCCGGCGTCCTTCGCAGCGCGGATCACCCGGACGGCGATCTCACCGCGGTTGGCGATCAGTACCTTCTTCAACGGCGTCGTCACGTGAACTCCTTGTCGTCGACACAGCAGCGCGGGCTGCAGAGCGAGTCTAGGGCGTCGGACGGGCGCGCCGTGTCCCAGGTCTCACATAACGAGGGGCGGCGGGCGCGCGAACGCCCGTCGCCCCTCGCGCGTCGTCACTGCAAGGACAGGTAGACCGGCTCGTCCATCGAGATGAACGCCTGCGCCTTGATCACGCCTTGACCGGCGAGCTCCGGCTTGACGTCGAAGACGATGGTTCCCTGTTTCGTGAGGCCGGGACTGATGTCCTCGTAGCTGATCGCGGTGTCGAGCATCCACGCCTCCGAAGATGTCGCGATCTCTGTGCCATCGACCTCGAGGACGAAGTCCTCCATGCTCATCTGAATTGTCTCGTCCTTGACGTTCTCGATCGACAACGTGACCACGACGTACTTCCCGGCGGGGGGATTGCCGAAATCGCCCAGTGAGTCGCGCACCTCGACGGAGTCCACGGTGTACTGCGCGCTCTTGTTCCGCACGGGAGTTCCCACCGGTGCAGGCGCGTCCTTGGAGCCCACCTCCGCCGTCGAGTCGTCGTTGCCCTTCGCCGCCTCGTTGGACTCGCTGGTCGTGTCCGTGTCGTCCGCTGCCGCCGTGGTCTCCTCGCCGCCGCTGAGCGCTGCGACGAGTACGAGGAGCGCGATGAGTGCGACGGGAACGATGAAACGCTTCTTCTTGTACCAGGGGCGGGTCGCCTTCGCGTAGGCCTTGGCGGCCTTTGCGGCGGCCTTGGGGTTGTCGTGCATCGGAGGTGTCGGTGTGGACACGCTGTCTCCCTCAGTGGTGAACCAATAGATCAGCAAGCAAGGTAGGAGACGAATGCGATGTTGTCTGTCGATCCGAGTCGATTCGGATGAACATCCAAGTTAACGAGTGTTAACCTCGGCACATGGATTTCGAGCTGTCCCGCGAACACGAGGACTTTCGGCAGGTGGTCCGCGACTTCGCCGGCGAGCACATCGCCCCGTACGTCGCCGAATGGGACAAAGCGCACCACTTCCCGGTCGATGCCGTGCGCGCGATGGGCGATCTGGGACTGTTCGGCTTGACCGCCTCCCCGGAGTACGGGGGAGCGGGAGCCGATTTCACGAGCCTGTGCGTGGCGATCGAGGAACTCGGCCGCGTCGACCAGTCCCTGGGCATCACCCTGGAAGCCGCGGTCGGCCTCGGAATCAATCCCATCGCCACCTTCGGAAGTGAGGAACAACGGCAGCGCTGGCTGCCCGACCTCGTCGCGGGGCGAGCGCTGGCCGGCTTCGGTCTGACCGAACCGGGAGCGGGATCGGACGCCGGCGCGACCCGCACGCGTGCTGAACTCGACGGCGACAGCTGGGTGATCAACGGAGCCAAGCAGTTCATCACCAACTCCGGCAGCGAGCTCACGTCTCTGGTCACCGTCACTGCGCGCACGGGGACGAAGCAGGACGGCAGCCCCGAGATCTCCGCCATCATCGTGCCGTCGGGGACGCCGGGTTTCGTCGCCGAACCGGCCTACGACAAGCTCGGATGGCACATCAGCGACACGCATCCACTGACCTTCACCGATGCCCGCGTTCCGGCCGATCATCTCCTCGGCGAGCGTGGACGTGGATACGCGCAGTTCCTCGCGACGCTCGACGACGGCCGCGTCGCGATCGCCGCACTGGCCGTCGGACTCATCGAGGGCTGCCTCGAGCTCTGCACCGAGTACGCAGGGGAGCGAGAGACCTTCGGGCGACCGATCGGAAGCCGGCAGGGTGTCGCCTTCCAGATCGCCGATCTCGCCGTGATGGCGCGCGCCGGAAGGGCGCTGACCTACCAGGCCGCCGCGATGAAGGACGCCGGGCGCACCGGCGCGGAGTTCAAGCAGGCGGCGGCCATCGCCAAGCTCTACACCTCGGAGGCCGCCGTCACCGCCACGCGCATCGCCACGCAGGTGTTCGGCGGCTACGGATTCATGGAGGAGTATCCCGTCGCCCGGTTCTACCGGGACGCCAAGATCCTCGAGATCGGCGAGGGCACGAGTGAGGTGCAGCGGATGCTCATCGCCCGCGGACTCGGGCTGCCGGTCGAGTGAGGATCAGCCGACGCGCTGACGTCGGCGCACCACGATCGCCCCGACGACGACCGCCGCCGCGATGACGAGGACCCCGGCGATCGTCACGGCCAGCCAGGGAGAGCCGTCGGAAGGCTCCTCAGCCGTCGCCGCCGCGTTGTCACCCTCACCGCCGCCGTCGCGCTGCGTCGCGTTCGCGTCGGCCGCTGCCGCGAGACGGAAGTCGGCGGACGGCGCGACGAGCTCTGAGACGTCCTCGTAGCCGGGGGCCGCACCGTCGGCCGTGGTCGTCCGCTTCAACGTCAGCGTGTAGGGGAGGTTGGCGTCGTCGCCGCGGACGTTGTAGACGACCTGCACGTAATGCACGCCGGCGAGCTGCGCCCCCTTCTCGCCCACGGACGTCACGGTGCGCTGGGACGGGTGGACGGGGTAGGACTGGGCCCCCGTACGGAACGGCCCGTTCTCACGAGTGTTGGCCAAGGCACCCGTGCTCCAGTCGTCCGGTTCGTTCGCCCAGAACGAGATGGAGTTCTCAGCACGGATCGGGTTGACGATGGAGACCTCGATGCCGCTCCCCGCGCCCGCCGCGCGGCGCACCTCGTCGGTCAGCTGCGCGTCCAACTGGGCTTGCAGACTCTCGCCCCAGTCCAGCGGGACTCCGATGACCTGTGTCTCGCCCGGGTTGATGTCGAGCGCGTAGGTGCCGTCATCGACGATCGGGGCATTCACGTTGCTGGTGCCGGGCACGACACCGGTGGTGGCATTCCCGGGTTCGAGTGCCGTCCACGCCGGCGGCTCCGGTGGCCCGGAGTCCAGGCCCCCGATGAACGGCGGCTCCTCGTACACGGCGATCTCGACCGGCGCACCGCCGATGTCTTGCCCGACGGAGCGGTTGAGACGGATGGTGAGCTCGTTGGCGGTGTTGCAGACGTCGTCGGGCGTGTTCTTCCAGCTCGAGGTCGCGCCGTAGTTGATGGGGCTGCGGGCCCCGAGGCCGATGCCGTACGCCGACGCACCGTTGCATTGCTTCTCGCCGTACTCGGCCTCGGCGAGCACGGCGACAGACACCGCATCGCCGAGGGAGCCGCCGGTACCGCGGAAAACGGCACCGACGTGGATGGTGCTGCCCGGGACGGTGCGTTCGACCTTCCAATGGATGGCCTCGTCTTCGGGGATCGTGTCGAGGTATCGGCCCTGGGTGAGGGTGGGCGCGGCGGCCGGGTCCGTCGTCCCCTCGACCGGGGTGCCGCCGAGGTCGAACGGCCGCGAGGCCCGGGTCGACGTCACGGTGAGGCTGCGGGTGAGGGACTCGGCGTCGTTCGCGTCGTAGTAGGTCCCGCCGGCGCGCTCGGCGATGCACCGCAAAGTGTCGCGGGCGTCCCCGGAGACGTCGAGGCCGACCACATCCACGCGTACGTCGACGCCGGAACTCGCGATCTCACCGGCCACCTCGCACGGATCGGGATCGCACGTGGGCTCGCCGTCCGACACCAGGATGATCGACCGTCGGCCCGAGTCGCCGAGGTCCGCGGCCGCTTCGCGGAGCGCATGGCTCGTGGGCGTCCAACCGACCGGAGCGTACTCCTCGACCGCCGCGCGGAGGTCGTCACGGTTGTCGGTGCCCAGGTCGACGACGCGCTGGGAATCGGTGCACGCTGCGGGATCTGTCCCCGCGACGTCGCTGGCGCCGAAGACGCGGAAGCCGACCCGTTGGTTCTCGGGGAGTTCGTCGATGACGGACGTCAATGCCTGCTTGGCCGCATCGATGCGGGTTCCGCCACCGCCTCCTGCGGCGTCCGCCATCGAACCCGATGCGTCGAGCACCAGCATCATGTCGCTCGGTGCAGCGTCCTGCGGCTCCTCCGCCGCTGCCGGCGCGGCCATCGCCGACCACGCGAGGAGCATCACGCCGACGGCGAGATAGCTGCTGCGCTTCATGAAGCCCCCTCGATGACCGGTCCGTTACCCGTGCGCTTCGTGCCCGTGCCGGTTCCACAGATCGGGCCACACGATATCCAGCTCCTGCACCATCTCGCGCAACAACGGCAAACTGAGTCCGATGACGTTGTGATGGTCGCCCTCGACGCGGGTGATGAAGGCGCCGCCGAGACCGTCGATGGTGAAGGCGCCGGCGACCTGGAGCGGTTCACCCGTCGCGACGTACGCCTCGATCTCCTCGTCGGTCACGTAGGCGAAATGCACCCGCGTGGCCGCTGCTCGAAGGACGACGTCGTCGCCGAGGCGCAGGCAATGGCCGGTGTGCAGCACCCCGGCATTGCCGCGCATGGCGCGCCAGCGCTGGCGCGCCGTCTCGGCATCGTGAGGTTTGCCGAGAATCTGTCCGTCGAACTCGAGCACGGAGTCACAGCCGAGGACGAGGCGGTCGCGATGATCGACCGCCACCGCCTCGCACTTAAGGCGCGCCAACTCGCTCGCGAGTCCGCTGGGCGTCGCCGCGACGACCTGGTCCTCGTCGACGCCCGACACCACGACGTCGGGCTCGATCCCGGCGCGCCGCAGCGTCGACAGGCGCGCCGGAGACGCGGAGGCGAGAACGAGCCGCATCGTCACCAGGCGCTACGGCGCCACTGTCCGAGGCCGACCCGCAACGGGGTGCGGTGCTGCCGGGCGGGATGTCCCCATTCGGACCGAACTCGCGCCGGCCTTCTGTCCGCCGCATGCGCCGCAGCGGCGTTGCGCGCAGCGACGACGGCCACGAGGGCAGCGAGCTCCTCCTCGGTGAGGTCCCCCCGAACGACGCGCAGGACCGGCTTGGCCGGGGTCGTCTCCTCGCTCACAGCGGGATGTTCCCGTGCTTCTTGGGCGGAAGCGTCTCCCGCTTGGTGCGCAGCAGCCGCAGCGCCTTGGCGACCTCGGCCCGGGTGTGGCTGGGACGGATGACCGCGTCGACGTAACCGCGTTCCGCGGCCACGTAGGGGTTGCACAACGTGTCCTCGTACTCGGTCATGAGCTCGGAGCGACGCGCATCCGGATCGTCGGCGGCGGCGATGTCGCGGCGGTAGAGGATGTTGACGGCACCCTGAGCACCCACGACGGCGATCTGCGCGGTCGGCCACGCCAGGTTGACGTCCGCGCCGAGGTGCTTGGAGCCCATGACGTCGTAGGCGCCGCCGTACGCCTTGCGCGTGATGACGGTGACCAGTGGGACGGTGGCCTCGGCGTAGGCGTAGATGAGCTTCGCGCCGCGGCGGATGATGCCGTTCCACTCCTGGTCCGTACCGGGGAGGAATCCCGGCACGTCGACGAACGTCAACACCGGGATGTTGAAGGCGTCGCACGTGCGGACGAAGCGGGCGGCCTTCTCCGAGGCGTCGATGTCGAGCGTTCCGGCGAACTGCATCGGCTGGTTGGCCACCACGCCGACGCTGCGGCCCTCGACGCGCCCGAAGCCGATGACGATGTTCGGCGCGAACATCGGCTGGACCTCGAGGAAGTCCTGGTCGTCCAGGACGGTCTCGACGACCGTGCGGATGTCGTACGGCTGGTTGGCCGAATCGGGGATGAGCGTGTCGAGTGCCAGGTCCGCGTCGTGCGGTTCGAGGTCGATGTCCTCGTCGTAGGCCTCGGGTTCCTCCATGTTGTTCTGCGGGAGGTAGCTGAGTAGCGCCTTGACGTACTCGATCGCGTCGGTCTCGTCCGCGCCCATGTAGTGGGCGTTGCCGCTCCTGGTGTTGTGGGTGCGAGCGCCGCCGAGTTCCTCCATCGTGACGTCCTCGCCGGTGACCGTCTTGATGATGTCCGGGCCGGTGATGAACATATTGGAGGTCTGGTCGACCATGACGACGAAGTCGGTGACGGCGGGGGAGTAGACATGCCCTCCGGCGTTCGACCCCATGATCAGGCTGATCTGCGGGATGACGCCCGATGCGTGGACGTTGCGGCGGAAGATCTCGCCGTAGAGGCCGAGCGAGACGACGCCCTCCTGGATGCGGGCGCCGGCGCCTTCGTTGATGCCGATGATGGGGCAGCCGGATTTGATCGCGAGGTCCATGACCTTGGTGATCTTCTCGCCGTACACCTCGCCGAGGCTGCCGCCGAAGATGCTGAAGTCCTGGCTGAAGACGCACACCTGGCGCCCGTCGATCGTGCCGTAGCCGGTGATGACGCCGTCACCCAGCGGCCGGTTCTCGGCGAGGCCGAAGGCGGTGGCGCGGTGGCGTGCGAAGGCGTCGAGCTCGACGAACGAGCCCTCGTCGAGCAGCTGCTCGATCCGTTCACGGGCGCTCTGCCGCCCCTTGGCGTGCTGCTTCTCGGCGGCGCGCTGGGCGACCTCGACGGTGGCCTCGTGCGTGCGGCGTTCGTGATCGGCGAGCTTGCCCGCGGTGGTGTGGAGCTCGGGATGCGCCTCGAGCTGGACGTCCGGTGCTGCGTCGGTCATGTGGCTTACCTTAGACCGTGTCTTCCTCACCGCATCGGCGTCCCTGTGATCTGGCCCGCACTCCACTCGACGTCCCCGCACTCGAGGCCGCACTGCGGCCCACCCGCTGGCAGCACGTGGTCGTCACCGCCGAGTCGCCGAGTACCAACGCCGAGTTGGCGGAGGCGGCGCGTGCCGGCGCCCCGTCGGGTTCGGTCGTCACCACCGATCACCAGGCGGCCGGCCGAGGGCGTCTCGACCGCACGTTCGTCATGCCACCGATGTCGGGCATCGCGGTGTCAGCGCTGATCCGGCCTGACGTGCCACTCACGCGATGGAGCTGGCTGCCCCTGGTCGCCGGGCTCGCCGTCGCGGACGCGATCGCCGAAGCGGGCGTGGCGGCGGGCGGGATCAAATGGCCGAACGACGTCCTCGTCGACGGACGAAAGATCAGCGGCATCCTGCTCGAACGAGTCGAGCCGCCGGCGGGCTCGAAGCTGCGTCCCGCCGCGGTCATCGGGATGGGGGTCAACGTCAGCGTGACGGAGGCGGACCGTCCCGTCGAGACGGCCACCTCGCTGCTGCTCGAAGGGGCTGAGCACCTGGACCGAACCGTGCTCGTGACGCGATTGCTGACCCACCTCGACCGCTGGCTCGCGGTCTGGGAGGACGATGCCGCCGCGAGCTTCGAGGAGCTGCGTGACGCCTTCGTGCGGCGCTGCGTCACCGTCGGCCAGCACGTCCGGCTGACGCTCCCGGACGGAAGCCGCGAGGGCACGGCGGAGACGGTCGACGAGTTCGGCCGCCTGGTCGTGGACGGGCAACCGTTCAGCGCTGGTGACATCACCCACGTTCGCCCTGCCGGCTGACGTTCCGCACGTGACAGAATCGTCCTATGTCCCTCTCGGCCAAGCTGCTTCTCGATGGCGAGCACGTCGTCGAGGAGACTCGCACGCACGTGAAGGTGCTCGTGGTGCCGTTCCTCTTCGGCTTGGCCGTCATGGCGGTCGCCGGTTTCACCTACGGCGTGGTCGGCGACACGGGTGGGTCGTGGGCACGGATCGCGGTCGTCGCGATCGCGGTGGTGCTGTTCACGATCACCACACTCGTCCCTTTCCTGCGGTGGTACCTGTGGACGTACAGCCTGACGAACCTGCGGATCATCGAGCAGCGCGGCATCCTCACCCGGACCGGCCGCGTCATTCCGCTCATGCGCATCAACGACGTCAACTATGAGAAGCACCTCATCGACCGCGTGCTGCGCTGCGGCACCCTGGTGATCCACGACGCGAGCCAGCAAGCAGGTCTACGGCTGCACGACATCCCGCGGATCGAGGAGTTCCACCGCAGCGTCAGCAGGCTGGTGTTCGACAACCACCCATCTCAACAGGAGGTCCCTCGTGGTGAATCGAGCTGACGAGCGCGACGAACTCGTCTCGCTGATCCTCGGTTCGCGCCTGGACCTCACCAGCGACGAGGTCGCCGAGAAGGGCGGTCTGTCGCCGGAGAACACGCGACGTCTATGGCGCGCGCTCGGCTTCCCCGACCCGGGGGACTCGTCGGCGTTCGGGGCGTCCGATGCGGAAGCCGTCGCCATCGTCGCCTCGGCGATCGAGAGCGACATGCTGGCCGAGGACACCACCTTCCGGCTGACCCGCGCGGTGGGTCAAACCATGGCGCGACTCGCCGACTGGCAGGTCTCGACGCTCGTCGACCAGCTGGAGCGCGACGTCGAGGCGGGCAAGGCGCAGAGCCGGCTCCAGGCAGCGATGGCGTTGGCCGCGACCGCCGGTCCGGCACTCGAGAAGCTCCTGGTGCATGCGTGGCGACGTCACCTTGCCGCGGCCGCTTCGCGCCTCGAGGCGCAGGGCGCCGTCGACGAGGAGCTACTGTCCACCACGATGTCGGTCGGCTTCGCGGATCTTTCGCGGTTCACCGCCTTGTCGAACCAGCTCGACGACGCGGCGCTCGCGCGGGTCGTGGAGACCTTCGAGAACCGGGCGACCGATTTGGTCACCTCCTACGGCGGCCGGGTCATCAAGACGCTCGGCGACGCCGTCCTCTACGTCTGCCCCGATCCGGTTCAGGCCACCCGCATCGCATTGGAGATCGTCAGGCGGCTCTCGACCAGTGAGGGTCTCCCGAGCCTGCGGGTCGGCCTGGCGACGGGTTCGGTGATCAGCCGCCTCGGCGATGTCTTCGGCCCGCCCGTCAACCTCGCCGCCCGGCTGTCCCATGTCGCGCGCAGCAACCGGGTGCTCGTGGACACCACCACGGCCAACGCCCTCGGCGACGACTTCGAGACGCGGGTGCTTCCCCCGCGCCTGCTGCGCGGTTTCGGCAACGTCTCGCCGATCACCGTCACCGAACGCCGCGGCTTCCGCAGTCGCTGATCGTCCGGCGGCCGGTCTCGATAGGCTGGCTGCCGTGCCTGAACTCGCGGTGATCGGCGGGGGACAACTCGCCCGGATGATGCAGCAGCCTGCCATTGCGCTCGGTATCCGGCTTCGGCTGTTGGCCGAGGGCCCGGACGTCTCGGCGGCGCAAGTCGTGGTCGATCACGAGGTCGGCGACTACACCGATCTCGACGCCTTGCGGCGGATCACTGCGGACGTCGACGTCGTGACGTTCGACCACGAGCACGTCCCGCCGGCGCACCTGCGGGCCCTGCAGGACTCGGGCGTCGCCTGCCGCCCCGGGCCGCAAGCGCTCATCTACGCCCAGGACAAGGGCGACATGCGTGCGAAGCTCGCGGAGCTCTCGTTGCCGGCGCCGGCCTTCGCCGTGGTCGATCCGGGAACGGACGGCGCGGAGGTCGCCCGCGCCGAGCTCGCCGCCTTCGGCGAACGCGTCGGCTGGCCGTTCATCGTCAAGACCACGCGCGGCGGCTATGACGGCAAGGGCGTCTGGAAGGTCGCGTCCCTCGACGAGCTCGACGAGCCGTTCTCCGCCGTCGCGGCCTCGGGGGCCCGGATGCTCGCCGAGGAACTCGTGGACTTCCGTCGGGAGCTGTCGGCTCAGGTGGCGCGCCGGCCCTCCGGGGAGATGGTGGTCTACCCCGTGGTCGAGTCACGACAGCGCGACGGGATCTGCGTGGAGGTCACTGCTCCGGCGCCTGACCTCGACGTGGCCACCGCTGCGGAAGCGACCGCCGTCGCGACGTCGGTCGCCGAAGGTCTGGACGTCGTCGGGATGCTCGCCGTCGAGTTGTTCGAGACGCAGGACGGGCGGGTACTCGTCAACGAGTTCGCGATGCGGCCGCACAACACCGGCCATTGGAGCATCGACGGCGCGGAGACCAGCCAGTTCGAGAACCACGTGAGGGCCGTGCTCGACCTGCCGCTCGGTTCCCCCTCGCCGCGTCAGGAATGGGCCGTGATGGTCAACATCCTCGGCGGGAGGGTCACCGACCTCGTGGCGCAGCGGGCGGTCGCTCTCGCGGCCGAGCCGGACGTCCACATTCACCTCTACGGCAAGGACGTCAAACCCGGGCGCAAGGTGGGACATGTGACGGCCACCGGGGACGACCTCGACGACGTGCTCCGCCGCGCCCGGCGCAGCGCCGCGATTCTCACGGACGGAGACGAAACAGCATGAGCGACGCGCAGCCCCGCGTGGGGATCGTGATGGGATCGGACTCGGACTGGCCGACGATGCAGGCGGCCGCCGAGGCGCTGACGGAGTTCGACATCGCCTACGAGGCCGATGTCGTCTCGGCCCACCGCATGCCGACCGAGATGCTGGATTATGGCCGGCGCGCGCACGAGCGCGGGCTGGAGGTCATCATCGCGGGTGCGGGCGGGGCCGCCCACCTGCCCGGAATGCTCGCCGCCGTCACGCCGCTGCCGGTGATCGGGGTACCGGTGCCACTGCGTCACCTCGACGGAATGGACTCGCTACTGTCCATCGTCCAGATGCCCGCGGGCGTCCCCGTGGCGACGGTGTCGATCGGGAACGCTCGCAACGCCGGGCTGCTGGCGGCGCGCATCCTCGCAGCGGGCGACCCGGAGCTCACGAGTGCGATGCTGCGATTCCAGGAGACGCTCGCTGACACCGCTCGCGCGAAGGGCGCCGCGGTTCGCGACGCAACTCAGTCGCGGTAGAGCTTCGCGGCGTAGCCGGCACCGTAGTAGCGCTCCAGCTCCTCGAGGGGGATCTGCGCGCCCTCGAGGCTCTTCGCGATGCGGGCGCGCGAGGCGACGGCGGCCGGATTCCACGAGTCGGGTTGCCACAGCTGGGCGCGCAGGAACGCTTTGGCACAGTGGAAGAACACCTGCTCGACGGCGACTTCGAGCAACAGCCGCGGCTCGTGACCGTCGACCACGAACTCCTCGCGATACGGCGCGTCCGCCAGAATCCGGGCCCGGCCGTTGATGCGGAGCGTGTCGCCGCGGCCGGGCACCAGGAACAGCAGCCCCACATGAGGGTTGCGCAGGATATTGAGGAATCCGTCGCCCCGGCGGTTTCCGGGACGTTCGGCCAGGGCGATGGTCCGGTCGTCGATGACGTGCGTGAGCCGGCCGGCGGGATCGCCCTTGGGCGAGACGTCACAGCTGCCGTCCGCACCGCTGGTGGCGACGAGGCAGAACGGAGAGGCGGCCAGCCAGTCGAGATGCGCGGGGTGGAGCCGATCGCGGTCCTTGGCGGCGGCGCGGGGGAGCGGTACTCCGAGAATCTCTCGCAGCTCGTGCTCATCGGTGATCTCGACCGTCGCGCCCATGGCGGCAGCCTAGTCCCGGACCTGCACGAAGGACCGCAGGGTAGTCAAGCTGGGCGCGCGCGGGGCCGAACCGAAGCCGACGTGGACGGGCGGGACGACGGGGGCGAGGACGCCGAGCGGCTGACCGCGGAACGTGCCGCGGGCGGCGATGATGGCGTGAAGATCGCGGGCGGCGTACCACTCGATGCGCCCAGCACCGGCCGAACCGTGTGTTCGCACCCCCGGCTGGACGATGCGGGCGACGGGGTCGAGCGCTCGCGCCCACAGCCGTCGATCGCGTACCGCGCCCGGGACGAGCCGCAGCAGATGACCGAGAGGTGTGCGGCGTCCGACCGTCAGATCGAGGTCGAACTCTGGTGCCGCGACGCGCCACCGTCCTGCGTCGGCGTCGACCGTCACTGCGCCGACCACGACGTCATCGAATCGGTACGTCGTCGACACGAAGTCCGCGACGTCGTCACCGGGCGCAAGAAGCGTGCGTCGCCCCGCCGAGGTTTCGAGCATCACGTCGCTGAACGCGCCGAAGGGGGAGGAGAGCCAGCGCCCGACGACGATACGCACGCCCGAGGTCGTCCCGAGTCCGGCGATCTGCCCGGTGAACGACCACAGCATCCGGCCAGTATCACTCGATGCCGTAGGCCTCCGCGCGGCGAATGGTGTCCTTGGCCTGCGCCAGACGCGGGGCGATCGCGCCCGCGTAGCCCTCGGGAGGCGACGCCACGAAGGCCCGGGCCGCGGCGACGTCGGCGGGCGTCGGCGCGCAGGTCGTGTTGACGACGCTCGCCGCCTGGTCCGAGGTGCACAGCCGGCCGGTCAAACCGAGCGACAGCGCATGCTGGGTGTCGTCGGCGACCACCGTCGGGTCGTCGATCACCGTCGGGCCGTCGATGGGGCCGGGAAGCCGCGCCGCCCGGCTGGCGACGACGAGCCGCGAACGGGCGTAGAGCAGCGAGGTGCGGTCGCCGGCGATGCCCAGGTCGCGCCGGAAATCACCAGTGCCGAAGGCGATCCGAACGACTCCAGCCCGGGCGATCTCGCCGGCGTTCTCCACGCCGAGCGCGCTCTCGATGAGTGCCACCACGGGCATGCCGCCGAACGCCTCGATGGTCTGCTCGACCTGCTCGGCCGTCTCAGCCATCGCCAGCATGACGCCCTGGACCCCGCGACGATCTCGTAGCGCGGCCACGTCGTTGTCCCACTCTGGACTCGCGGCGGTGTTGATGCGCACCCAGGCCTCGCGGCCGCCATCGAGCCACTCGGTCAGGGTCGTGCGCGCGTCGGCCTTGCGTTCGGCCGGCACTCCGTCTTCCAGATCGGCCACCAGGACGTCGGCCACCTGGGGGGTTGCGGGCGTCAGGGTGTCAGCGGCGATGAGCCGCCAGGAACGGGCCAGTGCCGTCGGGACGTCGAGCTGAGAGAAGGAGGAAAGTGCAGTCATTCGGGCCAATCAGGGCGGAAACATGAGGGAACCCTCTCATTATCCCTGGCGGGTCATAGCCGACGGACATCGACCCTGCTTCGGCGCGGGCCCCGCCGCTCGATGCGGGTGTGCAGCGTGAGGAGTCGCAACGCGCGGTAACGGTGCGGCGCGAACGGGGCGAGGAGTTCGGCGACCTTCGCCTCATCCTCCAGCGCGCGGCCGCAGAACGCGGTCCCGACGATGCGCCCCAGGTGGTAGTCACCCCAGGGGACGGCGTCGGCGTCACCGAACGCCCGCATCACGGTCTCCGCGACGGTCCAGCGTCCGATTCCGGGAACCGCTCGGAGCGCGGCCGGAAGCCGATCGGGGGAGAGGCTCTCGAAACGTTCTCCGACCCGCGCGACGGCCTGCGCGGTGCGGTAGCGCTCGGGCGTCACGCCAGCGCGGTGCCATTCCCACGCGGGCAATCGCGCCCACCCTTCCGCTGACAAGGGGACGCGCAGCGCCTCGGGGGCGGGTCCGGGCGCCGGTTCACCGTGGCGCTGGAGCAAGCGCCGCCATGCCGCGAAGGCGTCGACCCCCAGCACCTTCTGTTCGAGGATCGCGGGAATGAGCGCTTCCATGACGCGGTCGGTACGCGGCAGTCGGAGGCCGGGCGTTCGGCGGTGCAGCTCGGCAAGCCAGGCGACGTCCGGACCGAACTCCTCGGGTCGATCGTCGATGCCGAGCAGCCGGGGCGCTTGTGCGGATGCCCATGCCGCCCCGTCTCCCCAGGCCTCGACGCGGATGCGATCGGACGCCAGGGGAGTGAGGCGCAGCGACGCTGGACCCGCCGGAGTCAAGGTGGCTCGCCAGACGACCGACGACTCGAAGCGCAGGGCTGGATCCCCCGGCCCGCGCCGCAGCGGCGCCAGCGATCGCTGCAGGTGATAGACGGACGGCAACTCGACGACGGCGACGACATCGCCGCTCATCGGCGGCGCAACCAACGACGTCGCCGGGTGGAGCGCTGTCGTTCCTGGGCGCGCGTGCGCTCGGCCGCCAGGCGCCGTCGTTCGGCCGCGCGTTCACGCCAGGCCGCGACCTCCGCTTCGACGTCGCGCAGGGAGGTGACCACCGGGGGACCGCCGAGCAACTGCCGGCGTGCCTCGATCACGCGACGGTTGAACGAGTCGAGCTCCTCGCGCACCTGGAGTTCGGAGCCGAGGCGGTCGAGTGTTTCGTCGAGCGCGGCATCGTCCTTGCGGAGCTGCAACGCCGGCGGCAATACGCCGGAGACCTGCTCGCGCTCGACGAGCTGCTTGAGCCACCAGTCGGGATCGCGCTGCAGGACGTGCTCGGGCAGCGGCTTGCCGGAGTAGGGCAGGTCGTCGAACTCGCCACGGTCCATTGCGGCACGGATCTGCTGATCGACCCACAGCGACTGAGCTTCGAGCCGACGGTCGCGGCCGGCTTCCGCCTCGCTCGCTTCGTCGGGCTCGTGCTCAGCGCGAGCCGTCTCGTCGGCGCCGACACGGTAGTGCGCCGCGCGGCGTTTGCTGTCGCCGTCCATCGAACCACCTCGACGCCCATCGTACGGGGCTAGCGGACCTCCAACTCGAGACGGACGGTATCGCCGTGCGAGACCGATTCGGCCGCGAGGATCGCCTTCTTCATCGGTAGCAGGAAACTGCCGCGCTTGGTGTCGGGGAAGATGGACGTCTCCCACACCGACTTCCCGCATCGCATCCGCACCTTGACCGAACCGAAACCGCCTCGCAGTGGCGACGCGTCCTCGATCTCGTCGGTGACGTCCTCGGGGAGCATCACGAAATGCCAGGCGGCCGCTCCCTCGAACCTCTCGATACGCGCCTCGAACGTGTACACGTGACCGATCGTCGCACGGGCCGCCGACAGTCGGGCTCTACGATGTCCCGGTGACGGTTGCAGTACTGGCGGTGCTGGAGTTCGCGGGCATCTTCGTGTTCGCGATGACGGGGGCCTTGGTGGCGGCTCGGCGGGACTTCGACATCGTCGGACTGCTGGTCCTCGCCATGATGACCGGTCTCGGCGGGGGCGTCATCCGTGATGTTCTGCTCGGCGTCGCCCCTCCGGTGAACGTGGCCAGCTGGGAGCGACTGCTCACCGCGACGCTCGCGGCGGCGCTCGTCTTCTGGCAACACGACCGGGTGAGCCGGCGCGAACCCTTCATCATGGTGCTCGACGCGGTCGGCCTCGCGACGTTCTGCGTGACGGGGGCGATCGCCGCGCTCGACCACGAGATCGCGCCGGCGACCGGCGTACTGCTCGGCGTGATCACCGCCATCGGCGGTGGTGTCGTGCGCGATGTGCTGTCGGGACGCACTCCCGTGGTGTTCAGCGGGGAGTTGTACGCCATTCCTGCCGTGGTCGGCGCGACCCTCACGGTCGTGCTCGAGTCGTTCGATCCGCTCGGCGTTCTCTACGTGATTCCGGCCGTGCTGTGCTTCGGGCTGCGACTGGTGTCGATGCGGCGCGGGTGGTCCGCACCGGGAGCGCGCAGCCGACAATAGCCCCTATCCATCTATCGTCTTTCGATATATGATTATCGCAAGTCGATCGAAGGAGCCGTCATGGGTACGTTCGTCGTGTATGCGCTGCGCGTGGTGATCGGCCTGCTTCTGGCCGGGTCGGTGTTCGTCCAGGCGGTCATGGTGCCCCTGCTGCGCGTGGACCTGGACGAGGCCGGGGGAGACCTGTCGGCAGTGCAGATTCCGGTGGTCGTCATCGTGATTCTGGGGTTCGTGGCGGCCCAGGTGGTGCTCGTCTGCGTGTGGCGCCTGCTGACGATGGTGCGCCGGGGCACCGTGTTCTCGCACGGAACGTTCCGGTACGTCGACATCATCATCGGCGCCGTGGTCGCCGCCGCGGCGCTGATCTTCGCGCTGGCCGTCACCTTGGCGCAAGGGGAGGCGGTGGCGCCCGGCGTGGTGCTGTTGATCTGCGGCCTCTCGGTCACCGCCGCCGGCGTCGCACTGCTCGTCTTCGTGATGCGTTCGCTCCTGGTGCAGGCCGTCGCCCGCGAGGTCGAGGCGCACGATCTGCGCGCCGAGCTGGACGAGGTGATCTGATGCCGATCGTCGTCGACATCGACGTCATGCTGGCCAAGCGCAAGATGGCCGTCGGAGAACTCGCGGAGCGCATCGGCATCACGCCGGCCAATCTGGCCGTACTGAAGAACGGGCGCGCCAAAGCCGTGCGCTTCACGACACTGGAGGCGCTGTGCGAGGTGCTCGACTGTCAGCCGGGGGACCTGCTGCGCTTCGAGCCGGCCGAGGAGTTCGACGAGGGCGTCTCCGCGCCGCCGTCCACCACTTGACATAATGCACATTATCGGCGCATTACGGAGACCCGCTCAGCAGGGGCTGACGAGGTCGCCGGTACGGATGGTGCCGGTCCCGACGACTTCGGCGTACACGCCGATGCGGGTGTCACGTTCCGCACCCAGTCGGGTGAGCCAGCGGCCTTCAGCGACGGCGCCGTCCTGATCCACGTCGATCATCCGGCACCGCGGAATCCGTCGCGTGATCCGCAGACGCACGCCGTCGCCGATCGCCAGCTCACGGCCCTCCCAGGCCTCTTCGGCGAACGGTTCAGCGGCGGTGATGACCAGATTGGTGCGCAGCCGGCGCGGGTCGGCGCCGATTCCCCAGCGCGCCGCGCACCACTCGAGAGTCGCGGTGCTAACCAACGACACAGCTGCTTCGTCCTGATGCGCGGCCGCGCGATCGGCCTCGACCGTGACGCGTGCGTTCATGGCACTGGAGAGGTCGTCGACGAGTCCCTCATCACCGACTCGCCACTCCTGGCGGCCGTTCGTCACGAGGACGTCCGCGGTGTCGGTTGTGCGCGCTGCGTAGCGGAAAACGGCATCGCGGCGACGGAACCGGCGCGTGTGCTTGCCCGAGGCGAGAAACCCGTCCTCGTCGACGACCGCATACCGGCGGTCTCCGACGAGGCCGCTCGGATCGAGTTCGGCGGAGGCGAGCGCTTCGCCGCCCATGGACTTGACCGGGTACCGCCGCAGGCACGCCACTGTCATCCGCATGAGCCAAGGTTCCCATGCGGGTCGGTCCGGCGGCGGAGACTGCCTACCGACCGCGCCCGCGCGGTCTGGGCCCGCCCGTCATGGCGGCGCACGAGATCACGAGAGCGGACACGATGAGCAGGGCGATGCCGACGTCGACGATGGCGGCGAGCATGGCGCCTCCTCGAGCTGCGAGGACAAGGTCTCCTTCACCCCTCGCGGGGCGACCGCCCGGGGACATCATGGGATGTCCGTGCTGACCGGGACGACCTGCTGAAGTACTCCCCTTGCCGTGATTCTAGCCGAATCTCGCCGCGCCGACGTTCAGTCGGCCGAGTCGCTTTCCGAGGAGGTCGCCCGCAAGGAGCCGGCGTGAGCCCGCGCAGTGGGATCGCGCCGGGTCTTGATGAGGCTTGCCACGGTGACGACCACGAGGACCACGGCGATGACGACCAGACTCACGGGCGTGGGAATCTCCGGCACCTGCGCGGAGATGTCCACGTGGGCCCAGTGCAGGATCAGCTTCACGGCGATGAACGCCAGGATGAACGCCAATCCGGCCGACAGGTACACGAGCCGGTCGAGCAGGCCCTTGACGAGGAAGAACAGTGCACGCAGCCCCAGGAGTGCGAACGCATTCGCCACGAAGACGATGAACGGCTCCTGCGTGACCCCGAACACGGCCGGAATCGAGTCGAGCGCGAAGAGGAGGTCGACTCCCCCGATCGCCACGAGGACGACGAGCATCGGCGTGGCGACGAGGCGTCCGTCGAGGCGGGTGAAGATCTTGCCGCCGACGTACTCGTCCGTGACCGGAAGGACGCGGCGGGCGGTCCGCACGACGACGTTGTTCTCGACGTCGGGATCTTCGTCGCGATGACGGAACAACTGGACCGCGGTATACATCAGCAGCAGCCCGAAGAGCAGGAACATGAACGAGAACATCGCGATCAGCGTCGCGCCCAGCGCGATGAAGATCGCTCGCATGATCAGGGCCAGCACGATACCGAACGTGAGGACCTTGTGCTGGTGGTTCTCCGGGACCGAGAACGTCGCCATGATGATGACGAAGACGAAGAGGTTGTCGATCGAGAGGCTCTTCTCCACGACGTAGCCGGTGAAGTACTGCGTTCCCAGGTCGCCTCCGTAGGCGTACGTGAACCAGACGCCGAAGACGACGGCGATCGCGATGTAGAACACCGACCACGCGGTCGCCTCACGGAAGCCGACGTGGTGCGGCTTGAGCCATCCCAGCAGCAGATCGAGCGCGAGCAGGGCGACGATGAGCGCCAGCGTGACGATCCATGTCGTCGTCGTGATCTCCCCCACAGTGACCTCCGCATCGCCGATCCGGCACCTCGGTGGTCTTCGATCCTAGCGGCGCGCGGCGCTCCTCACCCGCCGCGAAGCGACGCGGTCAGCTCAAGCTCCCACATAGGCGGCGAGGTGCTGACCGGTCAACGTCGACCGACCCGCGACCAGTTCGGCCGGCGTGCCCTCGAACACCACGCGGCCGCCGTCGTGCCCTGCACCCGGGCCGAGGTCGATGATCCAGTCCGCATGCGCCATGACCGCCTGGTGATGCTCGATGACGATGACCGACTTGCAGGCCTCGACGAGGCGGTCCAGCAGCGCGAGCAGATTCTCGACGTCAGCGAGGTGCAGACCGGTCGTCGGTTCGTCGAGCACGTAGACGTCGCCGGGCTCGCTCATCTGGCTGGCGAGTTTCAGCCGTTGCCGCTCCCCTCCCGACAGGGTGGTCAGCTGCTGGCCCAGCTTGACATAACCGATGCCGACATCGGACAGTCGCGCCAGAATCTTGTGAGCGGCGGGCGTCTTGGCCTCCCCGTCGGCGAAGAAGGCGAGCGCCTCGTCGACCGACATGTCGAGCACGTCAGCGATGTTCCTCCCACCGAACGTGTACTCCAGCACCTCCGCCTGGAATCGGCGGCCCCCGCACTCCTCGCACGGCGTTTCGACGGTGTCCATGATGCCGAGTTCGGTGTAGATGACGCCGGCTCCCTTGCAGGTCGGGCAGGCGCCTTCGGAGTTGGAGCTGAACAGCGCCGGCTTCACGCCGTTGGCCTTGGCGAAGGCCTTGCGAATCGGTTCGAGCAAGCCGGTGTAGGTGGCCGGATTGCTGCGCCGTGACCCCTTGATCGCGCCCTGGTCGATCACGACGACGCCCTCGCGCGGCGCGATCGAGCCGTGGATGAGCGAGCTCTTGCCGGATCCGGCGACGCCCGTGACGACGCAGAGGACGCCGAGGGGCACGTCGACGTCGACCTCGCGGAGGTTGTGGGTGTCCGCTTCCCTGACCTCGAGCACGCCGGTCGGCTGGTGGACCTGGTCTTTGAGGTGGGCCCGGTCGTCCAGATGCTTGCCGGTGACGGTGCCACTGGATCGCAGGCCCTCGACGGTTCCCTCGAAGCAGATCGTGCCGCCGTCGGCGCCCGCTCCCGGACCGAGATCGACCACGTGGTCGGCGATCGCGATGGTCTCGGGCTTGTGCTCGACGACCAGGACCGTGTTGCCCTTGTCGCGCAGCTGCACCAGGAGGTCGTTCATGCGATCGATGTCGTGCGGGTGCAGCCCGATCGTCGGTTCGTCGAACACGTAGGTGACGTCGGTCAGCGAGGAGCCGAGGTGCCGGATCATCTTCGTGCGCTGTGCCTCTCCCCCGCTCAGCGTTCCGGCGGGACGTTCGAGACTCAGATAGCCCAGGCCGATGGCCACGAAAGAGTCCAGGAGGTGCTGCAGCCCCACGAGCAGCGGGGCGACCGACGGCTCGTCGAGGCCCCGCACCCACGCGGCGAGATCGCTGATCTGCATCGCACACAGATCGGCGATGTTCTTGCCGTTGATGGTCGAGGACCGTGCTTCGCGGGTGAGGCGTGTGCCCGCGCACTCCGGGCAGGTGTCGAAGGTGATCGCCCGTTCGACGAACCGCCGCACGTGCGGTTGCATGGCCTCGACGTCCTTCGACAGCATCGATTTCTGGATCTTGGGGATGAGGCCCTCGTACGTGAGGTTGACGCCGTCGACCTTGATCTTCTGCGGCTCCGCGTAGAGCAGCTTCTCGCGCTCCTTGTCCGTGAACGCGGAGATCGGCTTGTCGAGCGGCAGCCCGGCGCCGGCGAAGAGCCGCCCGTACCAGCCGTCCATGCTGTAGCCGGGCACCGTGAGCGCCCCCTCGGACAGCGACTTGGAGTCGTCGTACAAGGCCGAGAGATCGAAGTCCGAGACGTGGCCCATTCCTTCGCATCTCGGGCACATGCCGCCGAGGTAGACCGCTTCGCGCACGACCTTCTTCTCGACCCGACCGCCCTTCTCCGTCTTCATGACGCCTCCGGCCCGGCGGGTCGGAACGTTGAACGAGAACGCCGTCGGTGGGCCGATGTGTGGATCGCCGAGGCGGCTGAACAGGATGCGCAGCATCGCGTTGGCGTCGGTGGCGGTGCCCACGGTCGAGCGCGGATTCGCCCCCATCCGCTCCTGATCGACGATGATCGCCGTGGTGAGACCTTCCAGCAGGTCGACCTCCGGACGCGCCAGGGTGGGCATGAATCCTTGCACGAAGGCGCTGTAGGTCTCGTTGATCATCCGCTGCGATTCGGCGGCGATGGTGCCGAACACCAGCGAACTCTTGCCGGAACCGGACACCCCCGTGAACACCGTCAATCGCCGCTTGGGCAGTTCGACGTCGACGTTCTTGAGGTTGTTCTCGCGAGCGCCGTGCACCCGGATCCGGTCATGGCTGTCGGCCACGTGCGCGCTGGGCGCTGCCATGTCGCTGCTGGTCATCCTTGAAGGCCCTTCCCGGCTCACGCCAGCTGGTTGATGCGAATGAGGTTGCCCGACGGATCGCGGAAGGCGCAGTCGCGTACCCCATAGTCCTGGTCCGTCGGTTCTTGGAGGACGTCGGCGCCCGCGGCTTCGAGCTTGGCGAAGGTGGCGTCGAGGTCGTCGCTGGCGAGGGTGACCGCACCGTAATTGCCCTTGGCGATCAGCTCGAGGATGGTGCGGCGCTCCTCATCGCTGATCGTCGGATCGGCCGCCGGCGGATGGAGCACGATGGCCGTCTGCGGCTGCTCCGGCGGCCCCACGGTGATCCAGCGCATGTCGTCGTAACCGACGTCCATGCGCACCTCGAATCCGAGTGCGTCGCGGTAGAAGGTCAGCGTCGCCTCCGGGTCGGTGTGCGGCAGGAACGCGTAGTGAATGATCAGGCTCATGACGCTCACGCTAGTTGCGGCTGGCCGGACCGTGCTTCTTGATTCCTGACCGGTCTCGTCACCTGTTTGGCCAGGCACGGCGGAATGCCCGCGGCGTCCTCAGCGGCCCGCGCCCGATAGACGCTGGGGGCGATACCGACGAGTTCGGTGAACCGGGTGCTGAACGTGCCGAGGGAGCCGTAACCGACCGTGAAACAGATGTCGGTCACGCTGAGGTCGCCGCGGCGCAACAGCACCATCGCGCGCTCGATCCGGCGGGTCATCAGGTAGGAATACGGCGACTCGCCGTACGCCGCCTTGAATCGGCGGCTCACGTGACCGGCGGACCAGTGCACGCCGCGGGCGAGAGACTCCACGTCGAGAGGCTGCGCGTACTCGCGGTCGATGCGGTCGCGAACGCGCCGCAACAGTGAGAGTTCGCGCAGGTGTTCGTCCTCGATCGCACTGCTCGCCACACGGCAGATCGTCGCATGTCCCGCTGACATTGCCTAGCATCGTCACACCGGATGGTGTGCTGCTGCCCGGGAGTTCGATTCATCCGGTCGAAGCCCGGGCAGGAAGAGATCGCTGTGATCGCGAGGCGGTACGAGGTGGAGACGGTGGACGTGGTGAGCTCGTTGGCGGAGCTGCAGGAGCTGCTCGAGCGGGACGAGACGGTCTATGTGCGCTACTCCAAGGGCTACGATGCCGACGCCTCGTCGGGCAGTTTCGACACCGAGAGCGGGCTCGAGCTTCCAGGCCTCTCAGTCAACCCGCTGACCCCCGAGGACTGGTGGACGCGGCCGGTGCGGGACTGGCTGGCCCGGCAGCTCTGTCAGTACAAGCATTTGCACGAGAAGAATCCGGAGCGCCACGCGTGGGCGCTCACCGGCACCCTGGCCGGTCGCGGTCCTGACTGCGAGCCGTTGCTCGTCGACGTCGTGCCTCTGGCGCGGCTCTCGGACGACCTCCTGGTCGAGGCCGAGGACGTCTACAAGAGCAACTTCGACGCCGGAACCGGCCCTGAGGACTGACCGAGCAGACTCATGATCGCGGGGCGGTCTCCGCGGGTCGCACCCAGCGTCGCCACTCAGCCTGGGGCGAGTAGCCGCGAGCCGACCAGAAGGCCGTGCCGAGGGTGTTGTCATCGAGGACCATCGCGTCGAAACGTTGCGCTCCGAGCACGTGGAGTCGCCGTTCGGCCGCATCCACCAGGGTCCGTGCGATGCCGTCGCCACGCCGCGCCGGGTGCACGGCCAACCGGTAGAGGTGCGCGCGCCAACCATCCCAGCCCGCGATGACGGTGCCGACGATGACACCGTCGAGCTCGGCCAGCAACAACGCATCGGGGTCGCGCTCCAGGAGGCGCAGCACGCCGGCACGCGAGTCGACCGGACGGGCGGCGTTCTCCGCGGCGACCTCCCACAGCGCGATGATCTCGTCGATGTCGTCGGTGCGCGCGGTCCTGACCTGCGCTTTCACACGCGGCACTTTAACGTGACCGGCATGGGCATCTCGCAGGGTGACGAGGTCACCTGGAATACGTCACAGGGCCGAACGCGCGGTCGGGCCGTCGAGAAACGCGTCGAGCGCTTCGAGTTCGAAGGGCAGACGTTCAACGCGAGCGCCGACGAGCCGTACTGGATCGTCGAGTCGGGCACGACGGGAGCTCGCGCCGCACACAAGGAAGGGTCGCTGGACAAGCGCAGATGAGCCGATTGCTCCGCGACGGGATCCGCGTGGTGCTGGCGGCTTGCTGCTGACACTCCCCCCTTAGCTCACGCGAAGTGTTCGGCCTCCGCGGCGATCTTGGCGACGTAGCCGTTCCACCACTCCTCGTCCCGGTCGTCGTCGCCGGCGGTGGCGGTGCGCCCATCGAGCTGTTCGCGCAGAATCTCCAGGTGCCCGGCGTGCTGTGCCGTCTCGGCGACGACGTGGACAGCGAGGAGCCCGAGGGTCGTGTCGCGGTTATCCGCCCGCCACCACGGCACGGTGACCGGGGTGTCGAGCGGCAGCTCCTCCAGCGTGCTGCGCGAGGCCGCGCCGACGGCGGTGAAGAGGTCGATGACCTCGCTGCTCGACATGGATCGCTCGACCCACATTTCCGCGTTGGCCGCCATGCTCTCGTCGTCGTTCCAGGTGATGACGGCGTCGGCATCGCTCGAACGGCCGGGCAACTGCACCAAGTACCCGTGCTCGACGGTGGCCAGGTGCTTGAGGAGGCCCAGCAGATTGGTACCCGTCGGCGTCAGGGGACGTCGGAGGTCGTATTCGGACACTCCGTCCACCGCGTCGAGCACCGAGCGATGTGCTCGGTCCAGATACCGCGTGAGGATCGAGCGCCAGGTCGTGTCGTCCATACCCGGCACGTTAGCCCGACGCGCTGACGCAATCGAGCCCATCGCGGCCTCGATCTCGCCATACTCGGGTCATGTCCGTTGCCAGGCGCCCACGCCGATCCGAGAGGTGACCCGTGCCTTGGGCGTATCTCCTCGTCGTCGGCGTCATCGCGCTCGCGGTGGCGATGACCGTCCGCCCGATCCGACGTGGGCCCCGGCTCGCAGCCTTCAGCTTCTACCTCGGTGTGGGAACAGGTGAGCTGCCGTTCGTCATCTGGTGGCTGCTGGCTGCGCTCACCGCACTCGCTGCCGTGGGCCACCGGCTATTCGCCTGGCCCGCAGTGCTCGCGCTCGTCGCGGCGCTGACGACCGCGGCGGCCGTCGTCCCGATCCTGGTCGGCGGACTGCGAGCCCGCCCGGTGCTTGAAGCGGCACTCCACGATGCTCGCCTCTCCCCCGCCCGCCGACCGCGGCCGTGGTGGCGCTTCGTCTTCTGGCCGTGGCCGACGGTGCCGCGGTGCGTGCAGCACGTACGCGATGTCGCCTACGGACCGGGCCGCCGACATCTCCTCGATCTCTACGTCCGCACGGCTCGCCCGGGTAGCCATGCGCCGGTGTTCCTTCATCTCCACGGCGGCGGCTTCACGCGAGGGCGTAAGAACCGCGACGCGCGACCGCTTCTCCATCGGCTCGCACGCCACGGGTGGATCAGCGTGAGCGCGACCTATCGACTCCTGCCCGAGGGCGAGTTCCCGGCGAATCTCGAAGACGTGCAGCGACTCATCGCGTGGGTCCGCGAGCACGCGGACGAGCTCGGGGCCGACCCCGACCGGATCGTGATCGCGGGAAGTTCCGCCGGTGCGCATCTCGCGACGCTCGCGGGACTGACCGGAGAGCCGGTGCGTGGCGTCGTCGCCCTCTACGGCTATTACGGCCGCCAGCGGTCCACATCGAGCGTCCCATCCGACCCGCGAGCCTACGGCAGCGCGAGTGCGCCGCCGTTCTTCGTCGTCCATGGCGAGCACGACACCTACCTGAGCCCGTTCAGCGCGCGGGCGTTCGTCGCGTGGCTCGGGCAGGTCTCGGGGCAGCGGGTCGTCTACGCCGAGTTGCCCGGTGCGCAGCACGGCTTCGACCAGTTCTACTCGCCGCGTTTCGCCGCTGTATGCGACGCGGTCGAGGACTTCGCGACCGCGGTCACCAGGACATCGTCATGAACGTGCTGGGCGGGTCCGGACGGTAGTCGCCGAAGGGACCGCACTCCTGGAATCCGGCACGCCGGTAGAGCGATCGCGCCGGGGCGAAGAAGTCTTCTGTGCCGGTTTCCAGGCTGAGCCGAGTACAACCGCGGGCGCGCGCCTGCTCGAGCACATGATCGAGCATCAGCCGGCCCAGTCCGCGACGCTGTCGGTCTCCGGACGTGCGCATCGACTTGAGTTCCGCATGGCCGTCACCGAGGTCCTTCAGCGCGGCGCTGGCCACGACGCATCCGTCGTCGTAGGCCACCCACACCGTCAGCGCGGAATCGCGGAGGCCGTCCAGATCCAGGGCGTGGGTGCTCTCCGGCGGAGACATCCCGCGCAACTGCGCGACATGGGACGTCAGGAACGCCGCGACCTGCGCGTCGGTGAGGTCGGCTTCGCGGACCACGACGCTCATGCGTCGACGATCCCCCGGATGGGCCCACTACGCGCGACGTCAGGGACGAACCCGCTGTCGGCGAAGCGCGGTGCGAGTTCCCGCACGGCGTTGCCGTAGCCCTCCCCCGTCAGGATCTCGCGCTGCGCCATGGCCTCATCGTGTCACGATGGAGAACATGTTGGTCACCCGATTCGGCCACGCGGCCGTGCTCGTCGAGACCGAGGACGCGCGTGTTCTTCTCGACCCGGGCGTTTTCAGCGTCGACGAGGTCTTCGAACTCGAGCGGCTGGACGCCATCGTGGTCACCCATCAGCACCCGGACCATCTCGACCGCTCCCGCGCGGACGCGCTCCTCGCACGCAATCGTGGCGCGCTGCTGCTGGCCGATCCGCAGACCGTTGAGCAACTCGGCGCTCCCTGGCGGGCACATCGCGACGGGGACAGGGCGACGTTCGGCTCGACCACGATCGCTGCGGTGGGCGAACTCCACGCCGAGATCGCTCCGCAACTCCCCCGGGTGTCCAACGTCGGCGTCCTCGTTCGCAGTGAGACGGGCCCGACCATCTTCCATCCGGGTGACAGCTATGCCACGGTCCCCGCCGACGTCGATGTCCTCGCACTCCCCCTGTCCGCTCCATGGGCGAAGGTGTCGGAGACCATCGCCTTCGCGCAGCAGGTCGCCCCCGCGATCGCCTTCCCCATCCACGACCGCACGATCTCCGACGCGGCCTATGACATCTACTGGAATCACGTGGCGAACTTCGGCGGCGTCGCCGACCTGCGCCGACTCGGCCAGACCGAGGCGACGCAGGTGTGACGAGCGACGCGTCCGCCACGTACGACCTTTATCTCACATCTGAGATACGGTGGAACTTATGACTGAACGCGACGACTACCTGGCGCGCATCGGCACGTTGATCCGTGACGCGCGTCAGCATTCGGGCCTCACCCAGGCCCAGTTGGCGACGCAGCTTCGCACGAGCCAGAGCGCCGTCAACCGCATCGAGAAGGGCCAACAGAACTTGACCCTCGACATGCTCGCCCGGATCGGCTCGGCACTGGACTCCGAGATCGTGAGCGTCGGCACCTCCGGCCCCAGCCACCTGCGGGTCAAGGGTGGCACCACGCTGCGCGGCTCGATCGACGTGAAGTCGAGCAAGAACGCCGGCGTCGCTCTGCTGTGCGCATCGTTGCTCAACACCGGCACAACGGTGCTGCGCAAGGTGGCGCGCATCGAAGAGGTCAACCGACTGCTCGAGGTGCTCGACTCGATCGGCGTCAAGACTCGCTGGCTCAACGAGCAGAACGACCTCGAGATCATCGTCCCCGAAGAGCTCGACCTGGACGCGATGGATGCGACGGCCGCCCGCCGCACCCGCAGCATCATCATGTTCCTCGGCCCGCTGATGCACCGAGTTCCGGAGTTCCAGCTGCCCTACGCCGGTGGTTGCGATCTGGGCACTCGCACCGTGGAGCCGCACATGACCGCGCTGCGCCCCTTCGGGCTCAAGGTCGTCGCCACGGAGGGCAGCTACAACGCCTCGGCGGCCCAGGGCACCGGTCCCGAGCGGCCCATCGTGCTGACCGAGCGCGGCGACACGGTCACCGAGAACGCGCTCCTCGCTGCCGCGCGCTATGACGGCGTCACCGTGATCCGCAACGCGAGCTCCAACTACATGGTCCAGGACCTGTGCTTCTTCCTGGAGAAGCTGGGCGTGCGGATCGAGGGCATCGGCACCACGACCCTGCGGGTGCACGGCACCCCCGACATCCGCACCGACGTCGACTACGCGCCGAGCGAGGACCCGATCGAGGCCATGAGCCTCATCGCCGCTGCCATCGTCACCAACTCCAACATCACGGTCTGCCGTGTGCCGATCGAGTTCATGGAGATCGAGCTGGCCGTGCTCGAGGAGATGGGCTTCCGCTATGAACGCTCGGCCGAGTACATGGCCGAGAACGGCCAGACCCGTCTCGTCGACATCACGACGTACCCCTCGAAGCTCAAGGCGCCGATCGACAAGATCCATCCGATGCCGTTTCCGGGTCTCAACATCGACAACCTCCCGTTCTTCGCCGTCATCGCGGCGACGGCCGAGGGCCAAACCCTGCTGCACGACTGGGTGTACGAGAACCGCGCCATCTACCTGACCGAGCTCAACAAACTCGGCGCCCGGGTCAAACTCATGGATCCGCACCGTGTCCTCATCGAAGGCCCCACGCACTGGAGCGGTGCCGAACTCGTTTGCCCGCCGGCGCTACGCCCTGCGGTCGTCATTTTGCTTGCGATGCTCGCCGCCAAGGGCACCTCGGTGCTCCGCAGCGTGTACGTCATCAATCGGGGCTACGAGGATCTCGCGACCCGGCTCAACGCCCTGGGCGCTCAGATCGAGACGTTCCGCGACATCTGAGCCGTCCTGGTCCACGGGGCCGCCGTCACGCTCTACGGTGGTCTCGTGGAACCCGGCCGCACGACCCGCTTCTTCGACACGCCGCCTCCCCTGGCATTCGCTCACCGTGGTGGGGCCGACACCGGCGACAACGTCGGCATCGAGAACTCGCTCGTGGCCTTCCGGCACGCCTACGACCTCGGGTACCGGCATCTGGAAACGGACGTGCGCGCCACTCGCGACGGCGTGCCCTATGCGCTCCACGACGCGCGTCTTTCGCGGCTCACCGGGGACGACCAGGCGATCACCACACTCACGTCCGATGAACTCGACGCCCTCCTCCTGGGCGACCGTGAGCCGATCGTGCGCCTCGACGAATTGCTCCTGGAGTTTCCGAAGGCGTGCTTCAACATCGACGTCAAGTCCGCCGACGCGATCGAGCCGACCTGCCGCGTCCTGGAAGACGTGGGGGCCGTCGATCGCGTCTGCCTCGCGTCGTTCTCCCACCGCCGATTGCAACGCCTCCGTTCACGCCTCCCTCAGGCGGTGTTCTCCGCGTCGTCGATCGACGTGGCCAGAATGCGTCTGGGGCGGGCGGTTCCGCCTGGCGTCGACTGTTTCCAGATTCCCGAACGGCACGGGCGCGTACGGATCCTGACTCCTGCGTTCTTGGACCGCGCCCATCGTCATGGGCGACAGGTGCATGTCTGGACGGTCGACGATCCGGCGGCGATGCACCGTCTGCTCGACATGGGGGTCGACGGCATCATGACCGACCGCACTGATCTGCTCAAGGACGTCCTCGTCTCCCGGGGACAGTGGAGAGAGGAACCGACATGACGTCGTCAGCTGTGGGACGACAACTCCAGCGGGGCAAGGTCGTCGCGTGGAGCCTGTGGGACTGGGGCTCGGCGGCCTTCAACGCCGTCATCATCACCTTCGTGTTCTCGGTGTATCTCGTCGACGCGGTCGGCGACGACCTGCCCGGAGCGATCTCGGCGAGCACCTGGTACGGGTGGGCGATCGGCGCCGGTGCGTTCGTCGTCGCGGTGTCCGCCCCCGCGCTCGGACAACGCTCCGATGCGTCCGGCCGTCGCAAGCGCACGTTGGCGGTCCTGACATCGATCGTCGTGGCGCTGACGGCCGCACTGTTCTTCGTCGAGGACGACTACCACTACCTGTGGCTCGGGCTGCTCCTCGTGTCCCTCGCGTCCATCGCCTTCGAACTGTCGCAGGTTCCCTATTTCGCGATGCTGCGTCAGGTGTCCACCCCCGAGACAGTCGGCCGGGTGTCCGGCATCGGCTGGGCGTTCGGCTATTTGGGCGGCATCGTCCTGCTGCTGATCTGTTACTTCGGCTTCATCAGTGGCGACGGTGGGTTGCTCGGGCTCTCGACCGAGAACGGGCTCAACATCCGGCTCGTCGCGCTGCTCTCCGCCGGCTGGTTCCTGCTCTTCGCGATCCCGCTGTTCTTCAGTGTCCCCGAGCTTCCCGCCGAGGTCAGCCCGGACCGCCCCGGCGTGGGATTCGTGGAGTCCTACCGGGTCCTGTTCTTTGAGCTTCGCACGATGTGGCGCGACGACCGCGACGTACTCAAGTTCCTCATCGCCAGCGCGTTCTACCGCGACGGGCTCTCCGGCGTCTTCACCTTCGGCGGCATCCTGGCGGTCTCGGTCTACGGCATCGACGCGGCCGACGTCATCTTGTTCGCGGTCGCCGCTAACGTGGTGAGTGCCGCCGGCGCTTGGATCGCGGGGTACTTCGACGACTCGTGGGGGTCGCGTCGGGTCGTGATCGCCTCGCTCGTCTCGATGCTCGTCGTGGCGCTGGTGCTGCTCTTCGTCAGCGGTCCGACGATGTTTTGGATCTTCGGTCTCGCGTTGTGCCTCTTCGTCGGCCCGGCGCAGGCGGCATCGCGGACGTACCTCACGCGGGCGACTCGCCTAGGCAAGGAGGGCCAGAACTTCGGCCTCTACGCCATGACCGGGCGCGCCGTCTCCTTCCTGGCCCCCACCCTCTTCGGGCTCTTCGTCCTGATCGGCGGCGACGACCGCTGGGGCATCATCGGGATCATGGCGGTCCTCGCGGTCGGTCTCGCGATGTTGCTGCGTGTGCCCGAGGTCACCGGGGACCGGGCCAACGATGTGCTCTCAGGGGAATCTCACGGCGATGGCGTACGTTGAACAGTGAGAGGACACGAAAGGGGGACGCAGCATGGCTGAACGAGCATTGCGAGGCGCCCGACTCGGTGCACAGAGCTTCGAAGACGAACGCGGTGTGGAGATGGCCCCGCGCCAGGAGGTCGAGTACCGCCTGCCCGACGGTCGTACGTTCACCGTGACGATGTCCGACGAGGCGGAGATCCCGGCCGAATGGGAGGATCCCAAGACCGGTCAGATGGGCCGTCGCGTCGGCGCGGACGCACCCGGGGACGACGCGGATGAGAAGCCCGTGCGCACGCACTGGGACATGCTCTTGGAGCGGCGCTCCGTCGAGGAACTCGAAGATCTGCTGAGCGAGCGGTTGGAGATGTTGCGCGGCGGCGAGATCGGACCGCCGCATCTGCACCGGCGCAAGAAGAAGACCGCCTGACCGTCAGCGACGGCGTCGCCAGCCGGCGACGATCGCGACCAACGCCAGTCCGCCGATGAGTAGCTCCAGCGGAGCCGCCATCGTGTGGGCTGGCGTTCGTCCTGTCGCGCCCGTGACGGTCGCGACCATGGTCGCCGCGTCGAGCAGCGGCGCCTCGGCCACGACGGAGCCGTCGGGCGCTACGACCCCGCTGATCCCGTTGATCGACGGCACGACGACGTACCGCCCGGTCTCGATCGCGCGGAGCCGCGAGATGTTCCACTGCTGTCGCAGCTGCGAGGTTCCCTCGAAGCTCGCGTTGCTGGTCTGCACGACGAGAAACTCCGCGTCACCGGCTACGGCTTCGCGCACCACACCGTCGTAAGCGATGTCCCAGCAGATGGTGTCACCGATGATCGCATCCCCGATCCGCAACGAACCGGGGTCCTCCCCCGGCACCATGTCCCGGGGAATGTCGCGGTCGAACCGCGGCACCAGGTCACCGAGCTGTTGACGGAACGGCACGTATTCGCCGTACGGCACGAGTTGCCGTTTGACGTACGACTCCCCCGGCCCGGTCTCGGTCCACACGAAGCCGGCGTTGTACGCGGTCTTCTCGGTCGGCCCGTCGAGCAGGCCGCCGACCAGGATCGGTGCGCCGACATCTTCGACGGCCGCGGTGAGCGCGTCGGCGGCCCAGGTGCGGGTGAACGGATCGATATCCGTCGCGTTCTCGGGCCACAGCACCATGTCGACCGGCTCGTCGATCTGCTCGGTCGCGTCGAGGTGCAGCTGGAAGATCTCGCCACGCGGCCACTGCAGGAAGGGGCCGGGCGTGCCTCCTTGGACGACGCCCACCCGATACTGCTCGCCGGTGCCGGCGATGCCCGTCGGGAGCAGGAACGACACGCCCACGATGCCGGCAAGGACCCCGGCCACGGGGACGAGCCGGCGCCGCCGCTCGACTGCCGTCACCGCGAGTCCGGCGCACAGGGCAAGGAGCGCTGACGTGGCCGGCATCCCGATCAGTCGGACCCAGGCGTCCAGCGGCGTGTCGATCGTGGTGTGCACGAGTCGGCCCCAGGGGAAGCCGGAGAACGGCACGGCGCTGCGCAGACTCTCCCCAGCCGTCCAGACCACGGCCGCCCACACGGGCCACCACGGCAGCCGTTGGACCGCACGCAGCGACCAGGCGATGATCGCGTAGAAGACCGCTTGTGCGGTGACCAGCGCTACCCAGGCAGCGGGGTCGACGGCGTTCATCCACCAGATCAGCGGGCCCATGAAGCCCCACCCGAAGGCGAAGCCCATCGCCAGCACCGTCCTGGCTCGATAGTCCCCGGCGCGCCGCAGCAACCACAGCCACGCGGCGACCGCCACGAGCATCATGCCGGGTACGTCCCACGGCGCGAAGTTGAACGAGGCGAGAACGCCCGCGATCGCCGAACCGGCGATCGCGACGAGCGCTCTCATGGCAGGCGGACGAGTTCGTGCGGCGTGCGGTTGACGACGTCGAGGCCGTCCAGCGTGCAGATGGCGATGTCCTCGATACGGGCACCGAAGCGTCCGGGCAGGTAGATGCCTGGCTCGATGGAGAAGGCCATCCCGGCGTCGAGCGTCAGCGTGTTGCCCTCGACGATGTAGGGCTCCTCGTGGGTCTCCTGTCCGATGCCGTGGCCCGTGCGATGCACGAACGCCTCGCCGTATCCGGCGTCAGCGATGATCTTCCGTCCGATCTGGTCCACGGACTCCGCCGTGACGCCGGGGCGGGCGTGCTCGCGCTGCGCCTGCTGCGCGGCTTCGAGCACGGCGTAGAGGCGCAGGAACTCCGGATCGGGCTCTCCCCCCACCACGTAAGTGCGGGTGGAATCCGAGCAGTAGCCGGCAGCGGTGGTGCCGCCGATGTCGACGACGACGGGGTCACCGGGCTCGATGACGTGGTCGGACACTTCGTGGTGCGGCGAAGCGCCGTTCGGCCCGGACGCGACGATGACGAAGTCCACCGTCTCGTGTCCCTCGTCGATGATCGCCCGGGCGATGTCGGCGCCCACCTCGCGTTCGGTGCGCCCGGCCCGGAGCCACTCGCCCATCCGTCGGTGCACCCGGTCGATCGCCGCCCCGGCCTCACGAAGGGCGTCGACCTCGGCCGGTTCCTTGCGCATACGCAAGGCGGCCACGAGCGGCCCCCCGAGGACCTGCTCGGCCGCGATGGCCTGACGGAGCGCGAAGACGCGTGACGCCCACATATGGTCGTCGACGGCGATCCGCTCGGCGGCGCCGACCACGGAGCTGACGAGCGCGAACGGGTCCTCGGTCTCCCGCCAGCCCACGATCGGCACCTCGACGCCGGCCGCCTCGGCCGCCGGACGTTCGAGTTCCGGCACCACCAACGTGGCCTCGCCCGTCACGGGAACCACGAGGCAGGTCAGGCGCTCGAGTGGCAGGGCGTGGTAGCCGGTGAGATAGCGCAGGTCGGCCCCTGGTGTCACGAGAAGGGCGTCGATGCCGTGATCGGCGAGGGCACGCTGTGCTCGGACGAGACGATCGGTCACGTTGACGAGCCTATCGACCCTCTGGTCGCAGCGATCGACCTGTCTTAGGGTGGTGCGCGTCACTATCGGCATGAGGATCGGGGGGTCCCATGAGAAGAGTCATCGCCGCTGCCGCCGTGGCAGCGCTCACCAGCGGTGTGATCGCCGCCCAGCCCGCCGCCGCGAAGCGGCCCGACAAGCCGAAACCGGATCGTTCGGTCGTCGCGGCCGAACGGCTCACCGACGCGGTGACCGTCAACGGCATTTTGCGGCACCTGCGGCAGTTCCAGGTGATCGCCAATGAGAACGGCGGGAACCGGGCCTCGGGTCTTCCGGGCCATGAGGCGTCTGCCGACTACATCCAGACGCAACTCGAACGCGCGGGGTACGAGGTCTCGCGGCAGAGCTTCACCTTCCCGTTCTTCCAGGAGCTGTCACCGTCGGTCCTGGAAACCGGCGATGAGGCGTTCGAACACCAGACCTTCAACTACTCCGGCAGCGGCCACGTGACGGGCGTGGTCGTGCCGACCACAGATCTCGTTATTCCCGCGACGCCCGAGCCCAGCAGCACCTCCGGTTGCGAGCCAGAGGACTTCACGCCCGCGCCGACCGATCCGGCCATCGCCCTCGTGCAACGCGGCACGTGCGACTTCGCCGTCAAGGTGGACAACGCGGTGGCCGCCGGGTACGACGCGATCATCATCATGAACGAGGGCAACCCCGGGCGGACCGAGGTACTCGCGGGTACGCTCGGCGCCCCCAAGACGGTGCCGGTTGTCGGCGTCTCGTACGAGGACGGCGTCGCGCTTGCCGAGGGCGGCGACGTGGAGGCGACGGTGACGACCGAGGTCGAGTCCGATCCCGATCGGGAGACCTTCAACCTCATCGCCAATCTTCCGGCGAAGGGCGATCGCCGAAACGACGAGGTCGTCGTCGTCGGAGCGCACCTCGACAGCGTCCCGGACGGTCCAGGCATCAACGACAACGGCTCCGGCAGCGCCGGCATCCTCGAGATCGCGCTGCAACTGAGCGAGACGAAGCTCGATCGCAAACTCGAGCGTCCGGTGCGCTTCGCGTGGTGGGGCGCTGAGGAACTGGGGCTTCTCGGGGCCGAACACTACGTCAACTCCCTATCGACCGATGAGGTGAACTCGATCTACGCGAACCTCAACTTCGACATGATCGGCTCGTCCAACTACGTACGGTTCGTTTACGACGGAGACGGTTCAGCCGGCGGACCGTCCGGTCCTCCGGGTTCCGGTGAGATCAAGCAGCTCTTCACGGACTACTTCGAGAGCCGCGATCAGGCGTGGGAGCCGACCGAGTTCAACGGACGGTCCGACTATGGTCCGTTCATCGCGGCCGGAATCCCGGCCGGTGGGGTGTTCAGCGGCGCGGACGGGATCAAGACGCCCGAGCAGGAGCAGATCTACGGAGGAACCGCGGGCGAGATCTACGACCCGTGCTACCACCGCGCCTGCGACGACATCACGGCCATCAACACGAGCGCGCTCCACGAGCTCGGTGACGCCGCCGCGTGGGGTCTCGCGCGCCTGGTGCTGAACCCGCGGGGGCTGTTCCCCGACGGCAGCGTCGCGCCGAAGGGGCCTCGCGCCAAGAACGGACCGAAGTTCGATTCGCCGGGCCATCTCTCTCGACGCTGACCGATAGGATCATCGGCCATGAGCGGCCGACTGATCCTCCTGGACTCCGCGAGCCTGTACTTTCGGGGCTACTTCGGAGTTCCGGACTCCTTGAAGGCCCCGGACGGTACACCGGTCAACGCCGTCCGGGGCCTTCTCGACTTCGTCGCCACCCTCTCGGCGCAGTACGAACCGACGAGCATCGTGGCGTGCTGGGATGACGACTGGCGACCGCAGTGGCGTGTCGATCTTCTCCCCAGTTACAAGGCGCACCGCGTCGTGGAGGAGACCGAAGGCGTCGACGTGGAGGAGACTCCCGACACGCTAGCCCCGCAAGTGCCGGTCATCGCGGAAGCGCTCGAACTACTCGGCATCCCGGTCGTCGGCGCTCCTGCGGCCGAGGCTGACGACGTGATCGGCACGCTCGTACATCGCTGGGACGGTCCGGTGGATGTCGTCACCGGCGATCGCGATCTGTTCCAGGTCGTCGACGACGATCGCCAGATTCGAGTGCTCTATACCGCTCGCGGTGTGGGGAAGCACGAAGTCGTCGACGCGGAATGGGTACGGATGAAGTACTCGATCGAGCCCCATCAGTATGTCGACTTCGCCGTGTTGCGCGGGGATGCGTCGGACGGGCTGCCTGGCGTCGCCGGAGTCGGCGAGAAGACTGCCGCAACGCTGCTCGCCGCCTACGGTGACCTCGACGGGATTCTCTCGGCGGCAGCCGACGAGAGCTCGTCGATTCGGCCACGCGTGCGTCAGTCCCTCCTCGATTCGGCGGACTACATCACCAGCGCTCGCGAGGTCGTGCGGGTGCGGGCCGATCTGGACCTCGACTCCCCTGCCGCGTTGACTTCGCTCGACGCCGAGGAGGCGGAGGTGTTCACCGAGTTCGGGAAGCGCTGGGGCCTCGGCGGCGCCGCCGACCGCGTCCTCGCCACCCGCGGCGGCGCGTCCTAACCGCTGGGCCATAGGTGGTCGAGTAGCGGCGCCCTCTGCGAGCCGCAATGGAGCCGTGGCAGTGAGGGCGTAGCCGCCACGGAGCGAGACCATCTCACGTGACGTGGTCTCGATACGTCGGTCGCTGAGCGACCTCCTACTCGACCACCAAGTTGTAGGTGGTCGAGTAGCGGCGAGCTCTGCGAGCCGCGTATCGAGACCATCGCACCTGGCGTGGTCTC
>NZ_RDBF01000131.1 GCF_003674095.1 Aeromicrobium phragmitis
CGGCCGCGAGCTCAGCGGCGAAGAACGCCTCGCTCTGTACGACGAGAAGCCCGGACACGGACAGCGTGGCTACCCCAACGTCTACGCCGTCACGGTGTGCCCCACCCGCCAGCGGCGCCGTATCACCATCCCCCGGCCTGGCCGGTATGCCCGCGTTCTTTCACAGTCACAAGGCTTCGGCCACCTTCCCCCGTTAGGGGGCGTATCTCTAGAAAGTAACGTTATTGAGATCTTCCCTTTGGCGGACGCTGACGCGTCCAGAGAGGCGGAGTCGGCTCCGCCGACGCTCAAACGAAGAAGGCGGCGCCCCGGCATCGGGCTCGCCTACCGCACATTGAACGAGCCGGCCATCGCAGGTCTACTCCGTGACGTCCGTCCAGGTGCAGCAGCGGCCATGTTC
>NZ_RDBF01000132.1 GCF_003674095.1 Aeromicrobium phragmitis
GACGTCGACGCGCTCGTCGCTGTCTACACGCCACCCATCAACACCGGCGGCGAGGACGTCGCGAACGTCCTGGCCGCGATCGGCGAGCAGTCGGACAAGCCCATCGTGTCGACGTTCCTCGCCAGCAAGGGCATCCCGGTCCTGTTGCGCGTGCCTGATCTGCAGGGCGGCTCGGCCGGTCGCGGCTCGGTCCCGTCGTACGCCTCGCCCGAGGCGGCGGTCCGCGCGCTGGCGCGCGCCGTGAACTACGCGGAGTGGGCGTCGCGCGACCATGGCACGTACCAGGATTCGGAGCAGTACCGCACCGGCGACGCCAAGACCCTCATCCGCAGCGTGCTCGAGCTCGCCCCTCGCGGTGCCGTGCTGTCCACGGAGCAGGTCCACTTCCTGCTGTCCTG
>NZ_RDBF01000133.1 GCF_003674095.1 Aeromicrobium phragmitis
GACAGGCCGAAGAAGTCCACCATGAGGGCTGTGATGTTGATCGACCCGCTCGATCTTCCGAGCCCGGGTGCGGCGGCACCTCCCGGCCACTGATGACCTCCGCCCTCGATCACGTAGAAGTCGATATGCGCACCGTCGGCGCAGTCGTCCCACGCGGTCAGCCGGACGTCGGCGGCGACCTGCTCCTCACGCGGTGCGGCGCAGCCATCGTGAGCGGCCCACTGCTGCAGCGCCTCGTCGGCGGGTGCGACGCGTTGGATCACCGTGTCACCCCCCTCGAACGGGACGGTCGGATCGGCGGTCCCGTGCGCGGAGATGAACGACGCGGGAGGCGCCCCGGCGCACCGGGCGGGCAGGTAACCGGCCGCCGCGACCGAGCCGTAGGCAGCGAAGTCGAT
>NZ_RDBF01000134.1 GCF_003674095.1 Aeromicrobium phragmitis
GAGTTCTCGGCGAACAGCGACCCGTGGATGGTCGCCGTGCGCATGGTGAGTGAGGGCGTCGACGTGCCCCGCCTCGCCGTGGGCGTCTACGCGACGACGACCGCGACTCCGCTGTTCTTCGCCCAGGCGGTCGGCCGTTTCGTCCGCGCCCGCCGGCGCGGGGAGACCGCGTCGATCTTCGTTCCGAGCGTGCCCGGGCTGCTCGGTCTCGCCGCCGATCTGGAGGCCGAGCGCGATCACGTCATCGGGCGGCCGGTCAAGGACGAGGACGATCTGTTCGCCGCGGAGGCCGAGATGCTCGCACGCGCTCAGCGCGAGGAGCCGGCGATGCCCGAGGAGTTGGGCACGTATCGCGCGCGCGGCAGCGAGGCGGCGTTCGACCGTGTCGTGTACGATG
>NZ_RDBF01000135.1 GCF_003674095.1 Aeromicrobium phragmitis
CTGCTCAACGCCGCGGGCGCGGGGGAGGAACGCGTGCTGGAGTTCGCCTCCGGCGTGGTCGGGCGCTTCCTCGAGCACTACCGACGCTGACGACCGCACCACTCGGCGGGCCCAGTCGGCGCGCGTCCGGACGTCCGTTGTCGTGGTGAATCAGCGAGGTCGCGTGTGGCGCCGCGTCAGTCACCGTCGTCGAGTGCTCCGGCGCCGCCCCCGACGTCGACGGCGAAGGGCTCCGCCACCTCCACGACGAGAGCGGTCTGGGGGGCGAGGGACTCGCGAGGTCGGAGCTCGGCTTCCACGAGCGCTCGGTTGATGGCGATGTCCAGGTCCGAGCCCGGCTGTACGTGATCGCGATGGTCGTTCCGCATGGCGCCTCCTAGGGCGACTGTAGCCCTT
>NZ_RDBF01000136.1 GCF_003674095.1 Aeromicrobium phragmitis
CCGTGGTCATCGATCGCCTGCACCACGGTGTCGATGCCGTCACCCGAGGTCGCCACCGTCATGACGATCGGCGGCGTCCACGCCCCGTCCGAGCGGTGCGTCATGGACAGCATGGTGCGCAGTTCGCGGCGCGTGGTCGTGGCGCCGTCGCGGTCCGCCTTGTTGATGCAGAACACGTCGCCGACCTCGAGGATGCCGGCCTTGGCCGCCTGGATGCCGTCGCCCATCCCGGGCGCGACGAGCACGAGCGTCGTGTCGGCCAGCCCTGCGATCTCCACCTCGGACTGCCCCACACCCACGGTCTCCACCAGGATCACGTCGCACCCGGCGACATCGAGCACCCGGATCGCGTGCGGCGTCGCCCACGACAAGCCGCCGAGGTGACCGCGGCTGGCC
>NZ_RDBF01000137.1 GCF_003674095.1 Aeromicrobium phragmitis
CCACCAAGACTGACGGTCGTCTCCCGCATGTAACCCGTGGCCGAATCAGCCACGGATTGGACTTCGCCAGCCTCCAACAATCCGTGCAGCAGTCCCGGTCGAGGTCAACCCGCAGGTGCACTAGGTCCAGTCGCGAGACCGGCCAGGAGCCGGCGCAAACTCTCCAAGCCGCAGATCTCTGACATGGCAGACGGGTCGTCTGCTCGATCGCGCAGGCCACTGAACCTGTCACACGGAGTCATTGGCGGGCGGTGGCCATGGATCGACTCCCTGGGTCCGTCAGCTTGGTTCATGAGAACGGGTGCCCCTAGCGTTTCCGCATGCCACGAACACCCGAGAGCACAAAGCACCCTCAAGGTGGGCGCCCCTCAAAGGGGGAAAGGCACACATTCG
>NZ_RDBF01000138.1 GCF_003674095.1 Aeromicrobium phragmitis
CGACGCGTCGACGAACGCCTCGACGCAGCGGGGATCGACCCGTCCGGACTGGGTGCCTCGACGTTCCACGCCTTCGGCCTGAACGTGATCGGGAAGGCCACCGGCCGCAAGCCGCGGCTCGCGCCCTGGCTCGACGGCGGGCAGGACGTCGCGATGGTCAGCCGGATCGTCGACGAGCTGCGCGACCGCTCTCCCGACTTCCGCTTCAAGTGGGACATGTACCGGCTGTTGTTCGCGCGGATGGCGGACGACCCCGCGGGCGGTGAGCCGGACGCCTACGACTACGTCACCCGCGCGACCGGGTTCCGCACCTTCAACGGGGAGACCGTGAAGAGCCAGGGCGAACGGATGATCGCCGACTTCCTGTTCCTGAACGGCGTGACCTACGAGTAC
>NZ_RDBF01000139.1 GCF_003674095.1 Aeromicrobium phragmitis
CACCATCAGCTGACATCCCCCGAGAATCGAGAAACCCCCTATGAAAACCATCATCGTGGCGTGCGGGGGTGGCATCGCCACCTCCCAGACCGTCGCCGTCAAGCTCGAGAACCTGCTCGCCGACCGCGGACTCCGCGGCAGCGTCAGCGTCGAGGCCATCAACATCAACTCGATCCCGACCTACATCAAGAGCGCGGACGTGTACGTGTCCATCGCCCAGCACGGCGAGGCCCAGTACGACATCCCGACGTTCAGCGGGATCCCCTTCCTGACCGGCATGGGCGCCGAGGACGAGTTCGCCAAGATCCTCACCGCCCTCGGCGAAGGCTGAGGAGGCGGACATGGACGCACTGCGCACCGTCTTCCAAGGTCTCATCGACCTCGGCGCGCC
>NZ_RDBF01000140.1 GCF_003674095.1 Aeromicrobium phragmitis
TGGACTCCGATGCCGAGGGCGGCCCAGCCGAGGAGGACGAGGAAGGGCCACGCGCGCTGGTGCCCGGGGAAGTAGACGGCGGTGTGCTGGGCGTTGACGGAGGCGCCTGGGGGTAGCCAGCCGCCGATGACGGCGAGCCATTGCGGCAGGAACGGCCACGCGACCACGCCCCCGGAGGAGGGGTTTCCGAGGAGGATCATCAGTCCCCAGGTCGGGAGCATCGCCCATCTGCCGAACAGGTCGTTGAACATGGTGTAGACCATGCCGCAGGCGAACATCGTCAGCGCGAGGATCCCCCAGGACTCGACGAAGGGGAGGTCGAGGGTGCCGAGCAGCCAGTCGACGGTCGCGACGATGGTGAAGCCCGCGAACACGGCGTACGCGGCGGTGA
>NZ_RDBF01000015.1 GCF_003674095.1 Aeromicrobium phragmitis
CCCGATCATGTTCCCAATCTAGAGAAGGCCACCGACACTTTTCGGCCCTTGTTCACAACGCCCCCATGGGTGGTCGAGTAGGTCCGAGGAACGAGGGCCGTATCGAGACCACGCCACGTGAGATGGTCTCGATACGCGGCTCGCAGAGCTCGCCGCTACTCGACCACCTAGAACTTGCGTAGGTGGTCGAGTAGGCCCGAGGAACGAGGGCCGTATCGAGACCACGTTGCGGTGTCGGCGGGTGGGGTTAGCGTGAGGGGATGGCGGCTCCACTCGTGGAATTCAAGGACCTGTGTATCGACGCGGTCGATCCGCATCGCGTGGGTCCGTGGTGGGCGGAGCGGCTCGGGCTGCGCTTCGAAGCGTTCGACGACGGCGACGGTGTGCTGCGCGGCGAGCGTCCCGGCGAGACCATCTGGCTCAATCGCGTGCCCGAGCCCAAGTCCGTCAAGCACCGCGTCCACCTCGACCTGTCCGCCCACGACCTCGAACTGTTCGCCACGTCGCCCCAGTTGAGCGAACACGGCCAGTTTCCGTGGACGGTGTTCGAGGACCCGGAGGGCGGCGAGTTCTGCGTCTTCGTCGTCGAGCCGCACCATTCCACCGGCCTCAAGGACGTCGTCGTCGACGCCGCCGACCCCGAGCGCATCGCACACTGGTGGGGCGACATCTGGGGCGTGCGCGCCCAGGACGGCGACGGTTACAGTCACCTCGACGGCGTCCCGGGAGCTCCCGTCGAGTCCTTCGACTTCGTGCCGGTGCCCGAGCCCAAAGCCGTCAAGAACCGCATCCACTGGGACGTGCGGCTGCTGCCGGAGGCCACGCTCGACGATCTCGTCGAGCGGGGAGCGCAGGTTCTCCGTCCTCGAGACGACGAGATCCAGTGGACGGTCATGGCCGACCCCGAGGGCAACGAGTTCTGCGTGTTCGAGCGCGATTGAGACCCCCTAGGGTGGGGGACGTGCCCGAACTCGATCTCTCGGTCGGCGTCGTCGACCTCACCGCCGATCTCGTCAACATCGCCTCGGAGAGCCTGCACGAGGACGACATCGCGGACGCGGTGGAACGCGCGCTCTCAGCGTTGCCCCATCTGACAGTGCACCGCGATGGTCACTCGATCGTCGCCGCGACGTCGCTCGGGCGTTCCGAGCGGGTCGTCATCGCCGGGCACCTTGACACCGTCCCCGAGAACGGGAATCTGCCGGCACGCCTCGACGGCGAGACCCTGTGGGGGCTGGGCACGTGTGACATGAAAGGCGGGGTTGCGGTGGCGCTCAAGCTCGCTGCCGAGCTGGGCGCTCCCGTCCGCGACGTGACGTACGTGTTCTACGAGGCCGAGGAGATCGCGGCGGAGTACAACGGCCTCGGCCGCATCGCTCGCGAGCACCCCGAGTGGCTCGAGGGCGACTTCGCGATCCTCATGGAGCCCTCGAACGCGGGGGTGGAGGCAGGCTGCCAGGGCACGATGCGAGCCGACATCCGCACCAGCGGCGAGCGGTCCCACTCAGCACGCTGGTGGATGGGCAGCAACGCGATCCACAAGCTCGGTGCCGCGCTGCGCACGCTCGACGACTACGCGCCCCGCGAAGTGCCGATCGACGGTCTGGTGTACCGCGAAGGCCTCAACGCCGTCGGAATCCGCGGGGGAGTGAGCGGCAACGTGATCCCCGACGAGGCCGTGCTCACGGTCAACTTCCGTTTCGCCCCCGATCGCAGCGAGGATGACGCGCTGGCGCACCTACGCGAGGTGTTCGCCGGCTACGACCTCACGGTCACCGACTCGGCGCCGGGTGCCCTCCCGGGACTGGCCCGGCCCGCCGCGGCCGCCTTCATCGAGGCGGTCGGCGGGCAGGTCGGCCCCAAGTTCGGCTGGACCGACGTCGCCAAGTTCACCCTGCTCGGGATCCCCGCGGTCAACTACGGACCCGGCGATCCCTCCTTCGCGCACAAGGCCGACGAGCACGTGCCCGTCGCGCATCTGCGCTCCGTCCACGAACGACTCACGAGGTGGTTGACCCCATGACTCAGCAGCGGCCCTCCGAGTGGCGGCGCGGCCCCATGCGCCTGCGCCGTGACCAGGTGCCCGACTCCACGACCGACCAGCGTCTCCTGGACCACCGCGGCCCCCACGACTGGGTCCACACCGATCCGTGGCGCGTGCTGCGCATCCAGGCGGAGTTCGTCGAGGGCTTCGGTGGCCTGGCCGAACTCGGCAAGTCCGTGGCGATCTTCGGTTCGGCCCGTACCCCTCCCGAGAACCCCATGTACGAGGCGGCGCGGCAGGTCGCTCGTCGGCTCTGCCAAGCCGGCTACGGCGTCATCACCGGAGGCGGCCCCGGCATCATGGAGGCCGCCAATCGCGGCGCGAGCGAATGCGGCGGCGTCTCGGTGGGCTTGGGCATCGAGCTTCCGCACGAACAGAGCCTCAACGACTGGGTCGACATCGGGATCAACTTCCGGTACTTCTTCGTGCGCAAGACGATGTTCGTCAAGTACTCGCAGGGCTACATCGTCATGCCGGGCGGCTTCGGCACGATGGACGAGCTGTTCGAGGCGCTGACCCTCTCGCAGACCGGCAAGATCACCACGTTCCCGATCGTGCTGTTCGGCTCCGAGTACTGGGGCGGGCTCATGGACTGGCTCCGCACCACGATGCTGCCCGCCGGAATGATGGTGCAAGAGGACCTCGACCGCATCCACGTCACCGACGACGTGGAGGACGCTGTGCGCTGGTTCGTCGAGAAGGACTGACGCGGTGGACGTGCGTTGCGCATGGGCCACGGGCGCCGACCCGCTCATGCGCGAGTATCACGACACCGAATGGGGACGCGAGCTGCACGGTGATGCGGCGTTGTTCGAGCGCATCAGTCTCGAGGCGTTCCAATCCGGGCTGAGCTGGTCGGTGATCCTCCGCAAACGCGAGGCCTTCCGGACCGCGTTCGCCGGCTTCGACCCAGCGACCGTCGCCGACTTCGGGGCCGAGGACGTCGAGCGCCTCGTGCAGGACGTCTCGATCGTTCGCAATCGGCGCAAGATCGAAGCGACGATCGCCAATGCGCGCGCCGTCGTGGCGCTCGACGGCGGTCTCGATGAACTGCTGTGGTCGTTTCGCCCCGACGCCGACTCGGCGCCGCGATCCATGGCCGACGTCCCGGCCGTGACGCCGGAGTCCATGGCGCTCGCCAAGGAACTCAAGCGTCGCGGGTTCGCCTTCGTCGGACCCACGACGGCCTACGCGCTCATGCAGGCCACCGGCATGGTCAACGACCACCTCGTCGACTGCGTCGCGCGTCCGATCGGACGGCACGACTGACGGTTCCAGGCGCAAACGTGGACGGCCCTGTCGCCTGGCGTCGGTGCGATGGGCGATAATAGTCAGGCACGTCGGGCCCATCGCCCGGCGTCCACGACGAGAGGGGAACACATGGCGGCCATGAAGCCTCGGACCGGCGACGGACCGATGGAGGTCACCAAGGAGGGGCGTTGCATCGTCATGCGCGTCCCGCTCGAGGGTGGGGGACGACTTGTCGTCGAGCTCACCAACGAGGAAGCTGCAACACTCGGCGACGCCCTCAAGGCTGTCTGAGCACGTGTTCGGGCTCTCGGTGCGCTGGTCGTTGACCAGCGCACCTGCGGGTGCTCTCGAGAAACTCCGCGCCTACGTGGAGGACGAGTCCTTCACGCGTTTCGCCAGCCTCTCGGGGCTGCGGTTCAAGACGTGGCGCGCCCGCGAGGGGGAGTGGTTCGAGGGCACCTACGTCTTCGTGTCGGCGCAGGCGCGCCAGGAGTTTCAGGACGAGTTCGTGGCGGGCGCTGAGCAGGCCCCCGCCACCCGGGTGCTCGGCGTGCCGCCGGTCGTCGAACCCTTCGAGGTCGTCGCGGTCGTCCGCGGCCCCGCGGGCTTCCGGTCGGCGCCGCGGTTCGAACAGTAGTCAGCCCGCGACCTGCACCGCGAGCAGGCCGTCGCCCAGCGGGATCAGCAGGCTGCGTAACGTCTCTTCGTTGCGAACCCGGGTGATGAGGTCGCGAATGGCGGCGGTCTGCGGATCGCGCTGTGCGGGATCGGCGACGCGGTCGTGCCAGAGCGCGTTGTCGAAGACGATGACGCCGCCCGGCCGCACCAGCCGCAGCGCCTCGTCCAGGTACTCGCCGTACTCGACCTTGTCGCCGTCGACGAAGACGAGATCGTAGCCGTGGTCGATGAGACGCGGGAGTACCTCGAGGGCGGACCCGGTGATGAGCCGGAAGCGTTGCGGAGCGATACCGGCCGCCGAGAACGCCTCGCGGGCGAGTCGCTGGTGTTCGGCCTCGAAATCGACCGACGTCAGCACGCCGTCAGGTGCCATGCCGCGGAGCAGGTAGAGCCCGGAGACCCCGGCGCCGGTGCCGATCTCGGCCACCGCCTTGGCCGATACGGAGGCGGCGAGGAACGACAGCGCTGCCCCGGCGCCTGGACTGACCGGAACGGCGCCCAGTCGCTCGCCGTGGGCGCGCGCGTTCGCCGCGTGGTCGTCTTCGGGGTGCAGGTCTTCGGCGAAGGCCAGGCTCGCTGCGGTGGTGATGATGCTCTCCTCGTCCGAACCGTTGTCGTGCCTCAGCCTAGCGCTTCGCGACTGCGATGCCGGGCCGGACTCGCGGGAGGCGCGACACCGTGAGACACTGTTAGTGAAGAACGTCACAAGGCGACTGGGCGAACCGTCAGCCGTTTCTGGGGCTCTTCTCAGTATCAGGCCTGAGGATCGAAACATGGAGTCGAACACACTGCGGTGGGACGAGATCGTCGACGCACACTCGCCCCAGGTGTATCGCCTGGCGTACCGGCTGACCGGAAACCGTCAGGACGCCGAGGACCTCATGCAAGACGTCTTCGTGCGGGTATTCAACTCCCTCGAGAGCTACGAGCCGGGCAACTTCGCCGGGTGGATTCACCGGATCACCACGAACCTCTTTCTCGACAAGGCCCGCAAGGCGCAGCGGCAGAAGACGCTGGCGCTCTTCGATGACGCGGAGGAGCGGATGCCGAGCGCCGACGTGCTCCCCGAGTACGTCGTCCACGACGCCGGCTTCGACCCGGACGTCGAGACCGCGCTTGGCTCGCTGCCCCGCGAGTTCCGGGTGGCCGTCGTGCTCTGCGATGTCGAGGGCCTCAGCTACGAGGAGATCTCCGATGTGCTGGGCGTCAAGCTCGGTACCGTACGTTCGCGCATCCACCGCGGCCGGGCGCAGTTGCGCGCCGCCTTGTCCCATCGCGAGCCGTCCCGCGGACGCACCCGCTTCCTCGGGCCCGTCGGCGTGTGAGCATAGAGGGCATGGACAGCGATCCGGTTGGCGATGCCCTGACCTCGGTTCTCGACGACCTCCGCGGTCAGGACGAAGGAGAACTCTCCGCTGAGAACGCCGGCCAGTCGGCTGCGTCCGATCTGTTCGCGCTCGTGCTCGTCGGGCCGTTCGGCGACGTCCACGCTGCGGGCGACGCTGAGCATCGCTTCACGGTTCAGTCGATCGCCAAGGCGTTCGCTTTCGCCCTCGCGCTGCAATCGCACGGACCGGAAGCGGTGTTCGAGCGGGTCGGGCTCGAACCGACCGGCGAACCCTTCCACGCGATCAGCGTCGCGCCCGACACCGGCCGACCGGCCAACCCGATGATCAACGCCGGCGCGCTCGTGACGACGTCGATGGCCCCCGGCGACAGCGCCGACGACAAGGTCGATGCGCTGGTGTCCCTGATGTCACGGTGCGCCGGTCGCGAACTCGAGGTCGACGAGGAGTTCGCCGCTGCCGAGGCTGAGTCCAGCGACCACAACCGAGGAATCGCCTACGTGCTCGCGTCGCTCGAGGCGCTGGCCTGCCCTGTCGAGACCGCCCTCGAGACCTACTTCCGGCAGTGTGCTGTGCGCGTCGACGCGCGCGACGTCGCGACGATGGCCGCCACGCTCGCCTTCGGTGGACGCAATCCGGTGACCGGCGACCGCGTCATGGATGCGGCGATCGCCCGCGACGTGGTCTCGGTGATGGCATCGTGTGGCATGTACGACGCGTCGGGGGAGTGGGTCGCGCGCGTCGGTCTTCCGGCCAAGAGCGGCGTTTCCGGAGGGATCATCGCCGTCGACCCGTCGGAGTTCGGCGTCGCGGTGTTCAGTCCGAGACTCGACAGCGTCGGCAACAGCACCCGCGGTGTGCGTGCCCTGGAGGAGCTCTCACGCCGCTTCGGCCTGCACATGTTCGCTGATCGTCCGGAGACCTCGGCGCCACTGGTCAATCTCGTGCACGAGGACGACCGGACCATCGTGCGTCTGCAGGGACACATCGGCTTCGGCACCGCGGTGCAGGTCGCGCACCGGCTGCGAGAGGAAGCCCGCGAGGGGCGCGCCGTTGCGCTCGACATGTCCGACGCCGACCGGCTCGACGACGCATGCGGGACCGTTCTGCGTCGTGTTGCCGAGGACCTGGACGCCGAGATCGCGGACTGAGCTCAGGTGGCTTCGTCGTCGAACGGGGGTACCTCGCCGGGACGGAGAATGCGCGTCTCCTTGACCGGCGACGGGGTCGTTCCGGCGTCCTCTTCCAGGAGTTCGCGAACGCTGGCTCGCGGGTCGAGATCGCGCCAGTCGTCGCCGATCTCGCGTTGGAGGTCCGACTTGGCGTTGTCGGCCATCTGCTTGACGGTCCGCACCATGCGTGCGGCCTGACGGGCGAGCTCGGGAAGCCGGTCCGGGCCGAACACGATCATCGCGACGATGAGGATGACCGCGATCTCCGGCCAACCCATTCCGAACACGGCTCAGGGCCTTGGGGTCACAGGCGCCCGGCGGGCGAGAGGCCGAGCTGCATGCCGGCAAGCCCGCGCTGGCGACCGCTCAACGTATCGGCGATCTCCTGGAGGACAGTGGCGGAGGGGGCCGCGGGGTCGGCCGTCACGATGGGCTCACCGGTGTCGCCGCCCTCGCGGAACTTCTCCTCCAGCGGCACGCGGCCGAGCATCGGGACGTCGTAACCGAGGCGGGCGCTCAGACCTTTGGCGACCTCGTCGGCGCCGCCGGAACCGAAGATCTCCATGCGCTCGCCGTCGGGAAGCTGCAGGTAGGACATGTTCTCGATGACGCCGACGACGCGCTGGTGCATCATCGAGGCCATCGTGCCAGCACGCTCGGCGACTTGGGCGGCGGCCTGCTGCGGGGTGGTCACGACGACCACCTCAGCACCGGGAAGGTGCTGGCCGAGGCTGATCGCCATGTCGCCGGTGCCGGGCGGAAGGTCGAGGAAGAGCGCGTCCAGGTCGCCCCAGTAGACATCGGCGAGCATCTGCACGAGTGCGCGGTCGAGCATCGGGCCGCGCCACGCGACGACCTGGTCCTTGCGGGGCTTGAGCATGCCGATGCTCATGACCTTCATGCCCTCGGCGGCCGGGACCGGCATGATCATCTCTTCGACCTGGGTGGGGCGCTGATCGCCCAGGCCCAGCATGTCGGGGATCGAGTGTCCGTAGATGTCGGCGTCGACGATGCCGACCTTGAGGCCGCGGCGGGCCATCGCGAGAGCGAGGTTGACGGTCACCGAGGACTTGCCGACGCCGCCCTTGCCGGACGCGATCGCGTAGACCTTGGTGAGCGATCCGGCTTGCGCGAACGGGATCTCCCGCTCGGCGCGTCCGCCGCGCAGGTGTTCTTGCATGGCCTTGCGCTGCTCGTCGGTCATGACGCCCATCTCGACCGTCACCAGGTGCGCCGGCGCGACCTTGGTGACCGCTGCCGTGATGTCGCGGTTGAGCGTGTCCTTCAGCGGGCACCCCGCGACGGTGAGCAGGAGGCGCACCGTGACAGCCTCGTCGGTGATGGTGACGGCGTCGACCATCCCGAGTTCGGTGATGGGGCGCTTGATCTCAGGGTCGTTGACGGCGGAGAGCGCCTCGCGGACCTGGGCTTCGGTGACGGCAGCCATGGCTCCCATCGTACGGCCCGGGTCCAGCGTGGGCTGCGGCCGCCCGCGGGCCGGGACGCCGCCGCGTCAGCGGCCGGGTTCGGACGACGGCTCGCTGTCGTCGTGCCGCTCGAGTTCGGTGACGAGCGAACGCAGTTCGCCGCGCAGGAAATCGCGGGTGGCGACCTCGCCGAGGCTGAGCCGCAGGCTGGCGACCTCGCGGGTGAGGAACTCCATGTCCGCGTGTGCGCGGGCGGCCGCGTCACGATCCTGCTCGGCGGCGATGCGGTCGCGCGCCTCCTGGCGATTCTGCGCGAGCAGGATCAGCGGCGCGGCGTACGAGGCCTGCAACGAGAGCATGAGCGTCAGGAAGATGAACGGGTACTCGTCGAAGCGTGGCCGGTCCGGACCGAACGGAACGTTCCAGACGATCCACACCGCGATGAAGATCGTCATCCACATGATGAACGTCGCGGTGCCCAAGAAGCGGGCCGCACCTTCGGCGAACCGACCGAACCGTTCGGGGTCGGGATCGCGGCGGGGGCGCAGCGATCGTCGCGGGTCCCTCGGTTGGTCGAGTCGGGCGCGCTCTCGATCGGTCATCGGACCAGACCCCCTTCCGTGGACGTGTCGTCTTGCTCGCGCCACCCTTCGGGCAGCAGATGGTCGAGGACGTCGTCGATGGTCACGGCGCCGAGCAGGTGCTGGTTCTCGTCCACGACCGGCAGCGCCACCATGTCGTAGGCGGCCAGCAGGTTCGCGACGTGCGACAGCGAGGCCTCCGGACGCGGCCAGTCGATGTCGCCCTCGACCATGGCGCCGACCAGCGTCGACGGCGGCTCGCGCAGGAGCGCCTGGAAGTGCACGACGCCGAGGAAGCGCCCGGTGGGCGTCTCGACCGGGGGTCGGCACACGTAGACCATGGCGGCGAGCGCCGGTGGCCGTTCGGGCTCCCGAACGAGCGCGAGCGCCTCCGCGACCGTGGCGCCGGGGGGCAGGATGACCGGCTCGGTCGTCATCATGCCGCCGGCCGTGCGGTCCTCGTAGATCATGAGGCGCCGGACGTCTTCGGCGTCATCGGGCTCCATGAGCCGGAGCAGTTGCTCGGCCGCTTGCGCGGGAAGTCCGCCGAGGAGGTCTGCGGCGTCATCGGGGCTCATCTCGCCGAGGACGTCGGCTCCGCGCTCGGGATCGAGGACGCCGAGGATCTCGGCCTGGAACTTCTCGGGCATCTCCTCGAGGACGTCCGCGAGCCGCTCGTCGCCGAGTTCCGCCACGATCTCGAGGCGCCGCTTGGGGGTGAGGTCGCGAAGGGCGTTGGCGAGGTCGGCCGGCCGCATCTCGTCCATCGTGGCCAGCAGATGGGTCGCGCCCTGCCCCCGCTCGTCCTGAGCGAGGCCGGTGAGCTGATCCCACGCCAGCACGTGGCTGGGGCCGCGGCGACCGAACCGCTTGCCCTTCTCCTGGACGGCGACGTCGGAGACGTACCAGTCGCGGCGCGGATCCTGATCGATCGCGATGTCGTACACGCTGCCGGTCTGCCCTTCGCCGAAGGTCACCGTGCGGTCGAACAGCTCGTGGACGGCCAGCGTCTCGGCGCGCCGTTTCTCGAACCGTCGCACGTTGAGTACTCCGGTCGTGATGATCTGGCCCGAGTCCATCGAGGTGACGCGGGTGATCGGAAGGAACACCCGTCGCCGTCCGAGCACCTCGACGACGAGACCGAGAACGCGGGGACGTTGTCGTGCCGACCGCACGGCGAGCACCACGTCGCGAAGCTTGCCGACCTGGTCGCCCACGGGATCGAAAACGGCCTGCCCGACGATGCGGGACAGGAAGATGCGTCCGGTGGTCGTGCTCACGCTCAAACCCTACCGGCGTGAGTTCTTCCGAGCCTCATCCGCGAGACTGTGATCGTGACCGTACTGCTGCTCGCCGTGGCGATCCTGGGAGTCTCGGCCTCAGGGCCGCTGATGGCAGCCACGACGGCGCCGGCGCTCGCCATCGCCTTCTGGCGCAACGCCACGGCGACGGTGCTGCTCGCGCCCGCCGCGTTGACGAGAGGACGGCCCGAGCTCGTGGGGCTGACGCGGCGGCACTGGACCGTGGTGGTCTTCGCCGGGGTGATGCTCGCGGCGCATTTCGCCACCTGGATCTCCTCGTTGAAGCTGACCTCCGTCGCGGCGGCGATCGCGCTCATCTCGATGCAAGTGCTGTGGGTCGTGCTCATCGACATCCTGCGCGGTGTCTGGCCAGGCCCCGGCGTGCTGGTGGGCTGCGTGCTCGCGATCGCCGGCGTGTTCGTCATCACCGGCGTCGACCTGTCGCTGTCGCGCGAGGCGCTCCTCGGCGACGGCCTGGCCCTCGCGGGCGGCCTGTTCGCCGCGTTGTACGTCGTCGCCGGTGCGCGAGCTCGCGAGACGCTCGGCACGACGACGTATACGTTCCTCGTCTACGGCGTCTGCGCGGCGACCCTGCTGGTCGCCTGTGTCCTCAGCGGCGTGCAACTCGGCGGCTTCTCGGCTCGCGACTGGGCGCTCATCGCCGCGGTCACGGTGTGCGCACAGTTCCTCGGCCACTCGATCATCAATCACCTGCTCGCGGTGATGACGCCCGTGGTGATCTCGCTGGCGCTTCTTCTCGAAGTCCCGGTGGGGGCGATGCTCGCCGCGGTGTTCCTCGGTGAGGCGCTGCCGTGGGCGACCTACGGCGGCCTGGTGTTGATCCTCGCCGGCTTGGCGGTCGTGACGCTCGCTCGCGGGCGACGCCAGCCGACCGAGACCCTCGTCGGCGACTGACTCAGACCGGCCAGCGGAAGCCGCGGCGGCGGAGCGCCAGTCCGACGACGACCAGCACGGGAGCGGCGACCAGGGCGCCGATCGTCATCGTCCGCGACGTGCTCTCGGCCAGGCGCGAGGAGACGGCGATCGTGCTGAGACCGCCGCCGGTGCAGACGAGCTTCTCGAGCGAGAGGAACTCGTCGTCGAGCAGCAGGACGGCGGACTCGCCGTCGATCTGCGTCGTGCGCGTCTCGGCGAGCTCCCGCGGCTCGTCGTTGCTCGTGCATCGGACGGCCGATCGGTCCGTGTCGGCCGGCAGGGCCCACACGGCGACGGAACGGCCCGGCTCGCTCACCCGGAACTCCTCACCGGCGCGGTAGCGTTCGGCCGCGAAGCTGCCGGGCATGGATCCTCGCTCGTGCGCCATCCACGCGGCGAACGGCCCGACCACGAGCGCGCTCAGGCAGGCGATCGCGAAGAGTGAGACCGTGCGGTGGAAGGACGAGGACGTTCCGGCGCTCACGGGTTCTCCGTGTTCGTCAGGTTCTCGGACACCCGGAACGGGACGGGTGCGTCCACCGATGCTCGGCGCGAGCGTGATCGTCGAGAGCGCATGGACGCCATCATGCCGGAGGCCGGGCGCCGACCCTTCCCAGAACGCCGCCGCGGCTACTCGCTAGTCACTTCTCCTGCGATGCGCGGTACAGTCGCGTCGATCACACCTGTCACCCGAGGAGGATCCGCATGGGTCGTCTAGTCCGCACCGAAGGCCTGACCGAAGAGCAGGAAGAGATTCTCAAGGTCGTACGCCAGTTCGTCGAGAAGGAGATCCTCCCTGTCGCGACCGAGCTGGAGCACGCCGACGAGTACCCGACGGACATCGTCGAGGGCCTCAAGGAACTGGGCATCTTCGGCCTCATGATCCCCGAGGAGTACGGCGGACTGGGGGAGTCGCTGCTGACCTACGCGCTCGTGGTCGAGGAGATCGCCCGCGGCTGGATGAGCGTCTCGGGCGTCATCAACACCCACTTCATCGTCGCCTACATGCTCAAGCAGCACGGCACCGAGGAGCAGAAGCAGAAGTACCTTCCGCGGATGGCCACCGGTGAGGTGCGCGGGGCGTTCAGCATGTCCGAGCCCTCGCTGGGCTCCGACGTCTCTGCGGTGTCCACCAAGGCGACCAAGCTCGACGACGGCTCCTACGAGATCACCGGTCAGAAGATGTGGCTGACCAACGGCGGCTCGGCCAATCTCGTCGCGGTGCTGTGCAAGACCGACGAGGGCCAGGACTCGGTCTACAAGAACATGACGACGTTCCTCGTCGAGAAGGAGCCCGGCTTCGGCGAGACCGCTCAGGGCGTCACGATCCCGGGCAAGATCGACAAGATGGGCTACAAGGGCATCGACACCACCGAGATGATCCTGGAGAAGCACAAGGTCGGTGCCGACCAGATCCTCGGTGGCGAGTCGGGCAAGGGCTTCTACCAGATGATGGACGGCGTCGAGGTCGGACGCGTCAACGTGGGCGCTCGCGCCGTCGGCATCGCCAACCGCGCCTTCGAGCTCGGTATCTCCTACGCGCAGCAGCGCGAGACCTTCGGTAAGCCGATCGCGCAGCACCAGGCGATCCTGTTCCGCCTGGCCGAGATGGCGACCAAGGTGGAGGCGGCGCATGCGATGGTCGTGCGAGCGGCGCGGCAGAAGGACGCCGGCAAGCGCAACGACGTCGAGGCCGGTATGGCGAAGATGCTGGCGAGCGAGTACTGCAACGAGGTCGTCGAGGCGTCGTTCCGCATCCACGGCGGGTACGGCTACTCCAAGGAGTACGAGATCGAGCGCCTGTACCGGGAGTCCGCGTTCATGCTCATCGGCGAGGGCACGTCCGACATCCAGAAGATGATCATCGGTCGCGCCCTCCTCAAGGATTACGCGATCTGATCCGCACCGCGTCGACGTCATACGTCCCGAGGGCCGGAGCCCTCGGGACGTATGACGTGATGGAGTGGCTCAGCTGCGGAGGCGACGGGCGAGGATCGTTCCGCCGGCGCCCGCGGCGAGGAGCACACCGCCCATAGCGAACCACCACGGTGAGAGGTCCGCTCCGGCATCGGGCAGCTCACCGGACACCCGGCGAACGGTCGTCGCCGGTTCCGTCGGTGTCGGCGGCGTCGGGGCGCTGACGCTCGGAGTCGGTTCGGCCCCCGGACCCGGTTCCGGGTCCGGTCCCGGTGTCTCGCTTCCGGCCACGTTCACGGCGAAGAAGGTCGTCGACCCGGACACCTCGTTGCCGGTGACGAGCAGCGGTTCGCCCGTCGGAGAGTCCTCGGCGGCGACGAACGCGAGCCCCTCGGGCCCGAGGTCGCCCGCGCGCCGCAGGACGTCCGCCGGATCGCCGCCGGTGTCGATCTCGTCCTCGGCCGAGACCGCGAAGTCGCGGTTGTTGGCATAGCTGACGAAGCTCGGATGCTGCGGATCGGTGATGTCGTAGACGACCACGCCACCGACTCTCTCGAGGCCGATGAACGCGTACGTGCGGTCGCCGATCTGTCCGATGGCGAGGTTCTCCGGTTCCGGTCCCTTGTCGTCGCTGCGGCCCTCGAAGTTCGACTCGCTGTGGTTGGAGTTGAAGAACTCGGGAACCGCCTGGGCGACGATCCGCTCGAGCTCGTCTCCGGAGTCGAAGACCAGCGTGCCCTCGGTCGTCCAGATGGAGAAGGACCGCCCGCCGAAGGAGTAGAGCTGCTCGTAGCACGAGCCGTCGGCCCGGAGGCCGTCCGCCAAGCTCACATTGAGCCGTCCGAGGTCGGCATCGCCCGTCAGCGCGGCGGCGGGGCTGTCTGCGCAGATCGGCGGGATTCCGTCGTCACCGAGGTCCTTGACCCGCGCGTCTTCGGTGTAATCGCCCCACTCGCGTGCATCGCCCTCGTTCGCCGTGACGAGGTAGGTCTGGCCGCCGGCGTCGTACGCGCCGATCCCGTCGGGCTGGTAGACGCCGAGCACCGGCTGCGGGGCGATCGTGATGGCACCGTCTCGGTCGGACGGGTCGAGACCCTGCCCGGGCTGGCCGTGGTCTTTGAACCCGAGCGGCCAGATGTCGGTGACCGTGGCGCTGGCGAGATCGACCACCGCGACGGCGTTGTTCTCCTGCAGGGTCACGTACGCCGTCGTGCTGCTGGCGTCCACCGTGACGTACTCCGGTTCCAGGTTCGCCGAGATCGGGAACGCGGTGTTCACCTCCGGGCCGAAGATCCGCACGTCCTCGGGGAGAGTGCGCGTCCCACCGGCCTCCCACTCGTGGAAGGTCGCGGTGCGGACCGCTGCTTGGGCCGGTGCCGCCAGATCGCTGGGCAACGTGACCACCGAGATCGACCCCTCCGGGTCGATGCTGTAGTCGTCGGCCGGCTCGGCCTCGTTCGCGGAGACCGCGAGGCGTCCGTCGGGGGACACGCTCACCATGTCCGGTTGGATGCCGACCTGGACGGCGCCGAGCACGGTCAGCGTCGCGGCGTCGGCGAACAGCAGCCAGCCCGGGTCGGTCTTCGTGGGCGCCTCGATCGCCGCGACGACCAGGCCGTCGGCGCGCACCGACAGCGAGTTGACGACGGCGCCGTCGGGGAGGGTGCCGCCGGCCGCGATCGTGCCGATCGCGGTGGGTGCAGTGGGATCGGAGGCGTCCAGGACGTCGATCAGACCGGACTGCGCGTTGACCACGAACGTGCGCTGCGTCGCCGCGTGGAAGGCGACGATCTCGGCGGCGCTCTCGTCGAACTGGCCGGTGTGATGCGTGCCGACCGGCGTCAGGGTGAGGGCCGACTCGGCTGGATCGGGAAACTGGACCGCGGCGGCCGAGACGCTGGCGAGGCCGAGCGCCGCGATACAGCCGAGGGCGGTGAGGGCGGGGAGACGAAGGTTCACGCGAGGACGCTAGAACGGCTCGGCGACCGTGGGGTGTCGGCGGGATGAACGGTTTTCGTCCCACGTGGAGGACGTCCGCGCGGTCTACGCTGGACACATGGCACAGATTTTCTCCCTGGAGTACCCGCAGTCGCTCGGCCTGTACGACGACTACGAGGAGGCGCAGCGCGTGGTCGACTACCTCTCCGATCAGGAGTTCCCCGTCGAGAACGTGCTGATCGTCGGCACCGACCTCAAGCAGGTGGAGCGCGTGACCGGCCGCCTCACCTGGGGCCGGGTGATCCTCAGCGGGATCGCCAGCGGCGCGTGGCTCGGTCTGCTCGTCGGTCTGCTGCTGGGGATCTTCGCGGCCGAGGGCCAGTGGCTGAGTGCCGTGCTGACCGGTCTGGTGCTCGGCGTCGTGTGGGGCGGCATCCTGTCCGCGGTCTTCTACGGTCTCCAGCGCGGCCAGCGCGACTTCTCGAGCGTGAAGACGATCCTCCCGGGCAAGTTCGAGCTCCTCGTCGAGCACAAGCACCTCGCTCGCGGTCAGGAGCTCCTCGCTCAGCGGCCGGGGGCCGGCGCGACGTTGTGATCTGGCCGGCTCGGACCCTGCGCCCCGCGCGACGGACGATGCGACATGATGAGTGTCGTATGTCACCGAGCGTGAGGATGTCATGAGCAAGACGAACCCGGGCAACTTCTTCGAGGACTTCACCGTCGGTCAGGTGATCGAGCACGCCACCCCGCGGACGGTGACGGAGGGCGACCGGGCGCTGTACGGCGCCCTGTATCCGACCCGCTTCGCGGTACCGTCGTCCGCGCAGTTCGCCGCCTCCGTCGGCTTGTCACCGGCGCCCGTCGAAGAGCTCGTCGCCTTTCACATCGCCTTCGGCAAGACGGTCCCGGACATCTCGCTCAATGCCGTGGCCAATCTGGGCTACGCCGAGTGCCGTTTCCACCGGCCCGTGGTGCCGGGCGACACGCTCGCGACCCGATCCGAGGTCATCGGCCTCAAGCAGAACTCCAACGGCAAGAGCGGCGTCGTGTACGTCCGCTCCACCGCCACGAACCAGCGCGGCGAGGTGGCGCTGGACTGGGCCCGTTGGGTGATGGTCCGCAAGCGCGATCTCGACGCGCCCGCTCCCGAGATCGTCGTGCCCGACCTCGCGCCGGCCGTCGCCGCCGAGCATCTCGTCGTTCCGAACGGTCTGGACTTCTCCGACTACGACACTGCGGCCGCCGGCGAACCGCACCGCTGGGACGACTACGCGGTGGGGGAGCGGATCGATCACGTCGACGGCGTGACGCTCACCGATGCCGAGCACATGATGGCCACGCGGTTGTGGCAGAACACGGCGAAGGTGCACTTCAACGTGGAGGCGCGGCCCGACGGTGCTCGTCTCATCTACGGCGGCCACATCATCTCGATGGCGCGCGCGCTGTCGTTCAACGGACTCGCCAACGCTCAGCTCATCGCCGCGATCAATGCGGGCGCTCACACTGCCCCCGCGTTCGCCGGTGACACCGTGTACGCGTGGTCGGAGGTGCTGGAGAAGGCCGAGACCGCGGCTCCGGGCGTCGGTGCGCTGCGGCTGCGACTCGTCGCCACCAAGGGCCACGACCCGTCGATGACGCTGCGCGGCGAGGACGGCAAGTACGCTCCGCACGTCCTGCTCGACCTCGACTACTGGGCGTTGATCCCGCAGTGACCGAGGCGCCCGCGGCTCCCGAACTCTGGCTCGCCCGCCACGGGGAGACCGCCTGGAGCAAGTCGGGCCAGCACACATCGTTCACCGATCTGGCTCTCACCGACGTCGGCGAACAGCAGTCCGAGAAGCTGCGGCCGCTGCTCGCTGAGGTGTCGTTCGATCTGGTGCTGACCAGTCCTCGGCTGCGCGCCCGTCGGACAGCGGAGCTCGCCGGGTTCGCCCATGCCGAGGAGGACGGCGACCTGGTCGAGTGGGGCTACGGCGATTACGAAGGACTCACGACGGAGACGATCCGCGAGACGGTGCCGGGCTGGTCGGTATGGACTCACCCCTCACCGGGCGGCGAGTCCGCCGAGCAGGTCGGTACACGGCTCGACCGCGTCGTCGCCCGCGCTCGCCGGGAAGGACGCACGCTCGTGTTCGGTCACGGGCACAGCCTTCGTGCGCTCACCGCACGCTGGCTCGGTCTCGGGGTCGAGCACGGCCGCCTGTTCCTGCTCGACACCGGCACGTACTCGGTTCTCGGTGAGGATCGCGGCACGCCGGTCGTGACGAGGTGGAACGTCGAGAGCCGATGAGCGTTCGACGCTAGCCTGAGCAGGTGCGCATCGACCTCCACACGCACTCGACCCGTTCGGACGGCACCGACGACCCGGCCGTACTGGTGCGCAAGGCGCGCCAGGAGGCCGAGCTCGACGTCGTCGCCCTGACCGATCACGACTCCACCGCCGGCTGGGCGGAGGCGAGCGAGGCGGCTGACGCCGTGGGCATCCGGCTCGTTCGCGGGATCGAGATCTCCACGCGCTACCGAGGCGCCAGCGTGCACCTTCTGGGCTACGAGTTCGACCCCGACTACGCGCCGCTCGTCGACGAGCTGCACCGCGTCATCGCCGGACGTGATCACCGCCTGCCGCTCACCGTCGCCAAGCTCAACGAACTCGGATACGAGCTCACGGTCGAGGACGTGCACGCGGCGGCGGAGGGGACGGTGTCCTCGGGTCGTCCCCACATCGCCGATGCCCTGGTGGCGAAGGGGTACGTGCGCAACCGCGACGAGGCGTTCGCGACGTTGCTGACGCCGGGCAAGCCGGCGTACATCGACCGCTACGCCGCCGACCTCTTCCGAGCCGTCCGGCTCGTGCAGGAGGCGGGCGGCCGGGCGGTCATCGCTCATCCGTGGGCCCGGGAGAGCCGCCGCCTCCTCGGCGAGGCGACGTTCGCCGAGCTGGCCGCATTGGGCTTGGCCGGGATCGAGGTCGACCATCAGGATCACGACGCCCGGGCCCGTGCCGAACTGGCCGCCATCGCCGACCGCCTCGACCTCGTCACGACCGGGTCGAGCGATTATCACGGCAGCGGCAAGACCGGCTTCGACCTCGGGTGCAACACGACCGCTCCTGATCAATTCGAACGACTCCTGGGCTGATTCCCTCTTTCTTGAGCACCTGCTCAATTTCCTGTATCGTCCGAATTGAGCGAGTGCTCAAGAAGGGTGGGTGTGGAGGTGGACAGAGCCACCGTCGTGAAAGGTGCCGGGTCAGGAGCCGTGCTCGGCACCGCTGTCGCTGCGGTGTTCGGCGGATTCGTCGTTCTGCCGGGAATGATGTTCGCAGCGTCTTTGCCGTCGCTGGTCCTCGACGGCGTGGTGTTCACCGGGATCGTGGCGGTCGGACTGCTCGTCGGACTGCTCCACGGTCTGGTGCTCGGCGTTCTCGCTGCGGTGGTCTGGTCGGCGGCACGATCGCGAATGACGACGGAGCCGGCGCTGGATGCCGTCGCGGTCGCCACCACGGTCGCGGTACTGGCGTCGTACGTCGGGGTCGGCGGCGTGGGCGCCTGGTCTGGCGGATTGCTCCTGGGCGTGACGGCGGGCATCGCCGCGCGACTCGGCGTTCGTCAGGTGGCGGTCGATCGCGGGCTCGCGCCGCTGCGGCCTGCGGGTGACCGGCTTCGCGGCCGCATCTACGTCGAGACGCGTATCCGTGCGCCGCTGGATCGGGTATGGGCGCTGACGCAGGAGCCCGAGCAGCACGCCCGATGGGATCTGCGGTTCGGCCGGATCGAGCCCGTGGGGAGCGACGCGGGTGCACTCCGGTTCAGCTACTCGACCTTGGGGGTGGCGGGCCAGGGCGTGCACGTGGGTGATCGGTGGCGCCAGAGTGGCGGTGCGACGTCCTCGTTGCGCTTCGCCTCGTCCCATCGGTTGTCGCCCATCGCCGAGGGAGCCGGCTACTGGCGCTATGAGCCGTCGGGGGAGGGGCTTCGCTTCCTCACCGGCTACGACTATCGCCCCCGCTACCCGCACATCGATCTGGTCTTCCGTCCGCTCATGGCCTGGGCGACGGCATGGTCCTTCGACCGGTTGCGGCTGTGGGCCGAGCGCCACCAACGACCCGGACGATCCCTCGTGGTCGCGTTCGCTGATTTCGGTGTGCGGTGCGCGACGGTCGCCGTCGCAGGTGTCGCGGGCGACGGGCTGACGGCCGCGGCGGCAGCGATCCTCATGCGGTGGGTGCCGGTTCTCCCGTGCGTTCCGTCGGCGAGTCGCTGTCTGCGACACCCGCCGGATGCGCGGTCCGGCACCGCGCCGCAGGCGCTCGCCACGTTGGAGGACGCATGACGAGCATCTTCGGCCAGGCGCTCGGCAGTGAGTTCGCTCGTCTGCACCCGGCCCTGCGGCGTCGGTTCGGTCTCGAGCCTGACCAGACCTGTCTCGGGCGAGGAGTGATGCGGCGCGTCTGGCGCGGCCCCGCGTACCTCGAGCCGTTCCTGCGTCTCGGCACCCTGCGCAACATCCTGTTCCCCGAGAGCGGCTGGAACGTCCCGTTCACGATCGAGAACCACGCGTACGTCGATGGCCTCGGGCGCGAGACGGTCTCCTTCGTGCGCACCTTCGACGTCGCGAACGGTCGACGCCGCCGCTTCGATGCGACGATGATCCAGGTACCTGGCGTCGGCGTCGTGGACTTCCTCGGTACGCATCAGCATCTCGCCGTGGCGCTCGACCTCCAGGTGGTCGACGGCGCGCTCGACATCCGCAGCCGAGCCCAGGCTTTCGTGCTTCCCGGTGGCCGCTCGGTTGCTCTGCCGCTCTGGGCCACCGTCGTCGCGCGCGTGCGCGAGCGTTACGACGATGAAGCCCAGGAGTACGTCATCGACGTGCGCGTCGAGCATCCGCGGTGGGGCCCGGTCTTCGGTTACGACGGCCGGTTCGTCTGCGAGTTCGCCGAGCGTCCCGCGTCCGCCCTGGTGATGCCGTATCGCGAGCGAGCAGCCCCCGTAGGCTGGGCCGCGTGACGACTGCCAAGTCCGAGGATACGAAGCGACGGCTCGTTCAAGCCGCGATCGACACGATCAGCTCCGAGGGCATCGCCAAGGTGTCGGCTCGCACCATCGCCGAGCGGGCCGGACTGGCCCAGGGACTGGTGTTCTATCACTTCGGGACGGTGAGCGATCTGATCGGGGAGGCGTGCCTGGAGGCCACCCGCGCCCGGGTGGATCGTTACGCCGCGCGCTTCGACGCGGTCGACGATCTGACCGGTCTGGTCGATCTTGCCGACGACCTGCACCGCGAGGAGCGAGCGGCAGGGACGGTGGCGGTGCTGGGGCAGATCCTCGCGGCAGCCCAGGCCGATCCGGCGCTCGCCGTCGCGGCCGGCGACGCTCTGGCGCTGTGGACCGCACGCGTGAGTGACGTCCTGCGCCGGGTGTTGGCAGGGTCGCCGTTCGGCGACATCCTCGCTCCGGACGCACTCGCCGAACTGGTCGCCGCTGCGTTCGTCGGCATCGAGCTCACGGAGCCGACGCGCGGTGACGACGGCCTCGACCGGGCGCTCGGGTCGATCCGCCGGCTCACGAGTGCGATGGACGATCTCGGACCCGTCGCGCGCCGAGCGGTTCGCTCGGCGCTCAAGTGACTTTCCTTGACGGCTTGCCACGTCGGAAAGTGGCGCATACTCTTTCCACTATGGAAAGTCGAGAAGAGTTCGACCGCGACGCAGCGCGTGAGGCCCTGGCGTCGATCGACAAGGCACGTGACGATGTCGCCGAGCGGGCTCGCGCTCCCCGGGGTTTCTACACCTACCTCGCGGTGGGAGCTGCACTGCTGACGGTCTCCTTCGCCGTCGGTACCTGGTGGCGGCTGCTGCTCGTGCTGGTCGGCGCCGGCATCGTCTTCAGCTCCATCCGGTGGTACCGCAACAGCACCGGCGTGTGGGATTTCGGGAACCCCTTCGTTCGCGAAGCGTGGCGCTACTGGCTCATGATCGTGCCGTTCGCCCTCGCGCTGGTGGCCACCGCGATCATCCGGGACGTCGTCGTCAGCGTGGTGCTGGGAGGGCTGATCGTGGTGCTGTGGAGCGTCGTGGGGCCGCAGTGGGACCGGGACTACCGGCGGGCGCTGCAGGAACCGCGATGACCGTAGGAGTGGAAGGCTTCGACACGGTCATCCATGCGCCGCACCGACTGCAGATCTGCGCGGTGCTGGACACCGTCGACCAGGTCGAGTTCGCCGTGCTGCGCGAGACGCTCGGGGTGAGTGAATCGGTGCTGAGCAAGCAGGTGAAGGCCCTCGAAGAGGCCGGCTACGTGACCGTCTCGAAGGGCGTGAGGGACCGACGAGTGCGCACGTGGGCCGCGTTCACCACAGCGGGCGTCAAGGCCTACCGTGCCCACGTCGCCGCGCTTCGCAACATCGTCGGAACGCCGTGAGGGGTCAGTGCTTCGTCAGGAAGGGGAGCCAGGCGTCGACGAGTTCCTCGGGCGCTTCGACGGCGGGGGAGTGCGCGGACGACGGCAGCACCACCACCTCCGTGCCGAGGCGCCGGGCCATGTCGTCTTGCGTCTCGAACGGCCACGCGTCGTCGTTCGCCCCGCGAGCGACCCAGCACGGCAGCTGCGTCTCGGCCACGTCGTCGATCAGGTCCGGAGCGTCGATGAGGTGCTGCGTGATGGCCTTGAGGGCGGCCGGCACTCCCGACGTGAAGCGCTTGGCCAGGAACGCGGTGATCTGCGCCGGGCGTTTGACCCCCTTCTCGCGCAGTTGGTGAATCTGTAGCAGCGGGACTTGGCCGATCGCCGCGACCACGTGCTTGAGGGGGCGCGTCGGGGAGTCGCCGAGGGCGCCCGGCCCGCTACACAGCAGACTCAGTGATGCCAGGCGGTCAGGAGCAGCGAGAGCGACGCGCTGGGCGACGAGCCCGCCGAACGAGTGTCCGAGAAGGTGGAAGCGCTCGTCCTCGAACGCGGCTTCCGCCAAGGCCAGTGCATCGCCGGCGAACGCCTCGAGCGAGTAGTCGTCGTCGAGGGAGCCGGGAGTCTCGTACTGGCCGCGCTGGTCGTAGGCGACGACGTCGAAACCCCGGGCGGCCAGCAGCGGCAGGATCGGCGTGAAGTCCTCCTTGCTCCCCGTCCACCCGTGGACCAGGAGCACCGAGCCTCGCCGGCTGCCTTCGGCCCGCGCCACGTGCACCGCGTGATCGCACCGCGGCGTGACGACCCGCGTGACCTCGACGCCCGCAGGGATCTCGAGAGTCTGCGGAACGCTCATCAGCGGCCTCGCTTCGCGACCTTGGCGACGAGCCCGATCGGCAGGTGCCGGGCCAGCGTGGCGAGCACCTTGTATCGCAGCGAGGGGATCGACAGCGGCTTGCCCTTGCCGAGATCCTTGAGCGAGGCCTTGGCGACCTTGTCGGACTTGAGCCACATCCAGCGGGGAATGTCGGAGATGTCGGCGTCCATGCGCTGATGGAACTCGGTACGGGTGAAGCCGGGGCAGAGCGCCTGCACGACGATGCCCGCCTCGGAATACTGCAGATGCGCCCACAGCGAGAGGTTGACCAGCCAGGACTTGTGCGCGGAGTACGCACCGCGCGGCGTGAAGGCCGCGACGCTGGCGACGTTGATGATCGCTCCGTGGCCTCGTCCCGACATCGCCTTCAGCGCGGCGTCCATGAGGTGCATGGGAGCGCGGACGAGGAGGTCGAGTTGCCGGTCCTCGTCGGCGATGGCCGTCGTCCCGAACCATCCGGCGATCGACGCGCCTGCGTTGTTGACCAGCAGATCGACCGGCCGGGCGTTGTCGGTGATGCGGTTCGCGACACGCGCGAGGTCGGCGTCGTCGGTGAGATCGGCACGCAGCACCTCGGCATCCACCCCATGCTGCTCGCGCAACTGCTGTGCGAGCTGCTCGAGACGCTGCTCGTCGCGCGCCACGAGCACGAGATCGGTGCCCTGGGACGCGAGCAGCCGTGCGAACGAGTTCCCGATGCCGGCGGTAGGGCCGGTGACCAGTGCGCGAGCCGTCATGACGACAGCATGCCAGCCGACGCGCACGATGACGCGCACGCATCGGTCTCCTCGGCGACCGGGCGGTGGCACAATGGGCGGCGTGACGACGACGATCGCGTTGGCCAACCAGAAGGGCGGCGTGGCCAAAACCACGAGCGTCGCTTCGTTGGGCGCCGCCCTCGTCGAGCTCGGACACCGGGTGCTGGTCGTCGATCTCGACCCGCAGGGGAGTCTGACGTTCTCCCTCGGCATCGATCCCGAAGAACTCGAGGTCACGGTCGGCGAGGTGCTGCTCGGGAAGATCCCGGCTCTCGACGCGATCCTCGAAACCGACGACGGACCGGACCTGCTGCCGGCCAACATCGCCTTGACCCAGGCCGAGGAACAGCTGGTCACGCGGACCGGTCGCGAGCAGCGGCTCCGCGTCGCGCTGGACAAGGTCAAGGAGCACTACGACTGGATCCTGCTGGACTGCCCGCCCGCGCTCGGGGTCCTCACGGTGGGGGCGCTGACGGCCGCCGACGAGGTGATCATCCCGCTGCAGGCCGAGACGCTCTCGCACCGCGGTGTCGGCCAGCTGCTGGACACGATCTACGACGTCCGCCAGTTCGTCAACGGCAACCTCGAAGTCCGCGGCGTGCTCGCCACGATGTACGACGGCCGCACCAAGCACGCGCGAAACGTCCTCACCGCGATCGGCGACACCTACGATCTCGACGTTCTCGAGCCACCGATCCCCAAGTCGATCCGGTTCGCCGAAGCGCCCGCCCTCGGCCGCTCGATCCTCGGGACCGCCGTCAACCACAAGGGCGCCGAGGCCTATCGCGAGCTCGCCAAGGTGGTGGCGTCGCGTGGGTAAGCACCGCCGGCCTCGACGCACGCAGCAGCTGCGTGGAACGCTGCTGTTCGGCTCGGTCGCCACCTCGCTCGCGGTGGGACTGACCGCGGTGTTCTCGCCGTCGCTGTCGGTGGCGTCGGACGACCCCGGCGCGACGCCGACGATCGTCACCGCGACGCTCCCGACGGTCGAAGCGCCGATCGTCGAGCAGCCCCGCGAGGCTCCCGACCCTGACGCTCCGCCGGCCGATCCTCCGCCGCCGCCGGAGTCGGGCGAGGGGCGCCGCATCGTGTTCGACCAGAGCGATCAACGGGTATGGCTCCTCGAGGACGACGGCACCGTGACCTCCACGTATCTCGTGTCGGGAAGCCGCTTCGACAACCTCGATCCCGGCTCGTACGCGGTCCGCGCCCGGTACCGCAACGCCACGAGCTTCGACAACTCCGGCACGATGGAGTATTTCGTCGAGTTCACGACCGGGTGGAGCGAGCCGATCGGCTTCCACTCCATTCCCGTGGATCGGGAAGGCAACCTCGAACAGTCGGTCGACGAGTTGGGGCGGCCGTTGTCGGCCGGATGCATCCGCCAGAAACCGGAGGACGCCGCGTTCCTGTGGGACTGGGCCCCGATCGGCACGCCCGTCGTGGTCACCGCCTGAACCGTCAGGCCACTCCGGTCGTTCCCAGGAGAGCGCCGACGAGGTAGGTCGCCGCGAGGGCGAGGAAGCCGCCGACGAGCAGTCGAAGCGCCGCGCGGGGGCGAGAACTGCCACCGAGGGTGGCGCTCGTGACGCCGGTGACGGCCAACGCCACGAGGACGGCGGCGAACGTCGCCGGGATGCGCCACGGTGCCGGCGGGAGATAGACGGCCAGCAGCGGCAGGATCGCGCCGAGCGTGAACGCGCCTGCCGACGACACCGCGGCGTGCCACGGGTTGATGAGGTCGTCGCGATTGATTCCCAGTTCGACGGCCAGATGAGCTTCGAGCGGGTCGTGCTCGGTCAGCTCCGCAGCGACCTGGCGAGCCGTGGGAGGCGACAGGCCGCGCAGGATGAGTAACTGGGTCAGCTCCTCGAGCTCCTCGTCCGGGAACGCTTCGAGTTCGCCGCGTTCCTTGGCGATGAGCGCGCGTTCGGTGTCGCGCTGGCTGCTCACCGAGACGTATTCGCCCAGCGCCATGGAGATGGCGCCGCCGACCAGGGCGGCGACGCCGGCGGTGAGGATGGCCGAGGTCGTATCGGTCGCACTCGCGACTCCGACCACGACGGCAGCCACGGAGACGATGCCGTCGTTGGCCCCCAGCACCCCCGCGCGCAGCCAGTTCAACCGCTGGGCGAGCCCGCGGCCGTGTTCCTCACCTTCGTGCGCAGGAGGCGTCACGTCTGCCATGCGAGCACTGTACGGCGCTCACACGGCAGGCGAGCTGTCAGTCGCTCGTGGCGGAGGCGGGTGACGACGTCTCACCCTGCGCGCCGGCACCGCTGGTGCGGCGGCGACGGCGGCGGCGACGACGCGGTTGGCCGTTCTCGCCCTCGGACGTGTTCTCCCCGGTCGAGCCGGACGTCTGCTCCCGACGCTCGGCCGGCTTGGCCTCACCCGAGCCGCTGCGACGACGATTGCGGTTCCGGTCGCGGTTCGCGCCGCCGGAGGAGCCGGACGTGGCATCGTCCTTCTTCTTCTCCTTGGGCGCCGCAGGCTTGAGCCGACCGCTCACGTTCGGGTTGATGCCGAGGTCGCGGAACAAGTGCTCGGAGGTCGAGTACGTCTCCTGCGGCTCGTCGAAGGGCAGGTCGAGCGCCTTGTTGATGAGCTTCCAGCGCTGCACGTCGGCCCAGTCGACGAAGGTCACGGCCGTGCCGCTGGCACCGGCGCGGCCGGTGCGGCCGATGCGGTGCACGTAGGTCTTGTCGTCCTCGGGGCACGTGTAGTTGATGACGTGCGTGATGCCGGCGACGTCGATGCCGCGGGCGGCGACATCGGTGGCGACGAGGATGTCGACCTTCCCCTCGCGGAACCCCTGCAGTGCCTTCTCGCGGGCCTTCTGCGCCATGTCTCCGTGCAGCGGCGAAGCCGGGAAGCCGCGGTCGGCGAGGTCGTCGGCGAGTCGCTGGGCCGCGCGCTTGGTGCGGCTGAAGATGATCACGCGTCCGACGTCGTCGGCCTGCAGGATGCGGGCGACGATCTCGGGCTTGTCCATGTCGTGCGCCTGCCAGACGAACTGGTTGGTCGCCGGCACCATCTGGTTGGCCTCGCTCGACTCCGCCCGGATGTTCATCGGGTGGTGCATGTGCTTGCGGGCGAGGCTGACGATCGCCCCGGGCATCGTGGCGCTGAACAGCATCGTCTGGCGCGTCTCGGGCGTGCGCGCGAGGATCGCCTCGACGTCGGGCAGGAAGCCGAGGTCGAGCATCTCGTCGGCCTCGTCGAGGACGAGGGACTTGACGTGGCTGATGTCGAGCGCGCGGCGGTTGACCAGGTCGAGGATGCGGCCGGGCGTGCCGACGACGATGTCGACGCCGCGCTCGAGGGCCTCGAGCTGCGGCTCGTACGGAACGCCGCCGTAGATGGTGAGGTTGCGCGTTCCGCGGTTCTTGGAGGCGGTCTTGACGTCGTTGGCGACCTGGAGCGCGAGCTCGCGGGTCGGCGCGACGATGAGCGCCTGCGGCTTGCCCGGAGCGGCGAGCTGATCGTAGTCGGCGTCGCCGGGGGCCAGTGTCCGCTGGATCACCGGGATGGAGAACGCGAGCGTCTTCCCGGTTCCCGTGCGGGCCTGGCCGATCAGGTCGGTGCCCATGAGGGCGACCTGAAGGGTCATCTCCTGGATGGGGAACGGTGTCGTGATGCCGACCTCGGCCAGCGCATCGGCGATGGCGGGTTCGACACCCAGCTCGGTGAAAGTAGTCAGTGTTCTTCTCGGATTTCTTCTCTGACGTCCTCGAGGGACGTCGCAAGTCTTTCGTTCGGGCGGCGTCGTGAGCGGTGCCGCATCGCGTTACGCTGCGGATCATGACCGCCGTGCCGAACGCCTTCGAGGATCCAGCCTACCGTCTCGGCGTGATCGATTTGCTAGGACTGCTGGCTTATGGCGAGATCAGTGCCTGCGAGCGGCTCGCCGAGGACGCCAAACTGGCCCCGGATCTGGCCACGAAGGTGGAGGTCGCAGCGATGGCCACGACGGAGTTCCACCACTTCGAGCAGCTGCGCGACCGGCTCGTCGGACTGCAGGTCGATCCGTTCGAGGCCATGCGCCCGTTCGTCTCCACGTTCGAGCGTTTTCACCGCCTGACGCAGCCGTCGAACTTCCTCGAGGGGCTCGTCAAGGCGTATGTCGGCGACGGTCTGGCGGCGGACTTCTACCGCGAGATCGCCGCGTTCCTGGACGCCGACACCCGCGAACTCGTGCTGTCGACGCTGAGCGGCACCGGACACTCGGAGTTCGTCGTCGACGTCATCCGCCGGGCGATCGCCGACGACCCGAAGGTCGGTGGCCGACTCGCGCTGTGGGCCCGGCGGCTCATGGGTGAGGCGTTGAGTCACGCGCAGGCGGTCGTCGCCGAACGCGACGCGTTGACCGCTGTGCTCGTCGGCAGTGTCGACCGCCCCGGCAGCGGCATGGACCTCGCGATGATCGGCCGCATGCTCACCCGCCTCACCGAGGCTCACACCACGCGCATGGAGACCCTCGGCCTCGCCGCCTGAGGGCGTAGCCGACGCGTATCGAGACCACGTGACGTGATCTCGATACGCGTCTCGCAGAACTCGCCGCTACTCGATCGCCCTCAGCCGCCGACTCAGGTGAGGCCGAAGCCGACCTTGCGGCCGGAGTCGGAGGTGAAGTACAGGTACGCCACCTTGTCGGCCGGGACGGCCACGGTGCGGCCCTTGGCGTCGGTGATGGTGAACACGGAGTTGTCGGCCATCGCCGTGCGCAGCTCGCTGAGCACGGAGTCGGGCGCGGCGTCGGTCTCGACGGACAGCTCTCGGGAGGCGTTCTGGACGCCGATCTTGACCTCCACGGTCATTCCTCTCCTTCGGTGGACGGGGTGCGGTGCGGGTTGGGGAAGCCGCCGATGCCTCGCCAGGCGAGCGACGACACGAGGCCCACGGCCTCGTCCCGCGTGAGGGTGGACTGCGCCGACAGCCAGTTGCGGGCGCCGACGTGGCCCATGCCGACGAGGCTCACCGCGAGCAACTGCGCGGCGGCCTCGGACAATCCGGTGTCCTCGCGGATGACCTCGGCGATCGCGCTGGCCGATTCGCTGATCACGCGGTCGACGAGTTCGCGGACCTCGGGGTCGTTGGTGAGGTCGGATTCGAACACGAGGCGAAAGGACTGGCCCTGGTCGGCGACGTAGTCGTACCAGAGCTCGATCGTGGCTTGGACGCGGCGCGGGTTGTCCGTCGTCGAGGCGAGCGCGGTCCGGACTCCTTCGATGATCTCGTCGCAGGAGGTCGACAGCAGAGCGAGGTACAGGTCGAGCTTTCCCGGGAAGTGCTGGTAGAGCACGGGTTTGGACACGCCGGCCCGCTCGGCGATCTCGTCCATCGATGCCGCGTGGTAGCCCTGCTCGACGAACACACCCCGTGCCACCTCCAGCAGTTGCGCCCGGCGGGCGGTGCGCGGAAGGCGACTGGTTCGGGGGCGGGCGTCGGCAGCAGAACTCACGCACGCCAGCGTAGTCGGTGCGCGTTCACGATCCGGACGGCCATCGGGCGGCTGTCCGGGCCGGGGAACAATGGAGGCGTCCGCGTGGTTATGACGGACATCCGGACCCCCAGGCCGAAGGAGAGACGTGTGGTTGCCCCACTCGTGGAACCCGCCGACGAACTGACCATCGACGAGGTTCGCCGCTACAGTCGCCACCTGATCATCCCCGACGTGGGCATGACGGGCCAGAAGCGACTCAAGAACGCCAAGGTGCTCGTGATCGGTGCGGGCGGTCTCGGCAGCCCCGCGCTGCTCTACCTGGCTGCCGCCGGCGTCGGCACGCTCGGCATCATCGACGACGACGTCGTCGACGAGTCGAACCTGCAGCGCCAGGTCATCCACGGCCAGTCCGACATCGGCAAGCCCAAGGCCGTGTCCGCCGCCGAGCAGGTCGCGGAGACCAACCCGTACGTGAACGTCATCGTCCACCAGGAGCGGCTGGACAACGACAACGTGCTGGAGATCTTCAGCCAGTACGACCTCATCCTCGACGGCACCGACAACTTCGCGACGCGGTACCTCGTCAACGACGCCGCGGTGATCCTCGGCAAGCCCTACGTGTGGGGCTCGATCTACCGCTTCGAGGGCCAGGTCTCGGTCTTCTGGGCGCAGGAAGGCCCCCAGTACCGCGATCTCTACCCCGAGCCGCCGCCGCCGGGCATGGTCCCGTCGTGCGCCGAGGGCGGCGTCCTCGGCGTCCTGTGCGCCTCGATCGGTTCGATCATGGTCACCGAGGCGATCAAGCTCATCACCGGCATCGGCGATCCGCTCATCGGCCGGTTGATGGTCTACGACGCGCTGGAGATGCGCTACACTACCCTGAAGATCCGCCGTGATCCCGAGGGTGAGCTGCCGACCAAGCTCATGGACGACTACGTCGCGTTCTGCGGCGCGGTGAGCGACGAGGCGGCCGAGGCTGCCGCGGACTCCACCATCAGCGTCCACACGCTCAACGACTGGCTCAAGGAGCGCGCGGACGGTGGGCGCGACTTCGTGCTCGTCGACGTGCGCGAGCCCAACGAGTACGAGATCAACAAGATCCCCGGCTCGGTGCTCATCCCCAAGGGCGAGATCCTCGGCGGCAAGGCGTTCGATCAGCTGCCCCAGGACAAGCAGGTCGTCCTGCACTGCAAGTCGGGCGTGCGCTCGGCGGAGGCGCTGGCGGTGCTCAAGGGCGCCGGCTACGCCGACGCCGTCCACGTCGGCGGCGGTGTGGTGGCCTGGGTCGACCAGATCGATCCCTCCCAACCCGCCTACTGAGCTGACGGGCGAGCTCGCGGTCGCGAGGATGCGTCAGCAGGCCGAGTGCGGCAGTGAGATCGACCCAGCGCAGCGCGTCGATCTCACTGCCCGCCACGAAGGTGTCCTCGTGCAGGACGTCCATCAGCCAGTAGTGCGTGGGCTTGGGTGATCCGTCGGTCAGTCCGCCGCTGACGAGGCCGAGATAGTCGCCGAGCCGGCAATGCAGACCGGTCTCCTCCCACACCTCACGTACTGCCGTCCGCCGGAGGCTCTCGCCCGGATCGACCTTCCCCTTGGGGAACGACCAGTCGTCGTGGCGTGGCCGGTGGACGACGGCGGTCAGGAGGCGTCCAGCCCGCTCGGCGAGGACGATGCCCCCGGCCCTCAGCGCCGTCGCGTTCGCGTCATTGGAGGATTCCCCGCTTCTCACGGTGCTTCTCCGCACTGAATCGCGTGACGGTGTCCGCGGCTGACACGAGCGGCCCAGATGCCGTGCGGCCGGTGACGATCACGCTCGTGGAGGCGGCGCGCCGCTCGAGCGTCTCGACGACCTCGCGTTCGTCGACCCATCCCGCATGGACGGCGTGGGTGAGCTCGTCCAGGATGACCAGTCCGTACTCCCCGCTCTCGATGGCCACCCGGCTGCGCTCCCAGGCCATCGCCCCGAGCGCCTGCGGCTGCGCGGCACCCCACGAGGTGGCGGGCGTGAACACAGCCCACTCCACGCCGAGGCGCCGCGCACTCGCGGCCTCGGCCGCGTTCCAGGGCTCGCCCTTGAGGAACTGGACGACGAGCGTCGCCCAGCCGCGTCCGGCGCTGCGCATCGCGTAGCCGAACGAGGCGGCGCTCTTGCCCCATCCGTCGCCGACGAACAGCATGACGATCCCGTCGGTGGGCTGGCGGCGACGTCGACCCGTGGTCACGGTGCCACTGTACGCAAGCGCTCATGCGGCCGAGGTGAAGATCAGCACCCCGTCGGAGGCGATCTCCAGGCCGATCTTCCGCCCTGGGGACACCGGCGTCCGGTTGAGGACGGTGAGCATGCCCGCCCCTGGGATCTCCGCCAGGATCCGGTAACCGCGGCCTTCGAAGACGCACGCACTGACGAGCGCGGGCAGCCGGCCGTCGAGCGGGAGGTGGTCCTCGTGCACCCGCACCGCATCGGGGTGGACGAGCACGAGGTCGGCTGTGCCCGGCTCGGCCATCCGGTGCGGCCCCACCAGCGCCCCCGAGGCCACGATGGCACGCGCGTGACCCCCTGACATGGGCTGCACGTCGGTGGGGGCGAGGGACGACGAGAAGCCCGCCATCTCGGCCACCCACGGCGAGACCGGGGCCGCGAAGACCTCGGCAGGTGCTCCGTGTTGGACCACGCGGCCGCTGTGCAGCACGAGGAGTTGGTCGGCGAGCGCCAGCGCCTCGTGCACGTCGTGGGTCACGTAGACGGCCGTGGTGTCGAGCCCGGCGAGCAGGTGGGCGAGTTCGGCACGCATGAGCGTGCGCAGCTGGACGTCCAGGTTCGACAACGGCTCATCGAAGAGGAGCAGGCTCGGCCGCGTGGCCAGCGCCCGGGCGATCGCCACGCGCTGCTGCTGACCGCCGGACAGTTCGGCGGGGCGTCGGTCCTCCAGTCCCTCGAGGTGCAGCAGCGCCACGAGCTCCTCGACTCGTGAGTCCCGGGCGGCCGCGGAGGTGCGGTGGCGTCCGTGGCGCAGGCCGTAGGCGATGATGTCGCGCACGCGCAGGTGTGGCCACAGCGCGTAGCTTTGGAACACCATGTTGACGTCGCGACGGTCCGGGTCGAGTGCCCAACCGGTTCGAGACAGGTCCCGGTCGCCGAGCGTGATCCGCCCTTCATCGGGAGCTTCGATTCCGGCGAGCAGCCGCAGCAGCGTCGACTTCCCGCAGCCCGACGGTCCGAGGACGGCCAGTGTCGTGCCGCCCGCGACGGTGACGCTGATGTTGTCGAGGGCCGGGTCCTGCCGGTGGTGGTCGTAGTAGCGGGTCAGTGCGGTGACGTCGAGATCGGGCGAGGGGTTCACCGTGCGGGCTCCTTGCGGTGAGGCGATGTGGCGGTGGGCGCGACGCGGCGCGTCAGTCGGCGGCCGATGACGGTGGAGACGGCCGCGAGTCCGATGATCACGACGGCGCTGAAGATGGCCCCGGCGGTGGCGTAGCCGTACTTGCCGCGGTCGTACTCGCGGAGGATCTCGACCGGCAGCGTTGCGAAGCTCGGCGGGGCCAGCATGGTCGTGGCGGCGAGGTCGAAGACCCCCGAGGCGAAGACCGCGACGAGCGCGGAGAGCACGGCCGGTGCGATGAGCGGCGCCACGATGGTCCGCAGCCGCCTGATGAGGGGGACTCCCGACAACGCCGCCGCGTGGAGCTGGGACTCGGGGACCTGGGCGAGTGCGCCGAGCTGGAGTCGCAGCGCCACGGGGACGGCGGCCGCGGTCCCGGCCAGCACGAGCAGGACGGGGCGGCCGTACAGATCCAGGCCGACGTGCGACAGCACGGGCTGGTTCCAGACGAAGATGTACCCCACGGCGAGCACGATGCCGGGAATCGCCAGGGTGATCGTGCTGGTCAGATCGATGAACCCGCGACCGGGGAATCGGGTGAACGTCAACACGACGCCGATGAGGAAGCCGAGGATGGTTGCCAGGACCGCGACCGCGGCGGCGATGAGGAGGCTGTTGACCGCGCCCTCCAGTATCGTCGAGCCGCCCGTGGTGATGGCGCGATAGTGCTCAAGGGTCAGGTTCTCCCAGCTGGGCCCCCGAGACACCGAGTGCGAGAGAGACACGTACAGCGACGAACCTAGCGGAACGCCGAGGGAGAGGGCCGCGAACGCGACGACGAGAGCGCTCCAGCGCCACGGTCGTCGTGCGGGCGGGGCGACGAACGCCACCGACTGCGCGGTGAGCGATGCGAATCGGTGTCGCCGCAACAGACGCAGGTAGATGAGTACCGACAGCGACAGGATCGCGACGAGGTACAGCGAGAGGACCCCGGCCAGTTCGAATCTGACCGGGCTCTGACGCACCGAGGCGTAGATCGAGTAGGGCAGTGTCGGGAACTGGTAGGACGCGGACAGAGCCGCCGGCAGCCCGAAATCGCCGATCGTGTCGATGAAGATCAGCACCGCCCCCGAGAGCGCCGCGGGAGCCAGCAGCGGCAGGCGTACGGTCCGCAGGATCGTCCAGCCCCGGGCGCCGCTGAGGGCCGCCGCGTGGCGGAGCGCCGGATCCTCCCAGTGGAGTGCCGCGGTGGTGGCGAGGTAGGAGAGCGGGAACCGGGTCAGGCTCATGATGACGATGAGGCCCCCGGGGGTGAAGACGAGATCGGCGAGCACGGTCGATCCGAAGATCGCCGTGAACGTGCCGGACGGGGAAGCGAACAAGACCCAGCCCTGGGCGAGGATGAACGACGGCGTGACCAGCAGGACCCAGGCGCACACGTCGAGCAGCCGCGCCCCCGGGAAGCGCACCGTGTGGCGCAGGACGGCCAGGGCGAAGCCGAGGAGTCCACCACCGATCATGGCGCCCCCGGCGAGCACGAGCGAGTTGCGCAGCGACTGCTGCCACAGGGGCCGCTCGGCGATCTCGGCGAGCGTCTGCGGGCTGAACCCCCAGTCCCGGGTCAGGCCGATGCCGGGGAACACCGCCTGCACCAGCACGAAGATCACCGGTACCCCGACGAGCACCATGAGCGCCCCGATGACCGCCCAGCCGAGGATGTCGCTCGCCGGGAGCCGTGGGATCGCGAGCGAACGTCGCGTCGTGGGCGTGCTCACCGCGCCTGCTGGTCGGCGAACCAGTCCTTGATGGCGGCCTCGTGCTCGGCGGCGAACGAGGCGTCCGTCAGCAGCAGCGGGGCGTCGGCCGGACGATCGTCGGGGAGCGAGGAGGTGTCCACACCCTCGACGAGGGGCGTGAAGATGCCGTCGTCCTCACCGTGCTCCATGAGGTACTCGACGGTGTCGGCCTCGAGCAGCCAGTCGACGAGGGTGAGGGCAGCGCAGGGGCGCGGAGTGTCGGCACTGATGGCGACCGCGCGCACGACGCCGGGAGCGCCCTCGTCCGGCCAGACGAAATCGACGGGTTCGCCCGCCTCGATCATCGAGTAGACGTTTTGCTCCTGCAGGGCCGCCACGGTGGTCTCGCCCGAGATCAATGCCTCGCCGACCGGGCCGTTCTTCTCGTAGGTGTGGAGGCCGTTGGCGAACAGGGTGTCGAAGTAGTCTTCGGCGCTGTCGGTCCCCAGATCCTGGAAGAACCAGGACACGACCGGATACGCCGGCGCGGCCACAGCCGGGTCGGCGATGCCGATGGGCGCGTACTTGGGCCGGGTCAGATCGGCCCACGTGCGCGGGGCGTCGGTCTCGCCGACGCGATCGGTGTTGTAGGCGATCACGGCCGCGGCGTGCTGGCTGAAGGGGACCCACGCGTGGTCATCGCGCAGCAGGGCCTGGCCTTCGGCTGTGAGCTGCTCGAGGTTGGTGAGCTGATGTCCGGTGAGTAGCTGATCGTCATCGGCCAGCGCCTCGAGGCTGCCGTGGCCGTCGAGGAGCACGACGTCCCACTGGGGGTTGTTGGCCTCGGCGGCGATGCGGGCGAGGATCTCGCCACCGCCGAGATCGGCGATCTCGGTGCCGATGCCGGTGTCGTCGGTGAACTTGTCGCTGAGAGTCGACCCGAAGGGGTTGAGGTAGACCCGCAGATCGCCGTCCTCGACGCTGCACGAGGCGGCATCGAGGTCGTCGGGCGAGGCTTCGGGCGACGCCGTCGAGGCGCAGGCGGTCAGCGTGGTGGCGGCGACAGCGGCCACCGCGATCAAGGCCGGAATACGCATGGGGATCTCCGTTTCGGTTCGGTGTCGAGGTGTCGACGACCTCAGCGTGGCGAGCTGAGGTGAACACCGTCCTCGTGCCGCTGCCACGATCCTCGTGCGCCGCAGTGAACGTCCGAAGACTCCGTGCCCCACCGACACCCGCTGTTCACGAGTCGTTCGATCGCTGTTGGATCGTCGGGCATCCACAGGTCACCTGGTGGGGTGGCGCATGATGTCGGTGCCCCTGTCCTCGTCGGCTCGAGCGGCGAGTGAGTACACACGCTCGCCCACGCGGTGGGGGACCGCTCACCGCCCACCGCGAGCGGCGAGCGTTAGCGTGACTCCACCATGAACGAGCGGTTCACCGAACGCGTCCTGGCCCGGGTGGAGCAGATTCCCCCGGGCCAGGTGCTCACGTTCGGCCTCATCGCCGAGGACCTCGGCGAGGGCGGGCCCCGGCAGGTCGGGCAGGTCATGTCCCGGGTCGGTCACGTCGTCTGCTGGTGGCGAGTCGTGCGTGCCGACGGCACCTTGCCGGCTCATCTGATGCTGGAGGCGCAGGAGCACTGGGCGCGTGAGGGCACGCCGGTGCGCCGCGGGCGGGTGGATGTGCCCCGCGCTGTCGGTGGCGTCTGATTGCATGGCGTCATGCCCTCGTCGCCCGTGGAGTACCGCCTCGTCCGCCCGGACACCGCGGCCGCCCCTGCGCCGCAGCTCGACGAGAGCCAGCAGGCGGTGGTCGACCACCGTGGCGGACCTCTGCTCGTGCTGGCCGGGCCGGGCACCGGCAAGACCACCACGATCGTCGAGGTCGTCGTCGACCGCATCGCCCGTGAGGAACTGCGCCCCGAGCAGATCCTCGTCCTGACCTTCAGTCGCAAGGCAGCCGAGGAGTTGCGCGAGCGCATCGCCGCCCGACTCGCCGGCTCGGCCGGCGTCGTGCCGGCCATGACCTTCCACGCCTTCTGTTACGCGCTGGTGCGCGAGTTCTCCGACCCCGAGGCGTTCGCCGCTCCGCCCACGTTGCTCACGGCTCCAGAACGCGACGCCGTCATCGCCGAGCTCCTCGCCGGTCACGACGTCGAGTCCTGGCCGGCATCGCTGCGCCAGGCACTGCGCACGCGCGGGTTCGCGGGGGAGGTGCAGTCCTTCATGGCGCAGCTCGCGGCGCGGGGCCTCGACGCCGCCGACCTCCGCGAGCTCGCCGCGGCCCGCCAGCGCCCGGACTGGGCACGCCTGGCCGACGCCATCGAGGAGTACGACCAGGTCACCGGCCTGCAGAACCTCGCCGACTACACGAACCTCGTCACGTCGGCCCGTCAATTGATCGACGACCCCCGCATCGGCGCACAGCTGCGCGAGCGGTTCGGGCTCGTCGTGGTCGACGAGTACCAGGACACCGATCCGCTCCAGGTCGACCTGCTCCATGAACTGGCGGGGGACGGTCGCGACCTCGTCGTGGTGGGCGATCACGATCAGGCGATCTACGGCTTCCGCGGCGCCGATCCCGCGGGCATCGCGCAGTTCCCCGAGCAGTTCGGCACCCCTGCCGCGCCCGCGCGCGTGCTGGCACTGCGGGTCACCCGGCGGTTCGGGCCGGAGATCCTGCGGGCCGCCCACACCGTGCTCGGCCCGGTCGGACACCAGGGGAGCCTCGACCCGGAGATCCTGCGACGCCACCGCGAGGTCAGCTCGCGGGCGCCCTATCCGGGCGAGGTGCGGGTCGAGACGTACGCCTCGGCCACGGCGGAGGCGGAGCACATCGCCGATCTCCTGCGCCGCGCCCACCTCGACCAGCAGCTGCCGTGGTCGGACATGGCGGTGCTCGTGCGCACCGGCAGCGATCTGGCCCGGCTGCAGCGCGCGCTGGTTCCCGCCGGGGTGCCGGTCGAGGTGGCCGGTGACGAGATCCCGCTGACCGCCGAGCCGGCGGTCCGCGCCCTGCTGTCGGCGCTCGAGGCCGCCGACCTCCTTGCGCGGGGGTTCCCGCTCGATCCCGAGCACGCGCAGGTCGTGCTCAGCGGGCCGCTCGGCGAGCTCGACGCGCCCGCCCTGCGGCGACTCGGCCGGGCCCTGCGACAGCGTGCGCCCGAGCGCCGTTCCACCGAGCTGACCGCCGACGCCCTCAGCGATCCGGCGATGCTCGGCTTCGGGCGGCTCGAGCCGGCCACCGCCGAGGCCGTGGAGCGCGCCCGACGGCTCGCCGCCCTGCTGCGGCGCGCCGCGAAGCAGATCAGTGACGGTGAGCCGCCCGAGCAGGCGTTGTGGACCCTCTGGGACGGGACGGACTGGCCGCAGCGACTTCTCACCCAGTGGGAGTCCGGGGGAGAGGGCCGGCTCACGGCCGATCGCGACCTCGACGCGGTGGTGGCCTTGTTCCACCACGCCGCCCGCACCGAGGAACGCAAGCAGCGGGTGAGCGTCGCCAACTTCATCGCCGAACTGCGGGCTCAGCAGATCCCGGCCGATCAGCTCGTCGGCTCGCAGAGCCGGCCCGATGCCGTTCGGTTGATGACCGCGCACCGTTCCAAGGGCCTCGAGTGGCCGCTCGTCGTCGTGGCCGGCGTGCAGGAGGAGCGATGGCCCGATCTGCGGCACCGCGGCTCGTTGCTCCAGGCGGAGGCGCTCGACGGTGCCCACGCCGCCTCCCGAAGCGACCGGCTCCGCGAGGAACGGCGGCTCTTCTACGTCGCGTGCACGCGGGCCAGCCGCACGCTCGTCGTCACCGCGGTCGAGACGCCCACCGACGACGGCGATCAGCCCTCCCGCTTCGTCCGCGCCCTGCTGGACGCGGGGTTCGGGCCCGCCGACCCCGGCGTACTGCCGCGGGCGAGGCCCCGTCGGCCGCTGTCGCTGCGCGGTGTGGTCGCCCAGCTGCGCAGCTACGCCGGGCACCCTGATGTCGCTCTGCGCGACGAGGCCGCCGCGATGCTCGCCGAGATCGCGCGCCACGACGTCTGGGCCGGCCGCGCCGCGCATCCGGATCGGTGGTGGGGCACGCGCGAGCTCACGATCAACGAGCACCCGCTCAAGGACCCGGACGCCCCCATCGTGTTGTCCGGCTCGTCGGTCGCGGAGATCGCCAGCTGTTCACTCAAGTGGTTCCTCTCGCGCGAGGCCCGCGGCACACGCGGCAGCTCCACCGCGCAGGGCTTCGGCCTCGTCGTCCACGCGATCGCTGCCGACATCGTGCGGCGCGACGTCCGCGAGCCCGACCTGGCCGAGATGGAAGGGCACCTCGACGAGGTCTGGGACCGGCTCGACCACCAGGCGCCGTGGATCAGCGCGCGCGAGAAGGCCGATGCGCGCACCGCCCTGCTGCGCTTCGCGCGGTGGCACGCGGCCAATCCGCGTACGCCGCTGGCCGCCGAGCACGCGTTCGAGGTCGAGCTGGAGCTCGACGGGGAGCGGGCGGTCCTGAAGGGATCGATGGACCGCGTCGAGCTCGACGCCGAGGGGCGCGTGCACGTCGTCGACTTCAAGACCTCGAAGAACGCCCCCAAAGCCGCCGAGGTCGCCGCGCACCCGCAGTTGGGCGTCTACCAGCTCGCCGTCGCGCACGGTGCCACCGAGGAGCTCGCCCCGGGTGCGCCGTCCGGCGGCGCCGAGCTGGTGCAGCTGCGCCAGCCTGCGGGCGCCAAGCATCCCGACGTGCCCAAGGTGCAGCCGCAGGACGCACCGGCAGCGGCGGAGCCGTTCTTCGCCCTCGACCTGGTCCGCGACTCCATCCGGGTCATGCGCGAGGAGCGCTTCGTCGCGATGCCCGACACGTGCTCGTTCTGCGAGTTCCAGATGGTGTGCCCGTCCACCACCGCGTTCACCATCGGCGGAGGGGAGCAGGCATGAAGCTGGTGCGCGATCCCGATCACCTGCGCGAGATCCTGGGCATCCCGTTCAGCGCGGAGCAGATGGCGGCGATCACCGCCGACCCGCACCGACCCCAGGCCATCATCGCCGGGGCCGGCTCAGGCAAGACGGCCGTCATGGCCGCGCGCGTCGTGTGGCTCGTCGGGCACGAGGAGATCGACCCCGCGCGCATCCTCGGGCTGACGTTCACCGCCAAGGCGGCCGGCGAGCTCGCCACCCGGGTGCGACGGTCGCTCGATCTCATCGGCGACTTCTCGCTCGAGTACGGCGAGCCGACCATCTCGACCTATCACGCCTTCGCCGGCATGCTCATCTCCGAGCACGGCCTGCGGCTCGGCGTGGAACCGGATCTGCGGGTGCTCGCCGACGCCACCCGCTTCCAGATCGCCGCCCGGGTGGTGCGCGGCTACGACGGGCCGCTCTCGCACGTCTCGGCGTGGATGCCCACCACCATCACCGACCTGCTCGCGCTCGACGCGCAGCTGTCGGAGCACCTCGTCGCACCGCAGCGGCTTCGCGAGTACGACGCCCGCATCATCGCCGAGGTCGAATCGGTCGACAAGCAGCTCGCCTTGCATCGGGACATCGCCGATCGAGCCCGCAAGCGCACCGAGCTGAGCCGTCTGGTCGACGCCTATCGCACCGCCAAGCTCGACGCCGGCGTCATGGACTTCTCCGACCAGATGTCCTGGGGCGCCCAACTCGCGCAGCTGCCGGAGGTGGGCACGGCGCTGCGCGAGCGATTCGAGGTGGTCCTGCTCGACGAGTACCAGGACACCTCGGTCGCCCAGCGCGACCTGTTGCGGGCGCTCTTCGCCGGCCAGGGGATCAGCGCCGTGGGCGATCCGGCTCAGGGGATCTACGGGTGGCGTGGTGCCGCCTCGGGCAACCTCGCCGCGTTCCTCGACGATTTTCCCGCGCACGACGGCGGGCGCGGGGAGTTGCACTCGCTCGCGGTGAGCCGGCGCTGCGCTCCGGAGATCATCGACCTCGCGGGCGTCATCGCCGCCGAGTACTACGCCGATCCGGCGGTCGCCAAGGTCGTCACGCCGCTGCAAGCGGCACCGGAGAACCCGCCCGGCGAGGTGTCGGTGGCGCTACACCAGGGCGTCGTCGAGGAGATCGAGGCGCTCGTCGAGCTGATCGCCGAGGCCGGCGAACGAGCGCGTGAGGCCGGACGCGAGCAGACCTGGCGCGAGATCGCCGTGCTGGTACGAGCCACGAGCGAGAACACCGAGATCGTCCAGGCGCTCCGTCGCCGTGGCATTCCGGTCGAGATCGTCGGGCTCACCGGCCTGTTGAGCCAGCCCGAGGTGCTCGACGTCCTCGCCGTCCTCGAACTGCTCGAGGACGTCACGGCCAATCCCGCCATGCTGCGGCTGCTCACCGGCCCCAGATGGCGCATCGGCGACCGCGATCTCGCCCTCCTCGGCAAACGTGCCGCCCACCTCGGCCGCATCTGGCGCGACGACAACGACGCGGACGATCCCGCCGGTCGGCTGCAGGCCGACCTCGAGCAGGCCACGGCAGGCACCGACCCGACCGAGATCGTCGCGCTCGCCGAGGCCGTGGAGGATCCGGGCGACCTCCCGTACTCCGACGCCGCGCGCGAGCGCTTCGCCGAGCTCGCGACGATGCTGTCGCGGCTGCGGCGCCACGTCCACGAGCCGCTGCTCGACCTCGCCCGCCGGGTCGTCACCGAGCTCGACCTCGACGTCGAGCTCGCCACCGAGCAGATCTCCTCGGACAACCTGACCCTCCTGCTCGACGCGATCGGCGACTACGCGCAGTTCGACCGCTACGCCTCGCTGTCCGGGCTGCTGGCGTATCTGCAGGCCGAGACCGAGTTCAACAAGGGCATGGAGCTCAGCGCGCCCTCCGAGGCCGACTCCGTCAAGCTGCTCACGGTGCACAAGTCCAAGGGTCTGGAATTCGACGAGGTGTTCGTGCCGTTCGTGTCCGACGGCGTCTTTCCCGACGCCAAGGGCCGCGCGCGGTGGACCACGAACGCCAGCGTCCTGCCCGTCGCTCTGCGCGGCGACGCCGACTTCGTCCCGGACATCGAGGAGTTCACCTCCGCCGGCGACGCGGACTTCAGGGCGCGCTGCAAGGCCGACGCGCTCATGGAGGAGATCCGCCTCGGCTATGTCGCGTTCACGCGCGCGCGCCACCGGTTGCACGTGAGCGGGCACCGCTGGGGCCGCACGCAGCTCAAGCCGCGCAAGGTCTCCCGGTTCCTGGACGATGTCCGTCGCTGGCTGGGTGAGCGCGGCGTCGAGCCGCTCGTGTGGTCGCCGGAACCGGCCGAGGACGAGCAGAATCCGCACGTCGACGCCACCACCTACGCCTGGCCCATGCCGCTGCACGGCATGGAGCCGCGGCGCGCCTTCGCCGACGACGTCCGCCGTCACCTCGGCGCCACCGAAGCACTGCCGATCACCGTCCACCCCGAGCTCATGCAGATCCGCGCCGAGCTGGACCTGCTGATCGAGGAGGCGAGCGACGCCGAGTCGTCCGTCGTCGAGGTGATGCTGCCGCCGGCCCTGTCGGCCACCTCGGCACTCGCGCTGGCCGAGGACGAGACGTCGTTCGCTCGCGCGCTGGCCCGTCCGATGCCGCGTCGGCCGTCCTCGGCCGCGCGTTTCGGTACGCGCCTGCACGCCTGGATCGAGGCGCGCTACGGTCAGCAGACGTTGCTGGACCCGGGCGATCTCCCAGGCCGGGCCGACACCGAGGTGCTCGACGACGCCGACCTCGCGGCGCTGCAGAAGGCCTTCGAGGCCGGGCCCTTCGCCGAGCGCGAGCCGGTCGCGATCGAGGCGCCGTTCTCGCTGCGCCTCGGCGGTCAGCAGCTCATCGGGCGGATCGACGCGGTGTTCGCCACCGACGACGGCTTCGAGGTCGTCGACTGGAAGACCAATCGCCGAGCGGACGCCGATCCGCTGCAGCTGGCGATCTACCGGCTCGCGTGGGCCGAGATGCACGGCATCGAGCCGGAGCGAGTGACCGGCGCCTTCTACTACGTCCGCCTCGACGAGGTGCGCCGCTTCGACGACCTGCCCGGGCGATCCGGCCTCGAGGAGCGACTCGGGCTACGGTGAGCAGGTGGACTTCGCCTTCGACCGCGCTCGGCACGACCGGCAGGGCAATCGCCGTCGCGACGACACCTGGAAGGACGATCCGAAGCTCAAGGTCCTCGTGGTGGGCGGCGAGCACGTCCCCACCGTCGCCGGACCGGCCTTGCGCTGGATCACCCGTGACCAGGCGCCCGAGGGCACGTGGCTGCTGCTGGGAGAGTCCGGTGGGGTGACCCACGCGGCGGTCGTGGTCGACCGCGTCGCGGAGGACCTCGCCCCGACGAGCGTGCGCATCCTGGCGCCGCTGCTGAATCCCGATGAGTTGTCCCTGGCCATCCACGCGATCGCGATGGCCCGCTGGTTGCGTTCGCATCGGTTCTGCGCGCGCTGCGGCACCGGCCTCGACGTGGCGGAATCGGGGCACCTGCTGACCTGTCCCGAGTGCAGTGCTCACCACTTCCCGCGCACCGACCCGGCGGTCATCATGCTCATCACCGACGAGCGGGACCGAGCGTTGCTGGCGCGCAACGCGGCGTGGCCGGAGGACCGGTACTCGACGCTGGCCGGTTTCGTGGAGCCGGGCGAGGCGCTCGAGGACGCGGTCCGACGCGAGGTGCGCGAGGAAGTCGGTCTGCCGGTCGGTGAGGTCAGCTACGCGGGGAGCCAGCCGTGGCCGTTCCCGTCAAGCCTGATGCTCGGCTTCTTCGGCCGGGCCAGCAGCAGCGACATCGTCGTCGACGCGAACGAGATCGCCCACGCCCGGTGGTTCACCCGCGACGAGCTGGCCACCGCGATCGAGGCCGAGGACATCATCCTGCCGCCGCCTCACGTCTCGATCTCGCGCTGGCTCATCGACCGCTGGGCGGAGCGTTCGTGAACTGAGGAGCACGCCGGCGATGATCACGGCAGCACCCACCAGTTCGGCCAACGCCACGGACTCGCCCAGCACCAGCCAGGCGCCTGTCATCCCGACGACCGGCACCAGCATGGAGAACGGAGCCACGCGGCCAGCGGGGTGGCGCATCATCAGCCACGTCCAGATGCCCGAACCGACGATGGTGCCGAGCACGATGGTGTAAGCGAGCCCGCCGGTCGCGACGAGCCCCTCGGGCGACGTGACCGTTCGCAGCGAGTGCCCGATGGCATCCGGACCTTCGACGACGAGCGAGAGCGCCAGCATCGGCACCGGCGGCACCACCGACATCCACAACGCCAGGTGCAGCGGCTGCTGCGGCCGGGCCAGGCGGTTGCACAGGTTGCCGATCGCCCACCCGAGTGCACCCAGGAGGGTGAGCGCGAAGGGGGCGATGGCTGCGGTCTCAGCGCGATGCCACCCCACGATCGCCAGCCCACCGGACGCGACGACGACGCCGACGACGGCGTTCCGGCCGATCCGCTCGGCGAGGAAGAGGGCCCCGAGGACGACCGTGAAGGGCGCTGACGCTTGCAGGACGAGTGAGGCCAGGCCGGCAGGCATCCCGATCGACATCCCCCAGTACAGGAAGAGGAACTGCAGCGTCCCGAACCCGAGGCCGTAACCCACGAGCCAACGCCACGGCACGCGCGGCCGGGGCACGAGCAGCATCGTGGGCACGGCGATCAGCGCGAACCGCAGCGCGACGAGGAAGAACGGCGGGAAATGGGCCAGTGAGGCATCGATCGCCAGGAAGTTCATGCCCCACAGCACGGCGACCAGTGCGGCGAGGAGTCGATGGGAGACGGGCACGACGACCATGGTTTCGCCCGCGGCTGTGAAGGACAAGCGCGATTCACTGCAGGGGTCGATGTAGGTTCCCTACATGGAATTACGTCATCTGGAACTGCTGCGGGAGCTGGCCGACCGAGGCTCGGTGGCGGCCGTCGCGGCGGCGACGCATCGCACCCCGTCGGCCGTCTCCCAGCAGTTGCGTACGGCTCAGCGGCAGCTCGGGGTGCCGCTCACCGAGCCCTCGGGGCGCGGCCTGCGGTTGACGGAGGCGGGCGCGGTGCTGGCGCAGGGCGGGGTCGAGGTGCTCGCCGCGCTGGAACGCGTTCAGGCGCAGTGGGACGCGTTCCGGGAGGCGCCGATGGGCCGGGTCCGACTGGCGACGCTGCCGAGCGCGGGTACCTTCCTGCTCGCCGTGACGCAGCGCCGCCTCGCGGCGACCGGAATCGAACTGGTGCTGAGCGATTACGACGTCGCCGAAGCCGATTTCGCCGATCTGACGGCGGACAACGACATCGTCATCGGACACAGCGTCCGAGGTCCCCGGCCGGCCGGGACCGAGGGCCTGAACGTCCTGCCGTTGGCCCGGGAACCGCTCGACGTGGCGATGGCGGCCGCCCATCCGCTGGCCTCACGGTCGACGCTGACGGCGCACGACCTGGTCGAGCATGAGTGGATCGGGGTGCCCTACGGCTATCCGTTCGACACCGTGCTTGCGGCGATCGAACGGGTCACCGGACGTGATCTGTCGGTCCGCCAGCGCCTGCGTGACAACCGGCTCATCGAGTCCTTGGTCGCGTCCAGTGATCTGCTGGCGATCTTGCCCCGGTTCACCACCCCGGCCGACGCGGGACTGGTGCTCCGGGAGGTTGGCGATATCGACACCGGTCGTCACGTCACCGCGATCATGCGTCCGGACCGGGCCGAGCGGCGCGCGGTGCGGGTGGTCCTGGAGCACCTCCGGGCGGTCGGGCAGGCGGCGCTCAGCGGCCCAGCTTCTCCTTGACCTGGGCGACGGACGGGTTGGTCAGGGTGGACCCGTCCTCGAACAGCAGCGTGGGGACGGTCTGGTTGCCACCGTTGGCCTGCTCGACGACGAGCGCGGAGTCCGGGTCCTTCTCGATGTCGACCTCGGTGAACGCGATCCCCTCGCGCTCGAGCTGGCCCTTGAGCCGATGGCAATAGCCACACCACGGGGTCGAGAAGAGCGTGAATGCTGCCGCCACCGTTGTCACCTCCGACGTCTAACCTGGACGTCGTCCATCCTTCCACGACTGCTCAAGGAGTCGCCGCGTGCCCGACGCCGAGGACCTGCTGGCCGGACTCGATCCCGAGCAGCGTCAGGTGGCGCAGGCCCTGCGCGGACCGGTCTGCGTCATCGCGGGTGCCGGAACCGGCAAGACCCGTGCCATCACGCACCGCATCGCCTACGGCGTCGCCACCGGTGTGTACAAGCCCACTGAGGTTCTCGCGGTCACCTTCACGACCCGTGCGGCGGGGGAGATGCGCACCCGGCTCGCCCAGTTGGGCGCCGGGGGCGTGCAGGCGCGCACCTTCCACTCGGCGGCGCTGCGGCAGGCGCGATACTTCTGGCCCCGCGTCTACGGCACCGAGTTCCCCGAGATCATCGCATCCAAGTTCGGTCTCGTCGCCGAGGCCGCCAAGCGGGTGGGCGTTCCCACCGACACCGCCCTGATCCGCGACCTGTCCGCCGAGGTCGAGTGGTCCAAGGTCTCCACCATCCGCCCCGAGGACTATGCGCGGGAGGCGCCCCAGCGGCGCCGTCAGGTCGCCGACCTCGACCACGGCACCACCGGCGCCATCCTGCGCGCCTACGAGGACGTCAAGCACGAGCGCGGCCGGATCGACATGGAGGACATCCTGCTCGTCACGGCGGCGATCCTGGCCGACGACGAGCGCGTCGCCGCGGAGGTGCGCCGTCAGTACCGCTGGTTCGTCGTGGACGAGTACCAGGACGTCAACCCCCTGCAGGCCACCCTCCTCGACCTGTGGCTGGGCGGGCGCGACGACCTGTGCGTCGTCGGCGATCCGCGTCAGACGATCTACTCGTTCGCCGGCGCGTCACCGCGGATCCTCGCCGGCTTCGGTCGCAAGTTCACGGACGCCGAGCGGTACGAGCTCGTGCGCAACTACCGGTCGACCCCGCAGATCGTCGCGGCCGCCAACGCGGTCTTCGGTCCGCGCGGCGGCGACGGCGTCCAGCTCCGGTCGCAGCAGGAGCCGGGCAACCCGGTGTCCTACCAGGGGTATCCCGATGAGACGGCCGAGGCCAACGCGGTCGCCAACGAGATCGCTCTGCTCCACCGTCGCGGCACGCCGTACAAGCAGATCGCCGTGCTGTTCCGGATCAACGCCCAGTCCGAGGCGTTCGAGGAGGCGCTGGGCCAGCACGGCATCCCCTTCGTGTTGCGCGGCGTCGAGGGCTTCTTCCAGCGCGCCGAGGTGCGTCAGGCCGTCACGCTGCTCCGCGGCGCGGCGCGAGCCGGCGAGGGCGCCGGCGATCTCGTCGCCGACGTGCGCGCCGTCTTGTCGACGATGAATCACACCGAGGAGCCGCCGAGTGGTTCCGGCGCGGTGCGGGATCGCTGGGAGTCGTTGCATGCGATCGTCACAATGGCCGGCGACCTCGCCGCCGAGCAGCCGGACGCCGATCTCACGGCGCTCGTCGCCGACCTTGACCGCCGTGCCCAGCAGGCGCACGCGCCCACCGCGGACGGCGTCACGCTGGCCACGCTCCACGCCGCCAAGGGTCTGGAGTGGGACGCCGTGTTCTGCGTCGGCATGCACGAGGGCATGATGCCGAGCGTCCACGCCGACACCCCGGCCGCGGTGGAGGAAGAGCGGCGGCTGTTCTACGTCGGCGTCACCCGGGCCCGGCACGATCTGGTCATCAGCTGGTCGGCCACTCGACATCCCGGTGGCCGCGGCAATCGACCGCCGACGCGCTTTCTCGATGCCCTCCTGCCGGCTCAGCACGAGGCCCGCCACCCCGTGCGTTCCCCCCGCCAGCGCAAGGTCGCCCTGTGCCGGGTGTGCCGTAAGCCGCTGGCCGCGGCCGACCGCGCGCGGGGACGCTGTGCGGACTGCCCCTCCACCTACGACGAGGCGTTGTTCGAGGCGTTGCGGACGTGGCGCAAGGAGATCTCCAGCGAGCAGTCGGTGCCGGCCTATGTCGTGTTCACCGACGCGACGCTGCAGGCGATCGCCGAGGTCAAGCCCACGAGCGTGCAGCAGTTGGCGGGCATCCGCGGAGTCGGACAGGCCAAGCTGGAGCGTTACGGCGACGCGGTGTTGGCGGTCGTCACCGAGCACGCCTAGTCGGCGAAACCGGGCAGCGACTCGGAGAGGATCTCGCGGAACGGCGCCGTCGCGCCGAGCTGGCACAGGATGCCGACGCCGCCCATCCAGACACGGTGGATGAGCAGGTACTCGCGGGGGATGTTGAGCTGGCGGGCCGTGCCGAACCCCTCGGCGTCGAGGCGGCTGAGCCGCTGTCCCTGCGAGCGCAGCCAGGCGCGGCTGAAGGTGAAGGTCTCCGCCCGAGCCGGCTCGATGAGCGGGGCGAGATAGCGCTCCATGACCTCGGGATCGAGCGACTCGCCGCGCAGGAAGCCCTCCTCGCGGAGCCCGGCCACGACGGCCTCGTAGTCGCCGTCGACGGCGGCGCGCACCAGCCGGCCGATGACGTCGGGGAGTCCGTTCGGGAGCCGGGCGACGGCGCCGTAATCGACGACGCCGAGACGGCCGTCGTCGAGAATCCGGAAGTTGCCGGGGTGGGGATCGGCGTGCAGGAGTCCGACCCGGGAGGGACCGGCGAAGAGGAACCGCACGAAGGCCTCACCCAGACGGTCGCGATCCTCCTGGGACCCGTGATCGATGATGTCGGCGAGCGATCCCGAACTGTCCATCCAGGTGGAGACGAGGGCGTGCTCGGTATGGACCACGGGCATCGGCACGACGACGTACGGGTCGTCGGCGAACTCCTCGGCGAAGGCACGCTGCGCCTCCTCCTCGAGCCCGTAGTCGAGTTCCTCGGCGACCCGTTCGCGCAGTTCGGCGACCAGCGACTTCACGTCCATGCCCGGGGCGAGGACGGCGAACAGCTTGGCGATCCGGGAGATCTGCTTGAGGTCCGACAGCAGGGCGTCGCCCGCGCCTGGATATTGGAGTTTGACCGCGACCTCGGTCTCGTCGCCGCTGTCCGGGTGGCGGTACGTCGCCCGGTGGACCTGGCCGATCGACGCGGCCGCGGCGGGATGGTCGTCGAACTGCGGGAAGCGGCGGTGCCAGTCGGTGCCGAACTCGGCCGTCATGACCCGGTGGACGGTCGAGGTCGGCATCGGGGGCGCGGCGTCCTGCAACTTGGTGAGGGCATCGCGGTACGGGCCGGCGAGCTCGTCGGGCAGCGCCGCCTCGAAGACGCTGAGTGCCTGCCCGAACTTCATGGCTCCGCCCTTGAGCTGGCCGAGCACGCTGAAGATCTGGTCGGCGGTGCGGCGCTGGACGTCGGTGAGCACGACTTGGGCGGGCGCGCCCACCATGCGCTTGCCGATTCCCCACGTGGTGCGGGCGGCGAAGGAGGCGGGAAGGCTCGCGAGTCGGGCGCCTCGCGCGAAGGCGCTGCCCGTCAGCGGGCGTTCGTCGTCCTTCTCGCGTCCGGCCACGTCATCAGGATAGGGGCGGCGGTCCAATGTGCGGCGGTTTCAGGCGGCGAGGAGATGACACCCGCAGCGATGCTGAAAGCCGACCGTCGACTCGAGCCGAGGGGCTTGCCCGAACAACACCGATCGGCCGACGAGCCGCGGCGGAGTGTCGATGCGGAGTTCTTCCACGGCGCGTGCGGCTTCGGCAGCGGCGAGGCCGACGGCCGACGCGCCGGCACCCACGCGAGCCGGGCGTGACCTGCCGAACTGGGGGACGAGCGCGAGCCAGTGCGGGTCGCCGGCGGACTGTTGCAGGTCGAAACAATCCAGGCACGGGGTGTGGCCGGGGAAGACCAACGGCCCGACCCGGACCCGGTCGTCGATCAGGACGACGGGCAGATGTGCGATCCGGTGGTCGCGCATGGCTTGGAAGGCCGCGCGAGCCGGCTCGCCGACGGTCACGGTGACGACCAGGGCCTGAGGACACTCCTCGAAGACGGCATCCTCGGCCGCGAGGGCGCGGAACACGTCGGCGAACCGCGCTCCGCCGGCGTCGTGGCGCAGATCGACCCGCGGCCGGCGACCGCCGACCGGCGCGACGACGAGCGCACCGCGCGCCAGGAGTTCGGCGACGAGTGCGGCCCCGCGGGACGATCCGGCGCGGACGGCGATCTGGGCGAGCTCGTCGGCCGTGCGCACGCCGTCGGCGTGGCGAAGGACCGCCGCACTTCCGGGTTCGTCGCGCACGACCACGGCGGGAGTCGTGCCGACCTGGAGATGGCGGGCATCGCGCCGCAACACCACGGCGCCGGGACGAAGCACAGGACGGACGGCCATGGCCTCATCGTGCCGCGGCCGGCCGTGCCGCCGCGGTCGTCGTCCACAGCCGCGGGAGGTGTCAGGCCTTGCCGAGGATCCGGTTGAGCTTGGTGTCGCACACCGGGCACGTGGCCTTGGCCATCTTGGTGCCCTTGTCGTTGACCTGGATCGTGCCGGTCGCCTCTCGCTTCTCCTTGCACTTCACGCAGTAGAACTCGCCGCTCCAGCCGTCGTCTGCCATGACCGTCTCCTTGGGTGTGGGGTGGATCACGTTCAGCGTAGAGGCTGCGCGGCGGTTCCGTGGGGATTGAGGCAGCGAAGAACCCCCGGCGGCGCGCCTTCCCCTGCGGCCACCGGGGGTTCGTCTGGACCGAACGTAGGGCTCCGTGGGCCGGGCGTCAAGCCGGAGCCGAGAACGGGTTGTCCACGCCTGTGGACAACCTTGGGGAGAACCTGTGGGGATCGCCGAGGAAGCGTGTGGACGAGCGGTGGATACCCGCTCATGTCGGTGCCGCGCACTACAGTCCGAGGCATGAAGGACGCGCCCCGTATCGAGGTCCGCCGCAGTTCGCGCCGGCGGCGAACCGTTCAGGCGCGGCGCGAGGGCGACCGCACGATCGTCATGATCCCGGCGAGCATGAGCAAGGCCGAGGAGGAGCGCGTCGTGGGCGATCTCGTCGCCAAACTCGATGCCCGGGTCCAGCGGCGCCGTGCCCCGCAGGCCGACGACGACCTGATGTCCCGGGCGAGCGACCTCTCCGCGCGCTACCTCGCTGGCGCCGCCCGCCCGTCCTCGGTGCGGTGGGTCGGCAACCAGCACAAGCGATGGGGGTCGTGCAGCACCCACGACGGGTCGATCCGCTTGTCCGACCGGCTGCGCCCGATGCCGGGCTACGTGGTCGACTACGTGCTGTTGCACGAGCTGGCTCACCTGCTGGAGGCGGATCACGGGCCGCGCTTCCAGCAACTGCTCAGCGGGTACGAGCGCCGGGAGCGGGCCGAGGGCTTTCTCGAAGCCGTGTCCTGGCAGTCGCGGTGAGCGCTCGCACGGTGTCGTCGGTCTCGGCCGGCAGGTCCTCGACACTGAACCAGCGCACGTCGGTCGACTCCTCGGAGACGATCAGCTCGGTTCCCGACGGCACGACCGCGAGGTACTGCACGTCGAGGTGGTGAGCGGGGCGCACCGGGCCGCAGGGCACCTCGTGCCGCGACAGCAGCAGCGGCTGCGGGTCGAGGTCGAACTCGGCGATGCCCGATTCCTCCCGGGTCTCGCGCCTCGCGGCACCGGCCAGGGTCGCGTCGTCACGCTCGCAGTGGCCCCCGAACTGCAGCCATCGGCCGAGCTTGCGGTGCAGCGTCAACCCGACGTGGCGCGCGTCGTCGGACAGCACGATGGCGCTGGCGGTCAGATGGTCGGGGTGGCACGAGCGCCACATCGCGTCCGGGTGGCTTGCCAGGTGAGCGAGGTACTGCTCCCGGAGCGACTCCTGCGCGGCGTCGGGTGCTCGCCAGTCGGCCAGCACCCGACGGGCGTCGTCGTGCAGCGTCACTGCTGCTGGTCGTCGTCGCCGCGGGACGCCTCGTCCTCGAGCAGCTTGCCGAGCGCCGCGTCGAACTCGTCGTCGGTGATCTGTCCGGTCTCGCCGTGGCGCTCGCTGTAGCCCAGGGGGTCGTCCAGATCCTCGCTCGTCGGTAGCAGGTCCGGATGGCTCCACACGCGGTCGCGGGCCTCGCTGCCCTCGCGGTCGCGCAGTGCCGAGAAGAGGTTGGCGGCATCGCGCAGCCGGCGGGGTCGCAACTCGAGTCCGACGAGCGCGGCGAACGTCTGCTCGGCCGGTCCGGCGGTCGCTCGGCGACGGCGCATCGCCTCGGCGAGAGCCACGGCGGCGGGCATCGTCTCCGCGGTCGCCTGGGCGACGACCTCGTCGACCCAGCCCTCGGCCAGCGCGAGCAACAGCTCGAGCCGGTTCTTGGCGTGCTGCTGCTCCGGGGTGACCTCAGGCTCGAAGAGACCGCCCTCCAGTGCCTCCTGGATCGCCTCGGGGCGGCTGGGATCGATCGAGCGCATCTTCTCCTCGATCGCGCTGGCGTCGATGCGCGAGCCGCGGCCGAACTCCTCGATCGCGGCGACGATCGCGCTGCGGAGCCACGGGGCGTAGGCGTAGAGGCGCTGGTACGCGCACTCGCGCAGCGCCACGTACAGGAGGACGTCGGCCTCGGTGTGCTCGAAGCCCTCGGCGAAGGTGGTGACGTTGTGCGGCAGGACCGCCGCGACGCCCTGGGGGCCGAGCGGGAGGCCGATGTCGGTCGAGGACAGCACCTCGGTGGCGAGACTGGCGATGCCCTGGCCGATCTGCTGGCCGAACATCGCGCCACCGGCCTGCGAGATCATCGCGACGAACGGCCCGGCGAGCGCCTTGGCCTCGGCGGGCAGCGCCTCACCCATCGACGAGACGACGTTGGCGGCGATGGGCTCGACGAGCACCTGCCACTGCGGCATGGTCTGCTCGATCCACTCCGCCCGGCTCCATGCGGTGCTCGAACTGACGCCGCTCGGCAACTCGGTAGCGCGGTCCAGCCACATCTCGGCCAGGCGCACCGCGTCGTCGATGGCGCCGCGCTTTCCGGTCTGCGGCGACGGGTCGGGGCCGCTGGCCGCGAGCGTCTGGCGTGCGATGTCGGTCGCAAGGCGGTAGTTCACCGCCCCTTCGTGCGGCTCGAACATGGACTGCATCTGCGAGAGGAGCGCGGACAGATCGAACTGCCCACCGCCCATCTGGCCGAACAGATGCTCCAGGGGCGTGCCCTTGAACGGGTTCTCCGGTTCTTCGCGGGGTTCGTCGCCAGCCATGGGTCAAGACTAGGCCGTGTCGCCAATCGATTCTGCTTCGCGCGGGTGTCTAGGCTGCGGGGGTGACGACGACGCGGAAGAGCACGCGATGAGCCGCCGGACGGGCACGTTGACCGTGACCGGCGTCGCGCTCGTGGTGGTGTCCTGCTTGGTGTTCATCCTCCCGGTGCCGTACTCGACGATGCGCCCGGGACCGTCCTTCGACACCCTCAGCACGCTCGACGGGCAGCCGCTGCTCACCTTCGGCGAAGGCGTGGAGACCTACGAGACCGACGGCGAACTGGCCTTCACGACCGTCTCGGTGTCGCGTGCCGAGACCGAGATCGCGCTTCCCGCCGCGCTTGAGGCCTGGTGGGACAAGGACGTCGATCTCGTGCCGCACGACTTCCTCTATCCCAACAACGAGACCAACGAGGACGCGAGCCAGCAGGGGGCCGCGCAGCTGAGCTCCTCCCAGGACGCCTCGCGCGTCGCCGCGCTTCGCGCCCTCGGGATGGACGTTCCCGAGACCGTGACCGTCCGCTCCGTCGTCGAGGACTCACCCGCCGACGGCGTCCTGGAGGAGGGCGACCGCATCCTCGCCGTCGACGGCGAGCAGGTCGCCGACCAGCAGCAGGTCGCCGACACGATCGGTGCCCTCGAACCCGGCGACGAGGTGCGACTGGAGATCGAGCGCGAGGGAGCCGCCCAGCAGGTGACGGTCGGCACTGTCCCGGCCGAGGACGACCCTGAGCGGGCCCGCGTCGGCATCGTCGTCGGCATCGGATTCGCCTTCCCGATCGAGATCGAGAACCACATCGGCGACCGCGTCGGGGGACCGAGCGCCGGATTGATGTTCGCCCTCGCCATCTATGACAAGCTGACCCCCGGCGCGCTGACCGGCGGCCTGTCCGTCGCCGGCACCGGCACCATCACCCCCGACGGGGAGGTGGGGCCGATCGGCGGCATCACGCAGAAGATCGCCGGCGCCGAAGACGGGGGAGCGAGTGTCTTCCTCGTGCCGAGCGCCAACTGCGACGAGGCGGCCACCGCCGACACCTCCATGACCCTCGTCGAGATCGAGACCATGCAGCAGGCGGTCGACGCCATCGAGCTGCTCGCCGAGAATCCGGAAGCCGAGGTCCCCACATGCTCGAAGTAGCCCCCGACTCCCCGCTGCGTCAGGCGACGCTCGAGGTGGAGCGGCACGTCGCCGACAGCGGCTGGGACCAGCCCCCGCGCCTGTTCGCGCTGGTGCACACGGCCGAACTCCTCGCCGCCCAGCCGGACCTCGCGGACCAGTTGGGCGACCCCGACGGCTACACCCCCGTCGAGCAGGACGGCGTGCCGGCCGATCGCACCGTGGAGGATGTGCTCCCGACGCTGATGTGGCCCGACACCGTGCACGGCTGCGCGGTCGCGGTCGAGCGGGTCATGCTGCCTCCGTCCGCGCAGGCCGGCCTCCCCGAGGACCCCGACGAGCTCCTGCGCGCCGTCGCCGAGCACCCCGAACGTCAGGAGGTGCGGATCGTCGCCGCAGTCCTGCGCGACGGCAGCGCCCACACGACCGTCCGCGGCCGCGAGCCGGAGGACGCGCCGCTGCTCGAGGGTCCCGATCTCGTGCCCGGGCTGGTCGAGTTGCTGAACGCGAGCATGTCGTGATTGGGGTCACTCGATAGGCTTAGGCCTGCCATCGGCCATGCCGGCGACATGACCCAGGAGAACTGTTGAGCGACATCTTCGGAGCCCCCCGTCCGCAACCGGCCGCTCCGCCGCCCGACCGACGTCGTCGCGTGCTCGTGCCGACCCTCATCACCCTCGCCGCGCTGGTCGTGCTGGGTTCGGTGTTCACCAACGTCTGGACCAACCGGCTCTGGTTCCGGTCGGTCGACTTCTCCGACGTCTACAGCACGGTGATCTGGACCCGGGTCGGACTGTTCGCGGCCTTCGCCGTCGTGTTCGCGCTGTTCGTCGCGCTCAACCTGTTCCTGGCGTACCGCACGCGAGCCGAACCGCATCTGCTGCGTCGCGACGATCCCGCCGCGCGGTACCGCTTCGCGCTGACGCCGGTCCGCAAGGCCGCGTTCATCGTCGTCGCGGTCATCCTCGGCATTTTCGCCGGCGTCGTGGGCCAGTCCCGCTGGGAGACCTTCCAGCAGTGGTGGCACGGCACTGACTACGGCACCGAGGACCCGCACTTCGGCATCGACCACGGCTTCTACGTCTTCGATCTGCCGTGGCTGTCGTTCATCGCCTCGTTCGCCTTCACCATGGTGGTCATCACGATCGTCGTGACGGCGTTCGTGCAGTACGTCTACGGCGGCATCCGGTTCGCCGGGCGCGGGCTCAGCTTCACCCGCGGCGCCCAGATCCAGATCGCGGTGCTCGCGGGCGTCGCCGTCCTCATCAAGGCATTCCAGTACTGGCTCGATCGCTTCAACCTGCTGGTCGGTGCCGGCGGAGTTGTCGACGGTGCCACCTACACCGACGCCAACGCGCGCATCCCGAGCAAGAACATCATGATCGCGGTCGCCATCATCTGCGCGCTGCTGTTCTTCTCCACGATCATCGCCCGCAGCTGGACCCTCCCGGCGATCGGTCTGGGCGGACTCATCCTCTCCTCGGTGCTCATCGGCGGGCTGTGGCCGGCGTTCATGCAGCAGTTCCAGGTCAGCCCGTCCGAGGCGGACCGCGAGGAGTCGTACATCGCGCGCAACATCGAAGCCACCCGCGACGCCTACGGGGTCAGTGACGTCGAGACGCGGCCGTACTCGGCGGCCACCGAGCTCTCGCCCGAGGAGCTCAACGCGAGCGCCGAGTCGCGCGTCAGCTCGCGACTCATCGACCCGACTCTCGTGTCGCCGGCCTTCCAGCAGCTGCAGCAGGTGCGCGGTTACTACACCGTCAACGAGACACTCGACGTCGACCGCTACCGCTTCGACGGCGAGGACCAGCCGCGCGACGTCATCATCGCCGCTCGCGAGGTCGATCTCGACGGTCTGCAGAGTTCACAGCGCACCTGGTCGAACGACCACACGGTCTACACGCACGGGTACGGCGTCATCGCGGCCTACGGCAACGAACGCGGGCCGCAGGGCGAGCCGGTGTGGGCCGCCCGCGACATCCCGCCGACCGGCGAATTCGAGTTCGACGTGCCGCCGCGCATCTACTTCGGAGAGAAGTCGCCCGAGTACTCCATCGTCGGCCGTCCCGAGGGTGCCGAGCCGATCGAGGTCGACATCCCGCGCGGTGCCGGCGGCGACTCGGACGATCCGGAGAACGCCACCGCCAACACCTACGACGGCGAGGGCGGCGTTCCGGTGGGCAACATGTTCAACAAGGTGCTTTACGCGCTGAAGTTCGCCGAGCCCAACATCGTGCTGTCGGACCGCGTCAACGAGGAGTCCAAGATCCTCTACGACCGTCACCCGCGCGATCGCGTCCAGAAGGTCGCTCCGTGGCTGACCGTCGACGGCGACATCTACCCGGCCGTCGTGGACGGACGCGTCGTGTGGATCGTCGACGGCTACACGACGAGCAACAGCTACCCGTACAGCCAGCACCGCTCGCTGCGTGAGGCCACCTCGGACACCCTGACGCAGACCGCGGCGCAGATGGCGCTGCCGACCGACCAGGTCAACTACATGCGCAACTCGGTCAAGGCGGTCGTCGACGCGTACGACGGCACGGTCGACCTCTACCAGTGGGACGAGGAGGACCCGGTCCTCAAGACGTGGATGAAGGTCTTCCCCGACTCGGTCCAGCCCAAGAGCGAGATCTCCGAGGGCCTTCTGGAGCACCTGCGTTACCCGGTGGACCTGTTCAAGGTCCAGCGCGACATCCTCACCCGGTACCACGTCACCGACGCCCAGACGTTCTACGAGGACGGCGAGCGCTGGCGTGTGCCGGAGGACCCGTCCAACAACCAGGGTGCGTTGCAGCCGCCGTACTACCTGACCATGAGCCGGCCGGATCAGGAGACGCCGCAGTTCTCGCTGACCAGCGTCTACCTGCCCAACAACCGGCAGAACCTCGCCGGGTTCATGTCGGTGAACTCCGAGGCCTCGGATCAGGAGAACTACGGCAAGCTGCAGATCCTGGAGTTGCCCAGTGAGACGCGCGTGGGCGGTCCCAACCAGATCGCGGCGCAGATCCAGGCCGACAACCAGGTCACGCAGACGCTGCTGCCGTTCGAGCAGGCCACGAACGCCCGCATTCTGCGGGGCAACCTGCTGACGCTGCCGGTCGGCGGAGCCCTGCTGTACGTGCAGCCGGTGTACATCCAGCGCTCGGTCGAAGAGGGCTCGTACCCGGTGCTGCAGTACATCATCGCGTCGTTCGGCGAGGACGTCGGCATCGGTTCGACGCTCGATGAGGCGCTGCGTGCGGCCCTCGGCCTCGAGGAAGGTGCGGCACCGCCGCCCGAGGAGGAGGTCGAGGCTCCGCCGGAGGAGGGCGAAGGCGACGAGCCCGCCGAGGCGCAGACACCCGAGGAGCTTCTGCAGCGGGCCTCGGACCTGTACAGCCAGGCACAGGAAGCGCTGCAAGACGGCGACCTCGCCACGTACCAGCGGCGGATCAACGAGATGGCCGACGCCATCGAGCAGGCCGAGCAACAGCTGGGTGGAGGCTCCTGACCCATGTGGGTCGACGACGTCATGAGGGAGGTGCCGCGTGAGCGGTTCCTCCCTCATGACGTCGTCGGTCAGGCCGACATCGACGCCCCGGTCTCGATCGGTCACGGCATGACCAACTCGCAACCGCGAACCGTCGCGGACATGCTCAAGCTGCTCGACCCGCAGCCCGGCGACCGGGTGCTCGACGTCGGAAGCGGGTCCGGCTGGACCACCGCGTTGCTCGCCTACCGCGTCGGACCCGAGGGCTCGGTCATCGGCGTCGAGATCGTGCCCGAACTCGTGCAGATGGGGCGCGAGAACGTGACCGAAGCCAACGCCCGCATCGAACAGGCCGGTGACGAGCTCGGCTGGCCCGAGGAAGCGCCGTACGACCGCATCCTCGTCTCCGCCTCCGCGCGCCGGCTCCCCGATGCGCTCGTCGGCCAGCTCTCACCCGAGGGCGGGGTGCTCGTGGTTCCCGTTGGCGCCGCCATGACACGCGTCGTCCGAGAGGGATACGAACGCACGGTCACCCGCCACGGCGTCTACAACTTCGTGCCGCTTCAGGAGTCTTGAAGCTCGGTGACGTCGGCGACCTGAGCGTCGAGGGCGGCGATGAGTTCGTCGCCGTCGACCGTCGCGGCGACGCCGTGGGCGCCGGCGCCGATGGACACCGGACCGGCGCCCACGATGCGGTTGTCCGCGATGACCGGCCAGGCGTGCGTGGAGCCGAACGGGGTGATGGTGCCGCGTTCGTAGCCGGTGACGTCCTTCGCGACGTCCTTGTCGGGCATCGACAGGCGTGAGACGCCGAGCAGAGCGCGGAGCTTGGGCCAACTGATGCCGCGATCACCGGGTACCAGGACGAACAGGTAGTCGTCCTCGGCCCGGCGGACCACGAGCGACTTGAGCAGTTTCGCCGGCTCGACGCCGCGCGCCGCAGCCGCCTCATCGAGCGACGACACCGGCCCATGCCGCGTCACCGCAAACGAGATCCCCGCCGCCTCCAGCGCCCGCAAAGCCCGTTCCTCACCCATGCCAGGAGACTAGTAGGTGCCCGAGCCTTCATAGGTGGTCGAGTAGCCCGGAGCTCTGCGGAGGGCGCATCGAGACCACGTTGCGCATGGTGGTCTCGATACGCTCGGCC
>NZ_RDBF01000141.1 GCF_003674095.1 Aeromicrobium phragmitis
GGAGGACGGCATCCCGCTGGCCCAGTTCGCGGTCGACGACGTACAGGCGGAGTACGAACGATTGACCGGGCTCGGAGTCGTCTTCACGCAGCCGCCGACCGACATCGGCAACGCGTGGATCGCGGTCTTCGACGACACCTGCGGCAATCTCATCCAGATCCTCGCCATGAAGCCGGGCACGGACGAGGGGAACTGAGGCGCTTCTTGGGTTGTGTCATCGCCGTCGGCGACTAGCGTCGGCAGTACGTGACCGACGACGAGGAGGCGACATGCCCACACGCACCGCACGCACTGCCTGGGACGGTGGAATCCAGGATGGCTCCGGCGAGGTCGAACTGAGCAGTTCGGGCCTCGGCACCTTCGACATGTCCTTCCCGAAGCGCTCGGCGGA
>NZ_RDBF01000142.1 GCF_003674095.1 Aeromicrobium phragmitis
GACCATGACGTCGAAGTTGGTGTCGCCGCCGCTGGGCTTGAGCGGCGCGCAGTAGCCGTCGTTCTCGATCATGAGATCGCAGTAGTGCGCGATCATGTCGAGCACCTCGGTCGCCTCGCCGACGGCCTCGAGACGGGTCTTGCCCGTCTCCGCCGACACGACGGCCGAGAGGTAGGCGATCTCCTGGGCGATGTCCTCGCGCGCGGCGCGCAGCATCGCGACCCGCTCCGCGTAGGGCGTGCGGCGCCAGGGTCCGGCGGCGGTCTTCGCCGCCGCCACGGCGCGGGTCACGTCCTCGGTGGTGGCGACGTGTGCCGCACCGATGACGACGCCGGCGTGGCACGGGTCCTCACGGACGATGACGTCGCCGGTGTGGAGCTCCTCGCCGCC
>NZ_RDBF01000143.1 GCF_003674095.1 Aeromicrobium phragmitis
ACGGGAACCTGGACGTGCAGGGCGAGGAAGGGGACGACTGATGGCCGTCGCAACATCGAAGAACCAGCCGAAGTCCGACGCCCCGAAGGCAGCGGTGAAGGACCTCCGCGAGGGGATCGAGCTGCTCAAGACCATGGACGGCCAGTTCGTCTCGACTGACGTGGAGGTGGACCCGCAGGCGGAGCTCGCCGGCGTGTACCGCAAGGTCGGCGCGGGCGGCACGGTCATGCGCCCGACGCAGGTCGGGCCGGCGATGCTGTTCGAGAACGTGAAGGGCTACGACATCTCGGTGATCGTGGGCGTGCTCGCCTCGCGCAAGCGGCTCGCGGCGTTCATGGGCGCTGACGAGAAGCACCTCGGTCGGCACATGCTCAACGCGATGCACCATGC
>NZ_RDBF01000144.1 GCF_003674095.1 Aeromicrobium phragmitis
CGGCTGGTTCTCCAACTCCGCGCGCATCGATGCCGGAACGTGAGATATGGGAGTCTTGACCGACGATGACCAGTTCCTCGGCATCCGTCAGCTGCGCGACGGCGAGGGTGAGGCCTACAGCCGCGCCGTCGAGGACGACGGGCAGCAGGTGTCGCTGCAGGGCCGGGAGTGGCGGGTCGGGGAGACCCGCGACGAGATCGTGTACGCCCTGACCGACGGGGACATCACGACGGTCGTGCGCTCGACCGCCTCACCCGAGGACACCGAGGACTACGTGGCGTTGCTCGTGCCGTTCTCGACGCTCTCGCCCGAGGCCGCCGCGAGCCGCTGACGGGCTCCGTCGAGCCACGTCTGGCAGATCGTCGCCAGTTCCTCGCCGCGTTCCCACA
>NZ_RDBF01000145.1 GCF_003674095.1 Aeromicrobium phragmitis
CGAGCGGACCGCCCGCCGCCCAGACCGTGAGATCGCTCGCCGCCAGCCGCGAACGCGGTCCGTCCCATCCGTAGGCCGTGATGGCCGCCACCACGGCCTGGGGTGCGAGGGACAGCACCTCGTCGGGCGTCATGCCCCAGCGCTCGAGCTCGGCGTGGTCCCACGAGGTGACGACGGCGTCGGCCCGGCGCACCAGGTCCTGGAGCAGTTCTCGGTCGCGCTCGGGATCGAGCGCGATGCCTCGCTTGCCGGCCGCGAACGTCTGCCACGTGAACGAGATGCCGGTGCTCGGGTCGACCGGGTCGGCCGTGCGGGCCGGCGACCCGCTCAGCGGCTCGACCTGCACGACATCGGCCCCGAGATCGGCGAGCAGCCGACCGCAGAGCA
>NZ_RDBF01000146.1 GCF_003674095.1 Aeromicrobium phragmitis
ACGGCGGCGAGCGCAGGTGCGGGGCCCGCGGCCTCGATACCGCGCAGCAGTTCGGGACGCAACGAGAGTGCGGCAGGCGCGAGGTCGTTGCGAAGCGCCACCGCGAGCGCGTCGGGGTCGCCGCTGCCGAGCGCTGCGAGGACATCGCGAGGCTCATCGGGCGTATTGACGCCGCGCCCGCCGGCCAGCCGGTCGAACTCGGCGTACACCGCAGGCGTCGACATGCCCTCGGCATACACCCCGAGGACCCAGTGGAACGTCGAGCGCGACAACACCGGGGTGATCAGTTCACCCCGACCTGCCCCCAGCGCGTTGCCGCCGTGCAGCAGGAACGGCACGTCGCTGCCGAGCGTCGCCGCGAGCGCGTCGAGTTCGTCCCGCGACAGC
>NZ_RDBF01000147.1 GCF_003674095.1 Aeromicrobium phragmitis
CCATCTCCACCACGTCCTCGGGCGACTTCTTCGGCGCTAATCGGTGTCGAATCGCGGCACCTGGTCCGCACGCAGATCTGGCCAGGGACGCGGCACCAGCTCGTCGAGCGTGACACCCAGCACTTGAGCGATCGCCATGATGTTCGCCAGCGATGGGTTCGCCGGCGTCCCGGGCATCGACTCGCCCTTCTCAAACTTCTGGAACGTGTAGCGGCTCAGCCCCGACGTATAGGCCAGCTGCTCCTGCGTGAGCCCACGCTCCAGACGAAGCCGCTGAATGTTCGCGCCGAGGTCGCGTGCGAAGGCATCCCAGGCCACCGGCGGTCGCTTCTTCGCCATCTCTCCAACCCCGCCAGGACGTCCGACTGCTGCTGTGTACCCAAG
>NZ_RDBF01000148.1 GCF_003674095.1 Aeromicrobium phragmitis
CAGCAGGGCGAATCCCAGTCCGCCGGCGGCGCCGGCCGACGGCGAGTCGGCGAGTCGTCGTTCGGAGGGGGTGCGTCCGCAGACCGCGACGACGAAGCCGTCGAGGACCCGGTCGACGCGCAGGATGTCCTCCTCGGAGAACCCCATCTGTGCACCGAACATCTTCGACGCGCCGAACATGCCGAGCAACCGGGTCTCCACGTCGGCCGCGACGACCAGCTCGACACCGGACAACCGCTCCCGGGCGGCCATCACGTCGACGGCCGACACCTGCTCCAGCCCGGCGGGTCCCCGGTCGAGCGGCCCGTCCGCCGTGGCACCGAGCGCCGCGAGCAGCCCCGCTCCCCCGTCGTTCGTGGCGCTGCCGCCCAGACCGACGACGAT
>NZ_RDBF01000149.1 GCF_003674095.1 Aeromicrobium phragmitis
GTACTACTACGCCGAGGAATACCACCAGCAGTACCTGGTGAAGAACCCGTTCGGCTACTGCCCGCTGCACGCGACCGGGGTGCAGTACGCCGACGTCTGAGCCCGCGAGGCCCTAGGCTGGCCGTCGTGAGCGTCAGGAGTCGGTGGAGCCGCGCGGAGCTCGAGTCCTTCGCAGGACGCACGATCCCCGACCTCCTCCCCGAGGGCGAACTCGCACTGCTGTTCGTGGGCATCAATCCCGGACTCGTGAGTGCCGCGACGGGTCTGCACTTCGCGCGGCGCGGCAACCGTTTCTACCCCGCGCTGCGCGACGCGGGCCTGATCGAGACGATCGACCCCGAGGAAGCGCGTCCGCAGCTCGCCGCATGCGGCGTCGGCATCACG
>NZ_RDBF01000150.1 GCF_003674095.1 Aeromicrobium phragmitis
CCACCGCCGCTGTACGACGACCCACCGCCGTACGAGTACGACGGGTACGACCGGGAGTACCCCGTGCCACCACAGGCAGGACAGTTCGCACGCCCACTCGCAGTTCGGTGGCCTCGGGACGGTGCTGTGCATTGCGCCATACAACGAGACTAGGGGTGGGACCCGACAATACGACTATCCGTCGCCACAACTCCCCGATGGGAAGTCCCCTACAGATCAGTCCAGATCGTCCCGGACGGCTTCGACATAGTCTGATTCGGCTTCGGCAAGTTCGCCGAGTTTCTCGTTGTAGAGCCTCGCGGCCGCTACGTCGTTCACTTCCCGGGGCATGGCTCCAAGAGCCTGGCCAACGGCGTCCCGGATGCGTCTCGACTCGCGGTAGAC
>NZ_RDBF01000016.1 GCF_003674095.1 Aeromicrobium phragmitis
GAGACCACGCCAGGTGCGATGGTCTCGATACGCGGCTCGCAGAGCTCGCCGCTACTCGACCACCTACAACTTGGTGGTCGAGGGAGGTCGCTCAGCGTACGCCCTGAGTGCACAACTCCATCGCGGCTCGTCCCGGTTCCTGAGTAGCCGCGAGGAACGAGCGGCGTATCGAAGGGCGCCGCAACTCGACCACCTACGGGCCCGCTCGTTGCTTCGCTCGCTTCGCGACTACCCACATCTCGGTGGTCCGGGAACGGGGGAGGAGGACGGCGACTCTAGAATCGAACAGTGAGCCTCGACCATGACCTCGTCCTCGTCGTCGACTTCGGTGCCCAGTACGCCCAGCTGATCGCGCGACGCGTGCGTGAGGCGAACGTGTACTCCGAGATCGTGCCGCACACGATGCCACTGGAGGAGATGCTCGCCAAGCAGCCGAAGGCGATCATCCTGTCCGGCGGCCCCTCATCGGTGTACGAGCCGGGCGCCCCGCAGCTCGACCCGCAGATCGTCGAATCCGACGTGCCCTTGTTCGGCATCTGCTACGGGTTCATGGCCATGGCCCAGGCGCTCGGTGGCCAGGTCGCCCGCACGGGCCAGCGCGAGTACGGCCGCACGCGCGTCAGCGTGCTCGACCGCGGCACCCTCCTGCAGGGCCTCCCCGAGGAGCTCGTCTCCTGGATGTCGCATGGCGACGAGGTCGTGGCAGCCCCTGAGGGCTTCCGCGTCAACGCCAAGTCGCCGCGCGCCACGGTCGCCGCGTTCGAAGACACCGGCCGCCGCCTCGCCGGTGTGCAGTGGCACCCCGAGGTGCTGCACTCCGAACACGGCCAGCAGATCCTCGAGCGCTTCCTGGTCGACATCGCGGGATGCCGCCAGACCTGGACGAGCGTCAACATCGTCGACGAGCAGGTCGAGAAGATCCGCGCCGAGGTCGGCGACGCGCGCGTCATCTGCGGGCTGTCCGGCGGCGTCGACTCCGCCGTCGCTGCTGCCCTCGTGCAGCGTGCCATCGGCGACCAGCTCACCTGCGTATTCGTCGACCACGGGCTGCTCCGCGAAGGCGAGGCGGAGCAGGTCGAACAGGACTTCGTCGCCGCCACCGGCGTCGACCTCAAGGTCGTGGACGCCGCGGAGCGCTTCCTCGGTCACCTCGCCGGGGTCGCGGATCCGGAGGAGAAGCGCAAGATCATCGGCCGCGAGTTCATCCGCGTGTTCGAGCAGGCCGAGCGGGAGGTCGTCGAGGCTGCGCCGGAGGGTCAACCGGTGCGCTTCCTCGTTCAGGGCACGCTGTACCCCGACGTCGTCGAGTCCGGCGGCGGTGAGGGCGCGGCGAACATCAAGAGTCACCACAACGTGGGCGGGCTTCCCGAGGATCTCGAGTTCGGCCTGATCGAGCCGCTGCGGACCCTGTTCAAGGACGAGGTCCGCGAGGTCGGCCGCCAACTCGGCCTGCCGGCGGGCATCGTCAACCGTCACCCGTTCCCCGGTCCGGGCCTCGCGATCCGCATCGTCGGCGCCGTGGACGCCGACCGCCTGCGCATCCTTCGTGCTGCCGACGCGATCGTGCGCGAGGAGACGACCGCCGCCGGTCTCGACGCCGAGATCTGGCAGTTCCCGGTCGTGCTGCTCGCCGACGTCCGATCCGTGGGCGTGCAGGGCGACGGCCGAACGTACGGTCACCCGATCGTGCTCCGGCCCGTCACCAGCGAAGACGCCATGACCGCCGACTGGGGCCGTCTGCCTTACGACGTCCTCGAGCAGATCTCGACGCGCATCACCAACGAGGTCGACGAGGTCAACCGCGTCGTCCTCGACGTCACGAGCAAGCCGCCGGGAACCATCGAGTGGGAGTGACCCGCCGGGTCGCTGTCGCCGCCCCCAACGCCGCCGCGGCCGATGCCGCCGCCGCGATCGCCGGAGCGGGCGGCAACGCCGTCGACGCTGCGATCGCCGCGAGCCTCGTGACGATGGTCAACGAGGTCGGCATCGTGTCGCTCAGCTCGGGCGGGTTCGCCACCGTGCAGCCGGCGGGCGGTTCCGCTCCGGTCACCGTCGACGGCTGGATGGACATGCCCGGCCGGAGAACGGCGGACCAGCCTCGCATTCAGCCAGGTCAAGGCACGTGGGACGTCGAGACCGAGTACGGTGGCGGCGTCACGATCACGGTCGGCCCCGGATCCGTCGCCACGCACGGTGCGATCGCGGCCTTCGAGGAGACGCATCGGCGCTGGGGGAGCGTGCCGTGGCGCGAACTCGTCGGTCCGGCGATCGACGTGGCACGAGGGGGCTTCGTGCTCGGCTCGGCCTCGCGGTACTACCTCCAGTACGTGCGGGACAGCATCTTCGGGTGGGACGAGGGCAGCCGCACCGCGCTCCACGACCCCGAGACCGGCCTGCGGGACGGCTCACTGGTCGTTCCCGATCTCGCCGACACCCTCGAGCACGTGGCCGAGGCCGGCCCTCGCACCATGTACGAGGGCGATCTCGCTCGCGCGATCAGTGACGATGTGCTCGTCCGCGGGGGTCTGCTGAGTCGCGCCGACCTCGCTGGCTACGAGCCCGTGGTCCGACCGTCGTTGCGGGTCGAGGTGGGGCCGTGGACCTTGGGTACGAATCCGCCACCGGCAGTCGGCGGAGCTGTGGTCGCGGCGATGTTGCGCCTGATGAACGGTCGCGGGCTCGATGACCGCGGTCATCTCGTCGCCGTGCAGCGCCGGGTGCTCGGTGAGCGGTTGCGGGTCTTCGATCACAGCGACGATCTCGCCCGCGACGCCGCGGCGTTCCTCGACCTGATCGACCGCGACGGGCTGGCCGTCCTGGAATCCGGGTCCACCGCGCACGTCTCGGCCACCGACACCGACGGCAACGCGTGCGCGATCACCGTCTCGTCCGGATACGGCTCCGGCATGATCGCGGCGGGAACCGGCATCTGGCTCAACAACTGCCTCGGGGAGCCGGAACTCAACCCGCGCGGCCTCCACGGTCTCGAGCCAGGGACGCGATTGCTGTCCAACATGGCTCCGACCGTGGGTCACGACCGCGACGGCGCCTCGCTCGCGATCGGCTCACCGGGTGCTGACCGGATCACGACGGCGATCGCCCAGGTGATCGCCGGATTCCTCTCGGGGCTCGATCTGCAAGCGGCGACCGATCATCCGCGCCTTCATCTCCACCGGGCCGGCTGTCCGGACGAGGAACTGAAAGTCGAGCACGAGCCGACGATGTACTTCGGGGGCGTGGGGGCGACCCTGCGTGACCGCGAGGGACGGCTCCACGCAGCCGCCGATCCGCGTCGCGAAGGCGCGACGCGGATCGTGACGGCTCAGTAGGAGATCGTCTCCTCCGGCAGGAGGATCCAGGCGGCGATGTACGCGATGATCGCGGTGCCGGTGCTGAACACCGTCAGCAGGACCACGAGGAGCCGCACGAGGTTGACGTCCCAGCCCGTGTACGCCGCGATGCCGCCGCAGACGCCGCCGAGCCACTTGTCGCTGCGGCTGCGCTGGAGCTTCTTCTTGTCAGTCATTTCCTACTCCTGAAGGTCGCCGCCACACCGAGGAGTCCGAGCACGATGAGCGTGATCGGGCCGGCGAGGCGTAGTTCGTCTTGGGTCAAGAGGGCGCTGTCCACCATGAACCATCCTGCCGCGATCAGCAGGAAAAGCACTCCGGAGAGGAACGGCAGGAAGCGGAAGGGGTGTGTGGTCATGAACGGATCACCTCGATGACTCCTACGGTGCTCGTGATCTGGATGTCGAAGGGTTCGTCGCCGTCGGCGGGGAACGCGATGCGCGCGTCCCAGCCTTCGTCGCGCCGATCGAACACCATGACCTGGCCGCCCCAGCGGACCTGCGCGTCGACGTCGACGTCGAGTTCGCGCGGGACGATGACGCGCACGACGCCGGCGCCGTGCTCGATGCGCACGGACTCTCCCGCGAGATCGTCCAGATCCCGGATCTGGGTGAGGTCGTAGGTCACCTGTCCGGCTCCGGTCTCGAGCGTGCGGGTGGCCTGTTCGGCGTTCACCGGGACGAAGCGGTAGTCTCCGGCGCGGGCTGAGGGGAGTGCGGACGTCACGGCGAGGGCCACCGTCAGCACGAGGCCGACCGGGATGAGCAGTCCGGCATCGCCGACCACACTGCCGACGAGGAGGCCGAGGGCCGTGATGACCAGGCCGACGAAGACGTACACGGACGCGGCGACCGGCTCGGTCTGGAGGGACCAGATCCACAGGGCCCCCCAGGCGATGAACGTGAGGGAGATCGTGCCGAGGAACAACGCGGGGGACCAGCCGCGGCGAGGGGCCTGGGGCGGCGGCGGGGCTGCGCCGGTCGGTTCGCCGGGGCCCTCGCCCGGTGGCGGGCCGGCCGGCGGTTCGTAACGGACGGGGAGCGTCTGGTCGATGCTCACGGTGTCGTCCTCCTTCGCGGGAGTGGGATCGGACCCTGGCGCGGCGGGACCGGCAGGGGGCGTCGGGGGTGGCGGGACCTGGGCGCGCGCGTCGTGGCGACCCTTGACCAGCCAGTAGACGAACGCGATGGGCAGGCCGACCCAGATGGTGATCCAGACGACCGCCCAGCCCCAACCGTTGAAGCCCCAGGCGCTGTCGCCGAGGGCGGCGGCGCCGGCGAGGGCGGCGGCGACGATGAGCCCGATGGTTCGGACCTGCTCGTCGTTGTCACCGAGGCCGAACGTCTCGCCGACGACGCTGCGGTCCTTGCCCTCCTCGGGAAGCAGGAGCCAAGCGGCGGCGTAGAGAATCACGCCGGACAGTCCGATGAACGTCAACACGACGAAGCCGATGCGCACGATGACGGGGTCGATGTTCCACCATCGGCCGACCGCGGTCGAGACGCCTGCGATCATCCGATCGTCGCGCGGCCGGCGAACGGAACCGAAGTCCTGAAACCGACGCGGGGAGGCGGGGTCGCCTCCCGGCTGGCCGGTGGTCTGCTGCTGATCGTTCATGGTTCCATCCTCATCGCCGAACCGCCGGCGAACCATCGGGTGTTCCCCTGAGCTTTCCCCCGGCCGCCTCGGGGTCCGTCGGGGGCGGGTCCTGCTGGCGTGCGTCCACGCGCGCGTGTGACGATCGTTCTCGTGACCACGACGTCCCCCGCCTACCGCCGAGCCTCCCGGCCGGCCGACCGCCGTGTCGTCGGCGGTGTCGCGGCGGGCCTCGCGGACCATCTCGGGGTCCCGGTGCTCTGGGTGCGGGTCGGCTTCATCGTGGCCACCTGGCTCAACGGCGCCGGCATCCTGGCCTATCTGTTGCTGTGGCGTTTCCTGCCGCTCGCCACACCCGATGACGCCCCCGGCGTCGAGTCGGCGACCCGGGCCGGTATGCGCGGCAGAAACCGCCTCGGCCGTCGCGAGATCGCGCAGACGGTCGCCATCGGGGCGGTCGGACTCGGTGTCTTCACCCTGCTGTCGGTCGTGGGACGTGGACCCTCGTCGCATCTGCTCGTGCCCGTCCTCGTGGGCGTCGTCGGCATCGCGCTCGTGTGGCGCCAACTCGACGACGCGGCGTGGAACTCGTGGCTGCGGCAGACCTCCGGCCCCGGTCACATCGGACGGATCGCGGCCGGGCTCGCGCTCGTGAGTCTCGCGGCCGTGTTCGTCATCTCCGAAGGGCGCGGCTGGAGCGCGACGCTCGACCTCGTGGCGGCCGTCGCAGTGGCGATGATCGGGATCGCGCTCATCCTCGGTCCGTGGGTCTCCGGGCTGTGGCACGACCTCGGCGAGGAGCGCCGGCAGCGGATTCGCTCGCAGGAGCGAGCCGACGTCGCCGCCCACTTGCACGACTCGGTGCTCCAGACGCTCGCCCTGCTGCAGAAGAACGCTCAGGACCCTGCCGCGGTCGCGACGCTCGCACGGCGCCAGGAGCGTGAGCTCCGCGACTGGCTCTACGGCGACGACAGTCCGGCGGGCTCCACCCTGGTGGCGGGGCTCCGCGCCGAGGCTGCCGACGTCGAGACCGCGCACCGCATCCCCGTCGAGTTGGTCGCCGTGGGCGACGCCCCCATGTCATCGGACGTGGCGGCGTTGGTGCGCGCCGCGCGCGAGGCGATGGTCAACGCCGCCAAGCACGCGCAGGTGAGCCGTATCGACGTGTACGTCGAGGTGGCGGACGGCGGCGCGGAGATCTTCGTGCGGGACCGGGGCGTGGGCTTCGACGCCGACCAGATTCCCGACGACCGGCAGGGCATCCGCGGGTCCATGGTCGAACGGATGCAGCGGCACGGCGGCGACACCCGTATTCGGTCCACGCCCGGGGAGGGCACCGAGATCGTGCTCACGATGCCGCTGCGGGCGGCCCAGGAAGAGAGTCGAGAAGCATGAGCGAGCTGAGTGTCGTGGTCGTCGACGACCACGCGATGTTCCGCAGCGGAGTCCGCGCCGAGCTCGAGCGGCTCGGTGCCGGACGGGTGGAGATCGTCGCCGAGGCCGAGGACGTGCCCTCCGCGGTACGGGTGATCGCCGAGCGCCGACCCGATGTGGTGCTGCTGGACGTCCACATGCCCGGCGGGGGAGGGCCCGAGGTCATCCGGCAGTTGCCGGGAACCACGTACCTCGCGCTCTCGGTGAGCGACGCCGCCGAGGACGTCATCGGGGTCATCCGGGCAGGTGCGCGGGGCTACGTCACCAAGAACATCTCCGCGCCCGAGCTCATCGACGCGATCGAGCGCGTGGCGGGTGGTGACGCGGTGTTCTCCCCGCGGTTGGCGGGGTTCGTCCTCGACGCGTTCGCGGGGACGATCGACGTGGCGCAGGTCGATGAGGATCTCGATCGGCTCACCGAGCGCGAACGGGAGGTCATGCGGCTCATCGCGCGCGGCTACGCCTACAAGGAAGTGGCCAAGGAGTTGTTCATCTCGATCAAGACCGTCGAGACGCACGTCTCGAACGTGTTGCGGAAGCTGCAGTTGTCGAGCCGGCACGAGCTCACCCGCTGGGCCAACGACCGCCGGTTGATCTGACCGTTCGGGTCTACCAGTGGCGCTCGACGAGGTGCACGGCCTCGCTACGGCGCAGACCGAGTCGCTGTGCGGTCTTGACGAAATCGGCCGCGGCGGCCGCGGCATCGGCGTGGTCGTCGTCCTCGGGGGCGGAGACGAAGGAGCCGCGGCGGCCCTCGGTGCGGATCACGCCCATGGCCTCCAGCTCGCGATACGCACGAGCGACGGTGTTCACGGCCAGGCCCATCTCGGTGGCCAGCGCGCGCACCGTGGGCAGGCGCTCGCCCGGTGACAGCTCGCCGGCGGCGACGGCCGCAGCGATCTGCTGACGCAACTGCTCGAACGGTGGAGCGGATGCGTCGGCGTCGATCGTCCATTCCATGGCTCCATTGTGTCGCTTCGGTGGTGACCCTGCCTGTCGTCGCAGGAGACTAGGCTGGACGAGATGTCTCTTCCGTTCCCCGTGCCCTCGTCCCCGTCGTCGTCGCGATCGGGTCGAGAGCGGTCCGCGCCGCTCTCGGACCGGCTCCTCGAGGGGCTCAACGACGCCCAGCGCGAGGCGGTCAGCCACGTCGGCGGTCCGCTGCTGGTCGTGGCGGGTGCCGGCTCGGGCAAGACCCGGGTGCTGACCCGCCGGATCGCCTGGCTCATCGCCGCCCGAGGTGCGCATCCCGGCTCCATCCTCGCGATCACCTTCACCAACAAGGCGGCGGCCGAGATGCGCGAGCGCGTGGCGGAGCTGGTGGGCGGCCGCGCCCGGATGATGTGGGTGTCCACCTTCCACTCGGCGTGCGTGCGCATCCTGCGGCGGGAGGCCAACCGGTTCGGCTACACGTCGTCGTTCACCATCTACGATGCCGCCGACGCCCGCCGGCTCATGACGCTCGTGTGCCGCGATCTCGACCTCGATCCCAAGAAGGTCAACCCGCGCGGCGTGCTCCACCACGTCTCCAATCTCAAGAACGAACTCGTCGACCACGAGGAGGCCGCCCGCCGCGCGGCCACGCCCACCGAGCAGACGTACGCCGAGTGCTACGCGCTGTATCAGCAGCGGCTCAGAGCGGCCAACGCGATGGACTTCGACGACCTCATCATGAACACGGTCCACCTGCTCCAGGCGTGGCCGGACGTGCGGGAGGCGTACCGGCGGCGGTTCCGGCACGTGCTCGTCGACGAGTACCAGGACACCAACCACGCGCAGTACGCGCTCATCCGGGAGCTGTGCGACGCCGAGTCCGACCTCATGGTCGTGGGCGACTCCGACCAGTCGATCTACGCGTTCCGCGGCGCCAGCATCCGTAACATCCTGGAGTTCGAGAACGACTTCCCGCAGGCCCGCACGGTGCTGCTGGAGCAGAACTACCGCTCCACGCAGACCATCCTGTCCGCGGCCAATGCGTTGATCAGCCGTAACGAGGGTCGCAAGGACAAGAAGCTGTGGTCCGCCGAGGGTGACGGCGAGCTCGTGGTCGGCTACGTCGCCGACGACGAGCGCGACGAGGCCCAGTTCGTCGCCGACGAGATCGACCGGCTCAGCGACGACGGCGCGGCGCAGCCCAAGGACGTCGCGGTCTTCTACCGCACCAACGCCCAGTCGCGAGTCTTCGAGGAAGTGTTCATCCGCGTCGGTCTGCCCTACCGGGTCGTCGGCGGCGTGCGCTTCTATGAGCGCAAGGAGATCCGCGATGCGCTCGCGTACATCCGTGTGTTGGTCAACCCTCGCGACGACGTGTCATTGCGGCGCATCCTCAACGAGCCCAAGCGCGGTATCGGCGACCGAGCCGAGACCGCGCTCGAACAGTTCGCCTCGCGCAACGGCGTCAGTTTCTGGGAGGCCATGACCCGCGCCGGTGAGATCGGCGAGCTGGCCACCCGTTCGCGCTCGGCCATCACCGGCTTCGCCGAGGTCATGGCCGGGCTCATGGAACTCGCCGCGTCCGGTGCGCCGGCCGACGCCGTGCTGGAGGCCGCGCTGACCCGCTCGGGCTACCTCACGGTTCTGGAGGAGAGCCGCGACCCGCAGGACGAGACCCGCGTGGAGAACCTCGCCGAACTCGTGGCGGTCGCCCGCGAGTTCGTCGCCGGAGCGGCCACGCTTTCCGAGGACGACGAGGTCGGCGAGGGTGGCGTCGAGGAGGGCGATCTCACCCCGGGGTCGCTCGCGGCGTTCCTCGAGCAGGTGGCGCTGGTCGCCGACGCGGACGCGATCCCCGACGAGGGCGAGGGCGTCGTCACCCTGATGACCTTGCACACCGCCAAGGGGCTGGAGTTCCCGGTCGTCTTCCTCACCGGCATGGAGGACGGCGTGTTCCCGCACATGCGGTCGATGGGCGACACCAAGGAGCTCGAGGAGGAACGCCGGCTCGCCTATGTCGGCATCACCCGCGCCCGCGAGCGGCTCTACCTGACCCGCGCCACGGTGCGCTCGGCCTGGGGAGCGCCGTCGTACAACCCGGCATCGCGCTTCCTCGACGAGGTCCCCGACCACCTGCTCGACTGGCGCCGCATGGGCACCGCGCCGACACAGTGGACGCCCAGCACACCGTCGGCGACCGCGCGCCGCGAGTCCTTCCGATCCTCGACCGTGGCCGCCAAGTCCCGTCGGGCCACCCGCGACATCGTGGCGCTGCAGCCGGGCGACCGGGTCACGCACGACAGCTTCGGCATGGGCACTGTGGTCGCGTTGGAAGGGTCCGGCCAGAACTCCGTGGCGAGCGTCGACTTCGGGTCCGCCGGCGTCAAGCGGCTCCTCCTGCGCTACGCGCCCCTCGAGAAGATCTGAGCGATCGCCCTCGGGTGACAGGGTTCACGCACGGTGACCGGAACAGAAGCGGGGCGGGGCTCGTTGTCGACTCTCGTGACCACTTCCACCGTGACACCGCCGGCTGCTCCTGTCCGCACAGAGCCGCAGCGGTCCACCCACGTCTGGTGGGCGATCGTCGCGCTCGCCCTCGGCGGGTTCGCCATCGGCACGACCGAGTTCGTCACGATGGGTCTGCTGCCCGACATCGCCGCGAGCATCGATCGCTCCATCCCGACCACGGGCCACCTCATCACGGCGTACGCCTTCGGGGTCGTCGTGGGAGCACCGCTCATCGTGTCCCTTGGCGCCAAGCTGCCCAAGCGGGAGCTCGCGATCGTCCTCGTCCTCGGACTCGCCGTCGGCAACGGGCTGACCGCGCTCGCCTCGGGCTACCTGCCGGTCATGGTCTCGCGCTTCATCGCCGGCCTCCCGCACGGCGCCTACTTCGGGGTCGCCTCGCTGCTCGCCGCGGCGATGGTGCCCCCGTCGATGAAGGGCCGCGCGGTCAGCCGCGTGATGATGGGCCTCTCGGTCGGCACCGTTGCGGGGGTCCCGCTCAGCGCGTGGTTGGGGCAACAGCTCGGGTGGCGCGCGGCGTATGCCCTCGTGGTGGTGCTCGCGATCGCCACGGCCGTCATGATCCGGGCCTTCGTCGCTCGGGTGCCTGGCACTCCGGACGCGACCATCGGCCGCGAGCTCGCGGCCCTGCGCCGCCCGCAGGTGCTGCTCGCGGTCGCCGCGGGCATGATCGGCTTCGGTGGCGTGTTCGCGATGTACAGCTACATCGCTCCCATCGTCACCGACGTCTCCGAACTCTCCCGCGCGACCATCCCGTGGGTGCTGTTCGCCTTCGGGGTCGGCTCGGTGGCGGGGACGTGGCTCGGCGGGGTGCTGGCCGACTGGAACAACGTGCGCCAGCTCGTCGCTGGCTTCCTCGTGAGCGTCGCCGCCCTCATCGTCTTCTATTTCGCGGCGACCTCGGGACCGGTGATGATCGCGCTCGTGTTCCTCGTCGGAGCGCTCGGCAGCGTGCTGGCGATCGGGCTGCAACTACGCCTCATGCATGCCGCCGGCGACGCGCAGATGCTCGGCGCCGCGCTCAACCACTCTTCACTCAACGTGGCCAACGGCCTCGGTGCCTGGCTCGGCGGGCTCGTCATCGCCGCCGGCTACGGCTACGCGGCACCGAGCCTCGTCGGTGCGGCGCTCGCGGCCGTCGGGTTGGTCATCGTGCTGGCGGCGGTTGCCGCAGAGCGCCGCCAGCTCAGCCGATGAGCTGGGTGCTACCCGTGATCGGGGCCTGCGGGTAGCACCGGATACGGCGCTCGTCGTCGGGGTCCAGCGTGTTGAGCACGATCTGCGCGACGTTCTTGGAGAACGGCAGGCTCACGTGCTCTGACTGGTCGATGCGGCACACGTCCTGGATGACGATGTTCTCGACCTCGGCGCCGGGACCGGTCGCCAACTGTCCGCGCTGCCACGGCGTCACGACCTGGTCCCGCCGGGTCACGATCGTCGTGTAGGACATGCCCGGAATCGTCTCGCCGTCACCGTTCACCTGCTGGTAGAAGGGCGCCTGCGGGGCCGGGCTCTGGTCGGCCTGCTGAGCGGCGGCCGGCAGGTTCACCAGCTCAAGCACCGCCATGGCGGCGCCGAACAAGCGCACGAGTTTGCCGAATTCGGTGATGCCCGAGAGTGTCGTCGGGTGGTTGGAGGGCGCGAGGCCGATCACCTGGTTGACCTTCTGCGGCGCGATGAGGTTGGCGTAGTAGCGCGAGATCACTCCGCCCTGCGAGTGGCCGACGAGATCGATCTGAGCGGCGCCGGTGCTCGCGAGCACCCGGTCGACGAAGGGCCCGATCTCGTGGGCGTTCGCGATGAGGTCGCCGGTGCCGTTGAGGAAGGCGATACCCGTGGAGTTGCCGTAGTTCAGCGCGAACACGCAGTAGCCGCGGTCGGCGAGGATCGGCGCGAGGCCGTTCCAGTTGGCGTAGGCGTTCTCGAAGGTGCCGTGCACCAGGACGACCGGACGCGGATGGGCGGCGCTGGGCTGGCAGCCCCAGTCGTTGGCACCGAGCGGATCGCGGTCGGGATCGGTGATCGAGCGCGCGTAGGCGGCGGGGAACGAGGAATCCTCGCCCCACGGCGCGAAGCGGATCGGGTGCGGCACCGGGTTCGGGGCCGCCGCAGTGGCCGGAGCGGCGACGAGAGTGAGCAGGACGGACAACGCCGCGACGACCGCGGCAGACAGACGTGTCGACATGATTTCTCCCCGATGTGACGTAGCTCACGAAGCGAGCTGGGGCCACTGTAACGGGGAGTTGCACCCGCTGTCGAGAGTCCTCCGTCCGTTTCAGGTGCTGACCACCGATGGGGCGCCGACGGCCGGCCGCAGCCACACGTGGTCACCCGGGTGAAGGCCCAGCGCGTGCGCTTCGGTTCGGGTGACGCTCACCTGCACGGGGGCGTACCGGGTGTCGATCGGCGTCACCTCGAGCCGGATTTCGAAACCGACGCGCGTCCATCGGGTGATCGGGCCGTCCACGACCGCCGCCTGCTCGACCCGGGAGATCTCGATGTCATGCGGCCGGATGAGCCGATCGCCGAGCGTCGTCACCGGCCCGAGGAAGCCCAGCACGAAGTCGCTCGCTGGCTTGTCGTAGAGGTCGTCGGGCGTGCCGACCTGCTCGATCCGACCGTCGTTGATCACCACGATCGTGTCGGCGACCTCGAGGGCCTCCTCCTGATCGTGGGTCACGAAGACGGTCGTCACGTGCACGCCGTCGTGGAGCCGGCGCAGCCAGTCGCGCAGTTCCTTGCGGACCTTGGCGTCGAGTGCACCGAACGGCTCGTCGAGCAACAGGACACTCGGTTCGATCGCCAGGGCCCGGGCGAGGGCCATGCGCTGGCGCTGACCACCGGAGAGTTGGGCGGGGAGCCGATGCGCGAACTGCTCGAGATGGACGAGTTCGAGTAGTTCGGCGACGCGGCGCGCGATCTCGGCCTTGGGGCGCTTTCGGATCTCGAGGCCGAACGCCACGTTCTTGGCCACGGTCATGTGCTTGAACGCCGCATAGTGCTGGAACACGAAGCCCACGTTGCGGCGCTGGGCGGGCACGTTCGTCGTGTCCCGCCCCTCGATCTCGATCGTGCCGCTGTCGGCCGTCTCGAGCCCGGCGATGATCCGCAGCAACGTCGACTTGCCCCCACCGCTGGGCCCCAGCAGCGCGGTGAGTCCGCCGCCGGGGATGCTGAGGTCGATGTCGCTGAGCGCGACGAAGTCACCGAACGACTTGTTGACGCCGACGATCTCGATACCCATCAGACTCTCTCCTCCTTGGGCCGCAGCACGGTGACGATGACGAGCGCCGCCACGGCGATGAGGGTCAGCAGGAAGCTCGTGGCGTATGCAGCTCCCCGCTCGAACTCCAGGTACTTCTCCTCCACGACGAGGGTCGCGGTCTGGGTCTGCTGGCTGATGTTGCCCGAGACGATCTTCACGGCGCCGAACTCGCCGAGCGAGCGCGCGAGGCTCAGCACGACGCCGTATACGAGCGCCCAGCGGATCGAGGGCAGGGTGATGCGGCGGAAGGTCTGCCAGCCGCCAGCGCCCAAGGACCGCGCAGCTTGCTCCTGTTCGGTGCCGATCTCCTGCAGGACCGGCACGACCTCGCGGATCACGAGCGGCAGGCTCACGAACGCCGTCGCCATGATGATCCCGGGGACCGAGAAGATGACCTGAAGATCGATCGCGTCGAGCACGGGTGCGAAGTACCCGTCGCGCGGTCCGTAGGCGAGCAGGAGCGCGAGGCCGATGACGACCGGTGAGACCGACAGCGGCAGGTCCAGCAGCGTGTTGAGCACGCTCTTGCCCCAGAAGTCGTAGCGCACGATGAGCAGCGACATGCCGACGCCGAACACGGTGTTGATCACGACGGCCCAGAAGGCGACCACCACGGTCATCTGCACGGCGAACACCACGGCCGGGTCCTGCAACGCAGCGGCGAGGTGATTGCCGTCGCCGAACGTTCGCGTGACGACGAGCGAAACCGGCCAGACGACGAGGAAGAACAGGTAGCCGAGGACGAGGGCCCGCCGGGCGTGGGTCGCGGGGGTCGGGCGCTGGCCCCGCGCCGTGGGGTGGCTAGCCATGACGCGTGACTCTTTGCGAGATGAGGTTCAACGTGACGATCGCGGCCAGCGCGACCGTGAGCAGGATGACCGCCACCGCGGACGCGGCCGCCGGATTGTCGTTCTCGATGTAGGAGAAGATCCGCACCGAGGCCACTTCGGACTCGAACGGCAGATTGCCCGACAACAGCACGAGCGAGCCGTACTCGCTGATGCCGCGGGCGAAGGAGAGCGTCGCGCCGGAGGCGATCGAGGGTGCGAGGCTCGGCAGGATGATGCGGCGCCAGGTGGTGAACGTGCTCGCGCCGAGCGACGCCGCGGCCTCCTCGACTTCGGGCTCGAGTTCCATGAGGACCGGCTCCACCGCCCGGACGACGAACGGCAGGGTGACGAACAACAGCGCGAGGAACACCGAGTGCGACGTGTTGGCAACGTTGACGCCCAGCGGGCTCTCGGGTCCGTAGAGGCTCAGCAGCACCAGGCCCGCGACGATCGTCGGCAGCGCGAAGGGAATGTCGATGATGATCTCCAGGGCGCGCTTGCCCCAGAACCGGTCGCGGACGAGCACCCAGGCGATCAGGGTGCCCATGACGACGTTGACGAGGGTCACGAGCAGCGCTTGTCGCACGGTCAGCCCGATGGCCGAAGCCGTCTGCGCGTTGCCGAGCGTCTCGAGGAACACGCCCCAGCCGCCGCCCGCGGCCTGGAAGGAGATGAGAGCGAGCGGTATCAGCACCAGGATGCTGAACCACGTGACACCGACGCCGAGGCCGATCGCCGCCGGTCGGCTGAGCGTCGAGGCCTTCTGGCGGGGTCGGCGCCGGCGTGTCGTCCCCGTGGGTTCGGTCAGGACGGGGTTCACGACTGGAGTCCCGCGGCGGCCTGCAATCGGGTGATGATGCCGTCGGTCTCGTCGAAGAACTTGCGGTTTACGGCGTCCCATCCCCCGAGATCGTCGTCGATCGTGGAAAGCGTCTCGACCTCGGGGAAGGGATGCGCCGGGTCCATCGCTCCGTCGACCTCGGTGAGTTTGACGCCGTCGACCGTGCGCAGCGGACGGAACCCCTTCTCGACGTACGCCGCCTGGCCTTGCGGGGAGAGGACGAAGTCCAAGAACGCCTGCGCGGCCGGGTCGGCGTCCTTCAGCACCGCGGCGGGGTTCTCGATGAGCAGTGTGTCGCTCGGGACGACGTACTCGATCGGCTCGCCGCTCTGGCGGGCCAGGATCGCCTCGTTCTCGTAGGAGATGAGCACGTCACCGGTCCCGCTCTGGAACGCCTGGGTGGCGTCGCGGCCGCTGCCCGGGAACGCTTCGACGTTCGCCAGGACCGAGGCGAGGAACTCTTCGGCCTCAGCCTCGCTGCCCCCCTGGGCGATGACGTGCTGCCAGGCGCCGAGGATGTTCCAGCGCGCCGCGCCGGAGGAGCCCGGGTTGGGCGTCACGACTCCGACGTCGTGCCGAGCGAGGTCGTCCCAGCCGCGGATGTCCTTCGGGTTGCCCTCGCGCACCACGAGCACGACGACGGAGTCGGTCACGACGCCTTTGTTGGGTCCGTCGTCCCACGTCTGGTCGATGAGTCCGGCATCGACCAGACGCGTCACGTCCGGTGTCACCGAGAAGTGGACGTAGTCGGCGTCGAGGCCGGAGACCACGGCGCGGCTCTGGTCGCCCGAGGCCCCGTACGACTCCCGCCACGTCACCCCCGCGCCCTCCTCGGTCCCGGCGAACGCCTGCTGAACCGCGTTGTTGCCGGCTTTGGGGACCGCAAAACCCACGAGCGAGAGCGAGGGGCCGTCGCCACCGCTCCCCGCTCCGGACGGTGCACAGGCGGCCGTCGCCGAGAGCGCGGCGGCCAGGGCGAGTGCTGCCGTCACAGGGCGGCGTGGAGTCCTTCGGGTCACGGATCTGCCTTTCGGTCCGGTGGAACGCGACCAACGTACGGTCGGCGGCCGGCTTTGAGACGACGTTCCACAGACCGGACGCAGCGGTCCGAGCGGTATGACGCGTGGTATCCCCGACGGCAGCGCGTCAGGTCCGCGGGAGGCGCGGTAGGTTGGGCGTCGTGAGCGAATCGACGATCATCTACACGCACACGGACGAGGCGCCGGCCCTGGCGACGCACAGCTTCCTGCCGGTCATTCAGGCCTACGCGGCCACGGCGGGAGTCGATGTCGAGACCCGTGACATCTCGCTGGCCGGCCGTATCATCGCCGCCTTCTCGGACCGGCTCCCGGCCGAACAGCGCGTCGATGACGCGCTCGCCGAGCTCGGTGAGCTGGCCAAGCGTCCCGAGGCCAACATCATCAAGCTGCCGAACATCTCGGCCTCCATCCCGCAGCTGAAGGCGGCCATCACCGAGCTGCAGGCGCAGGGTTACGAGCTGCCGAACTACCCGGACGAGCCGAAGACCGACGACGAGCGCGACGTCCGCGCCCGGTACGACAAGGTCAAGGGCAGCGCGGTCAACCCCGTCCTGCGCGAGGGGAACTCCGACCGCCGTGCGCCGGCCTCGGTCAAGAACTACGCGCGCAAGCACCCCCACTCGATGGGCGCCTGGAGCGCGGACTCCAAGACCAACGTCGCCACGATGGCCGACCGCGACTTCAAGTCCAACGAGCAGTCCGTCGTCATCGAGAACGACGACACGCTGCGCATCGAACTCGTCACTTCCGACGGCCAGACGTCCGTCCTGCGCGAGTCGGTTCCCGTGCTGGCCGGCGAGGTCGTCGACGCCACCTACCTGGACGTGGCCGCGCTCCGCGCCTTCCTCCGTGACGCGATCGCGCGGGCGAAGGACGAGGGTGTGCTGTTCAGCGTCCACCTCAAGGCCACGATGATGAAGGTCTCCGACCCGATCATCTTCGGCCACGTCGTCAAGACGTTCCTCGAGCCCGTCTTCGCCCAGTACGGCGACCAGCTCGCCGCAGCCGGCCTGAGCCCCAACGACGGCCTCGGCGCGATCCTCTCGGGTCTCGACGCGCTTCCCAACGGCGACGAGATCAAGGCCGCCATCGACGCCGCCCTCAGCGACGGACCCGAGCTCGCGATGGTCGACTCCGACCGCGGCATCACCAACCTGCACGTGCCGAGCGACGTCATCGTCGACGCCTCGATGCCCGCGATGATCCGCACCTCCGGCCACATGTGGGGCCCGGACGGCGAGGAGCACGACACGATCGCCACGATCCCCGACAGCTCGTACGCCTCGGTGTACCAGACCGTCATCGACGACTGCCGTGCCAACGGCGCCTTCGATCCGGCCACCATGGGCACGGTGCCCAACGTGGGCCTCATGGCGCAGAAGGCCGAGGAGTACGGCAGCCACGACAAGACCTTCGAGATCCCGGCCGATGGCACCGTGCGCGTCGTCAACTCCGCCGGTGACGCGCTGATGGAGCACAGCGTCAAGGAGGGCGACATCTGGCGCGCCTGCCAGACCAAGGACGTCCCGATCCGCGACTGGGTCAAGCTCACCGTCTCCCGCGCTCGCGCGACCGGCGATCCGGCGGTGTTCTGGCTCGACGAGTCGCGCGCCCACGACGCCAACCTCATCGCCAAGGTCAAGCAGTACCTGCCCGAACACGACACCGAGGGCCTGCAGATCGAGATCATGAGCCCGGCCGAGGCCACGCAGTTCTCGCTGGACCGCCTCCGCAAGGGCGAGAACACCATCTCGGTCACCGGCAACGTCCTGCGTGACTACCTGACCGACCTGTTCCCGATCCTCGAGCTCGGTACGAGCGCCAAGATGCTGTCGATCGTTCCGCTGATCGCCGGCGGCGGCCTGTTCGAGACCGGTGCCGGTGGCTCCGCGCCAAAGCACGTGCAGCAGCTCGTCAAGGAGAACCACCTGCGCTGGGACAGCCTCGGTGAGTTCCTCGCCCTCGCGTCGAGCTTCGAGCACCTCGCGCAGTCGACGGGTAATGCGCGGGCGCAGGTCCTGGCCGACACCCTCGACCGGGCGACCGGCACGTTCCTCGATGAGAACAAGTCGCCCAGCCGCAAGGTCGGCGAGATCGACAACCGAGGCAGCCACTTCTATCTCGCGCTCTACTGGGCCGAGGAACTCGCGAAGCAGACCGACGACGCCGAACTCGCCGAGGCCTTCGGCCAGTTCGCCGCCTCGCTGCGCGAGAAGGAGGACCAGATCAACGCCGAGCTGCTCGGCGTGCAGGGCGAGCCCGTCGACCTCGGCGGCTACTACCAGCCCGAGGTGGAGAAGGCGACCGCCGTGATGCGGCCCAGCCCCACCCTCAACGAGGCCCTCGCCTCCCTCTAGGCCCTCCGGCCCGAGATGTGGTCGGTTTCGTGTCAGCTGAGCGTGCTCGCCTGACACGAAACCGACCACGACTGCGCTCAGGCCGGTCACTTGTCCTTGGCGAAGGGGATCGTTCGCGCGCCGTCACGAAGAACAACCTTCTTGGGTCCCAGGAACCCCGCCGTGGCGTCGACGACGAAGGAGCCAGGGCGCGGTGCTCGTAACCTCGTGGTGCCCCAGAAGACGCTGTTCTCGTCGACCACCTCGTCGTTGACAATGAGCCGGGCTCGGTACCAGAACACTGTCCCGTGGTCGAACTCCACGAGCAAACTTGCGCCTTCATGGTTCAGCGAGAACTGCTTCACTCGACATCGCTCCCTCGTGTGATCCTGTTGCTCATGTCTCCACGCTGTCACGTGCTGGCACCTGTCCAGCATGCTGGCCCTGCAACGGGACGTCCCTTCGCCGACCCGACCACGTCTCAGTCAGAACGGCTAGACGCGGGTGGGCGGGTGAAGAGCTGAACCACGAGGAGGCCGACGAGGAAGGCGGCGGCGGGGACGAGGACGGCTTCGGACATCGCGGTCGAGAAGGGCTCGTACGCCTCCGGTGGGAGTGTGGCCGCGCCGGCACCTTCGGAGCCGGCGCCCGCGGCCTGCGGGAGGTGCGTCGCGAGCCTGCTCTCGATGGCGGCCGCGATGGCGGCGCTGCCGAGCACCGCACCCACCTGACGGGTCGCGTTGTAGACCCCGGATCCGGCCCCCGCCGACGACATCGGCAGGTTGCGGGTCGCGGTGGCGGCCAGGGGCGCCCACAGGAACGCGTTGCCGAAGCCGATGAGCGCCATGACGACCAGCAGGACCCACACCGGGCTGTCGGGGGTGAGGGACCGGCTCATCAACACGAGACCGGCGGACGAGGCACCGAATCCGATCGACGTCAGGAACCGCGGAGCCACCCGGTCGGTGAAGCGCCCGACGACCGGCGCCATCACACCCGTCACGACCGCCATCGGAATGAGCAGCATTCCGGACTCGGTGGGCGACCACCCGCGGACCGACTGCGCCCACAACATGAACGGGAACGACATCGCCGTGACCGAGAAGGACACCGTGGAGATCGCCGCGTTGGACACCGAGTAGTTGCGGTCGCGAAACAGGCGTAGCGGTACGAGCGGCTCGCGCCGGATGCGCGACTGCCACCACAGGAACACCGCGCCGACGACGAGCCCGGCCCCGATCAGCAGCGGCACGGAGATGACGCCGCTGATGGTGCCCCAGTCGTAGCGCTCACCCTCCTGGATGCCGAACACGATGAGGAACATCGCGACCGCGCTCAGGCCCACGCCGAGCCAGTCGAAGGTGTGCGTGTGCGTCTCCAGTTGCGGCACGAGCCGCCAGGCCAGGACGAAGCCGATCATGCCCACGGGCACGTTGACGAAGAAGATCCACTCCCACCCGGCCACATCGACGAGCACGCCGCCGAGCACCGGTCCGACGAGCGTCGCGACGCCCGCGGTGGCACCCCACAGTGCCATGGCACGTCCGCGGCTCTGCGGGGGGAACGTACGGGTGATGACCGACATCGTCTGCGGCGTCATGAGGGACGCGCCGAAGCCTTGGAAGATGCGGGCCACGATTAGCATCTCGACCGTGGTGGTGAGCGCACACCACAGCGAGGCGAACGTGAAGATCGTGAGGCCGGTGAGGTACACCCGCTTCGGTCCGAGCCGGTCGCCCAGCCGGCCGGTGATCAACAGCGGCACCGCGTAGGCGAGCAGGTAGGCACTGGTGACCCAGATGACGGTGTTGTAGTCCGTGTCGAGCGCGTCGCGGATCGCCGGGGTGGCGACCGAGACGATGGTCGAGTCGACCAGGATCATGAAGAAGCCGATGACCATCGCCCACAGGGCAGGCCAGGGGCTCGCCGGGGCGACGGACGTCGTGTCCGAGGGCGAGGAGGCAGTCACTCTCGCCAGTGTGCCACTGAGTTCGGACAGTGCGCGCGGAGCGGCCTAGCGCAGCAGCTCGTACCCGACGAGGTCGTCGTAGCTGCCGTCGCCGAGGCGTTCGGCGGCTCGTTGGACGCCGAACTCGGTGAACCCCGCCGCCTCCGCAACGCGGCGGCTCGCGGTGTTCCCGGCGGCGGCGTAACAGCTGAGCCGGCGGCGATCGAGACCGGCGGCGTCGAGTGCGTACTCGACCGCAGCGCGCACCGCGACGGTCATGAGGCCGCGCCCGCGGGCGGAGGGGTGCAGCCAGTAGCCGAGCTCGCCCGCGTCGTTCCAGGGATTGCCCCGCAGGTCCATGATCGAGACGTTGCCGAGCAGTTCGTCGCTGTTCGGGTCGGCGACCACCCAGACGCAGGACTGACCGGTGGCCGCCTTCCAGATCGCATGGGCGATCGTCGCGCGAGCGTTCGCCAGCGTGTACGGGTTCGCGATGCCGTCGAGCCAGTGCCGCAGCAGCGGGTCGGCGAACGCCTCCGTCAGCCGTTCCGCATCGCTCTCGCGGTACGGGCGCAGCCGTACGGGACCGGCGTCCAGTTCCGCCGACGTCCAGGGTGTGCGAGGGACCGGCGGGTCGCCGAAGCGCCGCGAGCCGGTCCACGCGTCGAGGATGCGGCCGCGCTCGTGCAGGAGCGCTGGTTGGGTGCCGTGCAGGGTGAAGCCGCAGGCGTGGGCGACCCGCAGAGACGCCTCGTTGCCGACGTGCGCCTTCCAGTGGACGACCTCCTTGCCGCCCTCGGTGAACGCATGCTCGACGGCCAGGTCGACCGCGCGCCGCATGTACCCGCGGCCGCGGGCCCACGGGTGCAGCGCGAAGCCGATGTCGGTGATCGGCCCCTCGCCGCGCACGTCGACATTGCCGGCGTAGCGACCTTCGGCCTCGATCGCCCAGAACATCCCCTTGCCGGTGTTCCAGCCCTCGGGAATGACCTCGAGCGCGAAGCGGGCGCTGTCCTCCCGCGTGTTGGGGACCGGGATCGCGGTCCAGCGCCGCATGTCGGGGTCGTTCGCCATCTGGCACATCGGATCGACGTCGTCGGGTGTGTGGGCGCGCAGCGTCACGACGCCGTCGCTGAGGACCGGGACGTTGAACGGGAACAGCAGCGCGGTCACGAGGACGAGGCGCGGAACGGGTCGGCCGGGTAGACGCCCATGAGCTTGACCTCGGTGGTGTAGAAGCTGAGCTCCTCGAGGGCGCGGTCCAGCGCCGGGTCCTCGGGATGTCCTTCGACCTCGGCGAGGAACTGGGTCGCCGTGAACTCGCCGCCGACCATGTAGCTCTCGAGCTTGGTCATGTTGATGCCGTTCGTCGCGAATCCACCGAGAGCCTTGTACAGGGCCGCCGGAAGGTTGCGGACGTTGAACATGAAGGTCGTGACGACCGGGCCGCCGTCAGCGGGTGCGCGCCTCGGCTCCGGCGACAGCACGATGAAGCGCGTGGTGTTGTGCGCCTCGTCCTCGACGTCGTGCGCGAGGATCTGCAGGCCGTAGATCTCGGCGGCCAGCGGCGGGGCGATGGCCGCCTGCGTGACGTCACCCGCCTCGTGGATCTCCCGCGCAGCGCCGGCGGTGTCCCCGGCGATGACCGGCGTCCAACCGTGCATCCGAATGATCTTGCGGCACTGTCCCAGGGCATGAACGTGGCTGTGCACCGTCTTGATGGAGTCCAGCGTGGTCCCCGGGGTGGCCATCAGCGCGAACTGGATGCGCAGGAAGTGCTCGGCGACGATGTGGAGGTTCGTCGTGGGCAGGAAATGGTGGATGTCCGCGACGCGCCCGGCGAGCGAGTTGTCGATCGGGATCATCGCGAGCTCGGCGCCGTCGGCCTCCACCAGCGCGAAGGCGTCCTCGAAGGAGGCGCAGGCGATGGCTTCGGCATCGGGATAGTTCTGCTTGATGACCAGGTGCGAGTTCGCGCCCGGCTCACCCTGATAGGCGATGCGTACCGTGCTCACGGTCCTAGCGTCTCACGCGGTGCGCGCCGGCCGTGGGGGTGACGACGAAGACGTCCGGGGCCGGCCAGTCCAGAGCGGCGAATCGGGCGGCGGCGCGCGAGCGTAGGTCGTCGACCGACTCGGCGGGCAAGAGCGCGATCGCACTGCCGCCGAATCCGCCGCCGGTCATCCGGGCACCGAGCGCGCCTGCTTCCAGCGCCGTCTCCACCGCGACGTCCAGCTCCGGGCTGCTGACCTGGAAGTCCTCGCGCAGCGACTCGTGCGAGGCGGTCAGCATCGTGCCGAACTGTGTCCACTCGCCGGCGTTCAGCGCCTTGACCGCCCCACGGACGCGGGCGCTCTCGGTGACGACGTGGCGCGTGCGGCGCTTGAGCAGCTCGTCCTCGAGCTTCAGTACCGCGTCGACCTGGGCCTGCGCGAGCAGCGAGAGTCCGAGCTGCTCCGCCGCGCGGGTGCACTCGTCTCGGCGGGCGCCGTACTCGCCGGAGGCGAGTTCGTGGTGGGCGTGCGTGTCGATGACGGCCACGGCCAGCCCGGCTTCCGCCCACGTCGCCGGCACCGGGGTGAGCGCCGGAACGTCCGTCGCGAAGTCGATGTGCAGCGCGTGTTCCGGCTCGGAGCACAGCACCGCGAGTTGATCCATGAGCCCCACGGGAGCGCCGACGAAGTCGGATTCGGCCCGCTGACCGATCCGAGCCAGGTCGACCCGCGAGAGGCCGGTTCCAGCGAGTTCGTCGAACGCGGCGGCAATGCCGCAGGTCAGTGCTGCTGACGACGAGAGACCGGCACCAGTGGGAAGGGTCGACTCGATGACGATGTCGGCACCGGGCACCGCGATGTCGGCGTCGCGGCTCGCCCACACGGCCGCGGCCACGTAGGCCGACCAGTCCGTCACATCGCCGGGGGCGACGTCGGCGCTGAACGAGGCGCGCCGCCCGCCGCTCCAGACGTTCACCGCACCGTCGTCGCGGGCGCGGATCTTGATGGTGACCGCCCGGTCGATCGCGATCGGCAGCACCGCGCCCCCGTTGTAGTCCAGATGCTCCCCGATGAGGTTGACCCGACCCGGGACCGTCCACTCGCGTACCTCGTTCACCCTCCGAGCCTACGCAGGCGCGTTCACCGACGGCTGGCAGAATGCACCCATGCCCGCATCTGGACGACCCCGCGTGCTGTCCGGCGCCCAGCCGACCGCCGATTCGTACCATCTTGGCAACTACATCGGGGCGTTCCGGCAGTGGGTGGCGTTGCAGGACGAGTTCGAGGCGTTCTACTTCATCCCCGACATGCACGCCATCACCGTCGACTACGACCCCGTGCAGCTTCGCGAACGCACCTACGTGGCCGCGGCCCAGCTCATCGCGGCGGGCGTGGACCCCGAACGCAGCGCGCTGTTCGTCCAGAGCCACGTGCCCGAGCACGCGCAACTGGCCTGGGTGCTCAACGGGATCACCGGGTTCGGTGAGGCCAGCCGCATGACGCAGTTCAAGGACAAGAGCGCCAAGACCGGTGCGGAGTCGGCGAGCGTCGGCCTCTTCACCTACCCGATCCTCATGGCCGCGGACATCCTCGTCTACCAGGCCGATCGCGTGCCGGTGGGCGAGGACCAGCGCCAGCACGTCGAACTCACCCGCAACCTCGCGCAGCGCTTCAACCACCGCTTCGGCGAGACGTTCACCGTGCCGGAGCCGCATATCGTCAAGGACGTCGCGAAGATCTACGACTTGCAGGACCCCTCGGGGAAGATGAGCAAGTCCTTCTCGAGCCCGACGGGCGTCGTCAACCTCATGGACGATCCGAAGAAGGCGGCCAAGAAGATCCGCTCGGCGGTCACCGATTCGGGAACCGAGATCCGCTTCGACCCGGAGCAGAAGCCGGGCATCTCCAACCTGCTGACGATCTACTCGGCGCTGACGGACCGCCCGGTCGACGACCTCGTCGCCGAGTTCGCCGGCAAGCAGTACGGACACTTGAAGGTCGCGCTGGCCGACATCGTGGCCGACCTCGTCGCCGACTTCGGCTCCCGCACCCGCGAACTGCTCGGTGACCGGGCCGAGCTCGACCGGCTCCTGGCCCTCGGCGCGGAACGGGCCCGCGCGGTCGCGGCGCCGACGCTCGAGCTGGTCTACGAGCGGTCGGGCTTCGTCAAGGCGAAGTGATGCGGACCATCGGCGTCGCGATCGCCGTTCCCGAGCCCTTCGGCGAGCAGTTGCGCGCCAAGCGGCGGTCGTACGGCGACACCATGGCCGAGACCGTGCCCAGCCACGTGACGCTGGTTCCGCCGACGGAGGTGGACGACGCGCAGCTCGGCCGGCTGGTCGAGGCGCTCACGCAGGTCGCGGCCATCATCCCCTCGTTCCGGATGACACTGCAGGGAACCGGGACCTTCCGGCCGATCTCCCCGGTCGTGTTCGTCGCGGTCTCCGAGGGGATCTCGGTGACGGAGTTGCTCGCGCAGGCGATCCGGCACGCGGTCGACCTTCCCGAGCCGCAGTTCCCGTTCCATCCGCACGTCACCGTGGCGCATCACCTCGACGACGAGTCGCTCGACCGGGCGTTCGACGACCTCAGTGACTTCCGGTGCTCGTTCGAGGTGTCCCAGTTCAGCCTCTACTTCCACGACGACGAGCAGGGCTGGATGCCGGAGCGGTCCTTCCGGCTCAGCTGACGCTCAATCGGCGGAGCCCAGGCTGTCGAGCAGCAGGTCACGGAAGGCGCGCGCTGCGAGGGGCAGCGATCCGACGTCGCGGTGCGCGACGGCGACCTCGCGGGCCAGCGGCGGGTCCTCGATCCACGATCGGTGGAGGTCGCCACGGCTCGCCATGACGATCTCGGGCACGACCGCGTGGCCGAGTCCGGCTTCGACGAAGCGCAGCACCGCGCCCATCTCGCCGCCCTCCACCGCGAACCGCGGCTCGAAACCGGCGCGCGCGCACGCCCGAACGGTCACGTCGCGCAGGTCGTAGCCCTCTCGGAACATCACGAGCGGCAGGTCGCACAGTTCGGCGACGCTGATCCGCTCGGGACGCGGGTCGTCCGGCGGACTCGCCAGCACCAGGCGTTCGCGGAACACCAGATGCGTCTCGATGTCGGGGGAGCGGGTGGCCAGCGGGACGATCAGCACGGCGATGTCGAGACGGCCGGCGAGGAGCTGATCGGTCAGCACCCGCGATCCGGCCTCGTGGATCTCCAGCTCGATCTCGGGGTAGTCGCGGCGGAAGTCGCGCAGGACGTCGGGCAGCAACCCGTCGATGACCGAGGGAGTGGCGCCGAGTTTCACCCGGCCGCGACGCAGGTTCGCGACCTCGTGCACGGATCGCTCCGCATTGGCGACGTCGATGACGATGCGTCGAGCGTGGGGGAGGAGCGCCTCTCCGGCCGGCGTCAGGTCGACTCCCGACCGGGTGCGGACGAACAACGGCGTGCCGAGCGAGTTCTCCAGCGAACGGATCTGCTTGGACAACGTCGGCTGGGAAACGCCGGTGATGTCGGCGGCCCGGGTGAAATGTCGCGCCTCGGCCACGGCCACGAAGTAGGTGAGCTGCTGCAACTGCACCCGCCCAGTGTGCCATGCCATTTCTCTATGAAAGTCGGCCTTACTTGGACTTAGCCAGAATGGCAGATTCGCTTTAGTGTGGGCGGGTGGCCAGTACCCCAGTGATCAAGAAGCGCGTCCCGGCCTCGCGGTCGACGGTCGCGACGAAGTACGCCATGGCGGTATCGGGGCTCATCATGGTGAGCTACCTGATCCTGCACATGTACGGCAACCTCAAGGTGTTCGCCGGCCAGGAGAAGTTCGACGAATACTCGCACCACATCCGCACCTTCGGTGAGCCGATCCTGCCCTACGAGGGTCTGCTGTGGATCATCCGTGTCGCGCTCCTGGCGTCGATCGTCGTCCACACCTGGGCCGCGGTCACGCTGTGGCGCCGCAACCGGGTCGCCAGCGGCTACCAGGGCGGCAAGCGGTATCACACGTCCAAGGGCGCCCGCGGATTCCAGCGCAGCTACGCGTCGTTCACCCTGCGGTGGGGCGGCATCATCATCATCCTGTTCGTGATCTACCACCTGCTGCACCTGACGGCGAACGTCGTCGCACCCGGCGGCGCGTCCGACAGCCCGTACGAGCGGGTCGTCAACGGCTTCGAGATCTGGTGGGTGACGGTGGTGTACACCGTCGCGGTGCTCGCCGTGGGCCTGCACCTGTGGCACGGCATCTGGAGCGCCCTGACCACCCTCGGCCAGAACTACAGCTCGACGCGACTGCGCTCGCGCCTGACGCCGCTGTCGTGGTTCGTCGCGGCCGTCATCACCATCGGATTCCTGCTTCCCCCGTGGGCGATCCTGCTCGGGATCACCGGCTGAAGGGCTGACTCATGACTGAACAGATGATCGGCGACTACCACGTCGTCGGCAACGAGATCAAAGACACCGCGGCTTCTTCGGGACCGATCGAGAAGCGCTGGGACGAGCGCAAGTTCTCCGCGAAGCTCGTCAACCCGGCCAACCGCCGCAAGCTGCACGTCATCATCGTCGGCACCGGTCTGGCCGGCGCCTCGGCTGCGGCCACACTCGGCGAGGCCGGCTACAACGTGACGACGTTCTGCTACCAGGACAGCCCCCGTCGCGCGCACTCGATCGCGGCGCAGGGCGGCATCAACGCTGCGAAGAACTACCGCAACGACGGCGACAGCATCTACCGGCTGTTCTACGACACCGTGAAGGGCGGCGACTTCCGTGCCCGGGAATCGAACGTCTACCGGCTCGCCCAGGTGTCGGTGAACATCATCGACCAGTGCGTCGCGCAGGGCGTCCCGTTCGCTCGCGAGTACGGCGGCCTGCTGGACAACCGGTCCTTCGGCGGCGTGCAGGTGTCGCGCACCTTCTACGCGCGCGGCCAGACGGGTCAGCAGCTGCTGATCGGCGCCTACCAGGCGCTCGAGCGTCAGATCGCGGCCGGCACCGTCACGATGAACACGCGTCACGAGATGCTCGAGCTGATCATGGTCGACGGCCGGGCGCGCGGCGTCATCGTCCGCGACATGGTCACCGGCGAGATCGAGACGCACACGGCCGACGCGGTCGTCCTCGCCACGGGCGGTTACGGCAACGTCTTCTTCCTGTCCACGAACGCGATGGGCTCCAATGTCACGGCCACGTGGCGAGCACACCGCAAGGGCGCCTACTTCGCCAACCCGTGCTTCACGCAGATCCACCCCACCTGCATCCCGGTCTCCGGCGATTACCAGTCCAAGCTCACGTTGATGAGCGAGTCGCTGCGTAACGACGGTCGCATCTGGGTGCCGAAGAAGGCCGGCGACACCCGCGCGGCCAGCGAGATCCCCGAGGACGAGCGCGACTACTACCTCGAGCGCATCTACCCCTCGTTCGGCAACCTCGTGCCCCGCGACATCGCCTCGCGCGCCGCGAAGTACCAGTGCGATGCCGGCAAGGGCGTGGGCCCCGGGGGGCTGGGCGTGTACCTGGACTTCGCCGACGCGATCGAGCGCATGGGCCGTGACGCCGTCGAGGCCAAGTACGGCAACCTCTTCGACATGTACGCGCGGATCACCGGCGAAGATCCCTACTCCGAGCCGATGCGCATCTACCCGGCCGTGCACTACACGATGGGCGGCCTCTGGGTCGACTACGACCTGCAGAGCAACCTCACGGGCTTGTTCGTGGCCGGTGAGGCGAACTTCTCCGACCACGGTGCCAACCGGCTCGGTGCCTCGGCGCTCATGCAGGGCCTCGCGGACGGTTACTTCGTCCTGCCCTACACGATCGCCAACTACCTGGCCGACGGTCCGTTCGAGAAGGTCCCCGACGACCACCCGGCCGTCGTGGAGGCGCGCGAGGCCGTCAAGGAGCGCATCAACACGTTCCTCAGCATCAACGGCACCCGCACCGTCGACTCCTTCCACAAGGAGCTCGGCCAGATCATGTGGGACTACTGCGGCATGGAGCGCACGGAGGAGGGCCTCATGAAGGCCATCCAACTGATCCGTGACCTCAAGGCCGAGTTCTGGACCAACGTGAAGGTCACGGGTGAGAACGAGGAGCTCAACCAGACGCTCGAGCGGGCCGGCCGCGTGGCCGACTTCTTCGAGCTCGGTGAGCTCATGTGCATCGACGCGCTGGACCGCCGTGAGTCGTGCGGCGGCCACTTCCGCGCCGAGAGCCAGACCGAGGACGGTGAAGCGTTGCGCGACGACGCGAACTTCGCGTACGTCTCCGCATGGGAGTACAGCGACGACAAGCCGGTCCTGCACAAGGAACTGCTCGAGTACGAATACGTCGAGATGAAGGCCAGGAGCTACAAGTGAAGATCACCGTTCGAATCTGGCGTCAGAAGAACGCCGAGGCCAAGGGCACGATGGTCTCGTACGAACTCGACGAGGTCGACGAGAACATGTCGTTCCTCGAGATGCTCGACGTGCTCAACGAGAAGCTCACGCTCGAGGGCGAGGAGCCGGTGGCGTTCGACTCCGACTGCCGTGAGGGCATCTGCGGCACGTGTGGTGTCGTGATCAACGGGGAGGCGCATGGCCCGGAGGTCACCACGACCTGCCAGCTGCACATGCGGACGTTCAAGGACGGCGACGTCATCGACATCGAGCCGTGGCGGGCGGGAGCCTTCCCGGTCATCAAGGACCTCGTCGTCGACCGTGGAGCCTTCGACCGCATCATCGCGGCGGGCGGTTACATCACCGCCCCGACGGGCTCGGCCCCCGAGGCCAACAGCACCCCGGTGCCGAAGGAGGACGCGGACCGCGCCTTCGAGGCCGCCACGTGCATCAGCTGCGGCGCGTGCGTCGCGGCGTGCCCCAACGGCTCGGCGATGCTGTTCACCGCGGCCAAGGTCGCGCACCTGGGCCTGCTGCCGCAGGGCCAGCCCGAGCGCGACTCGCGCGTCATCAACATGATCGAGCAGCATGACGCCGAAGGCTTCGGCAGCTGCACGAACATCGGTGAGTGCACGGCGGCCTGCCCCAAGGGCATCCCGCTGGACGTCATCTCGCGGCTCAACCGCGATCTCATGGGTGCGCTCGCCAAGCCCTGATCGCGCACGTCGTGAAGGAGCCCCCGCCGGTCTATCCGGCGGGGGCTCCTCGCTTTCCGCGTGAAGCGCTGGCGGGTGCCGCAGCGGATGTGCCAGGGTGACGGTATGCGTATCGCTGGACTCGCCCTCGCCGTGACGGCGACGCTGGGACTCGCGGCATGCGGAACGGCGCCGGAGGAACCCCCGCCCTTGCCCGGTGCGTCCGTCTCGCCGAACGCGCCCGAGGTGAGCTTGCCCGAGGGTTGGCGTTGGGAGTCCTATCGCGGCGTCCAGGTGGGGGTGCCCGGCGACTGGGAATGGACCTCCGGCCCTCAGCGACTCGGCCAGTGGTGCGTCGGATACGACGGGGCCCGGCCAGCCGTAGGCCGGCCGGGCCCGGCCACGGAGGTGGGTTGCTTCGGCGAGGGGAGCCCGCCGCCGGACACGCTCGTCGCGAACACGGGGGAGGTGGTGGTCGTCGAGCCCGCGGCCGCCGAGGCCGTTCTCGATACCGACTCGGTGGGTGACCGAAGGGTCGTCACCGTCGGCGACGTGCGCGTCATCATCCAGACCGCCGATCCTGCGCTACGCGCGCAGATCGCGGCGACCGTGCATGCTGCCGAGGTCGATTTCGCGGGTTGTCCTTCGGATCATCCGGGCGCACGGGACGTCTCCTGGCGACCGAGCGACGCCGGGGCGTTACCAGCGGCGGCGGACGTCGAGTACGTCAGTGCATGCCGGTACATCATCACCGAGGGGTCGGCACCGGGGGCGACACTCGCCGGGTCGCAGTTGCTGTCCGGAGAGGCCGCCCAGCGGCTTGTCGAAGCGATGGCCGGCGCGCCCACCGGCAGCGGCCCCAACGCGCCCGACCAGTGTCTCCACGGCGATCCGGCGGAGATCATCGTGCTGTATCTCGGTACGGGTGAAGGGGCGCGTGAAGTGCTGCTCCGCTACGCCGATTGCGTGGACAACGGCTTCGACGACGGCACCGAGATCCGCGCACTCACCAAGGACGCGGCAACGGCGATCTTCCGCGGCCCGTTGCGACCGATGCTCTGGGGCGGTCACCTGTCGGAGGTGCTCGCGGACCTTCCATCCATGGAGTGACGGCCTCGAGTGGTGCACAAAGAACCGCGAGTGGTGCAGATTCGTCGTCGATCGGTTGATCTTGCGACGAGTTTGCACCACTCGCGGTGAGAACGGGGCGTGACGGCTCAGCGCTGGGCGGCCTGCTCGTCCTGGGGTGCGAGCTTGAGGGTGCGGTCGGTCCAGGACCGAAGATCGGCCAGCAGGCTCGGGTTCTCGGGCAGCGAGACCCCGTAGGACGGGACCATCTCCTTGAGCTTGGGCTTCCACGCCTCGAGCTGCGAGCCGAAGCAACGTTCGATGACGTCGAGCATCGCCGCGACCGAGGTGGACGCTCCCGGCGAGGCGCCGAGGAGGCCCGCGATCGAACCGTCACTGGCGCTGATGATCGACGTGCCGAACTCGAGGCTGCCGCCGCGGCCCTTCTTGCGGACGACCTGGACGCGCTGGCCCGCCGTGATGAGCTCCCAGTCCTCGGTCTGCGCGGTCGGCGCGAACGCGTGCAGGTCCTCGATCCGGCTGCGCTGCGACTTGAGCACCTCGAGCACGAGGTACTTCACCAGCGGCATCGACGTGATGCCGACGCCGAGCATCGGCATGAGGTTGTTGAACCGGATCGAGCGGGCGAGGTCGGTGAGCGAACCGTTCTTGAGGAACTTGGGCGACCAGCCGGCGTAGGGCCCGAACAGCAGGCTCGGTTGTCCGTCGATGACGCGGGTGTCCAGATGCGGGACCGACATCGGGGGAGCGCCCACGGGGGCGAGCCCGTACACCTTGGCGCGGTGCTGCGAGGCGATGTCGGTGTTGAGGCAGCGGACGAACTGGCCGCTCACCGGGAAACCGGCGAAGCCCTTGATCTCCTCGATCCCGGCCTTCTGCAGCAAGTGCAGGGCGCCGCCGCCGGCGCCGACGAACACGAAGCGGGAGCGCAGGGTCGTGACCGAGCCGGTCCGCAGGTCCTTGACCTTGACCGCCCAGGTGCCGTCCGTGTCCCGGCTGAGGTTCTTCACCTGGCGCCCGTACTGCACGTCAGCGCCACGCTGCTCGAGGTCTGACAGCAGCTGGCGGGTCAGGGCGCCGAAGTCGACGTCGGTGCCGCGCTCGCTCCAGTTGAGGGCGATCTTCTCGTCGGCATCGCGACCCTCGGTCATGAGCGGGAGGCGGCGGGCGAACTCGTCGCGGTCGTCGATGTATTCGATGCCCTCGAACAGCGGGTTGGCGGCGAGCGCGTCGTAGCGGGCCCGCAGGTAGTCGGCGTTCTCCTCGCCGCGCACGAAGCTGACGTGGGGGATCGGGTTGATGAACGTGGACGGGTCGCCGAGCTGGCCGTTCTCCACCGCGTACGACCACAGCTGGCGCGAGAGCTGGAACTGCTCGTTGATCTTGAGCGCCTTGGAGACGTCGACAGAGCCGTCGGGCAGACGCGGGGTGTAGTTGAGCTCGCACAGCGCGGAGTGACCCGTGCCGGCGTTGTTCCACGGGTCGCTGCTCTCGCGGGCGGGGCCGTCGAGACGTTCCAGGAGCGTCACGGACCAGTCCGGCTCCAGGGACTTGATCAGCGATCCGAGGGTTGCGCTCATGATCCCCGCGCCGATCAGCAGGACGTCCGTGGTCTGGCGCGCCGGCTGCTGGGTGCTGCGGGGTTCCGGGAGGTTGGCTTGGGTGGACAAGCGAGAATCACTCCTGCGTCACAGTGGTCGACCCACGGCTGGTGGGCCATCTGCCATTCTCGCCCGGCGACACGCCGGACCCCACCGGGAGAGGGCGTGATCTTCACCTCATTGCGGACCGGTGGGCCGGAGAGAAGCTTGGACGTCCTAGGATTGAGCGGTGACCGATTTCTACGCACTGAGCGACGAGCACCAGGCGATCCGCGAGACGGTACGGGCGCTCGCCGACGCCAAGATCGCCCCCTTCGCCGCCGCAGTCGACGAGGAGGCCCGCTATCCGCGCGAGGCCCACGACGCGCTGGTGGCCGGCGGCTTCCACGCCCCGCACGTTCCCGAGGAGTACGGCGGCCCCGGAGCTGACGCACTCGCCACGGTCCTGGTCATCGAGGAGGTGGCCCGGGCCTGCGTCTCCAGCTCGCTGATTCCGGCGGTCAACAAGCTCGGATCGCTGCCGGTGCAGATCGGCGGCAGCGAGGAACTCAAGCACACGTACCTCGGCAAGCTCGCCGCCGGCGAGGGCGGGTTCTCCTACTGCCTGTCCGAGCCCGAGGCCGGCTCCGACGCGGCCAACCAGAAGACCCGCGCCGTCCGCGACGGCGACCACTGGGTCATCAACGGCACCAAACGCTGGATCACCAACGCCGGCGAATCGGAGTACTACACCGTGCTGACGATGACCGATCCGCAGAAGCGCAGTAAGGGCATCACCGCGTTCGTGGTCGAGAAGTCCGACGAGGGTGTGTCCTTCGGTGCTCCCGAGCGCAAGCTCGGCATCAAGGGCTCGCCGACGCGCGAGGTGTACTTCGACGACGTCCGCATCCCCGAGGACCGGATGATCGGTCACGAGGGCGAGGGCTTCGCGATCGCGATGCAGACGCTCGACCACACCCGCGTGACGATCGCGGCTCAGGCCGTCGGCGTGGCCCAGGGCGCGCTGGACTACGCCCTCGGTTATGTCCAGGAGCGCCAGCAGTTCGGCAAGCCGATCAGTGACTTCCAGGGTCTGCAGTTCATGGTCGCCGACATGGGCATGAAGATCGAGGCCGCTCGCCAACTCACCTATGCGGCCGCGGGCCGCTCCGAGCGCGGCGACCAGGATCTGACCTTCTTCGGCGCCGCCGCGAAGGCCTTCGCCTCCGATGTCGCGATGCAGGTGACCACCGATGCCGTGCAGCTGCTCGGCGGCTACGGCTTCACCCGCGACTATCCGGTCGAGCGGATGATGCGCGACGCCAAGATCACCCAGATCTACGAAGGCACCAACCAGGTGCAGCGCATCGTCATGGCCCGGCAGCTGCTCGCGGGCATCCAGTCCGAACTCTGAGCCCGAGCCGGCGGCCTTCCCTCACGACGGGGGGAGGCCGTTGGCCGTGCAGAGATCGCCGAGCTGGTCGGTGGTGTCATTGGCGAGGTGCTCGAAGAAGGCCGGCGCCCGGGTCGAGTCCCAGTTGACCTGCATGTCGGCGATCGGCACCGTGCAGTTGAGGCCGTTGCCGCTCATCGCGCCCGAGAGCGACCACGCGAAGCGCGCGAACGAGAACAGCGAGACGTCCTCACCCACGGTGAGCGATTCGCCGGTCTGTACGGCTGCCCGGTAGTAGCGGACCGGATTGAGCACCGTCCACGGCGAACGCGCCGACGACCCGATGGCGCCGATGACCTCGCGCTGCGCCGCGCCGCGGGCGATGTCGCCCTCGGCATGGGACTTGCGGTTGCGCGAGTAGGCGAGGGCGGTCTCGCCGTCCACCGACTGGCATCCGGCGTCGATGTCGAGTCCGGAGTCGGCGTCCTGCATGGCGACTTCCGGGCACACTTCGATGCCGCCGAGGGCATCGACCACATCGACCAGGCCGGTGAAGCCGATCTCCACGTAGCCGTCGATGTGCAGGCCGGTGTTCTGCTCGATCGTCTGGACCAGCAGCGGGGGGCCGCCGTAGGCGTAGGCGGCGTTGATCTTGGTGCGGCCGTAACCGGGGATGTCCACCTGGGAGTCGCGAGGAAGCGAGGTCAGCACGCTCGGACCGCTGCCGGTGTGCAGCAGCAGGATCGAGTCCGTGCGCCCTCGACCGGTGTCGTCGGGGCGGGCGTCGGACCCGACGATGACGAAGGTGCGACCGGGCTGGCGGGCGGGACGTTCGCCCTCGGGAGCGGCATCCACCTTCGTGACCTGACCCCATGCGATGAACGGCACCGCGACGAGGAACGCGATCCAGGCGATGAGGATCAACCAGAGGAAACGGGCCTTGCCTCGGCGCTTGCGCGGACGCGACGGGCCGTCCGCGCGGCTGCCCGGCGGCGGAAGCTGTGGGGGAGGGAGATCGTTGGACGGACGCGATGGCCGCGGTGGGGACGAACGCGGACGGCGTTCGTCCTCGTAGAGCCAGTCGAAGTCGTCGCGACCGTCGGAGGACATGCGATGAAGGTACCCGAGGGCGGGGAGCGCCGGAGAAAACGGTGAGCCGGTCGGCGCGTCACGATGACGCCCGCAGGCGCGGCGTCGATACTGAGACGGACCTACGGACCCTTCCCCACCGTAAGGACAACGATGTCGAACGTGCGCTATAGCGTCATGGGAGGCAGCTACGGCGATCCTGCCGGCGCCTCCGCCCGTATCCAGTTCCGGCGCGCCCTCACGCTGGCGCTCATGACGATCGTCATGCCCGGTTCCGCGCAGCTGGTGCACGGTAACCGGACGGTCGGGCGCATCGCGGTACGGGTGTGGCTCGGCGTCCTGGGCGTCGTCGTCGTGCTGCTGTTCGTATCGCTCACCTCCCGTTCGCTGCTGTTCGAGATCGGCACCAACGGGCTCCTGCTGACCCTCGGCCGCTGGCTGCTCATCGCCGGGGCCGTGGCGTGGGCGGCTCTGCTCGTCGACGCTTGGCGGCTGGGCCGGCCTCGGGAACTGCGCCGCGGCCATCTGGCGGTGTCGGCCGGTCTCAACGGGGTGCTGTGTTTCGCGGTCGCCGGCGCGCTGTTCTTCGCCGCGCACGCGGTCTCGGTGGTGGACGGTTTCGCCGGAGCCGTCTTCGCGTCAACGGCTGCCAGCGGCCCGCACGAGGGGCGCTACAACGTCCTGCTCCTCGGCTCGGACTCGGGGGACGATCGCGAGGGGATGCGCCCCGACTCCATCAACGTCGCCAGCATCGACGCCGAGACCGGGCGGGCGGTGCTCATCGGCCTGCCGCGCAATCTCGAGGACGTGCCGTTCCCCGAGGGCTCGGTCATGGACCAGGAGTTTCCCGACGGGTTCGACTGCGAGGGCTGCTATCTCAACGCGGTCAACACGTGGGCGGAGGACCACGCCGACCTGTTCGGTGAGGAGGACCCGGGCATCGACGCGACGATGGACGCCGTCGAGGAGATCACCGGCCTGAAGCTGAACTACTACGCGATGATCAACATGGCCGGCTTCGAGCACCTCATCGACGCCGTGGGCGGCGTGACGGTGAACGTGCGCGAGCGCACCGCGATCGACGGCATCGGCAGCCCGATCAGTGGCTATATCGAGCCGGGAGAGCGCACACTGAACGGATACGAGGCGCTCTGGTACGCCCGCAGCCGGGTGCTGAACGACGACTGGTCCCGGATGGGTCGCCAGAAATGCGTCCTCAACGCCATGGTGCAGCAGCTCAGCCCGCAGAAGGTCGTCATGAACATGCAGAAGATCGCCGACTCCAGCCAAGCGATGATCGAGACCGACATCCCGCGCCAGGACCTCAACGTGTTCATGGACCTCGCGCTCAAGACCCGCAACGAGCCTCTGTCGTCGGTCTCCCTCGTGCCGCCGGAGATCCACACCGGCAACCCCGACTACGACAAGGTGCGACGGATGATCAGTGACGCCATCGCGGTCGCCGAGGGACGACCTGAGGCGACGGCCGTCATGGTCTCGACGAGCCTGGGCATGGCCGATCCGAATCCGGAGGTCAAGGACCCGCGCAAGGCCAACCAGGCCGAGAACCTCGACGAGACCTGCTGACATCCGGCGAAGCAGGCCTGACGTGTCGTTCATACCGGCCCCCGCGAACGCCGCGGAGGAAAAGGACAAGACTCCGGGCGAGGACGGCCGGGTCTCCCGGCGGCGGCTCTCACCGGCTCGCGCACTGCGTCGTGCGCTGGCGCTCATGGTCGCCACCATCGTGTGGCCGGGTAGTGCCCAGCTGCTCGCCGGTCGCCGTCGTCTCGGTCTGATCGTCATGGCGCTGTGGGGCGTCCTCGTGATCGCGGCGATCGTCGTGCTGCTGTGGTTCCGCCCCGAGCGCGAGACGATCTTCGGCTGGGTCACCGATGCGGAGACGCTCTACATCGCCCGGTTGGTCGTGGTCGGCGTCGTGCTTGGCTGGCTCGCGCTCTTCGTCGACGCCTGGCGCCTCGCGACGTTTCCCGGCCTCGACCGGCCGCGGTGGCTGCTCGTCGCGGTCCTCAACATGACGGTCATCGCGCTCGTGAGCGGCATGCTGACCATCGGCTGGAGTACCGTCTCGGCCTCGCGCCAGGTCGTCACGGAGGTGTTCGCGGCGACCGAGACGGCGCCGCCGCTGCAGGGCCGCTACAACATCCTGCTGATCGGGGCCGATTCCGCCGACGGCCGCGAGGGTCTGCGCCCGGACTCGCTCAACGTGCTGAGTGTCGACGCGCGAACCGCCGACACCGTCATGGTCTCGCTCCCGCGCAACCTCCAAGGCGTCCCCTTCCCCGAGGACTCGCCGATGCACGCGCTGTATCCCAACGGCTTCAACTGCGGTAGCGAGTGCCTGTTGAACGCGGTGCACACCGCCGCACAGGAGCGCGCTGACCTCTATCCGGACAGCGACGACCCCGGGCTGGACGCCACCATCGAGGCGGTCGAGGGCGCCACCGGCCTGTCGATCAACTACTACGTCATGATCAACATGCAGGGATTCGCGTCGCTGGTCGACGCGGTCGGCGGGGTGACGGTCACGGTGACCACACCGATCGCCATGTTCGGGGAGACGGACCGGCGGCGGGACCAGTTCATCCCCGAAGGACGCCAGAGGCTGGACGGCAACGAGGCGCTGTGGTTCGCGCGGAGTCGCATCCAGTCCGACGACTTCACCCGCATGGCCCGGCAGAAGTGCCTCATGGTGGCGATGCTCGACCAGCTCAGCCCGCAGACGGTGCTGCTCAACGCCGGTCGGATCGCCGACTCCAGCTCACAGATGCTGCGGACCGACCTGCCGGCCTCCGAGCTCGCTGCGTTCGCCGATCTCGCCCTCGATGCGCGCACCCAGCAGATCGCGACCCTGTCGGTCGTGCCGCCGGAGTACAACACCGTGAACCCCGACTTCGCCCGAATCCACGCCGACATCGCCGCGTTGATCGCGCGCTCGAGCCAGCCGGCCTCGTCCGCGTCGCCGTCCGCACCCGCGCCGACCACCGCCCCGGGACCCACCACTGCCCCGCAGCCCACGGAACCGACCGCAACGCCGGACGCCAACATCACCGACGATCTGGCCGCCGCCTGCTGAACCCTCGGGCGGTGCTCAGCGGCGGGTGGCGTGCTCCTGCTCGGCGAGGCGGGAGAGGTCGTCCTGACTGCCGTTCACGGCGATGACGAGGGAGCCGCCGCCGAGGCACGCCGCGACGAGCAACCGGGCTTCGGTAGCCAGGTCGAGTTCGGTGACGAGCAGCCGTTCCGCGCTCGGGGCGGTCCCGCGCAGCTCGGCGTGCGTGCTTCGCGTTCCGGCGAGGTCGAGGGCGAGGTCGTCCGGCTCAGGAGGATCGACGCTCAGCAGCACGTCCGGCTGCGGCGGGACGACGGCCCCGATATCGGTGAAACCCGTGGGGGCTTCGGCGAACCGCCCGCCCAAGGGGCGCAGAGAGGCGGCGAGCCTGATCGGCTCGTCCGCGTGAAGATCGGGCCCGCTGAGTCCCACGTCGGCGTCCTCGTCGGCCACGACGCACCGTGCCGTCCAGGCCGCGACCAACCAGACCGGGCGCAGCCAGTGCGGCGGCACACCGATACGGAGCCGCGTGCCGGGATCGACCTCCAGGTCCTCGGTCAGGAAGTTCGTGGTCTTGGCCACCCAGTTGCCCAGCGTGATGCCGCTGAGCTCGACGCGTTCGCCGGTGGCGAGGTCGTAGAACGTCACGAGTGGTTGCGGGGTGAGCGGGACGAGGTCGACCAAAGTCATCACGAGCACGACGGTAGCGGCGCTCGCTTGTGGACGACACGCCGAGGTCATCCACAAATTTGCTTTTCAGCTTGACGTTTGGCAGCGCCACGGCTGTAATTTCATGTATGTCATTCGAAGGTTGGCCGCAGGACAGCGATCCGGAGCTGATGTGGCAAGAGCGTGCCTTGTGCGCTCAGACCGACCCGGAGTCGTTCTTCCCCGAGAAGGGCGGTTCCACCCGCGAGGCCAAGCGCGTCTGCACGACGTGCGAGGTCCGCGCCGAATGCCTGGAGTACGCGCTCGCGCACGATGAGCGCTTCGGCATTTGGGGCGGTCTGTCCGAACGCGAACGGCGCAAGCTCAAGAAGCGCGCCTGACCACCACGGCGCTGCTGCACCTCGTCCACTAGCCTCAAGCGAGTGGACGAGGAGGAGCAGCTGCCCGCGTGGCGATCGGCGCCGCCATCGGTGCTCGCGGTCATCGTGAGTCGCCGTGGCGAGCGCTGGTTGCCGCAGACCCTGGCGTCGTTGGCACGCCTCGATCATCTCCCGACCGGCTGGATCGCCGTGGACGTCGAGTCCGACGACGCCACGCGCGAGTTGCTGAGCGACGCGCTCGGCGCCGAGCACGTCATCTCCTCCGGATCTCCCGACGCCGGCTTCGGCGAGAGCATCCGGCGCGCCGTCGAGGCCGCGCCGCGCACGGACTGGATCTGGCTGCTGCACGACGACGCGATCGTCGATCCCGGAGCGCTCACCGCGCTGCTCGACGAGGCCACCAGCGCCGACGACATCGCCGTCGTCGGTCCCAAGGTGCGCGAATGGCCGTCGCTGCGCCGCCTCCTCGAGGTCGGCCGCACGATCACCGGCACAGGGGCGCTGGAGACGGGACTGGAGCCCGGAGAGCCGGACGCCGGCCAGCACGACTGGCCGCGGGACGTCCTCGCCGTGTCGACCGCCGGCATGCTGGTGCGCCGGGACGTGTGGGACGAACTCGACGGTCTCGATCCCGCGCTGCCGTTGTTCTTCGACGACATCGACTTCGGCTGGCGGGTGGCTCGAGCCGGCTACCGCACCCGCACCGCTCCTGCCGCGGTGATTTTTCACGCGGAGGCCTCGAGCCGCCGCACGCGTCGCCGCCGCCCGGTCGCCGGCGAGCACCGCCGGGCCGCCGTGTACACGATCCTCGCCAATGCCAGGGGGCCACGATTCTGGTGGCAGTCAGTGCGCCTGTTCGTCGGCACGATCTTGCGCATGCTCGGCTTCCTCGTCGTCAAGGACACCCGTGCGGCCTCCGCTGAACTTGCCGCGCTGCGCGAGGTCTTCGCCAAACCCGGTCTCATGCGCCGGGCGCGTGCCCGGCGAGCCGCCACGGCACGAGCGGCGAGCCGAGACATCGCCCCCCTGTTCCCCTCGGTCTGGTTGCCCTACCAGCACGGGTGGGACGTCGTGGTGGAGAGTGTGCGCGCGGCGGTCCGCCCTGAGGCCGTGCAGACGCTCGGCCGACGCTCGTCCACGATCGACCTGATCGACGAGGAGATCGTGGTCGAGGACGGCGATCCCTGGTGGCGGCGCTACCCGTGGGCGACGACCGTCCTCGTGCTGACGCTGCTCGCGCTGATCGCTGGGCGGGGACTGTGGACCGGATCGGTGGCCTCACCCGTGCTGCCGCCTTCGCCGGAATCCGTCGCGGACTGGTGGCGCGACCTGTTCGCCCGGACCGCTGACGCGACAGGACTGGGTTCAGCCGCGTGGCCCGCGCCGTACCTGCCGGTCCTCGCAGTGGTCGGGCTCCTCGTGGCCTTCGCCCCGGGCTTGCTCACGTGGGCTCTCATCGTCTTCGCCGTTCCCCTCGCCGCGGTCACGGCCCACCGCTTCGGCCGCACGATCACCGAGCGGCGCGGCCCGCGCATCGTGTGGGCCGTGGGTTACGGACTGCTCACCGCCGCGTCGGGCGCGGCAGCCCAGGGCCGGTTCGGCACGGTCGTCGCGCTCATCCTCGCGCCGGTGCTGGCAAACGTCGTCGCGCAGCTCATCGTGCTGCCGACGTGGACCCGAGCGGCGCAGGTCGGGCTGTGGCTCGCGGTGGTCTCCGTCTTCGCCCCCGCGGCGTTCCTCATCGCCGCCCTGGCCATTGCGGGTCTGCTGGTGGTCGCGCGGCTGCGCCCATCATGGGAGCTGCTGATCGGCGTGGGCGCCGCGATCGTCGTGGCGGGGCCCTCGTGGTGGCGGCGCATCATCGACCCGGCCGACTGGTGGTGGGAGGCCGGCATCCCGCGCGGCGTCGAGACCTCCGCGCTCGACATCGTGACCGGTTCCGGTGGTGGTCCTGGCGGTGCGCCGTGGTGGCTCGCGGTCGGACTCCTGATCCTCGGCGTGCTGGCCCTGATACCGCGCGCCACGCGTTTCGAGGTGTCGCTCGCGTGGTGGATCGCGCTGAGTGGGCTGCTGGTCGCCGCCATCGGCACCGCCGTGCCCGCCGTCGCCGGACCCGACGGCTCCTCGTCGTGGTCGGGACTGGGCGCAGCGGTCTGGCTCGCCGGCTTGGGCACCGCGGTGTTACTCGCCGCCGGCGAGGTCGGTCGCTGGGGTCGGCGAGCGGTCATCGCAGGCGTCGTCGTCGCCGTGATCTTCCCGGTCGGTGTGAGCGCATGGTGGGTTCTGCGCGGCACCGCGGAGCCGGTGAGCGGTTCGGTCGAGCCGACCATCCCGGCATACCTCGCCGATCAGGGGCACACCACGCTCGTCATCGACGGTTCGCTGGCCGACGGTGTCACGATCGATGTCGTGGAGGGTGCCGGCCCGCACCTGGGTCAGGAAGCCGTGGAACCGTCTCCGCAGCGGCGGGAGCGATTCGCCTCCACCGTCACCAGCCTGCTCGCCACCTCCTCGGGCAGCGATGTCGAAGAGCTGGCTCGCTACGGGGTCGACGCGATCTACCTGCCCGATGCCGACACCTCGATCGCGCAGGGGATCAGCGCCGCTCCCGGCCTGCTGCCGGCCGGTAGCGACCGGCCCGGATCGCGGGTCTGGACCCTGGACGCGGTCGAGGCGTCCGCGGGCGAGCCTCCGGAGGCCGGCGCATGGCGTCCCTACGCCGTGGGCGGATGGCTCGTCGCCTGGGCCGCTCTCGCGATCGCGGCGGTGCCGGGACGGCGCAGCCCCGATGAGGAGGAGGCCTCCTGATGCGCGCGATCTCCCCACGTTTCGCCTTGCCGGTGCTCGCGGCCGCACTCGTCGTGCTCGTCGCGGTGCTGCCGGGGGTCTCCACGCCGCAGCCGGAGCCCACGACCGCCGACGTCACCACGACGTCGTACACCTGCCCGTCGTGGGACGGCCTCACGGTCACTGCCGGGCAAGTCGTCGCCGGCGACGAGGCGACGGCTGTCGCGCTTCCGGACGGCGCCGACGTGCCCGAGCTCGCCGACGCCTCCGTCTGGCGCAGTGCCGCGCCGCGCGGTGACGCCATCACGGTGACCCAGACGGGCGAGAGCAGCGGGGCGGTGGGGTTCTTGGCCGGCAACGCGACCAATCGCGGGGAGGGATTGGCGGTCGCGTCGTGCCCGCAGATCGTGCACGACGCGTGGTTCAGTGGTCTCGGTGCGGTCGAGGGACACGACGCGGAACTCGTGCTCGTCAACCCCGGACGCGACGAGGCCGTCGTCAACCTTCGAGCCTGGTCCCCTGTCGGCGAGGTCGATGTACCCGACGGGGACGCGCTCACCCTCGCTCCCGGTGAGTCCCGGCGCATCGCCGGCTCCGACCTGGCGGCAGGCGAGTCGCTCCTGACCGTCCGCGTTGCGCGACAGCGCGGTGTCGTCGTCGCCGCGGTCCTCGAGTCGGGCTCCGGACCGGTACGGGGCAGCGACGTCCAGACCGCCGGGCCCGCGCCGAGCCGGCAGGCCGTCCTGTCGGGCATCCCCGCCGGAGCCGAGCGTCGGCTGATCCTCACCAACCCGGGTGGCGAAACGGCGAATGTCGAGGTCTCAGTGGTGAGCGCCGACAGCGGTACCTTCGTGGCCGAAGGTCTCGACGACGTGACGGTCGAACCGGGTTCGGTCCGCGAGATCGCGATCCCCGGGGAAGCGCCGGCCGGAGCCGCGCTCAGGCTCGACGCGACGGAGCCCGTCGCCGCCATCGTGCGGTCGCAGAGCCCCGAGGACGTCGCCGACAGCGCCGCCCTCTCAGCGTTGCGGTCTGGCCCGGCCGTTGTGCCGGTCGTCGGGGACACCCAGGTGACCGTCGTCGCCGCAGACTCCGACCTCGACGCGCAGCTCGAGGTGTTCGACGCGCAGATGCAGTCCCTCGGTACCCGGGAACTGTCCGTCCCGCAGGGGACGAGCTCCTCGATCGCCATCGGCGAGGTTGCCGAAGGAGGTGCGTACGCGGTGGTGCGGGCCGAGGGAGGGTATGCGGCCGCGCGATACGCGGACGGCGCGAGGATCGCGTCGCTGCCGCTCACCGTCGCGCCGGTCGACGCCGTGGCCCCCGCCGTCTCCTGGGGCGGGCGCTGGCACTGACACGCCTGGCGGTCGACCCAGGCACAGAATCCGCCGTAGGTGGTCGAGTAGCGACCGCCCTTCGATACGCCGCTCGTTCCTCGCGGCTACTCAGGAACCGCAGCGAGGGGCGACGTCATAGGTGGTCGAGTAGCGACCGCCCTTCGATACGCTCGGCCGCGGCCGGCCTCCCTACTCGACCACCCAGTCGGTAGGTGGTCGAGTAGCCCGGAGCTCTGCGGAGGGCGCATCGAGACCGTGCGCTATTCCCTCAGCTGGGTGGCGCGGATTCTCCATACCCAGCGGTTGCCGAGGCGGATGGGTTCGGCGTGGCCGAAGGTCTTGAGTTTGTGGTGGTGCCTGCACAACGCCCAGAGGTTTTCACCGCTGGTGGGGCCGTCTGGGAGTGGTTGTCGGTGGTCGAGGTCGCAGTTGGCGGCCTTCTTGGTGCAACCGGGGTATCGGCAGGTGCCGTCGCGGAAGCGGATCGCGTTCCGCAGATGATCGGGTGGGTACCGGCCTTCGTAGGTGGTGGCGAGGATGTTGTCTTTCTCGTCGACGAGGAGTCGGTACCAGAACGGGTTCCCACTCAAAGCCAGATCACGGACCGCGTTGGCGGGGAGGATCCAGTCGCGGTCGGCGCTGATCGCCGGCTGATCGTCCACGCCCGCGAGCGTGGACGCCGGAACCATGACCCCGATCGCGAGATTCGGCGTCCGTGCGGGTTCGTTGTCGGGTCGATGTGGTCGAGGGCGTCCACGAAGAAGTCCGCCCGACGCTGGGCGATGGTCCGGTCGTCGTCGGTCACGGCCTTGGCGGCGTGGTCGAGCCGCTGATCGATCCCCGCCAACACGTAGGACGGGAGGTTCTCGGCATACAGGCTGCCGGTGCCGTCCTCATCATGAACGATGGTGACGGACCGTTCGGCGACGATGTCCTCGTAGCGTTTCTCGACTTCGTCGGGTTCGACCCGGGCGATGAACCGCCGCATCCACTGGCGTAGTTCGCCGGTGGTGTGCGTGGCCGCGTAGGAGACGACCTGGCGGTCGAGCTTCTCGACCGACCGTTCCTCGGTCAGCTTCCGGGCGTGTCAGATGGTTTGTGTAAGTGGTTCGTCTCCTGATTGAAGGACGACACTGATGACCATGACAGATGAGGATGCTC
>NZ_RDBF01000151.1 GCF_003674095.1 Aeromicrobium phragmitis
ATCGGAATAGTACAGAAGTTCAGACAGTTAGTCAGGAAGTTAAAGCAGACCAGGGTTGGACAGATTATTCTCTCAGGAATTTTGCCAGTAATGGGAGGAAGGGGGCAAACATACAGAAACTGCAAGAGGATGGCAATCAACGCATTAGTAGAACAGATGTGTGAAGAGGAGATGGTGGGGTACTTAGATTTATGGGGATGCTTTGTTGGGAGAGAAGACATGTATATGAGAGATGGGCTTCATCTAAGTGGAAAGGGGGCAGCAGTTTTAGCAGATGAATTGCTGAAGTCTGTTGAGAGTGGCACAGGTGGCATTTATTTAAACTAGATGAGCAGGGGGGATTCACAGAGAAGTATGATAATGGAGGCATAGGAAATGTTAG
>NZ_RDBF01000152.1 GCF_003674095.1 Aeromicrobium phragmitis
GTCACTTACACCTTCGAGGCGACCAACACCGGCAACGTGACGCTGCGCGACGTGTCGATCGCCGACGAGCTCGAGGGTCTGTCCGACCTCGAGTACGTCTGGCCCGGCGACGAGAGCGTCCTCGCCCCCGGCGAGAGCGTCACGGCGACCGCCACCTACACGCTGACCCAGGCCGACATCGACCGCGGCGAAGTCGTCAACCATGCCCTGGCAACCGGGACCCCGCCGACCGGCGATCCGGTCGACGGTCCGGACGAGGAGCGCACCCCGCTCCCCGCGCTGCCGGGACTGAAGCTGACGAAGACCGGCACGGTTGACGGCGACCAGATCCGGTACACGTTCGAGGTCGAGAACACCGGAACGGTGACCCTCACTGACGTG
>NZ_RDBF01000153.1 GCF_003674095.1 Aeromicrobium phragmitis
GAGACCGCCACTCGCCTGCGCGACGAGCTGCCGCGACCCGCTGACGTGGGCGCCTACGGCGCTGAGAACTCCAGCGCGTACCGGGCGGCGTTGGATCGTCGGGTGGCGATCGAGGAGCGGTTCGGCGTCGCGGTCGACGTCTTGGAGGAGTGGGCGACCGCGGCACCGTTCGTCGCGGCAGCACAGGATGCGCTGGACGCCGACATCCCGCAGAGCGTCGTGTCCGGCCCGGTCGCCAGCGGTGACCCGGTGCGTGCCGAGCTCATCCCGCTCATGGAGCAGGTCAAGGCGCAGTTCGAGGCCGTCACGGTGCCGCCGGGCCAGGAGCAACTCGCGGCCGGAGTGAGCGGAGCGCTGCAGCACGTCATCGATGCGGCCACC
>NZ_RDBF01000154.1 GCF_003674095.1 Aeromicrobium phragmitis
CGTCGAGCGTGAGCAGCTCACGAGAGCGAACGGCTACACAGACCCGGCCTCCCGCCGCGTCGTCATCGGCGCGGACCTCTCCCCCGCCCAGGCGGCGAAAACAGCCCTCCACGAGGCCGCGCACGCCATGTTGCACGCAGACCTAGAGCCCGCCGCCTACCTTGAACACCGCGGCATCGCAGAAACCGAGGCCGAGAGCGTCGCCTACGTCGCCGCTGGCGTCCTCGGACTCGACACAAGCGCCTACAGCATCGGCTACGTCGCCGGATGGAGCCACGGCGACGCCGACACGATCAAGGGCACGGCCGCAAACGTCCTGAAAACCGCTCATCAACTCGTCGACAACCTCGTCAGCGCCTAATGCCACTATTACCACTAAC
>NZ_RDBF01000155.1 GCF_003674095.1 Aeromicrobium phragmitis
GATGGCCGACCACCCGAACATCGAGATCCGGCTCGACTCGGATTTCTTCGATGCGTCGCAGCCGGTGAACAAGGGCTCCGTCGTGGGCCAGGTGCCGGTCGTCTACACCGGTCCCGTCGATCGCTACTTCGACTACGCCGAGGGTGCGTTGTCGTGGCGAACCCTGGATTTCGAGCGCGAGGTCGTGGACGTTCCCGACTTCCAGGGCACCTCGGTCATGAACTATGCCGACCGTGACGTGCCGTTCACGCGCATCCACGAGTTCCGTCACTTCCACCCCGAGCGGGCGGACCGTTACCCCAACGACAAGACCGTCGTCATGCGCGAGTTCTCGCGGTTCGCGGAGTCCGGCGACGAGCCGTACTACCCGATCAACAC
>NZ_RDBF01000156.1 GCF_003674095.1 Aeromicrobium phragmitis
GGTCGTATCGAGACCGACCACGCCCGGCACCCGGTCTCGATACGTCGGTCGCAAGCGACCTCCTACTCGACCACCACAACACGCCATCCGTGATCGAGTAGCCGCGAGCTCCCCCGCCATCGGTGGTCGAGTAGCCGCGAGCCCTGCGAGCGGGGTATCGAGACCCGATTCCTCACGCCACGTGGTCTCGATACGTCGGTCGCAAGCGACCTCCTACTCGACCACCACAACACTCCACCGGTGGTCGAGCAGCCGCGAGCTCCGCGAGCGGCGTATCGAGACCCGATCTCTCACGCCACGTGGTCTCGATACGCTCCCTCGTTCCTCGGTCGCTACTCGACCACCGAGAAGCACCACCGGCGGTCGTATCGAGACCGA
>NZ_RDBF01000157.1 GCF_003674095.1 Aeromicrobium phragmitis
CCTCGCGTCAAAGCGAAGCAGCGCCGAGGTCTTCTCGGGTCGCGCCGCGCCGAGGTCGGACAAGCGGCACTGGAATTCACTGCACTTTTCCCGCTTGCACTCTTGACCATGGCGCTGTTGTGGCAGGTCGCGCTGTGGGCGGTCGCGATCGTGTACACGGGCAATGCGGCCGACGAAGGGGCTCGTTCGGCGGCTATCGGCGGTTCGCCTTCGCAAGTAAGCCGGGACGCTCGTGCTGCGGTGCCGGGCTGGATCGAGAACGGCATGAGCGTCTCGACTCCGGCGCAGTCCGTTCGCGTGCGTACCGAGTTGCCCATCTTCGCTCCCGGCTTGTCGTTCAATGGGCTGGCCTACACCTCGACCGTTCACTACGTTC
>NZ_RDBF01000158.1 GCF_003674095.1 Aeromicrobium phragmitis
ACTCTCACGGCCGGTGGCGACGCGCGAGAACGATTAGAGATGGCGGCCATCGCGTATCACGATGACGGGCATGATCGAAGTAGTCTAGACAGATCGCAGGAGACGTACCACGCTGGAATAGTGCAGACGTGACTCGGATCGAGTCGCGCGCGACGGATGGGAGCAACACATGGTGAGTCATACGCCGGAGTCGAATCGCGTCGTTGTGGCGGTGACCGGGGCGACGGGCGTCGTGTACGCGGTGCGCGCCCTTGACGTCCTGCGCGAGCTGGAATATGAGTCGCACCTCATCGTAACGAAGTCGGCTGCGCTGACGCGCGCGTACGAGACGGATCTGAGCAAGGACGATCTGGAGTCCCGTGCAGATGTCGCCTAT
>NZ_RDBF01000159.1 GCF_003674095.1 Aeromicrobium phragmitis
GGTGCGCGCCAAGTACGCGATCGAGCCGCAGCAGTACGTCGACTTCGCCGTGATGCGCGGCGACGCGTCCGACGGGCTGCCTGGCGTCGCCGGCATCGGCGAGAAGACGGCAGCGACCCTGCTGGCCGATTTCGGTGATCTGGACGGGATCCTCGCCGCCGCGGCCGACGACAGCTCGTCGCTGCGGCCGCGCGTCCGTCAGTCCATCCTCGACTCCTCCGACTACATCAGGAACGCCCGTGAGGTCGTCAAGGTGCGCCCTGATCTCGATCTCGATGCACCGCAGACCCTGGCACCGCTGAGTGACGGGGAGGTGGAGGCGTTCGCCGAGTTAGGGAAGCGCTGGGGCCTCGGCGGCGCCGCCGACCGTGTCCTC
>NZ_RDBF01000160.1 GCF_003674095.1 Aeromicrobium phragmitis
AAGACTAAGGTGATGATGGAAAACGACACACCAATATATGTCAACACCACTCAGATAGAGAAGGTTGAAAGCTACGTCTACCTGGGACAGCGATACAGCATCAGAGACAAAAACCAAGACAATGAGATTCAAAGAAGAATCACGGCCGGCTGGGCAGCATTCGCCAAGCACCGGGACATCTTCAAGGGTAACTTTGGTATCTGCTTGAAGAGACAAGTCTACAACTCGTGCGTACTTCCAGCAATGACATACGGCGCGGAAACATGGGCACTTACCAACCAGGCAAAAAACAAGCTAGCAGCCGCACAATCAAAGATGGAAAGAAGTATGTTAAACATCACATACCGGGACAGAAAAACAAACATCTGGGTAAGA
>NZ_RDBF01000017.1 GCF_003674095.1 Aeromicrobium phragmitis
GGCCGAGCGTATCGAGACCACCATGCGCAACGTGGTCTCGATGCGCCCTCCGCAGAGCTCCGGGCTACTCGACCACCTATGACGTCGCCCCTCGTTCCGGATCCTGAGTAGCCGCGAGGAACGAGCGGCGTATCGAAGGGCGGGCTACTCGACCACCTACGACGTCGACGCGAGGACGACCGGTGGATGCGCTCCCGTCAGCCCGCCTCAGTCACCGAGCAGGGTGGCGTGACGGTCTCGCTTCCACCGGGCACGGTGGGCGTCGTGACCACGCGCAGGTCGTGGGTGTATTCGGTGCTCACTCGCACGGTCGCGCTGACCTCCTCGTCCGGCGCGAGCACCGCTTCCCAGATCAGCACGGAACGATCGCCATCGTTGCCGCGGCCGAAGCCTGCGTTGCTCGAGGACGTCGCCGAAACGATCTCGGCGCCCTCCGGCAGGTACAGATACGTCACCGTGCGTGTGCTCCCGCGCGGAACGATCCTTCCTGCGCCCGTAATCGATGTCGGCAAGGTGGCCGCGGCCGGCGGTGCGGCGTTACGTAGCGCAACCTCGAGAACGGCCTCGATCCCGCCGGACTCGTTGGTGCACCAGGAGGCGCCGGACGTCACGCGAGAGTAGAAGCTCATCTTCGAGGGCGTGCCGTCATTGAGAAAGACCCCGAACGTGGTTTGCTCGGGCCGCACGTCCAGCGGCTTGCCTTGGAGAGGGGTCCCATCAAGTACTGCTTGGTCGGCCTCGTTCTCATTCCAGATGGCAACCCGCCCTTCGCGCGTGGCGCGGGTGAAGGCGTCGAGTAGCGGACCGGGTTCCGCGGCGCCGCTGAGCATCGCGTCGAAGATGGCGGCGGCGGTGGCCTGAAAGAACTCATCCTGCTGCCGAGGATCATCGAAGCGGACATACGGGTCGTTGAGGAGGAGCTGCACCGCGTTCTCGCTCGTGATGACGTCGCCGGTCGGCAGTGTGAGGGGACCGATCGACTCCAGCACATAGGAGAGTGCCACGGGATCCACCGCGATGACTCCGTCAACATGCTGACCCGTCTGCCGCTCCCACATGGCCTGAGCGAGGGGAGCCGACACGGTGAAGTCGGGAATCTGGGTGACGTTGGACATCCAGCGGGCTGGCTGATTGTCGAAAAGCGCCGCGCGGTCGTCGCTCAGGGGCAGCACGGGTTCGTCGAATCGGGGAAACTCCACCGCGGCACTCTGGGACTCCAGCGAGATCGTCCCACTGTCGGTGCGCAGGAGGGCCATCGCCCCCACCAGTCCGCCGAGTGAACGTGCCTCGGCGTTGTTCTGGAAGAGCAGCAGGTACTCGCGCGGGCCCTCGTGGCCGAGCATGGCCGGCATCAGCTGCGAGGCACGGGTGATCGCGTCGGCGCCCGAGCTGGCAGTGCGCAGTTGCTCACCCACCTCGTCGATCTGTTCAGCGACGGGAGCCAGCAGCGGACGCCGGTCGATGTTCTCGATCCGGTCGGCCGCCCGGCTCACCCGCTCGGCGCTCATCGCCGCCACATCCTGAACGCTCGCTAGCGCCTCGACGTTGATCCGGCCGTCGGTCGGACGAAGGTCCTCCACCGAGAAGTCCTGGGTCACCTCGACGAGGGGACCGAGCGCCGATGACGCCACCTCGTCGACGGTCGCGATCGCCGTCGACACCGCGGACAGCTGTTCGCCCACCCATGGCACGTACTCGGCGGCTCGCCATACCGGGTCCGAAGTCAGCGAATGCGCGGACGACGTCTGCTCGGCCAGCTCGGCGACCCGGGTGGACGTGGCCTCGGTGTCGGTGATGTTCGCGCGGATCTCGCGGACCGTCTGCTGCGCGTCGCGGACGTGACCGTACGCGAGGTATCCGCGCACACCCACCCACGCGGCGGCGAGGATCGCGAGTACCAGCAGACCGAACAACACCCACACCACGATGCGGCCGGCCGAACGGGCAGAAGGCGTCAGCAGCGGGTTCGTCACCCGACGATCCTAGAGGCTCGATCGCCTCCGTCCAGGGATCACCAACTTGGTCCCGAACACCGTAAGCGGAACGGCAGCGTCTCGAGCGCCACTCCGCAGCGGCGCAGGTCGCTCGGATGCATCAACTGCCAGGCGTGGAGCCCGAAGGCCACCAGCACGAAGGCGTCGTCGTCAGCTTCGCCCCTTCGCCGTTCCCACACGCCCTGACAGAACGCGCAGGCCGGATGCGCGAGATACGAGTAGGGAACGGCGAGACGTTCAGCGGACCGCAGCAAGGTCGGCACACTGCGCACGTTGAGGACCGGGTCCTCGATCCCGCTGGTCCCGATGACGGCTTCGAGTGGCTCGTCAATCCCCGGCTGCGGAATGAAAACCGGCCTCCACTCGGCGGATTGGAAATGCGCTTCGAGCTCGTCATCGTCGGTCATCGCTGATGCATGGCACCCCTGCAGGATCGCCACGCGCACCGCATCCAGCACCGACGAGTAGTCGTAGATCCGACGATTTCCCAACACCTCGCCATCATCTATTAATGGTGCCGGTGTGTCCATCGGTCACCGCCAGTGCAGCTCGCGATGAGGCGAGGTTCAAGGAGCGAGATTCTTGGCGATCGTGTCGACCGCTTCCTCGATCTGGCGAGCTACCGCGTCGTGGACGTCGTCGGATCGGCCGATGGGATCCTCGATGTCGACGTCCTGAGGCCCGTCGCTGCGCATCATGGCCGCGCCGCGCACCAGATCGGCAGGGCCGTTGGCGCCCACCCGGGGAGCGAGTGCCGCGAACTCCAGCAGCGTGAAGGTGCGGCGGAGCGCACCGGGGAACACCTCGAGCACGTCCCCGCGATGATCGCGGGTCGCGGTCAAGATCAGATCGGCCTGCCGGGCGATGTCAGGGGTCAGCTGCCGCGCCGCCAGGTCCGGCAGGTGGATGCCCCGGCGCGTGAGACGCTGCACGACATTCGCATCGGTGCGGCCACCGTCCAGAGCGCGAATTCCCGCGCTTTCGACGACGAATGCGCCGGAATCCAGTCGCCGGCGCAGGAGACCCGCGGCCAACGGCGACCTGCACACGTTCGCCGTGCAGACGACCAGGATGCGAAAGGCCATGGCGCGAGCGTAGCGAAGACACGACCGGCGGCATGAACGATAGGGTGGCCGCATTGCTGTTCGCTCCCGGAGGCACCCTCGCATGGATTTGAAGGACTATCTGCGCGTTCTGCGCCAGCGGTGGATCCTCATCACGGTCACCACCTTGCTGACCGTCGCCGCTGCTGCCGCGGTCACCATCGCCGCGACACCGCAGTACCAATCCACGGCACGCCTGTTCGTCTCGACGCCGTCGACGATGACCGATGGGCAGTTGCAATCGGGTGGACAGTTCTCCCAGCAGCGGGTCAAGTCGTACGCGACGCTGATCAAGGGCGAGGAGGTCGCCCGCCGGGTGGTCGAGCGGCTGAACCTCGACAGCTCGCCCGACGACCTGATGAGGAAGATCAGCACGAGCGTGGAGCTGGACACCGTCGTCCTGTCGGTGTCGGTCGAGGACCCGTCCGCCGAGCGTGCCCAAGAACTCGCCCAGACGGTGGCGCAGGTGTTCGCCGAGTACGTCCGCGAGCTGGAGACCCCCGAAGGACAGCTCGACGCTCCGGTCAAGGCCTCCATCGTCGATCGCGCTACGGTGCCGACCACTCCGGTCTCGCCGCAACCGGTGCGCAACCTCGGCCTCGGCCTGGTGCTCGGCCTGCTGCTCGGTGCCGGCCTCGCGGTGCTGCGCGAAGTGCTCGACAACCGCATCAGGTCACTCGAGGACATCACGGCGGTGTCGGGCGAGGAAGCTCCCTTGCTCGGCAACATCTTCTACGACCGAGAAGCCGTCGCCCAGCCGTTGCTGCGGGGTCTGCCCAGCCATCACCCCCGGATGGAGGCGTTCCGGGTGCTGCGCACCAATCTGTCGTTCGTCGACCCGGGTGCCGAGCACAAGGCCTACGTCATCACCAGCGCGCTGCCCGGCGAGGGCAAGTCGAGCACCACCAGCAACCTCGCGCAGATGCTCGCCGACGGCGGCCAGCGCGTGCTGTTGATCGAGGCGGACCTGCGCCGGCCGCGCGCCGCCCAGTACCTCAACGTCGAATCGGGTGTCGGCGTGACGACGATCCTGCTCGGCCGGATCGACTTCGCTGATGCGGTGCAGCCGATCTCGGCCAATCTCGACTTCCTCGCCTCGGGACGGATCCCGCCCAACCCGGCCGAGTTGCTGCAGTCGCGAGAGATGCACAAGCTGCTCGCGCAGGCGCGGGCCGACTACGACATCGTGCTCGTCGACGCACCCCCGCTGCTGCCGGTGACCGACGCCGCTCTGCTCGCCTCGGTGACCGACGGCGCCCTGGTCATCATCCGGCACGGCTCCACCACCACCGACCAGTTCGCCAGCTCTCTCGACCGGCTCCGCCAGGTCGACGCCCGGCTGTGCGGCACCATCGTGACGATGTCCCCGCAGCCCAAGCGCCGCGGCGGATACGGATACGGCTATGGCTACGGATACGGCTATGGCTACGGGTACGGCCCGGAGAGCCAGCCCGGCTCCCGCGCCGAGCGCAAGCGCGACAAGAAGGCTCGGCGCGCCGAGGAGTCGGTCTAGAGGCCCGGCGGCGTTCCACGCCGCCACGAAGTCTCAAGAAGCCGGCGCTGTGAAGGTTCGATGCGGTTCGATCTCGGCTTCCAATCGCTGCGCGGCCTGGAGTAGCCGATCGCGCACGAGGTCACGATGTTCCTGCGCGAGGGCATCGAGCGGCATGGAGCAGCTGATGGCGTACGAAGGGCGCGGCAGGGCGGGAACGGCGATCGCGTAACACGTCAAGCCGAGCGTGTTCTCCTCCACTTCCATCGCGTAACCGTGCCGCGCAACCTGTTCGAGTTCCTCGCGCAGCCTCGCACGAGACGTGATCGTTCTCGAGGTGACGGGCGTCAGCACATCTGGAAGGACAGCGTTCACCTCGTTCCAATCGCGGGTAGCAAGTAATGCCTTGCCGAGGGCACACGCATGAGCGGGCAGGCGTCGCCCCGGGCGGGTCAGGGCAGACGGACGATCGGGGGCTGTCAGCGACTGGATGTAAACGACGTCGGCGCCGTCAAGTCTCGCCAGGTGAACCGTTTCTTTGAGATCGGAGTTCAGCGCCTGGCGTAACGGCTCTGTCCGGCGCACCGTCGGGTCGAGGTCGATCGCCGTCACGGCGGCTTGAAGCGACCGTAAGCCCAGGCTGAAGCGGTTGTCGTTGACCTCGACCCAGCCACGACGTTGCAGCGTCACGAGCAGCGCGTATGTCGATGCCCGGGGGATCTGCAGCGCCTCCGTGACCTCTTTCAAGGTGCGCGGGGCCGGGGACTGGATGAGGTACTCGAGAAGTTGGAGCGCGCGATCAGCGCTCTTGACCGTGCGCACACCCGAGATTTCAGCTGTCTTATCGGGCACGTCGTCTCCTAAGTGGGTCAGCGGCGATGGTACCTCCGCGCGGAAGACGGCACGAGCGCATTGTTAGTTGCTTCCGCCGTCTTTGGGAAAAGTCTTGACCGTTAATACAGAGGCGTGTCAAGCTGTCTCCCATACTAGACCAGCATCTACATTCGTAGACAGGAGCGTCCAATGGAGCGACTCAGCAACGGGGTTAAGACCGCCAGGGCAGTGACGACGGTGACGGTCTTGGCTGCGCTGGCACTGGCGGGATGCGGCTCCTCCGCCGGTTCGAATGACGGGTCCGGCGACCCGTCCAAGATCACTGTGTACTCGACGATGATCCCCGCGGTCCAGGAGAAGCTCGCCGCCGACTTCGAGGAGCGCACGGGCATCGAAGTCGATTGGACACGCGAGCAGAGCTCGGCGCTCACGCGTCGCTTCCACGAGGAGACCGCGGCAGGTAAGCCCGTTGCTGACGTCCTCACCATGAACGAGGAGGTCTACGCGGTCGACAACGCCTCGATGTTCGAAGACCTCAGCGACCTGGAAGGAATGGAGGCGATCCCCGAGGAATGGCGGTTGACCGACCAGACCTTCCAGCCGACCTTTGCCCCTCAGAAGATCGCTTATAGCAAGGAAAAGTTCGCCGGGCGCGAAGACGAGCTGCCGCAGGACTGGAGCGACCTCCTCGACCCCCGCTTCAAGGGGGGCAAGATCCTCTTCGCCGATCCGCGCACCAACCAGGAGTTGTCGAGCAAGCACCTCTACGCTCTCGCCGAGTCTGAGGGTGAGCAGTTCCTCGCCGACTTCGCCGCTCAGGAACTGACAGTGGTGCCGTCCTCCACGCCGGGCATGGAGGAGCTCGCGGCTGGGAACGGCGAGCTGCTTGCTTACAGCTACGACATGAACCTGCTGGCCTACGAGGACGCGGGAGCGCCGATCGGCCTCGTCGGCCCATTCGAGCCGGTCGTCGGCCTCAGCTTCTACACGCAGATCCCCAAGGACGCACCCAATGTGGAAGGTGCGCGCGCCTGGGTCGAGTATCTCGTGTCGCCCGAAGGCCAGCAGATCATCAACGACGGGGTGGGCGTCTCGCCTCTCGGTGAGGACATTCCCGGTTCGTTGACCATGCCTGAGGCAGCGGTCAACCCCGATCCAGCCGAGGCGCTCGCGAAGCTGCCCGACTACCTCGATCTGCTCGGGCTCGAGTGAGGGGACAGACGATGGGAGCGACAGCAGTCACGAGTGACATCACTGCGGACATGGCAAGGAACGCGGATGGGGACGACGTCAAGGTCCGTGCCTCCAACGTGATCAAGACCTATCCGGGCAAAGATGGCCTCGTCACCGCGCTCAAGGGAGTCTCGGTCGAGATTCCCCAGGGCGAGATGGCCGTCTTGCTGGGGCCGAGTGGCTGCGGCAAAACCACGTTGCTGCGTTCGATCGCGGGCCTGGAGCGGCCCGAAGGCGGCGAGATCTCCGTCTCCGGACGCACGGTGTATTCCTCGGACCACAAGGTCTATCTGCCGCCCGAGCGCCGTGCCGTGAGCATGGTTTTCCAGTCCTACGCGCTGTGGCCGCACATGACCGTGGCCCAGAACATCGGCTACCCCCTGGCATGCCGGAAGGTGGCGAAGGCGCAGATCGCTGAACGCGTGCAGCAGATGATGGACGCCGTTCATCTGGGAAAGTACGGACATCGGTATCCAAACCAGCTGAGCGGAGGCCAACAGCAGCGCGTCGCACTCGCGAGAGCGATCATCGCTGACGCCGACGTCATCCTGTTCGACGAACCACTCTCCAACGTGGACGCCCGGGTGCGCGAGGAGATTCGTAAGCAGATCATCGCGCTGCAGGCGGAGTTCAACTTCGCGGGCATCTACGTGACGCACGATCAGGTTGAAGCCGGTGCCATCGCAACGAAGCTCATCGTCATGAATCACGGTGAGATCGCCCAAGTGGGACGACCGCAGGAGCTCTACGACAACCCGGTCAGCCGATATGTCGCTTCCTTCATGGGAACCACGACCGAAGTGAGCGGTACAGCGACCAGCATCGACGGCATGGTCGCGCTCGACACCGCTGTGGGTCGGGTGATCGGCAAGCCGACCTCGGCGATCGTCGACGGTGACCGTGCGGTCGGGGTCTTCCGCCCGGAGTGGGGCCACGTGGTTCATGAGCACCCCGGTGCCGACCACAACGTCTGGCCGTGCGTCGTGAAGCTGAAGAGCTTTATGGGTGCGCATATGGAGGTCGTCGTGGAGCTGAGGACCTCGAGCGGCGCGCCGGTCGAGGCGACCGTCGCAGCACCACGGGGCAGCGGACTGCGTGAAGGTCAGTGCTACTACCTCCACGTCCCCAGCGCGGACCTGTGTGTGCTTCCCGAGGGGGAACAGTGAGCAGTGCGACGACGCTCATCGTCGAGCGGCTCGGATCGCGGCGCTCGGCGCACCGATGGGTCACACTGCTGCTCATTGCAGTGGGCTTCCTGGTGCTGTATCCGGTCGTTCGGATGCTGTGGCGTTCGTTCGTCGTCGATGGAGCCTTCAGCCTCAGCGCGTTCGGCCAGCTCTTCGAGGCCCGCGGCTTCTCCAGCATGCTCGCTGACACGGCGATCTATGTGATCGGCACCGTCATCGTCGCCACGCTCATGGGCGGTTTCCTGGCATGGGCGATGGAGCGCACCGATGCGCGGATCAATGCCATCGCCGGCGTGCTCCCGGTCATTCCGATCCTGGTGCCCGCGATCGGCCTGATCTTCGGTTACCTCGTGCTGTTCTCGCCCGAGTCCGGGTACGCCAACATCCTGCTTCGCTGGTTGCTCTCGCTCGAGACGACATCAGGCCCCATCAGTATCGCCAACTTTCCCGCACTCATCTTCGTGACGGCGGTGAGTTTCGCGCCGATGGCCTACATGATCGTTTCCGCTTCACTGCGCAACGCGGATCCAGCACTCGAGGAGGCGTCACGGGTCAACGGCGCATCGAGGTGGCGCACGTTCTGGCGCGTGACCCTGCCGACGAGTCGGACCGCCATCTTGAGCAGCGCGTTGATGATCGCCATTCTCAGCGTGGGCGCATTCACCTTCCCGCTCTTCATCGGCACTCCTGCAAACATCACGACGGCCTCGGTCTTCGTCTATCGCGGATTCTCGTCGTGGCCCCCTCAGCAGGACGTCGCGATTGCGCTCGCCGTGCTGCTGACCATCGTGGTGCAGATCGCGGTGCTTGCGCAGCTCCGCGCCGCGCGGGCTGCCAACCGCGCTGTGATCGCCGGGAAGCGTTCGTCTGCCAGCGCCCTTCAGCCGCTCGGTCCCTGGCGTTGGGTGGTGCGCGGCTTCATCGCCTTCTACATGACCGCAGTGCTCCTTCCGCTCCTCGCGTTGATCACGGCCTCGCTACTGCCCTACCGCGGTGCCACGGTGAGCTTCGACAACTTCTCGTTGGACAACTATCGGAGCGTCCTCTCTGACGCCACGAGCAGAGAAGCACTCATCAACAGCTTCAGCTTCGGTGCGATCGCCGCGGTGCTTGCGATGTTGATTGCAGCAGTACTGATTTACGCGGCGACCGTGCGGCAACGGAGTCGAGGGATCGACCTCGTCCTCTACGTGCCCGCCGCGATCCCCAACACCGCCTTGGCGGCGGCCTTCATCGTCGCCTTCGCGGGCCCGCCCTTCAACCTCTACGGCACGGCCGCCTTGCTCATCCTGGCGTATATCACCGCGTTTCTGCCGCAGGCCTCGGCCTCGGCCACTGCCGCCGTCAGCCAACTCAACAAGGAGCTCGTGGAAGCCTCGTACGTCTCCGCAGCGTCCCCGCTCCGAACAGCGCGACGCATCATCGCCCCGCAACTCCTTCCCGGCCTCTTCGCCGGCTGGGTGATCGTGTTCTTCCTCGGTGTCAACGAGGTCACGATCTCGGTACTCCTGGCCGGCCTCGACACTCCGGTCGTCGGACAGGTCGCGGTCGAGTTCTTCGAGTCCGGACGCGTTCCGCATGTCACGGCGATGGCGGTGCTGACCTTCATCGCCTCCCTGGTCGTGGTGGCGCTGGCCTACAAGACGGTGTCGCGGGCTGCCGCGACATCGCGATGAGTGAGGTGGTGACCCCATGGCACAGGTGATGATCATCGGCGGCGATGTACCCGCCGACCTGGTGGCGCGGCTGGAGGCCGAGCACGACATCGGATACGGCACGCACGCCGACCTTCGATCGGCGACACCTCACGAGGGGATCGCTGCCGCTGAAGCGATGGTCCTGATCGGACAGCCCACGATCGACGAGGCCGTGCTCCAACGCGCGCCGCGGCTGAAGGTGATCGCACTCCGTGCGGTCGGGTACGACAAGGTCGATCTGGACGCCTGTGCGCGCCGTGGTGTCGTCGTGTGCAACACCCCCGACGTGCTGAGCCGAGCCGTCGCAGATCTGACCGTCGGTCTACTCCTGGGAGCCCTCCGGCAGCTGCGGCGCGGAGTCGACCATGCCTCGGACGGGTGGAGCCAGGGGGCGCCGAAGCCACCGCTCGGCTCGGACCTACGAGGTAAGACTGTGGGAATCGTCGGCTTCGGCAGTATCGGCCGTGAGGTGGCGCGGACGTGCGCGGCCGGGTTCGGTATGCGTATCGCCTATACGTCGCGCTCCGGTCCATCGACGTCCGCCGACTTCCCCGGCCCTGGTTGGCTCCCGTTCGAGGATCTTCTCGCGCTCTCCGATGTGATTTCGCTGCACGTTCCGCTGACGCCGGAGACGTGGCACCTCATGGACGAGCATGCGTTCTCGCAGATGAAGGCCGGCGCTTACCTGGTGAACACCTCACGTGGTGGCCTCGTCGACGAGCCCGCACTCATCGCCGCGCTGCGTGCAGGACACCTCGCCGGAGCCGCCCTGGACGTGCTGGCGAACGAACCTCCTGATTCGGACAATCCGCTGCTGCGCATGGACAACGTCCTCGTCACGCCGCATATCGGCAGCGCCACGGTGGAGACGCGTCGCGCTATGGCGCATCTCGCCGTCGACAACGTGCTTCGGGTGCTGACCGGCGCACCTCCGGCTACGCCGGTCACGACTTCCCCGACCTTGACTTCCCTGGAGAGAGGCCCTCAATGACCGAGACCGACCTGACGATTCCCGACCGCAGTCTGCTGGGGTTCCCTGTGACACCCTATGGCGACGACGGGGAACTCGCGCTCGACCAACTGGCGACGCAGAGCGAGGTCCTCCTGTCGTACGGCGCCCGTGCCCTCTTCGTGGGGTGCGGCACGGGGGAGGTGCAGTGCCTCTCGCTCGAGGAGCACGAACGGATCGTGCGCGCCTCGGTCGACGCGACAAACGGGCGTGTCCCGGTGTTCGGGGCGGCCGCCTTCGGCCTGCCGAACGCTGTGGACATGGTGCGGCGAGCGGCTCGCGCCGGAGCGTCCGCCATCTTGGCCTTCCCGCCCTACATGTCGACGTTGCACCAGGCGGCGCTACTCAGCTACTACGAGCGCCTTGCCGACGAGTCGCCGCTGCCGGTGGTGCTCTACCAGCGCGATGGTGTCGTCTTCAGCCGGGACACGTTGCTCCGCCTGGCGGCCCACCCTCGGATCGCGGGGCTCAAGGACGGGACCGGAGCGGTGGAAGTGTTGCAAGCACAGGTGAGCGCGGTCGACGACCCGAACTTCTTCTTCTTCAACGGAACACCGACCGCGGAGCTCTTTGCGCCCGCCTTAGGCGCTGTGGGCGTGGCGTCGTATTCCTCCGCACTGCTCAACGTGGTCCCGGAGTTCGCCGAGGACTTCAACAAGGCGTTCCTCGCCCACGACACGGAGACGATGCAGCACTACACGAAGGAGGTCGTGCTGCCGTTCGTCGAACTCCGCGACCGGGTCGCCGGATACGCGGTGTCGCTGATCAAGGAGGGCGTCAACCTTCGCGGGGGCTCTGTAGGCCCGGTGCGAGGTCCGCTCCCGACCCCCACGCCCGCGGACCGGGAGGACTTGTCGAGGTGGCTGACCTCGATCGATCTCGACACGCCGCTTCGGCCGAAGGGCGGCGTGGACGCGGAGCGCGAGGGAGTGACGGTCTGATGCGTATCCACCTCGACCTCGACCTGTGCCTCGGCTACGGCAACTGCGTCATCGAGGCTCCCGAGTATTTCGAGCTCGACGACGACTCGGGCAAGGCCATCGTCCTCATCGAGAATCCCGCCGAGACGGACCGCTCGGTCGTGGAAGCAGCGGTGCGTTCGTGCCCGGCGGTCGCTCTGCGCCTCGAGGATTGAGGGGGCACCGATGACGCAGACTGCGCAAGCCTCGACGGAACGACGTCCCGATCACGTTCTCGTCGTCGGTGCATCTCTGGCGGGCATCGCCGTCGTCGAGGAACTTCGGGCCTCCGGTTTCGAGGGCGACGTCACGGTGGTCGATGCGGACCCCGATCTGCCCTATGACCGGCCGCCGCTCTCCAAACAGTTCCTCGTAGGCGCGATGGGTGAGGAGCGTCTGCTGCTCAAGCCGGAAAGCTGGTATCAAAGCAACGATGTCCGGCTCGATCGCGGGGTGCGCGCGGTCGCTCTCCGCGCACTTCCCGGCGGCGACATTGCCGTGGAGCTGGACTCTGGCCGCGTCATCCACGCCGACGACGTCGTGATCGCGACTGGTGGGCGAGCGCGCCGCATGCGGATCGCGGGAGAACTGGCGGCGGGGGTAGGGACGTTGCGTTCGGTCGCGGACGCGCGCGCTTTGCGTGAACGTCTGAGTGCGCGAACCGGTGAGCTGCTGGTCGCGGGGGCGGGATTCATCGGGCTGGAAGTCGCTTCGGCGGCCGTCACGTTCGGATGGAGGGTGACGGTCGTGGACCGCGCCGCCGCACCACTGGCTCGTGTCCTGCCGTCCGAGGTCGTGTCCCTCTGCTTGGCGCAGGTGCCGGCGGGCCAGGTGGACATCGTCTGTGACTCCGATCTGCGTCGCCTCGACGAGCGCGGCGGTCGCTTGGTGGCCGAGCTCGCCGACGGTTCGATTCGAACCTTCGACGAGGCGGTGGCCGGTATCGGGATGACTCCGAACGTCGAGTGGTTGGAGGACTCGTCGATCGAGATCGGGGACGGGCTGACTTGCGACGGCCAGGGGCGGACCTCCCTTGCTCATGTCTGGGCGGCCGGCGACGTGGCCTGTTGGCCGAACACCTCGACGGGACTTCGAGTCCGCACCGAACAGTGGCAAGCAGCGCGTGAACAAGGCCGGATCGTCGCCCAAGCGATGCTCGGATCCGACGGCGTGTGGTCGACCCCGCCGTACTTCTGGACCGAATTGTTCGGGCGTCGTGTCCAAGTGGTGGGAGTGTGTGACGCCACGATGAGCGCCCGGACTTTCACCGACGAGCGGCAGCGTTCGCTCGTCCTCGTGGGAGAGGCCTCCCTCCGAGCCGTGATTGCGGTCAACAACCCGCGATGGGCGGCCTTCGGTCGCCGATGGCTCACGGAGGGCATCACCGCGGAGGATGCCGCCCAAAGAGCCCGGGAGCTGACAGTTCCGGGCGCAGAACTCAAGCCAGCGCAATGAAGGAGAGGTAACGAAGTGGAATCAGAGCAGATTCGCGAACTCGTCGACATCCCGAACGGGGTGGCAAGCCGCTCGATCTTCGTAGACGAGGAACTCTACCGCCAGGAACTGAAGCAGATTTTCGGACGGGGCTGGCTGATGGTCGGCCACGAATCACAGGTCCCCGAGCCGGACGACTTCATGCTCAGCCGCATGGGCGAAGAGTCCGTCATCCTCACCCGGGACCGGCAGGGCGAGCTTCACGTCCTGCTCAATTCCTGCCGGCATCGCGGCATGAAGGTGTGCCGATTCGACAAGGGCAACACGAGGCTCTTCACCTGCCCGTACCACGCGTGGAGCTATACGACCGACGGTTCGCTCGTCGAGCGGGCAGGCGACCTGTTCGGCGTTCCCGGATGGAAGACGCACTATCACGAGGCCCTGGACAAGAAGGAATGGGGACTCATCAGCGTCGCTCAGATGCGCAACTACAAGGGCACGATCTGGGCGACGTGGGACATCGACGCTCCGCCGCTCGAAGAGTACTTGGGCAGCTTCAAACTGTGGCTCGACTCGGCGTTGAACTCTCGCAGTGGCGAGGAGGGCGGCTCGACCGTGCTCGTCGGTGTGCAGAAGTGGCGCGTCAAGTGCAACTGGAAGTTCGCGCCCACGAACTTCATCGGTGACGCCGCCCACGCGGTCAGCCACAAGTCCGTGAACCTCGCCAACATCAGTCCGAGCGGTAGCGGACGCCGCGATCAGCGCGCAAAGGGGCACTACGCCTTCGGCTGGCCCGACCTGGGCCACGGGGGGCTCGGATTCACTCCCCGTCCCGAGGAGGAGTGGGAGCAGGGCTCGGTCTTCGGCCGATTCCCCGAGGTCAGCGAGTACTTCCGCGAGGTCTTCGAGAAGCGCAAGGTCGAGCGTGCCGGTGAGACCCACTATCAGGGGAAGGGCACGATCTTCCCCAACACGTCCTTCCACGAGGATCAGCCGCGGACCATCATCGTGCACCATCCGAACGGTCCGGAGGAGACCGAGTTCTGGCGGTACTACCTGGTCGACGCGGACGCGCCTGAGTTCGTGAAAGACACGTTGCGTCACTACTTCATGACGTATTCCGGCCCTGGCGGCATGACGGAGCAGGACGACCTTGAGAACTGGTTGTACGCCAGCGACGCGAGCAAGGGCATGATCGCCCGCCAATTCCCCTACAACTACCAACAGGGCCTGGGGTACTCCGAGCCGTTCGACGGCTACCCGGGCTCGGTCTGGTGCGGTTACCGCGAGACGGAGCAGAATCAGCTGATCTTCCTCAAGCGGTGGTCGGAGTTCATGCAGGGCTGGAACTGGGACGAACTGATGCACCGGTCGACGCATCCCGATTACGTTCCGTTCCCGCTGAAGGCTGGCGAAAACGTCGAGGAGGTCCGATGAGCATGGCATCTACCGACCGGGTCGGCGTCGAGGAGGCGCTCCGTCTGCAGTTCGAGATCGAGCAACTCTACGCGCGAGAGGCGCATCTGCTCGATGAACGCAGGTTCGAGCAGTGGCTCGACCTCTTCGCCGATGACTTCATGTTCCGCGTGCCCATCGCGCAGAACGTTGCGTTCAACGCCCTGGAGGAGGAATACCTCGAGGACGCACTCGCGATCAGCTGGATTCATGACGACAAACCGACCATGGCGAAGCGCGTCGAGCAGATCAGAACTGGTGTCCACTGGGCCGAAGAACCGCTCTCTCGCACCGTGCATCTGGTGAGCAACGTGCTCATCGACGTCGTGGAATCGGACGACGACGGCCCCCTCGAACTCGATGTGAAAAGCGGCGTGCTCTCGTACCGGCACCGGCTCACTGACCAGGAGGACACCGTGGTTGGGCGTCGCCATGACCGGCTCCGCCGGATCGACGACGTCTGGCTGATCAGCGGACGGACGCTCTACATCAGCCAGACCGTCTACCTCGGTAGCTCGTTCAGCCACTTCATCTAGAGGGAGAAGAACCGTGAGTACGCAACGACAACCGCAGGACTCCATGGCCGTGGTCGAGGGCGACCGCCTCCGGCTCAACGACGGCTCGGTCGTATCCGTCGATTTCAACCCCCGCGACGGTGTTTGGCTCTTCTGCACCTATGTCTCGAGCCCCGACGAGTCACTCGTCGGGCAGTCGCAGCAACCGGTCTACGGCACCGAGGTGGCCGCGTTCGTGGAAGGAGAGGACGCATGAGCGTCGAAGGCACCACCGTCGTCGTGACGGGTGGCGGACGAGGGTTGGGACGAGCCTTCGCCCGCGGATTGGCCGACGCTGGTGCGAATGTCGTCCTGGCCGATATCGCCGACACCTCTGAAGCGGTCGGGGAGATCGAGGAGTCGGGTGGCAGTGTTTTGCCGCTTCGCGTCGACATCACCGACCAGTCATCCCTCAAGGCGATGGTGCGCGATGCGACCGACCGTTTCGGGGGCGTCGACGTCCTGATCAACAACGCGGCGTACTTCCGCGCCGCCCGGTCCGGCAGCTTCGAGGACGTCGACCTCGATGAGCTGGATCGGTGCCTGGAGGTCAACGTCAAGGGCACATGGTTGGCGACCCGAGCCGTGCTTCCGCTGATGAAGGCAGCAGGTCACGGCAAGATCATCAACGTCAGCTCGGCCTCGATCTGGAAAGGCACCAGCGCGACCGGGCCGCACTACCTGACGTCCAAGTCGGCATTGATCGGGTTCACCCGGGCGTTGGCCCGTGAGCTCGGTCCCCACGGGATCACCGTCAACAACCTCGTGCCAGACGCCATCCCCGAGACCGGGCTGAGCAGCGATGGGTCCTCCGGCAGTTTGAGCCGCCAGATCGATCAGCGTTGCCTCAAACGTGAGCAGAAGGCTCAAGACATGGTCGGCACGGTGCTCTATCTCAGCGGCTCGGGTTCTGACTTCGTCACGGGCCAAAGTCTCCACGTCAATGGCGGCTCCTTCTTCAGCTGACCGCCCTGCACTCCGCAGTACACATCACCAGACTCAGAAAGGGCACGCTCGTGCTTAACGTCGATGGAAATTCGATCACCGGTAACGTCATCGGAGGGGCTGAGGTCCTCGCCATCCAGGGTGGCCAGCGCGTGAAGATCGCGCCGGCGACCGGAGCCGAGCTCGCGATCGTAGCTGAGTCTGGCCCCGAGGACGTCGATGCGGCCGTCGAGTCCGCGCTGAAGGCCCAGCGGGTGTGGGCCGCGATGTCCGTCCTCGATCGGAAGGCGGGAATGCTGGCCTGGGCACGCAACCTTCGTGAGTGTGTCGATGAGCTGGTGGCTATTGACGCCGCGGACAGCGGAACTCCGATGCACGATATGCGCAAAGGCGTCATCAACGGGATCACGCATCTGGAGCATTTCGCTGGCCTTGGCTTCGAACTCGTCGGCCAGACGGTCCCGGCGACCCCCGGTAACCTGCACTACACCGTCCGCGAGCCATACGGAATCGTCGGTATTCTGACGCCGTTCAACGGGCCGTCGTTCTTTCCCATCAAGCTCTCCGCACCTGCGCTCGCGGCGGGCAACGCGGTGATCCTCAAACCGTCGGAACAGACCCCGCTCGGCGCCACGATCATCGCGAATGCTGCGATCGGTGCACTGCCGGACGGCCTGGTCAATGTTGTGCAGGGCGGACCTGCCGTCGGTGAGGCCATCGTCAAACATCCTCGCGTCGAGCGCTTGCACCTCACTGGCGGCGTGCCGACCGGCCTTGCCATCCAGAAGGCTGCGGCCGACAGCGGGTACGTGAAGGAGATCAGTCTCGAGCTGGGCGGGAAGAACCCGTTGATCGTGTTTCCCGACGTGGACGTGGAGACCGCGGCTCGGGCTGCCATCAAGGGGATGAACTTCACGCATCAAGGACAGTCATGCGGCTCGACCTCGCGCCTGTTCGTGCACCGGTCGCTCGCGGACGCCGTCACGGAGCGTGTGACGCAGCTGGTTTCGCAGATCAACGTGTCTCTTCCGGACGATCCCGACGCCGAGATGGGGTCCCTGGTGTCAGAACGGCACAAGGCGCGAGTGCTCTCGATGATCGCGATGGCGAAGGAGGAGGGGGCCACGCTTCTCACTGGCGGTGGGGAAGGTGATGGTCCGCTCGCCGATGGCGCGTATGTCATGCCCACCGTTTTCGGTGGCGTGCGACCCGACATGCGAATCGCCCAGGAAGAGGTCTTCGGCCCGGTCCTGTCGATCATCGTGTGGGACGACGAGACCGAGATGCTCGAAGCCGTCAACAGTGTCGACTACGGACTGACTGCCTCGATCTTCACCAACGATCTCACCAAGGCTCTGACGACCGCCGGGAAGGTCGAGTCTGGTTACGTGTGGATCAACGAGGTCGTCCATCGGTGGCTCGGGGTTCCGTTCGGCGGCTACAAGAACTCCGGCGCCGGAGTGGAGCATGCCAAGGAGACGATGCTGGAGTACACGCGGGAGAAGTCGATCAGCGTCGTGCTCAGCCGCGGGCAGGCAACCCTCTGATGAGCAGCATGACCACGGTGCTCAGAGGCGAATCGTTCCTCGGGGGAGAGCGTCGCCGCGGCAGTTCGTCGACCCGTCTCCGCTCGCGGGATCCCCGCACCGGCGAAGAACTCGACCCCGAGTACGCAGCCGCCGACTTCCGGGACATCGCCGAAGTGTGCGCAGCAGCAGCCCGTGCTTTCGTGGCGTATCGGGCGGTACCCGTCGAACGTCGGGCTCAATTTTTGCGCGCCATCGCCGAGGAGATCGAGCGAGATGCCGCGCAGATCGTGGCCCGTGGCGCACAAGAGACGGGGTTCGCCTCGGGCAAACTGGAAGGCGAGATCGCACGGACGGCCGGCCAATTGCGGCACTTCGCAGATCTCGTTCTTGAAGGAAGTCCGTTCGACCTCCGCATCGACCACGCGGACCGAACCGGGCCGGAGCTGCGGAGTCGTTCGGTCGGCATCGGCCCGGTCGCGGTGTTCGCAGCATCGAACTTCCCGTTGGCGTTCTCCGTCGCAGGCGGTGATACCGCTTCGGCCCTTGCGGCAGGTTGCCCCGTGGTGGTCAAAGCGCACGAGGCGCATCTTGGGGTCAGCGAGCTGGTCGCAGCAGCCGTGGCGCGCGCCGTAGAGGAGTGTGAGCTGCCGGCGGGAGTTTTCTCCATGATCGTGGGGCCCGGACGAGACGTCGGGCGGGCGCTGGTCTTGAATGAACACATCCGCGCGGTCGGGTTCACCGGATCTCAAGCAGCCGGGCTGGCGATCGCCCGCGCCGCTGCAGACCGAACCGAGCCCATCCAGGTCTTCGCCGAGATGAGTTCAGTCAATCCTTGCTTTCTCCTTCCGAACGCCCTTCGCGAACGGGCCGAGGAGATCGCGACAGACTTCGTGAACTCGTTGACCCTCGGCGCCGGTCAGTTCTGCACCAACCCAGGGCTTCTGGTCCTGGAGGACGGCGTGGATGCGGAGCGCTTCCTTGAGGCCGCACGGCATGCGCTGCTCAAGCTGGCAGCTCAGCCGATGCTCTCTTCGAGAATTCACCGGGCCTTCGAGGCGGATGCGCAGGCGCGCGCGACCAACCCGGAGTTGATCCCCTTGGCTGTGGCTCCCCCCGGCGATGCCTCCGGGCCCAACGATGTCGCCGGGTGCATCTTCGGCACCGACGCGGACACCTTCGTAGCGCGGCCAGAGTTTCAAGACGAGGTGTTCGGGCCGCTAGCACTCGTCGTGCGTTGTCGGGATACAAGGGACTTTGAGCGCGTCGCGGAGGTCATGACCGGACAACTCACCGCCAGTCTTCATGTCGGAAACGGTGATGAGGACGCTGCCCGTCTGCTCGTTCCGAAACTGGAGTCTTTCGCCGGTCGCGTCATCTTCGACGGCTGGCCCACTGGTGTACGCGTGTCCGATGCCATGGTCCACGGGGGCCCCTTTCCTGCGACCTCAGCAGCGAGCACGACGTCGGTCGGTTCGAGAGCGGTGAATCGCTTCCTGCGCCCTGTCTGCTACCAAGGATTCCCCGAGTGGGCGCTTCCTGAATCGCTGCGAGAGGCGAACGTCGAGCGCTTTCCGCATCGGCTCAACGGTGTTTCTCAGGCGGGAAGCGAGGAGTCGGTCTAGAGGCCCGCGGCGTTCCACGCCGCCACGAAGTCGGTCGCGGTCGCGTTCGCGTCCAGGTACGTCGCGCCCTGTGCCGCGGCCACCTGCTCGGTGATCTCGTTCTTCTCCGCTTCCAGATCGCCCGGGTCGGTCCAGGCGGGTTGCATCAGTACCAGGTGGGCATCGGGCCAGGCCGATTGCACGGCATCGACCGCCTCGGTCAGGCCGAACTGAAAGTCGTCGGCCCACGCGACGTCGGCTGTGCCGACGCTGAGCACCACGACATCCGGGGGAGCGCCGGTCAGCACGTCGGCCACGGTGGGTTCCTCGAGCAGCGTGACGCCGGATTCGACTCGCACGTCCGCGGCCAACTCCCGCCCGGCCGCGGGCGCCCACTCGTCGAGGTGCTCGTCGCCGATGAACACCAGCGAGCGTTCCGCGGGCGCGGTGACCGGCGGCTCCGTCTGCGGGGTGCGCGGCGTCGCGGTCAGCGGCGTCACGCCGGTGCCGGCCTGTTCGGGCGTCGGGGGCTGCTGCATGGCGAGCACGACCAGCACCGCCGTGCCCAGCGCGAGCATTCCCACGCCGACCGCAACAGCTCCACGGATGGCCACCTGCCAAGCCTAGTGAGCGCGGAAGTGGAGCCGCAATCTTTGCATCGCGTGAACATCATGGTCATAGATGCGCTACGCTCCTGCCCGGGTCGGGGTAGAGGGTTGGGAGAACCGAGATCGTGCGCCGTTTTGCTGTCGCGACGTTGCTGTCCGCCATCGTGACGATGTCCTTGGTAGGGATCGGAGCGTCGCCGAGTACGGCGTCCTTCGGGCAGGGTGGCCAGCCCTCGGTCACGCTCAACCCGGGTGGCGGTGTGTCCGCCGACGGCTCCGACGGGCTCCGGTTCACCATCAATGCCGACGGGATCGGTCAAGACCGTCCCTACTTCCGCGGTACCGACCAGTACTGCTGCAGTGCCGGTGCCCCGATGCTCAACATCGGTGGGGAGCTGTTCGGCCAGGCTGGTCCGGCGGGTACGTCCGCCGATTGGAACTCGATCGAGATCCTCTCGATGTCCGGTGCGGTCGCCGTCGGACCCAGAACAACCGATCGGGGCAGCGGCGCGGCGACGTTGCGGTACACGGCGGTCAAGGAGGGGCTGACCTACGTCATGACCCGTACGGTCAGCTACACCTATCCGAACAGCTTCGTCACCGACTCGTACGAGTTCGTGATCCCCGACGGCAACGCCGCCCCGGTGAAGTTCTACCTCGGCGGCGACACGGCGCCCGGCGACTCCGATGTCGGTGAGGGCGTCATGCTCACGTCGCCGGTCCGCTCGGTGTTCTCGGTCAACCCCGCTTCGGGAATCCAGTTCGGATTCCGCGAGGTCCCCGGTTCCAAGCCCTTCGACGGCGCGACCGCCCAGCACTTTGCCGAGCCGTATCCGATCGTCCAGGAAGGTCGAGACCTCGGCTTCTTCGCCGAGCGAGACGTTCACGACGCGGGCCTGATGATGCAGTGGAACCTCGGCTCGAGCCCTGGCGTTCAATCGGCGGCGCTTCTGCAGACCGTGAACCTCAAAGGCGTGAACCTCACCGCGGGCTTCGATCGTGATGCTGTGATGTCGGGCGGCACGGCGAAGCTGGATGTCTCCATCGAGAACACCGACACGGTCGGGCACGGCGACCTCGGATTCGCGCTGAACTACCCCTCCGGATTGACGCCCACAGTGGCGAGTACCAACTGCGGTGGCAGCTACTCCTTCGGGCGCAACGGCGACATCATCACCGGGACCCTGTCCCGCGGTGCAGTCGGCGCTGCGAGCAATTGCGTCATCTCGACCAGCTTCACCGTCGACGGATCGGCGCCGCTCGAGCTGTCGTCGACCAACTTCTTCGATCTTGTCGGCATGACGAACGCCGTCGGCACGAGCGTCCTGGAACTGCTCATTGCTCCGGCCTACTCTGGTGCGGAGACGCTCGGCGACTTCACGGTCGGTTCCGCTGCGACCGCGACGGTCGCCCCCGCGGACGCCGGAAACCCGCCGCCCACCTACGCCATCGTCGCCGGCGCACTCCCGGCCGGTGTGCACCTCGACGCCTCGACCGGCGCGATCACCGGAACGCCCACCAGCGCCGGCCCCTACAGCGTCACCATCCGGGCGTCGAATCGCGGAGGCGAGCACGAGCACACGTTCACCGGCACGGTTGCCACCGGCGCCACGGCCGTCGGCATCGAGATCGACCCCGCCACAGTGAGCATCGGCAGCGCGGCGACGCTCACCGCGACCGGGCTTCCCGATGCCGTGAGCGGGACCGTCGATTTCCGGGCCGGTGACCAGACGCTGTGTTCGGCCACCCTCCCCGAACTCTCCTGCGCCACATCGACCTCGCTCGACGTGGGCGCGTACGACGTCGTCGCCGTGTACTCCGGCGATGCGAACTGGACCGGGTCGACATCGTCGGCGGGAACGCTTGAGGTCTCCCGCCGCCCGGCCACAGTGACCGGCGCTCCGGTCACCCCGTCGGTCGCCTACGGCGACGACATCGTCGTCGGTGCCGCCCTGGACGTCGCGGACGCCACGGGCACGATCACGGTGACCAGCGGCGACCAGACGCTGTGCACGATCACCCTGCCCGGCGACAGCTGCGTGGCTGACCAGGTGCTCGCTGCCGGGAGTTACCCGCTCACGGCGGCCTACTCCGGCGACGCGACCACCGCCTCGGCCGACGGCAGCCTGGGCACCTTGACCGTCACCCGGGCGGCCGTCGCACCGGCACCGAAGGATGCGGAAACGGTCTACGGTACCGATGCGCAGTTCAGCCTGCCGCTGCCCGAGACCGCGACCGGAACTGTCGCCTTCTCGGTCGATGGCACCGAGCTGTGCCGTTACGACGTGACGACCGCCGACCACTGCGTCGCCGGCGGTATCGCTCCTGAGTCGCGGTACAGCCCGTCAGCGGCGTCGGCGCTGGCCTCTCCCGTGCTGCTGCCTGCCGGCACGTATCCGCTGACGATTCACTACAGCGGCGACGCGAACCACGAGCCTGCGACGGTGATGGCGACCCTCGAGGTCGCCAAGGCATCACCGGTGCTTCAGGCCGACGACGTTCGGAGCGTGTACGGCCAGGAGCCCGAGCTCGCTGTTCTCGGAGTTCCGGAGGCCGCCGGCGGCACGGTGAGCTTCGCGCTTGCCGGCAGCGGCGAGCAGCTCTGCACCTACCCGGCAGGGGAGGACTCCTGCGTCGTCGACGGCCGCCTCAGAGCCGGTGACGAGGAGGTGGTGGCGCACTACTCCGGCGACGCCAACCATGAGGGCGCGTCGGTCACCTTCCAGCTGAGCATCGAGCGCGCCCCCGTCGAGGTGATCGCCCCCGACCGGGTCGAGACGGACGAGGGAACCGCGGCCGCCCTGGAGGTCGGGGTGGACGCCGTGGACGCGACCGGCACGGTGACCGTGCGGCACGGCGACGAGGTGCTGTGCGTCGTCACGCTCCCGGACACGTCGTGTGCCCTGCCGCGCACGCTCGCATCGGGATCGCGCGACCTCACCGTCGACTACTCCGGCGATTCCAACTACCTGGCAGCCACGACCACGACGCGATTGATCGTCAACGCGGTGTCGGACTCCACCGATGCGGCAGGCGTACCGCGCGTCGGCGGGCCGCTGGTGTGGCTGCCCGTGCTCGGCCTGCTCGCCCTCGTCCTGGGAGCGGCCGCGGGGCGGGCCTCGCGGCGTTCGGGCTGAATACCGGCATATCTCAGTTCGCGGCGGCTGAAGCGTTTAGGCTGGTCGCAGTTTGCCGAGAATTGGGGAGAGCTGTGAGGCGAATCGTCGCAATGGTGGCCATCGCGGTGCTGTCCGTTGTGCTGCCGGTGTCGGCACACGCGGAGCACGCCGGGCCGCCGGACATCGGCGCGTTGGGAGGGCCCGGACCTGCGGGCGAGCCGCATATCTACGTGAATCCACGAGCCTTCGAGGCTGACGGATACACCGTGAGTGCCGAGGGTTTCACTTCGAACGAGGACGTGACCATCGAGGTCGACGGCAACACCGTCGCGACGACCGCCGCATCCGCAGCGGGACGTCTCGATTATCACGTCGAGGGATTCGCCGTGACCGCGGGAAGCGTCGTCACCGTCGAGTTGGTGGGAACGGCGCACAGCGAAACCCTTCTCATCGGCATCGAAGAACCGTTCATCTTCACCCAGTGGACGTATACCGCTTCGTCGCTGCACTACGTCGGAATTCCGGTCAACGTTCTGGCAACCGACCAAAGCGCGACGGGCGAACTGTTCATCGCCGGTCAGCGCATCGGGCCGCTGGAACGGAACGGTGACGCACTCATGTCCGGATGGGTGCCGTTGCGCCTGGACCCGGGAACGTACGAGATTCTCGTGGTGCTCGGCGATGGGACGCGCCTCACCGCCGACTTCACCGTCGTCGCCGACACCTTTCCGGTCACGGTAGCGCCCAACCCGGTCCCCGAGAACCGGCTGGCGGCAGGCGTCACCGTGACCGCTGAGGGCTTACTCGTCCCCGGGGGCGCACCGGCGCCTGACTTCATCCACGTCACTGTTCGCGACGCCGCAGGGCAGATGCTCGAAGCCCTCCCGGCGCAGGAACGGGCTGCGGTGGGTCACGACGGCAGGGCGTCGTTGCGGCTCGCCGAGTCCATCGTGCAGCGGCTTCAGGTCGGGCAGACGTACACGGTGTACGTGGTCGGGAGCACGGGCGCCACCGAGGTGGGCCCGGCGGTCGGTGAAGTCTCGTCGGCGCAGTTCACGGTGGTGGAAGCAGTGGCGACGCCGGACCCGATCGACCAGCCAGCGGTCGCGCCCGTGACGTTGCCGAACGTCGGGGCCGCCGTCGCGCCGCAAGCGCTCGGTCTCGCGGCGGTGCTGCTCGCGGCGGGCGCGGTTCTTCTGCAGCGGATATCCGGTCGCCGTCAGCCCTCATAAACCGAGGGGAAATGCCAGTGGGGCCCCAGCTCGTCGAGCTGGGGCCCCACTGGCGCCGGATTCAGTTCGCCGCGTTGTACTTCTCGAGGATGTCGGCAGGAATACGACCGCGCGCCGGCACGTCGATCCCCTGCTCCTTGGCCCAGGCGCGAACTTCCTTCGCCTGCGAGCCCGAATTCGACGAGCCACCGGATCGGCGACCGCGACGGCGAGCGCTTGCTGCGCTGTTCGACTTACGGCCCGCCCGAATGTACGGGGCGAAGGCCTTCTCGATCTCGTCCTTTTCCTTTTCGGTGACGTCGATCTCGTACGACGTGCCGTCGAAGGCAAAGGTGAGAGTCGGAGTTCCGCTTTCGATCTCTTCGCCGCTGATATCGGAGAAGAACTTTTCAATCGTTTTCTTGGCCACGGTTCGACTATAGGGCGAACAAATGTGTTCAGCAATTCTCGGAGGACTCGGTGCGGTCGTTGCTGCGGAGCTTTGCTCGACGGATCTGCACCATTCACCCTACGGACAAATTTGTTCTGTCACAATGGTCGGCGTGCTCAAGACTCGACTCTTCGTGATCGCCCTTGCGGCGACCCTGATGGCAGTGATGGTTCCAGCGTCGGCCGCGCCCGAGCAGGCCCCCACCTTGACGGTCAGTCCGGCCTGGGCGACGAGCGAAACGCTGCAGTCCGAGGGCGTGGAGCTGACGGGCCGTGGCCTGCCTCCGCAGCTGACGGTGTACCCGCGCTTCGAACAGTACGAAGTCCCTCCGGAGGTCGTGGGCCAGGACGGCACCGTCTCCACGCGGATCGAGGTTCCCGAGCTGATGGAGCCCGGAACGTACGAGGTGTGGCTCGAGGGCGGGCAGTATGAGCGCCTGGTCAGCACCGAGCTCCGGGTGACCGTGCTCGAGTTGACTGCCACCGGATCGACGATCGTCGGCAGCGGTTTCGAGCCCGGCCGACCCGTCACGCTGTCGGTCGACGGTGTGGAACAGGGCGAAGCCCCGGCAGGGCCGGACGGCCGAGTGGAGTTCCCGTCCACCTGGGCCGGCGAGCACGACGTCACGCTTCGAAGCGCCGCCGGGGAGGTGGCCGCGACGTTGACCCTCGAGGCCACTCCCACCCCCACGCCGGAGCCCACGCCGCCGCCGGCCCCGCCGGTGCCCTCGGTCGACGACATCATCGCGCAGGGTGAGGATCTGCTCGACGCGATCCGCTCGCAGCGCGAGGACCACATCGCCGAGCAGATGGACCGGATGCTGGACAAGCAGCGAGAGGCGTTCGGCGACGACCACCTCAAGCAGGCGCAGCTGGAGCTTCTCCGGCGGATCGAAACCGAACGGCAGGCGCAGATCCAGCTCAACCTCGAGGCGCAGCGCCGCGCGATGGAACGGGCCATGCAGTCCATGCCGCAGACCGAGCGGGAAAAGCGGATGCAGGCCAACCAGCAGCACCAGAAGGCGGTTGAGCGGGTCGAGCGCGGGAACGCGGATCTGCTCGCCATCTTGCGCTCCACGCCGCGCCAGCTTGGGACGGTGCCGGTCAGCGCGGACGGCACCGCCACGGTCGACCTCCCGGGCGATGTGAGCGGTGATCACCACATCGCCCTCATCGATTCCCAGTCCGGGATCATCATGGCGTACGTCCCGGTTAGCCTCGATACCCAGGAGGGTGCCCTGCCGCGGGTGGGCTCCGGTACGTCTCCCGAGCTGCTCGCGCTCGCTGCCGCGCTGGCGGTCAGCGGCGCCGTCGTATGGTCTCGCGCTTCATCTCGTCCACGGCCTGCTCGTAGGCCGTGACGAGGGCGGCGATCGTCAGCGGCTTGAACCGCTCGATGATCGCCGTCGCACCTTCGGTCTGGCCGGACTCCTTCATCTTCGGCCAGACCGAGGTGCGGAAGAGTTCGGTGAGATCGTGGGCGATCTGCTGGCCGTGGTCCGTGAAGATGCGGCGGGCCTCGTGCGCGGCCTCCAGCGGCATGCCGATCTCCAGCAGGCCCACACCGACGCCGAGATGAGCCGACGCGACGCTGAAGACGTCCTCGGTCGGCGTCGGTTCGACGATGCCGAGCGCGACGAGCAGGTCGAGGTCGTCGTCGCTGAGTTCGCGACCGGCGCGCTTGACCAGTTGTGCGCGGGTGAGGGTCTCGGGCAGCTCGGGCATCCAGGGCGCGAGCAGGGTGCGGTGCAGTGCCACCTGAGCGGGGGAGGCGTCCTCGGGGATCTTCTCCAGATACCCCTCGATCGCCGCCAGGGTGAAGCCGTGGGCCTGCAGTTCGCGCACGAGCTCCAGCCGGGCGATGTGGTCCGGCCCGTAGAACACATGCCGGCCCTCGCGCCGCGGCGCGGGGATCAAGCCGCGTCCGGCGTAGAAGCGCACGGTCCGCACCGTCATGCCGACGCGGGAGGCCAGCTGCTCCACGCTCAGATTCTCGGCGAGATCCCCGTTCGACATCGTTGCGTCCCTCTTCTTTCACCCCGGCGCTACCACTTTGACAGTAATGGTGTCACAATCGAGAACAGCGGCGCACGCCCCCTCGGCGGCGCCAGTGTCTCTACCCACGAACGAGGACGGTCATGACCGAAGCTTTCGTCTACGACGCCATCCGCACCCCGCGCGGGCGCGGCAAGAAGAACGGGTCCCTCCACGAGATCAAGCCCATCGATCTCGTCACCGGACTCCTCGATGAGATCAAGACCCGCCACCCCTCGCTCGATCCGACCGCTGTCGACGACGTGGTCCTCGGCGTGGTCTCGCCCGTCGGCGACCAGGGCGCCGACATCGCTCGCACCGCCGTGCTCAAGGCCGGTTTCGCCCAGGAGACGGCCGGCGTGCAGCTCAACCGCTTCTGCGCCTCCGGCCTCGAAGCCGTCAATCAGGCTGCGGCCCGCGTCAAGTCCGGCTGGGAGGACCTCATCCTCGCCGGTGGCGTCGAGTCGATGAGCCGCGTGCCGATGGGATCGGACGGCGGCGCCTGGGCCATGGACCCGGCCACCGCGCTCGACACGTACTTCGTGCCCCAGGGCATCGGTGCTGACCTCATCGCCACGATCGAGGGGTACAGCCGCGAGGACGTCGACACGTTCGCCGCCGAGTCGCAGGCCCGCGCTGCCAAGGCCATCGCCAACGGCTACTTCGGCGGGTCGATCATCCCGGTCAAGGACCAGAGCGGCCTCACCGTGCTCGACCACGACGAGTTCGTCCGCGAGGGCACCACCGTCGAGTCGCTCTCGAGCCTCAAGCCGTCCTTCGCCGACATCGGCGACCTCGGCGGCTTCGATGCCGTCGCGCTCCAGAAGTACACGGACGTGGAGCGCATCAATCACGTCCACCACGCCGGCAACAGCTCGGGCATCGTCGACGGTGCCGCGCTCGTCGCCGTCGGCAGCGAGGCCGCGGGCGAACGCCACGGGCTCACGCCGCGTGCGCGGATCGTGTCGACCGCCGTCGTCGGCTCCGAGCCCACCATCATGCTCACCGGCCCCGGTCCCGCCTGCCACAAGGCGCTCAAGAAGGCCGGCCTCACGATCGAGGACATCGACCTGGTGGAGATCAACGAGGCGTTCGCCGCCGTCGCGATGAAGCTCATGCGTGACCTCGGCGACTACCCGCACGAGCAGACCAACGTCAACGGCGGCGCGATCGCGATGGGTCACCCGCTCGGCGCCACCGGCGCGATGATCCTCGGCACGCTCGTCGACGAGCTGCACCGCCGCCAGAAGCGTTACGGCATGGCCACGCTGTGCATCGGTGGCGGCATGGGCGTCGCCACCATCGTCGAGCGCATCTGAGCCGGACCGAGATTTCTTCAGGAGAGAACGCATGACCAACAACGACGCGGTCCGCTACGACGTGGCCGACGGGATCGTCACCCTCACGATCGACGATCCCAACCAGAACGCCAACACCATGAACGAGACTTACCGCGCCTCGATGGAGGCCGCGGTCAACCGTCTGGCCGGCGAGATCGAGAACGTCCGGGGCGTCATCGTCACGAGCGCGAAGAAGACCTTCTTCGCCGGCGGCGACCTCAAGCTCATGACGCAGGCGAAGCCCGAGGACGCCGAGGCGTTGTTCGAGAACGTCGAGTCGATCAAGGCGGCTCTGCGCAAGCTCGAGACGCTCGGCAAGCCGGTCGTCGCGGCCATCAACGGCGCGGCGCTCGGTGGCGGACTCGAGATCGCCCTGGCCACGCATCACCGCATCGCCGCTGAGGGCAACTACGAGATCGGCCTGCCCGAGTCCACCCTCGGCCTGCTGCCCGGTGGTGGCGGCGTCACCCGCACCGTGCGTCTGTTCGGCATCCAGGACGCGCTCATGAAGATCCTGCTGCAGGGTCAGCGGATGAAGCCGGCCAAGGCGCTCGACATCGGCCTCATCGACGAGATCGTTCCGGCCGAGGAGCTGCTCGCGGCGGCCAAGCGCTGGATCGAGGCCAACGCCGACAGCGAGGACGCGGCCAAGCAGCCGTGGGACCGTCAGGGCTTCAAGATCCCCGGCGGCACGCCTTCGTCGCCGAAGTTCGCGGCGTTCCTGCCGAGTTTCCCGGCCAACCTGCGCAAGCAGCTCAAGGGCGCGGACTACAAGGCGCAGAAGGCGATCATGAGCGCCGCCGTCGAGGGATCGCAGGTCGACTTCGAGACGGCGAGCCGCATCGAATCGCGCTACCTGGTGAGCCTGCTCATCGGCCAGCAGTTCAAGAACATGACGCAGGCGTTCTTCTTCGACCTCGGCGCGATCAACGCCGGGAAGTCGCGTCCCGAGGGCGTGCCCCCGACCAAGGCCACCAAGCTCGCCATCCTGGGCGCCGGCATGATGGGCGCGGGCATCGCGTACGTGTCGGCCAAGGTGGGCATCGAGGTCGTGCTCAAGGATGTCTCGCTCGAGGCGGCCGAGAAGGGCAAGGACTACAGCCGCAAGCTGCTCGACAAGCAGGTCGGCCGCGGCCGGATGACCGAGGATCAGCGCGACGACATCCTCGAACGCATCACCCCCACGGCCGACTACGCCGACCTCGAGGGCTGCGACTTCGTGGTCGAGGCGGTCTTCGAGTCGGTCGAGCTCAAGCACTCGGTGTTCAACGAGCTGGAGCCGATCGTCAAGCCCGACGCGCTGCTGGGCTCCAACACCTCGACGCTGCCCATCACGCTGCTCGCCCAGGGCGTCAAGCGTCCCGAGGATTTCATCGGCATTCACTTCTTCAGCCCGGTGGACAAGATGCAGCTCGTGGAGATCATCGTCGGCGAGAAGACCTCCGACGAGGCCATCGCCCGTGCGATCGACTACACCAAGCAGATCAAGAAGACCCCGATCGTCGTCAACGACAGCCGCGGTTTCTTCACGTCGCGCGTGTTCGGCACGCTCGTCATGGAGGGCGCGCAGCTGCTCGGCGAGGGCGTCAACCCCGTGCGCATCGAGCGCGCTGCCTCGCTCGCGGGCTTCCCGGGACAGCCGCTCGCGATGATCGACGAGGTGTCGCTGACGCTGCCGCAGAAGATCAACGCCGAGGCCAAGAAGGCGGCCGAGGACGAGGGCAAGGCGTTCCCCGACAGCCCCGCGATGGACGTCATCAACAAGCTCGTCGACCTCGGCCGCAAGGGCAAGGCCGCCGGTGCCGGCTTCTATGAGTACCCTGAGGACGGCAAGAAGTACCTGTGGCCCGGCCTGTGGGATCACTTCGTCTCCGAGGGCGCCGACGTCCCGCTGGAGGACATCCAGGAGCGTCTGACGTTCATCATGAGCATCGAGACGATCCGCTGCCTCGAGGAGGGTGTGCTGCGCACCGTCCCCGACGCCAACATCGGCTCGATCTTCGGCATCGGCTTCCCGCCCCTGCACGGCGGTGCGCTGCAGTACGTCAACGGCTACGAGGCCGCCGACGGACGCATCGGCATCCAGGCGTTCACCGAGCGCGCGCAGGAGCTGGCGCAGAAGTACGGTGAGCGTTTCGCTCCGCCGAAGCTGCTGCTCGACAAGGCGGCCAAGGGCGAGAACTTCGCCTGACGCGGCAATGACGACGGCCCCGGTGCAGCAGCACCGGGGCCGTTCTCGTCAGCCGACCAGTTGGTCGCGCACCAGGCGGCGCATGACCTTGCCGAGCTGGGAGCGAGGCAGTTCCTCGACGACGACGATGCGCCGGGGTAGCGCGTAACGGGGGAGCGTCTGCTCGGCGTGGGCGCGCACCTCGTCGAGGCTGGGCGGGTGATGTCCCTCGCGCACGACGACGGCCGCGGCGACGAGTTCGTCCGAGCCGTTCGGCAGGCCGACGACGGCGACGTCCTCGATCGCGTTCATGCCGCGCAGCACGTCCTCGACCTGCGAGGGATAGACGTTGAAGCCGCCGACGAGGATGAGCTCCTTGATGCGGTCGGCGAGCGTGACCCAGTGGTCCTCGCCGAGGTCGACGATGTCGCCGGTCCGCAGCCAGCCGTCCGGCTGCAACTGCTGCGCGGTCTCCTCCGGGAGCTGCCAGTACCCGGCGAACACCTGGGGCCCGCGGATGAGCAGTTCACCGCGGCCGTCCTCGCCGTCGACCTTGATCTCGGTGTTGGGGAAGGGGAGGCCCAGCGTTCCGGGCCGGCGCTTCGCCGACACGGGGTTGCCGAGCGCGATGGGGGAGCACTCGGTCATGCCGTATCCCTCGATCAGCAGCCCGCCGGTCGCCGCCTCCCAGCGCTCGACGACCTCGGTGGTGATCGGCATCGCCCCGGCGAAACCGAGACGGATGGACGCCAGTCGCTCGGTGGCTCCCGTGGCGGCTGCCTGCTCCAGGAGCCGAGCGAACATCGGCGCGACGCCGGGAAGGAAGGTCGCCGGGCGACGTTGCAGCGCGTCGAGCACCATCGCGGTGTCGAACTGCGGGAACGCCACGACGGTGGCGCCGATGTGCGCCGGCAAGGTGAGACAGAACGTGAGGCCGAACGCGTGGAAGAACGGCAGCGCCCCGTACACGGTCTCGGTGCCCTCGGTGAAGTTCGCCCACGCGGCCCCCTGGCGCACGTTGGCGACGAGATTGCGGTGCGTGAGGATCGCTGCCTTGGGCGTGCCGGTCGTGCCGCCGGTGTAGAGGAACAGCGCCGGGTCCGTCGCGGCGATCGTCGGGCGCTCCGAGATCCGTCCGGCCGACTCGGCGAGGTCGTGCCAGTCCAAGGTGCCGGCGGGCCGCGGCGCGGTGAGCTTGGCGCGCATGCGGCGTGCGGGCGGGAGGGGGAGCTTGAGCGCGAGCCGCGATCGGAACGGCAGGTCCTTGGCGATGTCGACGCAGACGACCTCGCGCACCTCGGTGCCGCGAGCCGCGTCGACGACGCGTTCGGCGATGTGTTGCCACGCCAGGACGACCGTCGACCCGCTCACCGTCAACTGATGGTTCAGCTCGGCCTCGGTGTACGTGGGATTGTGCTCGACCGCGATCGCGCCGAGGCTCACCACGGAGTAGAACGCGACGACGTGCGACGTCGAGTTGGGAATCGCCAGCGAGACCCGGTCACCCGGTCCGATTCCCAGCTCTCGCAGCGCGGCGGCTCCGCGGGCGATGCGCTCAGCGAGCTCGGCGTAGGTCGTGGTGGCGCCGAGGAAATCGACGGCCACCCGTTCGGGCCAGCGCTTCACGGCCCGATCCATCGCAGCGAACACCGGCTCGTCCGGGATGTCCACCTCCCCGGGAACGTCGTACAGATCGACCCAGGGCTTCATACGTCCAGATTACTGCGCGCAGTCCCCGAGAGCGTCCCCGGTCATCGCAGCGGAACGAACGCGAAGGAGTCGCCGCCGCGTCGCTCCAGCTGGGTCGGCTGCAGGCTGCCGGCGGCTCCGGGCCGCGGCGACACGAGGGTGGCCCCGACGGCGCCGGCCGGCCCGGTGACCTCGATCAGCGCCGGAGGCAACGTCGACGTGTCGACATCGGCGGGCAGCAGATACGCCTCGGCCGACCCACCCGTCCCCGAGACCCTGATCGGCACACCGCGTTCGTCGAACGAGCTGACGGGCGCGCACGACGATGCCGTGGCGCCATCATTCTCCGGAAGGTGAAGGATGAGGCACACCTCGTTGGACGCGGTCGTTCCCACCCAGTACTGGGCATCACTGTCGCGTCCCTCGACCCGCCGTACCGAGTCCGGTTCGAGAGCGCCGAGCGTGGCGAGATCGACACCCTCGGGAACCCGGTCGCCGGCCGTCTGCGGCGCGGCGAGCACGGGCAGCAGGTCCTCGAGCTCCGCCTGCCCCCGTTCGGTCGACACCGCCAGCGCCAGCAGTGCAACGACCACGACCGCGGCCGCCACCACGAGCGACGGAGACCTTCTGGTTCTCGTCGCGTTCGCGCGCATCACACCACGCGCGTCGCCGGGGACTTCGTCTGCGACGGATCGGTCTCGGGAAGGTCGCCGAGCACCTCGTCGATCGCGTCGAGCACCTCCGGCTCCAGCGTCCGCCCGGCGGCCTCGACGTTGGACTCGACCTGCTCTGGACGCGAGGCGCCGATGATCGCGCCGGCGACGTTGTCGTGACTCAGCACCCAGGCGATCGCGAGCTGCGCCATCGTCATGCCCTGCTGTTCGGCGATCGGCGCCAACTCCTGGACGGCGCGCAGCGTCTCGTCGTTCATGAAGCGCTGGATCATGTCGGCCCCGCCCTTCTCATCGGTCGCGCGCGATCCTTGCGGCAGTTCGCCGCCGGGCGGGTACTTGCCGGTCAGGACGCCCTGGGCGATGGGCGACCAGACGATCTGCGAGATGCCGAGGTCACGCGAGGTCGGCACCACCTGCTCCTCGATCACGCGCCACAGCATCGAGTACTGCGGCTGGTTGGAGATGAGCTGGATGCCGAGGTCGTGAGCCAGCGCGTGGCCGGCCCGGATCTGGTCCGCGGTCCACTCGCTCACGCCGATGTACAGCGCCTTGCCTTGCCGCACCACGTCCGCGAACGCCTGCATCGTCTCTTCGAGCGGTGTCTCGTAGTCGTAGCGGTGCGCTTGGTAGAGGTCGACGTAGTCGGTGCGCAGCCTCGTCAAGGACGCGTCGATCGATTCCATGATGTGCTTGCGCGAGAGCCCGGTGTCGTTGGGTCCGCCCGGCCCCGTCGGCCAGTACACCTTGGTGAAGATCTCGAGCGAGGACCGCCGTTCGTGCGCCAGCGCCTCGCCCAGCACCGTCTCGGCGGCCCCGTTGGCGTAGACGTCGGCAGTGTCGAAGCTGGTGATGCCGGCGTCGAGCGCAGCCCGGACGCACGCCTTCGCGACGTCGTTCTCGACCTGGGAGCCGTGGGTCAACCAGTTGCCGTAGATGATCTCGCTGATCTTCAGTCCGCTGTTGCCGAGGTATCGGAACTCCATATGCCCACGGTACGGGTTCTTGGCCGCGAGCTCGCCTCGCGCGTCGCAGGCTAGGCGCTTCGTGACCTCGCTCACCGAACGTCATTCGGCGATGGCCGTGGCCGCGATAAGGGCCTACGGTCGAACCATGAATGCGGAGCACATCGTCGTGCGCGGGGAGCACGTGACCCTTGCCGTGTCACCCGAGGGCGCTGAGCCACAGTCGTTGCTCGACGGCGACGGCCACGAGTACCTGTGGCAGGCCGGCCCGGAGTGGCCGCGCCATGCGACGGTGCTCTTTCCGATCATCTGCCGGGTCCCGGACGACACGATCACCGTGCGCGGCCAGCACTACCCGATGTCGCAGCACGGGTTCGCCCGCAACAGAACCTTCGATGTCGTGGACGCCGATCAGTCGCGCGTCAGCTTTGTGCTCGCTGCCGACGACGAGACCCGCGAGCGCTTCCCGTACGACTTCGCGCTCGCCGTGACCTACGAGGCGCAGGACCTGTCGGTCTCCATCACCTACGACGTCGAGAACCGCGGCGACGTTCCGATGCCGTTTTCACTCGGGTTCCACCCGGCGTTCGCCTGGCCGCTCGAGCCCGACGCTCGGCGCACCTTGCACGAGGTGCGCTTCGACGAGCCCGAGCACGGGCCGTACCGACGCGTCGTCGACAACCTGCTCACCGACGAGGAGTACCCCTCGCTCGTCGGCGAGGACCGCCGCATCGGCCTGACCGACACGCTGTTCGAGGACGGCGCCGTCATCATGCCGAGCGTCGTCAGCAACGGCCTGACCTACCTGGCGTCGACGGGCCGCGGGGTGCGGATCGAGTGGGAGGGCTTCACGGGCGTGACGTTGTGGACCAAGCCAGGAGCCGATTTCCTCTGTCTCGAGGCGTGGCGCGGTCTGCCGGCGCCGCACGACTTCGCCGGCGACTTCCTCGACAAGCCGGGCAACGCGATCGTTCCGGTCGGCGAGCGGCTGCAGTTCTCCTACCGCATCACGCTGCTCTGACGTCGCGCCCGGTCTCGGCGGCGTGGGCCACGTTGCGCTGCATGCTGCCGAACACGATGCCGTGGAACGGCCACACCGACCACCAGTAGACCTGTCCCAGCAGCCCGCGCGGGTGGAACAGCGCCCGCTGGTGGAACGTCGTGGTTCCGCCCTCGTCCGAGCCCACGCGCAGTTCCAGCCAGGCGAGACCGGGGAGGCGCATCTCTGCGCGAAGGCGCAGGAACGTGTGACCATCGGTCTCCTCGACCCGCCAGAAGTCGAGGACGTCGCCCACCGCCAGGTTCTGACGGTCCCGCCGGCCCCGGCGCAATCCCGGCCCGCCCACCAGGCGGTCGAGCAGCCCACGAACCCGCCAGGCGAAGGGCCAGGAGTACCACCCGTTCTCCCCGCCGATCCCTTCGATCACCTCCCACAGCCGGTCCGGGGACGCCTCAACCTCACGACTGCGTTCGTCGGTGTAGAGCGACCCGCCGGCCCAGTCGGGATCCGACAGGAGCGGCTCACTCGGGGCGCCCGCGGTCGCAGCGGAGCTCCACCGGGTTGGTACGTCGAGTTCGCGGATTTTGGTCAGCGCGAGTTCGACGGCCCGGTCGAAGCCCGTCAGTCCTTCGGGCGGATCGGGGATGTAGTCGGCGATGTCGTGTTCACTCGCGACGATCGTATTGCGCAGACTCTGGACGAGTGGCCGGGCCAGTGACGCCGGTACCGGCGTCACGAGACCGACCCAGTGGCTCGACCACCACGGTGACAGCACGGGCACGCGGACCACTCGTCGGCGGGGGAGGCCGGCGACCACGGCATACCGCTGCATCATCTCGAAGTAGGTGACCACGTCGGGCCCGCCGATGTCGAAGCGCCGGTTGACGTCGGCGGGGAGATCGGCGGCGAGCCGCAGGTAGCGGAGCACGTCGCGCACGGCGATCGGTTGAATTCGCGTGTGCACCCAACGAGGCGCGACCATGACGGGTAGTCGCTCGGTCAAGTAGCGCAACATCTCGAAGCTTGCCGAGCCCGAACCGATGACCACGCCGGCTTGGAGGACGGCGGTCGGCACGCCGGAGTCCAGCAGGGTCTGTGCGACCACCGAGCGTGAGCCCAGATGTTCCGACAGCTCCTCGTCGCGCGGCACCATCCCGCTGAGGTAGACGATCCGTCGTGCTCCCGCCGCTCGGGTCGCCTCGGCGAACGCTTCGGCGATCTCGAGTTCCGTAGCGCCGAAACCGCGGCCGCTGCTGATCGAGTGCAGGAGGTAGTAGAGGACATCCACGCCCTCCATGGCGCGGGCGATATCCGCGGGCGAGGTGGCGTCGCCCTGGATGATCTCAACGCGATCTGCCCAGGCGTGTCCGCGAGCCTTACGCGGGTCGCGCACCAGCACACGGACGTCATGTCCGGCGTCGATGAGCTCGGGGACGAGGCGTCCGCCGACGTAACCGGTCGCGCCGGTCACCAGGCTGCGGGTCATGCAGCCAGTCTCGTTCAGGGGACGAGGTTGCGCTCATCGGCGGTGGCCAGCGTCAGCACCGCCTCGGTGACGTTCTCGTGCTGCTCCAGTTCGGCTTCCAGCGCACGCAGTCGCTCGGCGACCTGGTGCTCGGGCCGGTCGCCGACGATGTCGACGGCGGCGACGAGGAACAGCTGCGATGGCCCGACGTACTCGATGTGCAGGTAGGTGACCCGCTCGACCGACGGCCGATCCAGCAGCCGGCGCAGAACCTCGGCACGCGTGCGCTCGGAGACCCGTTGGCCGCGGAGGAACTCGCCGTTGCGGATGATCAGGAAGACGGCGACGAAGCCGAGCAACAGGCCGATAGCGATCGAGCCGATCGCATCCCAGATCGCTTGACCGGTGACCTGGTGGAGTGCCAACCCGCCCGCCGCGAGCACGAGACCGACGAGCGCAGCGGAGTCTTCGGCGAACACGGCGCGCAACGTCGGGTTGGACGTCCGGCTCACGTACGCCAGGGTGCGCAGCTTCAGTCGCCGTCCCCCTCGGCTCGCCTCGCGGAGCGCCTGCAGGAAGGAGAACCCCTCGAGGACGAACGCGAGCGCCAGCACGACGTAGGCGATCGTGTAGTTCGCCTCCTCCTCTGGCGCGGTGAGTTGCTGCACACCGTGCATGATCGAGACGACCGAACCGACGGTGAACAGGCAGAACGCCGCGAACATCGACCAGATGTAGGTCTCGCGACCGTAGCCGTAGGGGTGGTGGCGGTCCGGCCTGCGTCCGCCGCGCCGCTCGGCGACGAGGAGGAACACCTGGTTGCCCGTGTCGGCCCACGAGTGGGCGGCCTCGGCCACCATCGAGGCGGAGCCGGTGACTGCCGCGGCGAACGACTTCGCCACGGCGACCGCGAGATTGGCGGTGAACGCGATGGCGACCGTCAGCAGGCTTCCAGCGGGCACCTGATCATCGTGGCACGATCTGGGCATGAGCGACGAGAACGTGCGGACGATCGACCTCACCCGGATCGAGCGGGCCCGTTACCGAGTGACGAACCCGAGGGGCGGCTTCCTGGAGATCGGCGAAGGAGACGACACCAACTTCACTCCGGTCGAGCTGTTGCTCGCCGCCATCGCGGGATGCACGGCGATCGATGTCGACTACCTGACCACCAAGCGGTCCGAACCGCAGCGGTTCGACATCGTCGTTTCCGGCGTGAAGAAGGTCGCCGACGACGGCAACCGGCTCGAGGACATCGTCGTCGGCTTCGACGTGACGTTCCCCGACGACGAGGCCGGGCGGCAGGCGGCCGACCGGCTGGAAGTGGCCATCGACCGCTCGCACGACCGGCTCTGCACGGTGTCTCGCACGGTCGAGCTGGGCACCCCGGTCCAGGCCGGTCTGCGCTCCTAGATCCGCTTGCTGGGGTCGGCGCCGACGACGCCCTTCGGCTCGACCCAGAAGTCGAGCACCAGATCCTCCTCGCGCCCGCCGTTGAGATACGCCGAGAAGTCGGTGACGCCCTCGGCCTCGAGCACGTCGTCGTCGATGAAGAACTGCCCCGTGACCTCTCGCGCGGGCTTGGTGAGGATCGCGTGCGCGGCGTCGGCCATGATCTGCGGCGTCCGCGACGACGCCTGAAGCCCGGGTCCGACGACGTTGCGCACGGCCGCGGTATCGATCGCGGTGCGCGGCCACAGGGAGTTCGCGGCGATGCCGTCCGCGCGCAGTTCCTCCGCGAGCCCGAGGGTCACCAGGCTCATCCCGTACTTCGCGATCGTGTACCCGGTGTACTGACCGAACCACTTCGGGTCGGTGAGGATCGGCGGCGAGAGCGTGAGGATGTGGGGGTTGGGCGAGCGGCGCAGATGCTCGATCGCGAGCTTGGACAGCAGGAAGGCGCCGCGGCTGTTGATCTGCGTCATGAGGTCGTACTTCTTCATCGGCAGGTCCTCGGTCCGCGAGAGGTCGATCGCGCTCGCGTTGTTGACCACGATGTCGATCCGACCGAACTGCTCGGCGGTGCGCGCCACGGCCTCGGTCACGAACTCGTCGTCGCGGATGTCGCCGACGAGGGGGAGGGCGTGTCCGCCGGCGTCCTCGATCGCCTTGGCCGCCGTGTAGATGGTGCCGGGCAGCTTCGGGTGCGGCTCCGCGGACTTGGCCAGCAGTGCGACGTTCGCTCCGTCGCGGCCCGCGCGCACCGCGATCGCCTCGCCGATGCCGCGGCTGCCGCCCGACATGATCATCGTGGCTCCGTCAACCAACTTCATGTGGGATTCCTCAGCTCGTTTCGGATGTTCATCCCATCATGACGGCTCGGAGCCGTCACGGGAACGCGCGTGCAACGCCGGTGGCTTACCGTGACGCCATGACGACGGACATCGCCATCTTGGACCGGCTGCTCGCCGACCGCCGGAGTTGTCGCGGCTTCGACGAGGCCGAGGTCCCCGACGCCACGATCGCGCGCATCCTCCAGATGGCCCAGCGGACTCCGTCGTGGTGCAACACCCAGCCCTGGGAGGTCGATCTCGTCTCGGGGGCGGCTCTCGACGCGCTCCGCAAGGCGATCGAGGCCGATACCGGGTTCGGCAGCGACTTCGAGTTCCCCCCGAGTTACGAGGGCGTCTACCGCGAGCGGCGACGCGAGGTCGGGTGGCAGCTGTACGAGGCGGTCGGGGTCGAGCGCGGCGACCGGGACGGCTCTGCTCGCGAGATGCTCCGCGACTTCGAGTTCTTCGGCGCTCCGCACGCCGCGATTCTCACCGTCCCCGCGAGCCTCGGCGTGTACGCCCTGGTCGACGCGGGGCTCTACATCCAGTCGTTCCTCCTGGCCGTTCACGCCCACGGGCTCGGAGCCATCGCGCAAGCGGCACTCGCGCAGAAGTCCGCGCTGCTGCGCGAATGGTTCGAGTGGGACGACGATCGCCGGGTCGTGTGCGCGATCTCGTTCGGGTATCCCGATCACGATCACCCCGCCAACAACTTCCGCGCCTCCCGGGCGACGATCGACGCCAACGTGCGCTGGCATCGTTGACCCGGAAACCGTCAAGCTTGACGGTAAATGAGCGAGGTCCTACGGTGAGGGGCGTGAAGGTGGCGCCCGAGTGGTTCAGTTGGGCCGTCGCCCACACTCCTCGGATCGAGCGGATCGGCGTGGAGGGAGCGTCGATCCACTACCGGGTCTGGGGGTCCCGTGACGGGGCGCCCGTCGTGTTGGTGCATGGCGGCGCCGCGCACGGCGGCTGGTGGGACCACATCGCACCGCACCTCGCCACCGAACACCGCGTCATCGCCCTCGACCTGTCCGGTCACGGCGACAGCGATCACCGTGACGCATACGATCTCGAGACCTGGGCGCGCGAGGTCCTGGCCGTCGCGGCCGCGGAATCGCCGCTCCCGCCGGTCATCTACGGACACAGCATGGGCGGGTTCGTCGCCTTGACCGCCGCCCGCGAGCACGGTGATCACATCCGCGGCGTCGTCGCCATCGACTCGCCGGTGCGCCGGGTCTCACCCGAATCCGGGATGTGGCGCGCACAGCGAGCCAACCCGGACGCCATCATGCACTACGCCGGCCGCGACGAGATCCTCGCCCGGTTCCGCACCGTCCCCGAGGACCCTGCGTGCCTCGACTTCGTCCTCGCGCACGTCGCCGCGGACTCGATCATCAAGACCGAGTCCGGCTGGCGCTGGAAGTTCGACCCCCGCGTGTTCCTGTCGGCCACGATGCAGCCGGAAGATCTCGCCGGTGCCGCATGCGACGTGGCTCTGCTGCGCGGCGAGCGCGGCATGGCGACGCACGACATCACCGAGATCGTCCGCGAGCGCCTCGGCGGTACGGTGCCGGTGACGGTCATCCCGGACGCGGGACACCACATCATGCTCGACCAGCCGGTGGCATTGATCGCCGCGCTGCAGACCTTGCTCGGACAATGATGACCGATGTCCTGATCGACCGGCAGGACGGCGTCCTGCGGATCACACTCAACCGGCCCGACCGGCTCAACGCCCTGGACACCGACATGGTGAACACGGTCGCCGCCGCGCTCGAGGACGCCGAGGGGGTGCGGGTCGCGGTCCTCACGGGTGAAGGGCGCGCGTTCTCCTCCGGTGCCGCGATGGCCAAGGACACGGTGAATCCGGGCATTCTCGCGGCGATCGACCGGCTCATCCACGCGATCACGCAGGCGCCGTACCCGGTCGTGGCGGCCGTCAACGGGATCGCGGCCGGCGTCGGATGCTCCATCGTCGTCGCGGCGGACGTGTCGATCGCCCGGTCGTCGGGGTACGTGCTCCAGGCGTTCGTCAATATCGGCCTCATGCCCGACGGTGCAGCCACCGAGCTGCTCGCCGCGTCGATCGGCCGCACCCGCGCCATGAACCTCATGCTCAGCGGTGAGAAACTGCCCGCCGACGAGGCGGTGGCCATGGGCCTGCTGACGCACAGCGTGCCCGACGAGGAGTTCGACGCGTTCGTCGAGAAGACGGTCGCCCGCTTCGCCGCCGGTCCCACGGTCGCGTACGCGCAGACGAAGGCGGCCGTCAACACGGCCAGCCTGCCGACGTTGAGCGAGACGCTCGACCGCGAAGCCGCGGGCCAGACCCTGCTCGCCGGCACCGCCGACCACGAGGAGGGCAAGGCCGCCTTCCTCGAAAAGCGCCCACCCCACTTCCACGGCAAGTAACCCGGGTGTAGGTGGTCGAGTAGGCCCGAGGAACGAGCGTATCGAGACCACGTGGGGTGGTCTCGATACGCCGCTCGCAGTAGCGGTTCCTGAGTGCCGCCGAGGGACGAGGCGGTATATCGAAGGGCGCCGCTACTCGCGTGAGTCGGACGAGCTCCGCCGCTACTCGACCAGCTGTCCCGGGGTGTAGGTGGTCGAGTAGGAAGGTCGCTCAGCGACCGACCAATGGAGCCATCGCCGAGGGGGCGTAGCCGCGATGGAGCGAGACCACGTGACCTGGTCTCGATACGCCGCTCGCAGTAGCGGTTCCTGAGTGCCGCCGAGGGACGAGGCGGTATATCGAAGGGCGCCGCTACTCGGTGAGTCGGACTCGCTCCGCCGCTACTCGACCAGCTGTCCCGGCGTGTAGGTGGTCGAGTAGGAAGGTCGCTCAGCGACCGACCGTATCGAGACCACGTGAAGTGGTCTCGCGCTGCTACTCGACCGGCGGGTTCAGCTGCGGAGGGCGCCGACGCCGAGGACGGCGGCGAGGCCGAGCGCGCTGCGGGGGCGGTAGGCCGCGGTCCACAGGCCACCGTGCGCTGCGCCCTCCGCTTCGTCCATCCACGGTTCGGGCTGTGGGGCGACCCCGGCCTTGAGGTCGTGGACGAGCATCGCGGCCATCAGCACGTTGCTCGTCGCCGGCTCGAAGACCTCCACGCCGAAGCGATGCGCACCGGCGTACGCCGCCGCGAGCGCCTTGTTCTTCACCACCGAGCGCGTGCGCGTCGAGGGTGCCACGTTGAGCGAGACGAGGGTTCCCTCGTGGCGCGCGGTCGTCGCCCGCCAGCGCTGGAGTCGTTTGGCGAACGCGTAGTTCGGCCCCTGCTGGGGCACGAGGGCATCGCAGATGCCCATCTCCGCGTGCGGCGGATAATTGCGCTGCAGCAGCCGGCCTCCGCTGACCATGCGCAGCGGCGTGCGGACGAGCGAGGAGGCCCGGCGATAGCGCTCGTTGGCGGCCGCGACCTCGGCGCCGTGCACGGCGAAGACATCGGTGGGTGTCGCAAGGAACGCCAGAGCGGTATCGGGACGCCGCCGAATGAGGTGGGTGGCGAGCGCGTCGGCCGCCATCGTCACGCGGACGTGGGTGCCGCCGTCGGCGTAGCAGTAGTTGCCGAGCACGAGGCGCCCCTCGATCCCTTCGAGCCACTGCGCGACGGCGGGAAGTTCGTGGATGACATCGGCACCGGCCTCGCTGGCATCGTCGATGACGATCCGGGCCGGCAGATGGGTACGGCCGGCGCCGTTCTCCGCGTGCTCGCGGATGCGCTGCTGGATGTCGGCACGCGGAAGGTCGACGGCGACGACCTCAGCGCCCCACCGCAGCAGGGAGCGGTACGGCCCCATCTCGGCACCCGCGCCGAGCACCACGACGGTGTCGCCCTCGAGACTCAGCCACTCCGGGTGCTCCTGGACGAGCTGGACGGCCTGCGAGCACGATTCCGTGATGATGCCGCGCGCGACCCAGTCGTCGAGCTGATCGCGCAGCTGACGTCCGGCGAGACGCTCACCGCGGTAGGGGATCGAGAGCTCGCGCTCGGGCTCCGCTGACCCCTCGATCGTGCGGGTGTGGAAGGCCTGCGTGACGGTCGCGTTGTCGATGGCCTCGCTCAGCGGTAGGTCGTCGAAGAGCAGGTGGTCGTTTGCGCTGCGCAGGCCTTCAGCCGCGATGGTCACCGCGGCTCGCTGGTCGCCGATGCCGGCTTCGAGGAGCCGCGCGAAGTGGGTGAGGTATCCCCGCCGCCAGTTCGTCTCGTGCTCGACGGCCAGCGCGCCGACCGGATCGGTCTTGCGCAAGGCGTCGGCGACGACCTCACGGGCAGTGGCCGAGGTGCTGTCGCTCGGGAAGCGCACGCCGGAAGTGCTCATGAAAGCTGAGACTAGCCTCACGTTGCAAGTGCGCGCGAGTCGACGACGGTAGGGTCGCGGCGTGGGTGTCCTTTATCTCATTCGGCACGGCCAGGCTTCCTTCGGCAGCGATGACTACGACGTGCTGTCCGCTCTCGGTCATACCCAGTCCTCGGCCATCGGGCAGGGCTGGGAAGCGGCCGAGTTCCAGCCGACCGACGCGATCGCCGGTTCGATGCGCCGGCACGCCGAGACCGCGATCGCCGCGATCGACGCGTGCGGCGGTCCGGACGGCTACGACGTCGACGCCGGCTGGAACGAGTACGACCACATCGGCATCGCCACCGCGCACGACGAGTCCGCACTGACGCTCGACACGAAGGCGTTCCAGGTCGTGCTCAACCAGGCGCTGGCGCAGTGGCGCGAGGGCATCGGTGAGTTCGAGGAGCCCTACGCGGCATTCGAGAAGCGCGTCCTGACCGCCTTCGAGCGGGCCGTCGACGTCGCCGGTCCCGGACGGCAGGTCGCGGTGTTCAGCTCGGGCGGGCCGATCGCGATGGCGGTCTCTCACGTCCTGGTGGGCGACGACTCGCTCTTCCGGCGACTCAACGACGTGCTCGTCAACGCGAGCATCACCACGATCCTGTGCGGCACCTCCGGGCCGCGCCTGCTCACCTTCAACGAGCACACCCACCTTCCCCGCGACCTCGTCACCTATCGCTGAGGAGCATCATGCGCAAGACCACTCTGATCACCGGCGCGTCCTCGGGACTCGGGGACGGCATGGCCCGCGTGCTCGCCGAGTCGGGCCATCACCTGGCCCTCGCGGCACGTCGCACGGAACGACTGGAGGCGCTGCGCGACGAGCTGCTCAGCGCCCACCCGGGGATCGAGGTCAGCGTCCACCCGCTCGACGTGAACGATCACGAGCGGGTCTTCGCCGTCGTGCGGGAGGCGGCCGAGGCGCACGGCGGAGTGGACCGGGTCGTCGTCAACGCCGGGCTCGGCAAGGGCGGCCGGATCGGGACCGGCAAGTTCCATGCCAATCTGCAGACCGCGCAGACCAACTTCGTCGCGGCGCTGGCGCAGTGCGAAGCGGCCATGGAGCACTTCTACGAGCGCAAGGCCGGGCACCTCGTCGTCATCTCGTCGATGTCCGCGATGCGCGGGATGCCCTCCTCGATGACCACGTACGCGGCGACCAAAGCCGGCATCGCCCACCTGGCCGAGGGCATCAGGATGGACCTCATCGGGCGCAAGGGCCTCGACATCAAGGTCACGACGCTCTACCCGGGCTACATCGCTTCGGAGATGAACGAGGGGGTCGAGCAGGAGGCCAAGCTCATGGTCGACACCGAGACGGGCAGCCGCGCGCTCGTGGCCAAGATCGAGGCCGAGGTGGCCGAAGCGCACGTGCCGACGTGGCCGTGGTCGCCCCTCTCGCACGTCATGAAGCGTGCTCCGCTCGGTGTGGTGAAGCGGCTGGTGTGAGGGCGTTGAGGGTAGGCAGACCTGACTTTGGTGAGGTTCGCCTGGCTGGAATGACAAGGTAATCCGTGCTTTCATTGAGTCATTCAAAAGAAAGCAGAGGAGAGATCATGAGCACCGTTGCCGAGACTCACACGGCCCACCCCCCGTTCAAGGCCTCCGAACGCCTCGCCGGCCACCTGCAGCAGCTGCACGTCGACCTCATCGACCTGCACATCCAGGGCAAGCAGGCCCACTGGAACGTCGTCGGCAAGAACTTCCGCGACCTGCACCTGCAACTCGACGAGGTTGTCGACGCGGCGCGGGAGTTCTCCGACACCGTCGCCGAGCGCATGCGCGCCGTCTACATCACGCCGGACGGCCGCGCCAAGACGGTCGCGGCGCAGTCGAGCCTCGCCGAGTTCCCCGCCGACGAGGTGGACACCGCCGAGACCGTCGACCTCATCACCGGCGCGCTCTACAGCGTCGCCGCGACCGCTCGTCGCATCCATGACGAGGTGGACGAGGAGGACCCGACGACCGCCGACATCCTCCACGCGATCCTCGAGCGCCTCGAGCAGCTCGCGTGGATGATCGACTCGGAGAACCGGGTCGCCAACCGGTCGATACCGCGACCGATCCACCAGTGACGACACGACGAGAGGCCCGCCGCGAACTCGCGGCGGGCCTCTCGTGTGTCGACCTCAGTGATCGCGCAAGGCGTCGATGAGTTCGTCCTTCTTCATCTCCGAACGTCCCTCGATGCCGAGTTCCTTGGCGCGGTCCTGCAGCTCGTCGACGGTCCAGTCCTCATAGGAACCGGACTCGCCGCCGCGCTTGCCGACCTCCTTCTTGCCGTCGCGGGCGGCGGCGTTGGATATGCGGGCTGCCTTCTCCTTCGAGGCGCCCTCGTCGCGAAGTTCCTCGTACATGTCCGGGTTCTTCAGCTGCGAGTTGTTCTCGTCCTTCTTGCTGGGCATCAGAACACCCCCTTTCCACCGGTCACGCCGAGCACGGTGCCCGACACGTAGCTGGCATCGGCCTCGTTGGCCAGGAAGACGAACGCGGGCGCACACTCGGCAGGCTGGGCCGCACGCCCCAGCGGGGTCTCCTGGCCGAACTGTTCGAGTTTCTCGGTGGTCTGGGTGGCCGGCTGCAGCGGCGTCCAGATCGGGCCGGGAGCGACCGCGTTCACCCGGACGCCGTCGGCGCCGGCCTCCTGGGCGAGGTTGATGGTGAAGTTGTTGATCGCCGCCTTGGTGGAGGCGTAGTCGAGCAGCGACGTCGACGGCTCGTAGGCCTGGATCGACGAGACGTTGATGATGTTGCCGCGGGACTGCTTGAGATGCGGCATCGCCTCGCGGGTGAGGAGGAACATCGCCTTGAGGTTGGTCGCGAGGACGCGCTCTAGCTGCTCGTCGGTCATGTCGGCGATGCTCTCGCGCCTGGCGTACTGGTACCCGGCATTGTTGACGAGGACGTCGAGTCCGCCGAGTTGGTCGGCGACCTGGGCGATGACGTTCTTGCAGGTCGCGTTGTCGCGCAGGTCGGCTTCGATCGCCAGCGCGCGACGGCCCTCCGCCTCGACGAGCCGGGTCGTCTCCGCGGCGTCCTCGGACTCCTCGGGCTGATAGGTGAACGCGACGTCCGCCCCTTCGCGAGCGAAGGCGAGGGCGACGGCGCGACCGATGCCGGAGTCGCCGCCGGTGATCAGCGCGCGTTTGCCGTCGAGCTTTCCGTGCCCCACGTAGCTGTTCTCGCCGTGGTCGGGCAGCGGCTCCATCGCTCCGGTGACGCCGGGCGGCTCCTGCTGTTGCGCGGAAAAGCCCTCGCTGAGCGCGGGTTCGGTCACATCGGGTTCTGGCACGGCTGACACCTTTCGTTCGTGGAACGGGCTCAACTACGTCCACCGAACCACAGGAAGACCGGCCCCGCAGCGCGAGCGATCAGCGCACCGCCCGGCCATTGCACGGGCGGTGCGTGGTCAACGTAACGAGCTCCCGGGCGGTGCGTGGTCAACGTGACGAGGCCGCGATGGGGTTGATGACGCACCGCTCGACCCGCGGATGGGTTGGCCCCGCACCGCGAGCGATCAGCGCACCTTGAGCACCAGCTTGCCGGTGTTCTCGCCGCGGAAGAGCTTGAGCAGGGTGTCGCCGAACGCCGGCACGCCGCCGCTCGCGACGGTCTCGCGGGCGATGAGCCGGCCGTTGCGGATCATCTCGCCGATCGCTTCGAGGCCCTCGGGGTAGCGGTCGAGGAAGTCGAAGACGAGGAAGCCCTGCATCGTGGCGCGGAACACCAGCAGCGACATGTAGCGGCTGGGCCCGGGCGGGAGGGTCTCTTCGTTGTACTGCGAGATTGCCCCGCAGATCACGATGCGGGCACCGCGCCGCAGGTTGGCCAGCGCGGCGTCCAGGATCTCACCGCCGACGTTGTCGAAGTAGACGTCGATGCCCTTCGGCGCAGCCTCGCGGAGCCGCTTGAGCACGTTCTCGTTCTTGTAGTCGATGGCCTCGTCGAAGCCGATCTGCCGCAGCCAGTCGGTCTTCTCGGGTCCGCCGGCTATGCCGATGACCCGGCAGCCGCGAGCCTTGGCGATCTGCCCGGCGACGCTGCCGACCGCCCCAGCGGCGGCGGAGATCACCACGGTGTCGCCGTCCTGCAGTTTGCCGACGTCCATCAGCCCGAAGTACGCGGTGAGGCCGGGCATGCCGAGCGCGCCGAGCCAGGTGGGTGCCGGCGCGAGATCGAGGTTGATGTGCGCGACCCCGGCCCCGTCGCTCACCGCGTACTCCGTGACGCCGAACGTGCCGGTGACGTGATCGCCGACGGCGAAGTCCGGGTGCCGCGACTCGACCACCGTGCCGGTCGCGCCCGCCCGCATGACCTCGCCGATCTGCACCGGGGGCACGTACGAGCGCACGTCGTTCAGCCACCCGCGCATGGCCGGATCGAGCGAGATGTGGTCGACCTCGACGAGGAACTGGCCGTCGCCGAGCTCGGGGAGTTCGACGGTCTCGAGCGACCAGGTGGAGTCGTCGGGGATGCCCGCGGGCCGCTGGGCGAGGGTGATCTGCTGTGTGGTGGTGGTCACGCGGCCATCGTAGGCGTCAACCCTGACGGGCCTTGAGTCGTGGATTCTGCTTGTTGATGACGTAGGTGCGCCCGCGGCGGCGGACGATCTGCGAGCCGGGCTGGTTCTTCAGCGAGCGCAGCGAATTGCGGACCTTCATCGGTACTCCTTCGGATCGATCAGTCCCGACTGGACGGCTCGGACGAGCCGTCGCGGGACCCGGATGGTCTCGCCGCCGACCGTCACTGGGACGAGGGCGACGGGGTGGGCCTTCCACTGGCTGCGCCGGTGGCGGGTATTGCTGCGTGAGGTCTTGCGCTTCGGTACGGCCACGATGGTCTCCTTGGGTCACGCGGCTCGGCGCAAGGGGCCGAGCCAGGGGGCGAATCCGTCGTCGCTGACGTCCCAGGCCCATCCGCGGTGGTTGAGCTCCTCGTCGGTCAGCAGGCAGCGGTGGAACAGGGCGACGAGCTCGTCGATGCCGTCGTCGATGCCGCTGACGAGCAGGCGCGTGTGCGGGCGCCCCTCGGGCTGGGCGAGCGCGGTGCCGACGCTCAACTGGCCGCCGGCGCCGGACCACTCGCAGGCCTGATCGGGCCGGGTGGGGAGCCAGAAGCACCCGCGCGAGCGCCGCGGTCCACCGCCGAGCTCGGCGATGTGGGCGTGCAGCCGGTCCGGGTGGAACGGCCGGTCCGAGCGCAGCTCGAGCGTCCACGCGACGCCGTCCTCGACCAGCCCGACCGGTTGCGTACCCATCGGGTCGACCCAGCGTTCCGCGCTCTCGTGGTCGCGACGTCGAGAGGTGTCGAGCGCGTAGACCAGATGGTCGTCCACCAGCCGGGCGTCGCGACGGGCGAGGACGGACAGGAAGTCCCGTCCTTCGTCGCTGATGTCGTTCACGACGACGACGGTGTCGGCGTACTCGACGAGCGCGCACAGCGTCTCGGCGACGCTGCGACCGTCCTCGGCGGAGGTGTGGATGCCGCGTTCGCGCAACAGGTCGTCGCCGAGCAGGTCGTCCTCCCACGTTGTCCCGTCGACGACCGCGATGACCTCGCTGACGTGCAAGTCGAACTCCGGGTCGAACTCGAGGACGCGGCAGATGCCCGTGGCGTCGGCGCTCGTCGGTAGGTGCGCGACGATCGAACTCCACCGTCCGTCGTCGGCCAGTCGGGCGAGCGTCGGAAGGATGTCCTCGCGCAGGGCGCAGCTGGCGCACGCGTGGTCGAGGTCGGTCTCCTCGCGCTCGAGGATGCCGGTGTGGTCCGCGACGATCCGGGTGAGGCGCTGGTGCGGCACGTCGATCGTGTGGTGAACGGCGGTCGCGCCGGGTGCGTCCCACGCGAGCGTCAGGACCGCCCGTTCGACGGCCTCGGCGGCGGTGCCGGTGACGAGGGTGACGGGCACGCTCATGCGCCGCTGCCGTAACGCCGGCGGAAGCGCTCCACGCGGCCTTCGGTGTCGACGACGCGACCCCGGCCGGTCCAGAACGGGTGGCTGGCGCTGGAGATGTCGACATCGATGACGGGGTAGGTGGTGCCGTCCAGCTCGATCGTCGCGTCGCTGGTCGCCGTGGAGCGGGTGAGCAGCGTGAAGTCGCCGGAGCGGTCGCGGAAGACGACGGGACGGTACGTGGGGTGGAGGTCGCGCTTCATGCAGGTCCTTTCCTGAGGTACGGCACCAATGATAACGTCATGGGAATCGTTTTCAATAAGGAGTATCATGGCACGGCACTGTCAGGTCACCGGCGCGGAGCCCGGCTTCGGGCACCACGTCTCGCATTCGCATCGGCGCACCAAGCGGCGCTTCGACCCGAACATCCAGCGCAAGACCTACTGGGTGCCGAGCCTGGGTCGCCGCGTGACGCTGACCGTCAGTGCGCGAGGCATCAAGACCATCGATCGACGCGGGATCGACGCCGTCGTGGCGCAGCTCCTGGCGCGAGGGGAGAAGCTGTGAGTAAGAAGAGCTCGGACATCAGGCCCGTCGTCAAGCTGCGGTCCACGGCGGGCACGGGCTACACGTACGTGACGCGCAAGAACCGGCGGAACGACCCGGACCGTCTCATGCTGCGCAAGTTCGATCCGGTGGCGCGGCGGCACGTCGACTTCCGCGAGGAGCGCTGACATGGCCAAGCGCGGCAAGATCGTGCAGAACGAGCGGCGCAAGGAGAAGGTGGCGCGGTACGCAGAGAAGCGCGCCGCCCTGCGCCAGGCGAGCCGAGACACCTCGCTGACGATGGAGGAGCGGATGGCCGCCTCGCGTGCGCTCGCCAAGCTGCCGCGCGACTCCTCGCCGGTGCGCGTGCGCAACCGCGACCAGGTCGACGGCCGCCCCCGCGGCTACGTCCGCAAGGTCGGCCTCTCGCGCATCCGCCTCCGGGAGGGCGCCCACCGCGGCGAACTCCCCGGCATCACCAAGTCGTCCTGGTAATCCGGCTCACGCGCTGACGGACTTGCGGAGGCTGTGCAGGAACAGCTTGCGCACCTCGCCGCGGGTGAAGGAGCCCTCGAGGACGTAGGTGTTCGCAGAGTAGAGCTGTGACCAGACCAGGCCGGTGAGCCAGCTCGCGGGCAGCTCGCGGTCGATCGTCCCGTCCTCGTGGCCCCGGCGCACCACGCGGGTGATGACGTAGTCGTCCTCGTCCGCGGCGGCGTCATCGTCGTCCTCGTCGGACGCCTGAAACCACCATCCGAAGATTTCGAGGTGGTCGAACAGCTCGGTCGCGAGCCGCTCGAGCGCGTCAATGCCGGTTCCTTCCTCGGGGCGCGCCGCGGCGCCAATGCGGACGTACTCTTCATCGACGAACTCGGTCATCGCCGCTTCGAGTGCCGTCCGATCGGCGAAGTAGCGGTGCACCGTACTGCGGGCGACGCCGGCGGCTTCGGCGATCTCGCGCATGCTCGCGCTGCGGTTCGCGCTGAGGACGCGGACGGCAGCGAGGAGGATGGTGCGCCGGGTGCGATCCTGCGTCGGCGTACTCACGGCATTAGGGTACCAAGACGTCTTACCGTGCACCTGATTTGTCTCCAATAGGACAGATGTGTCTTAATAGGCGCCATGGCTGTCTTCACCTCGCGGTTTGCTGTGCTGTGGTTTTTCGCGCGCCCACATCGGCGCGTCCTGGTATTCGCCCTTGTGCTGGGACTGATTGCGTCGAGCATGGAGCTGGCGACGCCGCTCGTGACGAAGTGGGTGCTCGATACGCTCGCCGTCGGCGGGTCCATCTCAGGTCCGGTCGCGGCGTTGTTCGGCTTGCTCGTGGTCGGTGCGCTGATCGGCTGGTGGCAGTCGGTTCTGCTAGGAACGCTCGCCGAGGACATCGTGCTCGGCGCCCGGCGGCACTTGATCGCTCGTTTCCTGTCGGCGAAGGTCCTGTCGTTGCTTCGCAAGTCCCCCGGAGATCTCGTCACGCGGGTCACAAGCGACTCGGTGCTGATGCGCGAGGCGGCGTCGTCAAGTCTGGTCGGACTCGTAAACGGCAGCGTCGTCCTCGTCGGCACGCTGATCCTTATGGCAGTGCTGGACCTGGTGCTGTTCGGGGTCACCCTGGCCGCAGTCGCGGTCGTCGCTGTCCTTTTCGGCGCGCTGATGCCGGGCATCGCTACGGCCCAGGAGAAGGCGCAGGCTGCGCTTGCCGACCTCGGTGGTGGAACCGAGGGCACGCTGCGCGCCATCAAGACGGTCAAAGCCGCCGGTGCGGAGGACCGTCAGCGCGATCGGCTGTTCGCCGACCTCGACCGGGCGCGGAACCACGGTGTGCGAGCAGTGCGTCGCGAGGCCGTCGCGTGGACCGTGTCGTGGACGGGTATTCAAGCCGTCATCATCGTGATCCTGGCGCTGGGTGCGGCGCGGGTCGCGGCCGGGGAGATGGCCGTCTCGACCCTTGTCGCGTTCCTGCTGTACGCCTTCGGCCTGATGGGCCCGATCATGGAGCTGAGCCAGAACATGACGGCCCTGCAAGCAGGGATCGCCGCCGCCGCGCGCATCCGTGAGGTCGACGCGCTGCCGCGGGAAGCCGCCGGCGACGCCCACGCGGTTGACGTGGGGCCGGGGCTCGCGTTGGCCGCCGTGGAGGCTCGGTACTCGGCAGATGCGCGCCTCGCGCTCGCCGGGGTGACGATTGACGTGCCAGAGCGCGGTCACGTGGCGCTCGTGGGTCCCTCGGGTGCGGGCAAGACCTCGGTCATGTCGACGGTGCTCGGCTTCCTCGAACCGGAGGCGGGTGAGGTGCGACGCGGGGGCGTGTCCTACTCGCAGTTGTCCCCGCGGCAGGCGCGCGCGAAACTCGCGTACGTGGAGCAGGAAACCCCCGTCGTGCCCGGCACGGTCCGCGACAACCTCCTGTTCGTCAACCCCGACGCATCAGATCAGGACGTGGCGCGGGTGCTCGGTGAACTCGGCTTGGACTCGCTCGTCGCCGAACTTCCCGACGGGCTCGACTCGGTCCTCACCGACACGAATGTCTCGGGAGGTCAGCGGCAGCGGATCGCCATCGCGCGCGCCTTGCTGGCCGAGCCGGAGATCCTGTTGATGGACGAGGCGACGGCGCAGGTCGACGGTGTGACCGAGGCTGCGATTCACGAGGCGATCCGGCGTCAGGCGAAGCGGGGAGCGGTCCTGACCATCGCGCATCGACTCTCCACTGTCGTCGACGCCGACCGCATCGTGGTGATGGACGGCGGACGGGTGGTCGCGCAGGGAACCCACGACGAGCTGCTCGACGACTCCGAGCTCTACCGCGAACTCGTCGCCGCCTTCCGCCTCGAATCAGCGCCCTTACGGTGACGGATTGCCGGGTTATGTAGGAGAGCGAGGGAAGACTTACGTCACCTGGAACTTCGTCGTCAGGCCAGCAGGCGGCGGGCGAGATCGCCGACTTGATCGGCTTCGATGAGGAAGCCGTCGTGGCCGTAGGGGGACTTGACGATGTCGAGCGCCTCGCAGCCGGGGATGCCGTCGGCGAGTTCGAGCTGCTGGTAGAGCGGATACAGGCGGTCGGAGTCGATCCCCGCTACGACGGTCTCCGCCTGAATGCGTCCCAGCGCCGCGTGCACGCCGCCGCGCCCGCGCCCGACGTCGTGGCTGTTCATCGCGTCGCTGAGGACGATGTAGGAGTCGGCGTCGAAGCGCTTGACGAGCTTGTCGCCGTGGTGCTGCAGGTACGACTCGACCGCGAACCGCCCGTCGTCCTGCACGAGCCGGCCGAACCGCTCGGCGAACTCGGTCTCGCTGCGGTAGGAGATGTGCGCGATCCGGCGGGCGAGGTCGAGCCCGGCGACGGGTCCGGCCGCGCGGATGATGTCGTTCTGTGTCGCCGACAACGCGATCTGATCGGCCGACGCCGCTGCGCACGTGGCGAGCAGGAAGAGCCGCTCGACGCGCTCAGGATGCTCGATCGCCCATTCGAGGGCCCGCATCCCGCCGGCCGACCCGCCGATGACGCCGTACCAGGTGTCGACGCCGAGCGCGTCGGAGAACGCCACCTCGGCCGCGACCTGGTCGCGAACCGTCACCGAGGGGAAACGCGTGCCCCACCGCGCGCCGTCCGGCGCCGGCGTGGTCGGGCCGGTGCTGCCGCGGCAGCCCCCGAGGATGTTGGCGGCCACGACGAAGAACCGGTCGGTGTCGATGCCGAGACCCGGTCCGACCACCTGGCTCCACCACCCGCCCTCACCGGTGACGCGAGTGTCACCGGTGAGGGCGTGGAGGATGAGGACGGCGTTCGATCCGTCGTACTCGCCCCACGTCTCATAGGCGAGCGTGACGTCGGGAAGCACCTCACCCGATTCGAGGGTGAGGTTGCCGATCGCCGCCTGCTGGGTCACTTCGCCGCGCGGAATCCGGCGTCGAGGTCGGCCAGGATGTCGTCGATGCCCTCGAGGCCGACGGCGAGCCGCACCAGGCCCGGCGTCACACCGGCCCCCGCCTGCTCCTCGGGCGTGAGCTGGCTGTGCGTCGTCGAGGCCGGGTGGATCGCGAGGCTGCGCACGTCACCGATGTTGGCGACGTGGCTGTGCAGCTCGAGTGCGTCGATGAACCGGCGTCCGGCGTCGACGCCCCCGGGCAGCTCGAACGTGACGATCGCGCCGGCGCCCTTGGGCACGTACTTCTGCGCGAGCTCCTGATACGGGCTGCTCGCGAGGCTCGCCCAGTGGACCGACGCGACGTCGTCACGCGACTGCAGCCACTCGGCCACGCGGCGGGCGTTCTCGACGTGGCGCTCCACCCGCAGGCTCAGCGTCTCGAGGCCCTGGGCCAGCAGCCATGCGTTGAACGGCGCGATGGCCGGGCCGACGTTGCGCAGGTACTGCACGCGCAGCTTCGTGAGGTACGCCGCCGGGCCGAGCGCCTCGGCGAAGACGAGCCCGTGGTAGCTCTCGTCGGGGGTGGTGAAGCCGGGGAACTTGTCGCCGTGCGCGCCGTAGTCGAAGGTGCCGCCGTCCACGACGACGCCGGCGATGGCCGTGCCGTGACCGCCGAGGTACTTGGTCGCCGAGTGCACGACCGTGTCGGCGCCGTGCTGGAGCGGGTTGAGCAGGTACGGCGTGGCGACCGTGTTGTCGACGATGAACGGCACGCCGACCTCGCGTGCCACGGCCGCGACGGCCTCGAGATCGAGGACGTCGCCCTTGGGGTTGCCGATGGTCTCGCCGAAGAACGCCTTCGTGTTCTCGCGGACGGCGTCGCGCCACTGCTGCGGGTCGTTGGGCTCGGTCACGAACGACACCTCGATGCCGAGCTTCGGGAAGCTGTGGCGCAGGAGGCTGTCGGTGCCGCCGTAGAGGCTGGCCGACGCGACGATGTGGTCGCCGGCTTCGGCGACGTTGGTGAGCGCGCCGGTGGTCGCGGCCTGGCCGGACGCGACGAGCAGGGCGCCGACGCCACCCTCGATCGCGGCGATGCGCTGCTCGACGGCGTCCTGCGTCGGGTTCATGATCCGGGTGTAGATGTTGCCCGGCTCAGCGAGGCCGAACAGGTCCGCGGCGTGCTGCGTGTCCCGGAACTGGTACGACGTCGTCTGGTAGATCGGCAGGGCGCGGGCGCCCGTCGTCGGGTCCGGCTCCTGGCCGGCGTGGATCTGCTTGGTCTCGAACGACCAGTTCTCGCTCATGGGTGCTCCTTCGCTCCTCGTTCTGACACCGAGCGTGACACGAATACCGCAGCGTGGACACCTATCTCATCATGCGGCCACGTGTCAGGGCACGAGCAGGGTGCTGTCACGCAGGTCGGTGACCAGCATGTGGCCCGGCGCGTGGCCGATCGCCAACGGCGGTCTCGACTCCATCACCGCGGCCTGCGGGGTGACACCGCAGGCCCAGAACACCGGGATCTCGCCGGGCCGGATGGTGCCGGCGTCCCCGAAGTCGGGCCGGGAGAGATCGGCGATGCCTAGGGCCGCCGGATCGCCGACGTGGACCGGCGCGCCGTGCACGCCCGGGTACCGGGAGGTGACCCGCACCGCGTCCGCGACCTGACCGGCCGGGATCGGCCGCATGGACACCACGAGCGGGCCACTCAGGCGCCCCGCGGAGCGGCAGGGCCGGTTGGTGCGGAACATCGGCACGTTGCGGCCCTCCTCGATGTGCCGCACCGGAACCCCCGCCTCGAGCAGGGCGTCCTCGAAGCTGAAACTGCAGCCGACGAGGAACGCCACGAGGTCCTCACGCCAGTACTCGGTGGCGTCAGGGACCTCCTCCCTGAGCACGCCGTCGCGGTAGATCCGGTACGCCGGGACGTCGGTGCGGATGTCGCCGTCCTCGCCGAGGAGCGGGCCGGTGAACTGCCCCGGCTCCAGCACATCGAGGATCGGGCACGACTTCGGATTGCGCTGAGCGAAGACCAGCAGGTCGAACGCGTAGTCGCGCGGAACGGCGACCAGGTTGGCTTGCGCGTAGCCGGCCGACCATCCGGAGGTCGGCGTGACCAACCCGTCGCGGAAGCGGCGGCGGGCTTCGGCGGGCGAGAGCGCGGCGACGTCGGTGGTCATCGGCGATGTCCTCCTTCTCGATGCCAGACGAGTCGGACCGGCTGGCCCGGACGCAGTTGCGCGGCGCGGTCCGCGTCCTCGTCGACGAGGACACCGGCGACGGGATAGCCGCCGGTGACGGGATGGTCGGCGAGGAAGATGACGGGCTCGCCGCCCGGCGGCACTTGGATCGCGCCGCGGACGACGCCCTCGCTCGGCAGCTGCCGGTCGTGGACGGCCATGGTCACGCCGGGTCCGTCGGCCGCGACGAGGCGGGCGCCGACGCGGTCGACCTTGTCCGAGACCGTCCAGCTCGTGGCGACCAGGTGCTCGGGGTCGGCCAGCCAGTCCTCACGCGGCCCGCGGACGACCCGGAGGGTGACGTCGGCGTCGTCGAGGGGCCGGACGGGTGCGAGGTCGGTGTTGGGCAGCGGCAGCGTGCAGGCGTCGACGGGCAACAGATCGCCCGTTTGGAGCGGTGCCGGTCCGATACCCGAGAGGGTGTCGGTGCTGCGCGAACCGAGGACGGACGGGACGTCGAGCCCGCCGCGTGCCGCGACGTAGGCGCGCAAGCCCGCCGTGGCCTGACCGAGGCAGAGCAACCACCCGGGCTGCAGGGTATGGCGGGCGTTGAGACCGGCCGGGACCGGGCCCTCGCCGCGGTCGACGCTGACCTCGACGGTCGCGCCGGTCACCGCCACGTCGATCTCGTCGTGGGCGCGCAGGACGAGCCCGCCGAGCAGGACCTCGATCGCGGCGGCGTGCTCGGCGTTGCCGACGAGTCGATTGGCGAGGGCGAAGGACCGTCGGTCCGCGGCGCCCGAGCGTCCGATGCCCATCGACGCGAGCCCGGGCCGGCCGGCGTCCTGGATGGTTGCCTGGGCACCGGTCTGCACGACTTCCAGCGCGGTCATCGGGCGGCCTCCACGAATCGAACTCGGGTTCCCGGGGTGAGGAGGGCGGGCGGCTCGCGATCCAGGTCGAACAGGACGACGTCGGTACGCCCGATCAGTTGCCAGCCGCCGGGCGATTCACGCGGATAGATGCCGCTGAACTCGCCCGCGAGGCCGACCGATCCGGCCGGTACGCGGGTGCGCGGCTCGTGCCGTCGCGGCACCTCGAGCCGCGTGTCCTGTCCGACGAGGTAGCCGAATCCGGGCGCGAAGCCACCGAAGGCCACGGTCCACTCCTGGTCGCAGTGCGCGGCGACGACCTCCTCGACCGACAGCCCCGTGAGTTCGGCGACGTCCTCCAGGTCCGGGCCGTCGTAGACCGTGGGGATCTCGACGGTCGTGGCCGTCTCGTCGCGGGCCCCGGTCGACGGCCTGAGCCGACCGAGCGCCTCGCGCAGTCCGGGGATCGAGCTCGGCGCGTCCACGGTCAGCAGCACGGTGCAGGCGCCGGGGACCACGTCGACGACGTCGAGCTCGGCCGCCTCGATGGCAGCGACCCAGTCGAGCACCTGCCCGATGTCGTCGAGTTCGACCAGGACGCCGCGCTCACCGCAAGGGAGCAGCCTCATGAGAACGCCTCGATGCGCGCGCCCGCCGCCTCGAGCCGCTCGCGGACGGCCCGCGCCATCGCGACGGCATCGGGACTGTCGCCATGGACGCAGACCGAGTCCACGTCGAGCCGGACCGTCGTGCCGTCGATCGCCTCGACGTCTCCCTCGGTCACCATGCGCGCGAAGCGCTCGGCCACCGCGTGCGGGTCATGCAGCACGGCGCCGGACTCGCGACGCGAGACGAGAGTGCCCTCGGGCGTGTAGGCGCGGTCGGCGAAGGCTTCCCGCACGGGGCGCAGTCCCTTCGCCTCGGCGGCGGCGAGCAGCGCCGAGCCCGGAAGGCCGAGCACCGGAAGGCCGGGATCGACGGCCGCCACGGCGTCGACGACGGCCTGCGCGTGGGCCTCGTGATGGACCGCGGTGTTGTACAGCGCGCCATGCGGCTTGACGTAGGTGACGGAACCGCCGGCCGCGTGAGCGAGGGCTTGGAGGGCGCCGATCTGGTAGATCACGTCGTCGGTCAGCTCGCGCACCGTCGCGTCGATGAAGCGGCGGCCGAACCCGGCGAGGTCGCGATAGCCCACCTGCGCGCCGATCCGCACGCCCTGCTCGACAGCCCATCGGCACGTGCGGCCGATGGTGGTGGGATCGCCGGCGTGGAAACCGCACGCCACGTTGGCGCTGGAGACCAGGGCGAGCATCGCTTCGTCGTCGCCCAGCTCCCACCGGCCGAAGGACTCGCCGACGTCACTGTTCAGGTCGATGCGCATGTGATCAGCTCCAGAGATCGGCCAGCCCGCCGAGCGAGTTCCAGCCCAGGTACAGGGTCAGCAGCCAGACGGCCAGCCCGGCGATCTTGAGCCACCAGGGGTACCGGTATCCGCCCAGCAGATCCTTGCGCATCCACGCGACCCACAACACCACGGTGAAGCCGATCGGCAGGATCAGGCCGTTGAACGCGCCGGCGAACACCAGCAGGGTCACGGGCGCGGCGCCGAGGACCACGAACAAGAAGGCGCTGAGCGCGATGAATCCGACGGTCAGCAGATTCTGGCGTCGGCGCACCGTCTTCGAGGTGGTGAGGAACGAGACCGAGGTGTACGCGGCGCCGATCACCGAGGTGATGGACGCGGCCCACAAGATCGTGCCGAACACGACGAGCCCGACGTTGCCGAGGGCGGCCTCGAAGGCCGATGCGGTGGGATTGTCGGCGGCCAGCTCGACACCGCCGATGGTCACGCCGAGGATCGCGAGGAACAGCAACACGCGCATGATCCCGGTGACGAGGATGCCGTACACCGAGGTGCGGGTGATGCGACCGACGTTGTCGGGGCCGGTGACTCCGGTATCGAGGAGGCGATGGGCGCCGGCGTACGTGATGTAGCCGCCGACGGTGCCGCCGACGATCGTCGTGATGGCGAGGAAGTCGACCGTCTCGGGCAGCACGGCGTTCCGCATCGCCTCGCCGAGCGGGGGCTGAGACACGATGGCGGTGTAGGCCGTCATCGCGATCATCACGAGGCCGAGCAGCACGACGATGCGGTCGAGCGCGACGCCGGCGCGCTTGCTGAGGAAGATGCCGATCGCGATGAGTGCGGAGACGGCTCCGCCGATCCTTGGATCGAGGCCGAACATCGCGTTGGTGCCCAGTCCCGCACCGCTGGTGTTCCCGATGTTGAAGACGAGGCCGCCGGTGACGACGAGGAACGCCAGTGCCCAGCCGATGCCGGGCAGAACCTCGTTGCCGAGCTCGTGGGCGCGTTTGCCGGCCACTCCGACGACGCGCCAGACGTTCAACTGGACGGCGATGTCGATGACGATCGAGGCCAGGATGGCGAAGGCGAACGCGGCGCCGAGCTTGACCGTGAAGTCGGTGGTCTGCGTGATGAAGCCGGGCCCGATGGCGCTGGTGGCCATGAGGAACATGGCGCCCATCAACGCGGTGCGGGCCGAGCCGGGACGCTCCTGCGCGGCGGTCGAGGCGTCGGGCATGGACACTCCTGACGTTCGGGATGGGAAGCTCCCACCCTCACTGCGACCTGTTTCACAGCGATGTCGGCGATGCTAAGGGATTGTTCAACAATCCCGCAACGCCTGGTAGGTGGTCGAGTAGCGACCGAGGGGCAGGCGCGGCAGTAGGTGGTCGAGTAGTGGCGAGTTCTACGAGCCGCGTATCGAGACCGGTTGAGGTGGCGTGGTCTCGATACGTCGGTCGTT
>NZ_RDBF01000161.1 GCF_003674095.1 Aeromicrobium phragmitis
CCGCGTGATGCGGACCGCCGCGCGGGACGGCCGGCGACCGTCACGCTCGTAGACGACGCCGACCATGCCGGCGATGAACAGGGCGAACAGGCCGATGAGGATGAGGTAGTGGGCCGGGTTGGCCAGCGGCCCCTCATCGCGGCCGCGGCCAGCGTGGAGGCTGACGTCCCACATGAAGCCGAGGAGCGCCACCACGAGTGCTCCGGCGATGAACAGCGAGGCGAAGGCGGCCCATCCGGGTTCGCCCGTGCGTCGCCGCAGTGCGTCGCCCATCCGGGCGAACCATTCGATGCGGTGCGTGCGATGCGCCCAGGCCACCGCGAACAGCGCGGCCGTGAGCACCATGCTGGCGACGCTCAGACCGATCACCTGGTC
>NZ_RDBF01000162.1 GCF_003674095.1 Aeromicrobium phragmitis
CGACTTCGCCATCGAACTGACGACGAGGTCGGGCATCGATTCCTCCAGCGACACCGCCAGCTGCTTCGCGAAGGCGTTGAGGTAGTCGGCGTCGCGCACGCCGTCCATCGCGCAGTAGAGGTGCAGGCCTTTGCTGCCCGAAGTCACGGGGACGGGGTCCAGGCCGATCCCCGAGAGCAGGTCGCGCGCTTCGTGGGCGACCTCGATGCACTCCGCCAGGCCGGCGCCGGGTCCAGGGTCGAGGTCGAGCACCAGCCGGTCGGGGTTCTGCATCGTGCCGAGTTGGTCGACGCGCCACTGCGGCACGTGCAGTTCGAGGGCGGCGACCTGGCCGGCCCAGGCGAGGTCGGCGGGACTGTGGAAGACCGGGTAGTC
>NZ_RDBF01000163.1 GCF_003674095.1 Aeromicrobium phragmitis
ACCCGCTGCAGGCCACTCTCCTCGACCTGTGGCTCGGTGGACGCGACGACCTCTGCGTCGTCGGCGATCCACGTCAGACCATCTACTCGTTCGCCGGCGCGTCCCCGCGCATCCTCGCCGGGTTCGGGCGCAAGTTCCCCGACGCCGAGCGCCACGAGCTGGTCCGCAACTACCGGTCCACGCCCCAGATCGTCGCGGCCGCCAACGCGGTCTTCGGGCCGCGCGGCGGCGACGGCGTTCAGCTGCGCTCGCAGCAGGAGCCGGGCAACCCCGTGTCGTACCAGGGGTACCCGGACGAGACGGCGGAGGCCAACGCGGTCGCCAACGAGATCGCCCTGCTGCATCGTCGTGGCACGCCGTACAAGCAGATCGCCG
>NZ_RDBF01000164.1 GCF_003674095.1 Aeromicrobium phragmitis
GCCGCGAGCGCGACGCCTTTGATGGCCGCGTTGTCGGCCTCGGTGCCGCCCGACGTGAACACGATCTCCGAGGGCCGGGCCCCGAGGCGGGCGGCCACCCTCGCCCGGGCATCCTCCAGCGCGCGGGCGGCGAGCTTGCCCGGCTCGTGCTGGCTGGCCGGATTGGCGAACTGCTGCGTGAGGTACGGCCACATCGCCTCGAGAACCTCGCGGCGGACCGGAGCTGTGGCCGCCTCGTCGAGGTAGCTCACTGCCGCACCCGGACGTCGAGCCCGAGATCGAGGGCGCGGACGCCGTGGGTCAGCGCGCCGACGCTGATGACGTCGACGCCGGTCTTCGCGATGTCGCCGATGGTGTCGAGCGTGACGCCGCCG
>NZ_RDBF01000165.1 GCF_003674095.1 Aeromicrobium phragmitis
CGTGGCGATCAGCCTCGCGACGCCGGGTCCGACCCCCAACTCGCCGACGCGCTCGAGATCGTCGAGGGTGTCGACATCGTCCCGGACACCGGGCCACGCGCCCGGCATCGCTATCGCGCCGAGTTCGCGATGACGCGCTGCGGAGGCTCCGCCGTAGGCAGCCACCAGTTTGCCGGGACCACTAGCCGTCAGCAGCGTCGTGCCGGAGCCCTGATGGTCGGCCCAGAAAGCAGCTTGGTGTCCGCGAGCAGCGGCGAGGGCGGTGTCGAGACGGCGAGACGTGAGCGCCGGCAAGTCGGCGGGAACTCCGGCGACTGGAGCGTGCGGTCGGCGGTCTAGCGCCCAGCGCCGGCCCGCTTCCACCGCGCCCGGCA
>NZ_RDBF01000166.1 GCF_003674095.1 Aeromicrobium phragmitis
CATCGCGCAGTCGGTGCTGTCGGGCATCACCGCCCGGCTCGCCGGTGACGCGGGGTATCCACTCAAGGCCCTCATGAACGACGAGCGCCTCCTCGAACTCGTCGACGCCGACGGGGCCGCGCTCTGGCACGACGGCGAGCTGCTCACCATCGGCAACGTGCCTGACGACCTTGATCTGCTCAAGCGGATCGCGGCGGCTGTCCGCACCGACGACAGCCCGGTCGACTCCAGTCACCAGCTCGGCGTTCTCCAACCCGACCTCGCGGAGCGTGATGACGTTCCGGCCGGTGCGCTCGTCGCTCAGATCGGCACCGCCACGTTGATGTTCGTGCGGCCGGAGCTGGTGCGGATCGTCGAGTGGGGCGGAGACCCCC
>NZ_RDBF01000167.1 GCF_003674095.1 Aeromicrobium phragmitis
CGCTGGCCGTGCTCCAGCGGCTCGGTCTGCGCGATGGCCTCGGCGGCGAGCGCGAGCACCGTGAACGTGCCTACGGGGTTGACCTGCACGACCTTCGCGTACAGCGCCAGATCGTGGACTCCCTTGCGGCCGAGGATACGAGCCGAGGGTCCGATGCCGGCGCAGTTGACGACGGTCCGCAGGGGCAGGGTCGCGGAGGCCTGGCGGACCGCTTCGCGCACCTGCCCCTCGTCGGTCACGTCCGTGGGCACGTACGTGATGCGCTCGTCGCCGGGTGCTTTGTCGATCGCCGATGCGAGGTCCAGCGCGTAGACGTGCGCGCCCTTCGCGATGAGCGCGGCGGCGGTGGCGGCGCCGAGACCGGAGGCTCCGC
>NZ_RDBF01000168.1 GCF_003674095.1 Aeromicrobium phragmitis
CGCATCTCGTCGGGAGCCGCGGTCTGCAGCATCGTGGAACGGTAGGCCGAACTCACCATGTCGGCCGACCCCGAGAGCGCGAGCAGGGTGACGCCGAGCCAGAGCACTCCCGGCAGCCCGACCGCGGCGACGCCGGCCAGCGCTACCGCGACGCCGTACGTCATGATCGCGACGACGATCGCGATCCCATGCCGGTGGACCCGCCCCAGCCAACCGGACACGCAGAACGCGAGGAACGAGCCGATCGCGGGCGCCGCCTGCAACACGCCCAGCACCCACGCGCCCTCGTCGCCGCGGCCGCCCGCGAGGTAGATCGTGGCGGCGAGCGCGGGGAAGGTCGCGCGGGGTTGCGCAAGGACCATCGCACACAGGT
>NZ_RDBF01000169.1 GCF_003674095.1 Aeromicrobium phragmitis
TGTAGAGGTTGGGAAGTTCGTTCCAGCGGCAGACGTTGGCGGCCTCGTCGAGCACCGCCACCATGGGAGTTCCTAGCCGCCCTCCGGGTAGTGACTTGGCCGTGTGCTCGGCCGCCTCGCAGACCGCGACGGTCAACGCCGTGACCAGGGGTCCGGCGTTCCCGCGTCCCTCTTTCGACAGCGAATAGAGCGTGTCCGAGCTGGTTGCGAACGCTACGGGGTCGAACTGCGGTTTTCCTGGCTGCGGCGTCACCCAATGGGTCGCCTCCGCATTTGTGAGAAACGAGACGAGCTGCTGAGCGGTGCCGTAGACACCGGCACGCTGCTTGTCCGGAGCGTTGACCACGCCGCGCACCGCTGCTGCCGGGAGGGT
>NZ_RDBF01000170.1 GCF_003674095.1 Aeromicrobium phragmitis
AGGATCGGCACCCGGTAATAGGCTGTGATCGTCCGTGAACCGAAAGGAAGACCGCCGTCTTGTCGCGCTTGAACGACCTGCTCCGCCAACTCCGGATGGAGAACCCAGGACTGGCAGACGACCTCCAACGGGAGTAGGTCGCCCTCGCGGACCGGCGCTCGTTTGGACTGAACTTCGAGCGCCACGTGCCGGAGGCCGTCGAGCTTCCAGGACGGAAGGTGCGCAAGGGCGACAAGGTCCGCGTCCTGCCGCCGCGCGGCCAGGCGCGGAAGAAGGACAACGACCGGCTGTGGCGGGTGATCAGCTTCTCGACCCAGGACGGCGTTCGTCACGCCGACCTCATCGCCCTCGACAACGACGGCGATGAAACCTC
>NZ_RDBF01000018.1 GCF_003674095.1 Aeromicrobium phragmitis
GTATCGAGACCACGCCACCCCCGCATCAAGGTGGTCGAGTAGCCAGCGAGCTCTGCGAGCAGGCGTATCGAGACCACGCCACGCTCCCCCGCTCCACAGCACGACGGTGGGTGGGGTGCTGGTGCACCCCACCCACCGTCGCTGGTGAGCGTCAGCTCAGCTGCTGGCGGCGTCGCCACCCTGCGCCGAGGGTGACAGCACCCGCGAGCAGGATCGCCAGGCCCAGCGGCGCCAGGAACTCCGGCGATTCGGCACCGAAGTTGCCCATGCCGCGTCCCGCGACTCCGCTTCCGGCTCCTCCGCCAGCGGCAGCGTCACCGACGACGGTGATGTCCTGCCAGCCGATGAGGTTGCCGTCCGCGTCGTACACCGCGATGCGGTGCTCGCCCGGAGTGACATCGCTCGGGATCTGGACCCGGATCGTGCCGTCGGCCGCCACCTGGAAGAAGCCCAGCTCCCGCGGCGTCGAGAACATCACGACCCGAACCATCTGCCCGGCGCGATCCGCACCGACCGTGATGACGACTTCCTGACCCGGCTGCACCGTGTCCGGCGTGACCGTGATCGCGTCCTGCAGCGCCGGATCCTCCGGACGCTCCAGGCTGACCGAGAAGTCGTCCCAGCCGATGAGGTCGCCGTTGGCGTCGTACACCGCGAGGGTGTGCTCACCGAGCGGAATGTCTCCGGGCACCTTGACCTCGATGAAGCCGTCCTCGCCGACCGTCACGCCACCGAGGAGGCGATCGAGGTTCGACAGGTACAGCTGCACCTGCTGCCCGGCGAAGTCGGTGCCGACCGACACGCGGATCGTCGAGCCCGGAGCCGTCGGCCCATCGAGGTCGATGACCACGTCACCACTCGGCTCCTGGTCTTCCTCCGGAAGCACCGGACCCTTCGGATCGGACACCGAGGACACCGGCTCCTCGTCGCCGCGCTGAGCGATCGACTCGAAGGTGATCGTGCGGGCCAGGTGCTCCCCGGTCAACTCCAGCGTGGTGCCGGTGGCGCCGTCGATCGGCTCACCGTCGGCCAGCCAACGGTTGGTGATCGTCACACCCTCGGTGGCCGAGTACACGGCCGGCGTGCCCGTGAGCGTCTGGCCGACCCGGGCATCCCCGGAGATTGTCGGCTTGCTCGTCACCGTGAGCGGCGCGCGCGTCACCTGACCGGTCGGGTCGGACACCGAGTTCGCGGTGTCGGCACCGCGCGTCGCCGTCGACTCGAACGTGATCGCCTTGCCGAACTGAGCCTCCGTCAACGTGAACGTCGTGCTCGCCGCACCGCTGATGGGTTCGCCGTCGGCGAGCCACCGGTTCGCGACCGTGACGCCCTGCGTGTCGTTGAACGTCGCCGGCGTACCGGTGAGCGTCTGACCGACCTGCGGGGTGCCGGCGATCGTCGGCTTGGCCGTTGGCGCGAGGACCACGAGGACCGGACCGACGGTCGGCGAGACCGACGGCACCGCTTCATCACCGCGGGTGGCGACCGACTTGAACTGGATGTTCTGTCGGACGTGATCGTCGGTCAGGACGAGCGTGGTGCCGTCCGCCTCGATCTCCTGGTCGCCGATGACCCAGTAGTTGGTGACCGTGACGCCCTCGGTGGTCGAGAACGTCGCCGGCGTACCGGTGAGGGTCTGGCCCACGCGCGGCGTTCCGGTGAGACCGGCCTCGGTCTCGACGGTCAGCTCCACCGGAGCATCGGTGATCGGACCGACAGCGATCGACTCGGCACTGGCTCGTGCCTCATCGAGGCTGCGCGTGGCGATCTGCTCGACCAGGACGTGCTGGTCACGCAGCTCCTCGGTCAGCTCGAGCGTCGTCTCGGTCGCGCCCTCGATCGGCGCGAACTCCTCGCCCTCGCCCACGTACCACTGGTACGTGATCTCGGCGCGATCGTCGGTGACGGGCGCCGGGGTGACCGTCAACTGCCGGCCGATGAACGGCTGACCGGTGATCGTCGGCTGACCGGTGATCATCAGTTCGACCGGGATCACCGGGCCGATTGCCTCGGTGCGGTCGGACGTCGCCTCGGCACCGTCGATGGTGCGCGTTCCCTTGGTGGCGTAGCTGATCACCGCGCCTTCGTGCGACTGATCGAGCGTCAGCGTCGGGCCGTTAGCACCCTCGATGAGCGTGTCATCGGCGTACCACTGGTGCTCCACCGTCACATCCTCGGTGTCACTGAAGGTGGCCGGCGTCGCCGTGATCGTCTCTCCGACCTGAGGGTCGCCGTCGATGGTCGGCTGCTGTTCGACGGTGAAGTCACCGAGCACGGGACCAACCGGGATCGACTCTGCCGTGTCGCTGACACCGGCGAGTGTGGAAGTCTGGACGACCTTCACGTACTGGCGGTTGTGGTCCTCGGTCAGGAGGAACGTCCCGCCAGTTGCGCCGGCAACCGGCTCGAACGTTTCGCCGTCGCCCACGTACCACTGGAAGGCGGTCTGAGGACGTCCTTCGCTGACGGGAGCGTTTATGACGCTCAACCGCTGGCCCACGACAGGGTTTCCGGTGATCGTCGGCTGACCGATGATATGAAAGCCTTCTTCGACCGGCCCCAACTCATTCGACGGACCCGACGCCACCACTGCACCATCCGCGTCACGCGTCGCCGTCGTGACGTAGGTGATCATCGCGTTCGCCTCAGCGGAAGTGAGCGTGTAAGCCGGGTTGGTGGCGCCTTCAATGGCTTCGCCGTCGGCGAACCACTGGTGGGAGAGCACGACTCCGTCGGTCTCGCTGAACGTCGCCGGCGTCGCCGTGAGCGTCTTCCCGACGGCCGCGTCGCCCGCGATCATCGGCGCCGCAACAACCTCCAATGCCGGGAGATCGGGACCGTCAGCAACGATGGCACGAAGGACTCCGTTGCCACCAGCCAACTGCAGGATCGTCTTGCCCTCCAGTGAGGCGGGAGGTTGTAGATTCGCCGGTGGCGTTCCCGTCGTCCCCCACACGAGCACCTGCCCGCTGCTGGTGAGTGCTGCGGCAGTAGTGTTCGAGGCGCGCGCGACCTGAGTGACGGTCCCCTCGGCTTCGTCCACGGGGAATGCCGTATCAACAGCGCTATTACCGTCCGGGCCGAACCTGTAGACCACTCCGCTCGCTGAAACCGCCGTCGCCGCGTATTCGTTGACCCCTCCAGACCCTGCGATGTCGATGATCGGATCAGCAGGGTCGGACTCAATTACCGTCGCCCAGGAGGCCGGACCGATTGCCACGACGCTCCCGTCCGACCGCAGCGCGTAGTCGACCGCGCTCAGGCTGTTCGAGGTTCCGCCGGAGATCTTCACAACGTCTGTAAGTGGCCCGGGATTGGGCGGAGAAGGAAGCACACCTGCACTGTCCAGGCGAGTTACTGTTCCGTCCGCGAGGAGAACGATGGCACGAGAACCGGTCGGGTCAGCGCCGACTGCGACAGCACTCCCAGACAACTCGGCGACGCTCCAGCTCCCATCTGGAATCAAGTTGCCGCGCCCTCCGCCCCACTTGTGAACGCTACCGTCTGCCAACGCGGCCATGGCGAAGTTGCGATGGTTGACGGTAGCCGCCACCACGGGGCTTCCCGCGACAGTTGCAGGAATGTTGCTGAGGTCCGCCGAGGTACCAGGAAGGGCCTGCAGCGTACCGTCCTCACGAATGGCGAACTGATCACCTGCTGCAGCGAGGCCACCGTGCACTGCCAGCTCGGACCAGGGCCCGTCCTCGGCCGAATAACTCGCTGCTGCCGAGCCCCAGATTTCGATTCCCCCGGCGGTGACGTCCGCCGCCGCACTTTGGTTCTCTGCGACCACCGGCGCGAGTGCCAGCACCCCCACCGTGAGGGCGGCACCCCCAAGCGCTGCGGTCAATTTTCGCCAAATGAGCATGAGTCCTCCGTCGTCTCGAGAACCGGCCGAAACCTCTACCACTCGTCGAGCATTGAGTACGGCCGGGCGTGACGAAGGTTACGTAACGTACGTCACGTTTGGCCACGAATCGTGCAAATTGCGCTCCGAGTTGGATGATCATCCAACTTGAGGGCCACCAGGTTGACGCATCTTGTGACCTAGGGCACATTCCGTGGCATGCGACGTCACACCCGCCGAGTTACGGCTTCCCGAGCGGTTGGAAGGCTTGCGGCCGCCGCGGTGCTCTTTGCTTCGTTCGGGCTGCTTCAATCCAGCGCCAATGAGGGGTCCGGCTTGCCCGAGGATTCGCGTCGCCCTGGGCAGGGCATCCCTGATTACCGCGAATCGGAGCGGCGAGGTTCGTGGATCGGCACCCAGTCGCGGGCGGTGAACTTCGCCGAGACGGCGCGTCAGTGGATCCGCCCCCCGATGCTCGAAGCAGTTGGACGCCACTTTCAGACGAGCACAATCACAGACCGTTCGTGCACACGGCTCGGAGAGTTTCAAACGCAGCGCGACTGGGAGGCGGATCTGATTCTGGTCGCCACCGACCAGGCTCCGCTCTCACCGGCCCGCTTCGGCGGCACACCGAGCTTCGCCGTCCAGACGGTGGCCTTCGGTTCGATTCCGGTCGAAGCCCGCGTATCGATTCAGCAACCCCGCGACGCCAACGGGGTTATCGTTCCCGCCAAAATCACTCAACGCACTGGCCTCTACTGCCCAGGGCTGGGCCCAGCTCCCGGGGACGCTCAGAACAACAGGACGCACCCGGCACAACTGAGCACGGCAGTGAACGTTCGGCTCGAGTCCGTCGTCGTCGACGGTGTAGCTCTGTCCCTCGCCCGCGGGTGTGCTGCCGAGAACGCTCAATTGGAGTTGACGAGCACAGCCTTCGACAACAGAGGTGTTCCGCCTCAAGATCGCCCTGACCACGACAAGATGACGACCCCGTACTTCAGCATGGCCTCGGGCGGGCTCCTTCACGGCACCCTCGATGTCCCAGCATTCAGCGGATGTGTCACGAGCAGTGGGGACGACCTCTCGCGACTTCTCAGCGCAGCAGTATCCGGCCCGAACAACCCCATTCTGGTCAGAAACGAGGGCCTTGGCAGCAGCCCGCCGGATACGCCAGAGGCACCCTTGCCCGAGACGTGCCCTTGGACTGGCAACTGTGGAGACCGCGTTCCTCAAGTTCCGATTCCCACGACGCCGCCTCCGGCAACGGGGTGGTGAACATGTCGGCATGCAACCGCTCGTCGGCGACTTCGCGCTGCACACCCAGGGTGCGGGGGCGATCTCTCACGGATAACACCACAGACTTCTCGCTCAACGGAGGGCGGGAGACGTCACGCGAAAGGTTCGCGTGACAGCAAGGGAAGGAAAAGTCATGCGCAAGATCATGAAGACGACCGCAGTTGGCGCCGGAATCGGCGCGATGGTGCTGGCCGGTTCGGCGGCGGCCTTCGCGTCGCACACCAGCGTCACCGTCGGCGGCAGCTCCAGCCCAGCGGGCCCGGTAGCCGTCACCGGCACGAACACCAGCCAGATCGGGTTCGAGACGGACTTCGGCGTGCCGCTCTACTGCGACACGGCCTCCGTCGAGGGCAACGTGTTGCGGGGCGCCTCGGTGAATGTGGGTAACAAGGTCGGCGAGATCACCGACCTCCTGTTCTCGGATTGCACGGCAACGGCCCTGGACTACCCGGTGATCGTGACGATGAGCGCGGGCGACTTCGACGTCCGTACTCATCCTGCGAACGCCGGCGATCCGGTGCCCGTGACCATCACGGGCGTGGACGCCCACGTTCGATCGACCGGTTCGCAGCCCTACGCCTGCGAGATGTTCGCCGAGGGCAGCGTTGACGCGATCATCCATCCGGGCGCCGGGGGAGTCGACGGCAGCGTGGAACTCGTTCCGGGCAGCTTCAACCTCGCCGTCACGGCCGGCGACGGCAACGGCAACCCCTCCACGTCGTCCTGCGGCGGCGAGATCTGGACCGGCGATGTCGCGCAGCCGCTCTTCGGCGACTTCGCGCTGAGCACCGGCGGCGCCGGAGTCATCAGCCACGGCTGATGAGAAAACGTCGTGGGCCGAGCGAGAAGCGGTCGCTCGGCCCACGACACCTCTCTTCAGGTTACTCCTGGAACCCCCATCAGAAAGGCACCCCTATGAAGACCCTCACTACCAGCCGTCGGCGTACACGCTGGGGCACCGGAATCGCAGCACTGATTGCCGGTGCAGCGCTGGCTCTTACCAGCTCGCCGGCCTCGGCTGCCACGATCGATGTTGACTACGACGTCAACGGCACCACACAGATCGAGAAGACCGGCTCCACCATCACCCTCGGCCCGGCCGTCATGCATTCCTTCGTTGAGGACGACGGCAGCTTCACCGGCGACATGGTGCTGCCCGGCACTCGCACGGAGTTCAAGGTCATCGGCTTCATTCCTGTGACTGCGGATGTGAACTTCACTCCGACCAAGCCCACGACCGGCCAGCTCACTCGGGTAGGCCGTCAGCGCGTGCTGACTTCGGAGTCCAGCTACTACGTCCGGCTCAGCAACATCAAGGCGAGCATCTTCCCGCTGTTCGCCGGACAGAACTGCCGCACCGTGGACCCGGTCGTCATCCCGGCCAATACTCCCGAGGGTGAATTCTTCGACATTGCCGCAGGCGGCCGCCTTGTTGGCGAGTACACGCTCGGTGAGTTCGAGAACTGCGGGTTGAACACCTGGCTCATCAACCTGCTCGTGCCCGGCGGTGGCAACACCATCGAACTCAATCTCACGAACGGTCGCCTCGGTTGAGCTAGCGAGTCGTGGGGCCCTGCCACTCGGTGAGGCTTCACATCAGGTACCGGCGCTGTCGTCCCTGGGGGCGGCAGCGCCGGTCGAGTTTTCCGAGACGGCCGTCATAGCGATCAGCCGCGACAAACTCCCCGTGCCGCGGGAACGCATGGCTGGTCACGCACTACTCCCCAACCTTTGAAAGGAATCGCAACATGAAGAACACAATTCGCCTGTTGAGCGCCGCAGCGCTCGCTCTGGGACTCGGCCTCACGGGCAGTCCCGCTCAAGCCGCGACCATCAACGTCGACTATGACGTCAACGGCAGCACGATAACGGCTGGCACTGGTTCGTCGATCACGCTCGGGCCCGCCATCATGCATTCCTTCGTCGAGGCTGATGGCAGCTTCACCGGCGACATGGTGCTACCCGGTACCCGCACCTCGTTCAATCTCGCTGGGTTCATCCCGATTACCGCTGACGTGAACTTCGAGCCCACCGGCCCCACCACCGGCCAACTCACTCGCGTCGACCGACAGCGCATCCTCGCGTCCACGTCGACGTACTACGTGCGGCTCAGCAACCTCCGCGTCGGGTTCTTCCCCCTCTTCGCCGGAGCCGACTGCCGCACCTCGGACCCGGTGACGGTCCCGGCGAACACCCCCGTCGGGGAATTCTTCGACATCGCCGCCGGTGGCCGTCTGGTCGGCGAGTACACCATCGGCGAGTTCGAGAACTGCGGCTTCAATACCGGGGTGATCAACAGCGTGATCCCCGGTGACGGCAACACGATCGAACTCCATCTCACGAACGGTCGGATCGCCAACTGAACAGTGCGGGGTCCCGGCCACACCGGGACCCCGCACCGCTCGCCCGACCAAACTCCTGTCTCCCACGCTGGAACCGCCCGTGGTCCTTGAAGTCGAGCCCCGTGGACGCGAACAGCTGAGCGACGGAGACGAGGCTCAGAACGGGTCGTCCTCCATGGCCTCGGCCTCCTCGAGCGACACGGTCTCGGGGTCATACTCGGGCCACGGAACGGCGGGCATCTGCAGAAGCGGAGCGAGCAATTCGGCCCGCGGCATGCTCTGAAAGATCTGCGACCGCCACGGCAAGGTCAGCACCATCAGGCCGTCGCGGCCCTCGGGGCGCTCGGCCTTTGTCTCGGCAGCGAAGCGTCGCAGCTCGTCCTTGAGCGTGGCGGTGTCGCACTCCACGTAGCCGTCCTCACTCGGGACGTAGTCGTAGAGACGCGACGGCGGCGTACCGATGAACGACTCCGCGAGGGGTAGCACGACCTCCTCGCCGAAGACGACGTTCTCGCCGACGCACGGATCGGTCTGCTGGTCGGCGATCTTGGCGGCGAGCTGCGCATCGGAGAGCAGCGACGGACTGAGCGGAATGTCGGAGGCCAATCGAGCGGGAGGGGCCGCCTCCGGTGACTGCCGAACGAAGCTCTTGAGGAAGTCGCGCCAGCCCAGCACGGGCAGGCTGTTCAGGTCGACCCGCTTGACGCCCCGCGCCGGCCGGCTCTGCAACCACGGCACCATGGACCGCGCCGACCACACCCCGACGACCTCGTCCACGTACGGCGGCGGCCCGTACCCCACCGGATCGAGATGATCGTTCCAATCGGCGATGTCGGCGACGTAGTACACCGGAATCGGCGCCTCGACATGGCGTCGTAGGAGCCCGACGTCGATCTCCACCGTGCGTCCGCCCGGCCCAGGCTCACTAGCCAGGACCTCGACGGCGATCGACTTGCCCGGCCAGTCCAGCGGTTGCGCGATGTCGGCACCGGGCCCGGATGCCGCCAACACGCATTTTCGGATCATGATGAGGTGCAGCGCCAGGCAGTGGTGCAGCTCTTGATGTCGCGTCCGTCGGCTCATGAATTCCTCCTCGCGGCCCGCGCCCGCGTCAGCGGCGGCGACGGCACTGCGTTCCTCGTACTGACCCCCGCGGTCATCGGTCTCGCCCCCGCTGGGCACGTAGGCGCGCCAGGACGTGCTGCTTCTTCCAGCTCATCGTCACCACCATCAGCCCGTCGCGGGTCTTCGGGCCGACGCGGCCGCATTCCACCGTTTGCGCGTACCGGCGGAACTCCTCCTTCAGCTCCTCGGTCTCGGCCGTGCGGTATCCGGACCCGGTGGGCAGGTAGTTGTGCAGCGGGATCTTGGGTGGCTTGCGCGTGAGATCGCACGCCAGCGGAGTGAACACCTCCCTGCCGTCGTCCTGGATCTGCTCGCGCACCCGGGGATTGCTCTTGCCGTGGTCGGCCAATCGGGCGGCGATGTTCGGATCGTCGAAGAGCCGCTCGTCGATCGCGCGCACCGCCGCGATCCGGGTGGGAGGGCCAGCGGAGGGGGCATCGGTCGAGAGCGAGACGATGAACTCGTGCCAGCCCCAGAGCGGGAGCTTCTCGACGTCGACGAGGGACAGCCCCTCCGTCCCCGGCTCGCTGACCTGCCCGTGGACGTCGCGCGCCGAACACACGCCGATGACGTCGCCGAAGTACACCCACGGGTAGCGGGCACGTCCGAGCGGAGACATCGAGCCAGAGCGCCAGTCCTCGACGTTGATGATGTAGTAGACCGGCACGGGGGCATCGACATGACGCTTGAGCGTTCCCACGTCGACCGCGACCTTACGCCCGGCCGACGTGTCGACACTCGGAGCGACCTCGAACGCCAGTGACTTGCCCGGCCAGTCCAGCGGCTGAGCCACGTCCATCTCCCGCTCCACGGTGTGGAAGCTGACGACACACTCGCCGTGGACGATCAGGTTGGTGGACAGGCCGAAATGAAGCTCGGCATGGCACTGTGCATGGTCCATCGAGTTCCCTCCCCTGGGACGGGTGCCGATACACCCATCGAACCATCGAAGTGAGACGCGTCACAGGGAAATCGGACAAATGGAGCCGGATTCGGATGAACGTCCGAAACGGGAGGGGCGGAAAGAGTCGCCCAGCGGGCGACGTCCCCGGGAATTGGTGGTCGAGCAGGCCGGAGCCCTGCCGTTGGTGGTCGAGTAGGAGGTCGCTCAGCGACCGACGTATCGAGGCCACGCTTGCGTCCCGTGGTCTCGATACGCTCCCTCGTCCCTCGGTCACTACTCGACCACCTACTACTCGGTGGTCGAGTAGGACGTCGCCCAGCGACCGGCGTCCCCGGGAATCGGTGGTCGAGTAGGCCGGAGCTCTGCGGAGGCCGTATCGAGACCACGTCGCCTCAACTGGTCTCGATACGCGGCTCGCAGAGCTCGCCACTACTCGACCACCTAACCCCGGCGGTCGAGTAGGCCGGAGCTCTGCGGAGGCCGTATCGAGACCATGCTTACGTCCCGCGGTCTCGATACGCTCCCTCGTCCCTCGGTCGCTACTCGACCACCTACTACTCGGTAGTCGAGTAGGCCGGAGCTCTGCGGAGGTCGTATCGAGACCACGCTTGCGTTCCCTGGCCTCGATACGCTCCCTCGTCCCTCGGTCGCTACTCGACCACCTACGACTCGGTGGTCGAGTAGCAGGTCGCTCAGCGACCGACGTATCGAGACCACGCTTACCTCCCGTGGTCTCGATACGCTCCCTCGTCCCTCGGTCGCTACTCGACCACCTACGACTCGGTGGTCGAGTAGGAGGTCGCCCAGCGACCGATGTATCGAGACCACGGCTTACGTCCCGTGGTCTCGATGCGCTCCCTCGTTCCTCGGTCGCGACTCGACCAGCTACTACTCGGTGGTCGAGTAGGCCGGAGCTCTGCGGAGGCCGTATCGAGACCACGCTTGCGCTCCGTGGTCTCGATGCGCTCCCTCGTTCCTCGGTCGCGACTCGACCACCTACTACTCGGTGGTCGAGTAGGCCGGAGCTCTGCGGAGGCCGTATCGAGACCACGCTTGCGCTCCGTGGTCTCGATACGCTCCCTCGTCCCTCGGTCACTACTCGACCACCTACTACTCGGTCGAGCGGTTAGGACTTTGGGGACTCGATTACTTGCTGGACGAAGCGGTGGTGGAGCTCCATGAGCTGGGTGCGGGCGTCCGCCGACATGCGTTCGCGGTCGAGGACGGTCAGCAGCTCGTACTGGCCGAAGCCGCGGCAGTCATCGTTCTCCAGCGCCGGCGAGAACGTGAGGATGGCGTCCTCCAACCGGATGAAATGACCGTCCGAGCAGCGACCAGAGTGCATCGCGATCACGTCCATCACCGGCCACCGGTCGTGCCCCCAGCCGAGCCAGTACCACTCCGTGCGGTGCAACAGCCAGCCGATCGCCGCCTCGGAGTCCTGAGTCGCAGCCAACGTGCGGCACACCAGCTCGTCGCTCGCGTCGTGGTCGACCTCCGCCAACTGCGCCACATGATCGGCGTAGGCCGCCGCTTCGGACCACGCGAGCGAGAACAGGGCCTCCCCGAGCGCGCTGTACACCGGCCCGTTCAGCCGATGCGCGATGATCGACTCGCGCACATCCCGCGCCGCCTCATCGCGGAAGCGGGGCTCGGGATCGGCGTTCGCGAGCCGCACGAAGCGGTCGAGCACGGCGCCACTGAATCGCTCCGGGTCACGGGCCGCCAACGACGAGAGCGTAGGGCCCGACCAGAATCGCGGTCGCATGACCGCCCGCAGCAAACCGTCCGCGTCGCCCACCCCGCGCTTCTCGACGCGCCGCAACCCCGCGTCCAGGTCATCGGCGAGCAGCCCGAGCGCCTCGTCGGCGTCCAGCGACGCGCGACGGTCATGCTCGCGTTCGATGTCCTCGATCACCACACGTGCCCTCCGATGCACTCGTACCGGCATCAAAACAGAAGTGGACGGTGATGGTCGATAAGAGCGTGAAATCGGGGACCCATTTCGGATGTTCATCCAACTATTCCAGGCGATTCTCCGCTTTAGGTGCGACTCGGCCACCCACCAGTGGTGACTAGCGGATGAGGATCGGACATCATGGGTGCACCGACCCGAAGGAGAACTCATGAGCTCTGACCCGAACCCCACCTGGAACGAGTTTGCCGTGACCGTCGGTCAGCGACTGCTCGCCGCCCGCAAGGAGAAGGGGATCAGCCAGGAGAAGCTGGCCCGGATCGCCAACATCGCGACCTTCACGTACCAGAAGCTGGAGAAGGGGATCGCGCGCCCCGGTGCGCCGCTGAACCCGCGCCTGACGACGCTGATCGCGCTCTGCAAGGCTCTGGACCTGCGCGTGGAGGATCTGCTCGCCGGCCCGTGGCCTGACGAGATCCCGTCGGTCGAGCGCGCCAGCTGATTTCCCGCGCGTAGCTGGGGCGGCGGATGAGCGCCTCGGCGCGTTCGATGCGCACCTCGTTCCTCGGTGTTACTCAGGTACCGGAACGACGCGAGTGGGCGGGCGTGGTCTCGCTCCATCGCGGCTACGCCCGTCCTGCGATGGCTCCAGCGGTCGGTCGCTGAGCGACCTTCCTACTCGACCACCTACGGTGCGATCAGCCGATGACGGGGCCGAAACCGCCCTGCGCGTGGTCTCGATACGCTCCCTCGTTCCTCGGTCGCTACTCGACCACCTATGGCGTGATCAGCCGGTGACGGGCCGAACCCGTCCTCCACGTGGTCTCGATACGGTCGGTCGCTGAGCGACCTTCCTACTCGACCACCTATGGGGTGAGCGACCACCTGTGGGGCGGGGCGGCGTGCCGAGCGGGGGGTTGTCGGACCCCTCGCCTACGGTTGCTCGTATGAGTTCGCTGCCCGCCGACGCCCCCGTGGGCATCGATCCCGTCGCGGCGGCGGTCCAGCGAGCGCGCAGCTTTCCGCGCCTGCGGTACATGGGATCCAAGTACCGCCTGCTCCCCCAACTCGCCGCCACCTTCGACCGGCTCGGCGGCACCACCGCGGTCGACGCGTTCTCCGGGTCCGGCGTCGTCTCCTATCTCCTCAAGGCGCAGGGCTTCGACGTCGTCAGCAACGACTTCCTCGGCTTCCCCACGGTCATCGCCCGCGCCACCGTCGCCAACTCCCACGTGCGGCTGAGCGACGATCTCGTCGACACCATCTGCGGGCCCCCCGCCGACGACCGCGACTTCATCCAGTCCACCTTCGACGGCCTCTACTTCACCCGCGAGGACCGCGCCTTCCTCGACTCCGCGTGGTCCCACATCGACCTGCTGGTCGGCCCCGAGCGCGACCTCGCCATCTCCGCGCTCGTGCTGTCCGCCGCCCGCAAGCAGCCGCGCGGCGTCTTCACCTTCACCGACGCCACCCGGTACGCCGACGGCCGGCGCGACCTGCGCATGCCGCTGCGCGAGCACTTCCGCGAGCGCGTCGCGGCCTACAACGCCACCGTCTTCGACAACGGCACCCGGCACCACATCGTCAACGGCGACGTCTTCGACCTCGCCGCCGGGACGGCGGACATCGTCTACCTCGACCCGCCGTACGCCCCGCCACGCGACGACAACGACTACATCAAGCGCTACCACTTCCTCGAGGGCTTGAGCGTCTACTGGCGCGGTCAGACGATCATGCACGAGACCAAGACCAAGAAGCTCGCCAAGCGGTTCACGCCGTTCGCGTACAAGCGCACCATCGACGACGCCCTGCTGCGCACCTTCGAGCACTTCGGCGACGCCCGCGCGATCGTGCTCTCCTACTCCTCCAACGCCGTGCCCGACGCCGCCCGCATCGTCGAGCTGCTCGCCAGCGTCAAACCCGAGGTCGAGACGATCGAGATCGGCCACACGTACAGCTTCGGCACGCACGCGACCGCCGCGCGCCGCAGCGTCAACGAGTACCTCTTCGTCGGACGGGACGCATGACCGAACCCGTCGGCTTCGACGAGTACCTCGACACCCTCGGCCGCCTCACCGGCCACGTCGACCCCACCGCCGCCACGCCCGAGGGTGACGACATCCGCCAGGCCACCGACTCGCTCGCCGCGCTCCCGACGATCGACGAGCCCACCCTCGCCGCGTGGGTCGCCACCTACCCGCATCGCGTGCCGGTGCTCGGACTGGTGGTCGGGCTGACGCAGGAGAAGCTCAAGAACGCCCTCGTCGACCACTTCGGCACCGGCGGCTGGGTCACCCTCGCCCGCACCCGCGCCGACGAGCTCGTCCACTGGTTCGACACCGATTTCGACCTCCTCCGGCTCCTGCACCTGCAGCTGGGTCGCGAGTACGGCTTCGCCGACGTCCTCATCGCCCGGGCCGGCAGTCGCGTCACCGCCACCCGCGCCGGCCACTCCGGGCGCCGGGTCGAGGACGAGATCGAAGCCATCGCCGCCGACCTCGGACTGCCCTACCGCACCCGCACGAGGTTCACCGGCCGCAACGGCCGCACCGCGCCGTGCGACCTCGTCGTCCCCGACGGCGCGGCGGCCGAGATCGTCGTCGCCGCCAAAGGCTTCGACTCCACCGGCAGCAAGCTGTCCGACGCCGTCCGCGAGATCGTCGAGATGGCCGAGGTGCGGTTGCCGCGCCAGTTCGTCATCGCGGTCGTCGACGGCATCGGCTGGAAGTCGCGGCGGGCCGACCTGCGCCGCATCCACGAGTTGTGGGCGAGCCAGCAGATCGACGGCATGTACACGCTCGCCACCCTCGACCGCTTCCGCACCGACCTCGAGGAAGCCGCCCGCCTGCGACGGCTGCTCTGAACGACATCCGACCGCAGGCTGATGGTTCGCTGACGCCACTGCTCTAGGTTCGATGCGTGGACAGCGCACCTTTCCGACTCGGACCTCGCGGACAGCGGTGGTTCGACATCGCCCTCGCCTCGGGGCTGATGCTCGTCGGCCCGTTCGCCGGACTCGGGCTCGGCGTGAGCCAGAGCCTCGGCATCGGGCTCGCCGTCGGACTCGTCGCGACGCTGCAGATCCTCCCGCTGTACTGGCGCCGCAGGTACCCGGTCGCCGCGTTCTTCGCGGTCTACGCCGCTCACGCCCTGCAGGTCCTCCTCATCGACACACCGCTGCCGAGCCAGTTCGCCTTCCCCATCGCGCTGTACTCGATCACTCGGTGGCGAGGCCTGCGATGGAGCCTGCCGGCTCTCGGGATGAGTTTCGTCGCAGCCATCGTCGCGTCGATCGACTGGATGCTCTCTCCCTACAGCACGACGGGCACGATCATCAGCAACGCCGTCGGCATCGCGCTCATCACCTTGGTCGCCTGGGTGCTCGCCCAACTGGGGCGTACCCGCGAGGCCTACGTCAACTCCCTCATCGAACGCAGCGAGCGCGTCGCCCGCGAGGCCGACCAGCGCGCGCAATTGGCCGCGCAGTCCGAGCGCAACCGCATCGCCCGCGAGATGCACGACGTCGTCGCGCACGGACTCTCGGTGATCATCGTGCAGGCCGACGGCGCCCGGTACGCCGCCGCCGCACGGCCCGAGGCCGCGACGGAGGCACTGGAGAACATCGCCGCCACCGGCCGCGAGGCGCTGACCGAGATGCGATCGCTGCTCGGCCTGCTGCGCGAGGGTGACACCGGCGTCGCCCCGCAACCCGACCTCGCCGACCTGCCCGGCCTCATCGAGGAAGCGCGCACGTCGATGACGCTCGACGCCGAGATCGCCGAGGACCTCAGCGCGGTGCCCTCGGGTGTCGCGCTGACCGCCTATCGCCTCGTGCAGGAAGCGCTCACCAACGTGCGCAAACACGCCGGACCCGACGTCCACGTCTGGATGCGGGTTCAGCAGGAAGGACAGGCCCTCCGGCTGCAGGTTCGCGACGACGGCCGCGGCGCCAGCGCCGCCAACGATGGAGAGGGCCACGGGCTCGTCGGAATGCGCGAACGCGTGGCCGCCCACGGTGGCGAACTCACCGCCGGACCCGTCGTGGGTGGCGGTTACGCGATCGATGCGAGGATTCCCTGGTGAGCGATTCCGTACCGATCCGAGTGTTCCTCGTCGACGACCAGCAGATGGTGCGCGCAGGATTCCGGATGCTCATCGAGAGCCAGGACGACATGACCGTGGTGGGTGAGGCCGGCGACGGTGCCGAGGCCGTCAACCTGCTCAAGGTCACGCGCGCGGACATCGTCCTCATGGACGTACGCATGCCGCGGCTCGACGGGGTCGAGGCGACTCGATCGCTGGCTGCCGTGCCTGAGGCGCCGCGCGTCATCGTGCTGACCACGTTCGACCTCGACGAGTACGCGTTCGCCGCGATCAAGGCCGGCGCGGCCGCGTTCCTGCTCAAAGACGCCGCTCCCCCGGATCTGCTCGGCGCCATCCGCGCGGTGCACGCGGGTGACTCGGTGGTCGCGCCGTCGACGACTCGGCGGCTGCTCGAGCACTTCGCGAACACGCTGCCCGACCCCGCCGCCCCCGCCCCGCCCGCACATGCGCGACTGGCCGAGCTGACCGAGCGGGAGCGCGAGGTGCTGGTGCTCGTGGGGCGCGGGATGTCGAACACCGAGATCGCGAGCGAGCTGTTTGTCGCCGAGGCGACGGTCAAGACGCACGTCAGCCGGTTGCTGGCGAAGACCGGCTCCCGCGATCGCGTCCAGCTCGTCGTCCTCGCCTACGAATCCGGCCTCGCCGGCGCATAGACCGTGAATAGGTGGTCGAGTAGGAGGTCGCTCAGCGACCGACGTATCGAGACCACGTCACCTCCACCGGTCTCGATACGCGGCTCGCAGAGCTCGCCACTACTCGACCACCTATTCCGGGTGGTCGAGTAGCCGCGAGGAACGAGCGGCGTATCGAGACCACACGCCTGTGGATGACGGACTTGGCGTTCTTGCCCGCGCGCGGTGCGATGGCTCGATGGCGTGGGTTTACATCCTGGAGTGCTCCGACGGCAGCTACTACGTCGGAAGTACGAGGAACATGGAACGGCGGCTCTGGCAGCACCAACGCGGCGAGGGCGCTGTCTACACGCGATCGCGACTCCCGGTCCGGCTCGCCTTCGCGCATCAGTGCGAGAGTCCGGCCGAGGCATTCTGGTTGGAGAAGCGGATTCAGAAGTGGTCGCGCGCCAAACGTGAAGCGCTCATCCGTGGAGACTTCGACGCTCTCCCCGCATTGGCGAAGAAACCCTCCCGCCGGAAGTAGCTGGACGTGGCGAGTGGTCTCGATACCCGGCTCCAAGAGGCGATAGGTGGTCGAGTAGGAGGTCGCTCAGCGACCGACGTATCGAGACCACGTCGCCTCAACTGGTCTCGATACGCGGCTCGCAGAGCTCGCCACTACTCGACCACCTATGCCGGAACCTCGCTCGTTCCGGTTCCTGAGTAGCCGCGAGGAACGAGCGGCGTATCGAAGGGCGGTCGCTACTCGACCACCTACAGCGGGGATAGGTGGTCGAGTAGGCCGGAGCTCTGCGGAGGCCGTATCGAGACCACGTCACGTGGTCTCGATACGCTCCCTCGTTCCTCGGTCGCTACTCGACCACCTACGGCTCGCCACTACTCGACCACCTACGGGTACTTCACGAGGGTTGGCGGTGGCGTTGGACGGCGAGGTCGGTGTCCTCGTGGGCGAGGTCGGCGTTGATCTGGGCCGCCGTGGTCAGACCGGAGCCCGCCGCGGCGACCACCATCGAACCCAGGTCCGACGCGTTGCCCGCGGCCCACACCCCGTCGACCTGCGTGCGGCCGGACGGATCGATCGGGATCAGCTCACCGAACCCCGCCGGATGCGGTTCCAGCTTCCCGCCGAGCTGCTCGTACAGCGCGCCACGCGCGACGAACCGCGGAGCGACGGTGACCGCGTCGACCTCGACCTCGGTCCCGTCGGCGAGCACGACACCGCGCAGCTGCTCTCCGTCGTCGCTGAGCCGCTCGACGCGTCCCTCGATAATCTGCACCCCCAGCGCCGCGAGCTGCTCGGTCTGCTCGTCGCTCAACGGTTCCATCTCATGGACGAACAACGTGACGTCGTCGCTGAGCTGCCGGAACAGCAGCACCTGGTGCAGGCTCGCCGCACCACGCCCGACGACACCGATCCGCTGACCGCGTGCCTCCCACCCATGGCAGTAGGGACAGTGCAAGACGCTGCTCCCCCAGAACCGCTGCAACCCGGGCACGTCGGGAAGCTCGTCGATGAGCCCGGAGGTCAACAGCAGGCGCCGTCCACGCACCTCCGTGCCGTCCTCGATCCGCACGCCGAACTCGTTCCCCTCGCGCGCGGCCTCGACCGCACGCCCGTCGAGGAACGTGACGCCGTATCCCTCGGCCTCGCGGCGCCCGTGCGCCAGCACCTCGGCCGGGGGCATGCCCTCGCGGGTCAGGAAGTTGTGCACCCCGTGTGCGGGGGCGTTGCGTGGTTCCCCCGCATCGATCACGACGACCGAACGGAGCGAGCGGGCGAGCGCCACCGCCGCAGCGAGCCCGGCGGGCCCGCCACCGATGATGACGACGTCGTACTGCTGGTTCTGATTCATGAAGCCTCCTCGTTCGGCACCAGCATGCGTACCCCGATGCGAGGACTGCAAATCACTTTGCTGCTATGGCAAACTGCACGTATGGACGCCACCGAGCAGACACTGGCCGGAGTGGGCAGCCGGCTGCGCGCCGTGCGCAACGGCCGCAAGCTCACCCTCACCGAGGTCGCGCAGGACGCCGGCATCTCCGTGAGCACGCTGTCGCGGCTGGAATCGGGGCAACGCCGCCCCACACTCGAACTGCTGTTGCCGCTCTCGCGCGTCTACGGAATCCCGCTCGACGAACTCGTGGGCGCACCGGCCAACGGCGATCCGCGCATCCACATCCGGCCGGTCCGCCGGCACGGCCAGATCATCCTCCCGCTGAGCCGCGGCACCACCGGCGTCCACGCGTTCAAGCACGTCCTCCCACCTTCGCGCAAACCCGCGAAGCCGTCACCGAAGGCGCACCCCGGCCACGAATGGCTCTACGTCATCCACGGCAAACTGCGTCTCATCCTCGGCGAGCAGGACCTCGTACTCGAGGACGGTCAAGCGGCCGAGTTCGATACCCGCACCCCGCACTGGTTCGGGGCGGCCGGTGACGAACCGGTGGAGTTCCTCAGCCTGTTCGGCCCGGAAGGACAGCGCGTGCACGTCACACCGGGATCGGAGCTCGGGGGCTAGTTCCCGCTTAGGGGCGGAGGACGTTCTCAGCGACGGGTCCTGTCGGCTCTCGTTCCACTCTCGATGCACGCTTCGTAGGCAAGAACCGTCGCCGAGCGGTTCGCGGTCCGGCGTTGGCAACAGTGAGCAGTACCGATCGTGAGCGCCTCCCTCCCTGTCGGCGCTCGCTGCCTGGCCGAGCTCGGCGACCTACGTGACCACCTGCAGCTTGCACGGCTTTCCGCATCGATCGATCCAGCCCGTGATCAGCCGGATGCCGTTAACCCGGACAGCACTTTCACATTCTCAGCGACCACTAGCGCGAACTTGGGACAGCCCGCTTTCTGCAATGCCTCATCGAGACGCTTGGGAGGTGAGTCGGGATTCGTCTTAAGCCTCTGGTTCCAGTACATAGCCTGTTTGAGCGTGACCTCTCGGACGGTGTTCGGGCTGTTAGCCGCAACGAGACAATAGAACTCATCGGGCGTATACACGTCGAACGGGAGCTCCGCTGAGTCGCCAAAGTCCTTGGCGTTGTTGGTCAAGAGGACATCGGCCCCTGCCGCCGCTGCGGCGTTATAGACATGGGCGTCATTGATGTCTTTCAGAGAAGCAACCTCGCCACCTGGCCACTCGCTGAGGATGTCATCGAAGAACTTTTGAAAGTGCTCTTCGCGGCGACGACGGCTGCTGCCGTCCATAGCAGGGTACCGCAGCCGCCACACTCGGTGGGCCTCATCCAAGACATCCTGGGACGTGACCACCGCATACATATAGCACTCGACTTTGAGCATGAATAGCCAGTCGTACTGAGTCTTACTTCCCAGCACGTTGGCGTCGACGAATACGCGGTGCATCCGCCAAGACTACTGTTTCATTACCCCACAGGGCTGCTCACTTGGAGAGTGGCGAGGCTCCGAGCTCAGTCGTCGATGCCTAGCTCGTCGTCGATTCTGCGCAGCTCGTCCAAGGCACTCCGCTGCATCTCCCTACGGCGACGCAAGAGCTCAAGGACTTCGTGATGAGCGAAACGGTGATGGGTCCCGACCTTGCGAGAGTGCAACTGCCCCTCTCGGACAAACTTCATAAGAGTCGGCCTCGAGACCCCTAGGAGGTCCGCCGCGGTGGTCGATGTCAGCTCATCGGGCATGGAACGAATAGAGACGTCACCCTGTGTAAGTCCGTCGAGCACGAAGCGGATGGCAGCTGTGAGCCCCGCGGGCAACGTGATGTGCTCTCCGTCGTCGAGCATCAGGCGCACTTCGACTATCTGACGATCATGCTTCTGCTCTACGACGTCCCGAGCTTCCTGCTGGACCTCATCCTCGACGTGGATGGTCCCGGCCCTGTTCAGCAACTGCACCATGGCGCCGCTCCTACCTACGTGAAAACAACATCGAAAATTGGATCGCTAAGCCGCGCTGCTCGATTGCACTTGCAACGTTAGCGCGTTACAGATGTAAGTGCAACTTCTCTGCTGGTCCGAGCATGAGGCAAGGCGCGCATCGTGTTCTCTCGGATCGTGTCGACTCGCGCCGTCGCCGACGCGGCGCCTAGAGCTCGCTGACCCAGATCGCCTCGGCGGCCGGAAGCCCGAGGTCGCGCTCGACTCCCGAGACGCTGACCTTCATCGTTCCGGCGAACTCGTGGCGCTCGTGGACGTCCAGGATGACATCGAGACCGATGCCCTGATCAGTGAGGAATCGCAGCAGCTCGGGGTCGGCGTCGGAGACACGCGCCACGCGTACCCGCCCGCCCTCGACCGTCGACAGCTGCCGCGCGTTCAGATCCGGGAGATCGCCGGTCGCCGTCGGGATCGGATCGCCGTGCGGGTCTCGGCTCGGGTCGCCGAGTGCGGTGGCGAGTCGCTCCATGAACAAGTCGGACACGGCGTGCTCGAGCACCTCGGCCTCATCGTGCACCTCGTCCCAGCCGTAGCCGAGGTAGTCGACGAGGAACGTCTCGATGAGCCGGTGCCGCCGCACCATTGCGAGCGCTGCGCGACGGCCCGACTCGGTCAGCTCGACGTCGCCGTACCGCTCGTGCGTGAGCAGTCCCTGTTGCGTGAGCTTCTTGACCGTCTCGGAGACGGTGGACGGCGATTGACCGAGCCGCTGGGCCAGGGCGCGAGAGGAGATGGGCTCATCGCGCCACTCGCGACTCGTCCAGATGACCTTGAGATAGTCCTGGTTCGACGCGGTCAGCTCGTCGGGGTGCACGGTCTCAGGCTAGTCGATCGGTCTCGCGGAGCCGCCGCCATCGGGTCAGCAGCCCGGTGCGCGGCGCGGCGAGATAGGCCAGGGCGAACGCGACCGCCTGACCCAGCACGATCATCCCGCCGGGCGCGACGTCGAGATGGAAGCTCGCGGTCAGCCCGGCGATCGACGCCACCACCGCGACGACGGGCGCGAGCACCAGCATCCGAGTGAAGCGTTCGGTGAGCAGCCGCGCGGTGGCACCGGGGATGATCAGCATCGCGACCACGAGGATGACGCCGACCGCCTGCAGCCCGACCACCGTGGTGATCGCGAGCAGCCCGAGCAGCAGCATCGTGAGCCGCCGCGGCGACATGCCGACGACGTGCGCGTGCGCGGGGTCGAACGCCCACAACACCAGGTCGCGGCGCTTGACGATCAGCACGACCGAGACCAGGACGGCCAGCACCACGACCTGCATCACCTCGGCGTCGCTCACTCCCAGCACGTTGCCGAACAGGATGTGGCCGAGGTCGATCTGACTCGGGACCACCGAGATCAGCACGAGCCCCAGCGCGAACAGGCTCGTGAAGACGATGCCGATCGCGGTGTCCTCCTTCGTCGGGCCGGAGCGCACCGCGCCGATCAACGAGACGGCGAGCACGGCGAACGCGAGCGCCCCGATCGCGAACGGCCATCCGATGACGTACGCGAGAACGACCCCCGGCAGCACGGCGTGCGAAACGGCATCGCCCATCAGCGACCACCCGACCAGCACGATCCAGCAGCTCAACAGCGCGCAGACGACGGCCGAGGCGACGGTCACCAACAGCGCGACCTGCATGAACGAGTACCCGAACGCTTCGATCATGCGTCGCCCTCCCAGCCGAACGCCTGCGCCAGATACTCCGGCGTGACGGCAGTGGCGGCGGGACCAGCGGTCACCACGCGCCCCGCACGCAGGATGACCGCGGCGTCGCACCAGTCGGCAAGGCCATGCACGTCGTGCGTCGAGACCAGGACCGTGACGCCGCTCGCCGCGGCGTCACCGACCACCTGACGTAGGGCCATCTCGCTCGGCAGGTCGACCCCGGCGAAGGGCTCGTCGAGCAGCAGCACCTGCGCTTGCTGCGCGAGCCCCCGCGCGACGAAGGCGCGTTTGCGCTGCCCGCCGGAGAGCTGCCCGATCTGGCGATCCTCGAGTCCGAGCAGACCGACCCGCGCGATCGCCTCGTCGACCGCGGCCCGGTCGGTGGCGCTGATCCGGTTGGTCCACCGGCCGCCGCGTTGCCGTCCCATCGCGACGACCTCACGGACGCTGACCGGGAAGTCCCAGTCGATCCGCTCGCTCTGCGGCACGTACCCCAGCGCGGCACGGCGACGGGCTCGCGCCGGAGACTCGCCGAGAATCCGGACCTCACCGCCGATCGGCCGGGTGCGGTCGGCGAGGGTATCGAACAGGGTCGTCTTGCCCGAGCCGTTCATGCCGATGAGCGCGCAGACCACGCCCGGCTCGACCTGCACCGAGACGTCGTGGAGCACGGTGGCGTCGCCGCGGCGGACCCTGACGCTGCGGACGTCGATCGCCGTCACGCGCCTCCTCCCAGACCGGCGGCGATGGTGCGGACGTCGTGCCGCAGGAGGTCGAGATAGGTGGGGACGGGGCCGTCGGCCGCGGAGACCGAGTCGACGTAGAGCGTGCCGGCGAACCGCGTCCCCGCTTCCTCGGCGATCTCGCGCATCGTGCGGTCCGAGACCGTGGACTCGCAGAACACCGCGGGAACGCCACGCTCCTCCACGGCTTGCGCGACGGCGAGCACCCCCTGCGGGGTGGTCTGCTGCTCCGCGTTGACCGGCCAGAGGAACACTTCGTCCAGGCCGGCGTCGCGGGCGAGGTACGAGAAGGCGCCTTCGCAGGTGACCAGGACGCGACGTTCGGGCGGGAGGCTGGCCAGCGCATCGAGCAACTCGGTCTCGATCGCCGAGAGCTCGGTGCGGTAGTCGTCGGCGCGGGCCGCGATCTCGTCGGCGGCATCGGGCGCGAGGTCGATCAACGCTTCCTCGAGCACGTCGACGTAACGCTGCGCTTCTCGCGGCGACATCCAGGCGTGCGGGTTGGCGTGCTCGCTGTCGACGATGGGGAGGGGGTCGGTGTCGCGGCTGACCACCACTCTGGGCACGTCGAGACGCTGCGTGAACTGACCGAACCAGGCCTCGAGGCCCAGACCGTTGTCGATGAGCAAATCAGCAGCGTCGGCGCGACGCAAATCGCCCGGAGTGGGCTCGTAGCCGTGCACCTCCGCGCCAGGACGGATCAGGGACTCGACCCGGACGGCGTCGCCGCCGATCTCGCGCGCCATGTCCGCCACCACCGTGAAGGTCGCGACGACATAGGGGCGCTCGTCGACCTCAGCGGGCGCCGGCGTGCACGCCGCGAGCAGGGCCGCGCCCGTCACGATCGCCCCGATGGACCGAATGTTCGGCATGGCGAACACTCTAGTCATGGCTCTCGTATGGTGCGCGACGAGGAGTCGAACTACGATCAGAGCATGACCGAAGTCGAACGTCACCTGTTGCGGGTGGGGACGGTGCGCACCGCGCTCTTCGTCGCGGCGTTCGTCGTCTTCCTCACCCTTGCCGCCCTCCTCGCCTGAGCCAGATCGCGCGGTCTCGATACGTCGGTCGCTGAGCGACCTCCTACTCGACCACCTACACCCGGGATAGGTGGTCGAGTAGCGGCGAGGGACGAGCCGCGTATCGAGACCAGTCACGCTACGCGGTCTCGCTCCATCGCGGCTACGCCCCTCCTGCGATGGCTCCACAGGCCTCCGCAGAGCTCCGGCCTACTCGACCACCTATGGCGTGACTTAGGTGGTCGAGTAGCGGCGAGGGACGAGCCGCGTATCGAGACCAGTCACGCTACGCGATCTCGATACGGCCTCCGCAGAGCTCCGGCCTACTCGACCACCTATTGGGTGGAGCTCCGCCTACTCGACCACCCGGTTAGCGGTCGGTGAGGGGTTTGGGGTCGTTGCCGGGGAGGCCGGCGAAGGCCTGGGCGATGTCGAGCCAGTGATCGGCGTTCACCCCGTGCGCCTGCACGTCGACGTCCGTCCGATGCCGGCGCCGGGTCGCGAGCAGTGCGAAATCCCAGGCGTCGCCGGTCACGCGTTCAGCCGCATCCTCCGGCCCCCAGGTCCAGACCTCGCCGCTCGGGGCGGTCAGCTCCACCCGGATCGGCACGTCAGGGGCCTGCTCGCCGCGCACCATGTAGGCGAAGCCGCGCGTGCGGACACCGAGATGACAGACGTGACGGACGCGGTCGGTGCGCGGCACCTCGATGCCCACCGCTCGCGCGACATCGTGCGCATGCGCCCAGGTCTCCATGATCCGCGCCGTCGCCATCGAGGCGGGGCTCATCGGCGGCCCGAACCACGGCACCTTCTCGCCTTCAGGCACGGACAGCAGTGCCTCGGACAGCGCCCCGCGTCCCTCGCGCCAGGCCTGCAGCAGCTGGTCCGGTGGCTCCAGCGCCAGCTCCTCCGCCGCGATGTCGACGAATCGCTCTGGATCGGCGGCCGCCTCCTGCATGACCTCGTCGAAGGCCGGGCGGTCACGGATCGCCTGCTCGGACGTCACGTCGGTCCAGTGCAGATGCGCGATCTGATGCGCGACCGTCCATCCCTCCGGGGTCGTGACGGTCTGCCAGCCCGCGTGGTCGAGTCCGCCGACCCAACCGTCCAGCTGCAGGCTTTCGGCGGCGAGGTCGTCGAGGATCGAGTCGAGGACGGATGCCATGTCAGCGCTCCAATTCGTGGTCGAGGGTGGTCGCCCACGCGTCGAGGATCGCGGCCCGGCGCGCGGAGTCGTCACTCAGTGTGGCGGCCAGACCGAGGCCGCGCACGAGATCGAGCGTCGCCTGCACGAGTTGGCGATTACGTCCGCGCGTCTCGTCGATGTCGAGCAGCTCGACGGCCTGCGCGTGGGTCTCGCGGCCGATCCGTCGCTCGAGGTCGCCGACCTGCTCGCGCAACCCGGCGTCGGTACGAGCCGCCACCCACAGTTCGAGCGCGGCGAAGAAGACCGGCGACGTGAAATGGTCGGCCAGCACCTCGAGCACGGCCCGAGTCCGGCCCTCCTCGGGCAGGTCGGCGATCCCGGCTTCGAGCTCGGTGCGCCGCCGCTCGCTGATGTAACCGACGGCGGCGAGGACGAGGTCCTGCTTGCTCGGGAAGTGGTGCAGCTGAGCTCCGCGGCTCACCCCGGCGCGGCGACTGACGACGGTCGTGGTCGTGCCCGCCCAGCCGAACTCGACGAGCGAGTCGACGGTGGCCTCCATGAGACGCTGGCGCATCGCCCGAGTCCGCTCCCCCTGGGGCGTACGCGCACCGGCCACCTCTCCTGCGGTCACCGGCCCAGCATGCTCGGCCCAGCAAAAACAGTCAAGCCTGCCGGTAAGTGGCGGCGCGAGCGGCGCGGGCGGGTGAGGACCCGGGTCAGCCGGCGAGGTGGCCGGAGATCTCTTCGTCGTCGGCGGCGGCATCGACGACGGACTGCTCGGGCTGCTCGCCGACGCAGCGCCGGGCGAACTCGGCGGCCAGGGTGAGCGCGAATTCGGCGTCGGGCACGATGTCGACGAGCGAGACGAAGGCGTGAAGCTGGCCGCGCCACAGGTGCGTCTCGACCTCGACGCCCTTGTCGGTCAGCAGCAACGCGAACGCCTCGACCTCGGGGCGCAGCATCTCGTCCTCGACCGCCACGAGGTGCACCGGCGACTGGATGTACGCCGACGCGTGCAGCGGCGAAGCGAACCCCTCGATCACCGCGCCCTCGGGCAGCCACAGCTCTCGCATCGTGGCCACCCGGCTGATCGGCAGGTAGGCGTCGCGCATCGGCGAGACCCGGACGACGTTCTTGTCGGTGCGTTCGGGGTCGAGACTCAGCAGCGGGGAGAAACCGATCAGACCGGCAGGCGGTTGGATACCGCGACGGGTGGCGAGCTCGCCGACCTTCATCGTCAGGTAGCCGCCCGCCGAGTCGCCGCCGACGACGATCTTGTCCGGGTGCTCGACCTCGGCGAGCAGCGCCTCATAGGCCGTGATCGCCTCGTCGACCGCGTCCGCGACGGTTCCGTCAGGGAGCAGCACATAGTCGACCGAGACCACCACGCCGCCGGTCTCCATCACGAGCCGCTCGCACAAGCTGCGGTGCGACTCGACGCTGCCGGTGAAGAAGCCTCCGCCGTGGAAGTACAGGATCGTGACGTCACTCGTCCGTCCGTCCGCGGGTTGCATGTGCTCGGCGCGCACCCCGCCGAGGTCGATGGACTCGGAGGTGATCCCCTCGTTCGGGACGCGCGGCTTGTACCGCTCGATGGAGCGCAGCCGCGCGAACATGCGGTCGTGGATGGGGACGACCCGCAGCAACGGCTTGATCGTCAGACGCGTTCCGCGCCCCAGGAGTCGGGCGCGCGGGCTCGGTGCGTCGTGCAGCACCGCGTTGGTGTGCACCGCGCGGAGGGGACGCCGCCTCGGCCACCAACGGCCGGGAAGCCGTCGTAGATCCACAGGAAGCGCCATCTCGTCAGGATACCGTCGGAATTCGGCGAAATCAGGGGGCGTGATGCGTTCCACGATGCACCCGAGGCAGGAATCTCTCACCGCCGTCGTCCGATACGGTTGAGGCGTGGTCACCTATGACGACCTGACGCTGCAGGACCTGCAGGTCCGCACCCTCGGCGAAGCCAGATTCGACTCGCCGCTGGCCGAGTACGTCGCCGATCGCGCCACCAACGCCTACTACGTCGCCGAGGACGACCGGGTCCTGGTCGATGACACGATCACCCTGCTCCAGCGGCGCGGCGACATCACCCTCGCCGAGGTGCCGTCCTACGAGCCGGGCGGTCCGCGACGCAAGCTCTTCTTCGACCCCGCCACCACCAAGGTCGGCATCGTCACCTGCGGCGGCCTGTGTCCCGGGCTCAACGACGTCATCCGCGCCCTCGTGCTGGAACTGTTCGAGCACTACGGCGTCACCGACATCATCGGGTTCCGCAACGGATACGCCGGACTCGTCCCCGGCGCCGCACCGGACCCGATCGAGCTCACTCCGTCCTTCGTCAAGACCATCGCCGAGCGCGGCGGCACCGTGCTCGGCTCCTCGCGCGGCAACCAGGACGTCGGCGTCATGGTCGACAACCTCGTCGCGCGCGGCGTCGACATCCTCTTCGTCATCGGCGGCGACGGCTCCATGCGGGGGGCGCACGCCATCGCCGAGGAGGTCACGCACCGCGGCCTCGAGATCGGCGTGGTCGGGGTGCCGAAGACGATCGACAACGACATCCCGCTGATCGGCACCAGCTTCGGCTTCCAGACCGCGTACGCCAAGGCCGCCGAGTCGATCAAGGCCGCCCGCGTGGAGGTCGAGGCGGCGATCAACGGCGTCGGCGTCGTCAAGGTGATGGGACGCCATGCCGGCTTCGTCGCCTGCTACTCGGCGCTGGCCAATCACGACGCCGACTTCGTGCTCATCCCCGAGGTGCCGTTCACGCTCGAGGGCGAGAACGGACTGCTCGCGCAGCTGCGCAAACGCGTGCGCGAACGCGGCAGTGCGGTCATCGTCCTCGCCGAGGGCGCGGGGCAGGACCTCATCCCCGCCAGCCGTCGCACCGACGCGAGCGGCAACCAGATTCTCGGCCACTTCTCGGGCTTTCTGCGCGCCCAGATCGCTCGCGACTTCCGGAACCGCGACGAGCCCCTGACCCTGCGCCACTTCGACCCCGGCTACATCATCCGGTCGGTGCCCGCCGATCCGGCGGACTCGGTCTACTGCACGCGCCTCGCTCAGGCCGCGGTCCACGCCGCGATGGCCGGACGCACCGACATGGTGGTGGGCCGACCACGCCACCGCTTCGCGCACCTGCCCATCCAGGAGGTCACCAAGCGCAGCCAGCGGGTCAACCCCGACGGCGACCTGTGGTTGAGCGTGATGGAGTCGACCGCTCAGCCGATCACGATGCGTTGAGCGGCCCGAACGCCGACAGCAGATGACGCTCGGCCCGCGTCAGGTAGTCCTCGAGCAACGCCGCCGCCTCGTCGATCCGGCCGGCGGCCACGTGCTCGGCGATCTCACGGTTGAGTTCGACGTAGGGACCGTGGAAATCCTCGGCCGAACCGGCCTGGAAGAACACCAGACGCATCTCGGCCAGCAAGCGGCTCATCTCCGCGTCCAGCCGCGAACTGCCGGCGAGCCCGACGATGCCGCGGTGGAACCGCTGGTTCGCCGATGCCACGGTGTCGCCGTTGCCGTCGACCAGGCCCTTCTCGCCATCGGTGACCGCCGCCAGCAGTGCCGCCGCGTCGGTGCGGCCGTCGCGTCGAGCCCGCAGGCAACCCGGCTCGATGACCCGACGAGCGCGGTAGATGTCGCGGACGTCCTCCGCCGTCGGCACCCGCACGAAGACACCCCGGTGCGGCTGCCGCTCCAGGACCCGCTCGGCGATGAGCTGGCTCAGCGCCTCGCGCAGGGTGTTGCGCGAAATCCCCAGCGCCTCGGCGATCGCCGCCTCCGGCAACCGGTCGCCGGGGCGGAGGACTCCGTCCGCCACGCGCTCGCGCACCGCGTCGGCGGCGCGGTCCGAGGACGACGTCAGCACGACCTCGGCACGAGCGGCGGTCAACGCCTCCAGCGCGGCAGTCAGGTCGGTCGCGGTCACCGCCCCATCGTACGAGGGAGCTCGCCGACCCCGGCCGCGGTCGCACCCCACTCGACCACGTAGGCCGGTTTAGGTGGTCGAGTAGGAGGTCGCTCAGCGACCGACGTATCGAGACCCACATCACGTCAACTGGTCTCGATACGCGGCTCGTAGAACTCGCCACTACTCGACCACCTACGTCCGTATCAGGTGGTCGAGTAGCCGCGAAAAACG
>NZ_RDBF01000171.1 GCF_003674095.1 Aeromicrobium phragmitis
CGCCCGACCACGTCGAGACCGAACGACTCCTCGCCGCCTCCGGCCTCCCTCACGTCATCGTGCGCAACGGCTGGTACAGCGAGAACTACCTGGGCGAACTCGAGAACGCCCGCCAGCACGGGGCCGTGATCACCAGCGCCGGAGACGGCACCGTCGCCTCGGCCGCTCGCGCGGACTACGCCGCGGCCGCCGCGGCCATACTCGTGGACCCCGACGCGAAGCCGGTCTATGAGCTGTCGGGCGACACCGCCTGGACATTCGACGACCCCGCGAAGGCGCTGGCCGCCGCCACCGGCGCGGACGTGGAGGTGCGCCGCGTCTCCGCGGACGAACACCGCGACGTGCTCCGCGAGGCGGGGCTGCCTGAAGGT
>NZ_RDBF01000172.1 GCF_003674095.1 Aeromicrobium phragmitis
GTCCAGCGACTCGCCGCCCATCGACTTGACCGGATATCGTCGCAGTCGCGCCACTGTCATCCGCATGGGGTTAGGGTCCCATGCGGGTCACGCGCGCGGAACGCTCGACGCCTAGCGGCCGCGTCCTCGGGGTCGTGGACCTCCGGACAGGGCCGCGCAGGAGATCACCAGGGCGGTCAGAATCAGCAGAGCGATGCTCACATCGACGATGGCGGCGAGCATGGGGCCTCCTCGAGCAGCGAGGTCAAGGTCTCCTTCGCCCCGCTGGGGCGGCGGCCCGGGGCCATCGTGGGATGTCCGTACTGACCGGGTCCGGCCTTGTGAAGTACTCCCCTTTCGCGGATTCTATCGAGTATTCCGCGATTGTC
>NZ_RDBF01000173.1 GCF_003674095.1 Aeromicrobium phragmitis
CCGGACGTCCTGGTCGAGGGGGCCGCCGGCCTCGACTACCCGCTCTTCGTCAAGGCCATCGCCGGCGGCGGCGGTCGCGGCATGCGGCGCGTGGACGAGCCGTCCCAGCTGCGGGCGGCCATCGAGACCTGCATGCGTGAGGCCGAGGCCGCGTTCGGCGACCCGGCGGTCTTCATCGAGCAGGCGGTGCTCAACCCGCGGCACATCGAGGTGCAGGTACTCGCCGACGCCACGGGGGACACGCTGCATCTGTTCGAGCGTGATTGCTCCGTCCAGCGTCGCCACCAGAAGGTCGTCGAGATCGCTCCGGCGCCCGGGCTCGACCCCGAGCTGCGGGAACGCATCTGTGCCGACGCGGTCCGCTTCG
>NZ_RDBF01000174.1 GCF_003674095.1 Aeromicrobium phragmitis
GTCGTCTATGCGGTGCTGCAGCCCCCGTTCGAGAAGGTCACGTTCAGCTCGGCCGGACACTGGCCGCCGCTGATGGCCGCGCAAGGCGAGTCTCCGCAGGAAGTGCCGATCGTGCACGACCCCATGCTCGGCATCGGCGACTTCGAGCGGAAGGAGACCGTCGTGGAGTTCCCCGAGGGATCCTCGCTGTGCTTCTACACCGACGGGCTGGTCGAGCGGCCTCTCGACCCACACGACCCGCGAAGCCGGTCGACGGACCGCCAGCTGAACATCGTGCGCACCCACTTCTCCGCGGCGGACGACCCCGAGACGGCATGCAGCCGCCTGGTCGCGAACGCCGTCGGCGACGAGTTCGTCGAGGACGAC
>NZ_RDBF01000175.1 GCF_003674095.1 Aeromicrobium phragmitis
GATGTCGATCGCCATTCCGCTGGTCACGAAGAAGACCGGGATCAGCAGGCTGAATCCGGCGACTTCGACCTTGTCGAGCAACGTGCGGTCGTCGTGCGGCAGGAGCTGGCGCAGCAGCATCCCGGCGACGAAGGCACCGAGCACGACGTCGAGCTCGAACAGGGCCGAGACCGCCATCAGCGCGATCAGCACGAGCATGGCGAACCGGAGCAGGGTCTGGCTCGTGGAGTGGACCCCGGCGACCATCGCGTGATGCGCCCCCGACACGCGGCGGACGAGGTGCGCGGGAACGAGCACGATCGCGATCGCCACGACCGCGAAGGCGATGAGGATCAGGCCCGCGCCGAGTGGGCTCCGCGTTGAGAG
>NZ_RDBF01000176.1 GCF_003674095.1 Aeromicrobium phragmitis
GATCGGAGCGGTTGGGGATGAACGGACCCGGCCCCTGGATCACCTCCGGGACATACCGCAGCAGGAACACCCAGACGGCCGCCAGCAGCAGCGATCCGGCGACCATCAGGAATCCGGCGTAGCTCAGGGCGAGCTTGACGCGGACGCTCAGACCGGGCCGCCTATCCACGATCGGCGTCTCCATCCCGGGGCCCGGGAACGGTCTCGATGCGATAACCGACGCCGGGGACCGTCGCGATGATCCACGGTTCCCCCAGACGCTTGCGCAGGGCCGACACCGTGATGCGAACCGCGTTCGTGAACGGGTCGGCGTTCTCGTCCCACGCACGCTCGAGCAGCTCCTCGGCGCTGATGACGCCGCCCTC
>NZ_RDBF01000177.1 GCF_003674095.1 Aeromicrobium phragmitis
TGGTCGTCGGGGCGGGCCGAAGCGACGCCGGCGACGGCCGCCCACGGGTTCCCTGGTTCGTCCTCGGATTCCTAGGTGCTGTGGCCGTCCGAAGCGCCGGGCTCCTCGACGGGGCCGTGCTGTCCGGGGGCGATCGCCTGGCGACAGGACTGCTTGCCGCCGGGATGTTCGCCCTCGGAACGACCGTTCACCTCCGCACCCTCACCCGGGGGACCGGACGGCTGCTCGTGCTCGCCGCGGCCAGCACCGTCGTGGCTGCCGGGGTGTCCCTGTCGCTGGTCTCGGTGCTCCTGTGAGGCGGAAGTCGCGTTGCCCGCTGGGACGCATGCGGGAGAATGCCTAGGTGGACATCAGCCGTATCGCCA
>NZ_RDBF01000178.1 GCF_003674095.1 Aeromicrobium phragmitis
CGAGAAGCCGGGTACCGGATTCCCGACGTGCAGCACGCGATCGGCGCCATCCGCGAGCTCGAGGAGATCGACGCGTCGCTCGACGCTCTCGACGCCAGGATTCGCGACATCACCCAGCGCACTCTCGCGCTCCTCAAAGCCGGCGGCGTGATGGCGGAGATCATCGAGTCCGGAACGGTCGTGGCCGGAGCTAGCGCACCGGGGCCGAGCGGCGGGTGAACTGCTCGCGGTACAGCCGGGCGTAAAGCCCTTCGGCCTCCAGCAGTTCGGCGTGCGTGCCGCGCTCCACGATCACGCCGTCCTCGAGGCCGAAGATCACATCGGCATTGTGAATGGTCGAGAGCCGGTGCGCGATCGCGATCGT
>NZ_RDBF01000179.1 GCF_003674095.1 Aeromicrobium phragmitis
GAGTCGTGCGCGCACCCCCGCCTGATCGGCCGCCGTCGCCGGGCTGGCGAAGGCCGCCGCGAAACTGAAGCTCTCGCCGTCGACCGCCCGCACGGACCACACCGGCTCGACCAGCCCCCCCCGGCCCGTCGAGCCGCTTCCGCCCCCTGCTCCTCGATCTGGGTTCCGCGGCCGGACACGCCACCGGATGCGCACGTCGCCGGGCCGTCCTGGAACAGTGCGCTCCGCGGGGTTCCGCCGAGCGCTCGCGCGACCTCGGCGACTCCTCGGCGATCGAGCAGTGAATCGTCGGTGAACGTCCGAACCGAGTCCGCCGCCACGAGCGTGCGCCGACCGGCATCGAGCTCCACGACCGCCATCGCCC
>NZ_RDBF01000180.1 GCF_003674095.1 Aeromicrobium phragmitis
GATCGTCGTCCCACTCGAACCACTCGCGGAGCAACGCGGACTTCTGCGCCAACGCCGCTTGAGCGATCGCGCCGAGCCCGTACGCGTGGACGGCGAGCAGGAAGGACTGCACGTAGGGCCCGGCATCCACCAGGGCGTAGACGCCGAGGCTCGCGGGCACGGTGAGGATCGCGGCGTGTGGAGCGCCGAAGAACTCGAAGTTCCGGAGCATCTCGCGGGCCGAGGCCTCGCGGTCTCCGCGCTCCACCCCGACCGCCTCGTACAGTTGCCAGCCGACCTCACGCCGCCGGTCGCGGTAGACGCCCTCATAGCTCCGCGGGAAGTCGAAATCGCTGCCGAACTCGGTGTCCGCCTCGATCGCCTT
>NZ_RDBF01000019.1 GCF_003674095.1 Aeromicrobium phragmitis
GGCGTGTTGCTGGAGACTGGCCGCTGAAAACGGGGGGTGGGGCTGTCTGGTTGGGCGGGTTTGGTCCTGCTTGGCTGGGGGTCTATACTAGATGAGCTGCTGTGGCTGGCTTCCGTGTTGTGGGGGTTGGTTGTGGTGTGCGTCTGATGTTTGAGAACTCAACAGTGTGTCATTTAGTCGACGAGAATTAATTAGCACCCACTTTTTGTGGGTGTCTCAATTCCGAGACAGATAGTTGCCAGATGGTGACGTCTGTGTTTGGGGTTGGACTCTTTGGTTGTTTTTCAACGGAGAGTTTGATCCTGGCTCAGGACGAACGCTGGCGGCGTGCTTAACACATGCAAGTCGAGCGGTAAGGCCCCTTTCGGGGGGTACACGAGCGGCGAACGGGTGAGTAACACGTGAGCAACCTGCCCTTCTCTTGGGGATAACCAGTGGAAACGCTGGCTAATACCGAATATGACTGCTTCGCGCATGCGGGGTGGTGGAAAGTTCCGGCGGAGAAGGATGGGCTCGCGGCCTATCAGCTTGTTGGTGAGGTAATGGCTCACCAAGGCGACGACGGGTAGCCGGCCTGAGAGGGTGACCGGCCACACTGGGACTGAGACACGGCCCAGACTCCTACGGGAGGCAGCAGTGGGGAATATTGGACAATGGGCGAAAGCCTGATCCAGCAACGCCGCGTGAGGGATGACGGCCTTCGGGTTGTAAACCTCTTTCAGCACCGACGAAGCGAGAGTGACGGTAGGTGCAGAAGAAGGACCGGCCAACTACGTGCCAGCAGCCGCGGTAATACGTAGGGTCCGAGCGTTGTCCGGAATTATTGGGCGTAAAGGGCTCGTAGGCGGTCTGTCGCGTCGGGAGTGAAAACTCGGGGCTTAACCCCGAGCGTGCTTCCGATACGGGCAGACTAGAGGGATGCAGGGGAGAATGGAATTCCTGGTGTAGCGGTGGAATGCGCAGATATCAGGAGGAACACCGGTGGCGAAGGCGGTTCTCTGGGCATTTCCTGACGCTGAGGAGCGAAAGCATGGGGAGCGAACAGGATTAGATACCCTGGTAGTCCATGCCGTAAACGTTGGGCGCTAGGTGTGGGGACCTTCCACGGTTTCCGTGCCGCAGCTAACGCATTAAGCGCCCCGCCTGGGGAGTACGGCCGCAAGGCTAAAACTCAAAGGAATTGACGGGGGCCCGCACAAGCGGCGGAGCATGCTGATTAATTCGATGCAACGCGAAGAACCTTACCTGGGTTTGACATATGCCGGAAAGCTGCAGAGATGTGGCCTCCCTTGTGGCCGGTATACAGGTGGTGCATGGCTGTCGTCAGCTCGTGTCGTGAGATGTTGGGTTAAGTCCCGCAACGAGCGCAACCCTCGTCCTATGTTGCCAGCACGTGATGGTGGGGACTCATAGGAGACTGCCGGGGTCAACTCGGAGGAAGGTGGGGATGACGTCAAGTCTTCATGCCCCTTATGTCCAGGGCTTCAAGCATGCTACAATGGCCGGTACAATGGGCTGCGAAGCCGTGAGGTGGAGCGAATCCCAAAAAGCCGGTCTCAGTTCGGATTGGGGTCTGCAACTCGACCCCATGAAGTCGGAGTCGCTAGTAATCGCAGATCAGCAACGCTGCGGTGAATACGTTCCCGGGCCTTGTACACACCGCCCGTCACGTCATGAAAGTCGGCAACACCCGAAGCCGGTGGCCTAACCCTTGTGGGGGGAGCCGTCGAAGGTGGGGCTGGCGATTGGGACGAAGTCGTAACAAGGTAGCCGTACCGGAAGGTGCGGCTGGATCACCTCCTTTCTAAGGAGCAGCATCTACCCGCCCCCTGTGGGGGTGTGGTCAGAGTGTCATCGTTCGTGGCCGTGGGTGTCACGCGGTGGCTTGCTCACTAGTGGACGTCGACTACTTTTTTTGCTTGCCTGCTGCCTGTTTTCAGGTGGGGGTGGGGATGGCACACTGTTGGGGTTCTGAGGCATCAGGCGTTTGTGTCTGGTGGCTTGGTAGGGCTGCACGGCCTGCATACCGCCCGGATGGTCCCGTGAGGGGTTGTCTGGGGTTTGGTGTGGGTGTGGTGTGGTGCCGGTGGTGTTTTGAGAACTTCATAGTGGACGCGAGCATCTTTGTAGTGTTGACAAGCTACTAAGTGCACATGGTGGATGCCTTGGCATCGAGAGCCGATGAAGGACGTTGGAGTCTGCGAAAAGCCCCGGGGAGTTGACAACCGAGCTGTGATCCGGGGGTGTCCGAATGGGGAAACCCACTCAGAGTTATGTCTGAGTACCTGCGCCTGAACACATAGGGCGTGTGGAGGGAACGCGGGGAAGTGAAACATCTCAGTACCCGCAGGAAGAGAAAACAACCGTGATTCCGGGAGTAGTGGCGAGCGAAACCGGATGAGGCTAAACCCCAGGTGTGTGATAGCCGGCAGGCGTTGCACCTGGGGGGTCGTGGGGCCGTGCTGGCTGTTCTGCCGAGCAGTCGACGAGTGAGAAACCATGGGTGAAGTCGAGACGGCTGGGAAGTCGTGGCATAGAGGGTGAGACCCCCGTAGACGTAAGCTCATGGCTCGTGCGCGTTACCCCGAGTAACACCGTACTCCTGAAATTCGGTGTGAATCTGGCGGGACCACCCGTTAAGCCTAAATACTCCTCGATGACCGATAGCGGACTAGTACCGTGAGGGAAAGGTGAAAAGTACCCCGGGAGGGGAGTGAAAGAGTACCTGAAACCATGTGCATACAATCCGTCGGAGCATCCTTGTGATGTGACGGCGTGCCTTTTGAAGAATGAGCCTGCGAGTTAGCGTTGTGTAGCGAGGTTAAGCCGTTGGGGTGGAGCCGTAGCGAAAGCGAGTCCGAATAGGGCGTTTGAGTTGCACGATCTAGACCCGAAGCGGAGTGATCTATCCATGGGCAGGTTGAAGCGCGGGTAAGACCGCGTGGAGGACCGAACCCACCTAGGTTAAAAACTGGGGGGATGACCTGTGGATAGGGGTGAAAGGCCAATCAAACTCCGTGATAGCTGGTTCTCCCCGAAATGCATTTAGGTGCAGCGTGACGTGTTTCTTGCCGGAGGTAGAGCACTGGATGGGCTAGGGGGCCTACCAGCTTACTGAACTCAGCCAAACTCCGAATGCCGGTAAGTGAGAGCGTTGCAGTGAGACTGCGGGGGATAAGCTTCGTAGTCGAGAGGGAAACAGCCCAGACCATCAGCTAAGGCCCCTAAGCGGTTGCTAAGTGGAAAAGGATGTGGAGTCGCAGAGACAACCAGGAGGTTGGCTTAGAAGCAGCCATCCTTGAAAGAGTGCGTAATAGCTCACTGGTCAAGTGATTCCGCGCCGACAATTTAGCGGGGCTCAAGCAACCCGCCGAAGCTATGGCATTCACATATCAGGTAGGCCTTCGTGGTCCAGCCGTGTGGATGGGTAGGGGAGCGTCGTGTCGCGAGTGAAGCGGCGGGGTGACCCAGCCGTGGACGCGACACGAGTGAGAATGCAGGCATGAGTAGCGAATGAAGAGTGAGAAACTCTTCCACCGGATGACCAAGGGTTCCAGGGTCAAGCTAATCTTCCCTGGGTAAGTCGGGACCTAAGGCGAGGCCGACAGGCGTAGTCGATGGACAACGGGTTGATATTCCCGTACCGGCGATAGATCGCCCCTGGCGAGGCCAGTGATGCTAAGTGCCCGAAACCATCCGGACGGCCCTTCGGGGCTGCTGGTGTGGTGGAGCGCATGACCCGAGCTGGTAGTAGCCAAGCGATGGTGTGACGCAGGAAGGTAGCTCATCCTCGGCGATGGTTGTCCGAGGGTAAGACTGTAGGACGGGCAGTAGGTAAATCCGCTGCCTGTGTGTCTGAGAGTTGATGCCACTGCACGTTTCAGTGTGGTGTGAGTGATCCTATGCTGCCGAGAAAAGCATCTAGCGAGATCTATAGCCGCCCGTACCCCAAACCGACTCAGGTGGTCAGGTAGAGAATACTAAGGTGATCGAGTGAATCATGGTTAAGGAACTCGGCAAAATGCCCCCGTAACTTCGGGAGAAGGGGGGCCGGATACGTGAACCACCTTGCGTGGGGAAGCGTTGAAGGCCGCAGAGACCAGGCCCAAGCGACTGTTTATTAAAAACACAGGTCCGTGCTAAGTCGAAAGACGCCGTATACGGACTGACTCCTGCCCGGTGCTGGAAGGTTAAGGGGACGTGTTAGCCGCAAGGCGAAGCGCAGAACTTAAGCCCCAGTAAACGGCGGTGGTAACTATAACCATCCTAAGGTAGCGAAATTCCTTGTCGGGTAAGTTCCGACCTGCACGAATGGAGTAACGACTTGGGCGCTGTCTCAACCATGAACTCGGCGAAATTGCACTACGAGTAAAGATGCTCGTTACGCGCGGCAGGACGGAAAGACCCCGGGACCTTTACTACAGCTTGGTATTGGTGTTTGGTTCGATTTGTGTAGGATAGGTGGGAGACTGTGAAGCCCGGACGCCAGTTCGGGTGGAGTCATCGTTGAAATACCACTCTGGTCGTACTAGATATCTAACCTAGGTCCGTTATCCGGATCAGGGACAGTGCCTGGTGGGTAGTTTAACTGGGGCGGTTGCCTCCCAAAATGTAACGGAGGCGCCCAAAGGTTCCCTCATCCTGGTTGGCAATCAGGTGTTGAGTGTAAGTGCACAAGGGGGCTTGACTGCGAGAGTGACGGCTCGAGCAGGGACGAAAGTCGGGACTAGTGACCCGGCGCTGGCATGTGGAAGCGGCGTCGCTCAACGGATAAAAGGTACCCCGGGGATAACAGGCTGATCTTCCCCAAGAGTCCATATCGACGGGATGGTTTGGCACCTCGATGTCGGCTCGTCGCATCCTGGGGCCGTAGCAGGTCCCAAGGGTTGGGCTGTTCGCCCATTAAAGCGGCACGCGAGCTGGGTTTAGAACGTCGTGAGACAGTTCGGTCCCTATCCGCCGCGCGCGTAGGAAACTTGAGAAAGGCTGCCCCTAGTACGAGAGGACCGGGGTGGACGAACCTCTGGTGTGCCAGTTGTTCCGCCAGGAGCATGGCTGGTTGGCTACGTTCGGAAGTGATAACCGCTGAAAGCATCTAAGCGGGAAGCACGTTTCAAGATGAGGTTTCCCACCCGTCATGGGTTAAGGCCCCCAGCAGACCACTGGGTTGATAGGCCAGAAGTAGAAGCACAGCAATGTGTGGAGCTGACTGGTACTAATAGGCCGAGGGCTTGTCACCCAACAACACGAAGACTGCAACGCGTCCACTATGAGGTTCCCAGACCATCAACGGCAGGTTGATAGGTTGATAGAGTTACGGCGACCATAGCGAAGGGGAAATACCCGGTCACATTCCGAACCCGGAAGTCAAGCCCTTCAGCGCCGATGGTACTGCACTGGAGACGGTGTGGGAGAGTAGGACGTCGCCGGACAACCACACAGCGCGAGGCCGCCCCAACCCTGGGGCGGCCTCGCTGCATTTACCCCCAGGAT
>NZ_RDBF01000181.1 GCF_003674095.1 Aeromicrobium phragmitis
GGGCTGCCGTACCGCGAATCTGCACCACTCGCGGGGGACGGCGAGGTGTCGGATGCGGCGTGTTCCGGGGGCGGGATGTCGATGCGGGTGCCGTCGGCGAGCACCACGACGTGCGGCACGTCCGACTGGGGCAGGTAGACCGCGCGATAGATGCCGAACGGCGACGCGGCACTGGGCGGGGCGGTGACATGGAAGCCCGGGTACGAGGCGAGGGCGAGTTCGACCGCCGCGCCGCTGAACGCCCTGCCCGCTGCCGCGGGATCGCTGCTCTTGACGTGGCAGCGCAGGAGAGCCGCGGCTTCGGGCTCGGTGGCGGGGTCGGGCCGGTCGGTGCGGACCAGTTCCCACGAGATCTCGTCGAT
>NZ_RDBF01000182.1 GCF_003674095.1 Aeromicrobium phragmitis
CCTCAGGCCGCCGTCACGATCGCGACCGAAGGGCTGCGCAGTGCCACCGAGCACCTGCGATTCGACGACCTGCCGCTCGGCGAGGCGATCGACAACGCCACGGTCACCCAGGCGTTCCACACCCGCACGATCGACGGAACCGCCGAACCCGAGCGCGAACTCTCCATCCCCTACCGCGGTGAGCGGCTCGTCGGCCGGCAACTGCGCGACCAGCTCGACGACTGGGTGGCGCGCGGCATCATCACGGCGTCCTGCGCGCAGGCCGTGCAGAAGGTCCAGGAGCATCCCGAGTGGCTGAGCCTCGAGGGTGACACCGTCGTCGTGTTGGGCGCGGGTGCCGAGATGGGGCCGTACCGGTCGCT
>NZ_RDBF01000183.1 GCF_003674095.1 Aeromicrobium phragmitis
CGTCGCCGACTTCGAGGTCCGCCGCCTCGACGGAGCGGGTCAGCAGCAGGTCGCCGGCGGCGATCTCCGGCGCCATGGAATCGGACTGCACGACCAACGGGCGGCTTCCGGTCATCCAGAGTGCGACGACGGCCAGCAGGCACAGGCCCCCGAGAAGCGCTCCGGCGTTGAGGACGAGGAGGCGCAGCCGACTCACGGGGCACCTCGCTGGACGCCGTTGACCACGAACGACGCCGTCGCCGTCGCGCCCTGCAGCGAGGACGTGGCCGATCGGTCCAAGGTCACCGTGATGCAGAGGGTCTCACTCGCACCCGCGGCCAGCGGCCGTCGCGCGGGGACGACCGGGGTGGGCGCGCTGAAGG
>NZ_RDBF01000184.1 GCF_003674095.1 Aeromicrobium phragmitis
GTCAGCGGTACGCCGGGGAAGCGCCGATCCGAGCATGCCCGAGCGCATCGGGGCTCGTGACGCGCGCACGGCGATACGTTCTCGTCGCGGGCGCCAGAAGTGGGTCGGCTCGGATCGGCAGACCCGGCGTTTCGTTCAGATCGCTCAGCGGGTCGTGTTCGTACGAAGCGGACTGCACATGACTGCATTCTGAAAACGGTCCACCTTCATGTTCTAGTCTACACGTTCAGACCGTCTGAGGGTTACGGCCGTGCGCCGCGCATGGTGATGCAGCGCTCCGCTGCCGCGGAACCGCTGGCGAGCGCGGCCTTGGGGTCGCGGGTCCGGAGCCATTCGCTGAGGAAGCCCGCGGTGAAGGCGT
>NZ_RDBF01000185.1 GCF_003674095.1 Aeromicrobium phragmitis
ATCGTCGTCGAAGCACGGGTGCACGATGGCGAATCCGCGGAGCGTGGCGCGCTCGAGTGCCACGAGCACCCGTTGTCGCGCGTCGCGCGGCGCGTTGACGGTCGCGGCCCAGCGCTCGGTCAGGTCGGACGGAGCGAGCTCGTCCAGCTGGGTACCGAGAACGTCCGTGTAGCTCTCGCGCCAGACGGCTAGTTGCAGCGCAGCGATGGCGGGCGCATCGTCCGCCCAGGCGAGACGGACGCTGACGTCGGCCGTCACCAGCCCTCCGAGAAGTACGAGCGACCGCCCGCACGATCCAGACGCTGCTCCACTCGCGAGATGGTCGACGGCGTCGGCCAGAGCGACGCGACCATGGCGAT
>NZ_RDBF01000186.1 GCF_003674095.1 Aeromicrobium phragmitis
CGGCGAACGGCGCGCAGTACGGCATGGCGACGGCGCACTACTTCTGGGTGGGCGCGGTGCCGGCGATGCTGTTCCTCGGCGTCGTGATGATGCCGTTCTACTACGGCTCCGGTGTCCGCAGCGTGCCCGAGTTCATGCGCAAGCGGTTCGGTACGGGCGCGCACCTCGTCAACGCCCTCAGCTTCGCGATCGCCCAGCTGCTGATCGCCGGCATCAACCTGTTCCTGCTCGCGACGATCGTCAATCGTCTGCTCGGGTGGTCGCTGTGGGTCTCGCTCGTCGTCGCCGCGGCGATCGTGCTGAGCTACACCGCCCTGGGCGGGTTGTCCGCGGCCATCTACAACGAGGTCCTGCAGTTC
>NZ_RDBF01000187.1 GCF_003674095.1 Aeromicrobium phragmitis
GTGAGTGGCCCCGCGCTCTCGCTGCACCCGACCATCAGCGCGCTCGTCGAGACAGCGGTCCGACTGGCCGAGTCGCAGCTGTGGCGATGTCATGAGGACCGTCTCGCGAAGCTCAGGAAGTCAGCAGAGCACCTCGTCGCGGCGGTCAAGGGCCCACTCCTCGTCGTCGACGACCACGGCTGGGTAGCGCTGCACGCCGGAGTGCCCGCGCGCGACCGGATCGCCGTGCCGCGGCCCGACACGACCCTGACGATTCCCGGCATGGGAATCTGCCTGCCCGAACGACTCCGCGAAGGCTGGCTGGTCCGACCGGCGACCGGCGCGCGTTGCATCACCGCTGTTCTCAAGCTTCAGGGA
>NZ_RDBF01000188.1 GCF_003674095.1 Aeromicrobium phragmitis
CGGGGTGCCGCCGCGTTCTCCGCTTCCGCCGCGTCACGGGCTCGGTGCCGCGTGGGTCCGCACGCCCGATCGCGACAAGAACCGCGTCGCTCCCTGGCCGACGATGGGGGCGTGGCTGCGTGAGAAACTCCCGGCGCAGGTCGACGTGACGGCCATGCTCGCCGGGCGGCGGTTCGTGTACGACAGCGGCCGCCCGGTGCGCGAGGACGATGCCTACCTTCCGCACACGTTCGTATGGTTCCATCGCGAGTTGCGCGAGGAGCCCGAGGTGCCGGGCGCGATTCACGTCGTGCACCGCGACGACCGCATCGTGGTGGTCGACAAGCCGCCGTTCCTGTCCTCCATTCCGCGCGGCC
>NZ_RDBF01000189.1 GCF_003674095.1 Aeromicrobium phragmitis
AACCTTGCAGCACCGGGCGTCTGAATATCCCGGGCTGCTCGTCGAGTGGCGGCGGACCACCTCGTCGTGGGAAGCCCGCTGCGTGTGGGGCACTCCTGAGGGCGGGACGCACGAGAACTGGATGCCTGCGGAGCGGCTTCGTCCCGCGCTTCCTCCAACCGAGTGAGTCGTCCTCACTTGCCCATCGGCCGGCCCTGGGGCAGCTCTCGCGGACCGACGCCCGGGAACTGCTTGCCGTCGTTGTACTTCGCCTCCAAGCGCTCGACCTCAGCCATGACGGCTGCGTGGACGAAATCAGAGAACGATCGCGGCCCCTCGGTCGCCATCGTGTAGAGAATCGCGCCACGGACCCGGGC
>NZ_RDBF01000190.1 GCF_003674095.1 Aeromicrobium phragmitis
TCGATCGCCTGCTCGAAGGTCGTGGCGGGGGCGTCGGCCGGTAGTCCGTCGAGCGCGTCGGACATGCGGCCCAGCGCGTCCTCGGGCTCGAGGAAGAAGTCGCCGGAGAGGCGGATGTCGGTCAGGACGCCGTCGCGCACGTCCACGTCGGCGACGACGAGCTTGCCGTTCGGAACCTTGAACTCACCATGCACATCACACTCAACGCCGGGCGGTGCCGTTTGCTTCCGGGCGCCGCACGGCCGTCTCGGCCGCGCCGCCGGGGTCAGAGCCGACGCTCGATCTCGGCGTCCTTCCGCGCTTCGTCGACGATGCGCGTCAGGGTCTCCTGCTGACGCTGCGACTGCGCCGCCTCC
>NZ_RDBF01000020.1 GCF_003674095.1 Aeromicrobium phragmitis
GAGGCTTAGGCGAGCGCCTGCTCGAGGTCGGCCACGAGGTCGTCGATGTCCTCGATGCCGACCGAGAGCCGGACGAGGTCGTTATCGCCGGCAAAAATCGTCACCGTGGAGACTGCCGGTACCCCGCTGGCGGTTTCCGAGGAGCTAGTGGATCTAGTTTCACGGTGCTACGGTAGCGAATGAAATAGTAAGCGCGGGGGTGATTGGATTGTCATGGTTAGAACGGTCTCGATGCTGCTGCTCGTAGCAGTTGTCTTACTTGGCTGTTCAGCTAACGATCGGGATAACCGGAAGCAGGCGGATCTCGCTCGGATCTACCCCGACAGGGAGAGCGCTTGTGAAGCGTTCGCGGCGTCCGCTGCGAGAGGTGAAGTTCGGACCACTGAACGCCGTGCCGACATGTCAAGCGTCTCTCGCTTAAAGGAGCGCATATCAGGTGAAGCTGGCGCCAACTATGTCGCGGTCACGAAGTGCGCTGGACCCGAGGTTTTTATCATCGGTGTGAACAAAGATGGAGTCTCAATTCCACGGTTCTTTGAGAGCATTCCGGTCATAGCTCATATATCGCAGCCCTTCGGACTCCTCTAAGATCTGATCAAGTAGTAATGAACGCCGACAGGCTACTGGCTCTCAAAAGCCGCGAGGCCGAATATTTCTCGGTGGTTCCCAAGCGCGGATCCCGCTACTTCACCGGTCGCCCTTTCCCGCTGAAGCCAAACGATGTCCACTACTCCTGAGGAGTGCTCTGCTCCACAGTTGAGTGGCCTGGCGCGTTCTTGCGCACGCGCGCGGACGCCGTGGTATCAGGCAGGCATCTTTACCACGAAAATGTTCCGTGGCCAAACCAGGACACTCGCGATGGACGTTCATCCGAAACGGACTGTTCGCTATGAGAAGCGCTTGAGCCTTCGTGGCCTTCGTGTTGAGCTTTTGGCCTAGAGCAGGAATTGCGTTTCCAGCGGGCGGACGGATCTGTGGCGGAACAGTTTAGAAGTGAAGCGAGTGAAAGCAAATGTCTCCCATGAAGCGGAGTAGTCTCGGTGCGCGGCAGCGGCGCGGTAGTGCACTCTTGGTGGCAGTGGTGATACTTCTGGCCTCGCTAATCTACGTAGCGTTTCAGGCAAAAGAGTCAAACTCTCGTGATGTAGCAAGCGACAAGCAGGACGCGGGGGAAGCGACAATACAGTTGCAGGCCGGACGAATGTCAGCAGAAATCGATGACCCTGAAGGCCTGTCGGTCGAAAGCTGGCCAGAATCTGGTCTGAAAACCGAAGAAGTCTATAGGATTGAGGACGGAAGGATCCTGTTTGAGTATCAATTGACGTCAGTTGCCAGCGTCGGATGGGTTCTCGTATCGAGAACGAACAACGACGCCAGCTCTTCGATAATAAGTCTGAGCCGCGACGGTGAGGGGCGCTTGCTCCCCATTCAAGCTAGAGTATGGGCCGATCGCGTTGAGCTTGCTTGGCAGTCCGATCAGTCCGCGCGCTGGACGGTGAAGCGTCCCGATCTGGAAGTTCAAGGCGTCACGTCTGGCAGTTTTGTGGACAGAAGGCGGACCGAAGGCTCTCAAACCTACATAGTCCTCGAAGAAGTCGAAGCGTCGTCGACGCAGTCAGCCGAACGGACGCAACGTGTCTATCACATGACCGTTCCAGGGATGAACGACTTTTGCCAGATAACAAGCAACGCTGCTGCCGCGTATGTTTCCGACCTCCGTATTGTCGAGTGGAATGCGTTCATTGAAGAAGGCGCGGTTGATGTTCCTTCACTGTGCCTTGATGCGGACAGCGACAACCATTTTGGCTCGGGGTGCTCGGGCGCGTCGCTACTGCCCGTCTGGTGAGCGAGGAGTCCGGCGCCCCCGTGGTACTCGACGATGCCCTCGGTTACGCCGATCCGATCCGGCGCC
>NZ_RDBF01000191.1 GCF_003674095.1 Aeromicrobium phragmitis
TCGCTCCTCATCCGAAGGGGGCTTGATCCGGTGGTGCGTTTGCGGAGGGTGTCGGCGTCGATGCCCGGATGGACACGTGTGCGTCACGGCCGCGGGTTCCGGTACCTCGACGAGAACGGTGAGCCGCTCGCGGCCATCGACATCGAACGGTGCAAGAAGCTGGTCATCCCGCCGGCCTGGACCGAAGTGTGGATCTGTCCGGTGGACAACGGGCATCTCCAGGCGGTCGGCACCGACGATGCCGGCCGCCGGCAGTACCTGTACCACCCCGCGTGGCGCGAGCGACGCGATCGGCAGAAGTTCGAGCAGATGGAGGAGTTCGCCGATGCGCTCCTGCGCCGCCGCGCTGTCGTGC
>NZ_RDBF01000192.1 GCF_003674095.1 Aeromicrobium phragmitis
CGCTCTCGACCTCGACGACCCCGGGCTGGAACCCGGTGAGGCCGCCGTCGTTCACCATCGCAAAGGCACAGTGCTGGCGTTGGAACGCTGGTGACGTGGACGTTTCGCGATCGTTCACTTTCCGTTCACCGAGCTTCGGCCTTCGATACACCTGCCCTCTTTAGCGTCGACGACGTCAGGCTGACCTGGCACCTGTCGTAAAGACCCAGAGAGGGAATCCACGTGAATCGCAAGTCCATGCGCAAGGCCGCGGCGCTCGGCGCCGGCGCCGCGCTCGTGTTCGGCCTGTCCGCCTGCGGTGCTGAGAACGAAGCCGGCGACGGCGGCGAGAGCAGCAGCGACCTGTCCGGCACGC
>NZ_RDBF01000193.1 GCF_003674095.1 Aeromicrobium phragmitis
GGTCGGTGTTCTCCGGCAGGTTGTTGAGGTCCAGGCCGAGGCTGCGGAACAGCTGCTCCAGGTCGAGGACCAGAGCACCGAGTTCCGCGTCGTACCGAAGCCCGCCCTGCGTGGGCTGCTCCAGCCCGTCGAGCAGTGTGCCGACACCCGTCACCCGCAGGCCGCCGATGTCGGGGACCTGGGCGCAGGACTCGGTATCGAGCTGCAGCAGGCCGAGCAGCGTCTCGCAGACTCCCGGACCGGTCAGGTCGATGGTCGACAGATCGACAGCGTCCGAACCGAGGCCCTCGGCGATCGCGCGGAGCGCGGGAACCTCGAGCACGATCTGCGAACCGGCGAGCGAGTAGCTGCGCT
>NZ_RDBF01000194.1 GCF_003674095.1 Aeromicrobium phragmitis
GGCGATTCACCGCAGGCCGAGCGGGCACATGACGGTCATGACCACACCGCATCCCGAACAGCCCGCCGAAGGACCCGACACGCCCGAGAGCCCGGACCCGCACCACGCCCCGGATCCGAGCGAGACGAGTCAGGACGCCGACGATCCCACCGGGGGCCGCGACGTGCACGGTGAGCCCGACCAGCCGGTCTGAGTCAGGCCACGTCGGCGACGACGCGCACGCCGGGCACGACGAGGGTCCCGAGCAGGCGCGTCAAGCGCCCGGGCGCCACGAGACAGGGTGCTTCCGCGCATCGGAGCATCGGCAGATCCGTGATGCTGTCGCCGTAGGCGATCGCGATATCGCCGAGGTCC
>NZ_RDBF01000195.1 GCF_003674095.1 Aeromicrobium phragmitis
GTCGCGGCCGATGCTCACCCCGGGAGGATCGTCGCGCCTGCGCCGATCCACACGTTCTCCCTCACGTCGATCGGTCCGCCCGTCAGCCAGATGCGGCGATCCTCGGTGTCGACGGGATGGCCCACCGTGATGAACGTGACCTTCGGTGCCACCATGACCCGGTCGCCCAGCCGGATGCCGGCGTAGTCCAGGAACGTGCAGCCCTGATTGATGAAAACGCGTTCTCCTAGCTCCAGGCGCAGGCCGTGATCGGTATAGAACGGCGGATAGATTGTCACCCGCGGCGGGAGCGGCCGACCGAGGATCTGCTCGAACAGCTTCGCTTTAGCGTCCTCGTCGTCGAACGGCAGGAC
>NZ_RDBF01000196.1 GCF_003674095.1 Aeromicrobium phragmitis
CGGGCCGACCGAACGGCAGCAGCGTCGGCAGGCAGCCGGCCTCGACGGCACCGCGGTCACCGGCGCGGCGCGGCACCCAGGCGATCCGCGCGCCGGTGCGTTCAGCGAGTCCGGTCAGCGCGGTGAGCCCGCCCGGCACCTGCCCGAGCCGCTCACCGGCGAGAACGATGTCCTGCTCGCCGAGCTGCAACCCGGCGAGCGCCTGCGCCTCACCCCCGGGGACGACCTGCAGGAGCTCAGCGTTCAGCTTGGCGGCTCCGCGCGTGCGGTGGCTGGCGATCGCGACGACCTTCACGCCGCGCTTGATCGCCTTGCGCAGCCGCAGGAAGATCGTGCCGGCCTCGTCCTCCGGC
>NZ_RDBF01000197.1 GCF_003674095.1 Aeromicrobium phragmitis
GGCCAGCGCCGGATCGACTTGCGCCGCAGCCAGGATCTGCCCGAGCACCGCCACGGTGCCGGCCGCCCGCTCCTCCCGGTGCAATCGGTCGGCGAGGTCGACCAGCTCGGTGAGGCTGTCCACGGCGTCGAAGCGCTCGGCGTAACGGTCGATCCGTGCTCGCGTGGCCTCCAAGCAGGCCTGACCGATGAGGTCGGTGACGGTCCCGAAGTGGTAGAAGACCAGGCCCTGCGCGAGCCCGGCACGCACGGCGATGCTCCGCGCCGACACCTTGGCGATGCCCTCCGAGCTGATCGTGTCGATCGCCGCCTGCACGAGCCGTCGCTTGGTGTCCTCTGACTTGGCGGTCAT
>NZ_RDBF01000198.1 GCF_003674095.1 Aeromicrobium phragmitis
AGCACTAACCGTTACTCCTAAGTCCTTTTCTTTTCTAGTCTTACCCAATATAGTATCCCCCATTTTGTATTCTTCATCCACGTTTCCATGTCCTATGTGCATACATTTACATTTTCCAAAATTAAATAGCATTTGCCATTTTTCAGACCATTTGACCAATTTGGCTAGATCATCTTGTAAAATATGTGTATCGGCATTTCTTTTAACTTTTCTGAACACTTTTGTATCATCTGCACAGTTCAGTACTTTGCTAGATACACCATCATCCAAATCATTTATATATATCAAGAATAATATAGGTCCTAACACTGATCCCTGTGGCACTCCACTCAAAACTGGTTTCCAGTTTGA
>NZ_RDBF01000199.1 GCF_003674095.1 Aeromicrobium phragmitis
CCGCGAGGGCCGAGCTAGCAGCTGTAGCCGTGCAGCCTCTGCCATGACCCTCGGAACGTCGACGGCTCGAGGGCCGGTTGCCCTCAGCGTCACCGTCGCTTCGTCGCCTGCCCGTAGTTCGACCTCACGCTCGCCGTCGACGGCGATGACGCCGCCTTCCGTGACGCCGATCGTGGTGCCGGGTGTCATCTCCTGCCAGGACTCGACACCGACCGGGACCACGAGACCGGGGGCGATCGGCGCGTGGACGACGTGGGGGGCTCGGTCGCTCGGGGCCAGGTGGAGCACCACTCCGTGCGCGTCGCTGCGCGGCGACGGGCACAGCAGGCCGGCGATGCTGGAGAGACCGAT
>NZ_RDBF01000200.1 GCF_003674095.1 Aeromicrobium phragmitis
CTCCTTGCCCAGGAAGCGCAGCCACACGAAGGCCAGCACCGCGCCGGGGATCTCGAAGCCGATGGTGCCGACGACCAGCGCGAAGAGGACCATCGTGCCGAGCCCGACGAGCACGAGCCAGCTCGAGGAGACGAACCGCTCGGCGTCGTCGAAGCGCCGCGCAGTCAGCACGAGCACGGTGGAGCTGACGACGAGGAACGCGCCGATCATCAGCGGCCACAGGCCGGCGCCCGGCTGCTGGACCGATCCGACGCCCAGTCGGAACGACGCGACCATCACCGCGGCCCCCAGCAGCACCACGACGGCCGCAGCCGCCGCGGTGCTGAGGGGGCCGGCAGCGGGAGGCTTCTC
>NZ_RDBF01000003.1 GCF_003674095.1 Aeromicrobium phragmitis
GGGCGATGAACCGCCGCATCCACTGGCGTAGTTCGCCGGTGGTGTGCGTGGCAGCGTAGGAGACGACTTGGCGGTCGAGCTTCTCGACCGACCGTTCCTCGGTCAGCTTCCAGGCGCCGGCCGCGATGATCGACACCCGCGCCGCATCCAACTCCCCATCACCGAACGCCGCCCACACGGCCGGCAGGTCATCGCGCGCGGTCTCGGCCTCATGCAGACGCGCGGCCAGCTGATGCTCACTCCACCCGTTCGCCTGGGCGATCACCGACCGCACCGCCGCGACCTCAAGCTCCCGCGCCCGCGGTTCGAGCTCCCGCTCAATCCGAGCCGTCTCGGCGTCGAGGTATTCCAGCATGCCCGACCAGCGGCGGTACTCCGCGAGAGCATTCTCGCGCCGCAACTCGGCCACCAGGCCGACCCGGACGTCAGAGCTGCTCTCGATCATGTTCCCAACCTAGAGAAGGCCACCGACACTCCCACGACCTTGTTCACAACCCCAACATCGGTGGTCGAGTAGGAGGTCGCTCAGCGACCGAGGTATCGAGACCACGTCACGTGAGATGTGGTCTCGCTCCGTGGCGGCTACGCCCTCACTGCCACGGCTCCATTGCGGCTCGCACCTACATCTCCCTTAGGTGGTCGAGTAGGAGGTCGCTCAGCGACCGACGTATCGAGACCACGCCACGTATGTGGTCTCGCTCCGTGGCGGCTACGCCCTCACTGCCACGGCTCCATTGCGGCTCGCAGAGCTCGCCGCTACTCGACCACCTAGGTCGAGTAGGCCCGAGGAACGAGGGCCGTATCGAGACCACGTCACGCCGCGTGGTCTCGATACACGGCTCGTTCCGGTTCCTGAGTAGCCGCGAGGAACGAGCGGCGTATCGAAGGGCGCCGCTACTCGACCACCTACACCTGCGGCCACATCCCTACCGGAAGCGGCCGGGTTAGTTACCGCCGAGTACCGTGGGTGCGTGACTTTTCGACGCTTCGTGGCCTTGGGAGATTCGTTCACCGAAGGCGTTGGTGACCCGGACCCGAGCCGCCCGAACGGCGTGCGCGGTTGGGCCGATCGCGTGGCGGAGGTGCTCGGCCGGGACGAGCCCGATTTCGGCTACGCGAACCTGGCGATCCGCGGCCGCAAGCTGCGCCCGATCGTCGCGGAGCAGCTCGAGCCGGCGATCGCTCTGCAGCCTGACCTCATCACCATCTACGCGGGCGCCAACGACATCCTGCGTCCGAAGGTCGACATCGACGACTTGATGGGGCTCTACGACGACGCCCTCGGCAAGCTGGCCGCGACCGGTGCTCGACTCGTGGTGTTCACGGCGTTCGATCCCGCTGGATACCCCATCTTCGGCTCGCTGCGCGGGCGGTTCGCGATCTACAACGAGCTCGTGCGCGAGATCGCGGAAACTCATGGGGCGACCCTGGTGGACTTCTGGCGGTTGCGCGACTATCGCGACGACCGGATGTGGGATATCGACCGTATGCACATGTCGAGCGCGGGACACCAGCGCATGGCCATGGCGGTCCTCGAAGCCCTCGGCGTGCGCCACGAGCTGGAGACCCTGCCGTTGATGGAGATCCCGCCGATGTCGGGTGCCGAGCGACGCGCTGCCAACGTGGAGTGGGTCCGCGAGTACGCCGGCCCCTGGGTCAAACGCCGGCTGACCGGCACTTCCAGCGGCGACGGCCTCACCGCCAAGTACCCCGCCTACATCCGCCTCTGAGCGGGGTGTGGTCTCCCTCCGTGGCGGCTACGCCCTCGTTGCCACGGCTCCAATGCCCGCTCGTTCCTCGCGGGCTACTCGACCACCGACAACGTGCCTTGACGCCGAGTGCCGACTCACCCGGGTGCGGGTGGTCGAGTAGGAGGTCGCTCAGCGACCGACGTATCGAGACCGAGTGACGTCGGTCGCTCGCGCGCGCTGCTCCGCCGCGGCTATGCGGGTCAGAGGGAGACGTTGTGGTTGCTGAAGGCGGCGACCGGGTCGACCGGATCTCCGCCGCCGGGGCGGACCTCGAGGTGGAGGTGCGGACCGGTGACGTTGCCGGTGGAGCCGGTGTAACCGATGACGTCACCGGGGCGGACCATGTCGCCCTCGGAGACCGAGATCCGGCTCTGGTGCGCGTACCAGATCTCGGTGCCGTCCTCGAGCACGATGACGGTCTTGTTGCCGTACGCGCCCTCGTAGCCGGCGGACTTCACGGTGCCGGCGGCGACCGAGACGATGGTGGAGCCGGACGGGCCGGCGAAGTCGAGACCGGTGTGACGGCCGCTGGACCACAGGCCGCTTGACTGACCGAAGCGCGCGGTGAGGCGGTAGCCGGCGACCGGCACGACCCACTGGTTGGCGACTTCCTCGGTGTAGGACTCGACGGCCTGCTCGACCTGCTGGCGGGCCAGCTCGATCTGCTCGGCCTGGCGGTCGCTCTGCTCCTGGATGAGCTGGCGGTCGAAGTCGCGGCTGATGTCGACGGCGTTGGTGCCGCCGAGCTCCATGCCGCCCACGTAGTTCTGGCTGAGCGTCTGGTACGAGTTCGACGAGAGGGCGCCGCTGTCGGCGACCCCGCCGACAGCAACCGTGCCGACGCCCGCCGAGGCGACGGCCACGAGGCCGACGATGGCGGGCGTCACACGAAGATTGAGGGATCGCTGTTTGCTGGCAACGCGCTTCCCCTTACGCGGGGTGCGCGGGGTCTGCGGACTGTCGAGTCGGCGACGAGGCCCTGTCGACTTCACACACACTCCGTATCGATGGTGGACAACTCGGTCGAGCCTAGCGCATGGGTGGTGACCGTTTTCAACCATCTCGGCGAAGTGAAACGCATCCGTCCGCGTGTCCCTGGACACGTGCCACAGTGGGGGTCATGACCGGACCACGCATCGTCGTCGGCTCGCCCCGCGGCGAGGAGGCTGCGCTCATCACGGAGGCGCGACGGCTGCGCGACGCGGGGGCCGGGGTGATCTTCGTCGGCGCCGGCGTCGGGGCTCAACAGCTCGCCGCGACGGCCGTCAGTGAGGACGTCGCCGAAGTCGTCGTGGCGGATGCCGATGCCTGCGACGCGGTCGTGACCGCCCTCGCCCAGACCGACGCGACTGATATCGCCGTCCGCGTCGTCGGGTGTTAGGCCCCCGTCGTTGCAGGGCCGAATCCCGCCCCGCCGTGCCGAGGAGGGGTAGGGAGCGTTAAAGTCGGCACGGCTCGAAGGGTGCTCACTGCCCTGGGGGAGCGCCGCTAACTCGACGAAGGACGGTTGTCACCGTGGATTTGATGGAGTACCAGGCGAAGGAGCTCTTCGCCAAGCACGATGTGCCGGTCACGCTCGGCAGCGTGGTCACCACCGCCGACGAGGCCAAGGCCGCTGCTGAGCAGATCGGCGGCACCGTGGTCGTCAAGGCGCAGGTCAAGGCTGGTGGCCGCGGCAAGGCCGGCGGCGTCAAGTTGGCCAAGACCCCCGACGAGGCTTACGAGCACGCGTCGAACATCCTCGGGATGGAGATCAAGGGCCTCACGGTCAACCGCGTCCTCATCGTTCCGGCGGCCGAGATCGTCGAGGAGTACTACTTCTCCTTCCTGCTCGACCGCGGCAACCGCAGCTACCTCACCATCGCGAGCGTCGAGGGCGGCGTGGAGATCGAGGAGGTCGCCAAGACCAACCCCGACGCTGTCCGCCAGATCCCGGTCGACGCGACCACGGGCGTCGACGAGCAGAAGGCGCGTGAGATCGTCGCCGACGCCCGCTTCCCGCTCGAGCTCGCCGACCAGGCCGTCGGCACCATCCTCGCGCTGTGGAAGGTCTTCGTCGAGGAGGACGCCACCCTCGTCGAGGTCAACCCGCTCGCCCGTCTCGCCGGCGACAAGCTCGAGGCGCTCGACGGCAAGGTCTCGCTCGACGAGAACGCTGACTTCCGCCACCCCGATCACGCTCAGTTCGAGGACAAGGCCGCGGCCGACCCGCTCGAGGCCAAGGCCAAGGAGAAGGGCCTCAACTACGTCAAGCTCGACGGTGAGGTCGGCATCATCGGCAACGGCGCGGGCCTCGTCATGAGCACGCTCGACGTCGTCGCGTACGCCGGTGAGGCGCGCGGCAACGTCAAGCCCGCCAACTTCCTCGACATCGGCGGCGGCGCCTCGGCCGAGGTCATGGCCAACGGCCTCGACGTGATCCTCGGCGACCCGCAAGTCAAGAGCGTCTTCGTCAACGTGTTCGGTGGCATCACGGCGTGCGACGCCGTGGCCAACGGCATCAAGGGCGCGCTGGAGCTGCTCGGCGACAACGCCACCAAGCCGCTCGTGGTCCGCCTCGACGGCAACAAGGTCGAGGAAGGCCGCGCCATCCTCGACGAACTGAACCACCCGCTGGTGACCCAGGTCGACACCATGGACGGTGCCGCCGACAAGGCCGCCGAGCTCGCGAACGCGTAAGGACTGAGGAACAGCATGTCGATCTATCTGAACTCCGACTCCAAGGTCATCGTCCAGGGCATCACCGGTGGCGAGGGCACGAAGCACACGGCCCTCATGCTCAAGGCCGGTACGAACATCGTGGGCGGCGTCAACGCCCGCAAGGCCGGCACGACCGTGAGCCACGTCGACGCCGAGGGCAAGGACGTCGAGCTTCCCGTGTTCGGCTCGGTCTCCGAGGCCATGCAGGAGACCGGTGCCAACGTGTCGGTCGTCTTCGTGCCGCCGGCGTTCGCCAAGGACGCCGCTATGGAGGCCATCGACGCCGGCATCGAGCTGCTCGTCGTCATCACCGAGGGCATCCCGGTGCAGGACACCGCCGAGTTCTTCGCGCACTCGCAGGGCACCACGACGCGCATCATCGGCCCCAACTGCCCGGGCATCATCACGCCGGGCGAGGCCCTCGCGGGCATCACGCCGGCCACCATCGCCGGCAAGGGCCCGATCGGTCTGGTCTCCAAGTCGGGCACGCTGACGTACCAGATGATGTACGAGCTGCGTGACTTCGGCTTCACGACCGCCATCGGCATCGGCGGCGACCCGATCATCGGTACGACGCACATCGACGCCCTCGAGGCGTTCGAGGCGGACCCCGACACCAAGGCGATCGTCATGATCGGCGAGATCGGGGGCGACGCCGAGGAGCGGGCGGCCGAGTTCATCAAGGCCAACGTGACCAAGCCCGTCGTCGGCTACGTCGCCGGCTTCACCGCTCCGGAGGGCAAGACGATGGGTCACGCCGGCGCCATCGTCTCCGGTTCCTCGGGTACGGCCGCGGCCAAGAAGGAGGCCCTCGAGGCCGCGGGCGTCAAGGTCGGCAGGACGCCGAGCGAGACCGCCGCGCTCATGCGGGAGATCCTGCAGAGCCTCTGAGCCACGCACGACGACGAGAGCCCCGGCCCCCCGGCCGGGGCTCTCGTCGTTCCTGGGTCATAGGTGGTCGAGTAGGAGGTCGCTCAGCGACCGACATGGAGCGAGACCAGGTTGCGTAAGGTGTGGTCTCGATACGCCGCTCGTTCCTCGCGGCTACTCGAACACCTAGAGCGGTCAGTCCGGGTGCTGGGCGGTTACTGGTCGGCGTAGACGAGGCGTTGGCCGGCGCGGTCCATGAGGGCGGCGAACTCCTCGGCCGAGAAGACGTTCTCGCCCGACGGCGGGGCCAAGACCTGCGTGACATGGGGTCCGCGGCGGACGACGCCCATGCGGTAGTTCACGCGCTGGTCGCGGCCGGTCTCGAAGCTCAACCGCCAGCCGACGCCGGCATAGCCGGGACCGGCGATCTCCTGTCGTTCGTCGATCTGCGCGGACAGCTCGGTGTCGCCGCAGCCGTCGACCTTGGCGGCGATCTCGCCGACGAGCGCCTCGGCGGCCTCGGGAGAAGCAGTGCGGGCCACCGTCTGGGCGACGGCGAACTCCTGCGGCAGCTCGGTGGCGTCGGGGATGGCGATGAGCCGGGTCGCGACGTCGCTGAAGCCCTCGCCGCTGAAGTCGGTCTTGTCACACAGCGAGGCGGCCGGGTTGAGGCCGCCGTTCGGCGCCTGCGCGGGGCCGGCGGCCCAGACCCGGTCGACCTGGCCCAATGGCGGCATGTCGACGACGCTCAGGAACCGCGGGAACTGTTCGGTCTGCGGGGGAAGGCTCGGCTCGACGGTGATCTCGTCGGTGCACTCGCCACCGGAATCGGCACACACCTTCGCGATCGAGTCGTTGAGGCTGCGGGCGAAGGTCTCGACGTCGGTCGGCTCCGTGCCGTTGACCTCGTGGATGAGGGTGCTCGTGACCGTGCCCGATTGCGCAAGCCCGACGCTGATGAAGCGGGCGGGCTCGCGGTACGACTGCAGGCGCAGGATCTTGAAGTCGCCGAACGGGCGCTTGACGGTGTACGAGTCGATCAGACGGGTGCGCGGGTGGGCGCAGTTGGCGTACCAGCCCAACAACGTGCCGTAGGCCGCCTCGGACGCCTCGCGGCTGCGGGAGACCTCGATCGACTGCGCGACCCGCTCGGCCGAAGGCTCCGTGCTGTACGCCCGCACGAAGACCTTGAGCGGGTCCGGGTCGGCGAATCGGGTGGGCGGACACGTCGAGTACGGGGTCTCGTTGACCGTGTCGGTCTCGGTCGCGTCGACCGTCCATTCACGTTCGGGGTTGAGCCGCTGGACCTGCTCGCGTGAGAGGAGGTCGTCGGTGTCGATGTTGTGCGAGTCGAGAATGACGTCCGGCCGCTCGGCGCCGATCTTCTCGCGGTAGGGCACCGCTTCGAGCGTCCCGAACGCGTCACCGTTCGTGGCCGCGAATCCGCCTGCGAACAACGCGAGCACCGTCGCGGCGACGAGCAGCGCCGAATTGCGTCGGCCACTGCGCTTGGCCGCGCGCCGGACGCGCTCGGGGTCAGGGAGCTCGAGGCCCTCGACGGTTTCGCGAAGCTGGGTGAGCCGCCCCTCGAGGCTCTCCAGCGGCTGCTCGAGCGCCTTCTCCAGCGCCGTCAGCGCGTTGGTGGCCAGCTCCATGCCCACGGCGTCGTCGACCTGCATCTCGACGGTGGCGTCGTCGAGGTCGACTCCGGCCACGGTCAGCAGCGTGACGATGCGGCGTTCGTCGTAGTCGAGGCGGTGCAGCGCCTCGAGCAACGCCTGGTCACCGTCCTCCTCGTGTCGACGGCGCAGCGGATGCGTGCTCCGGTTGAACACTGTGAGCTTCGAGGCCTGGTCGCGGACGTAGGCCACCGGGTCCCGGCCGCGCAAACTGCCCCACGAGCGCCACGCGCGCTGGTAGGCGTCCAGCGTCGCGTCCCGAGCCACCTGGCGGTCGCCGCAGAGGGCGTACGTCGTCGCCAGCACCCGGCGGCGGGTGGCGCGGTAGAAGTTGTCGAACTCGTCGACACGGGTCATCGCACTCGCCTCCTCGGGGGTCTCGGCGTGGCTGGGTGCAACGTCGCAACTTTACAGGTTGGATTGTCGAGTGCCTGCTTCCTCCACGTTCCACCGCACCGATCCGTGGCGGCCGGCACTGCTGACCGGCGTGCTCGCCGTGCTGATCCCGGTCGTGGTCTGCGTCGTGGCGGCAGCGGCCGCGACCCGCCATCTCGGTTTCGACACCCTTCGTGTCGGCGCGCGCGCCTGGTTGCTGGCAGTCGGTTCGTCCATCGAGGTCGGGGGCGCGACGATCGCGCTCCTGCCGCTCGGTGGAGCACTCCTCGCCGCGTTCGTCGCCGCCGTGGTGGCCGCCATCGCGGGCCGCGGCGGAGCTGATGACGCGATCGGATTCGGTGCGATCAGCGGCGGGGTCGCCGGTGCGCTCGCCGCCGTGCTCTCCGCCGTCACCTCGACCTCGACGGTCACCACGTCGTTCGCGCGCGCAGCGTTCGGCGCCTTCCTCGTCGTGGGCATCGGCGCGGCGGTCTCGGTCGCGGTCCGCCATCCGCGTTCGCGCCGGCTGCCGGTCCGCGTCCGCCCCTTCGTTCCGGCGCTGGCGGAAGGGCTGCGCGCGGCTGGGGTCGTCGTCCTGGCCGCGTTCGTTCTCGTGATGGTCATCGCGGCGAGCCGGGTCAACGCGGCGGCCGACCTCTGGGCGGCCCTCGATCCGGGCTACACGGGCGGACTCGTCCTCGGCCTGGTGTGTCTGCTGGCCCTGCCGACGATCGTGGCGTGGGCCCTCGCGGTCATTCTCGGCCCGGGCATCGCGCTCGGCGTCGACACACGAGTGGACATCGCCGGTATCGATGTCGGGACGCTCCCGGCCTTCCCGCCGCTGGCGATCCTCCCCGAGCCGGGCCCGTTCGCCGACGCCGTCGTCGTGATCATGGCGATCCCGGTTCTCGCGGCCGGGTGGGCGGGATCGCGTCTCATCGAGCGTCTCGCGACCGAGCGGTTGATCGAGCGGCTCGGCCACGCCGCGCTGGCGGGAGCGGTGGCCGGCCTGCTGCTCGCGCTGATCGCGATCAGTGGTCGCGGAGCCATCGGTCCGGGGTTGCTCGCCGAGGCCGGGCCGCCGGTGCTGAGCACGCTGCTGGTGGCGATCGCGTCCATGTCCGTGGGTGGCGCGCTCGGTGCCCTCGCGTCCCACTATCGTGGAGCCCGTGCCGACAGCGAATGACCGCGCCGCCGCGCCGGCGCGACTCGTCGTGCTGGTGTCCGGCAGCGGAACCAACCTCCAGGCTCTCCTCGACGCCACCGCCGACCCCGGCTACGGGGCGCAGGTCACCGCCGTCGGCGCCGATCGCGCCGACATCGAAGGGCTGCGACGGGCCGAGCGCGCGGGCGTACCGACCTTCGTCGTGCGGCTCGGCGACTTTCCCGACCGGGAGGCGTGGGACGCCGCACTCGCCGAGCAGGTTGCCCAGTACGAGCCCGATCTCGTGGTTCTCGCGGGCTTCATGAAGCTGACCGGCCCGGCCTTTCTCCGGAGGTTCGGCGGGCGCACCCTCAACACCCATCCCGCGCTGTCGCCGTCCTTCCCAGGCATGCACGGGCCCCGGGACGCCCTCGAGTACGGCGTCAAGATCACCGGTGCCACGTTGTTCGTCGTCGACGAGGGTGTCGACACCGGGCCGATCGTCGCTCAGGTCGCCGTCCCGGTCCTCGACGACGACGATGTCGCGTCCCTGCACGAACGCATCAAGGTCAGTGAACGTCAGATGCTCGTCGACTGGGTGGGGCGGCTCGCCCGCGAGCCGTTCGCCGTCGACGGGCGTCGCATCATCCGCCAGCAGACAAAGGACTCCACCGAATGACCTCCTCCGATCGTCAACCGCTCCGCCGGGCGCTCGTCTCGGTATATGACAAGACCGGGCTCGAGGACCTCGCCCGCGACCTGCAGGCCGCCGGGGTGCAGATCGTGTCGACCGGGTCGACCGCGAAGGCGATCGAGGCGGCCGGCGTCGCCGTGACACCGGTCGAGGAGCTCACGAACTTCCCCGAGTGCCTCGACGGGCGGGTGAAGACGCTGCATCCGCGCGTGCACGCCGGCATCCTCGCCGACCGCCGGCTGGAGCGGCACCGCGAGCAGCTGTCCGAGCTCGGCATCGAGCCCTTCGACCTGGTGGTCGTGAACCTGTATCCCTTCCGCGAGACCGTCGCGTCCGGCGCGGCGCCCGACGAGGTCGTCGAGCAGATCGACATCGGGGGCCCGTCGATGGTCCGCGCCGCGGCCAAGAATCACCCGAGCGTCGCGGTCGCCGTATCGCCGGACGCCTACGGCGACGTACGCTCGGCGCTGTCCGAGGGTGGCTTCACCTTCGCGCAGCGGCGCCACCTCGCGGCGCAGGCGTTCGCGCACACCGCGGCGTACGACGCCGCGGTCGCCTCGTGGTTCGCGTCGTCCTACGACGCAGCTGAGGACGGCTGGCCGGCTTTCGTCGCCGAGACCTGGGACAAGCAGGACGTCTTGCGCTACGGCGAGAACCCGCACCAGGAGGCCGCGCTGTACGCCGACGGCTTCGGCGGCCTCGCCGGCGCCGAGCAGCTGCACGGCAAGGAGATGAGCTACAACAACTACGTCGACACCGACGCCGCCATCCGCGCGGCCTTCGATCACGCTCGTCCCGCCGTCGCGATCATCAAGCACGCCAACCCCTGCGGGATCGCCGTGGGCGAGGACATCGCGCAGGCTCATGCGCGGGCCCACGCCTGCGACCCGGTCTCGGCGTTCGGGGGCGTGATCGCCGCCAACCGCCCGGTCTCGGTGGCCATGGCCGAGCAGGTCGCGGAGGTGTTCACCGAAGTCATCGTCGCGCCCGACTACGAGCCCGGAGCCGTCGAGGTGCTCCAGGGCAAGAAGAACATCCGCATCTTGCGGGCCCCGGAGCTCGGGCAGTACCCCGCAGCGGAGTTCCGGCAGATCAGCGGCGGGCTACTCGTGCAGCTGCGTGACCGCGTCGACGCCCCGGGCGACGACCCGCGGAACTGGACGCTCGTGGCCGGCGAACCGGCCGACGAGGCCACGCTCGCCGACCTCGCCTTCGCCTGGACGGCGGTGCGTGCGGTGAAGTCGAACGCGATCCTGCTGGCCAAGGACGGCGCCTCGGTCGGCGTGGGCATGGGACAGGTCAACCGCGTCGACTCGTGCCGCCTCGCCGTGGAGCGTGCCGGCGAGGAGCGGGTCCGAGGATCGGTGGCGGCGTCGGACGCGTTCTTCCCGTTCGCCGACGGCCCGCAGATCCTGCTCGACGCCGGCGTGCGGGCGATCGTTCAGCCCGGCGGCTCCGTCCGCGACGATCAGACGATCGAAGCGGCCGAAGCCGCCGGGGTCACGATGTATGTCACGGGGACTCGGCACTTCTTCCACTGATGTCGGAGAAGACGCGCGTCACGGCCTCGTCGCCGAGCACATGAGCGGCGACGAGATTGCGGATGGCCCGTGCGAGGCGACGTGCCTCGGCCTGGTCGTCCGGCCGAGACTGTCGGCGCATGGCCGCCCCGACGACCTGCGCGGTCACGAGGGAGACGAGCTCCTCGGTGTCGCCGCGGACCCCCGCGCTCTTCAGCGTTTCGGTGATGAAGGAACTGAGGGCGTGAAGTCCCGCGAACGCCACGTCGCGCAGTTCCGGGTCTCGGGCGGCGTGCAAGTAGACCGACAGCTCCAGCGCCGAGGAGTCGAGGTCACGGATCGCGAAGACGGCCTCGACGATCTGTGTGCCGACGTCGAGGTCCAGCAACCCCGCTCCGTCCATCGACACGTCGGGCAGTTGCTCGAACGACTGGATGAAGCTCGCAACGTGATATCGCAACGACTCACGAACCAATTCATCGATCGAGGCGAAGTAGTAGGTGGTCGCGGCGAGGGGAAGGCCGGCTTCGGCCGCGACCGCCCGGTGCGTGACGGCGCGGATACCGCCCTCGCCGAACACGCGGATCGCGGCCTCGAGCAGGGCTTGGCGTCGTTGACGGCTGCGTTCTTGGGACAAACGTGCGCGTGGCAAAATAACCTCTTCCATGAGGGAGTGGGGATGAGGGTCGGGGAACATCCTAGGCCCAGGAAAGGCCGACCGGGCACGTGAGAAACTGTGGGGGTGACTGCGCAGACCCTCGACGGCAAGGCCGTCGCCGCCACGATCAAGTCCGAACTCACCGAGCGGGTCGCCGCGCTTCGCGCCCAGGGCATCGTCCCGGGGCTCGGCACGATCCTCGTCGGTGACGACCCGGCCAGCCAGTGGTACGTCGGAGCCAAGCACCGCGACTGCGCGGAAGTCGGTATCGAGTCGATTCGCATCGATCTGCCGGCGACCGCGACCCAGGCCGAGGTCGAGGCCGCGGTCGACCAGCTCAACGCCGACCCCGCATGCACGCTCTACATCGTTCAGTTGCCGCTGCCGCGCGGCCTGGACGAGAACGCGGTGATCGGACGGATCGACCCTGCCAAGGACGCCGACGGTCTCCATCCCACCAACCTCGGATGGCTCGTGCTCGGCAAGGAGGCTCCGTTGCCGTGCACGCCGCGCGGCATCATCGAGCTACTGCGCCGTCACGACGTCGAGATCGCGGGCAAGCACGCCGTCGTCATCGGTCGCGGGGTCACCGTGGGCCGGCCCATGGGCTTGCTGCTGACCCGGCGCAGTGAGAACGCCACCGTGACGCTCTGCCACACCGGCACCAGGGATCTCGCGGCCGAGGTGCGCCGCGCCGACATCGTCATCGCCGCGGCGGGCGTGCCCGGCATCATCACCGCCGACATGGTCAAGCCCGGCGCCGCGCTGCTCGACGTCGGTGTCAGCCGCGACGAGAACAACAAGATCGTCGGCGACCTCGCCCCCGACGTCTGGGACGTCGCCGGTTGGGTCACGCCCAACCCCGGGGGTGTGGGCCCGATGACCCGCGCCATGCTGCTGAGCAACGTGGTCGACTTCTCCGAGGCGCAGGCGCAGGCTCAGCGGTGAAGCTCCCCCGCAGCCGCGGTTCGCGCATCTACCTCGCGCAGCTGGTCGTCGTCGCCGTCGGCCTGCTGCTGATCGCCGTCGACGCCTGGCGTCTCGGGGTAGGCGTCGTCGGCGCCTCGTTCATCGTGGCGGCGGGACTGCGAGCCGTCGTGACTCCCGATGAGCACGGCATGCTGCGGGTCCGGGGCAAGGCCTTCGACATCGCCTGGATGCTCCTGCTCGGCGTCGCGCTGGTGACACTCGCGATCGTCGTGCCGCCACAGCCGCCGTTGTGAACCGGCGAGACCCCTCGCTCAGATCAGGCCGAGCTGGTCGACCGCGTCGCGTTCCTCGATGAGTTCGGCCGCTGTGGCGTCCATCCGCGCACGGCTGAAGTCGTCGATCTCCAAGCCCTGGACGATCTGCCAGTCCCCGCCCGAACACGTGACGGGGAACGAGTAGACGATGCCCTCGGGCACTCCGTACGAGCCGTCCGAGGCGACGGCCATCGAGACCCAGTCGCCCTCGGCGCTGCGGGTAAGCCAGTCGCGAGCGGCGTCGATCGTGGCCGACGCGGCGCTGGCGGCCGACGACGCCCCGCGTGCCTCGATGATGGCGGCGCCGCGCTTCGCGACGGTGGGGATGAAGTCGTTCTCGATCCACGCCTGGTCGTCGATGAGATCGGCGGCGTTCTTGCCCCCTACTTCGGCGTGGAAGAGGTCGGGGTACTGGGTGGAGGAGTGGTTGCCCCAGATGGTCATGCGGCGGATGTCGCCGACCCTCGCGCCGGTCTTGGCGGCCAGCTGACTGATGGCCCGGTTATGGTCCAACCGGGTGAGCGCGCTGAACCGTTCGGCCGGGATGTCGGGCGCGTTGCGTAGCGCGATGAGCGCGTTGGTGTTGGCGGGGTTGCCCGTGACACCGATGCGCACGTCGTCGGCCGCCACCTCGTTGAGCGCGCGTCCCTGCTCGGTGAAGATCGCACCGTTGGCTTCCAGGAGGTCGCCGCGCTCCATGCCCTTGGCGCGCGGTCGCGCACCGACGAGGAGGGCGAGGTTGACGCCGTCGAAGATATGGCGCGGATCGTCGCCGATCTCGACGGAGTCCAGCGTCGTGAAGGCGCAGTCGTCGAGTTCCATGACGACGCCCTCGAGCGCGCCCAGTGCCGGGGTGATCTCGAGGAGTCTCAATTGGACGGGGATGTCGGGTCCGAAGATCGCGCCACTGGCGATGCGGAACAGGAGGCTGTAACCGATTTGACCGGCCGCACCCGTGACGGCGACCTTGACTGGGGACTGGCTCACGACGTTGTGCTCCTCGTCTGGTGGGTACACGACGAAACTAGCGCATGCTCATCGCTTACGTCCTGCCTCGAGTGACCGCGTAGGTGAGGTGGGCGAACTGTCCGCGGCGTTCGACATCGACCAGACGCATCCGGTGCGACTCGATGCGTCGCGGCAGCAGCGGCGCCCCCGCGCCGAGGGTGACCGGTGCGATGCTGACCTGGATCTCGTCCAGAGCCCCGGCGTCATCGAACTGCCCGACGAGATCGCCGCCGCCGACGATCCACACGTCACCTCCGGCGGCCGTCGCCTCGATGTCGGCGCGGTGGTCGGCGACGTTGCCCTGCACGATGCGGACGTCGGCCCCTGGGGGAATCGGCAGATCACGGGTGCTGAACACGACCACCGGCTTGCCGCCGGAGGCCTGCGCCCACTGCTCGGGCTGGGCGAGCGCGTCGGACTCGCGCAGCACCCATTCGTAGGTCGAGGAACCGTACACCGCGACGCCGACACGGTCCATGAACGCCTGCCAGGCGTCGGCGTGCTCGGGCGCGTCGGTGGAGCTGCCGCCCTCGACCGCGAACAGCCAGCCGAGGGAGTGGTCCGGGTCGGCGAGGTAGCCGTCCAGCGTCGCAGCGGTGTTGAACACGAAACGCGTCATACGCCGAACTTACGCCGGTCCACCGACATCGCGCGAGAACGGCGAAGGAGCCGCCCACCTCGCGGTGAACGGCTCCTTCGTGGGTGAGAACGTCAGCCCGCGTGGGTGTCGGACTCGACGATCGGCGCCGAGGCGTTGGCCTGCGCGGCCTCCGTCTCGGTGCCCGGGTTGGGCTGGCCCAGTCCGGCGCGCACGAGCTCCTCGATCCGCTTGCCGCACTCGGCGTCGACGTTCTTCCAGTACTCGAAGGCGCGCTCGAGGACATCGCCCTTCACGCCACCGAGGAGGTGACCGGCCACGTTGTTGACGAACTCCTCGCGCTGGGCGTCGTTCCAGACCTCGCGCACGAGGGTGCCGGCCTGCGACCAGTCGTCGTCCTCGGCCCGCAGGGTGTACGCCTGGCGCACCATCTCGCCGTCGGTCTCCCAGCCGTCGGTGACCGTGCCGGTCTCGTCGGAGTAGCCGCGACCGAACGAGTTGGGCGCGTAGACCGGGGCGTCACCGCTGTGCTCATAGGCCATGGAGCCGTCGAGCAGGTAGGTGTTGTGCTGCGCGACGGCCCGCGGACGGTTGACCGGCAGCTGGTGGTGGTTCGTGCCGATGCGGTACCGCTGCGTGTCGGCGTAGGCGAACGTCCGGCCCAGCAGCATCTTGTCCGGACTGAATCCGATACCCGGGACGACCGAGGACGGGGCGAACGCGGCCTGCTCGATCTCGGCGAAGAAGTTGTCCGGATTGCGGTTCAGGGTCATCGTGCCGACCTTGACCAGCGGGTAGTCGCTGTGCGGCCAGATCTTCGTCAGGTCGAACGGGTTGATCCGGTACGTCTTGGCGTCCTCGTACGGCATGAGCTGCACCGAGAGGGTCCAGCTCGGGAACTCGCCGCGCTCGATGGCGTCATAGAGGTCGCGGCGGTGGAAGTCGGCGTCCTGCCCGGCGATGCGGTCGGCTTCCTCGCCGGTCAAGCCCTCGACTCCCTGGTTGCTGTGGAAATGGTACTTCACCCAGTGCTTGTCGCCGGCCTCGTTGATCCACAGGTAGGTGTGCGAGCCGTAGCCGTTCATGTGGCGGTACGTCTTCGGGATGCCGCGATCGCCCATGAGGTACGTGACCTGGTGGGCCGACTCGGGGTTGAGGGTCCAGAAGTCCCACTGCATGTTGTTGTCGCGCAGGCCGCTGCCGCCCCGGCGCTTCTGCGAGCGGATGAAGTGCGGGAACTTCATCGTGTCGCGGATGAAGAAGATCGGCGTGTTGTTGCCGACGAGGTCGTAGTTGCCCTCGGTCGTGTAGAACTTCAGTGCGAAGCCACGCGGATCGCGCCACGTGTCGGGGCTGCCCTGTTCGCCGGCCACGGTGGAGAAGCGGGCGAGCATCTCCGTCGTCGCGCCGGGCTGGAAGAGCGCGGCCTTGGTGTAGGCGCTGACGTCCTCGGTCGTCTCGAAGACGCCGAACGCCCCCGAGCCCTTGGCGTGCACGTTGCGCTCGGGCACCCGCTCGCGGTTGAAGTGCGCCATCTGCTCGATGAAGTGCACATCGTGCAGCAGGATCGGCCCGTCGGCGCCGACGGTCAGGCTGTTGCGATCCGATTCCGCCGGGGCGCCGTTGCCTCGGGTCGAGCCGAGATCGGCCTCTGCCGTGGGTTTGGCGGCAAACGAGGTTCCGTCGTTCGGCTGGGGGATCTGTGCCATGCAGTTCTTCTCCTTCAGTGGGTGGGTGCTGCAGATTCCGAGCACGCGGGACAGCGGCCCCAGAACGTGATCTCGGCTTCATCGATAGCGAATCCGTGGGTCTGCGAAGGCGTGAGACACGGTGCCGGCCCCACGGCGCAGTCGATGTCCTCGACCGCGCCGCAGTGGCGGCAGACGAGGTGGTGATGGTTGTCCGCGACGCGCCGCTCGTACAGCGCGGGAGAGCCGGCGGGCTCGATCCGGCGCAGCAGGCCGGCCTCCGTGAGGTCGCCGAGGACGTTGTAGACCGCCTGGACCGAGGTGCCGCCGAGTGTGGCGCGCACGACCTGGAAGACGGTGTCGGCAGGCGAGTGCGGGTGACGGGCGACGGCGTCGAGCACCGCGAGTCGCGGGGTCGTGACGCGCAACCCCGCGGCCTGCAGCTGCTGGCGCGGGGTGGGTTCCTCGTGCGCCGGGGTGGGCGCGGAGATCGTCGTCATCACCTCCACTGTAGCGGCTTGTTTTGAATGATTAAAGAAAGGGTCCCCTCAGGAGCGCAGCTCGCGCTCGACGGGGGACCAGCCGCGCGCGCGTGCCTTGACGACGGTGCCGTCGAGGAACGTCTCGAGCCGGTGAGCCGCGTCGTCGATCGCGTCGCGAGCGGCGCTGCCGGGGTCCTGCAAGAGACGGACGGCGACGGTGCCGTCGTCGCGGATCGCCCAGCCTCCGACCACCCGACCGTCGGCCCACACGGTGGGCCCGGCGTTGCCGTTGACGTCGTACAGGGAGGCGCGGTGGGGACCGAGATACCAGTCCCGGTGCTTCCAGCCCATCGTCGTGGAATCGAGGGCCGGCAACAAGGCGACCCAGGGTGCCGACCCCGGCGTGGGACCGAGGTCGTCGGCGAGCGCGATGAGCGGCCCCTCGTCGCCCTGGATCTCCACCGTGGGAAGCGCCGCGAGGGCGGCGGTCGTGGTGCGTTTGGTCCACCCCGTCCACCACTGCAGATCCTCCGGGCGGGCCGGCCCGTAGGCGAACAGCCATCGCCGGGCGACCTCGGCGGCGGCGCTTTGCGCGTCCTGGGGTTCGACGAGATGATCGCTCCAGCCGGCCATGGCGGCCCAGCGGAACCGGGTGGAGCCCCACGCGCCGTCCGGCCGAGCGCGAACGACGTGGCCTTCGGCGGACATGAGGGTCATGAGCCGGCTCGCAACCGACTGGCGCGTCGCATACTTCGTGCCCGGTGAGATCTCGATCTGCGTGGCGAGCAGGGGATCGGCGGCGGCCAGCTCGCCCGCGCTGAACGTGCCGAGCTGCTCGATCAGCGCGAGAGCGGCACGGTGGGCGGCGTCGAGCCACGCCTCGGGATCCTCGGCCACGCGCGCGTCCCGAAGCAGGCCGACGAGCTTGCGGCGCTCCGGGCCGGCGACGCTCTGGGCCGTCGCCGCGAGGCAGGAGAGCGCGAGGTCGGCCGGTACGGCGAAGACCGTGCGGCGCATCGCCAGCACGCGGACGACGGTGCGATCGGTGTAGAGCGCTCGCTCGACGTCCCCGACATCGGGTCGCTGAAGACGTGCCGCCACGGCGAGGGTCATCGACGCTGGATCGGTGCTGTGGACCGCGACCAGCGCCCGCGCCGCATCCTCCGTGGACGCGACGGGAGCGGCAAGGGCGTGCCGCGCACCCACGCGGCGGCGTCGCTCGGCGTCGTCGATGCGGGGGAGTGCCATGGACCGGACCCTACGGCCCAGCGCCGACAGTCAGCCGGCGGTGAGGCTGGTGCGGACCGGAACGAGCTTGGCGTCGGACTCGGCGAGTTCGTCACCCGGCACGGAGTCGGCGACGATGCCGCAGCCGGCGAAGAGTCGGACCCGCCGACCGTCGTCGAGCAGTTGCGCCGAGCGCAGCCCGATGCCCCACTCGCCGTCGCCGTCGGCGCCGATCCAACCGACCGGGCCCGCGTACCGTGCGCGGTCGAGTCCCTCGATCTCCTCGATGAGCTCGACGGCCGCAGGCCGCGGAGTGCCGCCGACGGCCGCCGACGGGTGCAGCGCGGCCGCGAGCGAGAGCGCGCTCGCGTCGGCGCGGAGCACGCCCGTGACGTCCGTGGCCAGGTGCATGACGTTGGGCAGGTGCAGCACGAACGGCGCCTCCGGCACGTTCATCCCCGTGCAGTGCGGAGCGAGGGCCTCGGCGACCGACGCGACGGCGTACTCGTGCTCCTCGAGGTCCTTGCTGGAGTGCGCGAGCGACGCCGCGAGGGCGAGGTCGCGGTGATCGTCGCCGCTGCGCCGGATCGTGCCGGCCAGGACCCGGGACGTCACGAGTCCGCCCTCGAGGCGGACCAGCATCTCGGGCGTGGAACCGAAGAAGCCGTCGACGTGGAAAGTCCAGCAGCTCGGATAGTTCGCGGCGAGGCGGCGAAGTGGGCGTCGGACGTCGACGGCCTCGTCGCTCACCGCGTCGACGGAGCGGGCGAGCACGACCTTGTCGAGTTCACCCGCGGCGATGCGTTCGACCGCGGCTGCCACGGTGTCGCGCCAGTGGGCTCGACGCTCGTCATCGTCCTCGAAGTCCACCGCGGGGCCGGAGCCGAGCTCGCCGTGCGGCGTGAGTGAGGGCGGAGCGGTCAGCGCCGTGCTGATCGTGGTGATCCAGCTGACGCCGTCACGGCGGCCGACGACGACCTCGGGCACCACCAGCGTGGTGCCGTCGCCGTGATCGGCGAAGGCGAACGACCCGAAGGCGACGAGTCCGCTGCCGGGGCGGGCGACGTCGTCGCGACTGACGCTGCGCGCCACCTGCGCGCGCCACCAGGCGTCCGCGTCGGCGAAGCGTCCGGGGCCGCCGGTGGAGAACGTGGCGGCGCGGCCCCACCCCACGAGACCGTCCCCGTTATGCACCCAGGCGAGGGCGTGCTCGGGCGGCAGGAGGTCGAGCAGATCGCCGGGATCGTCGATGCGTCGGGTGCGGACCACGAGAGGTGCGTTGTCGTCCACCGAAGACGGATCGGCGATGGGGTTGCTCACGTGGATCGAGCCTACTCGTGGGACAGTGAACGGGTGAGCCGAGCCGGTCTGGACAAGGATCCCCGCGACGTCGCGCGCATGTTCGACGACGTCGCCGCCAAGTACGACCGCACCAACGACGTCCTGTCGCTGGGGCAGGATCGCCGGTGGCGGAACCAGGTCGTCGCGATGGTCGACCCCAAGCCCGGCGAGCGCATTCTCGACCTCGCGGCGGGGACGGGCACCTCGAGCGCTCCGTTCGCTCGCGCCGGCGCGATGGTGGTCCCGTGCGACTTCTCGATCGGGATGCTCCAGGTCGGCAAAGCCCAGCGCCCGGAGCTGCCGTTCACCGCGGGTGACGGGATGCGCCTGCCGTTCGCCGACGACTCGTTCGATGCCGTCACGATCTCGTTCGGGCTGCGGAACATCCACGACCCGCTCACCGGCTTGCGCGAGCTGCTGCGGGTGACCAAACCCGGGGGCCGCGTCGTCGTGTGCGAATTCAGCACTCCGACGTGGAAGCCGTTCGAGCTCGTCTACGTCAACTACCTCATGCGAGCGCTGCCGCCGATCGCCCGCGCGGTCTCGTCGAATCCCGAGTCGTACGTCTACCTCGCGGAGTCGATCCGCGCGTGGCCGGACCAGCGCGGCCTCGCCGTGCGCATGGGCGAGGCCGGGTGGCGCGGGATCTCCTGGCGCAACCTCACCGGCGGGGTGGTCGCCCTCCACCACGCCGTCGCCCCGCGCTGACGTGCACCACGCGGCGAACCCCAGCTGCCGGTCATCTCCTCGTCACCGGATGCCGCGCGTGTCGAAACCTCGGCGTGACCTCGCGCTCGTAGGGTGCTGCAGAAAGCGTCGGGGCGGCCAAGTAAGTGTGACCTCAGTTACACCGCCGACGGCGTCCGTCATACAGTGGTCATCGACATGATGTGAAGCACTTCACAAAGTCGCCCACCGTCTGCTGGGAGGTGTCGTGAACGATTACGTACCGATCGTCGTGCTGGGAGCCATCGCCCTGGCCTTTGCGCTGTTCAGCGTGGGGATCGCGCCGTTCACGGGTCCGGCGCGCTACAACCGCGCCAAGCTCGATCGTTATGAGTCGGGCATCGCGCCCAGCCCGCTTCCCGAGGGCGGCGGCCGCGTCTCGATCAAGTACTTCTTCACCGCGATGATGTTCATCATCTTCGACATCGAGATCGTGTTCCTCTACCCGTTCGCGGTCGCCTTCGACCAGCTCAGCTGGTTCGCCTTCCTCGCGGTGATGCTGTTCCTCGTCAACATCACGATCGCCTACGTCTACGAATGGCGTCGGGGCGGAATGGACTGGACCTGATGGGACTCGAAGAGAAACTGCCCAGCGGCGTCCTCCTCTCGACGGTCGAGGGGCTCGCCGGCTACTTCCGCAAGGCCTCGATGTGGCCCGCCACGTTCGGCCTGGCGTGCTGTGCCATCGAGATGATGACGTTCGGTGCGCCGCGGTTCGACTCCTCCCGCTTCGGCATGGAGGTCTTCCGGCCGTCGCCGCGTCAGGCCGATCTGATGATCGTCGCCGGCCGCGTGAGCCAGAAGATGGCGCCGGTCCTTCGGCAGATCTACGACCAGATGGCCGAACCCAAGTGGGTGCTCGCGATGGGCGTGTGCGCCAGCTCGGGCGGCATGTTCAACAACTACGCGATCGTGCAGGGCGTCGACCACGTCGTCCCGGTGGATATGTACCTGCCGGGGTGCCCGCCGCGGCCCGAGATGCTCATCGACGCGATCTTCAAGATCCACGACAAGGTGCAGCACGGCAACCTCGGCTCGGACCGGATGCGCGAGATCGCCGACACCGAGCGCGAGGCTCTGGCGGCCGCGCCCACCTCCGCGATGAAGGGACTCATGCGGTGAGCGACGACGCCACGCCCACGGGTGCGGACCCCAAGCCGACCGACGCTGATCGCACGCAGGACCCGTCGCACGAGACGCAGAACGAACTGGAGCGTTCCGAGGCGCACGACCTGGAGATCGTCGAGGTCCGCGAGGGCTCCTTCGGCGTCCACGGAACCGGCGACACCACCGGCTTCGGCGGCCTGCGCCGACCGGTCATCATGCCGGGCGCGGCGACGCCCCCGTTCGGCGGCTGGTACGACGACGTCGCTCAGCGCCTCGCGGCCGGCGACGGACTGACCGACGCGATCGAGAAGGTCGTCATCGATCGCGGCGAGATCACGTTCTTCATCCGCCGCGAGCAGCTGGCAGCCACCGCCCGGCACCTGCGTGACGATCCGCAGCTGCGATTCGAGTTCTGCGCGAGCGTGAGCGGCGTGCACTTCCCGAACGAGACCGGGCGCGAGCTGCATGTCCTGTACGAGCTGACGTCGATGACCCACAACCGGCACATCCGCCTCGAGGTCGTCGCCCCCGACGCCGATCCGCACATCCCGAGCGTCGTGCCCACGTATCCCACGGCCGACTGGCACGAGCGTGAAGTGTGGGACATGTTCGGCGTGGTCTTCGACGGTCATCCGGCGCTGACCCGCATCCTCATGCCGGACGACTGGCCCGGTCACCCCCAGCGCAAGGACTATCCGCTCGGCGGCATCCCGGTGGAGTTCAAGGGCGGGACGATCGATCCGCCGGATGAGCGGAGGAGTTACTCATGACGATCGTGGCGATGAGGTTCAAGGGCGGGACGCTCTGTCGTCGTGCTCGCTCCGCTCGCGGGGCTCCGCCGGATGAGCGGAGGAGTGCCGGATGAGCGGAGGAGTTACTCATGACCGCCGAGCGGATAGTTCGGGACGCTCTGCCGTTGTGCTCGCTTCGCTCGCGGGGGCTCGGCGGCATCCCGGTGGAGTTCGAGGGCGGCATGATCGATCCGCCGGATGAGCGGAGGAGTTACTCATGACGATCCACGACGACCCGTATGCGGGCACCACCGAGACTCCCGAGGGCCCGGTCTTCAACGTCACCGGACAGGACTGGGACACGATCGACGTCGAGGGGATCGAAGGTGACCACCTCGTCGTCAACATGGGTCCCCAGCATCCGTCGACGCACGGTGTGCTCCGGCTCATCCTCGAGATCGACGGCGAGCAGATCCTCGGCGCTCGCGCCGGCATCGGGTACCTGCATACCGGCATCGAGAAGAACATGGAGTACCGCACCTGGACGCAGGGTGTGACGTTCTGCACCCGGATGGACTACGTCGCGCCGTTCTTCAACGAGGCCGTGTACTGCGCCGCCGTCGAGAAGCTCCTCGGTATCACCGACGACATCCCCGAGCGCGCTCAGATCATCCGCGTGATGATGCTCGAACTCAATCGCGTCTCCTCGCATCTCGTCGCCATCGCCACGGGCGGCATGGAGCTGGGCGCGCTGACGGTCATGACGTGCGGTTTCCGCGACCGCGAGATCATCCTCAACCTGTTCGAGACGATCACCGGCCTGCGGATGAACCACGCCTACATCCGTCCCGGCGGTGTGGCACTCGATCTTCCCGAGGGGGCGCTCGACCAGTTGCGCGACAGCGTCGCGCTGCTGCGCAAGCGGCTTCCCGAGTACGCCGCGCTCTGCAACGCCAACCCGATCTTCATGGGCCGGCTCAAGAACGTTGGTCACCTCGATCTCGCCGGCTGCCTCGCGCTCGGCGTCACCGGTCCGCCGCTGCGGGCGACCGGCTACGACTGGGACCTGCGGAAGAAGCGTCCGTACTTCGGCTACGAGACGTATGACTTCGAGGTCATCACGCGCGAGGAGCCCGACGCCTACGGTCGTTTCCGCATCCGCCTGGACGAGATGGCCGAGTCGCTCAAGATCGTCGAGCAGTGCATCGATCGGCTCGCCGCCACCGAGGGGCAGCCCGTGATGGTGGCAGACCGCAAGATCGCCTGGCCCTCTCAGCTGTCGGTGGGGGCGGACGGACAGGGCAACTCGCCCGAACACATCCGCCACATCATGGGGGAGTCCATGGAGGCGCTGATCCACCACTTCAAGCTCGTGACCGAGGGGTTCCGGGTGCCGGCCGGCCAGGCCTACGTCGAGATCGAGTCGCCCAAGGGCGTCATCGGCTGCCACGCGGTCTCCGACGGGGGCACCCGTCCCTACCGGGCACACTTCCGCGACCCGTCGTTCGTCAACCTGCAATCGGTGTCGGCGATGTGCGAGGGCGGGATGCTCTCGGACGTCATCGTGGCCGTCGCCTCGGTCGACCCGGTGATGGGAGGAGTGGATCGATGACCACGAACGATCCGGCGCAGTCGCCGCTGCCCGACTCTGTCGACGGCATGGTCACCCAGACGCCGACCGAGCACGCGGAGACGCCGATCGGGCCCACGACGCTGGCCGAACTCAAGGAACTCGCGGGCCGCTACCCGCAGTCGCGGTCGGCCTTGTTGCCGATGCTGCACCTCGTCCAGTCCGTGCAGGGCCGCGTGACCACCGAGGGCATCGAGACCTGCGCGCGCATCCTCGACCTCTCCGAGGCCGAGGTGTCCGCGGTCGCCACCTTCTACACGATGTACAAGCGCCGTCCGATGGGCACGCACCACGTCGGCGTCTGCACGAACACGCTGTGCGCCGTGATGGGCGGCGACGAGATCTTCGAGCGATTGTGCGGTCATCTGGACGTCGGCAACGACGAGACGACGGCCGACGGCGCCATCACGCTGGAACGGGTCGAATGCAATGCCGCCTGCGACTTCGCCCCGGTCGTGATGGTCAACTGGGAGTTCTTCGATCAGCAGACGCCGGAGTCGGCCATCGACCTCGTGGAGCGCCTGCGCGCGGGCGAGCGCGTGGCGTCGCCGCGAGGCGCGCAGATCACGTCCTGGCGCGAGGCCGAGCGGGTGCTCGCCGGATTCGAGGACGGGCGGGTGGACGAGGGCCCCGCGGCGGGGGAGGCGTCGCTCGCCGGCCTGCGCATCGCACAGGAACGCGGGTGGGAGGCGCCGCCGCTCGAGGAGGACTCCGGCACCGGTCGCGGCGGCGAGACCAAGCAGGAAGCCGCGGCCGAGGCCGACACGCAACGTGCCGAAGCCGAGACCGTCGCCGAGCAGTCGCCGGCCGACGTCGAGGGAGGAGCCGACGATGACTGACACCCTGCTCCGTGGTCTCGATACGCCGCTCGCAGAGCGCGCCGCTACTCGACCAGCTATGAGGACGGGTGGTCGAGTGCGACCGGGCGGTAGCGAGCTCGCGGGCTACTCGACCATCACCATGCACGAGGCACGAGGAGCTGATGATGACTGACGTCCTCACCCCGGTGCTCACCGCGAACTGGGCCGACGACCGTGCCTGGACGCTCGCCGCGTACGAGGCGCACGGCGGGTACCAGGCGCTCGACAAGGCGCTGCAGCTGTCGCCCGAGGAGCTCGTCGAGCTGGTGAAGGACTCCGGGCTCCGCGGACGCGGTGGCGCCGGATTCCCGACCGGGATGAAGTGGAGCTTCATCCCCAAGGACAACCCCAACCCCACGTATCTCGTGGTCAACGCCGACGAGTCCGAGCCGGGAACCTGCAAGGACATCCCGCTCATGATGGCCTCCCCGCACACCCTGGTGGAGGGCGTCATCATCGCCTCCCGCGCGATCGAGGCCCGCCAGGCGTTCATCTACGTGCGCGGCGAGGTGCTGCACGTCGTCCGCCGCCTGCGCGCCGCCGTCCGGGAGGCGTACGAGGCGGGTCACGTGGGCACCGACATCCACGGCAGCGGCATGGACCTCGACATCGTCGTGCACGCCGGCGCCGGCGCCTACATCTGCGGCGAGGAGACGGCGTTGCTCGATTCCCTGGAGGGCCGGCGCGGTCAGCCGCGGCTGCGTCCGCCGTTCCCCGCGGTCGCGGGCCTGTACGCCTCGCCTACGGTCATCAACAACGTGGAGTCGATCGCGTCGGTGCCGGCCATCGTGCGCGGCGGCGTCTCCTGGTTCGGCTCGATGGGCACCGAGAAGAGCAAGGGCCACACCATCTACTCGCTGTCCGGGCACGTCAAGCGCCCGGGACAGTACGAGGCCCCGCTCGGCATCACCCTGCGCGAACTGCTCGACCTCAGCGGCGGGATGCGCGACGGCGCGGAGCTCAAGTTCTGGACCCCCGGCGGCTCCTCGACCCCGATCCTCACGGCCGAGCACCTCGACGTGCCGCTCGACTACGAGGGCGTGAGCGCCGCCGGGTCGATGCTCGGCACCAAGGCGCTGCAGATCTTCGACCAGACGACGTCGGTCGTTCGCTGCGTGCTGCGCTGGACCGAGTTCTACAAGCACGAGTCCTGTGGCAAGTGCACCCCGTGCCGGGAAGGCACCTGGTGGATGGTGCAGATCCTGCGCCGGCTCGACCGCGGCGAGGGTCAGCCGGGCGACATTGAGACGCTGCTCGACCTGTGCGACAACATCCTCGGGCGGTCCTTCTGCGCGCTGGGCGACGGCGCCACGAGCCCGATCACCTCGGCCATCCAGTACTTCCGGGACGAGTTCGAGGCCGGACTGACGACCCCGTCGGCCGAGCTCTTCCCGCCGTCGGCGTCCACGTTGTTCGCCGCGACCGCGCTCGCTGGAAAGGGGGCGGCATCGTGACCGTGACCGAATCCGGATCGACCGACGCGGCACCGATCGAGCTCGTCACGCTGACGATCGACGACGTCGAGGTCAGCGTCCCCAAGGGCACGCTGGTGATCCGCGCCGCCGAACTCATGGGCGTGGAGATCCCGCGGTTCTGCGACCATCCGTTGCTCGAACCCGTCGGTGCCTGCCGGCAGTGCCTCGTCGAGGTGCCGGACGCCGGCAACGGGCGCGGCATGCCCAAGCCGCAGGCGTCGTGCACCCTCGAGGTCGCCCCGGGCATGGTGGTCAAGACCCAGGTCAGTTCGCCGGTCGCCGACAAGGCGCAGCGCGGCAACCTCGAGTTCCTCCTCGCCAACCACCCGCTCGACTGCCCGGTCTGCGACAAGGGCGGCGAGTGCCCGCTGCAGAACCAGGCGATGAGCCACGGCAACGGCGAGTCGCGGTTCATCGACCAGAAGCGGCTGTTCCCCAAGCCGGTGCACGTCTCGGAACAGGTGCTGCTCGACCGCGAGCGGTGCGTGCTCTGCCAGCGCTGCACCCGATTCTCCGAGGAGATCGCCGGAGACCCGTTCATCGCCTTGCTCGAGCGTGGCGCGCAGCAGCAGATCGGCATCGCCGACGGCGAGCCGTTCCACTCCTACTTCTCGGGCAACACGATCCAGATCTGCCCGGTCGGGGCGCTGACGAGTGCGGACTACCGCTTCCGGTCCCGCCCGTTCGACCTCGTCTCGGTGCCGTCGATCGCCGAGCACGACTCGTGCGGGGCGGCCATCCGCGTCGACCACCGGCGCGGCAAGGTCATGCGCCGGCTCGCGGGGGACGACCCGGAGGTCAACGAGGAGTGGATCACCGACAAGGACCGCTTCGCCTTCACCTGGTCGTTCCAGGAGGACCGGCTTCGCACGCCCCTCGTTCGCGACCCGGGGAGCGGCGAACTCGTGCCCACGTCGTGGCCCGGCGCCCTCGCCGTCGCCGCGCGCGGGCTCGCGGGGAAGGCCACCGGCGTCCTCACCGGCGGCCGGCTGACGCTCGAGGACGCCTACGCTTACGCGAAGTTCGCCCGGGTGGCCCTGAACACCAACGACGTGGACTTCCGCTCGCGGCCGCTGAGCGCCGAGGAGACCGACTTCCTCGCCAGTCAGGTGGCGGGCCGCGGGCCTGAGGTCACCTACTCGGCGCTGGAGACCGCCGGCACCGTGGTCCTCGTGGGCCTGGAGCCCGAGGACGAGGCCGGCACGATCTTCCTGCGGCTCCGCAAAGCGATCAAACGCGGTGTCAAGGTGGTCGCCGTCGCCAGCCACCGCACGCGTGGCTTCGCCAAGCTCGATGCCGAGCTCGTGCAGGTCGTGCCCGGCGGTGAGCCCCAGGCGCTCGCCGACCTGCGGCTCGACGAGACCGACATCGTCCTCGCCGGCGAACGGCTCGGGCAGGTGCCCGGCGGGCTGACGGCGCTCACGGCACTCGCCGAGCGCACCGGCGCCCGGATCGGGTGGGTTCCCCGACGCGCGGGCGACCGCGGTGCCGTCGAGGCCGGCTGTCTGCCCACCCTCCTCCCGCTCGGCCGTCCCGTCGGCGACGGCGAGGCCCGGGCCGACCTCGCGGCCGCCTGGGGAGTCGAGAGCCTTCCGGCCGCGCCGGGACGGGACACCGCCGGCATCGTCGCCGCGCTCGCCGCCGGCGACCTGCAGGCGGCCGTGCTCGGCGGGCTCGAACTCGCCGACCTCCCCGACCCCGCGGCGGCGACCGCGGCGCTCGCCGCAGCCGAGTTCGTCGTCAGTCTCGAGGTGCGGCTCAGCGACGTCACCCCGTTCGCCGACGTCGTCCTGCCCGTCGCCCCGCCGGTCGAGAAGCCCGGCACCTTCCTCACCTGGGAGGGTCGACCGCGCCAGTTCGAGACGGTCCTCGACACCGGTGCGCTGCCCGACGTGCGGGTGCTCGCCGGTATCGCCGAAGAACTCGGCGCTCCGCTCGGCGTCCGCACGGTCGGTCAGGCCCGCGCCGAACTCGAGGAGCTCGGGACGTGGGACGGTGCGCGACCTGCCGCCGCGAAGGCGCCCCCCGCTCGCGGTGCCGGGCCGGTGGGCACCGTCACCCTCGACACGTGGTCGCAATCGATCGACGACAGCCGCCTCCAGGACGGTGCCGGTGAGTACCGCGCCACCGCGCGGGCGGCGCGTCTCAAGGCCAGCGCCGCGACGCTCGCCTCTGCCGGTGTCGAGCCGGGGGCTGCCGCGAGGCTCTCCACGCCGGCGGGGCACGCCGTCTTCATCGCCGACGTCGCCCACCTGCCCGACGGCGTCGTCTGGGTCCCGGCCCGCTCGGAGGGTGTGCACGTGCGCGCGTTGCTCGCCGCCGGCTTCGGTGACCGCGTCACGCTGAGCCCCGAGACACCGGCCGCGAACGGAGGCGACGAAGCATGAGCGAGAACCTCTGGGGTAACGACCCGATGTGGGTCGTGCTGCTCAAGGCACTGCTGATCTTCGCGATCCTGGTCCTCTACACGCTGTTCAACATCTGGTTCGAGCGGCGGGTCGTCGCCCGGATGCAGCACCGGGTCGGGCCCAACATGCACGGTCCGTTCGGGCTCCTGCAGAGCCTCGCCGACGGCGTCAAGCTCGGCCTCAAGGAAGAGGTCTTCCCCAAGGCCGCCGACCGGATCGTCTACTTCCTGGCGCCCATCCTCGCGGTGGTGCCGGCCTTCCTCGCCTGGGCGGTCATCCCGTTCGGACCCGAGGTGACGATCCCGTTCACCGATGTGCGCACCGCGCTGCAGCTGACCGACCTTCCGGTGGCGGTGCTGTACATCCTCGCCGTGACGTCCGTCGGCATCTACGGCATCGTGCTCGCCGGCTGGTCGTCGGGCTCCACCTACGCCCTGCTCGGCGGTCTGCGCTCCAGCGCCCAGATGATCTCCTACGAAGTGGCGATGGGCCTCTCGTTCGTGAGCGTCTTCATCTTCGCCGGGTCGATGTCCACCTCGGAGATCGTCGCCGCGCAGGAGCAGTGGTGGTTCTTCCTGCCGCTGCTGCCCTCGTTCATCATCTACGTCATCGCGATGGTCGGCGAGACCAACCGCGCACCGTTCGACCTCCCCGAGGCCGAGGGCGAACTGGTCGGCGGATTCCACACCGAATACTCGTCGTTCAAGTTCGCGATGTTCTTCCTCGCCGAGTACATCAACATGGTCACCGTCTCCGCGCTGGCGACGACGCTGTTCCTCGGCGGGTGGCGCGCGCCGTTCGGCATCGCGCAGATCTGGCCCGGCGCCAACGAGGGCTACTGGCCCGTCATCTGGTTCCTCGGCAAGACGCTGCTGTTCATCTTCCTGTTCATCTGGCTGCGGGGGACGCTGCCGCGGATGCGCTACGACCAGTTCATGCACTTCGGCTGGAAGTGGCTCATCCCGATCGCGCTCGGCTGGACGATCGCGGTGGCGTTCATGCGCAAGGCGATGCAGGAGGAGCTGTTCACGCAGCAGACCGTCCTCTGGGCGGCCGGCGTCGTAGCGGTCCTGCTGCTCGCCACCTTCCTCATCCCGGAGAAGAAGCCGCAGGAGCCGGCTGCTCCCGAGGACGAGGCTCCGGCGGAGTTCGACGCCTTCGCCGGCGGCTATCCGGTTCCCCCGATGCCGGACCGTGCCACCACTGACCGCGATGCCTCGAAGGAGGGCCGACTGTGAGCACTCTGCGCGAGACCCTGTGGGATCCGATTGCCGGATTCGGCGTGACGTTCCGGACGATGTTCAAAAAGCCCGTCACCGAGCAGTACCCGAAGGAGAAGGTCCCGACGGCGCCGCGTTTCCACGGACGTCATCAGCTCAACCGCTGGCCCGACGGACTCGAGAAATGCGTCGGTTGCGAGCTGTGCGCCTGGGCGTGCCCGGCCGACGCCATCTACGTCGAGGGTGCGAGCAATACCGAGGACGAGCGGTACAGCCCCGGTGAGCGGTACGGGCGCGTCTACCAGATCAACTACCTGCGCTGCATCCTGTGCGGGTTGTGCATCGAGGCGTGCCCCACCCGCGCGCTCACGATGACGAACGAGTACGAGCTGGCCGACGACGATCGCGCCAACCTCATCTACGAGAAGTCGGATCTGCTGGCGCCGCTGCTGCCCGGCATGGTCGAGCCGCCGCACGAGATGCTCATCAGCGACGACCATCACGACTACTACCGGGGCAAGACCCTGCCGATCGTGGAGAAGGAGTCATGACCACGTTCTGGGTGCTCGCACCGCTCATGGTCCTCGCCGCGCTCGGGCTGCTGTTCGCCAAGAAGGCGGTGCACGCGGCGCTGTGCCTCGCGGTGGTCATGATCGGCCTCGCGGTGATGTACGCGCTCCAGGACGCTCCGTTCCTGTTCGCGGTGCAGATCATCGTCTACACCGGCGCGATCATGATGCTGTTCCTCTTCGTCCTGATGCTCATCGGCGTCGACCGCACCGACTCGTTGGTGGAGACCATCAAGGGGCAGCGGCTGGCCGCGGCCGTCGTCGGGGTGCTGTTCGCCGTCACGATGTCGGTGGCCGTCGGACAGGTCGTCGTGAGTTCCACCGTCGGCCTCGAGGAGGCCAACGCCGACGGCAACGTCGAGGGGCTCGCCGCCCTGCTGTTCACGCGGTACGTCGTGGCGTTCGAGTTCACTGCGGCGCTGATGATCACCGCGGTGCTCGGCGCGATGGTGCTCGCCCACCGCGAGCGGCTCTCGCCACGGCGCACGCAGATCGACGTGCAGCGCCAACGCATGCGCGAGTACGCCGAGACCGGACGGCATCCGGGCAACCCACCGACACCGGGCGTGTTCGCGCGCCACAACGGGGTCGACGTCCCGGCCCTGCTGCCGGACGGTTCGCCGGCGGAGGAGTCCGTCCCCGACAGCCTGCGCAAGCGCGGTCAAGAGCGCACCGATGTCGACATCAGCGCCGCCCAGCGCCGTGCGAAAGAGATCGAACGCGGCGACGAGGAGGATCCATCGTGAGGACCATGCGCGGGGACGGCACCCGGCGGAGGCGAGACCAGGTGACGGTGCGTGGTCTCGATACGGGCCTCGTTCCTCGGCCCTACTCGACCACCGAGGCGGGGGAGCCCTCCTCGACCACCGAGGCGGGGGAGCCCTCCTCGACCACCGAGGCGTGGAGGGCGGCGTGACCGAGTACATCACCCTGTCGTTCCTGCTGTTCACGATCGGCGCGGTCGGCGTCCTCGTGCGCCGCAACGCGATCGTCGTCTTCATGTGCGTCGAGCTCATGCTCAACGCCACCAACCTCGCGTTCGTCAGCTTCGCGCGCCAGCACGGCAACCTCGACGGGCAGACCGCCGCCTTCTTCGTCATGGTCGTCGCCGCGGCCGAGGTCGTCATCGGCCTGGCCATCATCGTGTCCATCTACCGCACGCGTCGTTCGGCCTCGGTCGACGAGGCGAACCTGCTGAAGGCCTAGGGGAGGGAGCACGATGCTCGAGTTGTCCTGGCTGCTCATCGCCATCCCGCTCGCCGGAGCGGCCCTCCTGTTGCTGTGGGGCCAAAGATCGGACGCGTTCGGCCACCTGATCGCGACGGCGGCTTCGGCCGCCGCCTTCGTGCTCGGACTCGTCATGTTCGTCGAGCTCCTCGGGCGCGAGGCCGACGACCGCTCGGTCACGTCGACGCTCGGCACCTGGATCGAGACCGCGCGCTTCCACGTCGAGTTCGCCTTCACCGTCGACCAGCTGTCGAGCCTGTTCGTCCTGCTGATCACCGGCGTCGGCACGCTCATCCACGTCTACTCGATCGGTTACATGGCGCACGACGAGCGACGCCGTCGATTCTTCGCCTACCTGAACCTGTTCGTCGCCGCGATGCTCACGCTCGTGCTCGCCGCGGACTACCTCGTGCTGTTCCTCGGCTGGGAGGGGGTGGGCCTCGCGTCCTACCTGCTCATCGGCTTCTGGCAGCACAAGCCCTCGGCGGCCGCCGCGGCGAACAAGGCGTTCATCATGAACCGCATCGGCGATGTCGGCATGGTCATCGCGATCATGACGATGTTCGCCACCTTCGGCACCACGTCGATCGCGGCCGTCAACGGCGCCGTCGGCGACGTCAGCGCCACCACCGCCACCGCGCTCGGCCTGCTCCTCCTGCTCGGTGCCTGCGGCAAGTCCGCCCAAGTGCCGCTGCAGGCCTGGCTGCTCGACGCCATGGAAGGTCCCACCCCGGTGTCGGCGCTCATCCACGCGGCCACCATGGTGACCGCCGGCGTCTACCTGGTCGTCCGCTCGGCCGGCATCTACGACGCTTCGGAGGTCGCCCGCACGTTCGTCATCGTCGTCGGACTCGTCACGCTCCTCGTCGGTGCCTGGATCGGCTGCGCGAAGGACGACATCAAGAAGGTGCTGGCCGGCTCCACGATGAGCCAGATCGGCTACATGATGCTGGCCGCGGGCCTCGGTCCGGCCGGTTACGCGTTCGCGATCTTCCACCTGCTGACCCACGGCTTCTTCAAGGCCAACATGTTCCTCGGGGCCGGTTCGGTCATGCACGCGATGGACGACGACGTCGACATGCGGCACTACGGCGCGCTGCGGCGGGCCATGCCGATCACCTTCGCCACCTTCGGGCTCGGTTACCTCGCGATCATCGGCTTCCCCGGCATGTCCGGCTTCTTCAGCAAGGACAAGATCATCGAGGCCGCCCTCGCGCACAACCTCTGGATCGGCCTCGGCGCGATGATCGGCGCGGCCATCACCGCGTTCTACATGACGCGCTTGATGATGATGACCTTCTTCGGCGAGCGGCGGTGGCGCGACCGCGTGCACCCGCACGAGTCCCCGAGCGTCATGACCGTGCCGCTCATCGTGCTGGCAGCGCTCTCGGTGCTCGGCGGCGCGCTCTATCTCGGCAACTGGATCGGCGACTGGCTCGAACCGGTCGCCGGCCACGCCGAGCACCACGAACTCCCCGCTCCGGTCATCGTCATCCAGCTGGCGGTCGTCGCGCTCGTCGCGGCCGGGGTGGCGCTCGCGGTGTGGTTGTTCCGCAGCGACGTGCCCGACACGGCACCGGCGGACACGGACGTCTCGATCCTCACCCGGGCCGGGCGGCACGAGATCTACACGAACGAGGTCAACGGGGTGCTGGCCGTCTTCCCGGTGCGCTACCTCACCCGGTTCCTCGTCTGGCTGGACGCCCGGGGCATCGACGGCCTGGTGACCGGCACGGCGGACCGCATCGGTGAGGCCTCGCAGGGGCTGCGGGCCACGCAGACCGGCTACGTCCGCTCGTATGCCCTCGGAATCTTCGGCGGCGCTCTCGTCGTCGTCCTCGGACTCTTGGCGGTGACCCTCGGATGATGCTGACTGTCCTGGCCCTGACGCCCCTCGTGGGGGCGCTCGTTCTCGCGTTCTGGCCGCGGTCGGCCGACCCGCGCAGTGCGAAGGCCGTCGCGCTCCTGGTGTCGGTCGTCGCCCTGGTGCTCGCGATCGTCATCGCGCTGCAGTACGACCCGGGTGCGGGCTACCAGTTCGTGGAGGAACGCGAGTGGATCCCGGCCATCGGCGCGCACTACGCGCTCGGCCTCAACGGCATCGGCCTGACCCTGGTGCTGCTCACCACGATCCTGACCCCGCTGGTGATCCTGGCCGCATGGGGCGACCGCCTTCCCGACCCCAGCCGGACCAACAGCTATCTGGCCTGGATGCTCGCGCTGGAGGGACTCGCGATCGGCGTGTTCGCCGCGACCGACGTCTTCTTGTTCTACGTCCTGTTCGAGGCCACCCTCGTGCCGCTGTACTTCCTCATCGGCGCCTACGGCGGCGCCGGGCGGTCGTACGCGGCGGTGAAGTTCCTCATCTACAACCTCGTCGGTGGGTTGCTCATGCTCGCGGCCATCGTCGGCCTCTACGCGCTGACCGCCGAGGCCGGCGAGCCGAGTTTCCTGCACAGCGATCTCCTCGGCCTCGAGATCGGCGAAGGGACGGAGCGTCTGCTGTTCCTGGGCTTCTTCATCGCCTTCGCGATCAAGGCGCCGCTGTGGCCGCTGCACACGTGGTTGCCCGACGCAGCGGCCTCCGCCTCGGCGTCGACCTCCGTCCTGATGGTCAGCATCGTCGACAAGATCGGCACGTTCGCGATGATCCGGTGGTGCCTGGAGATCTTCCCGGGCGCCTCGCAGTGGGCCAGCCCGGTCGTGCTCATTCTCGCCGTCGTCAGCATCCTCTACGGGGCCCTGCTGGCGATCGGGCAGGACGATCTTCGCCGGCTCATCGCGTTCACCTCGGTGTCGCACTTCGGCTTCATCATCCTCGGGATCTTCGCGTTCACGACGCTGTCCACGGCGGGGGCGACCCTGTACATGTTCAACCACGGGCTCTCGACCGCCGTGCTGTTCCTCGTGACCGGCATGATGATCGCGCGCCGCGGCTCGGCCCGGATTTCCGACTTCGGCGGGGTACAGAAGGTCGCGCCGCTGCTCGCCGGGGTGTTGCTGATCGGTGGCCTGTCTAGCCTGTCCTTGCCCGGCCTCGCGCCGTTCGTCTCGGAGTTCATGGTGCTGGCCGGGACGTTCACGGTCTCGCGGCCGCTGGCGGTCGCGGCGACGCTCGGCATCATCCTGGCCGCCCTGTACATCCTGCTGATGTACCGCCGCACCATGACCGGTCCACTCGCTCCCGGCTCGGAGGGGGTGCGCGAGCTCGACCGTCGCGAGGTCGCGGCGCTCGCACCGGCCGTCGTGTTGATCGTGGCGCTGGGCTTCGTGCCGCAGCCGTTGCTGTCGGTCATCGAACCGGCGCTCGGCCCGGTGGTCGCGGCGGTCTCCGACGGTGATCCAGTCCCCACTCATCCGGTCGAAGCCGGGGCGAGCGAAGGAGCACACGAATGATCGCGCCCACCGCCGACACCCCGATCCCCGCAGCGCAGATCGACTACGTCGCGCTCTCGCCGCTGCTCGTCGTCGCGGGCTTCGCCGTGCTCGGGCTCGTGTTGGAGGCCGCGCTGCCGCGCCGACGTCGTTTTCTCGTCCAGGCGGTCGTGACCGCGGTCGGGCTCGTCATCGCGCTCGTCGCCAGCGTCATGGTCTACCTCGACCTGCCCGACGTCGCCGAGGCCGAACGCGTGGCCCGCGGAGCGGTTGAGGCCGAAGGCGCCGTCACGGTCGACGGCCCTGGGGTCCTGACCTGGATCGTGCTCGTCGTCTTCGCGCTGCTGAGTCTGGGGCTGTTCGCCGAGCGCCGCTTCGAAGCCGGCCTGAGCCCGTTCACCGGCCGGGCGGCCGACGTGCCCGGATCGCGCGAGGAGAGCGAGGCCGTCACCCACCGGCTCGAGCACACCGAGGTCTTCCCGCTGGTGCTGTTCGCGTTGTCGGGCATGATGCTCTTCGCCACCGCCAACGACCTCATCACGATGTTCGTGGCGCTCGAGGTGCTGTCGCTGCCGCTGTACGTTCTGTGCGCCGTCGCGCGCCGCCGGCGACTGATCAGCCAGGAGGCCGCGCTCAAGTACTTCCTGCTCGGCGCCTTCTCCTCGGTGTTCTTCCTCTACGGCGCGGCGCTGGCCTACGGATACGCCGGGAGCCTCAACCTCACGCTGATCGACGAAGCGGTGACCGCCCGCAGCGACAGCGGCGGGCTGCTGCTCGTCGCGATGGCGATGATCGCGGTCGGGCTGCTGTTCAAGATCGGGGCCGTGCCGTTCCACGCGTGGACCCCGGACGTCTATCAGGGGGCGCCGACGCCGGTCACGGCCTTCATGGCCGCAGCCACGAAGGCCGCCGCGTTCGTCGCGCTGATGCGGGTGTTCTTCGTCGCCTTCGGTGGCGCGTCCTGGGACTGGCGGCCGACCATCTGGGTCGTCGCCGTGCTGACCATGGTCTTCGGATCGATCGTGGCGATCGCCCAGACCGACGTGAAGCGCATGCTCGCCTACTCCTCGATCGCCCACGCCGGCTTCCTGCTCGTCGGCTTCTCCGCGGCGTACCTCGGCGTCGCCGACGGGCTCTCGGTGACGTCGGTCTCGAGCGTGCTGTTCTACCTCTTCGTCTACGGTGTCGCGACCATCGGCGCCTTCGCAATCGTCACCGTCGTGCGCGACTCGGCCGGGGAGACGACCCATCTGGCCAGGTGGGCGGGGCTGGGCCGGCAGTCGCCGTGGCTCGCCGGTGCGTTTACGCTGTTCATGCTCTCGTTCGCGGGCATTCCGCTGACGGCCGGTTTCATCGGCAAGTGGGGTGTCTTCGCCGCGGCGTGGGCCGGCGGCACCTGGCCGCTCGTCGTCATCGGCGTCTTGGCAAGCGCGCTCGCGGCGTACTTCTACGTGCGCGTCGTCGTCCTGATGTTCTTCACCGAGCCGGTCGGGGACGGCCCGGCGGTCGCGGCCCCGGGTGTATTGACTACCGTGGTCATTGCGCTGGCCGCGATCGCCACGGTCGTGCTCGGTATCGTGCCCGGGCCGATGCTCGATGTCGTGCAGCACGCCGGTGCGTTCGTGCGCTGAGTCGTCACTGCTGAGGAGAACCGCGTGGCTGTAGGAGTGTCGTTCGACGACCCGGGTCTGACGACGCGCGTCCAGAACGGGGTCGATCGGGTCGAGGAGCTCCTCGCACGTTCGGTCGACAGTCCCGAGCCCTTCCTCGCCGAGGCGGCAGCGCACTTGCAGCGTGCGGGCGGCAAGCGATTCCGCCCGCTGCTCACGGTGTTGTGTGCGGAGTTCGGCAACCCCGACTCCGCCGATGTGGTGCCGGCCGCCGTGGTGGTGGAGCTGACCCACCTCGCCACGCTGTACCACGACGACGTCATGGACGAAGCCGCCGTGCGGCGGGGAGCGCCGAGCGCCAACGCGCGCTGGGACAATTCCATCGCCATCCTCGTCGGCGACTACCTGTTCGCGCAGGCGTCCCACCTCGTCGCCGAACTCGGCACCGAAGCCGTCCGCATCCAGGCGCAGACTTTCGCTCGGCTCGTTCAGGGACAGATCCGCGAGACGATCGGTCCGGCCGACGGGGAGGACCCGCTTCAGCACTACCTGGACGTGGTGGCGGACAAGACCGGTTCCCTCATCGCGACCGCCGCCCTGTTCGGCGCCAAGATGTCTGGCGCGAGCACCCAGGTGCAGGAGACCCTGCTGGAGTTCGGTGAGCGCATCGGCATCGCCTTCCAGCTGGCCGACGACATCATCGACATCGCCAGCGAGAGCGGTGACTCGGGCAAGACACCCGGAACCGATCTGCGCGAGGGTGTGCCGACATTGCCGACGCTGCTGGTGCGCCGGTCGACCGATCCCGCCGACGCGCGGCTGCGCGAGTTGCTCGCCGGACCGATCACCGACGAGGAGACCGTCGAGGCGACGCTCGCCGAACTGCGGACCCACCGGGCCATGGACGAAGCCCGCGCGTACGTGCACGGCGAGGCGGACGCTTCGCGGGCCCTGCTCGACAGGCTCCCGGAGAGTTCGGCTCGAGCCGCGCTCGCCGAGCTGTGCGACACCGTCGTCACCCGACTCGGCTGACCCTCGCTTGCGAGCGGTGAGCCTTCCCGCACGTGCCGATTGGGCGGTGAGTCTTCCCGCATGTGCCGACTGGGCGGTGAGTTTTCACGCACCCGCGGGGGTGAAGTGCGTGGTAGGTCACCGCTCGGGGGTGCGCGAGGGTGTGCTGGCTGGGCGGTGAAATCAGAGGACGGTCGAGCCCTCCGCGGCCTGTCGCAGGGAGCGGCGGCGTGAGCGCCACGCGTCGACCGTGAAGACCACCAGCGCGAGCCACACGAGGACGAACCCGAACCACCGGGCCGAGCCCATCTGCTCACCGAAGACGGTGAGTCCCAGGATGAACTGCAGGATCGGGCCGAGATACTGCAACAGGCCGATCGTCGACAGGTTGAGCCGCGTCGCCGCCGCACCGAACAGCAGCAGCGGGATCGCGGTGACCACGCCGGTGCCCATCAAGAGGGCCAGGTTGCCCGCCCCGGCATGACCGAACGCCAGGTCCCCGCGAAGCTGCAGTGCGAGCAGGAACGTGAGAGCGAACGGGAACAGGATCGCCGTCTCGACGCCGAGCGCCTCGAGGGCGCCGAGGTTGGCGCGCTTTTTGAGAAAGCCGTAGACCGCAAACGACCCCGATACCGTCAGCGCGAGCCACGGGGGGCGTCCGTAGTCGATCGTCAGCACGACGACGGCGATCGTCCCGAGAGCCAAGGCCAGCCACTGCGCGCGCCGAAGAATCTCCTTGAGCACGACGACTCCGAGCAGCACCGTGACGAGCGGATTGATGAAGTAGCCGAGCGACACCTCGATGACGTGCCCGTTGTTGACGCCCCAGATGAAGCCGCCCCAGTTGACCGCGATGACGACGGAGGCGAGGGCGAGCCACAGCAGCTGGCGAGGGTTGCGGACGATCGTGCCGAACGCCGACCACCGGTGGGCCACGGTGAGCAGGCCGATGCAGAGCACGAGCGACCACACCACGCGGTGCGCGAGCACCTCGAAGGCGCCGGCCGGTTCCAGCAGCGGCCAGTAGAGCGGAAACAGGCCCCAGCACACGTAGGCCGCGACCCCGTAGAACAAACCGCCGCGAGACTGCTCTGCCACGGTCGCAATGTACGCCCGGCCACTGTCATGCCGTGCGGCAGGATGGGAGCATGACGACCCCGCGCTGGTTCACCGACACCCCCGACGGTCACTCGCAGTGGTACGTGGAGCGGTTCCGCTCGCTCGCCGCCGAAGGGGCGGACCTCGCCGGTGAGGCACGGCTGGTGGACGCGATCGTCCCGCCGGGCTCTCGGATCCTCGACGCCGGCTGCGGCCCGGGCCGGATCGCCGGTGCTCTCCACGAGCGCGGTCACGATGTCGTGGGCGTCGACGTCGACCCCGTGCTCATCGAGGCGGCGCGGGTCGACCACCCCGGTCCCCGCTACGAGGTCGCCGACCTCGCGACGCTCGATCTCGGCGGGACGCGGTTCGACGCCGCGGTGATGGCGGGCAACGTCATGGTGTTCCTCGCCGAAGGCACCGAGGCCAACGTGCTGGAACGCCTCGCGGCACATCTGCGACCCGCCGGCAAACTCCTGATCGGCTTCCGACTGGACCGCGACTACGGGGTGGAGGCGCTGGACCGAGACGCGCAGGCCGCCGGACTACGCCTCACCCAGCGGTTCGCGACGTGGGATCTCGAGCCCTTCCAGGCCGGCGCCGACTTCGCTGTGAGCCTCTTCGTCACCGGACGGCTCAACGGTAGTTGGTGAACTGCACCGCGAAGTCGAGATCGGCACCCTTGACGAGCGCGATGACTGCTTGCAGGTCGTCGCGCTTCTTGCCCGACACGCGCAACTCGTCGCCCTGAATCTGGACCTTCACGCCCTTGGGACCCTCGTCGCGGATGAGCTTGCTGAGTTTCTTGGCCTGCTCGGTGCTGATGCCCTGACCGAACGAACCGTCGATCTTGACGTCCTTGCCGGACTGACGGGGCTCTCCGGTCTCCAGCGCCTTGAGCGAGATGCCGCGCTTGACCAGCTTCTCCTGGAAGACGTCGAGCACGGCCAGCGCACGCTCCTCGGCGTTGGCGGTGATCTCGATCCCGAACTCGCCCTTCCACTCGATGCCGGCGCCGGTGTTCTTGAAGTCGTACCGGGTAGCGATCTCGCGAGCGGCCTGGTTGAGGGCGTTGTCGGCCTCCTGACGGTCGATCTTGCTGACGATGTCGAAGGACGAATCGGCCATGAGTGCTTCACTTCCTGACGGGTGGGGCTGGTTTCTCCCACCCTAGGGGGCTGCGGTAGTGTTGCATGCTGTCACCCCACGGTGACGTGTCCTGGCAGGTTGCCCGAGCGGCCAAAGGGAGCTGACTGTAAATCAGCCGGCATTGCCTTCAGAGGTTCGAATCCTCTACCTGCCACGCACCACGAAGCCCCCGCCGGATCCTTCCGGCGGGGGCTTCGTCGTGTCGTGGCGTCCGGGCTACTCGACGCTCTTGATCTCGATGAGGAACACGAGCGTCTGCCCACCGAGTTCGGCGGCAGCGGGGTCCTCGCCATAGCCGAACTCCGGCGGGATGCTGACCAGCAGACGCGTCCCGACTCGTTGACCGACGAGCGCCGCCTCGAATCCCTCCACGACTCCGCTCGTCGTGAAGGTGGCCGGCTCCTTGCCATAGCTCTGGTCGAAGACCTCGCCGGTGTCCCAGCTGGTGCCCTGGTAGTCGACGGTCACCGCATCGCCGTCCTCGACCTCCTGCCCGTCGCCCTCCTCCAGCACCGTGAGCAGCAGGTCCCCGGGCGGATCGGTGTCCGGCAGGGTGACGGACGGCGTGCCGTCGTCGCCGAACTCGACCTCGGGCACGTTCTCGGTCCACTCCGCCGGCTCGGGCGGCACATCGCGCTCGACGACGTCGGTCACGATCACCATCGAATCAGTGGCGTTCAGCCCGAGGTCGGGATTTCCCTGGTCTCCGTAGACATCGGCGACCGACGCGACCGTCACGACGCGTGAGCCGATCGGGACGCACTCGATCCCGGCGGCGAAGGCCTCGAAGATCTGCTCGTCACCCACCGCGAGTTCGGCGTTCTCGGAGAAGGCGTACTCACCGGACGTGCCGTTGTAGACCGTGACGATGGTCGAGAGAGCGTCACCGGGCTGCGTTGATTCGCCGTCGCCTTCGTCCACGACGGTTCGCTGGAGCCCGTCGACATCGAGGGGTGCCTCGAACGTGGCCTCCGGCTCCGTTTCGCCGAAAGTCCCCGACACGTCGACCGCGTCGCTGGAGTCCCCGGACGTGTACTCGCGGCACTGGTCCGCCGATTCCTCGTCGTCCGACGACGAGTCCGAGGAGCAGGCGCTCAACAGGAACGCCGGGAGGAGGACAGGGACCAGGAACCGGTGAGATCGGTGCATCAGGAGAGACTCCGTTCGGGCGGTGACGTTGACGCACTCCACCTTCCACGGTCTTCCTGACAAAATCCTGTGACCAACCCTCGTCGGACCTGAGGAAGCGGCGGCTCCGCGACCGGCGGACACCTTCGTCGAGTGGCGGACCGGGCGAGGAGGTGTTGATATGAGGACGAAGTTCCGTCCGTCATCGAGGAGCGAATGTGGTGCTACCGGCTGCGCGAGGCCGCCTGAGCGAGGAGCTCTTCGCTGCGCTCGCCGCGAACGACGCTGTGTCCGAGCGGTCGATTCCACGGCCCGATTCGCCCGATGACGAGCAGATCGCCCTGTGGGCGCTGTATGAGCTGCACTATCGCGGTTTCGACGAGGTGGACGCCGACCGCGAGTGGGACCCCGACCTCCTTCGGCTGCGCCGGGACCTGGAGCGTTCCTTCGAGGAGCGGCTTCGCACGTGGGTCAGCATCCCCGAGGCGGCCGGCCCCGTGTCCGAGGTGATCGAGAAGCTCATCGCCGTTGACGACGCGCCCTCCATCGCGCGCTTCGTCCAGCGCCGCGCCACGGGCGACCAGGTGCGCACCGTGCTGCAACACCGGTCGATCTATCACCTCAAGGAGTCCGATCCGGTGTCCTGGATCGTGCCGCGGCTCGAGGCCGGACCGAAGGCCGCGCTCGCCGGCCTCCAGTTCGACGAGTACGGCTCAGGGCAGCCGTCGCGGCTGCACCACCGGCTCTTCGCCGACGGCCTCCGGGCTGCCGAACTCGACGACACGTACGGCCGCTACATCGACGAGGCACCCGTGGAGATCCTCGAGCTCAACAACGCGATGTCGTTGTTCGGTCTTCACCGGCGCTGGCGTGGTGCCGGGCTGGGACACCTCGCGGTCTTCGAGGCCACGAGCTCCCTCCCCTCCCGGCAGATGGCGCAGGGCCTGCGCCGCCTCGGCTTCCCCGAACCGGTGGCGCACTACTACGACGAGCACGTCGAAGCCGACGCGGTTCACGAGCAGCTCGCCCTCCGGCTCATCTGCGACGTCCTCGTCGAGGAGGAGCCCGACCAGCGCGACAGCGTGCTCTTCGGAGCAGCGACCTGTCTGGAGCTCGAAGCGCGCTACGCGCGCAAGATCCTCCGACAGTGGGACGCCGCATGAGCGTCGACGAGCCCGACGTCATCATGTGCCCGGACGGCCCGATGCTGTTGCGCGGTCATCACCGGGTCGCCGACGAGTCCGGGGAGGTCTTCGAGACCGAGCGCCCGTTCAGTGCCGTGTGCCGCTGCGGCAAGTCCGCCACCCGACCATGGTGCGACGGTTCGCACAAGTTGCTGCGCCGCACGAAGACGACCTGACGACGGCCGGATGTCGCTGCTGACCTTCGGGCACGGCACGGCGGATCGTGCCGAACTGGCCGCGCTGCTCATCGCCGCCCGAGTCCGCAGCGTGGTGGACGTGCGCCGATACCCCGGCAGCCGCCGGAACCCGGACGTCGGTTCCGATGCCCTGGCCGGCTGGCTGCCCGCGGCCGGTATCGACTATCGCTGGGACGCCCGGCTGGGCGGTCGGCGACGGCTCGACCCCGGCGTGGACCCGGCGACCGACCGATGGTGGCGCGTGGAGCAGTTCCGGGCATACGCGGCGCATATGCGCACCGCGGAGTTCGGCGACGGCATGGACCGACTGCTCGCGCAGCTCGCGACCGAGCCGCCGGTGGCCGTCATGTGCAGCGAGAGTCTGTGGTGGCGCTGTCATCGCCGGCTGATCAGCGACGCCGCCGTCCTCCTGCACGGCGTCGAGGTGCGGCACTTGGGTCATGACGGGCGGCTGACCGACCACGTCCCCTCCGCCGGCGCGCGGGTCACGGCCGAGGGCATCGTCTACGACGGCGATCGGTCGTAGTGCTCGTGCTTGGCGCGCAGCGGACACACGGCCGGCCCTTCGATCACGCCGCCGTCCTCGTCGAACCGCGAACCGTGCAGGGGGCAGTCCCAGGACTCCTCGAACGAGTTCCAGCGGACGACGCCCTGCAAGTGGGTGCAGACGGCCGACAGTTCACGCGGGCCGGTCGTCGTGGGGGTTGCTCCCTGACGCACCACGGTCGGCTCGTGCGCACTCGGCCCCGTCTGCGTGAGTCCCTTCGTCCAGCGCAGGGCGCCTTGTGCCGCGACGCCGAGGTTGTAGTTGACGAGGCCGACCGCCTTGCGCAGCGTCGCCCGGTTCCGGTAGAGACTGGACGCCCAGGGCGGGCGGTCGCCGAGGATCCTCCCGCTGACGTCGAGGGCTGCCGCCACACCGTTCGTGAACCCCCACTTGGCGTATCCCGTGGCGGTGTAGAGGCCGTCCTCCCCGGCGATCTGGCCGACGATCGGTAGGCCGTCCGGGGTGGAGTAATCCTGGGCGGACCACGAGGAGAGCTCGGTCGTGGCGTCGAAGTGGATGCGCGTCCAGGCCTTGAGTTCACGCAGGCAGGAACTCTCCGACGGGCCGCGGCCGGTGACGTGTCCCGCCCCGCCGGTCAGCAACACCCGGCGGTCGTCGCGCATCGTCGAGCGGACGGACCACGGTGACGATCCGGCGGTCAGATACATGCCGTGCGGCGGTTCGTCGTCCGTCTCGGTGACGAGGGCGTAGGAGCGCTCCGGGTGGAGTCGCGCGAAGTGGCCACCGCGGTCGAGGATGGGTGTCCCGGTCGCCACCGTCACCGTCTGGGACCGGACCTCCCCGTGGTCGGTCCGGACCCGATATCCGTTCCGGTCGGGAAGGACCTCGGTGACGCGTACGCCCTCGACGAGCCGCCCTCCGCCGGCGCGGAACCGCCCCACGACGTCGCCGATGAAGAGCATGGGATCGACCTGGGCCTGGTCGCGCAGCACCACCGCTCCGAAGGTCCGGAACGGCAGCTCGGTCTCCTCGGTCCACTCCACCGGAAGCCCGGCCCGCCGCGCCGCCTGCAGCTCGCGGACGGTCGTGGACCGTTGGGGAGCAGACTGCGCGACGGTGTAAGCGTCCTGTTGTTCCAGCCAGCCCGGGTTGTCCTCGGCGAAGCGCACCAGCCAGTCGAGGCCGTCGAGCTGGGCGGCGGCGTAGGCGCTGGAGACCTGGCGCCCGTGATGGCGCTCGATGCGGGAGGTGCGGACACCCTGCAACGCGGTGACCTTGGCGGTCGAGCGGCCGGTGGTTCCCGCTCCGGCGGAACGCGCCTCGAGGATGGCGACCCGCCGCCCGGCCTGAGCCAGCAGCAACGCGGTGACCGTCCCGGTGATGCCGGCACCGACGACGATGTCGTCGAAATCGGCGTCGTCCATCCACTCGTCGGGACTGCTCGCGGGGGCTGGTGAACCCCACCAACTCGGTCGATCGCTCATGGAATCGGTGTTCCCCAGCGGTCGAGAGCGAATCGCGTCAGCGGCCCCGCAACGGGTATACCTGAACTGTTCCCGTTCCCCACGAACCGAGGAGACCGATGCGCCAAGGCCCTGGACACGTCAGGCTCGGATGGCATGCTTCGCACGAGCAGTTCGGCCCGGCCGAGCTGCTGCGATGGGCCGCTCAGGCCGAACGGGCGGGATTCGACGAGGTGTGGGCGTCGGACCATCTCGCGCCCTGGTCCGGAGCACAGGGACACAGCGGGTTCGTGTGGTCGTGGCTCGGTGCCGCGCTCGCCACCACGTCGGTGAGTTACGGCGTGGTGACCACACCCGGGTACCGCTATCCGCCATCGATCCTGGCCCAAGCCATCGGCACTCTCACCACGATGTATCCCGGACGGCTGAGCGTCGGGTTCGGCACGGGCGAGGCCCTCAATGAGGCAGCGGTCCACGGGAGCTGGCCGGCCAAGTCGGACCGTCAGCGGTCGCTGCAACGCGATCTGGAATCGATTATGACGCTGCTGCGCGGCGATGCTGTGGCTCGTGCCGGTGGTCTCGCCCGCATCTACGAGGCTCCTCCGGAGCTGCCGTCGGTCGGCGGCTGCGCCCTCACGACCGCCACGGCGCGTTGGTTGGGGACGTGGGCGCCCGGACTGGTGACCGTGGCTGACACGCTCGACGACACGAGGGAACGGGTGGAGGCCTACCGCGAGGGCGCCGGGGCGGAGCGCCCGGTCGTGCTCAAAGCGCAGATCTCCTACGGCCGGACCCGTGACGACGCCCTGTCGGAGGCCGCCGAACAGTGGCGCAATCCGTTGTTGAGTCCCGAACTCCTGAGCGAGCTGCGCACGCCCGAGGAGTTCGACGAGGCAGGGGCGCAAGTGTCCCTGCGGCGCGTAGAAGAGCGCATCCACTGCCTCGACTCGCCTGAGGGGCTGATCGAGTGGGTGGGCGCCTTGGCCGAAGCCTGCCGCCCCGACCTCGTCGTCGTCCACAACGTCGCCAGCGATCAGGGGCTGCTGCTCGACGCGCTCACGCAGTGGCGCGGTTCGCGAGACCGGTTGTCATCGATCGTGGCGGGCTGAACCGGGCCGCACCGATTCAGCCCGCGCGGCGGGGGCACGTGATGGGCATGAGCACACCGCATCCCGAACAACCCGCCGAAGGACCCGACACCCCCGATAGCCCGGACCCGAACCACGCGCCGGACCCGAGCGAGACGAGCGAGGACGCCGATGACCCCACGGGAGACCGGGACGTCCACGGCGAGCCCGATCAGCCGGTGTGAGCGTCAGGCCACCCGGGACAGGACCCGGACGCCCGGAACGAGCAGCTTCGCGGCGAGCCGGGTCCACCGTCCGGGTGCCACGAGGCACGCAGCTTGGGCGCGACGCAGCATTGGGAGATCGGTGATGCTGTCACCGTAGGCCATCGTGATCGTGCCGAGCCGGGTGGTCGCCTCCGCCTTGCGTCGGCCGCTCACCCACGCGTCGATGCCGATCCCGCCGCACCAAGGTCGCCACGAGGCCGCCACGATGTCGGCGTCGAGGCCGAGCGCACGACAGGTCGCCTCGGCCAGCGGCCGCGTCCCTGCCGTCACCACGACGAGTCGCGCACCGTCGTCGACGTGGTCGCGGATCTCCGCCAAGGCGCTGCGCGGGCGCGCCCTGGCGAGCGGCACCGTCCGCTGCACGATCTCGTCGACCGCGTCATCGAGGGTTGCCGGGGCGACACCCACCGTCACGGCCCAGAGCCGCAGCGAGGCCGCAGTGGCTCGCCATGACGGGACGATCATCAGCGCCCACGCGATCGGCGTGATCAGCGTCAGCGCGATCCGCCGGGTTCGCGAGCGCCGTCCCAAAGCGCGCAGCAACAGATCGAGACCGTCGCCCTCGACGAGAGTGCCGTCCAGGTCGGCGACCACGACGAGCTCACGAGTCGACACTGCGCAGCCTCTCCAGTCGTGACGCGTCGACCCGCAGGACGTTCGCGGACCAGTCGAGCTCGACCACGCTCTCCCACGGGGCGAACACCGCGCCGCGGTGGAGGCGACGGATGGCCCAGCGAAGGATCGCGGGACCGCGGTTCGCGCCACGGTCGTAACCCAGCATCGAGCCGGTGTGGTGCGGCGCGACGACGAATCCCTGGACTCGAGCGCGGTCGCGCGACCCGTCGACGCGCACGGCTCGCAGGTCGACGACGACGCCCCGAGACGCGCCGTCGTCGTCGCGAACGTCCATCCCGACGAGATCGCTCAGTCGATGCGTGTCACCCTTCATGGCCGGCTCCGGGGATCTTGGCGACGAGATGCTCACGCAGCCAGCGTTCGAGCAGGTTCTCCGGGACCTTCGCCCCACGCTGGAGATGCACGGCGCTGTCGATGCGTTCGACCTCGCTGAACGGCACGACGTCGGGCGGGCGGGTATCGGTCAAGAGGTTCCAGGTGCGCAGCATCCATGAGCCCAGGGGCCCGCCCAGTCGCGCGGACCAGGCCGGGAACCCGGCGAGGATCGCGTCCACCACGAGCCCGTCGCCGTCCTCTCGGAGTAGGAGGTCGTCGACCTTGCCGTGGTTCGTGCCGTCAGCGTCGACGATCTGACGATTCGCGAGGGTCAGGACGACATCGAAGGATTGAGGCATCACTGAACTCCCATCTGCGTGATGAACAACAAGGGAAGCCCGGCGACGGCCGCGATGGTGACGAGCACGAGGTACACGCTTCCGAGGGTGTTGGCGAGGCGGCCGTTGGTGTGCTCCCCCATGTATCCCCGGTCGTTCGCCACCACGAGAATCGGAAAGTACGTCAGCGGGATCGCGACGGCGGAGAACACGACGGAGAACTCGGTCACCGTGATGGGATCGATCGTCGTCACCAGCACGAGCGGCGCGAGGAGGGAAGCCAGGAGGATCACCGTGTGGAACCGGGCCGCCTCGCGGGGGCGCGGACGCTTGCCCCAGGTCCAGCCGAAGTACTGAGCGACGCTGTAGCCGACCGAGAGCCCGGTCTCGCAAGCCGCCCCGAATGTCGCTGCGAAGAAGCCGATCAGGGCGATGACCACGCCGAGCGTCCCCAGCGCCGTCGCGACCGGCATCCCGACCTGACCGAGATGCTCGACGCGGACGCCAAGCGGTCCGAGCACCACGGCGGCGCACGCCGCGATCGACAACGAGAGCACGCCGCCGAGCGGGAACCCGATGAGCACGTTCAGCCGCATCGTCCGCAAGTCCTTGGCCGTCCACGCATCCTCGACGCCGCCGGAGGAGAAAAACAACACGGCGTAAGGCGTCATGGCGGCACCGAAGAGGGCGACGGTGTAGTAGGCCGTCGTCACCCAGGTCTCGTTCTCGGGCACGGTGAAACTCACGACCTGCGCTCCGAGGTCCGACCAGTCGGGGCCGAGTTGCCACAGCGCGACGGTGAAGACCAGGAGAGCGAGGCCGAGCAGTCCGAAGGCGTTCTCCAGCAGCTGGAACTTGGCCCGCCACAGGACGATCCACACCATGACGGCGAAGACGGGGACCCACAGCAGGTAGTGGACGCTGGTGGCCAGCTCGAGCGCCAACGCCATACCGCCGATCTCGGCGATGAACGTCAGGAGCGTCACCGCCACGGAGCCGGCGAGATTGAGCAGGCCGAGCCGTGCCCCGAGGCGTTCGCGGATGACGTCGAACGCCGGGCGTCCGCTGACCGCGACCACGCGGCCCGACATCTCGGAGAACACGCTGATCCCGATTACGCCGACGACGGTGACGAGGGCCAGCGAGAGACCGAATCGCGAACCGACCTGCGCGCTGGTGACGAGATCGCCGATGTCGACGAACCCGCCGATGGCGGTCAGCACGCCGAGCGCAACCGCCAGCAGCTTCTTCACGGCCGCCACCTCGTGGCGGCCGCGTCGAGGTCCTCACGGAGTTCTCGCAGGTCGTCGGCGAGCCCGTCGCACGGTTGGGCATTCGCGATGCAGGTCTGCGTCCGGGCGACGAGTACCGCGGACCGCTCGCCCAGGTCGCGGATGCGGACCGCGGCGTCGACGTCACCCGCGGCGGGCGTTGTCGACTGCCACGCGTCGAATCGCGACAGCAGCCCCGCGTGCGCATCACGAAGCACGACATCGAGGTACGGCTTCGGGGCCTGTCCCTCCTGGTGCTGCTGCCACGCCAGTTCGCTCGTGCCCACCTCCGACGTCGCGTACGTCAGCATCAGCGCCGTCGCTTCGCGATAGCCGGACGGGGAACTCGGCGATCCGGCGCATCCGGTCAGTGCGGCGCCGAGAACGAGAACGAGGATGCCGGCCCGCCACGGTCTGGCGGGCCGGCCTCGTGCTCTCGCGTGGGCCGCGTGGCGGCTCACGGACGAGCGGTGTGGTCCCGGTCTCGACGCTGTCGAGCGGCGACGAGCCCGCCGCCGAGCAGGGCGATGGTCAAGAACACGTGCAGCCAGTTGTCGGCCATGTTGACGGGAACGAAGTTGGCCTCGGACTGCAAGTCGATCACGAACCCGTAGATGGACAGGACTCCGTAGATGATGCCGGAACCGATCAGGTACATGATCGACCAGTCGGTGCGGGTTGCGACCGCCAGGCCGACGATGCCGAAGGCCAGGTGGACGATGTTGTGCAGCACCGACACCTGGAAGATGCCCAGCAACATCGCCTCACTGTGATGGCCTGCGCCGGACAGCGCGTCGAATTCCTGCGTCACGCCCGGGACGAACCCGAGGATGCCCACGAGGAGGAAGACGGCGCCGGCGACGACCGCCAACGTGCTGGCCAAAGAGCGAGGAGGTTTGGTGGCGTTCATGGGGGTGCTCCTTTCGTTGCTGACTTCGTGCCCACTCAAACCGGAATCGAACCGCCGCGTGATTCGCGAAGACCGCGTGCGGGCAGTCAGACAGCACGAAGGCCGGGCGAAGAGCTCGTCCGGCGCGTGACCCATCAGTGGGAGGACACGATGACGGAGCAGAACCACGACGACGCCCTCGACCCAGCCGCGCAGGACCCGAAGAAGGCCAACGAGGAGCAGCAGGGCCACGACCAGGGCAGCGGGGGAGCGGGGGGCGAGAAGGACACGCAGGACCTGCCGACCTCCGACGAGGGCAACGCCTACCAGCCCGATCCGCTCGGCAACCCCGGCGGGCCCGAGCGCGAGGAGCACACCTGAGCCTGAGTACCAACGACAGCGCCGCCGACGATCCGCGGACCGTCGGCGGCGCTGTCGCCGAGTTCGGCGAGGAACTGATGGCACCGGTGGGCCCGTTCGGCATCGGTCTTCATGACGCCCTCGAAGAACTCCGCGATGTCGTCGCGACCCGCGTTGCGCGCATCACGAACGTACTGTCCGTAGTCGTGCCCCGCCTTGAGCGCGTGGTACTGCACCGAGATCAGGTCGAACGTCACGTCGTCGAAACCGGTCTCTCCTGTTGCCATACGTACTCATCTCCTTTCGGTGGTCAGGACGGGTGTGCCCCCAGCGGTCGGGGCTGACACGAGGCTTCGGAAAATCGGGGGCTTCTGCTCCGGTTGCGGCGGTGCTGAGGCAGGGACACGCTGGGAACAGGTCAGAGCGCGGCCTTACTTCATCCAAGGGGGGATGTCTGATGAGCGCTGCCACGATCATGAACCCGACGAGCGAAGCGGCGTGGCGAGACGATCTCGTCACGCGGCACGTCGCGTTGGCCAAATCCTTGGCCAATCGCTACACCAGTCGCGGTGTCGAGTACGAGGACCTCAAGCAGGTGGCCCTCGTGGGCCTGGTGCGCGCGGCGCACCGCTATGACCCCAGCAGGGGCCCCTTCGCGGCCTTCGCCGCACCCACCATCCTGGGCGAGATCAAGCACCACTTCCGCGACGCCGAGTGGGCCATCCGCCCGCCGCGGAGGCTCCAGGAACTCCAAGCCAGGATCAACGCGGCCCGCGCTGACCTCGAGGCAGAGGCCGGCGGTGAAGTCGATCTGGCCCAGATCGCCGAGCATCTGGGCGAGGACATCGAGGAGGTGCGGTCCGCCGCCTCGGTCCACCACTGCTTCAGCATCGAGTCGACCGACGCCAACGGCCGTGACACCGTCACGGACCTCCACGGCGAAGAGGACGCCAACTTCACCCGGGTCGAGAACGTGGTGTCCCTTGCCCCGCTGGTGAGCAAGCTGGATCCTGACGATCGCGAACTCCTGCGGCTGCGGTTCGTCGACGAGTTGAGTCAGCGGCAGATCGCTCGCATCCTCGGCACCAGCCAGATGCAAGTGTGTCGCCGCCTTCGACGAGTCCTGAGCCAGCTCCGCGGGGACATGGCCGCCTGACGTCGAGCCGAGCCCGCCCACGGGACGCCGGGAGAGGGATGAGCGCCGCCTCTCCCGGCGTCGTGGTGTCGGGGCCGGCCGGCCACGGCGCTAGGGTGGGGGCGTGGTCTACGGCGCCTTCTTCGACACGGTGTTCGCTCGGATGGATCCGGAGGCCGCGCACGAACGCGCCTTCCGCGCCATCCGGCTGGCCCGCCCCGTCACTCCGCTGCTGTTTCGCGTCGCGGCGTCGCCGGTCACCGTCATGGGCGTCACCTTCCCGCACCGCTTCGGGCTCGCGGCCGGGTTCGACAAAGACGCGCGCGGCGTGGTGCCACTCCTCAACCTCGGGTTCGGCCACGTCGAGATCGGCACCGTCACCGCCCGCCCACAGCCCGGCAATCCGCGTCCGAGGCTGCTGCGGCTCGTCGACGACCGCGCCATCATCAACCGGATGGGATTCAACAACGACGGGGCCGCCCAGGTGGCCGCGCGCCTGCACCGGCTCCGTCGGACCCCGGCCGGGAGCCGCGCGGTGGTCGGGGTCAACATCGGCAAGAGCAAGGTCGTGCCGCCCGAGCGCGCGGTCGACGACTACGCCGAGAGCGCCCGCCTGCTGTCGCCCTATGCCGACTACCTCGTGGTCAACGTGTCGTCGCCGAACACACCCGGGCTGCGCGACTTGCAGTCGGTCGACGCGCTGCGGCCCATCCTCGAGACCGTGCAGGGGATCGCCGACCGCGTGCCCCGGGGGCGGGTGCCGCTCGTGGTGAAGATCGCCCCCGATCTCGCGGACGACGACATCGACGCCGTCGCCGACCTTGCTCTCGATCTCGGACTGGACGGCATCACCGCGGCCAACACCACCGTCGCCAGGCCCGACGCGTTGCGGACGCCGCGCGCGCAGATCGAGGCGGCCGGGGCCGGTGGCCTGTCCGGTCCGATCCTGGCCGAGCGGGCCACCGAGATCGTAGGCCGCTTGCGGGCGCGGGTGGGCGATCGGCTCGCCCTCATCGCGGTCGGGGGAGTGACCGGACCCGAGGACGTCTCGGCGCGGCTGGACGCCGGCGCCGACCTCGTGCAGGCTTACACGGCCTTCGCCTACGAGGGCCCGGCGTGGCCCTCGCGCCTTGCCGCAGCGGCCCGGTAACCACCCCCCGGGCGGTGCGTCGTCAACCTGTCCTCGTCGTGGGCGGTGCCGGGTCAACCCTTCAGTGCCCTCGAAACGTTGCTCACGCACCGCTGCGCGTCGGGATGCGTTGATGAGGCACCGCGCCGTCCGCGAACGGGTGAGCGCGGTCGAGGGGACCCCGGTTTGGAGCGCGTGCGGGCACCCTGTATTGTAAGTCCTCGGCTTGCCCCTTTAGCTCAGTCGGCAGAGCGTTTCCATGGTAAGGAAAAGGTCTACGGTTCGATTCCGTAAAGGGGCTCTGAGGCGCGGTGATCCGTGCCGAACGGTGGCGGACCAACCCCGCCCCGTGGCGGGGTAGCTCAGGTGGTTAGAGCACACGGCTCATAATCGTGGTGTCGCGGGTTCGAGTCCCGCCCCCGCTACCACAGAATTCCATACCCGGTACCACCCCCGATCCCACAAGAAGAGGCACCCCGTGGCCAGCAAGAGCTCCGACGTTCGTCCCAAGATCACTCTGGCGTGCACCGAGTGCAAGGAACGCAACTACATCACGAAGAAGAACCGTCGCAACGACCCCGATCGCCTCGAGGTCAAGAAGTTCTGCCCGCGCTGCGGAACGCACCGCGAGCACCGCGAGACCCGCTGACGGCTTCTCGCCCACGTCTCTCACCCGACCCCCGGCCTAGGCCGGGGGTCGTTGGTTTACCCGCGTCAGAGGAGCGTCAGCGCGTCATCGGCGAGCCGGACATCCTGCAGCTCGCGCTTGGCCATCGGCGGATTCCCCACGGCCACTGGTGCACCGCCCCCTGCTAGCGTCGCGGTGTGGAGCTGGCGGAAGTGACGACCCTGCGACTCGGGGGTCCGGCGCGCACTGTGATCGAGGCGACCGATGAGCGCACCCTGATCGACGCGGTGCGGATCGCCGACGAAGCAGGCGATCCGGTGCTGATCGTGGGAGGCGGCAGCAATCTCGTCGTCGCCGACGAGGGGTTCGACGGCACCGTCGTCCTCGTCCGCACCGGCGGCATCAGCGTGAACGCGGATGCGTGCAGCGGCGCGACGGTCACCGTCGCCGCCGGCGAGGACTGGGACGCGTTCGTCGCGCGAGCCGTCGACGAGGAGTGGGTGGGCGTCGAGGCGCTCGCCGGCATCCCGGGGTCCACCGGAGCCACACCGATCCAGAACGTGGGAGCGTACGGCCAGGACGTCTCCCAGACGATCGTCTCGGTGCGGGTGTTCGACCGCTACGACCGGCGCATCCGCACCGTCATGCACGATGACTGCCGCTTCGGTTACCGCTCGAGTGCCTTCAAGGCCGAGCTCCAGCGCTATGTCGTCCTGTCGGTCACGTTCCAGTTCCGACTGGGCGATCTCAGTGCCCCCGTCGCCTACGCCGAACTGGCCCGGACGCTCGGCGTGGAGCTGGGCGAACGTGCACCCCTGGCGAGGGTCCGTGAGGCGGTCCTGGCGCTTCGTCGCGGTAAGGGCATGGTGCTCGACCCCGGCGACCACGACACCTGGAGTGCCGGTTCGTTCTTCACCAACCCGATCCTCCGACCCGAGCAAGCTGACGGGCTCCCCGCCGAGGCTCCGCGCTTCGAACAGCCCGACGGGCGGATCAAGACGAGCGCCGCGTGGCTGATCGATCACGCCGGTTACGGCAAGGGTTACGGCCCCGGCCCGGTCCGGCTCTCGACGAAGCATCCGCTCGCGCTCACCCACCGCGGCGGCGGCAGCACCGAGCAGTTGCTCGCGCTCGCCCGCGAAGTGCGCGACGGCGTCGAGCGGCGTTTCGGGGTGCGGCTCGTCAACGAGCCGGTGCTCGTCGGCGCCGAACTCTGACCCTGGCGAGCGCGATCAGTAACTGGACGCGCTGACGAGCAACCCGAGCACGCCGAAGGCGAGCAGCGCGACGAGGAGCAGCAAGCCGATCGCGAGGAACGCCGTCCCGACGATGCCGAGGATGCGTCCGGCGTTGGCTTCCGAACGGCCCCCGAACTGCTGCGGGTTGGCGTCGATCTCGCGCAGTGCCCGATTTCCCATGACCCAGGCGACCGGTGCCAGGACGCCGCACACGGCGAGACCGAGGATGCCCAGGATCAGGACCAGGGTGGCTTGAGGATGCTTGGGCGGCGGCTGCCAGCCGCCGCCCACGGGCGCGCTGGGATACGAGCTCATCGAAGCCCTTTCCGAAGGCGTGGCCTGGCGCGATCAGCGCAGCAGGGCTGCGGTGACCGAACGGATGTCGTCGTAGCTGCTGTAGTCCGAGTCGAAGGCGCCGGACAGGCCGAGGACGACGATGAACACGATGGCCAAGAGCACCAGCGCGAGCAGGACGGTGCCCACGATGCCGAGGATCTTGCCGGTCGACGCCTCGGACCGTCCTGAGTACTGCTGCGGATCAGCGTCGATCTCCTTGACCGCCTTGCCGCCGATGTACCACGCGAACGGCGCGGCGAGCAGTGGCAGGCCGCAGACGAAGCCGCCGACGAGGCCGACGATGCCCAGCACCATCGCGAGCGTCGCCTGCGGATGCTTGGGAGCGGGCTGCCATCCGCCGGGGGCGTACGGCTGTCCGTAACCCGGCTGCTGCGGGTACGGCTGTCCGTAACCCGGCTGTCCCGGTGCGCCGTAGCCGGGCTGCTGGCCGTACTGGCCGGGCCCGGGCTGCTGCTGGCCGTACTGCCCGTACGGCGGCTGTCCGCCCGGCGGGGGAGGCGGGTAGCTCCCGCTGCCGTGGTTCGGGTCCTGACCGGGCTGCTGCGGCTCCTGCGACGGGTCCTGCGACGGTGAGTTCTGGTCGCTCATGCCTTCATCCTGTCATGCGTCGGCTCCGTCGCGGTCGACAGCCACGCGTCGATGCCGCGCAATCCCGTGGCTTTGACGTCGTCGGGCGCGTGCGCGGCCCGCAGCGAACGCCGGGCGAGGTCGGCCAGCTCCGCGTCACTGAAGTCCTGTGCGGCCCGCAACAGCGCGTACTGGCCGGCGAGGCGAGTCCCGAACAGCAGCGGATCGTCCGCGCCGAGCGCCACGTCGAGCCCCGCCGCCATCAGCTCGCGCACGGGCACCTCCTCGAACGTCTGGTAGACGCCGAGCGCGATGTTGGAGGCCGGGCAGACTTCCAGCGCGACGCCCTGCTGCGCGAGCTCGTCGAGCAGTCGCCGGTCCTCGGCGGCGCGCACGCCATGGCCGAGGCGGTCGGGGTGGAGATGCGTCAGGCACTGACGCACGTGATCGGGCCCGCGCAACTCGCCGCCGTGGGGCACGAGTTGCAGCCCGGCGCGCTCGGCGATCGCGAACGCCGGGCCGAAACTCGCCGTATCGCCTCGACGCTCGTCGTTGGACAGCCCGAACCCGTGCACGCCTCGCCCGGCGTACTGCGCGGCGAGCCGGGCGAGCGTGCGTGCGTCGAGCGGGTGGCGGGTGCGATTGGCGGCGATGACCACGCTCATGCCCAGCCCCGTGGCGCGGGAGGCGTCGCGCACCGCATCGAGCACGAGATCGGTGAATGCGGTGATGCCGCCGAACGTCGCGGCGTAACCCGAGGGGTCCACCTGGATCTCGGTCCAGATCGAGCCGTCGGCGGCGTCATCCTCGGCGGCCTCGCGCACCAGCCGACGGACGTCGTCCTCGGTCCGCAGGACGGACCGGGCGGTGTCGTAGAGCCGCTGGAAGCGGAACCAGCCCTTCTCGTCGGCGGCGGTGAGCTGAGGCGGCCACTCCTCGACGAGGGCCGCGGGCAGGCGGATGCCGTCGCGTTCGGCCAATTCCAGCAGCGTGCTGTGCCGCATGGAACCGGTGAAGTGCAGATGAAGGTGCGCCTTGGGCAATGCGCTGATGAGGGGACGCATCGGGACCATCCTCGCACGGTTCCCGGGCCTGACATCCTGGGGTGGAAAGCGAGCCGGTTCGACTCGGTGGGGTCCGACCCCCTACACTGGCGTAAACCGGTGGATCCTCACGGTTTCGTCATGCCTGCACCCAGGGCGGACACGGCACCGCGGATCGACTGAGGGCAGTAGCTCAACTGGCAGAGCATCGGTCTCCAAAACCGAAGGTTGGGGGTTCAAGTCCCTCCTGCCCTGCAAGGAGTCAACGCACGACGAGAGAAGGAGCATCGTGAGCGATCGTCACGAACTGGTGGGCGCGCGCGGCAAGCGCACGTCGCCGCTCACGTTCTACCGCCAGGTCGTCGCCGAACTGCGCAAGGTGGTCTGGCCCACCCGCCCGCAGGTCGTCAACTACTTCTTCGTCGTGCTGACTTTCGTGCTCATCATGATGGCCATCATCTCCGGACTCGATTACGGATTCGGCCAGTTGATGTTCTGGATCTTCGGTTAAGGACTGCATCACTGTGACTCAGGGACACCCCGACGAGAACACGTCTGTCGACGAACAGGTCGCCGACGTGGCTTCGGACACCACCGCGGACGAGGCTCAGCCCGACGCGGTGGAGGTCGAGGACGCCGACGCCGACGCCGAGCCCGCTGGCGATCCGCTGGAGGAGTTCCGTGAGCGGCTGCGCAACCAGATCGGCGACTGGTACGTCATCCACACGTACTCGGGCATGGAGAACCGGGTCAAGCAGAACCTCGAGAACCGGATCACGTCGCTCAACGCCGAGGACTACATCCACGAGATCGTCGTGCCGACCGAGGAGGTCGCCGAGATCAAGAACGGCCAGCGCAAGCTCGTCAAGCGCACCGTGCTGCCCGGGTACGTCCTGGTCCGCATGGACCTCACCGACGAATCGTGGGGCGTCGTCCGTCACACCCCGTCGGTCACCGGCTTCGTCGGCAACGCCCACCAGCCGGTCCCTTTGAGCTTGGCCGAAGTCGAGCAGATGCTCGCCCCGGCCGTGGAGGCCGAAGCCGCCGCCCCGTCGGCGACCGAAGCCTCCGACACGCAGCAGGCGAAGGCCCCCAAGGTCGAGTTCAGCGACTTCTCGGTCGGCGACTCCGTCATGGTGGTCGACGGCCCCTTCGCGACGCTGCACGCCACCATCACGGAGATCAACGTCGACGCTCAGCGGGTCAAGGCCCTCGTCGAGATCTTCGGCCGCGAGACGCCGGTCGAGTTGAGCTTCACGCAGATCCAGAAGGTTTGACCGCGCACCGGTCAAAGGTCGAGTAGCCGCGGTTCAGGCGGCGCAGCGAGACCTCACCACAAGAAACACCCAGAACAAGGACCCCATCAATGCCTCCCAAGAAGAAAGTCGCAGCTGTCGTCAAGGTGCAGCTGCAGGCCGGCCAGGCCAACCCGGCGCCCCCGGTCGGCACCGCGCTCGGCCCGCACGGCGTCAACATCATGGAATTCTGCAAGGCGTACAACGCCGCCACGGAGTCCATGCGCGGCAACGTCATCCCCGTCGAGATCACGATCTATGAGGATCGTTCGTTCGACTTCATCACCAAGACGCCGCCCGCCGCCGAGCTCATCAAGAAGGCCGCCGGCCTGAGCAAGGGCTCGTCGGTGCCGCACCGCGACAAGGTCGGCACGATCTCGCGCGACCAGATCCGTGAGATCGCCCAGACCAAGCTCCCCGATCTCAACGCCAACGACATCGACGGCGCCATGAAGATCGTCGAGGGCACCGCACGCTCCATGGGCGTCACCACCGAGTAGCAGTTCCCCGGTGGTCGAGTAGCCGGAGGCCGTCCGCGGCCGAGGCGATCGAGACCACTCCATCCCTGTGGAAGGGTCAGCTGGACCCGCACCACACCTGGTCAGAAAGAGACACCAGTCATGCCACAGCACAGCAAGGCGTACCGCGCCGTCGCGGAGAAGATCGACCGCGACAAGCTCTACACCCCGCTCCAGGCGACCGAGCTCGTCAAGGAGTCGGGAAGCAAGAACTACGACTCCACGGTGGACGTCTCGGTCCGCCTCGGCGTCGACCCGCGCAAGGCCGATCAGATGGTCCGCGGCACCGTCAACCTCCCGCACGGCACCGGCAAGACCGCCAGGGTCCTGGTCTTCGCCACCGGCGCCAACGCCGACGCCGCCCGTGAGGCCGGAGCCGACTTCGTCGGCTCGGACGACCTGGTCGAGAAGGTCAGCGAGGGCTGGCTCGACTTCGACGCCGTCGTCGCGACCCCGGACATGATGGGCAAGGTCGGCCGGCTCGGCCGCGTCCTCGGTCCCCGCAACCTCATGCCCAACCCGAAGACCGGCACGGTGACGCCTGACGTCGCCAAGGCCGTCGGCGACATCAAGGGCGGCAAGATCGACTTCCGCGTCGATCGCCACGCCAACCTGCACTTCGTCATCGGCAAGGCGTCGTTCACCGCGGAGCAGCTCGCGGAGAACTACGGTGCGGCGATCGAGGAGATCATGCGCCTCAAGCCGTCGAGCTCGAAGGGTCGCTACCTCAAGAAGGTGACGATGTCGACGACGAACGGCCCGGGCGTCCCGGTCGATCCGACTCACCTGCGCAACTTCGCTGCGAGCGACGACGCCTGACGCGTTGGATGAACATCCGAAGGCCCCCACCGATCAGCGGTGGGGGCCTTCGCCATTGCGGAGGTGTCGGTAAGGTGCAGAGCATGAAGAAGTTCCTGGTGTCCTTGATGGCGGCCTTCGCCTTGCTGTTCGTGTCCGCGTGTGGCGGTTCCGATTCGTCCGAAGGCCAGTCCGGCTCGACGGAGAAGGTCGGCGAGGACAAGGGCACGGAGCTCACGAAGGACAACTTCGCCGACGAGATCATGAAGGCGCAGCTGGATGCCGGTACGGCTCACCTGGTGATGACGATGACCATGGGTGGTCAGGAGATCACCATGGACGGCGACATGTCCGTGGCAGAGAAGCCCGCTGACACCGCGATGTCGCTCACGATGGACGGCGAGGCGCTCGGCGCGGGCGATACCGATCTCGAGATGCGCCTGGTGGACCAGGTCATGTACATGAAGATGGGCCAGGCCACCGGCGACAAGTTCGCCCGGATCGATCTGACCGATGAGAGCAACCCGATGGGCGCGCAGTTCAGCGAGATGATGGAGCAGTCCAACCCGGCCACGCAGGTCGAGGCGATGGGCGAGTCCATCGAGTCCTTCGAGGACGGAGGCGACGGCGGCGAGATCGACGGCGTGTCGACCACCAAGTACCGCATCACCCTCAACGCGGCCAAGATGTACGAGGCGCAGGGCACCGACCCGAGCGCGATGGCGGGCCTCCCCGAGACCATCGAGTACGTCATGTACGTCGGTGACGATAACCTTCCGCGCCGCCTCGAGGCCGAAGTCATGGGCGCCACGGCCGTCAACGAGTGGACCAAGTGGGGCGAGGACGTCGACATCTCCGCCCCGTCCGACGACGAGATCACCGACCAGAACCCGTTCGCGGGCATGGGCGGCTGACCCTCCGCACCCACCGCATCGGCCGCAGCCGTGCCGTCCCGCCGTGGACGGCACGGCTGCCGTCGTCTACGGCGTTCACGATCGACCAAATCGGTGAGGTGCTCGCGTGGCGATGCCCTTCCCTTCAATGGTCGAGCACCCTCAATAGGTGGTCGAGTAGTGGCGAGCCCTGCGAGCCGCGTATCGAGACCACACCGTGCGCCATGTGGTCTCGATACGGCCTCCGCAGAACTCCGGCCTACTCGACCACCGAGGCGAGCTGTCCAGTTGGGGTGTGGTCTCGCTGCATCGCGGCTATGCCCCTCCTGCGATGGCTCCATGTCGGTCGCTGAGCGATCTCCTACTCGACCGCCGTTCACCCGATTTGGAACTTCACCGCCCGCCCCCTAGGATGGGATCTGCCGTAGACCGCCGGTGGTGACTCACCCGAGTCGCCCCAAGCGCCCGTCAGGGCGGCCCGCGCAGGCACGTACGTCCCGCCGGGACACTCGTTCGCGAGGTCTCGGTCCGCGTCCCGTGCATGCGCCGGGGCGCTTTTTTCATGTCGGGACCGGTCTTTGGCACTGACACCAGTGCTGGAAGGAGACCCATGGCACGCCCGGACAAGGCGGCAGCCGTTGCCGAGCTCGCGGAGAGCTTCCGCGACTCCAATGGCGCCGTTCTCACCGAGTACCGCGGCCTCTCGGTCAAGCAGCTGCAGGATCTGCGGCGTTCGCTTGGCGAGGCCGCGAGCTATGCCGTCGCCAAGAACACGCTGACCAAGATCGCTGCCAAGGACGCCGGTATCGAGTTCGAGGACTCGCTGCTCACCGGCCCGACCGCCATCGCCTTCATCAAGGGCGACCCGGTGGAGGCCGCCAAGGGTCTGCGTGACTTCGCGAAGGCGAACACCCCCCTCGTCATCAAGGGTGGCTTCCTCGACGGGAAGACGCTCAGCGCCGACGAGATCAACAAGCTGGCCGACCTCGAGTCGCGTGAGGTCCTCCTCGCGAAGCTCGCGGGCGGCATGAAGGCCAACCTCAGCAAGGCGGCAGCGCTCTTCCAGGCGCCGCTGTCGAAGACCGCGCGCACGGTCGCGGCTCTTCAGGACAAGACTCCGGCCGACACCACCGAGGGCTGAACCGCCCGATCCCCATCGGGACCCCCTCGGGGTCTCACAGCAGAAAGGACGCCATCATGGCGAAGCTCAGCACCGACGAACTGTTGGATGCCTTCAAGGAAATGACGCTCATCGAGCTCAGCGAGTTCGTGAAGCAGTTCGAGGAGACCTTCGACGTCACCGCCGCCGCTCCGGTGGCCGTGGCCGCCGCGGGTGCCCCCGCCGCTGCCGGCGGCGACGCCGGTGACGCCGCCGCCGAGCAGGACGAGTTCGACGTCGTCCTGGAGTCGGCCGGCGACAAGAAGATCCAGGTCATCAAGGAGGTGCGTGGCCTCACGAGCCTCGGCCTCAAGGAGGCCAAGGACCTCGTCGAGGGTGCGCCCAAGCCGGTCCTGGAGAAGGTCAACAAGGAGACCGCTGACAAGGCGAAGGAGGCCCTCGAGGCCGCCGGCGCCACCATCACGCTCAAGTGACCTCACGTCACTGACGTCTCCGCGAGGCGCCCGTCCCCACGTGGGGGCGGGCGCCTCGTGCTATGTCCGGAACTCGTTGAGTGTGACGTTCGGCAGGTGAAAGCCCCGATTTGGCCTGCTAAACGTCACACTCAGCGGGTACGGGGGTCGTTCGCGCCCGGACTGTGACGGGGCCCACGGCTGTCACTGTGAGTTACCTTGCGTTAGCCTGACCGACGGCCGACGTGTTACTCGCGAGTCATCTGCGGGTAACTGCCCGTGACCTTTCGGGCGGTTTCTCGTTGAAAGCTGTGTCGGGGGTCACAAGGGAGTACGTTCGTCGAGCCCCGACAGGGAGTTCGGGCCAGGCCAGAAGGAGGGGGTCTCGTGGGTGCCGAAGTGCAGGTCTCGCATCTGACGAAGAAGTTCGGCAAGCAGCTCATCTGGGGCGACGTGTCGCTCACGCTGCCGGCCGGGGAGATCTCGGTCATGCTCGGGCCCTCGGGCACCGGCAAGTCGGTCTTCCTCAAGACCCTGATCGGCCTCATCAAGCCCGACGAGGGCAGCGTCATCATCGAGGGCGTCGACATCGCGTCGTGCTCGGAGCGTCAGTTGTACGAGGTCCGCAAGCTGTTCGGGGTGCTGTTCCAGGACGGCGCGATGTTCGGCTCGATGACGCTCTATGACAACGTGGCCTTCCCGTTGCGCGAGCACACCAAGAAGAGCGAGTCGCAGATCCGTCAGATCGTCATGGAGAAGATGGAGCTGACCGGCCTCATCGGAGCCGAGGACAAGCTCCCGGGCGAGATCTCCGGCGGGATGCGCAAGCGCGCCGGCCTGGCCCGCGCGCTCGTGCTGGACCCGCAGATCCTGCTCATCGACGAGCCCGACTCCGGACTCGACCCGGTCCGCACGGCATACATCAACCAGCTGTTCATCGACCTCAACGCCGCCATCGACGCGACGTTCCTCATCGTCACCCACGACATCAACACCGCCCGGACCGTTCCGGACAACATCGGACTGCTGTATCACAAGCATCTGGCCATGTTCGGTCCGCGCGAGATGCTGCTGTCGAGCACCGAGCCGGTGGTCGCCCAGTTCCTCAACGCCCAGCGTGTCGGTCCGATCGGGATGAGCGAGGAGAAGGACGCGGACCAGCTCGCCGCCGAGGCCGGCTTCTCCATGCCGCCGCTGCCGCCCATCACCCGTCAGCTGGAGCCCAGCAACGGCATGCAGCGCCGGGCGCAGCGTCCCGCCGGGCAGTGGTGCCGCGAGAACGGCGTCGTGCCCCCGCCCGGCTCCTTCGAAGACGCCGTGACCGCTCCGGGAGCATCGACATGAGCCTGGGGGTCGTCGCGGCGCCGGCGCGTGTGGCGGGCGGGCTGTTCGCCTTCATGCTCGACGTTCTCGTCGCGACGTTCCGGTTCCCGTTCCAGATCCGCGAGTTCCTTCAGCAGGCCTGGTTCATCGTCACCGTGACGATCATCCCGACGATCTTCGTGGCCATTCCGTTCGGTGCGGTCATCGCGTTGCAGGTCGGCGGACTGATTCGACAGTTCGGCGCGCAGTCGTTCACCGGCTCCGCGGCCGTGCTCGCGGTCGTCCGCGAGGCCGGACCGATCGCCACCGCCCTGCTGATCGCCGGCGCCGCCGGGTCCGCCATCGCCGCCGACTTCGGCGCGCGCCGGATCCGCGAGGAACTCGACGCGATGATGGTGCTCGGAATCGACCCGATCCACCGCCTGGTCGTCCCGCGAGTCTGGGCGTGTGTGCTCGTGGCGGTCGCGCTCAACGGGCTCGTCACCATCGTCGGCGTCGCCGGCGGCTACTTCTTCAACGTCGTGCTCCAGGACGGCACGCCAGGGGCCTATATCGCGTCGTTCTCCGCGCTCGCCCAAGTGCCCGACCTCATCCAGGCGATGGTCAAGTCGATGATCTTCGGCTTCCTCGCCGCCGTGGTCGCCGCCTACAAGGGCATGAACGCCAAGGGTGGGCCCAAGGGCGTCGGTGACGCGGTGAACGAGTCCGTGGTCATCACGTTCACCCTGCTGTTCGTCGTCAACTTCGTCGTCTCGGCGGTGTACATGCAGCTCGTGCCGCCCAAGGGGATGTGATCGCGATGGCGCGCCTCTCCTCCCTCTACGAGCAGCCGATGAGCATGCTCGACCTGCTCGGTCGGCAGATGCTCTTCTACCTGCGGGTCATCATCTCGATCCCGCGGGCCATCGCCAACTACGGCAAGGAGATCATCCGGTTGCTCGCCGAGGTGACGCTCGGGTCCGGCTCGCTGGCCGTCATCGGCGGCACCGTCGGTGTCATCACCGCCATGACGTTCTTCACCGGCACCGAGGTCGGCATCCAATCGTTCGCCGCCCTCGATCAGCTCGGTACCGCTCCGTTGACCGGCTTCGTCTCGGCCTACTTCAACACCCGCGAGATCGCGCCGATCGTCGCCGGGATCGCCCTGGCGGCCACCGTCGGATGTGGTTTCACCGCTCAGCTCGGCGCCATGCGGATCAGCGAGGAGGTCGACGCGCTGGAGGTCATGGCCATCGCCTCGCTGCCGTACCTCGTCACCACCCGCGTGGTGGCCGGACTCATCGCGGTGGTGCCGCTGTACATCGTCGGGTTGCTGTCCTCGTACTTCGCGACCCGGCTCACGCTCACCCAGATCTTCGGTCAGAGCCAGGGCACGTACGACCACTACTTCATGACGTTCCTGCCGCCGGGCGACGTCCTGTGGTCCTTCGCCAAGGTGCTGATCTTCGCGGTCGTGGTGATTCTCATCCACTGCTATTACGGCTACTACGCCTCCGGCGGACCCGCCGGCGTCGGTGTGGCCGTCGGCCGTGCGGTGCGCACCTCGATCGTCGCCATCACCGCCGTCGACCTGCTGGCCTCGATGGCGATCTGGGGCACGAACGTCACGGTAAGGCTGGCTGGTTGACATGGCACGCATTCCTGTTCTCGAACGCACCCCGGTCATCCGCTTGCTCGGCATCGGGTTCATCGGCCTGGTCGTCTTCGCGGTCTGGGTGACCTACGCGTTCTTCACCAAGCAGTTCACCTCCTCGGTGCCCGTGACGCTGTACGCGAGTACCGCGGGAGCGAGCCTGCCGAGCAACGCCGACGTCAAACTGCGCGGCATGATCGTCGGTGAGGTCCGCGACATCCAGACCGAGGGCGACGGCGTCAAGCTGTCCTTGGCGCTCGATCCCGACTACGTCGATCGGATTCCCGAGGGCGTCACGGGCCAGATCGTGCCCAAGACGCTGTTCGGCGAGAAGTTCGTGTCGCTCGTACCGCCGGAGCAGCCGTCCGGGGAGACCTTGCGAGCCGGCTCGGTCATCACCCGCGCCGAGGTGCCGATCGAGGTCGAGGAGGTGCTCAACGACCTCTACCCCTTGCTCACCGCCGTCGAACCGCAAGATGTCGCCTACACGTTGTCGGCGGTCTCACAGGCCCTCGAGGGCCGTGGCGAGAAGCTCGGGGAGACGCTGGTGACGGCGCGCGACTACTTGCGGGAGTTGTCACCGGAGGTCCCGCAGCTCATCGACGACCTCACCGCGCTGGGCGAGGTCTCCGACGTGTACGCCGACGCGATGCCCGAGGTGGGCCGACTGCTGGAGAACGCCGTCTTCACCGGAAACACGGTCGTGGCCAAGGAGTCGCAGCTGCTGGCCTTCTATCAGGAGGGCACGGCCCTGTCCGGAACGCTGTCCGACTTCGTCGACGTGAACGGCGAGAACCTGCGCAAGGTCCCGGCACAGTCGCGACCCGTCCTGGAGGTCGTGGATCGTTACTCGGGCACGTTCCCCTGCTTCCTCGACGCGATGGCAGCGGCGGACCCGCTGTTGGACTCGGTCTTCCGCGACAACACGGTGCACATCAACCTCAAGCTCCTCCCGCTGGCCAACCAACCGACCGCGTACGGGCCGGACGAGAACGCCCGCGTGTCACAGCAGGTCCTCGACAGCGAGCCGGCCGCGCAGCCGACCTGCCTCGCGCTGGACGAGGTCGTCGCCGGCAATAATCCCTACCCGCACGAGAACCCGTTCTCCGTCGCGCCGGAGGTGTACGAACTGGTCGGCATCATGCGCTCGCACAACAAGTTCGGCGCGGACGAGGACTTCGAGCGCGTCGCGCCGGGAGCGTCGGCGCTGCAGGACGCCGTGCGTCCCAGCGTCACGACGGACACGCCCCAGCAGCGCTCGGCGATCAAGAATCTGCTGGCGGCGAGCACCGGCCAGGAGGCTGCGGCCATGCCGGATCTGGCGCCGCTGCTCGTGAGCCCGCTCCTGCGCGGATCGGAGGTGACGGTCAGTGAAGCTCGATAGGGCCTCGTGGTGGGCGGCTTCCAAGCTCGCCGTCTTCCTCGCGTTCACCGCGGCGACGACCTGGGTGCTCATGCTCACCCTCGGCGCCACCTTCTTCGACCAGCGCGACGAGTACACGGCGCTGTTCGAGGATGCGACGGGCGTCGCGAAGGGCGACGAGGTGCGGATCGCCGGCGTGCATGTGGGGAGCGTCAAGAGCGTCGAGGTCGTCGACACCGACAAGGCGCAGATCACCTTCGCGGTGGACGAGGACGTCCCGCTGACCGAGAACACGCATGTGACGATCAAGTTCCGCAACCTCGTGGGCCAGCGCTACATCGCGCTGACGCAAGGCGCCGACGGTGCCGGCGCGCCGCTGGAGCCCGGCGCCACGATCGACACGGACCGTACCAACGAGGCGCTCGACCTCAACGTCCTGCTGAACGGCTTCAAACCGGTCTTCCAGGCGCTCTCTCCCGAGGACACGAATCAGCTCGCGTACGAGATCGTCCGCACGTTCCAGGGCGAGAGCGGCAACGTGGAGACCCTGCTCGCGCGGACCGCCTCGCTGACCTCCACGCTCGCCGACCGCGACGAGCTGATCGGCGACGTCATCGTCAACCTCAGCACGACGCTCGACATGATCGGCAGCCGTGATCAGGAGCTCACCCGCACGATCGACACGCTGCAGCAGTTCGTCTCCGGGCTGGCCGAGGACCGCGACGCGATCCTCGACTCGATCGACTCCATCTCGGCACTCTCGGTCGAGACCGCCGATCTGCTCGAACAAGGCCGGCCCGCCCTGGCCGAGGACATCCGCCAGCTCAACGCGCTCACTGCCAACCTCAGCAAGGACGAGAACCTCACCAAGCTGTCGACGTCCATCCAGATCCTGCCGCACAAGGCCGAGGCGCTCGGCAACGCCGCGTCGTCGGGCAGCTACTTCAACTTCTACCTGTGCGAGCTCAAGGGTCAGCTGATCCTGCCGGCCATTCCGTTGCTGGGGATCACCGAGGAGATCCCGCTCAAGCTCGGCGGCGACGAGGGCCTCGGTGCCGGGGGAGCGAGGTGTGAATCATGAAGCCGTTCCGCGAACGCAACCACACGGTCATCGGGATCTTCAGCTTCGCCGTGATCGCCCTGCTGCTCCTTGCGGCGTTCCGCGCCGACCGGCTGCCGATCATCGGCGGCGGCGACACGTATGTCGCCGAGTTCGCCGAGGTCGGGTCGCTGTCCGACGACGCGGAGGTCCGGGTGGCCGGGGTCTCGGTCGGCAATGTCGACGGCATCGAACTCGACGGTGACAAGGTCAAGGTCTCGTTCACGCTCGACAAGGGCACGGAACTCGGCGACCAGACGAAGGCCGAGATCCGCATCCGCACGCTGCTCGGCGCGCAGTACCTCGCCCTCGTGCCCGACGGGGAACAGGAGCTGGAGAAGGGTGCCACGATCCCGGTGGAGCGCACCGTACCGCCGTACGACGTGGTCGAGGCGTTCTCCGACCTCAGCACCACCACCGATGAGCTCGACGTGGAGCAGATCTCCATGGCGCTCGGAACGCTCAACGACGTGGCCACGGCCGTGCCCGAGGAGTTCCAGGCGGCACTGCAGGGCGTCTCGGACCTTTCCCGCAATCTCGCAGCGCGCGACGAGCAGATCAACACGCTGCTGCAGAACATCAAGAAGGTCACGGGAGTGTTGAACGCCCGCGACGAGGAGCTCGTGACGTTGTTCGAGGACGCCAACACCCTGTTCTCGGCGGTGGCGGCGCGGCGCGATTCGATCCACCAGTTGCTCGTGGCCGCGACCGACCTCTCGACCGAGCTGTCCGCGCTCGTGGACGAGACCCGCGCCGATCTGCGCCCGGCTCTCGATCAGCTCGACGCGGTCACCGAGATGCTGCACCAGCACGAGGCGAGCCTGGATGAGGCGCTGCGCGTCCTGCCCGGGTTCTACAACGTGTACGCGAACGCTCTCGGCACGGGCCCCTGGTTCGACGTGTACCTCGGCAACATGCCGCCGAATCTCGGCATCGCCCATCAACTGCGCAACGCCCTGGGAGGTGCCAACTGATGCGTGAAGCACTCGCCATGCGCCTGGCCGGCGTCTCCAAGCTCGTCGTGGTGGTCGTGGTCCTCGCCCTCGTCGCCGCGGCGGCGATCGCCTGGATCGCGCGCGACACGGACAAGACCGTGACGGTCGAGTTCACCCGCACGACCGCGGTGTACGAAGGATCGGACGTCAAGGTCCTCGGCGTCGCGATCGGCAGGATCGAGAAGCTCGAGCCGAAGGGCGAGACGGTCACCGCCACGATCTCCTACGACGGCGACTACGACCTGCCGCGCGATGTCCAGGCCGCGGTGATCTCCCCGGCGATCGTCGGGGACCGGTACGTGCAGTTCGCCCCCGCGTACACGGGCGGCCCGGCGCTCGAGGACGGCGCCACGATCGGCGTCGAGCGCACGGCGGTGCCGGTCGAGCTGGACGAGGTGTACTCGTCTATCAACGACCTCGCGGTCGCGCTCGGTCCCGAGGGCGCGAACGAGGACGGCTCGTTGAGCAGCCTCGTCGACAGCCTCGCCGGTCAGCTGGACGGTCAGGGAGCGCAGGTCAACGAGACGATCCGCAACTTCAGCAAGCTGTCGACGACCCTCGACGCCAACTCCGAGGAACTCTTCGGCAGCGTGCGCGAGGTGGAGGAGTTCGTGGAGGTGCTCAATCGCAACGACGCCACCGTCCGCGCGTTCAACGACAGCACCGCCGAGGTGTCGCGCGTATTGGAGGCCGAGCGCGACGACCTCGCCGCCACGCTCGAGGCGCTGAGCGTCGCGCTCACCGATGTGAACACGCTGGTCACCGAGAACCGCGACGTCCTGCGGACCAACGTCGACAAGATCACCTCGCTGTCGGAGGTGCTGCGCAAGCGTCAAGGCGAGTTCGAGGAGCTGTTGATCAATGCGCCCACCGTGTTGTCGAACGTCGCGCTGACCTACAACGGCCAGTACGGCACGCTCGACAACCGGGCCGGCTTCGAGGAGCTGTTGCTCGGCGGATTCAAGGACCCGGCCGGCCTGCTGTGCAACCTGCTCGACGAGAGCGAGTCCGACAACGGTCTGTGCAAGACGCTGACCGACCTGCTCGCTGCCGGCTCGCCGGACGCCGCCCCGCGCACCGCTCCGGGAGCCGTGACGAGCCCGGCTCCGACCACCGACCGGCGGGCCGGCTCGCTGGCCGAGTTGATGGAGGTGCCCCAGTGAACCGCCTCGTCACCACGACCACGGTGGCCGCCGCCGGCGCGGCGCTGCTCGCGGGGTGCAGCTTCTCGCCCTACGACCTCCCGCTCCCCGGGGGAGCCGACGTGGGCTCTGACCCGTACGAGGTCACGGTCGAGTTCCGCGACGTGCTCGATCTCGTGCCGCACAGCGCCGTCCGCGTCAACGACGTCGCCGTCGGCCGAGTCACCGATGTCGAGCTCGACGGCTGGAACGCTCGGGTCACTCTGCTGATCCACGACGACGTGGAACTCCCCGACAACGCCGAGGCCACGATTCGCCAGACGAACCTGCTCGGCGAGAAGTTCGTGTCGCTGGCCGCACCGGCAGAGGGCGGGAGCGGTCAGCTGGGCGACGGCGACGTGATCGGCCTCGACCGGTCCGGCCGCAATCCCGAGGTCGAGGAAGTCCTCTCGGCCGCCTCGCTGTTGTTCAACGGCGGCGCGCTGGAGAAGACCAACACGATCGTGAAGGAGCTCAACCTCGCGCTGGGTGACAAGGACGCCGAGGTCCGCGATCTCATCGCCGTCACCACCGATTTCATCGGACAACTCGATGCGAACTCCGACCAGATCCTGACCGCGCTCGAGAAGGTCGACCGGCTCGCGCGCGAGACGAACGCGCAGCGCGACGCCATCACCGGGGCGCTCGACGAGCTTCCCGAGGCGCTCGAGGTGCTGGAGAGCCAGCGCGCGGACATCGTGGGTCTGCTGCAGGCGCTCGATCGGCTCGGGGACACCGCGACCCACGTGATCCGCGACTCCAAGGCCGACACGGTGGCGTCGTTGCAGCACCTCGAACCGATCCTCGCCAACCTCGTCGAGGCGGGCGACAGCGTCGCTCAGGCCTCGGAGCTGCTGTTGACGTTCCCGTTCAGCGATCAGTTCGTGGGTGGCACGGTCGAGGGTGCCGCCGGACGGTGCAGCAATCAGAACCGCGCTGCCAACACCGGCGTGTGCACGGGCGACTACGGCAACCTCTCGATGAAGTTGGAGATCAGCGCCGCGCAGCTGCAGCAGCTGTTCGAGGGCTTCGGTCTCGACACGCTCCCTGAGCTGGCCAACCTCGCCCCGGAGACGCCGCTGACCGGCAACGAGACGTCCGAGAAGCTGCTCGGCCTCGTCGAGGGGCTCCTGCCTCCCGGCGGAGAGAACGCGTTGCCTGGCGACGAGCTGGTGCCCGAGCCGGGCGGGGAACCCGGGCCGGGCGAGCAGCCGCGGCTGCCGAGGCCCTCGCCCACCCCCACGCAGCAGGCCGAGGAGAAGTCGGGCGGGCTGCGTGAGTGGCTCAACCCGTTCTGCTGGTTCGGTTCGTGCCGGACGGCGCCAGCGTCGGCGGCCGCAGCCGACAGCGACCTCGACTCCCTCTTCACCGAGGTGGTGACCGCGCCGTGATCACTCGCCTGACCAAGATCCAGCTGTTGATCTTCGCCATCGTGACCCTCGTCGGCGGCACCATCGTCGGTGGTCGATATGCCCAGATCGACCGGCTCGTCTTCGACCGGACCTACGAGGTGCGTGCGCAGCTGAGCGCGTCGGGAGGCATCTTCGAGGGCGCCGAGGTGACGTACCGCGGCATCAAGATCGGACGCGTGGACGAGGTCGACTTCACTGACGACGGGGTCGACATCGTGCTGGCGATCGAGAACGACGCGCCCGACATCCCGCGTGACGCCCAGGCCGTCGTGGCGAACAAGTCCGCGATCGGCGAGCAGTACGTGGACCTGCGGCCGCAAAGCGACGGCGAGCCGTATCTGCGGGCCGGTGACGTCATCACCCGGCGGCACACCGAAGTCCCGATCGAGACGACGACGCTCCTCATCAACACCAACGAACTCGTCGCGTCGATCGACACCGGGAGTCTCAGCACGGTCGTGTCCGAGATGGGGCAGGCCTTCGAGGGCACGGGTCGCGACCTCGAGACGATCCTCGACACATCGACGTCGTTCATCGAGGAGGCGCACGTCAACATCGACGTCACACGGGACCTGATCCGCAAGTCCGGAACGGTGCTGCAGACGCAGGTCGACAAGCGCAGCGAGATCGCGACCTTCGCGGAGAATCTCGCCCTGTTCAGCGACACGCTGCGCGAAGCCGACCCGGACCTGCGCGCCGTCGTCGACAACGGTGCTCCCACGGCGCAGACCCTCGACGAGGTCGTGAACGAGAACGCCGAGGACCTCACGGCACTGCTCGACAACCTCGCGGTGGCCGGCGAGCCGCTGCTCGAGGGCAAGATCGGCCTGCAGTCGATCCTCATCCTGTATCCCTATCTGCTCCAAGGCACCTTCTCCGTCGTCTCGCCGAGCGACGAGGAGGGCGAGTACGACGCCAACTTCGGGCTCGTGCTCACGCCGACACCGCACACCTGCAGCTACTACGAGCACGGCCCCGGCTCTGGCTATCGTGATCGGCGCAACCCGGCTGACGTCGAGCGTCGCGAGTTCGACACGACGATCGACTGCCGATTGCCCGAGAACGACATCGCCCGGCAGGCGGCCAAGACGGAGTACGCTCCCCGCACGGAGGTGCCTGCGGCGACGGAGGAAGGGAAGGACTGGGGATGGATGCTGCTCGACGTGGCGGCACAGTGACGGAGGCGGAGCATCGACAGCGATGGACCCTCTGGGCGACGGTCGTGGGCGTCGTGCTGGCCGTGGTCGGAGCCGTGCTCATCGCATCCGGCGACCGCATCGCCGGTGCGAGTGAACCCGCGGAGGCGCAGCAGGTCGTCCGCGTGAGTAACGACTTCGCCGTCGCTTACAACACCTACGACGTCGCCGACGTCGAGGACTACAAGAGCCGGCTCGAGGGTCTGCTGACCGACGAGTACCGCGAGCAGGCGTTCAGCGTCATCGACGCCATCTTCGGTGCGCTCGAGGAGAAGCAGCAGAGCAGTGGGGACGCCGAGGTCCTCTCCACGGCCGTCGCCACCCTGGACGAGGACTCGGCCCAGACGCTGGTCGCCGTCGACGCGACGATCCGCAACACCGACACCGAGGATGCCGGGGTCCAGCGTCACTTCCGCTGGAAGCTGAATCTGGTCAAGGACGGCGACGACTGGAAGGTCGAGAACTTCGAGAGCGTGGCCTCGGTGGAGGCCAGCGCCGTGCCGCAGGGTGGCGCCGGCGCCACCGACGAGGGAGGTCCGGAGTGAGCCAGAAGGATCAGCGCAAGCCGCGCCGCCGCCGGATCGCGGGGGAGTCGGTACCGCGCGTGCAGGAGAGCAGCGCCGAGCAGCGCCCCGCTCCGCCACGACCTCGTCCGGTGGCCCGCCCCGCGCGACCCCTGCGCCGGCCCGTCGTGGACCCGAAGACGCAAGCTGCCGCGCCGGACTCGTCCGCGGCCGCCCCCGCCGCCGCGGACGAGAGCACGCGGCTCCGGCGCCCGGCGAACCTGCCGTCGTGGCGCGTCCTGGTGGCAGTGCTCGCGCTGGCCGCGGGCGTGGCGCTGAGCGGTTGGGGACTGTGGGAACTGCGCGGTGGGGGAGAGCAGGGGCTCGAGGCGGCGAACCGGCAGGCCTCTCGCGCCGCCGGCGAGGCCGCCGAGACGATCTTCACCTTCAGCCACGACGCGCTCGACGAGCACGAGGAGAACGCGAAGGCGCTCATGACGCCGGACTTCCAGTCCGAGTTCGACAAGGTGGCGCCGGGGCTGCGCGACATCGCCCCGCAACGCGAGTTCGAGGTACAGGCCCAGGTGCAGGACGCCGGCGCGGTGCCGTGCGGTGACGACTGTTCGCTCGATCGCGTCCAGGTGCTGGTGTTCGTCGACCAGGTGCGGCTCATCGCCGGCGCCGAGGAGGAACCCGCCGTACTCGGCAATCGCGTCGTCATGACGATGGAGCGTTCGCAGGGCACGTGGCTCGTCGACGAGATTCGCGCGCTGTAAGGGGAGCGGTTCACCGCATTCGGCTGCCAGCGCGCATCGGTGCTGTTAGCGTGACGAGATCACCGCTGCAACCGCGTGGGAGGCACGATGCCGAGGAGACCTGCTGAGGACCTCGCGGGTCGGCGCGTCCTCATCACCGGCGCCGCGCGCGGCATCGGCGCCGCTCTCGCGACCCGACTCGCTCGCCGCGGCGCGGAGCTGGCGTTGACCGGGCTGGAGCCCGAACTCCTGGAGCAGGTGGCGGACACGGTCGGCGCGGCCATGTGGCAACGATGCGAGATCGCGCACGCTGACGAGGTGTCGGCCTCCGTCGACGACGCGGCCCGGGCGCTGGGCGGGCTGGACATCGTCGTCGCGAACGCGGGCGTGGCCGGTCAGCTGCCGCTCGTCGGCGGCGACCCGCGCATCATGGAGCGCACGATTCAGGTGAATCTGCTCGGCACGTATTACACCCTGCGCGCCGCCGGCCCCCACATCGCTCACGAACGTGGCTACGCGCTGGCGATCTCCTCAGCCGCGGCGGCGGTCCATCTGCCGCTGCTCGGCGCGTATTCGGCATCGAAGGCCGGCGTCGAGGCGCTGGGGAACACGCTGCGCAGCGAACTGCGACACACGGGGGCGCGGGTCGGGGTCGCCTACTTCGCCGAGCTGGACACCGACATGACCTCGCGGGGGTTCTCGACGCGAGCGGCGGCAGCACTCGGCGCGCAGGGCTCGTTGTCGGGTGCATCGCCGCTGGAGCCGGCGATCGACCGGGTGGAGCGGGGCATTGCACGCCGCTCGCGCCGGATCGTGGCTCCGGCCTGGGTGGGAGCGGTGCTCCCGCTGCGCGCGCTCGTCCAACCGGTGATGGAGACCTATGCCCGGCGCACCTTGCCCGAGGCGCTGCGTATCGCCCGCGAGGAGAACGCGGGGCTGACCACGGACCAACCGACCTCGACGAGCCGATGACGCCGCGCATCGCACCGGGCCGCCGCCGGCAGCTCGGTCTCCTGAACTGGGGGATCGCGCGCCTGCTCTCGCGCGTCGCGGGAGTCCAGGATGCCCACGTGTTCAGCACCCTCGGCCGCGCGCGAGGCCTCTTTCGCGGATGGCTGCATCAGTCGGCAACCATGATGCCGTTCGGCCGGCTCGAGCGGTTCGAGACCGAGCTGGTCATCCTTCGCGTTGCGGCGCTGCGCGAGTCCGCCTACGAGCTCGACCACCACCGCCGGCTGGGCCGGCGCGCCGGGATCACCGACCGGCAGCTCGAGCTGATCGGCAGCGATCCGCGCTCGTCGCAGTGGGCGCCACGGCATCGTGCGCTGCTCGCGGGCACCGAGGAACTCGTCACCACCAAGGACCTGAGCGACGCCACCTGGGCCGAGCTGGCGTCCTACTACACCGAACGCGAACTCATCGAGTTCGTCATGCTCGTGGGTCACTACGACGCGCTTGCGACGACGCTACGGGCGCTACGCATCGAGCGGGACCGCCCCCGCAAGCGCTGACACGCCCGGCGGCGACGAGGAAAAAGACCGATAGTTGCCGAAATCTCATCGGTTGTCAAGACGCGGCTTGTCATGGGCGTGGCGTTCGGGTTAGACTGATTCTTCGCGCGCCCTTTGTCATGCCCTCCGGTGGATCCCTTCGGCACGGCTCTGTGCGCCAACCATACCGAACTGAATGAGTCATTCGCCTGCGAGTCTTTCGGAAGGACTTCTCTTGGCCGCCTCGCGTAACGCCCGCACCACCCAGCACGTCTCGGCTCCCCGCCGCATCTCCTTCGCCAAAATCTCCTCGCCACTCGAGGTTCCCGAACTGCTCGCTCTCCAAACCGACAGCTTCGACTGGCTGATCGGCAGCGATCGCTGGAAGGAGAGCGTCGAGGCCGCGCTCGCCGCCGGCCGCGACGACGTCTCCACCAAGTCGGGTCTGGAGGAGATCTTCGAGGAGATCTCCCCGATCGAGGACTTCTCCGAGACGATGAGCCTCTCGTTCCGCGACCACCGCTTCGAGCCGCCCAAGTACTCGGTCGAGGACTGCAAGGACCGCGACGTCACGTACGCCGCCCCGCTGTTCGTCACCGCCGAGTTCATGAACAACGACACCGGCGAGATCAAGAGCCAGACGGTCTTCATGGGCGAGTTCCCGCTCATGACCGACAAGGGCACCTTCATCATCAACGGCACCGAGCGTGTCGTCGTCAGCCAGCTCGTGCGTTCGCCGGGCGTGTACTTCGAGCGCACCGCCGACAAGACGTCCGACAAGGACATCTTCACGGCCAAGGTCATCCCGAGCCGTGGCGCCTGGCTGGAGTTCGAGATCGACAAGCGCGACACCGTCGGCGTGCGCCTGGACCGCAAGCGCAAGCAGAGCGTCACGGTCCTGCTCAAGGCCCTCGGCATGAGCGAGGCGCAGATCCTCGAGGAGTTCGGCGAGTACGAGTCGATCCGGCTCACCCTGGAGAAGGACAACGTCGCCGGTCAGGACGACGCCCTGCTCGACATCTACCGCAAGCTGCGTCCGGGCGAGCCGCCGAGCAAGGAGGCCGCGCAGACGCTGTTGGAGAACTACTACTTCAACCCCAAGCGCTACGACACCGCCAAGGTCGGTCGCCACAAGATCAACAAGAAGATCGGTACCGCCGAGGCGTTCGATCAGCAGACGCTGACGATCGACGACATCGTCGCGACGATCAAGTACATCGTGGCGCTGCACGACGGGCGCACCGAGATCGAGGCGCCCGCGGGCACCACGATCGTCGAGGCCGATGACATCGACCACTTCGGCAACCGGCGCATCCGCACCGTGGGCGAGCTGATCCAGAACCAGCTCCGCACGGGTCTGGCCCGCATGGAGCGTGTCGTGCGCGAGCGCATGACGACGCAGGACGTCGAGGCGATCACGCCGCAGACGCTGATCAACATCCGGCCGGTCGTGGCGGCGCTGAAGGAGTTCTTCGGCACCAGCCAGCTGTCGCAGTTCATGGACCAGAACAACCCGCTCGCGGGCCTGACGCACAAGCGGCGTCTGAACGCCCTCGGCCCCGGTGGTCTGTCCCGTGAGCGCGCCGGTTACGAGGTCCGTGACGTCCACCCGTCGCACTACGGCCGCATGTGCCCCATCGAGACGCCGGAAGGCCCGAACATCGGCCTGATCGGCTCGCTCGCGTCGTTCGGCCGCATCAACGCGTTCGGATTCATCGAGTCGCCGTACCGCAAGGTCGAGAACGGTGTCGTCACCGACCAGATCGACTACCTGGTCGCCACCGACGAGGACCGCTACATCATCGCGCAGGCGAACTCGCCGCTCACCGATGACGGCGCCTTCGCCGAGGACATGGTGCTCGTCCGCCAGCGCGGCGGCGAGGCCGAGCTGCGTCCCGCGGTCGAGGTCGACTACATGGACGTCTCGCCGCGCCAGATGGTGTCGGTCGCGACGGCGCTCATCCCGTTCCTCGAGCACGACGACGCCAACCGCGCCTTGATGGGCGCGAACATGCAGCGTCAGGCCGTGCCGCTGATCCGCAACGACGCCCCGCTCGTCGGCACCGGTATGGAGTTCCGTGCCGCCGTCGACGCCGGCGACGTCACCGTGGCCAAGAAGGCCGGTGTGGTCAAGGAGGTCTCGGCCGACGCGGTCGAGATCATGGAGGACGAGGGAACGTACACCACGTACCGCCTCGCCAAGTTCCGCCGCTCCAACCAGGGCACGTGCACCAACCAGCGCCCGCTGGTCCGCGAGGGGCAGCGCGTCGAGGTCGGCACGCCGCTGGCCGACGGCCCCTGCACCGACGAGGGCGAGATGGCGCTCGGCACCAACCTGCTGGTCGCCTTCATGCCCTGGCAGGGCCACAACTACGAGGACGCCATCATCCTCAGCCAGCGTGTGGTCCAGGACGACCTGCTGACCTCGATCCACATCGAGGAGCACGAGGTCGACGCGCGTGACACCAAGCTGGGCCCGGAGGAGATCACCCGCGACATCCCGAACGTCAGCGAGGAGATGATCGCCAACCTCGACGAGCGCGGCATCATCCGCATCGGCGCCGAGGTCGGCAACGGTGACATCCTCGTCGGCAAGGTCACGCCGAAGGGCGAGACGGAGCTGACCCCCGAGGAGCGCCTCCTGCGCGCGATCTTCGGCGAGAAGGCCCGTGAGGTCCGTGACACCTCGCTCAAGGTGCCGCACGGCGAGTCCGGCACGGTCATCGGCGTCCGCGTGTTCGACGCGGCCGAGGGCGATGAGCTCAGCCCGGGCGTCAACCAGCTCGTGCGGGTCTACGTGGCGCAGAAGCGCAAGATCAGCCACGGTGACAAGCTCGCCGGCCGTCACGGCAACAAGGGCGTCATCGCCAAGATCCTGCCCGTCGAGGACATGCCGTTCCTCGAGGACGGCACGCCGGTCGACATCGTGCTCAACCCGCTGGGTGTGCCCGGCCGCATGAACGTCGGTCAGGTGCTGGAGACCCACTTGGGCTGGCTGGCCAAGGCCGGCTGGAAGGTCGCCGACGAGGTCAAGGACGAGTGGGCAGAGCGACTGCGCAAGATCGACGCCGCCGAGGCGCCGGCCGACAGCCGGGTCGCGACGCCGGTCTTCGACGGCGCCCGTGAGGACGAGCTGCAGGGTCTGCTGAACTCGACGTTGCCGAACCGCGACGGTGAGCGCATGGTCGGTCCCGACGGCAAGGCGCGGTTGTTCGACGGCCGCAGCGGCGAGCCGTTCCCGGACCCGATCAGCGTCGGCTACATGTACATGCTCAAGCTGCACCACCTGGTCGACGACAAGATCCACGCGCGGTCGACCGGCCCGTACTCGATGATCACCCAGCAGCCGCTCGGCGGTAAGGCCCAGTTCGGTGGCCAGCGCTTCGGTGAGATGGAGGTCTGGGCGCTCGAGGCGTACGGTGCGGCCTACGCGCTGCAGGAGCTGTTGACCATCAAGTCCGACGACATTCTCGGACGCGTCAAGGTCTACGAGGCCATCGTCAAGGGCGAGAACGTGCCGGAGCCGGGTATCCCGGAGTCCTTCAAGGTGCTCGTCAAGGAGATGCAGTCGCTGTGTCTCAACGTCGAGGTGCTCTCCGCCGACGGCACTGCCGTGGAGATGCGCGACGCGGAGGAGGACGTCTTCCGCGCTGCCGAGGAGCTCGGCATCGACCTCTCCCGCCGTGAGCCCTCCTCCGTGGAGGAGGTCTGAGCCACGGCTCGGACCCCTCTTCGCACCACAGAATTTCGAAAGGGAAAGAAGACAACGTGCTCGACGTGAACTTCTTCGATCAGCTCAAGATCGGTCTCGCGACCGCCGACGACATCCGCAACTGGTCGTTCGGTGAGGTCAAGAAGCCTGAGACGATCAACTACCGCACGCTCAAGCCCGAGCGTGACGGCCTCTTCTGCGAGAAGATCTTCGGTCCCACCCGGGACTGGGAGTGCTACTGCGGCAAGTACAAGCGCGTGCGCTTCAAGGGCATCATCTGCGAGCGCTGCGGCGTCGAGGTCACCCGCTCGAAGGTCCGCCGTGAGCGCATGGGACACATCGAGCTGGCCGCCCCGGTCACGCACATCTGGTACTTCAAGGGTGTGCCGAGCCGTCTGGGCTACCTGCTCGACTTGGCGCCGAAGGACCTCGAAAAGGTCATCTACTTCGCGGCCTACATGATCACGCGGGTCGACGAGGAGGCGCGCCACCGCGATCTGTCCTCGCTCGAGGCCAAGATCGATATGGAACGCCAGCAGCTCGAGAACAAGCGCGACAACGAGGTCAACGAGCGGATGGCCAAGCTCGAAGAGGACCTCAAGCAGCTCGAGGACGAGGGCGCCAAGGCCGATGCCAAGCGCAAGGTCAAGGACGCCGCGGAGCGCGAGGCCAAGCAGCGTCGTGACCGCCTTCAGCGCGAGATCGATCGTCTCGAAGCGGTCTGGGACCGCTTCAAGAACCTCAAGGTCCAGGACCTCGAGGGCGACGAGATGCTCTACCGCGAGATGCAGTACCGCTTCGGGCAGTACTTCGAGGGCTACATGGGCGCCCAGGCGATCCAGAAGCGCCTGCAGGACTTCGACCTCCAGGCCGAGGCCGAGAAGCTGCGCGAGGTCATCGCCACCGGCAAGGGTCAGCGCAAGACCCGTGCGCTCAAGCGCCTCAAGGTCGTCTCGGCCTTCATGGGCAGCAACAACCGCCCCGAGGGCATGGTCCTCGACGCCGTCCCGGTGATCCCGCCGGAGCTGCGTCCGATGGTCCAGCTCGACGGTGGTCGGTTCGCCACGTCGGACCTCAACGATCTGTACCGCCGCGTCATCAACCGCAACAACCGCCTCAAGCGGCTGCTGGATCTCGGCGCGCCCGAGATCATCGTCAACAACGAGAAGCGGATGCTGCAGGAGGCCGTCGACTCACTGTTCGACAACGGTCGTCGCGGGCGTCCGGTGACGGGTCCGGGCAACCGCCCGCTCAAGTCGATCTCGGACATGCTCAAGGGCAAGCAGGGCCGGTTCCGTCAGAACCTGCTCGGTAAGCGCGTCGACTACTCCGGCCGTTCGGTCATCGTGGTCGGCCCGCAGCTCAAGCTGCACCAGTGCGGTCTGCCCAAGCAGATGGCGCTGGAGCTGTTCAAGCCCTTCGTGATGAAGCGCCTGGTCGATCTCAACCACGCGCAGAACATCAAGAGCGCCAAGCGCATGGTCGAGCGTGCTCGCCCGGTCGTGTGGGACGTGCTCGAAGAGGTCATCACCGAGCACCCGGTGCTGCTGAACCGTGCGCCCACGCTGCACCGTCTGGGTATCCAGGCGTTCGAGCCGCAGCTGATCGAGGGCAAGGCCATCCAGATCCACCCGCTCGTCTGCTCGGCGTTCAACGCCGACTTCGACGGTGACCAGATGGCCGTGCACCTGCCGCTGAGTGCCGAGGCGCAGGCCGAGGCCCGCATCCTCATGCTCAGCACGAACAACATCCTCAAGCCGTCGGACGGCCGACCGGTCACCATGCCCACCCAGGACATGATCATCGGGCTGTACTTCCTGACGCTCGAGCGCGACGGCCACCCCGGCGAGGGGCGTTCGTTCAGCTCGCCGGCCGAGGCGCAGATGGCGTTCGACCGCGGGGAGATCACGCTGCAGAGCAAGATCCGCATCCGCATCGGCGACGAGAGCCGCGAGACGACGCTGGGCCGCACGATCTTCAATGACGCGCTGCCCGAGGACTACCCGTACGTCAACTTCCAGGTCGGCAAGAAGGAGCTCGGCACGATCGTCAACGATCTCGCCGAGCGCTACAGCAAGGTCGACGTGGCGGTGGCGTTGGACAACCTCAAGGACACCGGCTTCCACTGGGCCACCCGTTCGGGCGTCACCATCTCGATGGCCGACGTCGTCAGCCCGCCGGAGAAGCCCGAGATCCTCGCCAAGTACGAGGATCTGGCGGCGAAGGTCCAGCAGCAGTTCGACCGCGGTCTCATCACCGAGGACGAGCGTCGCCAGGAGCTCATCGAGATCTGGACGCAGGCCACCGGTGAGGTCGCGGACAAGATGAGCGAGACCTTCCACGAGGACAACCCCATCTACATGATGGTGAACTCCGGTGCCCGCGGCAACATGATGCAGCTGCGTCAGATCGCCGCGATGCGTGGCCTGGTGGCCAACCCGAAGGGCGAGATCATCCCGCGTCCGATCAAGGCGAACTACCGCGAGGGCCTGAGCGTGGTCGAGTACTTCATCGCCACGCACGGTGCCCGAAAGGGTCTGGCCGACACGGCGCTGCGTACGGCCGACTCGGGTTACCTGACCCGTCGCCTGGTCGACGTCAGCCAGGACGTCATCATCCGCGAGGAGGACTGCGGTACCGAACGCGGTCTGCCGAAGATCATCGGTGAGCGCCTCGAGGACGGCACCCTGGTCAAGGCCGAGAACGTCGAGACCTCGGCGTACGCCCGCAACGCAGCCACGGACATCACCCACCCGGAGACGGGCGAGGTGCTCGTGGTCGCCGGCGGCGACCTCGGCGATGTCGAGATCGGCCAGCTGGTCGAGGCCGGCATCGAGCAGATCAAGGTCCGTACGGTCCTGACCTGCGAAGCCAAGACCGGTACGTGCGCCAAGTGCTACGGACGTTCGCTGGCGACCGGCAAGCTCGTCGACATCGGCGAGGCCGTCGGTACCATCGCGGCCCAGTCGATCGGTGAGCCCGGCACGCAGCTGACCATGCGGACCTTCCACACCGGCGGTGTGGCCGGTGACGACATCACCCACGGTCTGCCGCGCGTGGTCGAGCTGTTCGAGGCGCGTCAGCCCAAGGGCCGTGCCCCGATCACCGAGGCCGCTGGCCGCGTGCAGATCGACGACACCGACAAGACCCGCAAGATCGTCATCACCCCCGATGACGGTTCGGAGCCGATCGAGTACCCGGTCACCAAGCGCGCCCGGTTGCTGGTCCGCGACGGCGACTCGGTCGAGGTCGGTCAGCAGCTCACGCACGGTACGCCCGATCCGCAGGAGGTTCTGCGCATCCTCGGTGTCCGTCGGGCGCAGGAGCACCTGGTCGACGAGGTGCAGGAGGTCTACCGCTCGCAGGGTGTGGCGATCCACGACAAGCACATCGAGATCATCGTGCGCCAGATGCTGCGTCGCGTCACGGTCATCGAGCAGGGCGACTCGCACCTGATCCCCGGTGACCTCGCGGACCGGGCACTCTTCGAAGAGGAGAACCGCCGCGTGGTGGCCGAGGGTGGCACGCCGGCCTCGGGCCGTCCGGTGCTCATGGGCATCACCAAGGCGTCGCTCGCCGTGGAGTCGTGGCTGTCGGCCGCGTCCTTCCAGGAGACGACCCGGGTGCTCACCGAGGCCGCGATCCAGGGCAAGTCGGACTCCCTGCGTGGCCTCAAGGAGAACATCATCATCGGTAAGCTCATCCCGGCCGGTACGGGTCTGGACCGGTACCGCAACATCCGGGTCGAGCCGACCGAGGAGGCGCGCCAGAACGCGTACGCCGTGGCTGGGTACGACAGCTTCGACTACCAGTTCGGGCCGTCGGATTCTGCTCCGGTCGCGTTGGACGACTTCGACTTCACGTCGTTCGACAACTGACGCTCCACGACGAAGCCCCCGCCGGTTCTCCGGCGGGGGCTTCGTCGTGTCTCCGGCCGCGCGCCGCGAAGCGCGGTGCGTAGTCAACGTGTTCGCGTGAGGCGCGGTGCGTGGTCAACGTTTCCGCGAGGCGCGGTGTGTGGTCAACGTATTCGCGTGAGGCGCGGTGTGTGGTCAACCTGTTCGCGCGCGGCGCGGTGCCTGGTCAACGTATCCGAGCCAGGAGCGGTGCGTGGTCAACGTTTCCGGCCTCTCGACAGGTTGACGAGGCACCGCTCGAGTGGGAGATGTGTTGACCACGCACCGCTCAAGGGGGCGATGTGTTGACCACGCACCGCCCACCGGCCGCGCGCGTCCGGTGGGCTGAGCCTCAGCGGATGAGGCGTGTGAAGGGGGCCGACCCCGGATCGTCGCCACGCGTCGCGGGTGCGCGGCGGCTCTGCTGCTTCCACACCGGAACCTCGCGCGGTGGATGGTGCACGTCCTGGGACGGGTCACGGAACATCCAGGCGAGCTTCGGCTCGAAGACGGGCCGGAACGCCGTGGCGACCGGCTTGGTCATGAGCAGGACTGCGACGACCGCGCCGACGATCATGCAGCCGAGGACGGCTGTGGCCCCGTACGGCTCGATCGCGGCCCACAGGCCGAACTGGCGATCCAGGTAGATGATGATGAAGCCGTGCAGGAGGTACGCGTACAGCGTGCGCGAGCCGAGCACCGTCGTGATGGAACGGCCGCGCGGCACCAGCGAGAGCGCCGCGAGCGTGAGCAGCAGACCGAGGGCGATGAGCAATCCGCGCACGGCGACGCCCTCGAACATCGACACGTCGAGTTCGTCGTAACGGCCGCGATACAGCAGCCATTGCGTCGGGAACCGATGGTCGGCGAAGAGCAGCGACACCGCGAGCGAACCCAGGAGCAGCACGGCACCCGCCACGCGATACGGCAGCTGAGTCAGCCGCAGGAACAGCTCGCGATTGAAGTGCAGGCCGATGACGTAGAACGGCAGGAAGCCGAGCACCTTCGGCAGCGCCAGCACGTTCGGGATCTCGATGAGCCCCGAGGCGAGCGAGATGGTGACGGACGTCGTGACCGGGTACTTGAGCGCTCGCCAGATGGGCGTCGTGAGCCGCCACACGAACAGCGCGGCGAGGAACCAACCGACCCATTGCGGCGACAGGATCATCAGATGCTCGGGCTCACCGTCGTAGTGGCGGGTCATGAGCTGCAGTGACGTCTCGACCAGCAGATACGGCACGATGAGCGTCGCGACGATCCGCCGCACCTGCCGGAAGTCACCCACGTAGTGGCGAGCCGTGTACCCGGAGATGAGGATGAAGAACGGCATGTGGAACAGGTAGATCCACGTGTAGACGCCACGTGCCGAGTTCATGACGACGAGTTCGGTCAGCGAGTGACCGATGACGACGAGCAGCATGACCCAGAAGCGCGCGTTGTCGAGATACGCGACGCGTTCCCTCGGCTTCTTCGACTCGTGGGCGAGCGGGGCGAGCGATGTCATTGTGATTGACTCTACCGAGATGACGGAGTTCGGCAGCCCTGAGCAGACGCCCTCACTCACCGGCCCGCGACGTACGCAACGCTTGGGCGCGTACGCGGTCGTGGTCCGCGACGGCGCCCTGTTGCTCACCAAGATCTCGCCCAGTGGTTATCCCGTGGGGTACTGGGCGCTGCCCGGAGGCGGTGTCGACCACGGCGAGGCACCGCACGACGCCGTCCGGCGCGAGCTCTATGAGGAGACCGGGCTCACGGCGAGTGCCGTCCGGCTCGTCGACATCCATTCGCTCCGGGTCATCGACCATGGCCGGCACGATGCGTACGAGGACTATCACGGCGTCCACGTGCTGTACGCAGTGACGGTCGAGCCCGGCGTCGAGCCGCGGGTCGTCGAGGTCGACGGCACCACCGACGAGGCCGCCTGGGTGCCGCTCACGGACGTGGCCGCGCTGTCCACCCTTCCGGTCGTCGACTACGTCATGGAACGCCTCGCCGACTACACGCCGTAACGCGAGCCGAGCAGCGTATCGAGACCATCTGACGCGACGTGGTCTCGATGCGTCGGTCGCTGAGCGACCTCCTACTCGACCACCTCCTGGCCGGGTAAAACTAGGTGGTCGAGTAGCGGCGCCCTTCGATACGCCGCTCGTTCCTCGCGGCTACTCAGGAACCGCGACGTGGTCTCGATACGTCGGTCGCTGAGCGACCTCCTACTCGACCACCGATTGCCGGTGGTCGAGTAGCGGCGCCCTTCGGTACGCCGCTCGCTCCATCGCGGCTACGCCCCTCCTGCGATGGCTCCATGGGCCTTCGCAGAGCTCCGGTCTCCTCGGCGACCGGGGACTATTACGCCGGGGGGATCGAGAACAGGAAGGTGTAGCTGCCGCGCGCGGTGACGACGTGGACGGCCCGCGCCGTGGTGCCGTCGGGCGCCTGCGCGGAGTACACCGCGTTGACCTCATTGAGGTAGGCGACGACGTCCCGCACGGGTTCTTCGACGCCCGTCTTCGAGGCGACGTACTCTCGGGCGATCTGAGCGCCCTCCGTCGAGCGCTGGGTGTAGACGAGGACGAACGCCGGGTCGTGCCCGGTCAGCAGGACGCGGCCCTCCTCCGGCGGGGTCCAGTCACCGAGGAACGGGCCCTCGCCCGGCGCGTCGAGATCCATCTTGGGCCAGATGAGACCCGACTTCTCCGGGGTGTCGATCGGGTCGACGTCGTCGAGCTGCTCGGGCTCGCGGTTCTCCTGGCCCTCGCGCGGGTCTCCGATGTAGGTCACGGTGAGGACCATGACCGGCCGCTCCTGCGCGTAGGCGTTCGCCGTGCGGGTCGCCAGATCTCCGGGATCGATGTCGAGCTGCACACGGATTTCGCGATCACCGGGCGTGGTGCCGGTGACGTCGAGTGCGCAATGCGTGATGCGGTTGTTCTCCGAGGCGCAGTGGCGGCCGAGGTCGTCGGTGACGATCTCCTCGTCGGGCAGCAGGACGTCGATCTGCGCGAGCATCGACCGGGTCACCTCCGTGGGATCCTCGTCGATGCGCATGACGGAGGTCACCGTGTCCGGCAGCGGAGGCTCCTCGAGCGGGGAGAAGGTGTCGCGCTCGGGTCGGATGTCGGTCGGGGTCGGTGTCGGCGTGGGGGAGGGGGAAGCGTCGTCGGAGGGTTCGCCCTCGTTCTCGGCCTCCTCGGCAGCTTGCTCCGCGGCCTCTTCGGCTGCGCGCTCCGCGAGGATGGCTTCGAGTTCGGGACGGTAGGTGTCGAGCAACTCCTGGCTGCGAACCTGCACGAGCGGACCGAGCTGGACCGCGCCGCGCGGCACCGTGAGCCCGTAGACGATGGGGCTCTCCAGGCCGGACTCGTGGCTGTCCACGGGAGCGTCCTCGGGGGTGGCGAGCGCGGTGGGCGACGCCGACGGGGCGGGCGTGGTGCTGCCCGAGTCGCAGGCCGTGAGAGCCAAGAGGGCTGCGCTCACGCCGGCCGTCACCATCAGTCTGCGCTTCATCTCCACCTCGTTCGTACCGATCCGTTCCGGACCAGCCTAAGGCCACGCACCAACCGTGCCGTCCGGCGTGGCGCGTATCCTTCTGACCACAGTCACGCGCGGCGAAGGAGATGACGTGGCGGCCTTCCACCCCGACCAACCCGAGACCGTCTTCACCTACGGGGCACCCCGGCTCAAGTTCGGGGCCGGAGCCCGGCACGAGATCGCTGCCGACCTGGGCGACTGGGACGTCGATCGGGTGCTCGTGGTCACCGATCCGGGCGTCGCGGCGACGGGCGCCCCCGCCGCGCTCGCCGAGGAGATCCGCGCGAGCGGGCGAGAAGTGGTCGTCTTCGACCGAACCCGAGTCGAGCCGACCGACGCGAGCCTCATCGAGGCCGTCGAGTTCGCCCGTGCGGCCGCGCCGTTCGACGCGGTCATCGCCTTCGGCGGCGGCAGCAGCATCGACACCGCCAAGGCGGTCGACCTCATGCTGACCAACGAGGGCGAACTCATGGACTACGTGAACGCGCCCGTGGGCGGCGGACGCGCCCCGCGCCGCCCGCTGCTGCCGCTGATCGCCGTCCCCACCACGACGGGAACAGGCAGTGAGAGCACGACGATCTGCGTCCTGGACGTGGTGAGCCAGCACGTCAAGACGGGTATCTCGCACGCCCGGCTCCGGCCGGTCTACGCCGTGGTCGATCCCGAACTCACCGTGAGCCAGCCGGCCGGCGTCACAGCGGCGTCCGGCCTGGACATCTTGTGCCACGCCCTGGAGAGCTACACGGCGCGGCCCTACACCTCCTATGAGCACAAGCGGGCCGATGAGCGCGTGCCGTACTGCGGCGCCAATCCCATCGCCGACCTGTGGGCCGAGAAGGCGCTGAGCCTGATGGCGGGCGCGTTCCGCACGGCCGTGCGGCAGGGTGACGACGTCCAGGCGCGTGAGCAGATGGCGATGGCGGCGACCTTCGCCGGTCTCGGCTTCGGCAACGCCGGCGTGCACATTCCGCACGCGAACGCGTACCCGATCGCCGGTCAGGTTCCGGAGGGCTTCCGGCCCCAGGGCTACGACGCCGACCACGCGATGGTCCCGCACGGCATGGCGGTGTCACTCACCGCGCCGGCCGCGTTCGCGTTCACCTTCGACGCCGATCCGGACCGGCACGTTCGCGCTGCCCGGTTGCTCGATCCGGATGCGCGCGCCGACCGTCCGCAGGATCTGCTCCCGCAGGTGCTGCGTTCGATCATGCGCGACGTCGGCATCCCGAACGGGCTGGCGGCGGTCGGCTTCGACGAGAGTCACCACGACGCGCTCGTCGAGGGTGCGCTCAAGCAGCAGCGCCTGCTCGCGACGGCCCCGAAGGCCGTCGGCGAGGACGACATCGCGGCCATCCTCGATGCCTCGGTGGAGCTGTGGTAGCCGAGGTCGCGGCCACCACGACGGACGTCGCAGCCGCGTTGCGCCGTCGCGGCGTGCGCGATGTCGACGACTCGTCGCTGACGCGGGCGCTCTACAGCACCGACGCGTCGCTGTACCGCGTCGTGCCCCGCGTCGTCGCGCGGCCGCGCGACATCGACGAGGTCATGGCCATCGCGGCCGTCGCGGTAGAGACGGAGACGCCGATCACCGCCCGGGGAGCGGGCACCTCGATCGCCGGTAATGCCGTCGGCACCGGCATCGTCGTCGACTTCGCGCAGCACATGAACCGCGTGCTCGCGATCGACGAGGCCACCCGCACCGCCGAGGTGCAGCCAGGCTTGGTGCATGCGGCCCTCCAGCGCGCCGCCGCGCCGCTGGGACTGCGCTACGGCCCGGACCCGTCGACCCACACCCGCTGCACGGTGGGCGGGATGATCGGCAACAACGCGTGCGGCAACCGCGCTCTGGGTTACGGTCGCAGCGCCGACAACGTGGCCGCGCTCGACCTGCTGACGATCGGCGGAGAGCGCATCCAGGTGGGGCGCGACGTCGCTGTCGCCTCGCCGACGCTGGAGAAGCTGCGCGGGGTGGTGGGCTCCGACCTCGCCACCGTCCGCACCGAGTTCGGACGGTTCGGCCGCCAGGTCTCCGGTTACAGCCTGGAGCATCTGCTGCCCGAGCGCGGGTTCGACGTCGGCTCGTTCATGGCCGGCACCGAGGGCACTCTCGCCCTCCTGCTCGGGGCCACCGTCGACCTCGTGAAGGACCCGGCGCACCGGCACCTGGTCGTGCTCGCCTACCCCTCGATGGCCGAGGCCGCCGACCACACGCCCGCGGTCCTGCCGTTCTCGCCGACCGCGTGCGAGGGTCTCGGCGCCCGGATCGTCGAGGTGTACCGCGCCGCCAAGGGCACGACCGCCGTCCCCGATCTTCCTGACGGCGGCGGCTACCTCTACGTCGAGCTGTCCGGCGACGACGCCGCGGAGCTCGCTGACCGCGCCGCCAAGGTCGTGCGGGCGGCGGGGGCCCTGGGCCACCGGCACGTCACGTCGTCGATCGAGCAGGCCGTCCTGTGGCGGATCCGCGAGGAGGGCGCCGGCCTCGCGGGCCGGGCGCTCGAGCGGCCCGCATTGTCGGGCTGGGAGGACGCCGCGGTCCCGCCCGAACGCCTCGGGGCCTATCTGCGCGAGTTCGACACCCTGATGAACGAGTACGGCGTCCACGGCGTCCCGTTCGGCCACTTCGGCGACGGCTGCGTCCACGTACGGATCGACTTCGAGCTCGACGCGCCCGACGGACACCGGGTGTTTCGCGAGTTCCTGTTCGACGCAGCGCGCCTCGCCGCCTCCCACGGGGGGTCATTCTCCGGTGAGCACGGCGACGGCCGGGCCCGCTCCGAGCTGCTTCCGCTCATGTACTCGGACCGGGCGACAGACCTCTTCGCGCAGATCAAGCAGGTCTTCGACCCGCACCAGTTGTTGAATCCCGGCGTCCTTGTGGAACCGCGTCCGGTCGAGGCGGACCTGCGCGGTCAGCACCGTGACTGGGGACCCGGACGTCAAGGCGCGCGTCAGGGTCTACGGCTCCTACATGACGAGGGGAGCTTCGGTGCCGCCGTGCATCGTTGCACCGGCGTCGGTAAGTGCCTCGCGGCCAACCAGGCCACCGGCGGTGTCATGTGCCCGTCCTTCCAGGCGACCCGTCAGGAGAAGGACTCCACGCGCGGCCGAGCTCGCGTGCTGCAGGAAATGGTCGACGGTCGTCTCGTCGACGAGGGCTGGTCGAGCCCTGAGGTGCACGAGGCGCTCGACCTGTGCCTGTCCTGCAAGGGCTGCCTGAGTGACTGCCCGACCGGCGTGGACATGGCGACGTACAAGTCCGAGGTGCTCTACCAGACGTATCGCGGCAAGCGCCGTCCCCGCAGCCACTACATCCTCGGGCGGCTGCCCTTCTGGGCACGGCTGACCGCACCGGTTGCGGGTCTGGCCAACCTGGCGCTGCGCATCCCCGGCATCGTGCACATCGCCCGGTGGGTGGCAGGTGTGGATCAGCGCCGCAGCCTGCCCCGGTTCGCGACGCGCACCCTCAGTCGGCAGCTGCGCGGCCACACTCCTCGAGGCGACAAGCGCGTCCTGCTGTGGGCCGACTCGTTCACGGAGTACTTCGGCACGACCTCCGGCCGCGCGGCCGTCGAGGTTCTCGAGGCGGCCGGATACGCGGTGGAACTGCTGGAGCGGCCGCAGTGCTGTGGACTCACCTGGATCACGACGGGTCAGCTCGAGACGGCCCGGGAGCTGATCGAGCGCACGGTGGAGCAGCTCCATCCGTTCGTGTCAGCCGGCGTCCCGGTCGTCGGGCTCGAGCCCTCCTGTCTCGCGGTGCTGCGCTCGGACGCCGTCGAACTGATCGACGACCCCCGAGCGGCCGAGGTCGCCGGGGGAGTGCTCACCCTCGCCGAGCTCCTGCGGCGCGACGAAGAGTGGGAGGCACCCGACCTCAGCGGTCGGCGCATCATCGTGCAGCCGCATTGCCACCACTCCTCGGTGCTCGGGTTCGAACCGGACCTGGCGCTGCTGGAATCGATGGGTGCGCAGATCCAGCGGCTCGGCGGCTGCTGTGGGTTGGCCGGCAACTTCGGCGTCGAGAAGGGGCACTACGAGGTCTCCCTCGGCGTGGCAGAACAGCAGCTCCTGCCCGCGCTAAGGGACGCCGAGCCGGGCACGATCGTGCTCGCCGACGGCTTCAGCTGCCGTATCCAGATCGACGACCTCACCGACGTCGACAGCCTGCATTTGGCCGAGCTGCTGGCGCGAGAGTCGAGGTGAGGTGATGGAAGACCCGCTCATCGCCCTCGGTCATGCGATGGCCCGGTTCACCGAGTTGACGATGGGAGCGGAGGGCGACGAACCAGTCCCCGCATGCGCGGACTGGAGGGTCGCGGACCTCGTCGCTCATCTCGGCAACGTCCACCGTTGGGCGGCGGCGACCGTGCTGAGCGGTCAACGTATCGCGGACGAGCCGGCCTCCCGGCCCACCGAGCCGCTGGAGGAGTGGTACGCCGGCATCGCGACCGCGCTGCTCGCCGCGCTCCAAGCCGTCGACGGCGACGAGCCGACGCCCAATTTCGCGCAGATCGACGAGGTCGCCGCGTTCTGGTCGCGCCGGCAACTGCACGAGACGACCATTCATGCCGTCGACCTTGCGCAGGCGCTGGGCCGCCCCGAGTACGGGTGGGGGATCACCGACGACGTGGCCGCCGACGGCGTCAGCGAACTGCTGCGCGTCTTTCTACGGCGGATGGTCGCGCGGGGCCGTCCCCCTGTGGTCCGTGGCCCCATCGATCTCGTCGCCACCGACATCGACCGCGTCTGGACGCTGGTGCCGGGCGAGAATCCCCTGCAACCCCCGATGATCGTGAGCAGCGAGGCCGACGCGGTCGGCGTGGCGCGCGGCACCGTTTCCGAGCTGTACCTGGCGCTGTGGAACCGGCTCCCGAGCGATCGGCTGGACCTGACCGGTGCTGCCGTCGACTTCTTCGCCGGGCCTCGCGTGCCCTGAACCCCTGCCGCTTGGGGCCGCTCGATACGCTGGAACTCGGTGAAGGGTACCTCGATTTTGACCCGTCTCACCGGCTCCGGTAGGCTTATGCGCTGTGCCTGACATCTGTCAGGCCGGCGTGCGTGCCCACCGAATCGGCGACGATTCGCAGGGGCCGCGTCACCTTTCAGGCAACAACATCGGTCAGCAGAAAGAAGCATGTAGTGCCCACGATCAACCAGTTGGTTCGCAAGGGCCGCCAGTCCAAGGTGGTCAAGACGAACACGCCCGCGCTCAAGGGTTCGCCGCAGCGCCGTGGCGTGTGCACGCGCGTGTACACCACGACGCCGAAGAAGCCGAACTCCGCGCTGCGGAAGGTTGCTCGTGTGAAGCTCTCGAGCGGCACCGAGGTCACCGCCTATATCCCCGGCGAGGGTCACAACCTCCAGGAGCACTCGATCGTGCTCGTTCGTGGTGGTCGTGTGAAGGACCTGCCGGGTGTTCGTTACAAGATCATCCGCGGCTCGCTCGACACGCAGGGCGTGAAGGGTCGCAAGCAGGCTCGCAGCCGCTACGGCGCGAAGAAGGAGAAGAGCTGATGCCTCGCAAGGGTCCCGCTCCCAAGCGTGCCATCGAGACCGACCCGGTCTTCGGTAGCCAGCTGGTCACCCAGCTGATCAACAAGGTGCTCCTCGACGGCAAGAAGCAGGTCGCGCAGCGCATCGTCTACAACGCCCTCGAGGGCACCCGCGAGAAGACCGGCACCGATCCGGTCATCACGCTCAAGCGCGCGCTCGACAACGTCAAGCCGAGCCTCGAGGTCAAGAGCCGCCGTGTCGGTGGCGCCACCTACCAGGTTCCGGTCGACGTCCGTCCGGGCCGCCAGACCACCCTCGCGCTGCGCTGGATCGTCAAGTACGCCCAGGAGCGCCGTGAGAAGACCATGTCCGAGCGACTCATGAACGAGCTGCTCGACGCCAGCAACGGACTGGGCGCGAGCGTCAAGAAGCGCGAGGACACCCACAAGATGGCCGAAGCCAACAAGGCGTTCGCCCATTACCGCTGGTAATCACTCACCTCGCGATGTGGCGGGCCTCCTTCCACAGCGAGTCCGACCACTAGCCGCGATCACCGCAGAAAGCTCCCATGGCTACTGACATCACGACCGACCTCAAGCGCGTTCGCAACATCGGCATCATGGCGCACATTGATGCCGGTAAGACCACCACCACCGAGCGCATCCTCTTCTACACCGGCATCAACTACAAGATCGGTGAGGTCCACGAGGGTGGCGCCACGATGGACTGGATGGAGCAGGAGCAGGAGCGCGGCATCACCATCACGTCCGCTGCGACGACCTGCTGGTGGAAGAACAACCAGATCAACATCATCGACACCCCCGGCCACGTCGACTTCACCGTCGAGGTGGAGCGTTCGCTGCGCGTCCTCGACGGCGCGGTCGCCGTGTTCGACGGCGTCGCCGGCGTGGAGCCGCAGTCGGAGACCGTGTGGCGTCAGGCCGACAAGTACGGCGTCCCGCGCATGTGCTTCGTCAATAAGCTCGACCGCACCGGCGCGTCCTTCGACTTCTGCGTCAAGACCATCCGCGAGCGCCTCGGTGCTACCCCGCTGGTCCTGCAGCTGCCGATCGGTGCCGAGTCCGACTTCCTCGGTGTCGTCGACCTCGTCGGCATGCGCGCCCTGACGTGGCGCGGTGAGACCTCGATCGGCGAGGACTACGAGGTCGAGGAGATCCCGGCCGAGCTCGCCGACGCTGCCGCCGAGGCGCGTGAGGCGCTGCTCGAGACGCTCGCCGACGTCGACGACGAGATCGCCGAGCTGTACCTCGAGGGCGAGGACATCGGCGTCGACCAGCTCAAGGCTGCGATCCGTCGCGCCACGCTGTCCACGGCGCTCAACCCCGTCCTGTGCGGCACCGCGTTCAAGAACAAGGGCGTTCAGCCGCTGCTCGACGCAGTCGTCGACTTTCTGCCCTCGCCGCTCGACATCGGTTCGGTCCAGGGCCACAAGCCCGACAACGAGGACGTCGAGGACACCCGCGATCCGTCGGAGGAGTCGCCGTTCTCGGCCCTCGCCTTCAAGATCGCGGCCGACCCGCACCTGGGCAAGCTGACCTTCGTGCGCGTCTACTCGGGTCGACTCGAGGCTGGTACCCAGGTGCTCAACGTCACCAAGGGGCGCAAGGAGCGGATCGGCAAGATCTACCAGATGCACGCCAACAAGCGCGAGGAGATCGCGTCGGTGGGTGCCGGGCAGATCGTCGCCGTCATGGGCCTGAAGGACACCACGACCGGCGAGACCCTGGCCGACTCCAGCAAGCCGATCGTGCTGGAGTCGATGACCTTCCCCGATCCGGTGATCGAGGTCGCCATCGAGCCCAAGACCAAGGGTGACCAGGAGAAGCTCGGTGTCGCGATTCAGCGCCTCGCTGAGGAGGACCCGACGTTCCAGGTCCACACCGACGAGGAGACCGGCCAGACCATCATCAAGGGCATGGGCGAGCTCCACCTCGACATCCTGGTCGACCGCATGAAGCGTGAGTTCCGGGTCGAGGCCAACGTCGGCAAGCCCCAGGTCGCCTACCGCGAGACCATCAAGAAGAAGGTCGACGGCGTCAGCTACACGCACAAGAAGCAGACCGGTGGCTCGGGCCAGTTCGCCAAGGTCATCATGGGCATCGAGCCGAACGGTTCGATCGTCGGTGGCGAAGGCGGTTACGAGTTCGTCAACGAGGTCACCGGTGGCCGCGTGCCGAAGGAGTACATCCCCTCGGTCGACGCCGGTGCGCAGGACGCCATGCAGTTCGGTGTCCTCGCCGGCTACCCGATGGTCGACGTCAAGGTGACGCTCGAGGACGGCGCGTACCACGACGTCGACTCCTCCGAGCTCGCGTTCAAGCTCGCCGGCTCGATGGCGTTCAAGGAGGCGGCGCGCAAGGCCAACCCGGTCCTGCTCGAGCCGATGTTCGCCGTCGAGGTCACGACGCCCGAGGACTACATGGGCGACGTGATCGGCGACCTCAACTCCCGTCGTGGACAGGTTCAGTCCATGGAGGAGGGATACGGCGGAGCCAAGCTGGTCAAGGCTCTGGTGCCGCTGTCCGAGATGTTCGGGTACGTCGGTGACCTGCGGTCCAAGACTTCGGGCCGCGCTTCGTACTCGATGCAGTTTGACTCTTACGCCGAGGTTCCGAAGGCCGTGGCCGAAGAGATCATCAAGAAGGCCCGCGGCGAGTAACAGCGGACCATCGAATAAGGTGGCCTGAGGTACTCGTCATCGGGTGACCACACGGCGTTCAACAGCAACAATCAATCCAGGAGGAGCCCCAAGTGGCTAAGGCGAAGTTCGAGCGGACCAAGCCGCACATGAACATCGGCACCATCGGTCACATCGACCACGGCAAGACCACCTTGACCGCGGCGATCACGAAGGTGCTGCACGACAAGTACCCGGACCTGAACGACGACTACGCGTTCGACGCCATCGACAAGGCGCCCGAAGAGAAGCAGCGTGGCATCACGATCTCGATCGCGCACGTCGAGTACCAGACCGAGAACCGTCACTACGCGCACGTCGACTGCCCCGGCCACGCCGACTACGTCAAGAACATGATTACGGGTGCGGCGCAGATGGACGGCGCGATCCTCGTGGTCGCGGCGACCGACGGTCCCATGCCGCAGACGCGTGAGCACGTCCTCCTGGCTCGCCAGGTCGGCGTTCCGGCCATGGTCGTCGCGCTCAACAAGTGCGACATGGTCGACGACGAGGAGATCCTCGAGCTCGTCGAGCTGGAGGTCCGTGAGCTCCTCAACGAGCAGGAGTTCGACGGCGACAACGTCCCGGTCGTCAAGGTCGCCGCTCACCCGGCGCTCCAGGGCGACGCCAAGTGGGGCGAGTCGATCCTCGAGCTGATGAACGCGGTCGACGAGTACATCCCGCTGCCCCCGCGTGAGACGGACAAGCCGTTCCTCATGCCGGTCGAGGACGTCTTCACGATCACCGGTCGTGGCACCGTCATCACCGGTCGTATCGAGCGCGGCATCGTCAAGGTGAACGACACGGTCGACATCGTCGGCATCCGCGACGACAAGCAGACCACCACCGTCACCGGCATCGAGATGTTCCGCAAGCTCCTCGACGAGGGTCAGGCGGGCGAGAACGTCGGTCTGCTCCTGCGTGGTACCAAGCGCGAGGACGTGGAGCGCGGCATGGTCGTGATCCAGCCCGGTTCGACGACTCCCCACACGGAGTTCGAGGGCCAGGTCTACATCCTGTCCAAGGACGAGGGTGGCCGTCACACGCCGTTCTTCAACAACTACCGTCCGCAGTTCTACTTCCGCACCACGGACGTCACCGGCGTCGTCACGCTGCCCGAGGGCACCGAGATGGTCATGCCCGGCGACAACACCGAGATGAGCGTTCAGCTGATCCAGCCGATCGCCATGGAAGAGGGTCTGCGCTTCGCGATCCGCGAGGGTGGCCGCACCGTCGGCGCCGGTCGCGTCACGAAGATCCTCAAGTGAGTCACTGACTCTCTACGACAGAACCCCCGGGCTTCGGCCCGGGGGTTCTGTCGTATCTGCACCCGCTCCCTGCCTGAGCGGTGCGTGGTGAACGTATCGCGGTGGGCGGCGGTGCGTGGTGAACGTATCGACGCCCTCATCGGGTTGAGGACGCACCGCTCAACGAGGCGTCAGGTTGAGGACGCACCGCTCTCGCGTGAGGGGTCAGGGCTCGCGCCGCAGCGCAGCGCGCAGGGAATCGACCTGATCCGGCGCGGGGGAGGCCGCGTCGCGGTTGCTGTCCTGCAGTTCGACGAGCAGCTCTGCGCGGTTCACCGGGACCGAGCGGGGAGCCTCGATGCCGATGCGCACGACGTCGCCCTTGACTTCGAGGACCGTGACGGTGACCTCGTCGCCGATGATGAGCTGCTCACCGACGCGACGACTGAGAACGAGCATGCGACCACGCTATACCGTGGCCAGCGGTGCCAGCGGGGTGCGCACCGCGTCGCTGTCGGCGTCGTCGGCGAGCACCTGGGCCGCGAGCCGGCTGCGGACGTTGACGACGATCGGCGCCGCGAGGTTGATGGTGCTGGCCGCAAGGCTCTTCCCGACCGTCACGACGCCGAGCACGACCGCGTCGTCGGCCGCATCGAGCTCCAGCGCGGCGATGGCGTCTTCGGCGACCTGCGGTGCGTAGCCCTCGACGAACACCTGTGGCGGAGCCACCAGAAAGTGGGTGTCGCCGTCGAGCGACCGCAGCTCGCACAAAACGCCGTCGTCGTCGAGGCGGACGAGGGCGAAATCGCGAAGTTCGGGGAACCCGGGGATCGGCCGTACGAAGCGGATCGTGGGGATGTCCGTGGTGGGGGCGCTCATCGCAGGAAACTCACCAGGCTCGGCTGCAGGACGCGAGCCGTGGCCGCGAGAGCGGCCTGGTACGCAACCTCCTGCATCTGCAGCTCCACCAGAGTGCTCGGCAGGTCCGCGGACTCCACGCCGCTGAGCGACGAGGTGAGGTCGAGAACGGCGTCGCGGGCGGACTGGGCGGCCTGGTCGACGCGGGCGTAACGGAGGCCCACCTCGGACAGGCTGGACGTGATGCGGTCGAGCGCCGCCTTGGAGGCGTCGACGCCCTGCGCGATCGCGTCCGCGTCGTTGTTGCGCAGCGCCGTCGAGAGGTCGGCGAGCACGTCGAACACCGAGGCGCCGGGCGGACCGAACGTGGCCGCGGCGTCGGCATCGACCCGGATGGTCACGCCGTCGGCGACGGTACGTTCCACCGCCCCTGGTGTCCCGACGAACTGACCGTCGGCGTCATAGGCGACCGAGCCCGGAGTGAGACCGCCGAACACCGGACGGTCGAGATACGTGGTGTTCGCCGAGTCGATGATGCCCTCGCGGATCTGATCGATCTCCTGGGCGAGCGCCTCGCGGGCCTGGTCGCCCATGGAGCCGGTGTTGCTGCCCTGCAGCGCCAGATCGTAGGCCCGGCGGACCGCCGTGGACACCCCCTGCAAGGTGCTGTCGATCTGCCCGAGCCACCCGAGCCCGTCCTCGGCATTGCGGACGTACTGGTGGTGGTCGGCGAGTGAAGAGCGCAGTCGCATGGCAGTGGACGCATCCGTAGGCGAATCGGAGGGACGGTTCAGGCGGCGTCCCGTGGACAAATGTTCCTGGATCTCGGCCAGTCGCTGCAAGTTGTTCTGCAGATTCGATCCGGCGCGCTGCGTCATCATCTGGTGAGTCACGCGAGAGATGGCCATCAGCGGAGCACCCCCGTGCGGTTGATGAGCGTGTCGAGAAGCGAGTCGACCACCGTGATCACCCGCGAAGCCGCTTCGAAGCTCCGCTGCGCTTGGGCGATGGAGATGACCTCCTCGTCGGTATTGACGCCGGCGATCTGCTGCCGGCTCAGGTCGATCTGGTCGGTGAGGACGGACTGGTTCCGGGCGAGACGGTCTGCGGTGGCGACGGTGATACCGAAGTCGGTGACCAAGGAGCGGTACGCCGCCTCGCCGCCGCGGATGCTGTCCGAGACGGCGGTCGCGTTCGACCCGTCGACGGCACCGCCGGCGACACCGGACGCGCCGACCTCGCCGGGCTGGGTGACGGCCACGTGCAGTGAGGAGGCCGCAGCGGGGCCGTACGTGAAGAAGTCGCCCGCCGGCGAGCCGTCCGCGGTGTAGCCCGCGCGGTGCGCGGCGTTCACGTCGTCCGCGAGTTGGGCGGCCGTCGCGTCCAGGCCCGCGAGGTACGTGGGAATCGTCACGGTGATGATCTCGACGGTCGCGCCGATCGCCCCGCCGACGGCGGCGGTGACGGGCACGTCGCCGGTCGGCCCGCTGATCGCGAGGTCGAGCGGGTCCTCGGCCGTGATCGTCAGCGGCTGGACCTCCTTGCCGTTGACGAGCGATGCGCCGCCGAGCGTGACATCCATGCCGCCGTCGGCGCGCACCTCGGTGGTGGCCCCCGTGAGCTCACTCAGCCGCATCGCCACCCGATCGCGTTGGTCGATGAGGTCCGGATTGCTGACGCCGGAGAGCCGGTCGCGTGCGATGGCTTCATTGAGCTGCCCCAGCTCCTGGGTCAGCGCGTTCGTCTCGGCCACGAACTCGCCGAGCGCCGTGCGCTGGTCGGTGGCCTCCTCGCCGAAGCGGCGCGCCTGGGTGGCGAGGGCCTCGGCCACTTCCACGCCGGCGGAGATGACCTGGTTGCGGGCCGCGTCGCTGCTCGGTTGGTTGGCGAGGTCGTGCCATGCCTGGCGGAACGAGGCCATCGCGGCCGAGACGCCATGGTCGCCGGGCTCACCGATTCCCGACTCGAGGCGGGCGAGGGTCTCGGTCCGCACGGCCAGTTGCTCCATCCGCCCGTGCTCGCGGCGGGCGCGGGCGTCCAGCAGGGGATCGGTCATCCGAGACACGTCGAGCACCGAGACGCCGGACCCCTGGCCGACGGCCGGATGCGACCAGCGGGCGGGTGTGATCGGCATGGTGCCGGAGGCGGCCTCGACCCGCCGCCGGTGATAACCCTCGGTCCCGGCGTTGGCGATGTTGCCCGCGGCGATGTCCGCGACGACCTGACTGTGGCGCAGGGCCGAGAGCGCACTGCCGAAACTCGCGAAGGACCCCGCCATCAGAGGTCCTGGTCGAAGTAGCGGGGTCGGACGGCCGAGGTGTCAGCACCGCCGTCCTCTCGATACGTGTCCTTGTCGGTGATGTCCATCAGCATCTCCCTCGCCGCACGCTGGCCGTTCGTGATGAGCTCTCGATTGGTGTCCGCGAGCTGGCGGATCTCGCCGGTCACGGTGAGGAAGGCGTCCCGGTGCTCGTGCAAAATCGTCGACCACGGCTCGCCGGCCGCATCCGCGAGTGCCCGCAGGCTCGGGTCCGGGTCGAGGCCGAGCTCGGCGGCGACGGCCTCGGCGGCCCCGGCGCGGAGCACCTCGGTCTCGCGGATGGCCTCCAACGCGGCCTCGACCTCACGGGCCGAACGAGCGAGCCACCGCGTCCGCCCCGAGGACAGGACGAGCTGTTCGAGCTCGAGCTTGAACAGCAGTGTGTCGAGCAGCTCGCGCTCTCGCCACAACAGGAGGGACAACTCTTCCACGAGACTCCCATCGGCCATTCGGTCACGGTGCTGAGGATGCTAGCTGGAATTCTGCGATCGTACCGGTGCCGGGTCCACGCCACGGTCACCTTTCTGCGGCCGCCGAGACGCACTCGTGGCGGAAACGGGCAGATGACCGCTTTGTGACGTTTGCACCAAAGCAGTTTCCTCCGATGGTCCTTTCGTGCTAGAAGTGTCATCACAATCGGTTGTGGAGGGAAACACGCCGAAGCTCAACTCTGGCGAGAGAACACGCCGACCGCGCGCCCCCGGCGCGATCGTCGATGTGCTCTCCCGCCCCATGTCACGTGGTGACGAGCCTGAGGAGGCGGCGCATGGGGAACACCGCTCGGTCAGCGGATGACGACGAGATCGTCGATCACATGCCCCTGGTGGGGCACGTGGTCCGGGAGATGATGAGCCGAGTGCCGGCTCACGTCAGCCGGGACGATCTCACGGCGGCAGGACTCGCCGCCCTGGTCCAAGCAGCACGGTCGTTCGACGACTCGCTCGGGGTGCCGTTCGCGAAGTACGCGGTCCGGCGCATCCGGGGAGCCGTCATCGACGAGCTGCGGGCGGTGGACTGGGCGTCCAGGTCGGTGCGTCGCCGCGCCCGTGAGGTGGAGCGGACCCGGGCCGAGCTGGCGGGCGCGCTGGGCCGCGTCCCCGCGCACGCCGAGATCGCCACGGCCATGGGGGTTCCGGTCGACGAGGTCCTGGCCAACGACCAGGACGTCGCCCGAGCCGAGATCATCGCCCTGTCGAGCCCGGCGGGAAGCGTCATCGCCGACCTCCTGCCGGCGCACGGGCCGACGCCCGAGCAGATGGTGGAGCATCGCGAGCAACTGGACTACCTCGTTCACGCGATCGCGGAACTTCCCGAGCGGTTGCGCCGTGTCGTGGAGGGGTACTTCCTCCAGGAACTGCCGATGGCCGAGCTCGCGGCCGAGCTGGGCGTCACCGAGTCGCGCATCTCGCAGATCCGTGCCGAGGCGCTGACGCTCATCCGGGCCGCGATGCAACGGGCGCTGGCCGCCGAGGCTGCGGACGCGGCCAAGGCCGCAGCGGCCCCCGGCCGTGCGGCCCGGCGGGTGGAGGCGTACGTCAGCGCGGTCATGAACCGCCGCGACGCCGCCGCCAGCGCGCTCGGAAGCCCGGCCACCGCCTGACGAACCCGCTGAGTGTGACGTTTCGCAGCTGAAATCGGGCGATTCGGCTGCGAAACGTCACACTCAGCGCGTTCTCCGGGTCGATCGGGTTGGGTGAAGAGCTCAGGTGTGGGGAGACCCTGCCGATCGGAACTCCGAGCAACCCCACGGACGGGGTTGCTCAGGACTCGAGAACGGAAGGGAATCCACCATGAGTCTGCGGATCAATCAGAACATCGACGCGTTCAATGCGTACCGCAATCTGTCTGTCACGCAGGGACAGATGTCCAAGTCGCTGGAGAAGCTGTCCAGCGGTTTCCGGATCAACCGGGCGGCGGACGACGCTGCCGGCCTGGCGATCTCCGAGGGCCTGCGTTCGCAGGTCGGCGGTCTGAAGGTCGCCGTGCGCAACGCCCAGGACGGCATCTCGGTCGTGCAGACGACCGAGGGCGCGCTGACCGAAGTCCACGCCATCTTGCAGCGCATGCGTGATCTCGCGGTGCAGGCGGGCAACGACAGCAACAACGCCGATGCGCGGAGCAACATCACCGAGGAGGTCACCCAGCTCACGTCCGAGTTGACCCGCATCGCGGAGTCGACCAACTTCAACGGCACCCAGCTGTTGGACGGCTCGGCCGGGACGCTGAACTTCCAGGTCGGTGCCGACGGCGATGCGTCCAGCCGGATCCAGGTCGATCTGACGACGGCCAACATCGCCGACGTCGCGACGGCCCTCGCGGCGGTCGACTTCACCGATGCGGACACGGCGCAGACGGCCATCGGGCTCATCGACACGCAGATCGGAGCGGTTTCGACGGCCCGAGCGAACCTCGGTGCGCTGCAGAACCGCTTCGAGCACACCATCAACAACCTCAACGTGGCCGTGGAGAACCTGTCGGCCTCGGAGAGCCGCATCCGCGATACCGACATGGCCTCGGAGATGATGAGCTTCACGCGGGCTCAGATCCTCTCGCAGGCCGGTACCGCGATGCTCGCCCAGGCCAACCAGGCCCCGCAGTCGGTGCTCCAGCTCCTGCGCTGATCACCGCTGAGCCGGTGGGGCGGGGCTGAGCGCCGCCCCACCGGCATCCCCTGACGGCACCGACGGCGCCGAGACCGTCGCCGAGGAGGTTCCCATGGCAACTGGCACTGCGAGCATCAGTGGCTTGTCCGGTTTCGACTCCCGCGCCATCGTCGACCAGCTGATGGCGTTGGAAGCCGTCCCTCAGGATCGGCTCAAGACGAAGCTGGCGACCGAGGAGAACCGCGTCAAGGTGCTCCAAGGACTCAACACCCGCCTGGCCGCGCTGGTGACGAAGGCCAAGGAGTTCGGGGGCGCCGACACCTGGAACTCGCTCGCCGCCACGAGCTCACACCAGGGCGTATCCGTGGCGACCCTGTCCGGCGGAGTGCCGGGCCACTACACGATCGACGTCGAGAGCACCGCCACGGCGCACCGGATCACGTACGATGCAGCGTTACCGACCGACCAGGTCGTTCCCGCCGGTTCGTCACTGCGCCTCACCGTCGACGGGGAGACGCGCACGATCGACGCCGCCAACGGAACGCTCGCGGCCGTCGTCAATGCGCTCAACGGCTCCGGAACCGGCGTGCGCGCCTCGACGGTCAAGCTCGACGACGGAACTCTGCGGCTTTCGGTCACGAGCGTCGCGACCGGCGCGGAGTCCGCGTTCACGCTCACCGCCGAGGACGGGTCGCCGATCCTCGGCGGGGGGACGGCAGCGGCGGGCCGCGATGCCGTGATCGTCGTCGACGGCGATCGGGTCACGTCCTCGAGCAACACCTTCGCCGATGTGGTCTCCGGACTGAGCTTCACCATCGGTGCAGCTGCCGTCGGAGAGTCGGTGTCCGTGGAGGTCAAGGCCGACGAAGCGAAACCCGTGGCCGCGGCGAAGGAGTTCGTCGCGGCGGTGAACGAGGTCCTGGCCGAGATCGACCGTCTCACCGCCTCGACCCCCGGAGCACCAGGGCCCTTGGCTGGCGACAGTCAGTTGCGCACTGTCCGCAATGATCTGCTCGAGGCGGTCTTTCCGGGCAGTGGCTCCCTTGCCGACGTCGGTATCCAGACCACCCGCAACGGGACGCTGACCTTCGATGCGGAGAAGTTCTCCGCCGCACTCGGCTCCGATCCTGCCGGGACCCGGAGCGCTCTCGGCGCGGGTGCCGCTGGCTTCGCCGGTCGCATCCAGGAGACCGCCACCGCGGCCAGTGAATCCGGGACGGGGCTCGTGTCGGTCGCTATCGCCGGACGCAGTTCGACGGTGACCCGGCTCCAAGAGAGCATCGACGCGTGGGACCTGCGCCTGGAGATGCGCCGCAACACGCTGTCGCGCCAATTCACGGCCTTGGAGACCTCACTCGCGACCATGCAGGGGCAAGCGGACTGGCTGGCCGGACAACTCTCGTCGCTCAACGCATCCTCGAGCAGCAGGTGATCGCCCGATGAACCTCTCAACCTCAGCCGATCCGCGTGCCGCGTACCTCAGCGCCACGGTCCAGACCGCCAGTCCGCAGCAACTGCTCCTGATGCTGCTCGACCGCCTCGTTCTCGACGTCCGCCGCGCACTCGCCGCTCACGAACGCGACGATCGGGCGGGCGGGCACGAGCACCTGCTCCACGCCCAGGACATCGTCGCGGAACTGCGCGTCACGCTCGACGTCGACGCCTGGGAGGGCGCGCCGCAGCTCGCGAGCCTCTACGACTTCCTGCTCGCGGAACTCATCCGCGCCAACACGACCGGGGATCGGCAACTCACCTCCGGTTGCCTCGACCTGTGCGTCGCGCTCGCGGAGACCTGGCGCACGGCCGGACAGTCGATGGCGTCATGAGCGAACGCGCCTGGCGCGCGGCGTGGAAAGCCGCCCTCGACCGTCTCGAGCTGGACGTCGCCCAGGCGGAGCAGATCCTCGCGACGCCGGGGGAGCCGGGGCGGCCGCTGACCCCGTGGGTCCCTGGCGACGTCGCCGGCCCGATCCCCGAGGACATGGTCGAACGTGCGCGGCTGCTGCACGCACGTCAGTTGCGCGCCGTCCAGGACATGGTCGAGCACGTGACCGCCACCCGCCAGCAACGTGAGTACGTGGAGCGGCTCGCGCCACGCGCGGAGGGCGACCGTCCCTCGTTCTACGTCGACCACTCGGCCTGAGCGAGAACCTCGATCGAACCGCTCAGGTCGGCCGCCCGCCTGCCGACTGAGCCTGTGAGCACGGATCGCTCGACTGGCCGATGGAACGGCGATGTCCTCGACTCATGCGTGGGAGACAGCATGCCGTTCGCCGTTCCGGACCCGGTGTCCTCGACCCTGCACGCCGCCCTCGACGGGCTCGCGCTGCGCCAACGGGTCGTCGCCGACAACATCGCCAACGTCGACACGCCCCATTACCGGGCGAGCAGCGTCGTCTTCGAGGATTCCTTACGTACCGCCGTACGGGACGGCAGTGTCATGAGCGATCCGATCACCCCGGCGGTGGAGGCGACGCGGACACCAGTCGGGGCGAACGGCAACAACGTCGATCTGCGCAAGGAGACCATGGCCGCGATGCAGTCGCTGTTTCAGTACCAGATGATGACGCGTGCGGTGAGCGACCGTGAGGCGCTCCTGCGGACCGTCGCGACGGGAGCCTGAGATGTCGGCCTTCGATCTGCTGCGTATCGCCGGTTCGGGCCTGGGCATGCACCAGGCGTGGGTGGACGCGGTCGCCCACAACATCGCGAACGTCAACACCGTGCGCTCGACCGACCAGGAGGCCTTCCGCGCGCAGTACGTCATCGCCCGCTCGCAAGCCGGTGGCGGAGTGGAGGTCGGCGGCGTCGCGCTCGGCGACCCGACCGGCCGCGTCGTGCACGATCCTCAGCACCCGCTCGCCGACGCCGAGGGCTACGTGCGGCATCCCGAGGTCGACATGGCGAGCCAGATGGCGCAGCTGATCATGGCGCAGCGCGGTTACCAGGCGTCCGCCCAGGTGACCAAGAACGCGCAGGACATGTACACGAGTGCGCTGCAGATCGGACGTGGAGCATGACCGTCGGACCCGTCGAGGGGATCGGCGCCGGGCAGTGGCCCACTCCGACCGAGGCGCCGGCCCGCGCGTCGTTCGGGGACCTGGTACTGCAGGGCATCGAGCGCCTCGAGCAGACCCAGGACGCGGCCGCCGACCTGGCCGTGGACGCGGCGACCGGTGATCTGCAGAACCTGCACGATTACACGATCGCGGCCTCGGAGGCCGCCGTGACGACGCAGCTGACCGTGGCGGTCCGTAACCGAGCCGTCGAGGCGTTCACCGAGATCATGCGGATGCCGATCGGATGAAGCAGCAGCTGCAGCGCCAGTGGACGCGGACGAGCGAGATCGTGCGCGCCTGGACGACGGGGCAGAAGGTGGCGGCGGCGGTCGGTGCCGCCGCGCTGCTCGTCGGTGCCGTCCTGGTGGTGCGATGGATCGCCACGCCCGATTACGCGCCGCTGTACAGCGAACTCGGGTCGGCCGACGCGGCGCAGGTCATCGAGCAGCTCGACGCGTCCGGCGTGCCGTACCGACTGACCGACGCCGGGGGAACCATCCTGGTGCCCCGCAACCAGGTCTATGAGACCCGGATCGCGCTCAGCGGGCAGGGCCTGCCCAGCGGTGACAGTGCGAAGGGGTACTCACTGCTGGACGAGCAGGATCTCTCCACCTCGCAGTTCAAGGAGCAGACCGACTTCAAGCGGGCGATGGAGGGTGAGCTGGCGCGCACGATCGGTGCCATCAACGGCGTCGAGAACGCGGTCGTCCACCTCGCCATCCCACCGAAGCGGGTATTCGCCGAGGAGCAGGACCCGACGACCGCCTCGGTCCTGATCAAGACCCGTAGCGGTGCCACCCTCTCCGGCGAGCAGGTGCAGGCGGTCGTCAACCTCGTCGCGTCGAGCGTGGACGGTCTCACACCCGAGCAGGTCACGATCGCCGACGCGAGCGGCCAGGTGCTCTCCGTCGCCGGCTCGGGTGCCGGTGGCGGAGGCGACCGACACCAACAGGTCGAGCAGTTCCAGCAGCAGATGTCGAGCAAGCTCCAGGCGATGCTCGACCGTGTTCTGGGGCCGGGAAACTCCTCGGTTCAGGTGACCGCGGACCTGGACTTCGACGACACCACCACCGAGACCATCCGGTACTTCGACGAGCCGAACATCCCGCCGCTGTCGGAGAGCTCGACGACCGAGACCTACGAGGGGGACCCGCAGGCCCAGGGCGGCGCGACCGGTGTGGTCGGGCCCGACGGACAGATGGACGAAGCCGGTCAGGTGCCGGGGGAGATGTCGCGCTATGAGAAGGAGTCGACGACCGCGGACAACGCCGTCGGCCGCAGCGTCGAGACGCGGACCGCTGCCCCGGGTGGAGTGACCTCGCTGCACGTCGGCGTCGTGATGGATCAGCGCGCACCGTCGGCCGTCGGGGCCGAGGGCCGCATCACCGACCTCGTCACCGCCGCTCTCGGCATCGACGAGGCGCGCGGCGACACCGTCCAGGTCAGCGCGATGCCCTTCGACCGCACCCTGGAGGAGCAGGCTGCCAGCGAGTTGGAGGCGGCCGAGGCGGCGGAGCGCCGGGCGGAAATCCTCGGGTGGGTGCGCAACGGGATCATCGCGCTCGCGGTCGCACTGGTGGCGTGGCTGATCTGGCGTCGCCGTCGCCGCATGCACGAGGAGCGGATCGCCGCGACATCGGTCGTCGTCGAACAGCTGCGCCAGGACCAGCTCGCCCGGGAGTCCGAGGTGGAGCAGACCGTCGCGATGACCGCGCTCGAACAGGCAGACCGCGATCGCGAGCAGCAGACCCGCAACGAGATCGTCGACCTCGTGGAGAAGCAACCCGACGAGGTGGCCGCGCTGCTCCGCGGATGGCTGGTGGATCGATGAACGTCGTCTCGAGCCTCGGGGTGCGCAAGGCCGCGGTGCTCCTCGTTCAGCTCGGCCGGGACCGGGCGGCCCAAGTGCTCGCTCACCTGCCCGAAGCCGACGTCGAGGTGGTCTCCGCCGAGATCGCACGGCTGGAGAGCCTCGACCGCGACGAGGTGAACGAGGTGCTCAGCGAGTTCGCGGACATCGCCCGCGCCCAAGCGCATCTGGCGCGAGGCGGGCTGTCGGTGGCCGAGGACATCCTTCGCCAGTCGCTGGGCAACGAACGTGCCACCGCGATGATCGAACGCCTGACGGCCACCAACACGCCGGCACCGTTCGCCTTCCTCCAGCGCGCCGAACCCGCCCAGCTGCGGTCCTTCATCGCCGACGAACACCCGCAGACGATCGCGCTGATCCTCGCTCACATGCCGCCGGACCGGGCCTCGATGCTGCTGTCGGGTCTGGCGCCGGAGCAGCAGACCGAGATCGCGCACCGCATCGCGACGATGGAGCGCGCCCTCCCCGACCTCGTGCACGCCGTGGAGGCGACTCTGGAGCGGCGGCTCTCCTCGATGCTGCAGCCCGCCGACGTCTCGCAGGTCGGGGGCCTCGACCCGCTCGTCAGCATCATCAACCGTTCCGACCGCGCGACCGAGCGGCAGATCGTCGCCGGTCTCGAGGCGATCGATGCCGGTCTCGCCGACGAGTTGCGCAGCCGGATGTTCCTGTTCGAGGACGTCGTTCTGCTCGATGATCGATCGATGCAGCTCGTCCTGCGCCAGGTCGCACTGCCCGACCTCGCGATGGCGCTCAAGGGCGTGGGCGAGGCGGTGCGCCGCAAGATCCTCGACAACCTCTCGAGCCGCGCGGCGGAGAACCTCGCCGAGGAGGTCGAGCTGCTCGGTCCGGTGCGGCTCACGCAGGTGGAGGAGGCCCAGCAGGCCATCATCCGGTCGATCCGGCGCCTGGAGGAATCCGGCGAGATCGTGGTGCGGCGAGGAGGCGACGATGACTTCGTCGAGTGACGCCGAACCGCGTCCGATCGTCGTGCAGCAGCTCCGCACCGGCGCCTGGACCCGGTTGGGCGACGACAACGTCCTCGGCGATCTGGTCACCGAGAACCTGCTCGGCGGGCTGGCCGAACGCACCCGGGCCGCGGCGCGCGCGCAGGGTTACGCGCACGGCTGGAGTGCGGGTCGCCGCGAGGCGCTGCAGCAGGAAGGCGAGGCAGCGCGTCGGCGTGCGGCTGCGGCTCAGCAGGAGTGGGACGAGCGGGAACGCGCCCGCGCCGCCGAGCACGAAGCCGCGATGGCCACCCTGACCGCCGCACTCGCGGAGGCGACGGAACGCGTCACCGAGCTCTGCGCGCACGTCGAGCAGCGCGCCGTCTCCCTGGCGTACGAGCTGGTCGAGCACGTGCTGGATCGCGAACTGGCGGTCGCTCCGCCGCAGGACGTCGTGCGGCGCGCGATGCGACTGCTGCCACCTGACGGCGCGGTCGCCGTGCGCCTGCACCCGGCGACCGCCGCCTCGGAGGCGGTTCGCGAGCTGCGCCACGCCGAAGTGGCGGTCCGCGAGGACGCCACGCTGGCCGTTCACGACGTCGTCGTCGAGCTGGCCGACGGCTCGGTGATCGACGGGCGCCTCACTGCGGCGCTGCATCGGCTCGGGGAGGTGTGGAGAGGATGACGTCGGTCCTCGATCAGCCCCCGCTCGGCGACCGAGCATTCGCCGCGCTCCGGCCCGTGCGACGGGGAACGGTCGAGCGGGTCCTCGGGCTGTCGGTCCGGGTACGAGGGGTGTCCGCGGCGGTCGGCGACGTGGTCAGGGTCGATCCGGACGCGGGCCCGGGCACGCCACTCGAGGTGGTCGCGGTCGACCGCGCTGGTGTCACGTGCGTCCCGCTCGGCGCGACGACCGGCCTTCGCCCCGGGCAGCTCGTGGCGGCGACCGGGAGATCTCTGCAGGTACCGACCGGCGAAGCACTCCTCGGGCGGGTGCTCGACGGGCTCGGTCGACCGGTGGACGGCGGCGCGCCGCTCGACGACTGCGTCTGGGTCGACGTCGACCTCCCTGCACCGGCACCACTGTCACGTCAGCGCATCGACCGGCAGATGGGGCTCGGTGTGCGCGCCATCGACACGCTGGTCCCGGCCGGACGGGGACAACGGCTCGGCATCATGGCCGGCTCCGGCGTCGGCAAGTCCACCGTGCTGTCGATGATGGCTCGCGGGACCGACGCCGACGTGTGCGTCCTGGCGCTCGTAGGCGAGCGCGGGCGCGAGGTCCGCGAGTTCATCGAGCGCGATCTGGGACCGGACGGGCTCGCCCGCTCGGTGGTGGTCGCGGCCACCTCTGACGCCTCGGCACCCGAGCGTCGTCGAGCCGCGTTCGTCGCCACGCGGATCGCCGAGGCGTTCCGCGACGAGGGGCGCGACGTCGTGCTCATGGTCGACAGTCTCACCCGAGTGGCGATGGCCCAGCGAGAGATCGGTCTCGCCGCCGGCGAACCGCCCGCGACCCGCGGCTACCCACCGAGCGTGTTCGGCCTGCTCCCCGGGCTGCTCGAGCGCGCAGGCGCCTCGGATCGAGGGACGATCACCGGCCTCTACACCGTGCTCATCGAGGGCGACGATCTGCAGGACCCGATCGGTGACGCGGCGCGGTCGATTCTCGACGGCCACATCGTCCTCTCGCGCGAGCTCGCCACCGCCGGCCATTTTCCGAGCATCGACGTCCTCGAGTCGATCTCGCGTGTCGCGCCCGCCATCACGTCGCCGGAGCAACGAGCCGACGCCGCGCGCCTGCGGTCCTGGCTGGCCGCGCACCGCCGGGTTCGCGAGCTCGTGGAGATCGGCGCGTACGTCACCGGCAGCGATCCCGATGCCGACGCCGCCATCGCCCGGATGCCGTCGATCGAGGCCTACCTGCGCCAGGACGTGGAGGAGACCGTCCCGCTCGACGAGGCGTGGGCCCGGCTGCGGGAGGTGATCGACTCGTGACCGGGGACGATCGGGGACTGCGGGCCGTGCTGCGGGTCCGCGACGTGCGCGAGCGTGACGGCCGGTTGGGCGTGCGCAGCGCGCTGACGGAGCAGGTCGAGGCGCGGCGACGTCGGGAACGCTTCGAGGCTTCGCAAAGCCTCGTTGCCGACGACTCCGGCGCGGGATTCGCCGCCGCGCTTCAGCTCGGCGCCCTCGTCGGCGAGCGCGTGGCGGAGGCGCGGGCCGATGAGAGCCGGGCGAGCACGGCCGTCGATCACGCGCGCGACCATCTCGTCGCGGCTCGTCGCCAGGTGCAGACGGTCGAGGCCTTGCTCGTCCGGCGAGCGGAACGGCGGCGCGAGGCGCTTCGCCGCCAGGAGCAGCGCGAACTCGATGATCTCGCGGCACAGCGCTGGATCCGCGGTCAGGAGGAGGGCCGATGAGTCTTGCCGCCGTCACCGCACGCATCGCCGAGATCCGCGGCGACCTCGCCGCGCTGTCGGGTCCGTCGGCCACCTCCGGGACGCAGTTCGCGCACGCGCTGGCGGCCGCCTCGGTGACCGCGACGGCACCGGCGCCGACGCCGCCCACCGGACCGACCGGGGAGGATGTCGTCGCGACCGCCAAGCAGTACCTCGGTGTCCCGTACGTGTGGGGTGGTACCGACCCCGACACCGGCCTGGACTGCTCAGGACTCGTCCAGCGGGTCTTCGCCGACCTGGGGATCGACCTGCCCCGGCTCGCCGGCGATCAGGTCCTCGCGGGTACGCCGGTCGCGAGTCTCGCGGACGCGCGCCCGGGTGACCTCCTCGGCTTCGGCGGCCACCCCATGAAGCACGTGGGTATCTATCTGGGCAACGGGCAGATGATCGAGGCACCGCGGCCGGGTCTCGCGGTGCGCATCGGGCCGGTCTACGAGACGCCGACGGCGATCGGGCGCATCATCGACGCTCCCGCCGTCAACCCGATGTCCGCGAGGTCGGTGGACGGCGCCACGCCCTACGCGGCGCTCTTCCAGGAGGCCGGAAACCGCTACGGCGTCGAACCTCGGCTGCTGGCGGCCGTGGCCCGGGCCGAGTCCGCCTTCGATCCGCGAGCGGTGAGCCACGCGGGGGCCCAGGGGCTCATGCAACTCATGCCCGCCACGGCTCGCGGCCTCGGGGTGAGCGATCCCTTCGACCCGGCCCAAGCCGTCGACGGTGCTGCGCGGCTCCTGCGCGACCTGCAGCGTCAGTTCGGCACCACCGAGCTCGCCCTCGCCGCCTACAACGCCGGTCCCGGAGCGGTGCAGCGATACGGAGGCGTGCCGCCCTATCGCGAGACCCAGAACTACGTCGCCACGATCATGCGGGAGCTGCGATGAAGGTGGTATCGACGACGTCCGTCGCCATGCCGGGAACCGAGGCGGGAGCGGCCGAGCCCGCGGGTGACGGATTCGCGGCGTTGCTCGCCGCCGTCCTCGCACCGGCGGCGCCTCCGCCGGCGGTCCGGCTCGTCGCGGCGCCGCCCGTCGGTGACCGGCCCGCCACCGCCGCGGACGAGGCGTCCCCCGACCCGGCTCAGGGCCCCGTCCTCGGTGTCGATCCCACCGATGCCGCAGCGATGCCAGGGGCCGCGGAATCGACCGCGGCACCACCGGCAGAGGGCCCTGCGACGCTCGTCGCGCCGCCGGTCGTCGGGGAGGGCGAAACGGCACCAGCCGTCGGCGCGCCGAAAAGCCCGGTCGCCGAGGGCGTTCCCGCGCTCTCGTCGCCGGCGGTCCCGGCGATGCCGACCGAGGCCGGCACCGTATCGCTCGAGGCCGTCGTGGCCGACGCGCCGCCGAATCTCGGCCCGCCGTCACCCGCCGGAGGTGAGCCCGGGCCGATCGCGCTCAGCAGCCACGAGGCGACCGCACCCGTCTCACCCGCCATCGAGGTCGAGGCGCCGAGCGGCGACGCGAAGACCGTCGTCGAGGCGGCGGTTCCCGATCCCCGGGCGGCCGAAGCGCTGCCGCCCGACCTGCGGCCGATCGGATCGCGGGACGCCGGTCCAGGTGCGCCACCGTCGCTCGCAGCGCTCCTGACACCCACGCCTGCCGCCGGCGTCGATGCCCCGGCACCGAACCGCACCTCCTCGCCGGTTCCGCCCGCTCCGATCGAGCAGGTGCATCCGGCGATCGCCCGATTGGCGACGAGCGGAGGCGACGGCGTCCACCGGCTCACCGTCCGTCTCCATCCCGAGGAGCTGGGGCCGGTGCAGATCACCGTCACCGTCCGTGACGGCTCCGTGCACGTCAGCCTCACGGCCCTCGACGACGCCCAGGCGCTGCTGCAGTCGGGCACGCCCGAGTTGCGGCGGATGCTCGAAGACGCCGGGCTCGCGAACGTCGGCGTCGATGTGCGCGATGGGTCCGGCGAGGGCGGCCAGCACCATGACGACGAGGCCCCCGCACCCGGCGGCCCACGCGGCGGAGCCGACGGCGGCCTCGACGCCGGCGATCCGCGCCCGCAACGATCCGCCGATCCCGGCGCCGTCGACCTGAGGTTGTAGGAGGAAGCGATGTCCATCCCCATCCCCGAGAGCACCGCGTTCGCTGCGACGGCGACATCGTCGACCGCCGCGGCGCCGGAACCGGCGACCGACAAGCAGATGTTCTTGGAGCTCCTGGTCGCTCAGCTGCGCTATCAGGACCCGCTGAATCCCACGGACTCTGCGGATTTCCTCGCGCAGACCGCCCAGTTCTCGACGCTCGAGTCGATTCAGCAGCTCACGTCGTACACGGGTGAACTGCTGGCCTCGCAGCTGGCTTTCGGGGCCAGCGCACTCGTGGGACGGAAGGTCAGTTACGCCGACTCCGACGGCGAGACCGTCTCCGGCACCGTCGAGCAGGTCACCTTCGGCAGTACCGGTCCGCGCTTGACCGTCGACGGCGTCGAGGTCTCCATCAACGACCTCATCAGCGTCTCGAACGACACCACCACACCCACCGGCGCCTGAGCGCCACCACCGAAAGGAACGAGCATGCTCCGCTCTCTGTTCGCCGGCATCAGTGGCCTGCGCACCAACCAGACCACGATCGACGTCACCGGCAACAACATCGCGAACGCGAATACCGCCGGCTTCAAGTCCAGCTCCACCGTCTTCACCGACACCTTGAGTCAGATGCTCACGGCCGCCGGGGGAGCGAACCAGGCGCGCGGCGGCACCAACCCCATCCAGATCGGCCTCGGTGTCCAGCTCGCGGGCACGTCGACCAATTTCACCCAGGGTGCCGCGCAGCCGACCGGCCGTCCCACCGACATGATGATCTCCGGTGACGGCATGTTCGTCGTGCGTAACGACAACGAGATGCTCTACACGCGCTCGGGGTCGTTCTACTTCGATGAGCCCGGTTTCCTCGTCGGGCCGAGCGGCATGCGGGTGCAGGGGTACGCCCTGGACGCGGCCGGCAACCCGGTCGGCGGACTGCAGGACGTCAACCAGGGCACCGCGACGCTCAACCCGCCGCTGCCGGCGGGTGTCACCCTGGTGTCGGTCTCGATCGGTAGCGACGGCACCGTGCGCGGCGTCTTCTCCGACGACGTGCAGCGCGACATGATGCGCATCGCGATCGCCGACTTCGCCAATCCGCAGGGGCTGGAGAAGGCCGGCGACTCCGCATACCGGGTCACCGCGAACTCCGGCGAGGCGGAGTTGGGGACGGCGGGCGTGGACGGACGTGGCGTGCTGATGACCGGCGCATTGGAGATGTCGAACGTCGACCTGTCGGCCGAGTTCACCAACCTCATCATCGCTCAGCGCGGCTTCCAGGCCAGCTCGCGCGTCATCACGACGTCCGATCAGGTGCTCGAAGAACTCGTCAACATCAAACGCTGACGCACCTGGCCAGGTGGTCGAGTAGCCCGAAGCTCTGCGGAGGGCGATGGAGCGAGACCGCGTGGTCTCTGTTCGCGCGGTAGGTGGTCGAGTAGGAGGTCGCTCAGCGACCGACATGGAGCCATCGCAGTAGGGGCGTAGCCGCGATGGAGCGAGATCAGGCGGCGTGAGGTGGTCTCGATTCGCGGCCACCGATGCGCGCGGGTCCCAGGCTGCGACCGTGTGGTTACCGCAGCTGGAATATGCAAGCCATACCGCTCATCAGGCGTCGGATCAGTGCGGGAGCGAGGTTCGTCGTTCACTTCCCGGCAAGCCCATCCGATACATCACGGTCCGGCGCAAGTCGCCGCTAGTGTCCGATGTGAGGGCGCGGGAGCCCAACTGAGTCACCTCGGGCAGGCGAACTCCGGCCACCGTCCGAGCGACTTTAGGCAATAGTTCCGCTGGCGGTAGTATTTGCGAAAGGAGGTGCGGAGCGTGGAGATCGAAGTCAAGGAAGCGGCGCGTCGCCTTGGGCTTAGCGAATCTCGAATTCGACAACTGCTGCGGGTCGACTCCTTACGCGGGCGGCGCGTGGGCAACACCTGGGTGGTTCTCGCAGATGACGTTGCCCGCCTGGAAACCAACCGACGCCGCGCGGGACGGCCGCTAGCCGCAAGCCGTGCGTGGGCCGCGCTCGATCTTCTCGACTCAGGCGGCGGCGCGACCTGGCTGTCGAGCTCCGCCAGGTCACAGGTTCGAAGTTACCTCGACCGTCTAGACGAGCCAGGCCCGGAGGTGTGGCTTTCCTTGCTTCGTAGCCGTAGCCATGTCGTTGGCACGCTCGCGCACCCCGCGGCGTTGAAGCGACTTGCCGACGTCGGCAGCGCTCGTCGGGCTGGCGCCTCCGTAGCAGTAGAACGCGGTTTCGATCTCGTCACCTTCGGGGGCGGCCTTTCGGAGTTCTATGTCGAAGACTCCGTGTGGCCGCAGGTTGCTCGAACCCTCGCAATTCGGAAGAGTCCGAACCCGAATCTCGTCATCCGGATTCCGAAAGACGTATGGCCTTTCGGAAACATGAATGCCGTGTCTGACGCGGTGCTAGCCGCGGACCTCTTGGAGTCTGCTGAACCACGGGCAGTCGTCGCCGGGACACAACGGCTCAACGAGCTGCTCAGTCGGTGGCAACGGACCCGCCGCGCTCAACAAGCTGGTCGACGCGGGTCACGAGTCGCCGATCAGCACGCATCCGGGGCGGACGCTGGCACCCACCGAGGGCAACAGCAGTGAGCGTGACGATTGAGCTTCCCCCGCTTGCTTCTCCCATCGACCAACTCTGGCACGTGCTGCTCGACCTGGGCGAGTTTCTGGACGTGCCATGGACGCTTGTCGGCGGCCAGATGGTGCTCCTTCACGTCCTTGAGCACGGGCAGACGCCTCCCCAGGTCAGCCAAGATGGCGACGTCATAGCAGATATCCGTGCCGCCCCCGATGCGCTCGCGCGGGTCGTCACAATGCTGGAGGGCTCGGGGTTCGACCTTGAGTCGATGAGCACCGAGGGGCTTGCCCACCGCTACGTCCGCCCAGCCGAGCCGCGCCCGGTCGTCGTCGACGTCCTCGCGCCAGAAGGTGTTGGTGCTCGCGCCGTCCTAGTCACGAGCCCGCCCGGGCGCACGGTCGAGGTGCCGGGCGGAACGCAGGCCTTGAACCGCACCGAACGTGTGACGATCGTTCACGAGGACCGTCACGGAACCTTGCCTCGACCCACGTTGTTGGCCGCCATCGTCGGAAAGGCCGCAGCAACAGCGCTCCCATCGGCAGAGCGCCACTACCGTGATCTCGCGCTGCTGTGCGCGCTTGTTGAAGACCCATTCGCCGTGGTAGATCAGCTAACGAAAAAGGATCGGCAGCGGGTCCGTCTCGCGAAAGATCTGCTTGACGAGACCCATCCCGCATGGGCGTTAGTTCCAGACCCAATTCGCGACCAGGGTCAGATCGCCTATGGCATCCTCCACGGTTGACGGATCGCAGCCGCCGACTGCGCTGGCGCCCGCGTGGCCAGATTCCGATTCGCTTTGAGGCATTGAGCCAGCGGGCGAAACGATTCGTATCAGCGATTCCGCGCCAAGCGCTGATGAGCCTCGTTGACGTAGGTCGACGCCAGCCCGAGCTCCGCGCAGGCAATAGCGAGACCACGTTGGCTGAGTGGTCTCGCTCCGTGGCGGCTACGCCCTCATTGCCACGGCTCCATGGCGGCTCGTTCCGGTTCCTGAGTAGCCGCGAGGAACGAGCGGCGTATCGAAGGGCGGTCGCTACTCGACGCCTACGGCGGGTTCGCCAGATCGGGGACTGAAGGGCTCAGGTCGGGGATCAAAGTGCCGATGGGATCGGTGACGGGGACCACGGACGGTCCCTCGAGCAATGCGCAAGGACGGTGCAGATGATCACGTTGACGCGGCTTTCGGGTTCGCAGTTCGTGCTGAACTCCGATCTCATCGAACGAGTCGAGAGTTCGCCCGATACCGTCATCTGCCTCGTCGACGGCAAGAAGTACGTCGTCGCCGAGAGTGTCGCGCAGGTCGTCGAGGCCGTCCGCGAACACCGGACCCGGCTCATCGTCGCGAGCGCCTCGCGCGCCGACGAAGGGCAGTCCCGCAGCACGCTGGCTACCGTCACCGACCTGGCCGCCGCCCTCCCGGGCCCCGAGGGGACGCGGAGGTCCTGACGTGGATCCCGCGACGTTGATCGGCATCGCCGCCGGTGCACTGATTCTCGTCATCGTCAACGCGCTGGAAGGCGGGAGCCTGTCCAGCCTCGTCCTGCTGCCGCCGATGCTGCTGGTCTTCGGTGTCACGATCGCCGTGACCATCGCCGGCGGCACCCTCGGCGATCTGCGACAGGTGCCGCGGTCGCTGCAACGTGCCTTCCGCGGACGCGCGCCGCAGACCGACGACGTCGTCCCCACGGTCGTCCAGCTGGCCGAACGCGCGCGGCGCGACGGACTGCTCGCGATCGAGGAGGACCTTGCCACGGTCGACGACCCGTTCCTCGTTAAGGGCCTACGGCTCGCGATCGACGGGACCGATCCCGAAGAGCTCCGCGAGCTCATGGAAGCCGAGATCGACGCGAAGCGCGTCCAGGACCGTCAGCGGGCCAAGTTCTTCGCCGACGCCGGCGGATACGCCCCCACGATCGGCATCATCGGAACGGTCATGAGCCTCGTCCACGTGCTGGAGAACCTCGCCGATCCCGAGAAGCTCGGACACTCCATCGCGGCCGCCTTCCTCGCGACCCTGTGGGGCGTGCTCTCGGCCAACATCATCTGGCTCCCGATCGCCGCGCGGCTGCGCCGGTTGAGCGAACTGGAAGGTGAACGGATGGAGGTCGTCGTCGAGGGGGTCGTCGCGATTCAGGCCGGATCGAACCCCCGGATCATCGCGCAACGGCTCAACACCTTGCTGCGAGTCGAGTCGGAGGCGGCGTGACATGGCCCGCCGACGCCGCCTCGACGAGGCCGAAGCAGAAGAGGGCAACGAGCGCTGGCTGGTCAGCTACTCGGATATGATCACCGTGCTCATGGCGCTGTTCATCGTGCTGTTCGCGATGAGCCAGATCGACGAGCAGAAGTATGCGGCGCTGCGTGACGGGCTTGCCGACAGCTTCGGCCAGACGTCAGCGGTGATGCAGGGGCGCTCGGCCGTCCACGAGGACACCGGTAGCACCAGCATCGCGGCGCCGCACCCGCTCGACGGGGCTGAGCAGATCAGCGACCCCCAACTGGAGAAGGCCGTGGAAGCGGCATTGCAGCAGCGGCGTTCCCGACTCGCCGCGGAGGCCGAGAACGAGGCGGACCGGCTCACCAGCATCGCCGAGGAGATCCGCCACGCCACCGAACGCGCGGGGGTCTCCGAGGACATCGAGATGACGATCGACCATCGCGGACTGGTGGTCAGCCTGGTCTCGCGGCACGTCGTGTTCGAGAACGATGTGGCGACGCTCAGCGATCGCGGCCGGCAGGTCGTCGACGCCGTCGCGCCGGTCCTGGCGCGCATCGAGGAGCCGCTCACGATCGACGGGCACACCAACCAGGTCCCGGTCTCACCGGCGTTCTACGCGACCGACTGGGACCTGTCGTCGGCGCGCGCAGTGACCGTCGTTCGGTACCTCGACGAACGGTGGAGCATCGCGCCGGACCGGCTGTCGGCCGGCGGCCATGGCAACACCAAGCCCTTGCGACCGGTGGACGAACCGGGATCGCAGGACATCAACAAGCGCGTCGACATCGTCGTGCTGTCCACGCAACCGCCCGAGGTGACCGCCCTGCTCCAGGAAGCAGCGCGCGACCGTCTCGGGCCCGATCAGGAGGTCGTCCAACCATGAGCGTGACCGCGATCCCCCCGCAGCCCGAGGCCGCCGCCGACACCGGCTCCTCGCGGCGTCGATGGGTCGTCCTCGCTGCCGTCCTGGCGATCGTGGCCGTGGCCGGGTACCTCTATCTGGACCGTTCGAACGCGCCGGAGGGCCCGGTCCCCGGCGAGGTCGTGACGCTCGAGCCGATCCAAGTCAATCTGGCCGCCGGACATTACCTCAAGCTCGGACTCGCCGTGCAGACCACCGAGGAAGCGACGGACCTGGAGGGCAGCAAGGCGCTCGATGCGGCGATCACGATGTTCAGCGGCCGCAGCGTCGCGGAGCTGACCGACGCCACGCAGCGCGAGGCGCTCAAGGAGCGTCTCGTGGACCGGCTCGCCGAGCTGTACGACGACCAGGTCATGGGCGTGTACTTCACGGAGTTCGTCATGCAGTGAGTAAGTCCGACGAACCGTTCTGCTCAGGTATCGCCCGCATCGGCCGATGCCTCGTTCGTGATCCCTTCGACCGCGCCCGAGAGCGGGGCACGCCCCGGCAGTCGCCGCGTCCGCGGCCGCGAGCCGATCTCGTACGACTTCCGGCGCCCCATCCAACTCTCGCGTGAGGACGCCCGGCAGCTCCATCTGGCCTTCGAAGGGTTCGCCCGCCAGGCCTCGACCGTCTTCACGTCGCTGTTGCGGACGGTGTGCGACGTCCACCTCGTGCAGATCACCCAGCAGACCTACGGCGAGTACGTCGACTCGCTCGAGCCGCTGACCTACCTCGGCATCTTCTCGGCGGAACCGATCGCCGGACGGGGCATCGTCCAGCTGCCGATGTACGGCGTCATGACCGCGATCGACCACATGCTGGGCGGGCACGGGAGCGATCAGCAACCTCAACGCGCGCTGACCGAGATCGAGATCGCGGTCATGAATGAGCTCATGGACCGGCTGCTCGCCGAGATGCGCTACTCGCTCGCCGACAGCGTCGATGTCATCCCGCGGGCGACTGGCTACGAGCACAGTCCGCAGCTCGCGCAGGTCGCGGGCGCGTCCGACGTCATGGTCATCGTGCGCCTCGCGATGCGGCTGGCCGGTGAGGAACTCGATGCCACCATCGGCCTGCCGTACGCCGGGCTCCACCCGCACCTTGCGCGTGCGACGGCTCCCTCGGCCACGTCGGAGAGCGAGCGGCGCTCCCGGGAACGATCGGCCGCCGCCTTGCGCGAGCGCTTCGCGAGCGTTCCCGTGGAGGCCGCCGTGCGGCTGCGACCCACCACGTTCACACCCGCCGAGATCGCCGACTTCCGGCCCGGCACGCTCGTTCGGATGCACCACCCGTCGGCGGCTCCGCTCGAAGTGTGCGTGGACGGTGAGGTCTTCGCCCGCGCCACGCCGGGCGCGTCCGGCCCCCGACTCGCGGCGCTCGTCGTCGCCACCCCCGTGAAGGAGACGAACTCATGACGACTGCCGTCGACACCGCGCTGGTGCGCGACCTGGGCGAGGCTGCCGCCCGGCACATCCCCGCCAGCGAGGACGTCCGCGTACTCGGAAGCGAGGACGGCGTTCAGCTGGCCGGCTTCGCCGGAGCAGCGGTCGCCGATCTCGGTGACGGGCGCGTGGTCGCGCTGTGCGCCGGGGACGAACTCGTGCACGCCCTGGCCACCAGCCCCCTCGGAACCTTGTCGCTGGCCGCTGCCCTCCAACCCTCGTTCGACGCGGTGGCCGCCCATCTCGGCGGCACGGCCGGAGCGGCTCGCGACGTCCTCGTCGAGGAGCTGCCGGGGCTGATCGCCGATCTCGCCGTCACGATCCTGCTCGGCGGCCATGCCGTCACCGCGGCGCTCGTCGTTCCGTCGGCCGGACTGGGTGGCGCCGCGCCGACGCCGCAACCGTCGCCGGAGGCGCCCGCGTCGGCGCCCGCACGTGGCATCGAGATGCTGCACGGCGTCGTCATGGACGTGACCGTCGAGATCGGACGCACGCGGATGCCGGTGCGCGATTTGCTCTCCCTCGCCCCTGGGGCGGTGGTCGAACTCGACCGCGCCGCCGGAAGCCCGGCGGACCTGCTCGTCAACGGCCGGCTCATCGCGCGCGGTGAGGTCGTCGTGGTGGACGAGGACTACGCCCTGCGGATCACCGAGATCCTGGATCCGTCGGCGGCCCACTGATGCTTGAGCTGACGCTGCGCCTGGTCGCCTCGTTGGCGATCGTCATCGGGCTGCTGCTCCTCGTCACGCGCTGGGGCTCGCGGCGCTTCGCCGGGCGCACAGACGCCCCGGTGCGTGTGCTGGCCCGTCAGTCGCTCTCCCGCGGCTCCAGCGTGGCCGTGGTCGCCGTGGGGGAGCGGATGCTGGTGGTAGGGGCGACCGAGCACTCGGTGCAGTTGCTCACCGAACTCGACGGCGGGGACTGGCCCGATGCCGAACCCGTCGAGCCGATCGAGCTCGCCGCGCGCCGTGGCGGCGCGCATGCGGCGCCCCCCGCCGCCACGCCGCTGCAGGGTTCACTGCTCTCCAAGCAGACCTGGCAGCAGGCTCTCGAGGCGGCGCGGGGGCGGAGCGCGTCGTGAACGCGGTGGCGGCGCGGTGGGCCATGCTGCCCTTCGAGCCGGTCGGACCGGACGGGCCCCAGGGACCGGGCATCTCGATCGACCTTGGTGATCCGACCGCTGCGCCGAGCACCTCGGTCACGTTCCTGTTGCTGCTGACGCTGCTCTCGCTCCTGCCGGCGATCCTGCTGTCCTGTACGGCATTCACCAAGATCGTCGTGGTGCTGGGCCTCACGCGCAACGCGCTGGGGTTGCAGCAGATCCCGCCCAATCAGGTGCTGGCCGGGCTGGCGCTGTTCCTCAGCATCTTCGTCATGGCGCCGGTCCTCTCCCAGATCAACGACGCCGGCTTGCAGCCCTATCTGGCCGGGGACCTCGCCCCGCAGGAGGCGTGGGACGCGGGGCTCGAGCCGTTGCGGTCGTTCATGCTCGCGCACACCGGCGAGTCCGAGTTGCAGTTGCTGTCGGACGTGTCCGGGCGGGAGATCCCCGAGAGCCGCACCGAGGTGGCCACCACGATCCTCATCCCGGCGTTCATGCTCAGCGAACTCAAGCAGGCGTTCATCATCGGCTTCGTCATCTTCGTGCCGTTCCTGGTGATCGACATCGTGGTCAGCGGCGCGCTGATGGCGCTCGGCATGATGATGATGCCTCCCGTCATGGTCTCGCTGCCGTTCAAGCTGCTGCTGTTCGTGCTCGTCGACGGCTGGAGCCTCATCATCACCTCGGTCATGACGAGTTACTCGGGGTAGGCACATGACCGACACCACCGTCATCTCGATCGCCACGCAGACGATGATCGTCGCGCTCAAGCTCTCCGCGCCGATCCTCGTCACCTCGCTGGTGATCGGGTTCGCCATCTCGGTTGTCCAGTCCATGACGCAGATCCAGGAGTTCACGCTCGCGTTCGTGCCGAAGCTTCTCGGGGTGGGTGTGGCACTGCTGCTGTGCGGGAACTGGATGCTCCACACCATGGTCAACTTCACGGTCGAGCTGTTCGAGGCGATCCCGACCTTCCTCGCGGGGGGTCCGTGACCCTCGACGCGGGGGCGCTGCTGATGTACCTGCTCGCCACCGTCCGACTCGTCGCCTGGTTCGTGATCGTTCCGCCGTTCTCGACCCGGGCGTTCCCGATGATGGCCAAGGTCATCCTCGCCTGCGGGTTGTCGCTCCTCGTCGCGCCCACGGTCATGACGCAGGCGCCACCGACCTCCGACGCCGCCGTCATCGGGGCGATCGTGAGCCAGGTCCTCATCGGCCTGCTGCTCGGGTTCGTGACGATGCTGCTGTTCGCCGCGATCACGACGGCAGGCGCGATGATCGACCAGTTCGGCGGACTCGCGCTCGCGCAGGCCTTCGACCCGCTGATGATGCAGATGAACACGGTGTTCGGCAAGTTCCATCAGATGCTCGCGACGGTCCTGCTGTTCGCCACCGGGGCCCATCTGCTCATCCTCGGGGGACTCATGCGGACCTTCGAGTTGCTGCCGGTCGGCGAGCCGTTCGAGGTCGACGCGGCTCCGGACCCGCTGCTGACCGCCTTCCGGCTGTTCTTCGTCACGGCCGTGCAGATCGCCCTTCCGCTCATCGCGGTGCTGTTCGTGGCCGACCTCGGTCTGGCGCTGCTGACCAAGGTCGCTCCGCAGCTCAACGCCATCACGGTCATGTTCCCGGCGAAGATCGGTCTCACGTTGCTGCTCGTGGGGCTGACCTTCCCCGCGCTCTCCGACGCCGTGGCGCGTCTGGCCGAACTCGCACTCGAGGCCATGGCCACCATCGCCGGCGGTACGGGAGGTGAGACCGGGTGAAGGAGGAGAAGACCGAGAAACCGACTCCCAAGCGGCGTAAGGAGTCGCGCAAGGAGGGGCAGGTTCCGCGCACCCCCGAGCTGGGTGCGTGGGGGACGCTCGTGATCCTCGTGTTCGCCGGGCCGTGGCTGATCGGCTGGGAGATCGACGCGCTTCGTGAGCTCATGACCGCCGCCGGCCGGCTCGCCGAGGACCCCTCCACCGCCGATGCGTTGCGGTTCGGGGAGGAGGCGGCGGTCCATACCTTCGTCGCGCTGCTGATACTGAGCCTCATCATCATGGTGTTCGGGGTCGCCGCGGCGCTCGCTCAGGGCGGGCTGTACCTCGCGACGAAGCTCATCAAGCCCTCGGCGAAGAAGCTCAATCCGGTCCAGGGTGCGAAGCGGATCTTCGGGCCCCAGGCGTGGTGGGAGGGCGCGAAGATGCTGCTCAAGAGCCTCGTCGTCGGTGTCCTGGTGTACCGCGCGGTCGTGGAGATGCTGCCGCTGCTCGGTGGGTTGGTTCCGGTCGACGCCTCGGTGGCCGTCGCGACCGATCACTCCCTCGCACTCCTGCGTTCGGTGGCGCTCGCCGGTCTCGTGTTGGCCATCGCCGACTACGCGATGCAGCGTCACCGCGTCGGCAAGCAGACCCGGATGACCAAGCACGAGGTCAAGCAGGAGACGAAGCAGACCGAGGGCGACCCGCACCTCAAGAGCGCGATTCGCGGCCGCCAGATCGCCGTCTCACGAAACCGGATGATCGCCGAGGTACCGAATTCCGATGTCGTCCTCGCCAACCCGACGCACGTCGCGGTGGCCTTGCGATACGACCCGGAGCAGGGGGCGCCGCGGGTCGTCGCCCGAGGGGCGGGTGCGGTGGCGAGCCGGATTCGCGGCATCGCGTCCGAGCATGACGTACCGATCGTCGAGGACGTGCCGCTCGCGCGGGCGATCTTCCGGTCGACGGAGGCCGGTCAGCAGATCCCGGCGGAGCTGTTCGCGGCCGTCGCCGAGGTGCTCGCCTTCGTCATCAGCCGTCGCACGCGCGGTGTGCGTGGCGGCTTCGTCGCCTCGCCGAGGTCGGCCGACTCCCCGCTGCCGGTCGTGCGGCGCGGCCGGCACCGGCGCGTCGCTCAGGTCGGGTGAGGACCTGCCGATGGAGCCCATGACGGCACCAGGACGGTGCGTCGACCAGCCAGGACGGCACGACACGACGAAGAGTAGGGACGTCGCGTGACCTCCAAACGCATCATGCAGCTGGGCATCCCCGTGGGCATCGTGCTCATCGTCGTGATGCTCGTGGTGCCGCTGCCGACGGTCATCCTCGACTTGCTGATCGCGCTGAACATCACCGGGGCGCTGCTCGTGCTACTCGTCGCGATGTTCGTGCGCCGGCCCCTGGACTTCGCCGCGTTCCCGGCGGTGCTGCTCGTCCTCACGCTGTTCCGGCTGGCGCTCAACGTGAGCGCGACCCGGTTGGTGCTGCTCGACGGCTACGCCGGAAAAGTCATCGACACGTTCGGGCACTTCGTCGTCGGCGGTTCGCTCATCGTCGGGCTCATCGTCTTCCTGATCCTCCTCGTCATCCAGTTCGTCGTGATCACCAACGGCGCCGGGCGGGTCGCCGAGGTGGGTGCTCGCTTCACACTCGACGCGATGCCGGGTAAGCAGATGGCGATCGACGCCGATCTCAATTCCGGCCTCATCGACGAGGACGAGGCGCGGCGGCGGCGCGCGGAGGTGCACGCCGAGGCCGATTTCTACGGGGCGATGGACGGTGCCTCGAAATTCGTCAAGGGCGATGCGATCGCGGCCATCATCATCACCGTCGTCAACCTGATCGGCGGGTTCGCCATCGGTGTGGCGCAGAAGGGGATGTCGTTCGGCGAGGCGGTGGAGACGTACAGCCTGCTGACCGTCGGCGACGGACTGGTGTCGCAGATCCCGGCGCTGCTGCTCTCGGTCGCCACCGGCCTCGTCGTGACCCGGTCGACGGCCGACGAGGACATGGGCACCGACATCATGCGGCAGATCACCGCCAACCGGACGCCCTTGCAGGTGGCCGGAGGCGCTGCGCTCGCGCTCTGTCTCATCCCCGGCCTCCCGAAACTGCCGTTCATCATCGCCGGCGGTGCGATGCTGCTCGCGTCCACGCGAGTCCCGTCGTCGGGCCAGGACGAGGACCTTCCCGACGAGAGCACGGCGGCACTGCCACCCGCGGCCGACACCCCCGAATCCCTCATCGAGGACGTCCGGGTCGATCCCCTCGGCTTGGAGCTGTCGGCCGATCTGGTCGATCTCGTCGATGCGACCAGCGGGGGCGACCTGCTCGTGCGGGTCAAGGGTCTGCGTCGCAAGATCGCGGGCGAGATCGGCATCGTCGTCCCGCCGGTGCGCACACGCGACAACGTGGAGCTTCCGCCGCAGACGTACGCGATCCGGTTGTTCGGCGTCGAGGTCGCGCGCGGGCAGGCGCCGCCAGGGACCGTGCTGGCGATCGGCGACCATCTCGACGACCTGCCCGGAACGGCCGGGCGGGAGCCCGTTTTCGGGCTCGACGCCAAGTGGGTGCCGATCCAGCTCGCCGCGCAGGCCGAGCTCGCCGGTGCGACGGTCGTGGACCGCGCCTCGGTCATCACCACGCATCTGTCCGAGATCGTGACCCGGCATGCCGCGCGCCTGCTGGACCGCCAGGACGTGCAGGTGCTGACCGACGTGGTCAAGCGCACGCACCCGGTGGTCATCGAGGAACTGACCGGTCAGCTGTCGCTCGGGGAAGTGCAGCGGGTGCTCCAGGGGCTGCTGCAGGAGAAGGTGGCGATTCGTGACCTGGTGCGGATTTTCGAGGCCATGTCGCTGCGGGCGCGCGACACCAAGGACACCGATGCGCTCGTCGAGGCGTGCCGTGCCGAACTCGGCATGGCGATCGCGCACCCGTACGCGGTCGGGGGAGTGCTGGAAGCGATCACCTTCGATCCGTTGCTGGAGCAGCGGATGCTGGAGGCCTCGCGTCAAGCCGAGAGCGGAACGGTCATCGCGCTCGACCCCGACCTCCTGCAGCGGGTGTTCGCCGAACTCGGACAGGTCGTATCAGCGGTGGAGAACCGCGGCGCCCGTCCGGTCCTCGTCTGCGCCCCGCAGGTGAGGGCGGCGGTCCGTCGGCTCGTCGGGGCGATCGTGCCGCATGTGCCGGTCCTGTCGTATCGCGAGGTCGAGGGCGTCGAGCACGTCCGTTCGGCCGGGGTCGTCTCCGGACAGCCGGCGTCGCAGCTCACCGGCTGAACTCGCGTGGGCGGTGAGTTATCCCGCACCGGCTGGCCGCGCGTGCGTACTCACTCACCGCTCTGGCCGCGCGTGCGTACGCACTCACCGCCCTGACCGCGGGTGCGTGCTCAGTCACCGCTCGGCGTGGGCGGTGAGTTATCCCGCACTGAGCGGCCGCGCACGCGTACTCACTCACCGCTCTGGCCGCGGGTGCGTGTGCACTCACCGCTCGGCGCTACGCGAACGGTTCTCAGTGGCGTCCTCTTGGTGGGACGCGTGGTCGTGAATTACGCAACGAGCATCTAGCCTTATTCGCATGGGTCACGGACACCGCCACGGCACGGGCGTGCAGCACCGGGGCCGCCTGGCGCTCGTCCTCGGCATCGCGCTGGTGGTCTTCGTGGTCCAGCTCGTGGTGGCCGCGCTCACCGGCAGCCTCGCCCTCTTCGCCGACGCAGGGCACGTGCTGACCGATGCGGTCGGCGTCGCCATGGCGCTCATCGCGATCACCGTCGGCCAGCGCGGGGGAGGCCGTGACGTCCGTTCCTCGTACGGGTTCCACCGCGCCGAGGTTCTCGCGGCCGGCGCGAACGGTCTCATCCTGCTCGGGCTGTGCGTCGCCATCGTCATCGGCGCCGTCCGCCGGCTCACCGAGCCCGTGGCGATCGACGGCGGCTTGGTGCTCGCGGCGGGCGCGGTGGGTCTGGCCGCCAACGTCGTGGCGCTCATGCTCCTACGAGACGGCGCCACCCAGAACCTCAACGTCCGAGGAGCGTATCTGGAGGTGCTCGGCGACGCGCTCGGCTCGGTGGCCGTGCTGGTGTCGGCGGCGGTCATCGTCCTGACCGGCTGGAACCAGGCAGATCCCATCGCCTCGCTCGTCATCGCGGCACTCATCGTCCCGCGGGCGGTCACCTTGTTGCGAGAGGTGGGGGAGGTGCTGCTGGAATCGGCACCCCGCGACGTCGACCTGGCCGAGCTGCGTGACCACCTGATGGGGGCCGACGGGGTCGTCGACGTGCACGACCTCCACGTCTGGACGATCACCTCGGGCATGCCGGTGATGAGTGCGCACATCGTGGTCGACGACGCCGTCGTCGACATGACCGACGCCCAGGTGATTCTCGGACGGCTCCACGGCTGCCTCGCCGAGCACTTCGACGTCGAACACTCGACCTTGCAGATCGAGCCGCGTGGCCACGCCGACACCGAGGCGCACGTCCACCACTGACACAACGACGACGGTGGCCCAACCCCCCGAGAGTTCGGCCACCGTCGTCGCGTCCCGCCCGCGGGCGGAAGTCTGCGTCAGGCAGTCGGCAGGTCGACCGTCCAGATCTGCTCGTCGATCTGCTCGTCGCTGCCGATGACGCTCGCCGCGCCGCGCTTGTACTCCAGCTGGTAGGCGTCGGAACGGTTGTTGACCTGGAAGGCGATCCAGCCCGTGCCTTGCTCACCGGCGCTGACGCCCTCCCAGGGGGTCAGGCCGGCCTCGGCCATCGCATTGTCCAGGATCGTCGTGGCCGGCCCGGCGAGGTTGCCGTCGGCGTCGACGAGACGGAAGCCGCCCTGGATGCCACCGGAGAACTTGTCGCCGGCCTGAGTGTCGACCTCCACGAGGACCCACTCGCCACCCCGCTCGGGAATGTTGCGGTTGTCCGGAGCGTCGAAGTCGCGGATGAGCTTCATGACCGTGATGGTGTGGCCCATGACGTCATCGGTGATCGTCTCGTCGACCTCGAGCTCCTGCTGCTCACCGGCCGGCTCTTCGGTCGGCTCGGCGGTGGTCTCCTCGGCCGACGGGGTGGGCTCCGCGCTCGGCTCCTCGTCGCCACCACCGCAGGCGGAAAGCAAGAGGACGGAGGCAGCCGCCAGGGCGGTGAGGGCACTACGCGTACGCATCAGGGCGAGATCCTTCGAAAAGACGGGTGAACGGGCCACGGCGGGGTCGTGCCACGGCGCAGTCCACCTTGCCGGTCCGCCCCACCGCGCGGTACCCCACGAAACCGTGGATTCGATGATCAGGAGCGAGACCTTTACCATCAATGCTTGTGACGATGGGGACTGACAAGCTGCGTCAGTGCGCTCGGATCTGGCATGACTGGCTGCGCGGCCGGGGTCGTGGTGAGGACCCGGTACGCGACGCCGACATGGTCCTCGCGCTGCTCATCGCGGGTCTGCGGCTCGGCGTGATCGCGCAGATGATCCCCAGCCTCGCGCACGGCATCGACGTCTCCCCGCGACCCGCGCTGTACGTCGTCTGTTGGGGCCTCGCAGCGTCCGCGTCGATCGCCACAGCAGCGCACGCCTGCTTCAGGCGCCGACCGCCCGGCGCGCGGTGGGTGCGAGCGGACATCGCGCTGACGGTCGCGCTCGTCGTGACGGGAGCCGCCATCGTGCCCGCGGACGACCGACTCGGGACGTGGTCCGGCTTTCTTCCCGGCTACGCGCTCGGTGCCCTGCTGTCCGCGTGCACCGTCGCGCACACCCGTCTGTGGTTCGGTGCGCTCATCGCGGTCGTCGGATCGCTCCTGGTCCATCTCCACCCGCTCGCCATCACCGACCTGCGCTTCTCGATCACGAGCAACATCGTGACCTTCTTCGTGCTGGCGGCGCTCGTCCGCACCGCCGCGTTGTGGTCGCGGCGGATGGCGGAGGAGGCCGCGGCCGCACGGGAGTGGGCAGCGCAGGTCGCGCGTGAGGACGAGTTGCGACGAGCGCGTACCTCGTTGCACAACGGGGTCGCACTGTTGGGGCTGCTGGCCGACGAGCAGCAGCATCGTTCGGCCGTTCGTGCCGGCACGGATTCGGCAGCGGACGAGTGGCGCGGCGGCCTTCGGCGGCAGGCCCGCGAGGAGGCGAACCGGATGCGGGCGTACCTTCGCGGTGAGCTGAAGACGGTCGTCGAGGACCACGACGGCGCCACTCTCGCGCAGGTCGTCGAGCGCGGCGGCCGGGGATTCGAGGACCTACCGCTCGAGACCGTCGCCGACGCCGCCACGAATCTGCGTATCGGTCCCGAGCCCGCCGCCGCCCTGACCGCCGCACTGCAGAGCCTGCTGTTGAACGTGCGCCTCCACGCCGAGGCGCAGCACGTCGTGGTGCACGTCGAGGAGAGCGGCGCGGGCTGGACGATCACCGTGACCGACGACGGCCGCGGTTTCCAGCCCGAACCCGCTCGTTTCGGGGTGGGCCTCGGAGAGGTCGTGGTCGCCTCGCTCGCGCGCCACGGCATCACCGTCGAGGTGGACGCCGCCCCTGGCCTCGGAACCAGCGTGAGCATGTCGGGAGGCGGCACGTGACGGTCCGCGCGGTGGTCGTCGACGACTCGACCGTGATCCGGAACTCGCTGCTCGATCTGTTGCCCGGCTTGGAGCCGGTCGGCAGCTTCGCCGCGGTCGAGGAGCTGTTGGCCGCGCGGCTGCCGCAGCACGACCTGGTGATCCTCGACCTCCACCTCGTGAATGCCGGGCAGCCCGAGGTCCGGCAGGGCGTCGCGGCGGTCCGCGCCATAGCGCGGGCCGGATACCGGGTGTGCCTCTACACCCAGGAGGAGCGGCCCTTCGTCCTCGCGTCGTGCCTCATGGCCGGTGCGCGCGGGATGGTGTCGAAGGCGTCCACCCTCGAGGCGGCGGGGCAGGCCTTCCGCGATGTCGCGGCGGGGGAGCTCGTCGCGCCGCCGCGGGTCCTCGGGCTCCTCGACGTCCTGAGCCGGCGCCGCAGCCTCAGCTTCATCGGGCCCCGGCAACGCGAGGTGCTCGTCGGACGGGCGCGCGGTCTCACCTACGCCCAGCTGAGCCGCAAGCTGTTCTTGTCCGAGTCCACGCTGCGCGGGTACTGGCGCGAGATGACGACCCAGATCTGCAGCTATCTGGAGGAGACGTCGCCCGCCGACATCGAGCGCGCCCTCGGCCTCGCCCCCGGCGACCTCGTGGACCTCGACGTCGACTGACCCGCGCACCGCACGAGGTCGCGTCACGATCCGCGAGTGGTGCAGATTCGCGACGACGAAGCCTCGCCGGTGACGAATGTGCCCCGCTCGCGTGCGCATCTGCACCACTCGGCGAGGCGAACGGGCGCTTTCGCCGCGCACCCGCGAGTTCTCGACGGGGGAGTGACCGAACGCACGTAGGGGCCCGATTTGTGTTCGCCCCCATGCGTCTGTCAAGATAGTGAAGTTGCCTCGGCAAGGTCGCGGTGACGTCTGCGCTCAGGAATCTCACGCCTGACCCCAGTGCGGGCGTCGGACCCGAGACCCTGCTTGTCCGGCGAGCCGAACCCGTCAGGGGGCGGCGCCGGTCCAACCACCTAACTCGAGAAGTGTGTGACATCTGCGCGCGGGAGCGGCGCGACACGCCCGACCTCGGGGGACGGAGGAGAGCAACGGAACTCCTCCCAGCCGGGGGCGAGTGAAGCGAAGACGAACGTAAAGGACGAGCAAGAGCATGGCGGGACAGAAAATCCGTATCCGGCTCAAGGCCTACGACCACGAGGTCATCGACTCGTCGGCGAAGAAGATCGTCGACACCGTGACCCGCACCGGCGCGAAGGTGGCCGGCCCTGTGCCGCTGCCCACGGAGAAGAACGTGTTCTGCGTGATCCGTTCGCCGCACAAGTACAAGGACAGCCGCGAGCACTTCGAGATGCGTACCCACAAGCGGCTCATCGACATCATCGACCCGACGCCGAAGACCGTCGACTCGCTCATGCGTCTCGATCTCCCGGCCGGCGTCGACATCGAGATCAAGCTCTGACGTAGGGAGAACGCACGCTATGAGCAGCACTGCCACCGCACGCGGCCTCCTGGGCCGCAAGATCGGCATGACCCAGGTGTGGGATGCCGACGGCCGCATCGTCCCCGTCACGGTGCTCAGCGCCGACACCAACGTCGTCACGCAGATCCGTACGCGCGAGACCGACGGCTACAGCGCCGTCCAGATCGGTTTCGGCGAGATCGACGGCCGTAAGGTCAACAAGCCGCAGGCCGGCCACTTCGCGAAGGCCGGCGTCACGCCGCGCCGCCACGTGGTCGAGATCCGCACCGAGGCGATCGGCGACTACACGCTCGGCCAGGAGATCACTCCGGAGATCTTCGCCGCCGGCGACAAGGTCGACGTCACCGCCACCAGCAAGGGCAAGGGCTTCGCCGGCGTCATGAAGCGTCACGGCTTCGCCGGTGTCTCGGCCTCGCACGGCGCCCATCGCAACCACCGCAAGCCGGGGTCGATCGGCGGCTGCGCCACCCCCGGTCGCGTGTTCAAGGGTCTGCGCATGGCAGGTCACATGGGCACCGACACGGTGACCACCCAGAACCTCACCGTCCACTCGGTCGACGTCGAGAAGGGAGTCGTCCTCGTCAAGGGCGCCGTCCCGGGCCCCAAGGGCGCACTCGTCGTCATCCGCAACGCCGCGAAGGGAGCCTGAACATGGCGAAGACGCTTGACGTCGATCTTCCCGTCGACATCTTCGACGTGCAGGTGAACGTCCCTCTCATCCACCAGGTCGTCACCGCGCAGCTCGCTGCCGCCCGCCAGGGCACGCACGACACCAAGACGCGCGGCGAGGTCGCCGGCGGCGGCAAGAAGCCGTACCGCCAGAAGGGCACCGGCCGCGCCCGTCAGGGCTCGATCCGCGCTCCGCAGTTCGCCGGCGGTGGCACCGTCCACGGCCCGACGCCGCGCAAGTACGACCAGCGCACCAACAAGAAGATGAAGGCCGCCGCCCTGCGCGGTGCCCTCTCCGATCGTGCCCGCAGCGGTCGTCTCCACGTCGTGGAGTCGCTCGTCGCCGGTGACGCGCCGTCCACCAAGGCCGCGCTCGCCGCGCTCCGCGAGCTCACCGCTCGTCCGCGCGTGCTGGTCGTCGTCGACCGCGGGGACGCCGTCACGGTCAAGAGCCTGCGGAACGCCGAGGCGATCGCCCTCATCGAGTTCGACCAGCTCAACACGTACGACGTGCTGCTGTCCGACGACGTGGTGTTCACCAAGGCCGCGTACGACGCGTTCGTCGCCGCTCGTTCGGCCGAGGGCGTCGCCACGCTCAAGCTGAGTGAGCTGGCCACCGAGGCTCCGGCTCCGGCCGCGCAGCCGAAGGCCGCCCCCAAGGCCAAGGCCAAGGCCGCTCCCGCCGAGGAGGCCGCCGAGGCTCCGAAGGGCGCCACCAAGACCCAGCCGTACGGCCCGGGCTCGAAGGCCCCGCTGGCGAGCGGCAACGCTCCCAAGGGCCACGAGATCAAGGGTGCAGCCGACAAGACGTACGTCGCGCCGGGTGCCGAGGGCTACGACGCCGTCACGCCCGAAGTCTGGTTCGACACCGCCGAGTCCGCCGAAGCCGCCGGGTTCAGCCCGGCTCAGGAGGAGAGCAACTGATGAGCACCCTGCACTCGCACGCGCGTGACGTCATCATCGCGCCGGTTGTGAGCGAGAAGAGCTACAACCTGCTCGACGACAACAAGTACACGTTCGTCGTTCACCCCGACGCGAACAAGACGCAGATCAAGATCGCCGTCGAGGAGATCTTCGGCGTCAAGGTCACGTCGGTGAACACGATCAACCGCAAGGGCAAGACCCGCCGCACCCGCAACGGCATCGGCAAGCGCAAGGACGTCAAGCGCGCGATCGTCAGTGTGGCGCCCGGTCAGAGCATCGACATCTTCTCGAGCCCGAGCTGAGACGAGGACCAAGACTCATGGCTATTCGCAAGTACAAGCCGACCACCCCGGGCCGTCGTGGCTCGAGCGTGGCCGACTTCGCCGAGATCACCCGCACGACGCCCGAGAAGTCGCTGCTCGAGCCGCTGCCCAAGAAGGGCGGCCGCAACAACCAGGGCCGCATCACGACCCGTCACCAGGGCGGCGGTCACAAGCGCGCGTACCGGATCATCGACTTCCGTCGCTACGACAAGGACGGCGTGCCGGCCAAGGTCGCGCACATCGAGTACGACCCCAACCGCACCGCGCGCATCGCGCTGCTGCACTACGCCGACGGCGAGAAGCGCTACATCATCGCGCCGGAGGGTCTGCGCCAGGGCATGTCCGTCGAGGCCGGTCCGCAGGCCGACATCAAGCCGGGCAACAACCTGCCGCTGCGCAACATCCCGGTCGGCACGGTCATCCACGCGATCGAGCTGCGCCCCGGCGGCGGAGCCAAGCTGGGCCGCTCGGCCGGCGCTCGCGTGCAGCTCGTCGCCCGTGAGGGCAACCGCGCGCAGCTGCGTCTGCCCTCGGGTGAGATGCGGTACGTCGACGTCCGCTGCCGCGCCAGCATCGGCGAGGTGGGCAACTCCGAGCAGTCCAACATCAACTGGGGCAAGGCGGGCCGCAACCGCTGGAAGGGCAAGCGCCCGACCGTCCGCGGTGTCGCGATGAACCCGATCGACCACCCGCACGGCGGTGGCGAGGGCAAGACCTCCGGTGGCCGTCACCCGGTCTCGCCGTGGGGCAAGCCGGAGGGCCGGACGCGCAAGCGCAAGGCCAGCGACCAGATGATCGTCCGCCGACGCAAGTCCGGCAAGCGGTAAGGAAGGACCTGACACATGCCGCGCAGTCTCAAGAAGGGTCCGTTCGTCGACGACCACCTGGCCAAGAAGGTGGACGCGCAGAACGAGGCCGGTACCCACAACGTGATCAAGACCTGGTCGCGCCGCTCGATGATCCTGCCGTCCTTCATCGGACACACGATCGCCGTGCACGACGGCCGCAAGCACGTCCCGGTGTTCATCACCGACTCGATGGTGGGTCACAAGCTGGGCGAGTTCGCCCCGACCCGCACGTTCCGTGGCCATGAGAAGGACGACCGAAAGGCGAAGAGGCGATGAGTGCAGCAACTCGCGACAACGTCAGCGCTCGCCGTGAGCGGCTGCTGGGCGACGCACCCGGCGCGTTCGCCGTGGCTCGCTTCGTGCGGGTGACCCCGCAGAAGGCTCGCCGCGTGGCGAACCTGGTGCGTGGTGCGAACGTCGAGGACGCGCTCGCCACCTTGCGGTTCGCGCCGCAGGCCGTGGCCGAGAACTTCTACAAGCTCGTCGAGTCGGCCGTCGCGAACGCCGAGACCACCGAGGGTCTCGATCGTTCCGACCTCGTCGTGACCACGGTCACGGTCGACGAAGGCCCGACCATGAAGCGTTGGCGTCCGCGCGCCAAGGGTGCGGCCAACCGCATCCTCAAGCGCACCAGCCACCTCACGGTCGTGGTCCAGCCGAGCGACTCCGTTACTACCACGAAGGGCGGGAACCGCTAGTGGGACAGAAGATCAACCCGCACGGGTTCCGACTGGGCATCTCCACGGATCACAAGAGCCGTTGGTACGCCGACAAGCTGTACTCCAGCTATGTGGGCGAGGACGTCAAGATCCGCCGGATGCTGACCAAGGGCATGGACCGTGCCGGCATCAGCAAGGTCGAGATCGAGCGCACGCGTGACCGCGTCCGCGTCGACATCCACACCGCGCGCCCGGGCATCGTCATCGGACGCCGCGGCGCCGAAGCCGACCGCATCCGCGGCGATCTCGAGAAGCTCACGGGCAAGCAGGTCCAGCTGAACATCCTCGAGGTCAAGCAGCCCGAGATGGACGCGCAGCTGGTCGCCCAGGGCGTCGCCGAGCAGCTCAGCGGCCGTGTGCAGTTCCGCCGCGCCATGCGCAAGGCGATGCAGACGACGATGCGTGCCGGTGCCAAGGGCATCCGTATTCAGTGCTCGGGCCGCCTCGGTGGCGCCGAGATGAGCCGTTCGGAGTTCTACCGCGAGGGCCGCGTGCCCCTGCACACCCTCCGCGCGGACGTCGACTACGGCTTCTACGAGGCCAAGACGACCTTCGGCCGCATCGGCGTGAAGGTCTGGATCTACAAGGGCGAGGTCGCCGGCACCCGCGCCGAGCGTGAGGCCGAGGCGGCCAAGCGCGCGGCCGCTCCGGGCAGCCGTCGTCCGGGCCGTGGTGGCGGCAACCGCCGTCCGGCCCGTGGCGCCGGTCAGCAGGCCCCCGCCACTCAGGACGCTGCCGCGTCGGCTCCGGCCGAGGCTGCGGCTCCCCAGGGAGGGACGAACTGATGTTGATGCCCCGCAGGGTCAAGTACCGCAAGCAGCATCACCCCAAGCGGCGTGGCATGGCCAAGGGCGGCACGGAGCTCGCGTTCGGTGAGTACGGCATCCAGGCCGTCGAGGGCCACTACGTGACGAACCGCCAGATCGAGTCGGCGCGTATCGCCATGACCCGTCACATCAAGCGTGGCGGCAAGGTGTGGATCAACATCTACCCCGATCGCCCGCTGACCAAGAAGCCCGCCGAGACCCGCATGGGTTCGGGTAAGGGCTCGCCGGAGTGGTGGGTCGCGAACGTCAAGCCCGGACGCGTCATGTTCGAGCTGTCGGGCGTGTCCGAGGAGGTCGCCCGCGAGGCGATGCGCCGCGCCATCCACAAGCTGCCGATGAAGGCTCGCTTCATCAGCCGAGAGACAGGAGACCTGTGATGTCGAAGACGACAGCCGCAGAGCTGCGCGGTCTCAGCGCCGATGAGCTGTCGGCGAAGCTGACGGAGGCCAAGGAGGAGCTGTTCAACCTGCGCTTCCAGAACGCCACCGGCCAGCTCGACAACACGGCCCGCCTCCGCACCGTGCGTCGCGAGATCGCCCGCATCTACACCGTGATCCGTGAGCGTGAGCTCGGCATCATCGAGGAAGTCGAGACGAAGGCATGAGCGACAAGAAGGAAACGACCGTGAGCGAGCGTTCCACCCGCAAGGTCCGCGAGGGCTACGTGGTGAGCGACAAGATGGACAAGACCGTCGTGGTCAGCATCGAGGACCGTATCAAGCACCCGCTGTACGGCAAGGTGATGCGCCGCAACATCAAGCTCAAGGCTCACGACGAGGCCAACACGGCCGGCGTCGGCGACCGCGTCCTCCTCGCGGAGACGCGTCCGCTGTCGGCGACCAAGCGCTGGCGGGTCGTGGAGATCCTCGAGAAGGCCAAGTAGGAGACAAGCGATGATTCAGCAGGAGTCGCGACTCAAGGTCGCCGACAACACCGGTGCCAAGGAGATCTTGTGCATCCGTGTGCTCGGCGGCTCGGGTCGGCGCTACGCCGGCATCGGCGACACGATCGTCGCCACGGTCAAGGACGCGATCCCCGGCGGCAACGTCAAGAAGGGCGACGTCGTCAAGGCGGTCATCGTCCGCACGGTGAAGGAGCGCCGTCGTCCGGACGGGTCCTACATCAAGTTCGACGAGAACGCCGCCGTGATCCTCAAGAACGATGGTGACCCGCGTGGCACCCGCATCTTCGGCCCCGTCGGCCGTGAGCTGCGGGAGAAGAAGTTCATGCGCATCATCTCGCTCGCTCCGGAGGTGCTCTGAGATGGCAAGCATTCGCAAGGGTGACCAGGTCAAGGTCATCGCCGGCAAGGACAAGGGCGTCGAGGGCAAGGTCATCGAGGTCCTGTCCGACAGCGACCGCGTGATCGTCGAGGGCGTCAACCGCGTCAAGAAGCACCGCCGCGCCACGCAGGCCGGCGCCGAGGGCGGCATCATCACCGCCGAGGCGCCGATCCACGTGTCCAACGTGATGCTCGTGGTCGACGTCGACGGCGAGAAGACCACGACGCGCGTGGGCTACCGCCGCGACAAGGTCGAGAAGTCCCGTCCGGACGGGTCCACTTACGAGGCGGAGCGCAGCGTGCGCGTCGCCACCAAGACCGGAAAGGAGATCTGAGCCTTATGGCTACCACCACGGCTCCGCGCCTCAAGGGCAAGTACCGCGAGGAGATCGTTCCGGCGCTGCAGGATCAGTTCCAGTACGCCAACCGCATGCAGGTCCCGGGCCTGACCAAGATCGTCGTCAACATGGGCGTCGGCGAGGCAGCTCGCGACGGCAAGCTCATCGAGGGCGCGATCCGCGACCTCACCGCGATCACCGGTCAGAAGCCGCAGGTCACGCGGGCTCGCAAGTCCATCGCGCAGTTCAAGCTGCGTGAGGGCATGCCGATCGGCGCGCACGTCACGCTGCGCGGCGACCGCATGTGGGAGTTCCTCGACCGCCTGCTGACGCTGGCCCTGCCGCGTATCCGCGACTTCCGCGGGCTCTCGGCCAAGCAGTTCGACGGCCGCGGCAACTACACGTTCGGCCTGACCGAGCAGGTCATGTTCCACGAGATCAACCAGGACAAGGTCGATCGCCAGCGGGGCATGGACATCACGGTCGTCACCACGGCGACCAACGACGAAGAGGGCCGTGCCCTGCTCAAGCTGCTCGGCTTCCCGTACAAGGAGAACTGACATGGCAAAGACTGGCCTCAAGGTCAAGCAGAGCCGCAAGCCCAAGTTCGCGGTGCGCGGTTACACCCGTTGCCAGCGCTGTGGTCGTCCCCGCTCGGTGTACCGCAAGTTCGGCCTGTGCCGGATCTGCGTGCGCGAGATGGCACACCGCGGCGAGCTCCCGGGTATCACCAAGAGCTCCTGGTAATCACTCACCACTGACGCGACAGGTCCTCTCCCACCCGTTCGGGGACGAGATGCGAAACCGGCGCGAGAAACGGAAACACCACTCATGACGATGACCGATCCGATCGCGGACATGCTCACGCGTGTGCGCAACGGAAACCAGGCGTACCACGACTCCGTGTCGATGCCGCACTCCAAGCTGAAGGTCGGCGTGGCCGAGATCCTCAAGCAGGAGGGCTACATCACCGACTTCGAGGTCAACGAGCCGCGCGAGGGCGAGGTCGGCAAGTCGCTGACCATCACGCTCAAGTACGGTCCGCACCGCGAGCGCTCGATCGCCGGCATCCGCCGCATCAGCAAGCCGGGTCTGCGCGTGTACGCCAAGTCGACCAACCTGCCCAAGGTGCTCGGCGGCCTCGGCGTGGCGATCATCTCGACCAGCCAGGGCCTGCTCACCGACCGTCAGGCCAACCAGAAGGGTGTGGGTGGGGAAGTCCTCGCCTACGTCTGGTGAGCAGGAGAGGAGACACAACATGTCGCGCATTGGCAAGCTCCCTGTTCCCGTCCCGTCCGGTGTGGACGTGACCATCGACGGTCAGACCGTCACGGTCAAGGGCCCCAAGGGCGAGCTCTCGCACACCGTCGCCGAGCCCATCACGGTCACCAAGGCCGAGGACGGCTCGCTCGCGGTCGAGCGCCCCAACGAGGAGCGCCGCAGCAAGGCCCTGCACGGGCTGAGCCGCACGCTCATCAACAACATGGTCATCGGTGTGACGCAGGGCTATGAGAAGAAGCTCGAGATCGTCGGCGTCGGCTACCGCGTGCTCTCCAAGGGCCCCGCGGAGATCGAGTTGAACCTCGGCTTCAGCCACCCGGTGCCGTTCACGGCGCCCGAGGGCATCACGTTCACGGTCGAGTCGCCGACCAAGCTCACGGTGACCGGCATCGACAAGCAGATCGTCGGCGAGGTCGCAGCGAACATCCGCAAGATCCGCAAGCCCGAGCCGTACAAGGGCAAGGGCGTTCGTTACGCCGGCGAGCAGGTCCGCCGCAAGGTCGGAAAGGCTGGTAAGTAAGCCATGGCAATCTCGATCAAGCACCGTAAGCACACGCAGGCCCGTCAGGCCTCGCGTCTGCGTCGGCAGCTGCGCGGTCGCAAGAGGCTTCAGGGTACGCCCGAGCGTCCCCGCCTCGTCATCACGCGGTCCAGCAAGCACATGGTCGCTCAGGTCGTCAACGACCTGGAGGGACGTACGCTGGCTTCGGCGTCGACGATGGAGGCCGACCTGCGCACGCTCGACGGCGACAAGACGGCCAAGGCCCGTCGGGTCGGCGAACTCGTGGCCGACCGTGCCAAGTCCGCGGGCATCTCCACCGTGGTGTTCGACCGCGCGGGCAACAAGTACGCCGGACGTGTCGCGGCGGTCGCCGAAGGCGCCCGCGAAGGCGGTCTGGAGTTCTGATGATCATCAACACCAACATGAGGAGTTCGGCATGAGCACGCGCCGTCAGGGCAGCGGACGCGGTCGCGGCGACCGCGGCGCCGACAAGTCCAACTACATCGAGAAGGTCGTCACGATCAACCGTGTCGCCAAGGTGGTCAAGGGCGGCCGTCGCTTCAGCTTCACCGCCCTCGTGATCGTCGGCGACGGTGATGGTCAGGTCGGCATCGGCTACGGCAAGGCCAAGGAAGTTCCCACGGCCATCGCCAAGGGCGTCGAGGAGGCGAAGAAGAGCTTCTTCCGCGTCCCGCGCATCCAGGGCACCATCCCGCACCCGGTGCAGGGTGAGAAGGCGGCGGGCGTCGTCTTCCTGCGCCCCGCTTCGCCCGGTACCGGCGTCATCGCCGGTGGCCCGGTGCGCGCGGTCCTCGAGGCTGCGGGTGTCCAGGACATCTTGAGCAAGTCGCTCGGTTCGTCGAACGCGATCAACATCGTGCACGCGACCGTCGACGCGCTCAAGCGGCTCGAGTCGCCCGAGGCCGTCGCGGCCCGCCGTGGCCTCGACGTCGAGGATGTCGCCCCGGCGGCGCTGCTGAAGGCCGACAAGGAGGAGCCCGCCGCGGCTCCCGCGCCCGCAGAGGTGGGTGCGTGATGGCCAAGCTCGAAGTCACTCAGGTTCGTTCGGCGATCGGTCGCGAGCAGAACCAGCGCGCCACGTTGCGCTCGCTGGGTCTCAAGCGCATCGGTGACACGTCGATCGTCGAAGATCGTCCGGAGATCCGCGGCATGGTCAACACCATCCCGCATCTCGTGTCCGTCAAGGAGGTGGACTGACATGGCGCCGCTGAAGCTGCACCATCTGCGTCCCGCGCCCGGGGCCAAGACCGCCAAGACCCGTGTGGGTCGTGGTGAGGCCTCGAAGGGCAAGACCGCCGGTCGCGGCACCAAGGGCACCATGGCCCGCTACCAGGTGTCCGCGGCGTTCGAGGGCGGCCAGACGCCGATCCACATGCGTCTGCCCAAGCTGAAGGGCTTCAAGAACCCCTTCCGCGAGGAGTACCAGGTCGTCAACCTCGACCGGCTGGGCGAGCTGTTCCCCGAGGGCGGCGCCGTCGACGTCGACTCGCTCGTCGCGAAGGGCGCGGTCCGCAAGGGCCAGCCCGTGAAGGTGCTCGGCGGAGGTGAGATCTCGGTGGCGGTCCAGGTGAGCGCCCACAAGTTCTCGGCCTCGGCCAAGTCGAAGATCGAGGCGGCCGGCGGCTCCACCACCGAGCTGTGAGCTGGACGTCCATCTGATGAGCGGCGGGATGTGCCACTGGGCATGTCCCGCCGCTGTCGTCTCCTGTTAGAGTCACCCTCTGGGCCGAGGTGATCACCTCGGCCCGCTCATGAAACGGATCAGCACCTCGGTGCGCGAGGAGGAACCCCGGTGCTCAGCGCCTTCGTCAACGCGTTCAAGACGCCCGATCTGCGGCGCAAGCTCCTTTTCGTGCTGTTCATCATCGTGGTGTTCCGCTTCGGGTCGATGCTCCCCGCGCCGGGCATCAACGTTCCGAACGTGCAGCAATGCGTCGACCTGGCAGCTCAGAGCGAGCAGAGCAGCTTGTTCGCGCTCATCAACGTGTTCTCCGGCGGTGCCTTGCTGCAGCTGACCGTCTTCGCGCTCGGCATCATGCCCTTCATCACCGCCAGCATCATCCTGCAGCTGCTGGTCGTCGTGATCCCCCGCCTCGAGGCCCTCAAGAAGGAGGGCCAGTCCGGGCAGGCCAAGATCACCCAGTACACCCGGTACCTGACCGTCGGCCTGGCGATCCTGCAGGCCACGGGCATCGTGGCGCTCGCGCGTTCGGGTCAGCTGTTCGGCGGTGTCCAGTGCGGCGATCTGCTCTACCGTCCCGACAGCATTCCCGCGTTCTTGCTCATCGTCACCACGATGGTCGCCGGCACCACCGTGATCATGTGGTTCGGCGAGCTGATCACCGACCGCGGCGTCGGCAACGGTATGTCGATCCTCATCTTCGCTCAGGTCGTCGCGACCTTCCCGAGCGCGATGTGGCAGATCCGGGTGCAGAACGGCTGGACCACGTTCACCCTCGTGACCCTCGTCGGCCTGGTGATCGTCGCCGCGGTGATCTTCGTGGAGCAGGCTCAGCGTCGCGTTCCCGTGCAGTACGCCAAGCGGATGGTCGGACGGCGCATGTTCGGCGGGTCGTCGACGTACATCCCGATCAAGGTCAACCAGGCCGGCATCATCCCGGTCATCTTCGCCTCGAGCCTGCTGTACATCCCGGCGCTCGTCGCCAACTTCAACCCGGGCGAGTCGTGGTCGGGGTGGATTCAGGACCACTTCATCCAGGGTGATCACCCGTACTACATGATCACCTTCTTGGCGCTCATCATCTTCTTCACCTACTTCTACGTCTCGATCACCTTCAACCCGGCCGAGATCGCCGACAACATGAAGAAGTACGGCGGCTTCATCCCCGGGATCCGTGCCGGCAAGCCCACGGAGGACTACCTGTCGTACGTGCTCAGCCGCATCACCGCACCCGGTGCGACGTATCTGGGCATCGTCGCTCTCATTCCGATGATCGCGATCGCGCTGCTCGGGGCCAGCCAGAACTTCCCGTTCGGTGGCACCTCGATCCTCATCATCGTCGGCGTCGGTCTGTCGACGGTGCAGCAGATCGAGAGCCAGCTCCAGCAGCGCAACTACGAAGGGTTCTTGAAGTAATGCGTCTTGTCATCATGGGTCCGCCGGGGGCGGGCAAGGGCACGCAGGCCGAGGGACTGGCTCGTCGCATCGGCGGTGCTCACATCTCGACGGGCGACATCTTCCGCTTCAACGTCTCCGAGCAGACCGAACTGGGCAAGACGGCCCAGCGCTACATGGACGCCGGCGAGTACGTGCCCGACGAGGTCACCAATGCGATGGTGCGCGACCGCCTGTCGCAGGACGATGCACGTGAGGCGTTCCTGCTCGACGGCTATCCGCGCACGACCGACCAGGTGAAGGAGCTCGACTCCATCCTGGCCGACCTCGGCACGAGCCTCGACGGGGTATTGGCGCTCACCGTCGACAGCGAGGAGCTCATCGCGCGGCTGCTCAAACGTGCCGAGAGCAGCGGGCGAACCGACGACACCGAGGATGTCGTCCGGCACCGCCAGGAGGTGTACACGGCCGAGACCGCTCCGTTGCTGGACGTGTACCGCGAGCGCGGCCTGCTCATCGAGATCGACGGCATGGGAACGGTCGACGAGGTCGCGAGCCGGATCGACGCCGCGTTGCCGCGCGGCTGACCCCACCCCCACCCCGAGGTTCCCGCGCAACGAGCACACCCGGCTGCGCGCACCAGCGAGTGGCGCAGATTCGTCGCGAGATCACCGATCTCGTCGCTCATCTGCACCACTCGTCGCCGTTTTTTCCCCACTCGGCGCCGCGGGACGGGCCGGCGCGTCAGCGACTAGGACAGGACGACCTTGGTCCAGCCGCTCTCGCGACGATCGAACGTCTCGTAGGCCTCGAGGACCGAGGGGATCGACTCGGTCTGAGTCAGCACGGTGGCCGGGTCGACGGCCCCGGTGCGGACGAGGTCGACGAGCTTGGGCAGGTATCTGCGGTGGTGGCAGTTGCCCATTTTCACGGTGAGGTTCTTGTTCATCGCCTGCCCGGTGGGGAAGGCCGTCATCTGCGGTGGGTAGACGCCGATGATCCCGATGCTGCCCGCCTTCGCCACGGCCTCCACCGCCCACTGCAGGGCCTGGCTCGGCGCGTCGCCCGCGACCCACGTGTCGCCGTCCGGGTTCTGCTCCGGGGCGACCTGGTCCCGTTCCTGCGCGAAGGCTGAGGCCTGCTGTTCGGCCTTCTCGGCGGCCGGCCCGCTCTTGGGTCGCTGCGCGTCGACGCCGACCGCTTCGACCACGCGGTCCACGCCGATCCCGCCCGTCAGCTCCTTGACGACCTCGACCGGATCCTCGGCATTGAAGTTGATGATCTCCGCGCCGCGGCTTCGCGCCTGTTCCAGGCGGCTCGCCACCCCGTCGATGCACAGGACCCGCCCGGCGCCCTGTTGGAAGGCGCTGGTGATGGCGAACTGGCCCACCGGCCCGGCCCCGAGGACGAGAACCGTGTCACCGTCACCGATCTCGGCGAGGCGGCATCCGAACCACGCGGTGGGGTAGATGTCCGAGAGCATGATCGCCTCGTCGTCGGTCACGTTCTCGGGCAACCACACCGGTCCCACGTTCGCGAAGGGGATGCGGGCGAACTCCGCTTGGAGGCCGTCCACGGGCCCGGTGGTCTGCGGACCGCCGAAGAAGCACGTTCCGGCGCCCGGGCCGTTGGGGTTCGCGTTGTCGCACTGGGCGAAGTACCCGGCGCGACAGTACGAGCAGTAACCGCAGCCGACGGTCGACGGGATCACCACACGGTCGCCCGGACGCAGGTTCCGGACGTCGTCGCCGACCTCCCGCACGATGCCGACGGCCTCATGGCCGAGGATCGTGCCCTCGACCATGCCACTCATGGTCCCGCGGACGAAATGCAGGTCGGTGCCGCAGATCGCGCTCGCCGTGATCTCGACGATCGCGTCGGTACGCTCCTGGATCGTCGGATCGGGAACGTCGTCGAGCCGGATGTCTCCGACTCCCTGCCAGACCACAGCCTTCATCGAGCAGCCTCCTTGGATCGGGTGTCAGTAGACTCGTGCCCGACATCTCGCGCCGCGACACGGGCGTGGGCGAAGGGTTGGGACGAGGTGGGCATGTTCGGTAGGGGACGGATCGAGACCAAGGGCGCCGACGAGATCGCGCTGATGCGCCAAGCGGGTCTCGTGGTGGCGCGGACCCTGCAGTCGCTGCGCGACGCCGTGGCGCCGGGCGTCTCGACCGGCGATCTCGACGCCTTCGCGCACGAGCGCATCCGCGAACAGGGCGCGACCTCCAACTTCCTCGGCTACCACGGTTTCACCGGGGTGATCTGCACGTCGGTCAACGACGAGGTCGTGCACGGGATCCCGGGTGACCGCATCCTCCGCGAAGGCGACCTCATCTCCATCGACTGCGGTGCCGTCATCGCCGGGTGGCACGGCGACGCGGCCATCACGGTCCCCGTTGGGGAGGTGGCTCCCGAGATCCTCGAGTTGTCGCGCGTGACGGAGGAGTCGCTGTGGCGCGGCATCGCTGCCATGGGAACCGGCAGCACGATCGGCGACATCTCGTGCGCCATCGAGTCCTACGTCGACGAACAGGGCGACTTCGGCATCGTCGAGGGTTTCACCGGGCACGGCATCGGCACCGCCATGCATCTGCCGCCCGACGTTCCCAACTACGGGCGCCCGGGGCGCGGTCCCAGGCTCGCGCCCGGGGTGACGCTCGCGATCGAGCCGATGATCACCCGGGGTACGTCGCGGACTCGCATCCTCGAGGATGAGTGGACGGCCGTCACCGTCGACGGCTCGTGGGCTTCGCACTGGGAGCACACCGTGGCCCGCACCGAGACCGGCGTGTGGGTGCTCACCGCCGAGGACGGGGGAGCGGCCAGACTCGCCGAACTCGGGATCCCCTTCGGCGGCGCCTAGCACCCGGATGCGCGCCCGAATCGTCACCCGAGGCGCCTCGTGGGGATCGAAGTGCGCGCGCAGCTGGGTGCTCCGCCCCTATGCTGAGCCTGGTCTGAGGGAGGACTTATGGCATCGGGAGTGCGTCGTCGGGCGTCGGTCGGAGCGGGGCTCGTCGGCGTGCTCGTCTTCGTGGAGTTCGTCAGCGGGTTCCTCCAAGGGTTCTACACGCCGCTCGCCAGCGATATTGCGCGGCACCTGCAGGTCAACGACGCGGACGTCAACTGGCTCGAGGCAGCACAACTCCTGGTGTCGGCGCTCGTGGTTCCGGCGCTGTCCAAGCTGGGCGACCTGTGGGGACACCAGCGGCTGCTGCTGTGGTCGGCCGTCGTGGTGGCCGTCGCCAACTGGGGCATCGCCTTCGCACCGTCGTTCTCGACGTATCTCGTCTTCTGGGCGCTGCAGGGCGTCTTCACCGTCTGGCTGCCGCTCGAGGTCGCGCTGATCTACCTGAGGAGCCGCGGCCTCCTCGATCGTCCGTCGGCCACCCGCCGCGCGACCGGCGTCATCGTCGCCGCTCTGCAGGCCGGCGCGATCGCCGGCGCGTTGGGCGCGGGTGCCGCGGCGAGCCTGTTCGGCGACCTGTGGATGATTCTCGCGATTCCGGCCGTCCTCAGCACGGCAGTGGTCGCGGTGATCCACTGGGGCGTCGAACGGGAGCATGATCGCCAGGAGGGTGTCCTCGACGGACCGGGCCTCGCTCTGGTGAGCGTCAGCCTCGTGCTCGTCACCGGTGGTCTGTCCCTCGTGCGGATCGTGGGCGTCGGTTCGGCCTGGCCGTGGCTGGCGATCGTCGTCGGGGTGCTCGTGTTGGTCCCGTTCGCGCGGCACGAGCTCCGCACCACCGATCCGCTCATCGACCTGCGCGTCCTGCGACAGCCCGCGATGTGGCCCGTGCAGGCCACCGCCATGCTCTTCGGCGTCTCGGTCCTCGGCGCGCAGATCCCGCTGTCCACCTTCGCGCAGACCGACCCCGAGGAGTACGGTTTCGGCCTCGGGCTGAGCGCCTCCCAGGTCTCGCCCATCATCGGCGCCTACGTGCTCTCCTTGCTGGTGGGTGCTCTGGCGTTCGCTCGGATCTCCCAGCGGTTCACACCGCGGCTCTGCCTCATCGGCGCCGCCGTCCTCGTCGGGATCGGGTACGGCGCCCTCGTGCCCTTCCACGGCAGCGTCGGCGAGCTCCTCGCCGGCATGATCATCGCGGGTCTCGGGTCGGGGGCACTCGTCGCGGCACTGCCGGCAGCAGCAGCCGCGGCCGCGCCGGAGAACCGTACGGGGGTCGCGACCGGGCTGACGAACACCACCAAGACGATCGGCGGGTCGTTCGCCTCCTGCGTCTTCGGCGTCGCCTTGGCCGCCGGTGCGAGCGGGACCGCGGCGTCGCTGTCGGGCTACTACACCGTGTGGGTCGTCTGCGCGGGCACGGCCTTCGTCGCCGCCGTGCTGCTGATGTTCGTCCCCCGGCTCGCTTTCGCCGACCCCGAGCCCTTCCAGGAGGTTGCCCCGTGACCACGGCCGCCGAGCGCTTGTCGCGCCTGATCCAGTGCCGCACCGTCTCCGCCCCCGACGAACGCGACGAAACCGAGTTCGAGCGGTTCCGTGCCACCTTCGCCGAGCTTTACCCGCGCCTGCACGCCGACCTCGAACTGACGCGATTTCCCGGGGGATCGCTGCTGTTCCGCTGGCCCGGAGCCGCATCCGACCGGCCGCTCGTGCTGATGGCGCACTACGACGTCGTCCCGGCGCCGCCGGAGCAGTGGGAGAGCGACCCGTTCGGCGGGGAGATCCGCGACGGCCGGGTGCACGGGCGAGGTGCGCTGGACGACAAGGGGCCGCTCGTGACGGTCGCCGAGGCGGTCGAGTCGCTGCTCGCCGAGGGCTTCGTGCCGGCACACGACGTCTACCTGTCGTTCGGTGCCGACGAGGAGGTCTTCGGCACCGGGGCAGCCGAGATCGTCGACCATCTGGAGGCCGGCGGCGTTCGGCCGTGGCTCGTGTCGGACGAAGGCGGTGCGATCGTCGAGGGTGCGCTACCGGGAGTCGCCGGTCGCACCGCGATGATCGCGATCGTCGAGAAGGGCACGGTCGACGTCGAACTGCTCGCGCGTGGGGGCGGGGGACACGCCTCGACCCCGGCCAAGGGTGGCGCGACGGCCCGCCTCGCGCGGGCGATCACCCGCATCGAACGCCACCCGTCGCCCCCGCGGCTGACCGAGCCGGTGACGCTCATGCTGAAGACCCTCGCCAGCCGGGCGCGCGGGCCCCTGGCCGCCGTCCTCGCCAACGTCGACCGCGCCCCGCGCCCCGTCGCCGAACTGCTGGCGCGGTTCGGTCCGGAGACGGCCGCGATGGTGCGCACGACCATCGCCGTCACGCAACTGTCGGGAAGCCCGGCGCGCAATGTGCTGGCCACCGAAGCCCGCGCCACGCTCAACGTCCGGCTGCTGGTCGGCGACACCAAGGCCACGCTCATCGACCGGCTGACCCGCCTCCTGCGCGGACTGGACGTGGAGATCGCCCGCGTTCAGGGCGAGAACCCGCCACCGGTCTCACGCACCGACAACGACGCCTGGCAGGCGATGGTCGCGGCGCTCGCCACGACGATGCCGGAGGTGCTGGCCGTGCCGTACGCCCAGACCGGAGGCACCGACAGCCGGCACTTCACCCGGATCAGCGACTCGGTCTACCGATTCGCGCCGCTGCTCATGAGCCGGGAACAGCGCGATGCCATCCACGCTCCGAACGAGTACGTCGAGGTCGAGGCGCTCGAACGCGGAGCCGTGTTCTTTCGCGCGCTGCTGACCGCGCACCGCTGACGGCCTCACGAGCCGACGATCCCGATTTGAGTCTGGCACCATCGGCTGAGTATCATGGGGAGTCGGCCTTGTCAGGCGCGTTTTCCCCTGCCCTCGGGTAGCCGCTTCGTGCGGTGGGTGGCGCGCGTGGCGGGTCAGGTCGATGAAGGCAACCGAAGAAGAGGTCATGGCGAAAAAAGAAGGCGTCATCGAGATGGAGGGCTCGGTCATCGAGGCCCTGCCGAACGCGATGTTCCGCGTGGAGCTGGCCAACGGCCACAAGGTCCTCGCGCACATCTCGGGCAAGATGCGTCAGCACTACATCCGCATCCTCCCCGAGGACCGCGTCGTGGTGGAGCTCTCGCCGTACGACCTCTCCCGCGGTCGCATCGTCTACCGCTACAAGTAAATCGTCACGTTCGCACCGAAGAGAGAGTTTCTCGATGAAGGTCAACCCGAGCGTGAAGAAGATCTGTGACAAGTGCAAGGTGATCCGTCGCCACGGCCGCGTCATGGTGATCTGCGATAACCCGCGCCACAAGCAGCGCCAGGGCTGAGCAGCTGCGTCAGCAGCTTCTTCACACAGCACCCATCGTCTGACGGCTCGCCTGCGTGAGCAGGCGCCACCCCCGGCGCAGAGGCCGGGGCCCGGCCCGAGGGGAGTATCCCCTCGGATGGCGGCCGGGACGCCACGGACGTCCACACCTCTGTTGAAGGAAAGGAACTGCCACCATGGCACGCCTCATTGGAGTCGATCTCCCGCGCGAGAAGCGCATCGAGATCGCACTCACGTACATCTTCGGCGTCGGCCGTACCCGCGCCGCCGAGACCCTTGCCGCGACCGGCATCGACCCGAGCACTCGTGTCCACGAGCTCAGCGACGACCAGCTCGTCGCGCTGCGTGACCACATCGAGGGCAACTACCAGGTCGAGGGTGACCTCCGCCGCGAGATCACCGCCGACATCCGCCGCAAGATGGAGATCGGCAGCTACCAGGGTCGCCGCCACCGGGCGCACCTGCCCGTCCGTGGCCAGCGCACCAAGACCAATGCCCGTACGCGCAAGGGCCCGAAGCGCACCGTCGCCGGAAAGAAGAAGTGAGTTAGACGATGCCTCCCAAGAACACTGGCGCCAAGAAGGTGCGCCGCAAGGAGAAGAAGAACGTCGCTCAGGGCGAGGCCCACATCAAGAGCACGTTCAACAACACGCACGTGACGATCACCGATCCCTCCGGTGCGGTGATCGCGTGGGCCTCCGGCGGAACCGTCGGTTTCAAGGGCTCGCGCAAGTCGACGCCCTACGCCGCCGGCATGGCCGCCGAGGCCGCCGGCCGTCAGGCGATGGAGCACGGCATGAAGAAGGTCGACGTCTTCGTGAAGGGTCCGGGTTCGGGCCGCGAGACGGCGATCCGGTCGCTCAGTGGCGTCGGCCTCGAGGTCGGCACCATCTCCGACGTGACCCCCACGCCGCACAACGGCTGCCGTCCGCCCAAGCACCGTCGTCTCTGACGACCGCGTCGATTCTTTCCTAGGAGTTTTCACCCATGGCCCGTTACACCGGACCTCTCACCAAGAAGTCGCGCCGCCTCGGCGTCGACCTCGTCGGTGGAGACAAGGCCTTCGAGCGCCGTCCCTACGCCCCCGGCCAGCACGGCCGCGCGCGCGTCAAGGAGTCGGAGTACCGCACCCAGCTGCAGGAGAAGCAGAAGGCGCGGTACACCTACGGCGTGTTGGAGAAGCAGTTCCGCAAGTACTACGAGACCGCGCACCGCAAGCCCGGCAAGACCGGTGACAACCTGCTCGCGCTGCTCGAGAGCCGTCTCGACAATGTCGTGTACCGCGCCGGTCTGGCGCGCACGCGTCGTCACGCCCGCCAGCTCGTGACCCACGGTCACTTCCTGGTCAACGGCGTCAAGACGAACATCCCGTCCTTCCAGGTCAGCAAGCACGACATCATCGACGTGCGCCCCAAGTCCCTGGAGATGACGCCCTTCATCGTGGCGCGCGAGACTCACGACCCGGACACCGTTCCCGGGTGGCTGGACGTCTCGCCTGAGCGCGGCCGGATCCTGGTTCACCAGACACCGGTGCGCGAGCAGATCGTCGTCCCGATCCAGGAGCAGCTCATCGTCGAGTTCTACTCGAAGATCTGATCGCTTCTACCCCCGTCCACTGACCCGAGCCGTCAAATAGCGGTCGGCTCGGAAAGGAACAGTCACCATGCTGATTGCACAGCGTCCCGTCCTGTCCGAAGAGGTCGTCGACGACTACCGTTCGCGGTTCGTCATCGAGCCCCTCGAGCCGGGCTTCGGCTACACCCTCGGCAACTCGCTGCGTCGCACGCTGCTGAGCTCGATCCCGGGTGCGGCCGTCACGTCGATCAAGATCGACGGCGTTCTGCACGAGTTCTCGACGATCCCCGGTGTCACCGAGGACGTCACGGAGATCATCCTCAACCTCAAGAACCTCGTCGTCTCCTCCGAGAACGACGAGCCCGTCGTGATGTACCTGCGCTCCGAGGGCGCCGGCGACGTCACCGCGGCGGCCATCACGCCGCCGGCGGGTGTCGAGGTGCACAACCCCGACCTGCACATCGCGACCCTCAACGACAAGGGCAAGCTCGAGATCGAGCTCGTCGTCGAGCGGGGCCGTGGCTACGTGTCGGCCGCTCAGAACAAGACCGGCGAGGAAGAGATCGGCCGCATGCCGATCGACTCGATCTACAGCCCGGTCCTGAAGGTCACGTACAAGGTCGAGGCCACGCGTGTCGAGCAGCGCACCGACTTCGACAAGTTGATCATCGACGTCGAGACGAAGGCCTCGATCCTGCCCCGCGACGCGATCGCCTCGGCTGGGTCGACCCTCGTCGAGCTGTTCGGCCTGGCCCGGGAGCTCAACGTCGAGGCCGAGGGCATCGACATCGGCCCGTCGCCGGTCGACGAGGCGCTCGCCGCCGATCTCGCGCTGCCGATCGAGGATCTCGATTTCACGGTTCGCTCGTACAACTGCCTCAAGCGTGAGGGCATCCACACCGTGGGTGAACTCCTCGGGCGCAGCGAGCAGGATCTGCTGGACATCCGCAACTTCGGCTCGAAGTCGATCGATGAGGTCAAGGCCAAGCTGGCCGAGATGGGCCTGGCGTTGAAGGACAGCCCGGCCGGTTTCGATCCCAGCGCGGTCGTCGACAACTACGACGACGACGCGAGCTACGCCGAGGACGAACAATACTGAGGTTTTCCGTGGAGCGATTCCGCGGAACCGGAGTTCTTTGAGACTGGAGTTACAACATGCCTACCCCCACCAAGGGAGCACGCCTCGGCGGCAGCCCCTCGCATCAGCGCCTGATCCTGGCCAACCTGGCTCAGTCGCTGTTCGAGCACGGCAAGATCACGACGACCGAGGCCAAGGCCCGGCGTCTGCGTCCCTACGCCGAGCAGCTGATCACCAAGGCCAAGGTCGACACCCTGGCCAACCGCCGTCAGGTTCTGAAGGTCATCCGTGACAAGGGCGTCGTGCACGCGCTGTTCACCGAGATCGGCCCGGCCATGGCCACCCGTCCGGGCGGCTACACGCGGATCACGAAGATCGGTCCGCGCAAGGGCGACAACGCCCCGATGGCCGTGATCGAGATCGTGGAGGCCAAGGAGTTCGATCCGTCGGCCCCCAAGGCCGAGAAGGCCGCTCCGGCCGAGGAGCCGGCTGCCGAGGCCCCGGCGGAGGAGACCGCCGAGGTCGAGACCCCGGCCGAGCAGACTCCGGCCGAGGACGCCGACGCCGAGGAGTCCGCCACGGACGAGACCACGGAGGAGCCGACCGAGGCTCCCGCCGAGGACGAGTCCAAGTAAGCAACCGCTCGAAGGCCCCCGACACCGCTGGTGTCGGGGGCCTTCGGCGCTCGGCGCGACGGTCGTCAGCCGAACTCGAGCCGCATGAGCAGCCGCGGAAAGCCGTTGAGGACCGAGGACGTGTCGGCGGCTTTGCGGAACCCCGCGCGCTCGAACAGGCCCCGGGTGCCTACATACGCCATGGTGAGGTCGACCTTCTGCCCGGCGTTGTCGACCGGGTAGCCCTCGATCGCCGGTGCCCCGCTCTCACGGGCATAGGCGACGGCGCCGCGGAGGAGGTGATGGGAGATGCCGCGGCCACGAAAACCGGGCCGCACTCGGATGCACCAGACCGACCACACGTCCAGGTCGTCGACGTGGGGGATCTTGCGGTTCGTCGCGAAGCTGGTGTCGCGCCGAGGATGAACGGCCGCCCAGCCCACCACCTCCCCCTCGTCGTAGGCGAGCACGCCCGGCGGGCCCTGCTGCATGAGCTCGAGCACGTGGTCGCTACGGGCGGGCCCGGTGAGGGCGCGATTGAGTTTGTTGGGGACCCGGTAGCTGAGGCACCAGCACACGTTGGCGTCCGGGCGCTTGGGTCCCACCATCGTGGCGACGTCCTCGAAGACGTCGGCGGGTCGTACGTCGATGACCATGCGACAACTGTCTCGTGCCGCACTGACAGTGGCTAGGGTCGCCGTACCGACAGCACCCGGAAGCCCTTCTCGCTGGCCGCACGGGTCGTCGGGTACCCCTCGGAGTCCAGCCAGCGGTGCAGCGAGTCCGCGCCGAGGTTCTTCCCCACGACCAGGCGCGCCTCGCCGCTGCGACTCAGCCGCGGGAGCCACGTCAGCAGGAGTTCGTGCAGGGCCCGCTTGCCGATGCGGATCGGAGGGTTGGACCAGATCGCGTCGAACGTCAGGTCCGCCGGAACCTGCTCCGGCCGGCATGCGGTGACGTCGAGGGCGTGGCGCTCCGCGTTGTGCCGCGTCAGTTCCAGGGCGCGGTCGTTGACGTCGACGGCCCATGCCGTGAGGCCCTCCGCCGCGAGCGAGCAGGCGATCGGCCCCCACCCGCAGCCGAGATCGAGCACCGTCGCCGGGCTGAGCGGGGGCGTGCTGTGCCGAAGGAGTATCTCGGTGGCTTTGTCGAGGCCCTGGTACGAGAACACGCCGGTCGCGGTGGTGTACGTCCGCTCGGTGCCCCACGCCGAGACGGTGATGTCGCGACGTCGTTCCGGCACGTTCGGGTCGGCGTCGAAGTAGTGATCGGCCACGGCGACAGCCTAGCCGTCCGCGTACGCGACGAAGCGTCCCCGAAACGGACGATGCACTGCTACTGTGTCGTCCGTCTGTCGTCATGGGGAAGGTCTGTTGTCGTGGAGGATGGAAGCGCCAGTCCGGGGCGTCGCACACTCATCATCGTCGTGACTGCCATCGCGGTAGTGGCTGCGCTGAGCGCTGGCGCATGGGGAGTGTCTGCGTATCGCACCTCCCAGATCGTTGCGGAGGGACGCGAGCACGCGACCGCGGTTGAGGAGGCACGCGCGCAGACGGCCGACGTGGCAGCGGGGTACGAGCAACTCGTCGCCCAGTCGACCGAGCTGCGTGATGCCATCGCACCCGTGGCCGACCTGAGTGCTCAGCACGAGGGCGACTTCGAGCCGAACGCGCGGGAAGCACTCGTGACGGCGTTCGGCGGCCTCGATGCGCGCGTCAATGAGCCGGCGTCGACCACCTTCAGTCTCCAAGCGCCGTTCGACGCCGACGACCTGGAGCAGGCGTTCGTCACGAAGTACCGCGCGGCCGAGCCCGAAGAGCGCGAGGAGTTGGCGACGGCCGGTGCGACCGCGATCGAAAGCCTGCAGGAGGCACAGGTGACCCTCGACGAAGCGCGAGCCGCGCTCGATGCCGCCACGGCCGAGGCTCATCAGTCGGTGATGGCCCTCGCGCAGACCGTCCCCGCTGCGGCGGAGAGTACCGCCGCCGGGCATCCGAAGGCCACCGCTGAGGCCGCTGAGGCCCTGCGTTCGAGCGCCGCCTTCGAGGGGTGGGACGAGGTCCCGGTCGAGCAGATGACCGAGCGCCTCGGTGAGCTCCGAGGGCTTCTGGAGGGGTACGTGGGTGCGGCCACGCAGGTGCGTGAGAGTCATGGTGCGGCCGTCGCCGCTGAGGAACGCGCCCGGCAGGCAGCGGCTGCACCTCGGTCGGCAGGCTCCGGTGGTGGACCCAGCTCTTCCGGCGGCGGCAACTCTGGTCGTCCGCCGCGGATCTGTACCAGCAATCAGTGGACGCCGAGCGGACTCATCTTGACGCAGCGGCTCTGCTGAGCGTGCCGGCCGGCCGAGCAGCCGAGCACGTCGCCGCCCGTCCGACTCGGACGCCGAGTCGCACCTTGGGGGGCGGTGAGATATCCCACACTCCACGCTTGATGGTGTGGGCTAGCTCACCGCGCAGCCACGCGCGTGCGCCATAACTCACCGCCCACAGTGAGGTGGACCCTGACTCGGGTCAGCCGAGCTTCGCGCCCAGCCGGTCGAGAAGGGTGCGCTGGCCCGCGACGATGACGTCGGCCGCGGTGTCGAGATCGAACCACTCGACCCGGTCGACCTCCGGGAACTGCTGCACCGTGCCCGACCGGGGAGGCCATTCCATGGAGAACGTGCCGGGAACGACCGACGCCGGGTCCAGATCGCCTTCGACCGCCCACGCCTCGACGAGCTTGCGGGACTGACGGACCTCGCCGAGCGGTAGGCGCGTGCCGGAGGGAAGCGGCACGCCGAGCTCCTCACCGAACTCACGGCGGGCCGCCGCCCAGGGATCCTCGCCGGGCTCGACCTCGCCCTTGGGGATCGACCACGCGCCCTCGTGCTTGCGTGCCCAGAACGGCCCGCCCATGTGGCCGAGCAGCACTTCGACACCCGAGGTCCGGCGGAACAGCAGAATGCCGGCGCTACGGACGGTCATGCTTCGTCGCGTCGACGGCGCGACTGCTGGACTCGCTCGGCCAGCTGGTCGTCGGCGGGGTAGCGGACCTCCTCGAGCACGAGGCCGTGGGGCGCCATGACTTTGACGCGGGGATCGCGCTGACGCCCGGCGAGGATCTCCGCGGCGAACTCCGGCGGGTGCCGGCGCTCGCCGACGGCCACGAGGCAGCCCATGAGCGAGCGCACCATGGAATGGCAGAACGCGTCGGCGCGCACGGTGGTCGCCAGCGTCTCGCCGCCGCGGATCGTGCGAAGATCCAGCAGCGTGCGGACGGTCGTCGCGCCCTCGCGTTGCTTACAGAACGCCGCGAAGTCGTGCTCGCCGAGCAGGTGCTGGGCGGCGGCGTTCATGAGGTCGATGTCGAGCGGGCGTGGATGCGCCACGATCATCCGCCGGGCCAGCGGATCGGGGCCGGTCGGGTGGTCGGTCATCCGGTAGATGTAGCGCCGCTCCAGCGCCGCGAACCGGGCGTCGAAATGCTCAGGCGCGACCGTGACCGACTTGATCCGGATGTCCGAGGGCACGATGCGCCGGAGCCGGCGTTCGAGCACGCCCGGGTGGGAATCCACGTCGACGTGCGCCACCTGGCCGCGCGCGTGGACCCCCGCGTCGGTGCGCCCGGCACACGTCACCGGGGGAGGCTTCGGAAGCCGCAGGACCGTCCCCAGGGCGGTCTCCAGCTCCCCTTGGACGGTGCGGAGCCCGGGTTGGGTCGCCCACCCCCGGAAGTCGGTGCCGTCGTAGGCGAGGTCGATCCGCATGCGCACCGCCCCAGCCTAGCTTTCACCCCGCCCGGTGCTTCCGCGCCTCACTGCACCAGCCGTACTCCGGAGCAGTCGGGCGCCGAGACCATCTCCACGTCTGCGAGGCCGATCTGGATGCCCAATGCATCGAGCGTGGGCAGCAGGACGGCCGAAAGCAGCGGGTCGAGCGTGGAGTCGACGAGGGGGACGACGAGTCCGGTCAGCAACGCGGCGAGGACCGGATCGACCAGCCCGCCGATGACGCCCAGCAGGCTGTTCTGGTTCGCCGAGAGGCTCACGCCGGGATCGTTGAGTCGGAGGGTTCCTCCTGGCCCGACGACCACCGGGCCGGGAAGCGCCCCCTCGGGAAAGGCGAACGTCGCGCTCTGCGCACCGGGCGCCACGGTCGCACCGAGACTGACATCGAGCGAGACGTGTCCGATTCCCACGAGGTTGAGGAGCAGGCCGAGTCCGTCACCCAGGGGACCGAGGACGCGGAGGAACTGCGAGGTGGTCAGCAGCACCTGGGCCGTCGGATCCGCCGGAAGCAGGCCGGACCTCTGGACCTGGACGAGTCCCGTCAGGACGTCGAGGGTCACTTCCGGCACTGCCTCGCAGCGCAACTCCCGCAGCGTGGCGGTGGCGTCGGCCACGTGGACGCCGAGGTTCAGTCTGACGGCGGCGAGGTCGACGGCATTCACGTCACCGGCCAGATCGACGCGGATCTGGGCCGAGCGCGCCGACGTTCCCGGCCCGCCGCAGGCGATCCGCGGCGGCTCGATGATCGTGACGCGGGCGGTGGCATCGACGAGGTTGGCCGGCAGGCTCACCCCCAGCGCCGGAATGTCCACGGCGTGCCCCTGGTGGGCGGCGAGGACCGCGGCGGTGATCAGGTCGAAGACGTCGAGCTCTGCGCCGAGGGCGGACCCGGCGCCGGTCGCGACGGCGAGGATGTCGGCCACGTTCAGGGTGAGGGTCCCGAGCTGAAGACCGACCGCCCGCAGTACGCCGGCCTCCACCACGTGACCGTCCTGCCCCAGGACCTCAGCGGACGCGAGGAACAGGTCGCGGAGCGCGAGTGCGGGAAGGGCCGCGAGTTCCTGGGGCGTACCGACACCGAGCTCCGCGGCGAGATCGAGCAAGGGGACGGCGAGCCCCTTGACGCCGATGAGGCCCGCGTCGTCGGCCACGCCGAGTTCGACCCGCAAGAGGTGATCGAGCAACGGTCCGAGCGCGCTGCGGGAGCTGTCGAGCGCCAGCCCGCGGGCCCCCACCGCGAAGCACACGGCCGGGTCGGCGTTGGTCGCGACCGCCGAGCGTTCCTGAGTGTCCGAGGACGGCCCCCCGACGACGCTGGTGAACGTGTAGCCGACGGTCGTCGCGGCAGTGACCTTGACCGCCGTGCATCCCGACGCCGACGACGGACGCTCGGTGAACGTCCCCGTCGTCGGGTCCAGCACCCCGCCGACCACCACGGGGGTGGCGCGCGTGCCGATCGCCTGGGTCTGCCGATCCGCAGCAGAGCGCGCGGCCGCGGTGAGCCGGGTGCGGTCGCAACTCGGCAACTCGCGGGCGGCGTCAAGGGCGGCGAGATCGGACACCGCCTGCATGTCCCGTGCGGCGATCCGACTCATGGCGATGTCGACGGCGAAGGCCGCCACCGTCATGCACACGACGAGCACGAGGACCGCGAGCACCGCGAAGGCCCCGTGCTCGTCTCGGCGTCGCATCAGCCGGTCCTCACCGATGTCTGATAGCTGAGCGCGGACGGATAGGGCAGGAACGGCATCGGAAGCAGGTTGTGGGCGCCGTAGTCGTAGGAGAGGTCGACGGTGACCTCGCCGGACGCCACGGTCACCGCGCATCGGCCGGCATCGGCTCCCGCACGTTTCAGCACGCCGTCCTCGCAGGTGACGCCGTATGAGGTGAGTGCCTTGTCGATGGATTCCCAGCCGTAGGACCGTCGGTCCGCGTCGCTCACCGAGGTGTCCGCGACGATTGCCGCAGCGCGCGCTCCCTCAGCGGCGGCCTGGCTCACCGCCTGCCGGAAGCTCAGCATCCACCCGTAGCTGATGATGCCGAACAGCAGGACCAGGAACACCGGCACGAGCAGGGCGAACTCGACGACCGCGGCCCCGCGATCGCGGCGTCGACCGAACACGGGTTCCCTCCCTCATGCGTGACTCCCTGGGGCAGAAGCTACCGCTCGGGCGGGCCGCCTGTCCCGAAAACGGCGCAATACGCGAAGCGGGGAGGATCGCCGTCGGCCGGCGATCCTCCCCGCTGCGGGAGGTTTCTCTTCGTCTCCTGGTGGTCTCAGCTCCAGCGCTGGGCGGCCGGGACGAAGTCGAGCTGGCGCTCGCCGGTGTAGATCTGCTTGGGGCGAGCGATCTTCTGCTCCGGATCGTCGACCAGCTCCAGCCACTGCGCCAGCCAGCCCGCGGTGCGCGGAATGGCGAACAGCACGGTGAACATCTCCGGCGGGAACTGCAGCGCCTCGTAGATGAGGCCGGAGTAGAAGTCGACGTTCGGGTACAGCTTGCGCGACACGAAGTACTCGTCCTCGAGCGCGATCTTCTCCAGCTCCTGCGCGACCTCCAGGAGCGGGTTGACGCCGGTGACCTCGAAGACGTCCTCGGTGGCCTTCTTGATGATCTTGGCTCGCGGGTCGTAGTTCTTGTAGACCCGGTGGCCGAAGCCCATGAGACGTTCGTCGCCGTTCTTGACGCCCTCGATGAAGGCGGGGACGTTGTCCTTGGTCTTGATGCGCTTGAGCATGCGCAGGACGGCCTCGTTGGCGCCGCCGTGGAGCGGGCCGTAGAGGGCGGCGATACCGGCGCTCAACGCCGAGTACGGGTCGACCTGGCTCGAACCGACCGAACGCACCGCGTTGGTGGAGCAGTTCTGCTCGTGGTCGGCGTGCAGGATGAACAACACCTCGAGGGCCTTGCTCAGCCGCGGGTCCGGCTCGTACTTCTGCTCGCTCATCTTGAAGAGCATCGAGAGGAAGTTCTCGGTGTAGGTCAGATCGTTGTCGGGGTAGACGTAGGGCTTGCCCTGAGCGTGCCGGAAGGACCAGGCGCCGAGTGTCGGCATCTTCGCGATGAGCCGCACGATCTGCTCGTGACGGATCTGCGGGTCCTTGATGTTGCGCGCCTCGGGGTAGAACGTCGACAGGGCTCCGACGCTCGACAGCAGCATCCCCATCGGGTGCGCGTCGTAGCGGAAGCCCCGCATGACGGTCTTGATGTCCTCGTGCACGAACGTGTGGAACGTGATGTCGTGCACCCACTGGTCGTGCTGCTCGCGGGTCGGCAGCTCGCCATGGATGAGCAGGTAGGCCACCTCGAGGAACGTCGAGGACTCCGCCAGTTGCTCGATCGGGTAGCCGCGGTATTCCAGGATGCCGCGGTCACCGTCGATGTAGGTCACCGCGCTGCGGGTCGAGGCCGTGTTGGTGAAGCCGGGGTCATAGACGGCGAGGCCGGGCTCTTCATCGGACTTGCCGATCTTGCCCACGTCACTCGCGCGGATAGTGCCGTCGGTGATGTCGAGTTCGTACTCGTCGCCGGTACGGTTGTCGCGGACGGTCAGCGTCTGTTTCTGGGTCACGTTGGGTCTCCTGTGACGAAAGACGGTCGCGCTGCCCGTGGTGGAGCAGCACCTCTAACCTAGTGGTCGCGCTCACACGATGCGATCGTGGGTCCATCTCCAGCACCCCGTTTTGACCGCGCTGGGGTCCGCCGGTTATTCTTGACAGTCGTGGTGCCCGTGGCCGACGAGCCGGGTGCACCCTCCTTGAACCCAGTACCAGACAAGCGAGAAGGTCACGCCGTGCGCACGTACAGCCCGAAGCCTGCTGACATCGACCGTCGGTGGCACGTCATCGATGCCGAGGACGTCGTTCTCGGCCGTCTCGCCGTCCAGGCGGCGACGCTGCTGCGCGGCAAGCACAAGCCGACCTACGCGCCCCACGTCGACAATGGCGACTTCGTCATCATCGTCAACGCCGAGAAGGTCGCCCTGTCGGGCAACAAGCGCGGCGACAAGAACGTCTACCGCCACAGCGGGTACCCCGGTGGTCTGAAGCAGATCGCCTACGGCGACCTGCTCACCAAGGACGCCCGCAAGGCCATCGAGAAGTCGGTGCGCGGCATGCTCCCCAAGAACCGCCTGGGCCGTCAGCTCATCACGAAGCTGAAGGTCTACGCCGGCCCGGATCACCCGCATGCCGCCCAGAAGCCCCAGCCGTTCGAGATCACGCAGATCTCCCAGTAAGCGAGAAGAGCAGGTACATCGTGGCTGAGTCCACCACCGAAGAGGTCGAGTACACCACCAACACCGAGGGCGTCGCCTACACCTCGGAGACCGTGGCGAGCGTCGGCTCGTCCGACAAGCCGTCCATCATCGCGCCCGCCGGCGCGACCGGTCGCCGCAAGGAGGCCGTTGCGCGAGTGCGCATCGTCCCGGGCACCGGCACCTGGACGGTCAACGGCAAGCCGCTCGAGGAGTACCTGCCCAACAAGCTGCACCAGCAGATCGCCAAGGAGGCGCTCGCGTCGACGGGTCTCGAGGGCAGCTTCGACGTCATCGCGCGCGTCAACGGCGGTGGCATGACCGGCCAGGCTGGCGCGCTGCGCCTCGGTGTGGCTCGTGCTCTCAACGCCGTCGACGTCGAGGCCAACCGCCCGACGTTGAAGAAGGCCGGCCTGCTCACCCGCGACGCGCGGATCAAGGAGCGCAAGAAGGCTGGCCTCAAGAAGGCCCGTAAGGCTCCGCAGTACAGCAAGCGCTGACCCGTCCGTGGGCCGAATCTTCGGTACCGACGGAGTTCGGGGTCTGGCGAACAGGGACCTGACCGCCGAACTCGCGGTCGATCTCTCCGTCGCCGCCGCCCACGTGTTGGGGGAGGCCGGCGCCTTCGCCGACCAGCGGCCCACGGCCGTCGTCGCCCGCGATCCTCGCGCCTCGGGGGAGTTTCTCGAGGCCGCGGTGGTCGCGGGTTTGGCGTCCGCGGGGGTGGATGTCCACCGGCTCGGTGTCGTGCCGACTCCGGGCACGGCGTACCTGACCGCCCTGCTGGCGGCGGACATGGGCGTCATGATCTCGGCGAGCCACAACCCGATGCCCGACAACGGCATCAAGTTCCTCGCGCGCGGCGGACACAAGCTCGCCGACGAGATCGAAGAAGCCATCGAGCGGCGCCTGGGCGAGCCGTGGGACCGGCCGACCGGCGGTCACGTCGGGCGCGTCGGTGACAGCCACGCGGGTCTCGGCGCCTACGTCAAGCACCTGGCGGGCAGCGTCGACGAGCGCCTCGAGGGACTCAAAGTCGTCCTCGACTGCGCGAACGGCGCCGCCGTCGAGGCCGCGCCGGAGGCGTTTCGGAGCCTCGGCGCCGAGGTCGTCGCGATCCACGCCGAGCCCGACGGGCTGAACATCAACGAGCGCTGTGGCTCGACCCACCCGGAGGACCTCCAGCGGGCGGTCGTCGAACAGGGCGCTGATGTGGGATTCGCCTTCGACGGCGACGCGGACCGCTGCCTGGCGGTGGACGCGCGCGGCAACCTCGTCGACGGCGACCAGATCCTGGCCATCCTCGCGCTGCGCGCTCAGCGCGACGGTCGGCTGGAGCACGACACCGTGGTCGCCACGGTGATGAGCAACCTCGGGCTCTCCTTGGCGCTCGACGCCGCCGGTCTCCATCTCGTGCGGACGTCGGTCGGCGACCGTTATGTGCTCGAGGCGATGCGGGCGGGCGGCTTCAGCCTGGGTGGCGAGCAGTCCGGGCATGTGATCATGAGCGAATTCGCCACGACGGGCGACGGCACGCTGACCGCGGTGCACTTGGCGGCCGAGATGGTCAACTCGGGTCGACCGATGAGCGATCTCGCCGCGGTCGTGACCCGCCTGCCGCAGGTGCTGGTCAACGTCGCCGACGTCGACAAGTCCCGCGCCGGTACGGACCCCGTGGTGCAGGGCGAGATCGCGGCGGCGACCGCCAAACTCGGCGACACCGGACGCGTCCTGCTCCGTCCCTCCGGCACCGAACCGGTCGTTCGCGTGATGGTCGAGGCCCCCACGGAGTCCGAGGCGACCGAGGTGGCGGGCCACCTGGCCGACGTCGTCCGCACCACGCTCGCGCTCTGACGTACGCGGGGGTCCGGCGGCGATAGGATCACGCCGTGGTCACCATCACCGCGCTCGACGTCGCCGACGACGACGTGTACGCCGGGTTCCATGCGCTCTACGCGCGGTCGATCGACACCCAGCTCGACCCACCGTGGGAGTTTCGCGAGTTGCGGCTCAAGCTCGCCGGCGACGAGTACGGTGAGGCGCTCGTACTCGTCGCGGTCGACGCGGGCGAGCCCGTCGGCGGCGCATGGGCCGAGCTTCCGCTCAAGGACAACGTCCAGAACGCGTTCGCGACGATCTTCGTCGCCCCCGAACATCGCCGGCGCGGCATCGGCTCCGCCTTATGGCGCGAACTCTCTCCGGCGCTGCGCGACCGCGGACGCACCATCGTCGCGGGCGAGGCGGTCAGACGCGTCGACGAGACCGAGAGCGGGAGCGCGCGCTTCGCCGAGAACCTGGGGTTTCGGGTCGACCTCGTCAACGCCGTCCGTGAGCTGCCGCTGCCGGCCGAACCGCCGGCGGCCCCCGCCCGCGACGGCTATCGACTCGTCGCCTGGCGTGGACTCGCACCCGAACAGTGGCGGGAGGAGTACGCGCACCTGCGCAGCCTGATCACCCAGGAAGCGCCGCTGGGTGACGTGCCGTGGGAGAACGAGTACTGGGACGCTGCCCGGCTCGAGCTCGAGGCGCGGCAGTGGCAGGAGAGCGGACGGGCGGCGCAGATCGTGGCAGCGGTCTCGCCGCACGGAGCGCTCGTCGGACACACTCAGCTGATCGTTCCCGACGCGAGCGACGAGGTGTATCAGTGGGACACCCTCGTGCTGGCCGACCATCGGGGGCACGGGCTGGGGCTGAGCCTCAAGGCGGCCGCGATGCGGGAGGCTGCCGATCTGCTCGACGGACGTCGCCGCATCACGACCTGGAACGCCGCCTCCAATGTGCCGATGATCGCCGTGAACGAGGCACTCGGCTACCGGCTGATCGGGTACGCCACCGAGTACGCGATCGATCTGCCGCGGTCCTGACTCGCCAGCGCCCGCTCAGGTCGTCGTGGACGCTCCCGAAGTCCGGGCATCGACAGACTCCTCGAGGGGGATGTCGATGTCGACGATCTGCGACTCGAGGGTCAACAGCACTTTGCGGGCGTGGGCGTGCCCGGTGGACGCGTCGTACGCGATGAGGACGTAACGGCCCGTCGGCGGCAGCTGGAAGGTGTAGCGACCTTGATCATCGCAGTGCACCGAACCGACCTGCTTGCCGGTGGCCTCGCTGAGCGCGACGAGGGCGCCGGCTGCGGGCTGGCCGCCGCGCGTCACGGTGCCGGAGACGGTGAGCTCTTCGGTGAGCATCAGATGCTGTTCCACCTCGCCGCCGGTGAAGTCGAAGACCGCAGCGGTGGGTGCCCAACCCACGGCGTTGGCGATGACCACGTAGGTGCCCCGACCGGGAAGCACGACCGAGTACCGTCCGTCGTTGTCGGCCCTGCTCCAGTCCAGCTGCTCGCCGTGCACGTCGAGGACCGAGACGAGAATCGTTCCGCGGGCTTCGCACGCCCGGGCCATGCTGATCTGGCCGCGGACGACGGCTTCCTGCTTCTCTCGTCCTTGGGCGCGAGCCAGTTCCTGTTCGTGGTGCGTGCGCCGGTCGCGGGGGATCAGGGTGGCCAGCCCGGCACAGATCCCGGCGGCGAGTGCGCCGAGCCAGAGGACGAGGTGGAAGGCCTGCTCGGAGGCGAAGGCGGCACCGGCGGCCTCGACGGTGTACGCCGCCATGATCGCCGCGACCAGCGTGCTGGCCAGTGACGTACCGATCGACCGCACGAGGGAATTGAGTCCATTGGCCGACGCCGTCTCGGTGATCGGCACCGACGACATGATCAGCGTCGGCATCGCGGCGAAGGTCAGCGCGGTGCCGATGCCGACCAGGGTCGAGCCGACCACCACGGCGGCGACCGAGTCCGCGTAGAAGACCCGGCCGATGTACGTGAGCGTCATCAGGCTCGCGCCGACGAGCAGCACCACCCGGCCGCCCCAGCGACCCAGCAGCCATCCCGAGAGCGGTGAGATCGCGACCATCGCGAGCCCCGAGGGAACCATCGCCAAGCCGGCCGCGGTGACGTCGAGCCCGAAGCCCGCTCCGATCCCGGTGGGCTGCTGAAGGATCTGGACGGTCACCAGCATGTTCACGAACATCGCCATGCCCGCGAAGATCGAGGCGACGTTCGTGATGAGCACCGGCCGCCGGGCACTGGTGCGCAGGTCCACCATCGGCTGATTGATCCGCAGCTCTACCGGAACCCAGACCGCGAGCAGCGCGACCGAGGACGCGAGCAGTCCGATGACGATCGGCTCGCCCCACCCCCAGACGCTGCCCTTGGAGATGGGCAGCAACAGGCACACGAGCGCCGCGGAGAGCAGCACCGCGCCGAGGACGTCGAAGCGCCCCGGCGTGCGGACCGGTGACTCGTCGACCACGACCAGCAGGGAGATGACGAGTATCGCGCCGGCCACGGCGCCGAACCAGAAGATCGAGTGCCAGCCGAGCCAGTCGGTGAGTACCCCTGCGAGCGGAAGTCCGAGCGCGGAACCGATCCCCATCGTGGCGCTCATCAGCGCCACCGCCGTGCCGATCCGCTTCGGGGGGAGCTCGTCGCGCAGAATGCTGATGCCGACCGCGATGAGCGATGCGCCGAAGCCTTGCAGCGCACGACCGATGATCATGGCGACGAACGACGCTTCGAGCGCGCAGATCACCGAGCCGAGGATCATCGCGCCGAGCGCGACCAGCAGCATCCGGCGTTTGCCGTACATATCGGCCATCCGGGCGATGATCGGCGTGCCGACGGCCGCGGTCAGCAAGGTGGCGGTGACCAGCCAGGACGAGTCGGAGACCGAGATGTCGAGCAGCTCGGGGAAGGCCGGCAGCAGCGGGATGACCAGCGTGAACTGCAGAGCCGAGACCATGCCGCACAGGGAGAGCACCAGAATCTTCAGCCAGGCCGGAGCACTGCGCGGCATATCGCTCCTTCGAGTCGGCGAGGTCGGTCGTCACCGTCCGGCGCGTGCGAACGAGAACCGGAGGGATCCTGCGGAGCGCGGTGCGCGTCAGCGCTGACCACCACGGGGCGCAGCGGTTCCCACCTTATCTGAGCACGACCGTGCATCGGGCGGAGCGTCAGCCCGCCGGCGAGGGGCGGGGGCCCGAGCGGCGGCCGCCGCTCAGAGCTTGCGGAGGCGCACCCACTTGACGGTGTGGTCCGAACCCTTGCGCAGCACGAGATCGGCACGGCCCCGCGTGCTGGCGATGTTCTCGCGCAGGTTGGGCCAGTTGATGCTGTCCCACAGCTCCTCGGCGCGCGACACGGCCTGCTCGTCGGTGAACGAGCTGTAGCGGTGGAAGTACGAGGCCGGATCGGCGAACGCGGTCTCCCGCAACCGCAGGAACCGGTTGATGTACCACCGGCGGATGTCTCGGCTCGACGCGTCGACGTAGATTCCGAAGTCGAAGAAGTCGCTGATCGCCAGCCCTGGACTCCCGTCGCCTCGCGCACGCGCAGGCGCGAGGACGTTCAGTCCCTCGACGATCACGATGTCGGGACGGTTGATGACGACGACGTCGTCGGTCACGTCGTACGTCAGGTGGGAGTAGACCGGCGCCTCGACCTTCTCGGCACCGCTCTTGACACTCATGACGAACCGCAGGAGCGCCTTGCGGTCGTAGGACTCGGGGAACCCCTTGCGGTCGAGGATGCCGCGCTTCTCCAGCTCGGCGTTGGGGAGCAGGAAGCCGTCGGTGGTCACCAGCGCGACGTCGGGATGCTCCTCGCGCTGAGCCAGGAGTTCGCGCAGGAGGCGAGCGGTCGTGGACTTGCCCACGGCGACCGAACCGGCCAGACCGATGACGAAGGGGACCTTGGTGGCCTGCGGATTCCCCAGGAAGCGCTCGGTGGCGCGGTAGAGGGTGTTGGCCATCCGGACGCGCAAGCTGATCAACTGCGTGAGGGGGAGATAGACCTGCCCGACCTCGTCGAGATCGAGTTCTTCGCCGAGGCCGCGCACGCGGGCGATCTCCGCCTCCGTGAGGGGCACGGGTGAGTCGTCGGCGAGCTCGGCCCAGGCGGACCGTTCCAGCTCGACGAACGGCGTCAGCTCGCGTGACATGGGCACCATTGTTGCGATCACAGCTCCTGACCTCGCACTGGGTACCCTGGAAGCTATGTGCGGAATCGTGGGATACGTGGGGACGCGCCCCGCCGTCGACGTCGTGATGGGCGGTCTACGCCGTCTCGAGTACCGCGGATACGACTCCGGGGGAGTCGCGCTCGTGACGGCGGACGGCATCGCCAGCGCCAAGAAGGCGGGCAAGCTCGCCAACCTCGACGCCGCTCTGGCGGAACGACCGTTGCCCCATGCCACCACGGGTGTCGGGCACACCCGGTGGGCCACGCACGGTGCTCCGAACGACGTCAACGCGCACCCGCACCTGGACGCGAGCAGCCGCGTCGCGGTGGTGCACAACGGCATCATCGAGAACTTCGCACTCCTGCGCGAGGAACTCGAGGCCGACGGTTACGAGTTCTTGTCCGAGACCGACACCGAGACCGTCGCGCACCTCGTGCACCGTGCACTGCAGAGCACCCCCGACCTCGGCGACGCCGTGCGCGAGGTGTGCCGCCGGCTCGAAGGGGCGTTCACCCTGGTGATCGCCGACGCGGACAGCCCGGACAAGGTGGTCGGCGCCCGGCGCAACTCGCCGCTCGTGGTGGGCCGCGGCGAGGGGGAGAACTTCCTCGGTTCCGACGTCGCCGCCTTCATCGACTACACCAAGTCCGCGATCGAACTCGGTCAGGACCAGGTCGTGGAGATCACCGCCGACGACGTGCGGGTCACCGATTTTCACGGCGCCCCCGTGACCACCAAGGAGTACACGGTCGACTGGGACGTCTCGGCCGCCGAGAAGGGCGGTTACGACTGGTTCATGGTCAAGGAGATTCACGAGCAGCCGCAGGCCATCGCCGACACCCTCTTGGGGCGCATCGGCGCGGACGGCCGGCTGCAGCTGGACGAGATGCGGCTCTCCGATGGCGAGCTCCGCGAGGTCGACAAGATCATCGTCATCGCGTGCGGCACCTCGTACTACGCGGGCATGGTGGCCAAATACGCCATCGAGCACTGGACACGCATCCCCTGCGAGGTCGAACTCGCCTCGGAGTTTCGCTACCGCGACCCCATCCTCGACCACACGACGCTCGTGGTCACGATCAGCCAGTCGGGCGAGACCATGGACACGCTCATGGCGATCCGCTACGCCCGCGAGCAGCGGGCGCGGGTGCTCTCGATCTGCAACACCAACGGTTCCACCATCCCGCGTGAGTCCGACGCGGTGATCTACACGCACGCCGGTCCCGAGATCGCGGTCGCCTCCACGAAGGGCTTCCTCGCGCAGGTCGTGGCGTGTTACCTGCTCGCGCTCTACTTCGCCCAGACGAAGGGTGTCAAGTACGGCGACGAGATCCGCGCGATCCTCGACGAGCTCGACAAGATCCCGGCGGCAGTGCAGACCGTGCTCGATCGCGGCGAGCAGGTGCGCAAGCTCGCCAGCGACCTCGCCGGCAGTCGCTCGATCATGTTCCTCGGGCGTCACGTGGGGTACCCGGTGGCCCTGGAAGGCGCGCTGAAGCTCAAGGAGCTGGCGTACCTTCACGCCGAAGGCTTCGCCGCCGGTGAGCTCAAGCACGGACCGATCGCCGTCATCGAGGAGGGCGTCCCGGTCTTCGTCGTCGTACCGCCCAAGGCTCGCGATCAGCTGCAGGAGAAGATCCTGTCCAACATCCAGGAGGTGCGGGCCCGCGGTGCGCGCACCATCGCCCTGGTCGAGGAGGGGGACGACTCCGTGGTGGCTTACGCCGACGAGATCATCCGCTTGCCCAAGGTCCCGACGCTGCTGCAGCCGCTCGTGGCCACGGTGCCGCTGCAGATCTTCGCGTGCGAGATCGCGACCCAGCTCGGCCACGACGTCGATCAGCCGCGCAACCTCGCCAAGTCGGTCACCGTCGAGTGACGGCATGCTGACCGCTCACCGGGTCGCCGGCATCCGCGCCGCCGAGGAGGCCGCTGCGGCGTCCGCCGGATGGGACGGCCTCATGCAGCGGGCGGTCGCCGAGCTGACCGAGGTGCTGGTCGGCGTCGTCCCCGAGACGTCAGTCCCGGTCGTGCTGGTCGGCCCGGGCAACAACGGCGGTGACGCGCTCTTCGCCGCGGCAGCGCTCTGTCGCCGGGGTCGTCGCGTCGACCTCGCACTGCTGGACCGCGGCCACGTCCACGAGGCGGGACTCGCCGACGCGCTCGCGGCGGGCGCACGACTCGTGGACGGACCAGGCGAGCATGCCTACGCCGTCGATGCGATCTTCGGCATCGGCGCTCGGCCCGGGCTCGAGGGTCGGGCTGCGGAGTGGGCGCGATGGGTTGAGGACCGCCGTCCGTTCGTCGTGGCGGTCGATGTGCCGTCCGGCATCGGGGTCGACGACGGTGCCCGGCCCGGCGTGTCCATCGCCGCCGATCTCACGGTCACCTTCGGTACCGCGAAGGTCGGACTGCTCGTCGGCCGGGGCGGGCTGGCGAGCGGGCGTGTGCTCGTGCGCGACATCGGCCTCACCCCTCACCTGCCCGCACCTGCCGCGGAAGCTCTCGAGGCCGGCGACGCGGATCGGTACCGGTCCCTGGTTCCTGGCCCGGAAACCCACAAGTACGAGCGCGGTGTGGTCGGCATCGAGGCCGGCTCGCCCGAGTACGCCGGCGCCGCCCATCTGTGCGTGGCCGGCGCCCAAGCCGGTCCCGCCGGGATGGTGCGGTTCGTCGGGGAGGCCGATCTTGCCGCGCGCGTCGTCGACCGCGCGCCCGAGGTCGTGGCGGGACGGGGCCGGGTCCAGGCCTGGGTCGTCGGCCCGGGCGGTGAGGACAGCCCCGCGCCGCTGGCCGCCGCTCTCGCCGACGGAGTGCCCGTCGTGGTCGACGCGTCGGCGCTCGGCCACCTGCCCGAACGCCTGCGGCCCGACGTTCTCCTGACTCCGCATGCCGGTGAACTCGCCCGCTTGCTCGACGTCGAACGGGCGGACGTGGAGGGCGATCCGCTCGGCCACGCGCGCCGCGCAGCGGAACGCTGGAACGCCACCGTCCTGCTGAAGGGACCCCGCACCCTCGTCGTGTCGCCTGACGGGCGGGTCCGGGTCAACCTGTCCGGCACGCCCTGGCTCGGTACGGCCGGGGCGGGCGACGTGCTCGCCGGCTTCATCGGATCGCTGCTCGCGGCGGGGCTCGACACCGTCGAGGCCGGCTCCCTCGGCGCCTTCCTCCACGGTGTCGCGGGAGTCCGCGCCGCGCAGGGAGGGCCCTTCCCCGCGCACGCGGTGGCCGATCACCTGTCCGGTGCGCTGCACGACTTCCTCGAGGGAGTACTCGACGACGAGGGGACACGATGACACCGCAGGCCGAGCTCGTCGTCGACCTCGACGCGTATCGCGAGAACCTGGCGGCGCTTCGGGCCATGGCTCCCGGCGCGCAGCAGATGGCCGTCGTCAAGGCGAACGGATACGGGCACGGGATGCTGCCGGTGGCTCGAGCCGCCCGCGACGCCGGCGCAGAGTGGCTCGGCGTGGCGACCGCCGAGGAGGCGCTGGCGCTCAGGGCGGCCGGCGACTCCGGTGCGCTGCTGTGCTGGCTCGCCGCGCCCGGCGCGCCCTTCGCGGAACTGATCGACGCCGGCGTCGAGGTCACGGCCTCGTCGGTCGAGCAACTGGACGAGATCCTGGCGGCGTCCCCCCGCCGGTCCCGCGTCCAGCTCAAGGTCGACACGGGCCTGTCCCGCAACGGCGCCCGCTACGGTCGCGACTGGACGGCGCTGGTGCACGCGGCCGCCCGAGCACAGTCGCTCGGGCGGATCGCCGTCACCGGCGTCTGGTCGCACTTCGCCTGCGCCGACGAGCCGGACAACTCGGCTACCGACGAGCAGGAGAAGCTGTTCCGCGCCGCGCTCGACGACATGGCCGTCGCCGGCCTCGAACCGGGGATACGTCATCTGTGCAATTCGGCCGGCATCCTCACCCAGCCGAGCGCGCACCTCGATCTCGTCCGGGTCGGCATCGCGTCGTACGGGATTGCTCCCGACCCCGCGGTACCGGTGCCGGGCGTCCGGCCCGTGCTCACCGCGCGGGCGCGGCTCGCGCACGTCAAAGACGTCGAGGCCGGAGCCCGTGTCTCCTACGGATACCGCTGGCAAGCCGAGCATCCGACGCGGCTCGGGCTCGTCCCGGTGGGCTACGGCGAGGGCATCCACCGCACCGCCTCGAATCGCGCTGAGGTGGGGTTCGCGGGACGCCGGCTCCCCGTCCGTGGAACGATCTGCATGGATCAGTTCGTCGTCGAGCTGGGTGACGTGCCCGCGCGGCGCGGTGACGTCGTGACCCTGTTCGGCCCCGGCGACGACGGCGAGCCCGGTGTCGAGGACTGGGCGGTCGCTGCCGGGACGATCGGCTACGAGATCGTCACCCGGCTGGCCGGACGCTGGGCCCGCAGCTACCGAGGAGAACGATGAGCAAGTACGTCACCCGAGCGGCCGCCACCGCCGGGGCGTTCGCCGCCGCCGGCGTCGCAGCCACCGTCTTCAAGAACCGGTCCATGCAGCAGCGACGGCTCCGGCGGGCTGAGGAGATCCCGTTCGGCAGTGTCCACGGGGATTCGCACTTCCTGGCCGCGCACGACGACGTCCCGCTCCACGTCGAGGTCGACGACGGGCCGGCCCCGACGATCGTGTTCCTGCACGGGTGGCTGTGCGACCTGGACACCTGGCACTACCAGCGGGTGGCGCTACGCGGCGAAGCCCGCCTGGTCTTCTGCGATCTGCGCTCGCACGGACGGTCCGGGCGGACCGGCCCGGCGAACTCGAGGCTCGACGACCTCGCCGACGACCTGCTCACGGTGGTGGAGAGCCTCGTGCCGGACGGTCCGATCGTCCTCGTCGGTCACTCGATGGGTGGCATGGCGATCATGCGGTTCGCCGCGCGGCACCGGCCGGTCTTCGAAGAGCGGGTCACCGGCGTCGTGCTGCTCGGGACGAGCGCCGGAAAGCTCATGCGCAAGAGCCCCGCCTTGCGTTACATCGCCCGACTCATGCGCGTCACGACGCCGTTGCTGGACTGGGGACGTCAGTTCAACAGCTACTCGATCATCAAGCGCTGGGCGCTGGGACCTCACGCGACCGAGACCGCGGCGGATCTCTCCAACGAGATGATCTTGCGCGCCCCGTCGCACGTGATCGCCGACTTCTACCCGAACTTCCTCGACCTCGACCTGGGGGAGGGGCTCGGGTCGATCTCGAAGGTGCCGACGGTCGTGGTGGGCGGCACACGGGACGTCCTCACGCCGTTCTCGCACAGCCGGTGGCTGGCCGACCACATCGAGGGCGCTGAACTCGTGATCGTCAACGACGTGGGGCACATGATGATGTTCGAGGAGCCCGAGCAGGTGACCGAAGCGATCGAACGGGTGCTCAAGGAGGCTGTGTGACAGCGCTCGACGTCATCGAGGCAGGACCGGAGCATGCTGCAGCGGTGGTGGAGGTGATCCACCGTTCCTTCGCGGCCCGCCCGCCGCTGGACCCGCCCACGACGGCCTTCGACGAGACCGAGGACACCGTCGCCGCCGTCTTGCGGACGTCGGGCGGCTTGCTGGCGATGCGGCGCGATCGGCCGATCGGCGCCATCTTGTTTGACGAGTCTCGCCCCGGCACTCTGGGCCTGCGGCGGGTGAGCGTCCACCCGCAGGGCCGCGATCGCGGGGTCGCGTCGGCGATGGTCGGCGTCGCTGAAGACATCGCGGAGGAACGCGGCAAGGACGGCATCTGGCTCGATGTGCGCGAGGAACTGCCCGACACGGTCCGGTTCTGGACCCGCAAGTTGTATCAGCCCGTCGCCCGCACCGGGACGATGATCCACATGGCCAAGACGCTGTGGCTCTCGCGCGAGGTCCCCGACGTCGACGCCATGCACGCGCTGGCCGGCAAGCTCGTCACCTTGCTGCGCGCCGGCGACCTGCTCGTGCTCAGCGGCGATCTCGGCGCGGGCAAGACGACGTTCACGCAGGGCCTCGGCGAAGCGCTGGGCGTGCGCGGGCCGATCACGTCGCCGACGTTCGTCATCGCCCGCAACCACCCGTCCCTGACCGGCGGCCCGGGCCTCGTCCACGTCGACGCCTACCGGCTGAGCGATCCGGCCGAGATCGACGATCTCGACCTCGACGCCACGACCGAGGAGTCGATCACGGTCGTCGAATGGGGCGAGGGACGGGCCGAGCAACTGGCCGACAGCTGGCTCTCCGTGACGATCGAGGCGCGAGATGCCGACGACTCCGATCCTCTCGGCACGGCGGTGGGGGTCGAGTCGCCCGACATGCGGGTCGTGACGATTCGCCCCCGCGGTCCTCGCTGGGTCGGCGTCCCGCTGCGCTCCACGTTGCTGGCCTGACGGCGACGCCCGTCCGGGCTCGGGACTCGGCGAGCCGTCGAGGGGCCGAAGCTAGGCTGGGGTCGTGCTGCTGCTCGCCTTCGACACCGCCACACCCGCCATCACCGTCGCGGTGCACGACGGCGCCGACATCGTCGGCGAAGCCGAAGCGCGCGGAGCGATGGCGCACGGCGAGCTCCTCGCGGCGCAGATCCGGCGGGCGCTGGAGTCGGCCGGAGCATCGATGCGCGACGTCACCGACATCGCCGTCGGCGTCGGTCCCGGACCCTTCACGGGCCTGCGCGTGGGTGTGGTCACCGCGCTGACGCTCGGACAGACCCTCGGCGCTCGCACGCACGGGGTGTGCTCGCTCGACATTCTCGCGGCCGAGGTCGTCGAGCCCGCCGAGTTCGTCGTGGCGACTGACGCTCGTCGCAAGGAGGTCTACTGGGCCCGGTACCGCGAAGGGCGCCGCCTCTTCGGACCGGCGGTCGACCGGCCCGCGACGGTCGCGGAGCAAGGGCTACCGGTCGTCGGCCGTGGCGCCGAGCTCTACTCCGAGGTGCTCACGCTCGCGCACGGGCCGCTCGATCCGTCCGCCGCCGCGCTGGCGCGGCTGGTGGCCGCCGGGTCCGCCGAGACGCTACCGCTCGAGCCGCTCTACCTTCGCCGGCCGGACGCGACGCCGCAACCGAGCACGGCATGACCGTGCGGCCCGCCGTCGACACCGACCTGGCGCCACTCGTCGCGCTCGAGGCCGCGTGCTTCGGGAGCGAGGCGTGGAGCGAGGTGCAGGTGCGCGAGGAACTGGCGGGCGATCGCGCCGTCCTGGTGCTCGAGGCTGCCGGTCAGGCAGCGGGTTATGCGTCGGTCTCGGTCGTGGCCGGCGACGCCGAACTGCTGCGGATCGCCGTGAGGCCGGAGCTTCGTCGCGAAGGCATGGGCCGCGCCCTCCTCGCGGCCGGCGTCGCCGCGGCCCGCGAACGCGGCGCCTGCCGCATGCTGCTGGAGGTCGATGCCGGCAACCGGCCGGCGATCGCACTGTACGCGGCGAGCGGGTTCGCTCCCATCGCGCGCCGCCGCGGCTACTATCGCGGGCGCGACGCGCTGGTGATGGAGCGCGAGCTGTGAGCGACGTCATCGAGCAGATGCGGTCGTGGCCGTGGCTCTGGGCTTGGCTGGGCTTCTTCGCGGTCGCCGTCCTGCGTGCGGGCGGCACCTATCTCATCGGCCGGGGGATCACCGCGGGCGTCGTGCATTGGCGGCGACCGAACGAGCGCGTGCGCGCCATGATGGACCGCGTGGGCCGATGGGGGCCGCCGGCGGTCACGGTGAGCTTCCTGACCGTGGGCGTGCAGACCGCGGTGAACCTCGCCGCCGGCCTCATCGCGATGCCCTGGCCGCGCTACCTGCTCGGGCTGCTTCCCGGCGCGGCCATCTGGGCATCGATCTGGTCGACGATCGGGATGGCCGCCTTCCTCGCCGCCCTCGCCGGACTGCGGGGCGAGCCGGCGATCCTCGTCGCGCTCGCGGCCGGAATCCTCCTCGTCGCGACGCTCGTGTGGCGTTCGCGACGTCGCGCTCACTCGAGTTGAGAACACTCCCGATCGTGGCAGGGTGAAGGTATGAGCACCGGACGCGACGACATCCCCGCCGACCCGCAGTACCCGAGCCAGGAGCCCGACTCGACGCTGATCGACCGCGGCCTCGACGATCCGCTCGACGAAGGGTTCGTGGCGCCGGAGAAGTGGTCGGCCGGTGAGGATTACGGCACGACCGCCGAGGAGCAGCGGCAGGGCGAGTCGTTCGAGCAGCGCCTGAGCCAGGAGATCCCCGAGCCCGATCCCTACGAGGAGGCGGCCGTCGAGGAGGAGAACCTCAACGACGGGGAGGTCGGCGACGAGCGCGCCGGACGTTTGGCGGAGCCCAACCGGGGTATCGGCGAAGACACCGAGGGTGCCCTCGTCGGCGACGACGTCGGCATCGACGCGGGTGCGGCCAGCGCCGAGGAGGCGGCCGTCCACACCGTCGATGACGAGGAGTGACGCACCGCTCGTCATCGGGTTCGACCTGGACATGACCCTGGTCGACTCGCGCGCCGGCATCAGGCGCGTCTACGACGAGCTGTCCGCGCGGACCGGGGTGACGATCGACTCCGAACTCGTGGTCTCGCGACTCGGGCCGCCGCTGGAGTCCGAACTGGCGCACTGGTTCAATCCGATCGACGTCCCGCGGGCGGCCGCGCTGTACCGCTCGATCTACCCCGACCTGGCGATCGAGCGAGTAGCGGCGCTTCCCGGAGCCCGTGATGCCCTGGCAGCTGTGGCGGAGACCGGACGCGCCGTGGTCATCACCGCCAAGGCCGAGCAGAACGCCCGTCGCCACGTCGAGCATCTCGGTCTCGCCGTCGACGACGTCGTGGGTGACGTGTGGCGTGCGCAGAAGGGAGAGGTACTCCGTTGGCTCGGCGCCGCGGCGTACGCGGGCGATCACGTTCACGACATGGATGCCGCACGACTCGCCGGCGTCCCGGGCATCGGTGTGGCCACCGGGCCCTGCGACCGCGCGGCGCTCGAGGCGGCCGGGGCGGCCGTCGTGCTCACGAGTCTCGGCGGCTTCCGCGCCTGGTTCAGTGAACACCTGTTAGCTGTACAGTGAGCGAATGCGCGACCTCACGTATCCGCCGGTGATCCTCACGGCCAAGACGCTGTTCAAGCTCGTGGGCATGAGATTCCAGATGTCCGGCACGGAGAACATTCCCCGACGCGGGGGCGCGGTGCTCGCGGCGAATCACATCAGCTACGTGGACTTCATCTTCGACGGGCTCGCCGCGCAACCCAGCGGCCGGCTCGTGCGCTTCATGGCCAAGAAGGAGTCGTTCGAGCACCCGGTCTCCGGACCGCTCATGCGCTCGTTCCATCACATCTCGGTCGACCGCGAGAACGGCGAGGGCTCCTTCCGCCAGGCGGTCGACTATGCGCGCTCTGGCGAGATCGTCGGGATCTTCCCCGAGGCCACGATCAGCCGCTCGATGGAGATCAAGGAACTCAAGACCGGTGCCGTCCGGATCGCCGCCGAGGCCGGCGTCCCGCTGATCCCCATGGTCACCTGGGGGACGCAGTTGCTGAAGACCAAGGACCACCCCAGCGATCTGTGGGGGAGGGGCAAGACCATCGCGCTGCACGTGGGCGAACCGCTCATGGTCAACGGGGCCGACCCGGTCGCCGAGACCGAGCGGTTGCACGCCGCGATGAGCGCGCTGCTGGACAAGGCGATCACCGAGTACCCCATCGCGCCCGAGGGTCAGTGGTGGGCGCCGGCACGGTACGGGGGTCTCGCGCCGACGCCGGAGGAGGCCGCACGGCTCGACGCCGAGGAGAAGGCGGCCCGCGCCGCGCGACGCTCCACTCCCGAGGCCTGACGCGCCGGCTGGCAGAATGGACCGGTGAGCGAACCGCTGGTCCTGGGTATCGAGTCCTCGTGCGACGAGACCGGTGTCGGTATCGTCCGCGGCACGACCGTCCTCGCGCATGCCGTCGCCTCGAGCGTCGAGGAGCACGTGCGATTCGGTGGCGTCGTGCCCGAAGTCGCCAGCCGCGCTCACCTCGAGGCCATGGTGCCGACCCTCGAGCAGGCCTACGCGCAGGCCGGCCTTGATGTCAGCGAGGTCGATGCGATCGCCGTGACCTGCGGCCCTGGGCTGACTGGAGCTCTGCTCGTCGGCGTCGCCGCGGCGAAGGCGCTCGCCCTCGCCCACGACAAGCCGCTCTACGGCGTGAACCATCTCGCCGCCCACGTGGCGGTGGACCAGCTCGAGCACGGTCGCTTCGGCGAGCGGGTGGTGGCGCTGCTGGTCAGCGGCGGACACACCGAACTGCTGCTCGTCGACGACATCGCCACCGACATCACGTTGCTCGGGGCCACGATCGACGATGCCGCCGGCGAGGCGTTCGACAAGGTCGCGCGGCTGCTCGGGCTGCCGTATCCCGGCGGTCCCCAGATCGACCGTGTGGCTCGCGAGGGCGACCCCACGGCCGTCGACTTCCCGCGCGGGCTCACCACCGGTCGCGACCTCGAGCGCTACCGGTGGGACTTCTCCTTCTCCGGGCTCAAGAGCGCCGTCGCCCGTCACGTCCAGCACGAGCAGCGCATGGGACGCGAGGTCTCAGTGCCCGACATCGCCGCGTCCTTCCAGGACTCCGTGTGCGACGTCCTGAGCAAGAAGGCCATCGCGGCGTGCGTGGCCCACGACGTTCCGCGTCTCGTCCTCGGCGGTGGTGTGGCGGCCAATCAGCGGCTGCGGCACTACATCCTGGAACGGGCCGAGGCGGCCGGAGTCGAGGTGCGCATCCCGCCGCCGTCGCTCTGCACGGACAACGGCGCGATGGTCGCCGCCCTCGGCGCCGAGCTCGTCGCTCGCGGCGTCGCGCCGTCGTCGCTGGACCTACCGGTCGATTCCGGGATGCCGGTCACGCAGATCGTCGCGGCCTGACGCAGGGGCCATGAGCCGGTCGAGCATCGCCTCGACGGAGACGTCCTGCTCGGCCGCGAGGGCACGCAGGCGAGCCGCGCGAGAGGGGTCGAGCGTGAGCGGCGCGTTCACCAGGTTCTGGTCCTCCTCGCGGCCACCGAACACGCGCAGCGCGATCAGCGTGAGGCTGCCGAGCGTGTCGAGGATCGCCAGGACTCCGAGGAGCCTCATCACCCCGTCGTCGAAACCGCCGTCGCTGAGGACGAGCGCGGTGATGAGCGCGGCCAGCGCGACCGCGACCACGGCCGTCGCAATGAGGAGCCAGTCCACGCGGCGCCGAGCGCTGCTGCTGAGTCCGCCTAGGAGACTGAGCTGGGTCAGGGTCAATGCCCACGTGATCGAGACGCCGTAGACGTCCCACCATGCCTGCGACCCCGAGACGTCCGACCAGATCATGGCCAAGGACATCAGAACGGGGATCGCCGTGACCGCCGCCGCGACCGCGCCGACCGGCCACCAGGGGCTGGCGGCGGACGTCAGGTGGCAGAGGGCCGCCAGGGAAGCGAGACCGACGACCAGTGTCGTCAGCAGGATGTCCGCCTGAAGCGAGCCGAAGGGGCCGGGACTCAGCAGCGCGTAGATGCCGAGCGCCGCCGCCAAGGAGAATGCGCCGATGACCAGCCGGGCGACGATCCGCCGCAGGGGTTCCATGACCCGAAGCATGGCACAACCGACGCCTGCTGCGGCTCGCGATGAGTGAGCCGGCGGATGTGGGTCACGACGACGGGTTGGACTCGCTGGAGCGCACCCAGAAGACACGGCCGGCACCGTCGACGCGGGTGAGCACGAGCGTGGCAGGGGTGGAACCGCGGGCCTTGAGCCGCGCGATCAGGTGCTCGGGCACGATGTCGACTCCGCGCTTCTTGACCGTGAGTGTTCCCAGATCGCGCTCGCGAAGGGCCGCGCGCAGTGCCTTCTCGCGGAACGGCAGTTCCTCGATGATCTCGAACCAGCGTCCCAGCGACCCCTGCGGTTCCGCGTCGGTCGTGACGTAGGCGATGTGCGGGTCGAGGAGCGCGCCGTCGAGGTCCTCGGCCAACTCGGCCACGAGCCCGGCCCGGATGACGGCATCGTCGGGCTCCACGAGATAGCGCCGCGGATCGCCGATCACCGCTGGGGTGTCGCGTGCCGTGAGCGAATCGCCCGATGGGAGCACCGTCGCGCGCCGGCTCGTCCGGGCGAAGGGAGCGCCCCACAGAGATGCTTCGACGAGGGAGCCCCCGTCGCTCACCCACTCGGCCTCCACCCCGGCCGGAATGGCCGAATGCGCGATCCCGGGCATGAGCTTGGCGACCGCGGGCCCGTCGAGCAACGACGCCACCCAGTCCCACGGTGGGACGAGCCCGTCAAGGGTCGTGACACGACCCCGGCCATCGCGGCGGGCCGGATCGACGAAGACGACCTCGTCGGAGCGCGGTGCCACCGTCAGGGCGTCGGCCTCGACGACATCACCGGGAAGTCCGAGCGCCGCGAGATTGGCGCGGGCGATCGCCGCGCGGACGGGGTCGAGTTCCACACCGCGCACCCGGAGGCCGGCCTGAGCGCACGCGATGAGATCGCCGCCGATCCCGCATCCCAAATCGATCACGGCGCCGGCCCCCGAAGCGGCGAGCCGGGCGGCGCGGTGCCGGGCGACGGCGCCGCGGGTGGACTGCTCGAGGGCGTCGTGCGTGAAGTACAGGGCCGCGGCGTCGGGCCCGAACTTGACGATCGCCCTCCCGCGCAGATGACACTGGGTGACCGCGGCCGCCACGAGGGCCGGGGCGTGACGTTCGCGCAGCCGGGTGCCGAGGGCGAGCTCAGACTCGACACCGGCCCGGTCGTGCACCTCCGCGAGGAGGTGCTGACCTTCAGCGGTCAGCAGGCGTTCGAAGGTCTCGCGATTCACCTGGCCATTGTGCCGAGGAAAGGCGCAGGGGGCGTCGGCTGCCGCGCTGCGGCCGACTTTTAGCACTCCCTTGGGGTGAGTGCCAGAGCTTTGCTATCGTGCTGATTAGCACTCCGGTTCGCCGAGTGCCAGCTTCATCGGTGGCCTCGACCCCCGCGACGGCGCGGCCACCGCCATACCTGAATTCGTAGCAGTAACCGTCGAAAGGGGAGGTCGACCAGTGTCGGTCACCATCAAGCCGCTCGAGGATCGGGTCGTCGTCAAGGCGCTCGAGGCCGAGCAGACCACCGCATCCGGTCTCGTGATTCCGGACACCGCCAAGGAGAAGCCTCAGGAGGGTGAAGTCGTGGCCGTGGGCCCCGGCCGCTTCAACGAGGACGGCGACGACCGCATCCCGGTCGACGTCAAGGTCGGTGACAAGGTCATCTTCAGCAAGTACGGCGGCACCGAGGTCAAGTACGACGGCGAGGAGTTCCTCATCCTCTCCGCGCGCGACATCCTCGCGGTCGTCTCGTGAGGTCTCGCCCCGGCGCCGCGACGGCGCCGGGGCGGCCACATTTTTCGTTGAACCCATCTGTCGAAGAGGTCTGATCCCTTAATGCCCAAGATCCTGGAATTCGACGAGGACGCCCGCCGCGCGCTCGAGCGCGGCGTCGACAAGCTCGCCGACACCGTCAAAGTCACGCTCGGCCCCAAGGGCCGCTATGTCGTACTCGACAAGAAGTGGGGCGCACCCACGATCACCAACGACGGCGTCTCCGTCGCTCGTGAGGTCGAGCTCGACGATCCGTTCGAGAACCTCGGCGCTCAGCTCGCCAAGGAAGTCGCCACCAAGACCAACGACGTCGCCGGTGACGGCACCACGACTGCCACCGTCCTGGCGCAGGCGATGGTGCACGAGGGCCTGCGCGCCGTGGCCGCCGGCGCCAACCCGGTCGGGCTCAAGAAGGGCATCGAGGCAGCCGTCGAGGCGGTCTCGAAGCAGCTCCTGGAGACGGCCCGCGACGTCGACGACATCGCCGACATGACCGCCGTCGCCACCGTGTCGTCGCGCGACGGTCACATCGGTGAGCTCATCGCCGAAGCCTTCGACAAGGTCGGCAAGGACGGTGTCATCACCGTCGAGGAGTCCAACACCATGGGCACCGACCTCGAGTTCACCGAGGGCATGCAGTTCGACAAGGGCTACCTGTCGCCCTACATGGTGACCGACACCGAGCGCATGGAGGCCGTCCTCGACGATCCCTACATCCTCGTCAACCAGGGCAAGATCTCGGCCGTCGCCGAGCTGCTGCCGCTGTTGGAGAAGGTCGTCCAGGCCGGCAAGCCGCTGTTCATCATCGCTGAGGACATCGAGGGCGAGGCGCTCTCGACGATCGTCGTCAACAAGATCCGCGGCACGTTCACCTCGGTCGCCGTCAAGGCACCCGCGTTCGGCGACCGTCGCAAGGCCATGCTGCAGGACATCGCGACGCTCACCGGTGCCACGGTCGTCACCCCCGACGTCGGCCTCAAGCTCGACCAGGTCGGCCTCGAGGTGCTGGGCACCGCGCGTCGCGTCGTCGTCACCAAGGACGCCACGACGATCATCGACGGTGGCGGCGAGCAGGCCGAGGTCGATGGCCGCGTGCAGCAGATCAAGGCCGAGATCGAGCTCACCGACTCCGAGTGGGACCGCGAGAAGCTCCAGGAGCGGCTCGCCAAGCTCGCCGGTGGCGTCTGCGTCATCCGCGTGGGTGCGGCCACCGAGGTCGAGCTCAAGGAGAAGAAGCACCGCATCGAGGACGCCGTCTCGGCGACCCGCGCGGCGATCGAGGAGGGCATCGTCCCCGGTGGGGGCTCTTCGCTCGTCCACGCCGTGAGCGTGCTCGGCGACGACCTGGGCCTGACCGGCGACGAGGCCGTGGGTGTTCGCATCGTCCGCAAGGGCGCCGACGCCCCGCTGGAATGGATCGCCCGCAACGGCGGTCAGCCCGGCGAGGTGGTGGTGTCCAAGGTCCGCGAGAGCGGCGAGGGCTACAACGCGGCCACCGGCGAGTACGGCGACCTGCTCGCGCAGGGCATCCTCGACCCGGTCAAGGTGACCCGGTCGGCGCTCGCCAACGCCGCCTCGATCACCGCCATGCTGCTCACGACCGAGACCCTGGTCGTGGACAAGCCGGCCGACGAGGACGACGATCACACCGGTCACAACCACTGATCGTCACCCGTCCCGCAGCAGGGCCCGGAGCCACTCGGCTCCGGGCCCTGCTGTCGTGTGGGCGGTGCCGGTGAGGGGCGGTGGGAGGATGGGGACACGAGCCAGCAGCGAGCCTTCTCGTCGCGATCCGTCACCGAGCCGTCAGGAGTGGCAGCATGAGCGCCTCCATCGACCTGGCCTATCCGTTCGCAGGTCGCTGGCTCGTCCAGAACAGTCCCGAGAACCGGGTTCCCAGCCACGGGACGCGCGCGTTCGCCACGTCCTACGCGATCGACTTCGTGCCGGTCGCCGCGCATGGCCGCACCGCCCGATCACCGTCCGTTCGCTCCTGCGGCCCGAGCCCACCGACCGATTTCCCGGCTTCGGGCGTCCGATCCTGGCGCCTACCGGAGGCATCGTCGTCGCCGCGCACGATGACGAGCCCGATCATCCGGCCTATCGCGGCCTGCCCTCGATCGGCTACGCGCTGACCCAGCGGCGGCGAGCCGCAGCGGGCTGGGTCGCACTCGCCGGAACCACGTCATGATCGACTGCGGCGGCATCGTCGTCGCCCTCTGTCATCTGCGCCGGGGCAGCATCCAGGTTCACGAAGGTCAGCAGGTGCGGGCCGGGGACGTGCTCGGTGCCTGCGGGAACTCCGGCAACAGCACCGAACCCCACCTCCACGTCCAGGCGATCGACCACCGCGACGTCGCGCGCGCCAGCGCCGTGCCGCTGACGTTCGGCGGATCGCTACCGGCCAACGGCGAGGTGGTCGACGTGCGAGAGCTGCACGGTTAACGCCGGTGTAGCCGTGGTGGCAGCGCGAGTCGTCCACTCATCGAGTGCGCCCAGGCGATGCACGACCCATCTCTCTGCTCTCACGCCGCTTGCGGTGCGGTACGCGTCGCCAGTCGGCGAGTCAGCACCCCGGCGAGGACGAAGAGTGCGGCGAGCGCGGCCCAGCCGCGAGCGCCGCCCTCGACGGCGAGAACGGTCACCACGGCGGGAGCGATCATCGAGGACACCGACATGCAGCCGTTGAGGACCCCTTGGTACGCCCCCATCTGCTCATGGTCGGCGAAGGCGTACCCCAACCCCCAGCCGGCCGCGGAGCCGATCACCTCGGCGACCGAATGGACACTCGCGGCGATCACCGCGATGACGACTGCCACGAGCAGTGGCGCCTGAGCGACCGCCGCCCACGCCAGGCTCGCGATCCCCATGAGCCAGCCGGCCCGTGCCATGAGACGGCCGGCGACGACGGGGTCGTCCGTGCCACGCGAGAGCCGTACTTGCAGGGTCACCACCACGACGGTGTTGAGCACCAGCAGCGGCGACACCAGCGCGGCGGGAACCTCGGTGTGGTCCACCAGCCACAGCGGCACGGCGACCTCGTACACCGCGAACTGGAGCATGAAGAGGGCATTGAGCACGGCAAACGTCACGTAGCGACGGTCTCGCCAGGGAGAGCCTCCTCGACGCGCCACCAATGCGGAGTCGGGGTTTTCCTGGGTGGCGGCGGGCAGTCCCAAGGCGGCCACGGCAGCGCCGACATACGCCGCCGCTGCGACGACGAACGCTGTCCGAAAGGCGCCGGCCGACCCGATGGCGAGCGGTATGGCAGCAGCCAAGCTGCCGACAGCGATACCGGCGTTGACAGTGACACGGAGTACGGCGCGCGCGTTGACCCGGTCGGCCCCGGTGAAGACGGTTCCGACGACCGTGCTGCGGACCGTGCTGGCAGCGCGGTTGCTGCCGAACAGCACGCACGCGGAAACCGTCGCCGTGGCAAGGCCGGGGGAGAGCGCCAACGCCGCGAGGGCCACCGCTTCGCCGAGGAGACAGCCAGGAAGAAGGCGCCGCGGAGGGAGCTGGTCCGCCAGCCGCCCGGCCAGGATGCTCGTTGCCACGCCGATCGCCCCGGCCACGGTGAGGACGCCGCCGACGGCTGCCGGCCGTGCGTCGAACGTGAACGCGAGGTGCAGCGCGAGAAGCACGATCGAGATGCCACGCCCGAGGGAGTTGACGGCAGTGGCGGTGACGAGCGGAGCGAAGGCGGGATGGTGACGCAGCGAGGAAGACACCCAGTGATCCCACCCGCTCCGAGCGCCCAGGGGAATGGATGTAGCATGCAGCTACATGCTCACGTACGAGCTCACCGGGCCCTCCGTCGGCGACGTGAGATTCGGGCTGTCGCCACTGACCGAACTCTCACTGAGCCTGCGGACCTTCGTCGATCCGTCGCGCTACCCGTTACAGCTTCCCTGGGTCCGGCGCACCGCGGCCGCTCGCCAGTCGTTGGACCGCCGGGCGCTCGCCGGCCTCGTGAACCGGCGCCTCTGGACGCCTGACTTCCTCAACCCGCGTCCGTCGTCGCCCCTGACCCGAATCGAGGACGAGTTCGAGGCACTCGGCCGTATCGACGCCGCAACATTTCGCGCAGGACTGAGGTCGGTGCATGGGGCGGTGCCGCCCGTGTATCGGGGACCCCACGCCGCCGCGGTCGAACGGATGCTGGCCGCGCTGCGGAGTCTGTGGGGAGCCTGTTTCGTGCCGTATTGGGACCGGATGCGAGCGGTACTCGAGGCCGACATCGTGCATCGGGGCCGGGTGATCGTCACCGAGGGACTCGGGACGATGGTCGCGCAGTTGAGCCCCGGCCGGATCTCCTGGGGCGGGTCCGCGGTCCACGTGGCGTTGCGAGATCCCCGCGCTCGTCGAGTCGAGGTAGGTGCCGAAGGTCTGATGCTGGTCCCGACGCTGTTCTCCACCGGCGCCTCGGCACCGGTGGACGACGACGGTCCTCCCCAGGTTCTCTACCCGGCCCGCGGCCAGGCGGCGTTGTGGGAAGCCCGGCCGCGGCGGGGCCATCGCGAACTCGTGGAACTCCTGGGAGCGCCGCGCGCCGGTCTGCTCGTCATGCTCGGTGAGCCCGCATCCTCCACCGAATTGGGCATCCGGCTGGGTATCACCACCTCCGCAGTGAACCAGCACCTTCGCGTGCTGCACCGCGCCGGCTTGCTGAGCAAGGCGCGCCACGGCCGCAGCGTGCTCTATCTCCGCAGTGAATTGGGGGAGCGGCTCGCCGTCGAGTCCGGCGGGTGAACCCCGCCCGGAACGCGTGACAGCGGACAGGAGCGATGTTACATTGGCAGTGTCACATCGAAGGGGATGATGCACGATGACCGCAACCGCCGTGGAGTTCCGCCAGCAGATCGATCCCGACGGCACGCTCGAGCGACTGCTCGAGTCGGCCGCGACGCTCTCCTACGATCCCGATCAGGAGATCGACTGGGAGGCCCCGCTCGACCCCACCAAGTACGGCCTCAACCCCGAGTGGTCGACGCTGTACGGCACCCGCCTGTGGGACGAGATGAGCGAGGAGCAGCGCATCGAGCTCACGCGTCACGAGGTCGGCTCGATCATGAGCACCGGCATCTGGTTCGAGATGATCCTCCAGCAGATGCTGCTGCGCGACCAGTACTGCGGCGTCTACGGGGGCTCGGAGTTCCAGTTCGCCCTGACCGAGATCGCCGACGAGTGCCGCCACTCGCTGATGTTCGCCAAGACGTGCACGAAGATGGGCGTCCCGCACTACAAGCCGAAGCGCCACGTGCAGGAGCTGGCCCGCGGGCTCAAGACCCTCGCCGGAGGCGAGATCGCCTACGGCGGCATCCTCGTGGCCGAGGAGATCCTCGACGTCATGCAGCGCGACTGGATGCGTGGTGAGAACGTCCTCCACGAAGTGCGCACGACGAGCAAGATCCACGTCGTGGAGGAGGCGCGGCACATGAAGTTCGCCCGCCACGAGATCCGCGAGCACCTCAAGGACGCCAGTCCGCTGCGGCGCAAGGCCAGCGCCACGTTCATCGCCGGGGCCGCCAAGTTCGTGGTCGAGTCGATGGTCAGCGACGAGGTGTACGCCAACGTCGGTCTGGACCGCGACCGCGCGGTCGCCGAAGCCAAGGCGAACACCCACCATCACAACCTCATGCGCATGAGCTGCGTCCATCTCATGGACTTCCTGTCCGAGGCCGGCCTGCTGACGCCGTACGCCATGCGGTTGTACCGCAGCGTCCACATGCTCTGAGCGTCACCGATGGCCTACGCGATCACGCAGAGCTGCTGCAACGACGCCTCGTGCGTGTCGGTGTGTCCGGTCGACTGCATCCACCCGACGCCGGACGAACCGGACTTCGGCACGACCGACATCCTGTACGTCGACCCGAAGGTCTGCATCGATTGCGGCGCTTGTGCCGATGCCTGCCCGGTCTCGGCGGTGAAGCCGGTCGACATCCTGCGTGACGGCGAGGAGGTCTTCGCTCAGCTCAACGCCGACTTCTACGCCGACCGTCCCGAGCGCACCTCCCCGGCCAAGCACACCTGGGAGGACATGGGCCCGACGGTCGGCCGCCCGCTGCGGATCGCGGTGGTCGGCACCGGGCCCGCGGCGTCCTACGCCGCGCGGCATCTGCTGCTGTCCACGGACGCGTCGGTCACGATGCTCGACAAGTCGCCCGTTCCCGGCGGACTCGTGCGCGGCGGCGTCGCCCCCGACCACGCGGACACCAAGGGATTCGCCTCCCTGTTCTCCTGGGCGTATCGGCACCCGCGCACGTCCATGTACATGAACGTCGAGGTCGGCGACCACGTCACGCACGAGGAGCTCCTGCAGTTCCACGACGCGGTGATCTACGGCGTGGGAGCGCGCCTGGACCGTGAACTCGGCGTACCGGGCGAGGATCTCGGCGGCGTGCATGGCGCGCCCGAGGTCGTGGGCTGGTACAACGGTGCGCTGGACGTGGCGTCGGACGCGGTACGGCTCGTGGGCGAACGGCTGGTCATCGTCGGCAACGGGAACGTGGCCCTCGACATCGCCCGCCTGGTGCTGTCCGAGCCGGCCGCGCTGCGACGCACCGATATGCCCGAGGCGGCGATCGAGGAGATCGGTCGCAGCGCGATCCGCGAGGTCGTGCTGCTGGGGCGGCGCGGTCCCGACGTCGCCGCGTTCACGCGTCCCGAGCTGCTGATGATGCCGCCGGGTATCGAGGTGGTCGTCGCACGCGACGACGCTACGGACGAAGCGCTCGACGCCGCCGAACCGGGAGGTAAGGCGGCGCTGCTGGCCGAGCTGCCGCGACGCAGCATCGACCTCAGCGCACCGCCCGAGCCCGGGGCCCGACTCGTCTTCGCCTTCGGGCGTCAGGTCACCTCGGTCGAGGGCGACGAGCGGGTCGAGGCCGTCCAGATCGCTCCCACTGGGCGCCCCGACGAAGCGATCAAGGTGCCCGCCGGCACGCTCGTGCGCTCCACCGGCCACCGTGGGCGGCCCGTCCCCGATCTGCCGTTCGACGAGGTGACGAGCACTGTTCCCAACGTGGAGGGTCGAGTCATCGATCCAGCCACGGGGAAGCCGGTCCCGGGCGCGTACGTCACGGGCTGGATCAAGCGCGGTGCCACCGGCGGCATCGGCACCAACCGGGTGTGCGCCCACGAGACGGTGGCGACGATGCTCGAGGACGGGGCAGCGGGGCGGCTTCGGATGCCGCCAGGTTCGCGGCGTGCGCTGGGTAAGCTGCTGCGCCGCCGCGTTCCCGAGCTGGTCACGCGGCGTCGGATGCTCGCGATCGAGGACGCCGAGGTATCCCGGGGGCAGGCCGCCGGCCGCCCACGGGTCAAGTTCACCTCCGCCGACCAGATGCTCACCCTCGCCCGCTCCCGCCGCTGATCTCGCCGCGGCGCGGTGCGTCACCGACCTTTCGGTCCGTGTAGCGGCGCGTCGTCAACCTATCGGCTCGTGTAGCGGTGCGTTGTCAACCTTTCGTCCGTGTAGCGGTGCGTGACCAACCGTTCCGGAGTCCGTTCCGGTTGATGGGGCACCGCCGTTGTCAGCCACGTTGATGACGCACCGCTCGTCCATGGCGCGAGGTTGACCAGGCACCGCCCGGCAGGGCAGGCGAGATACCTTCGGATCGTGACGTCTGCGCAAGGCCATCGACCAGGCAGCGCGGCGTATCGACGGCTCAACTGGGCCATGCTGATGGCGGGCATCGCCGCCTTCGGCATGCTCTACAGCACCCAGCCGCTCCTGCCGCAGATCGGCAACGCCTTCGAGGTCTCGGCCACTGCTGCCGCGCTCACCGTTTCGGCCGGCACCGGCGGGCTCGCGGTCACCGTCGTCGTCGCGACCTGGATCGGAGAACGAGTGGGGCGCGCCCGCGTCATGCGGGTCGGACTGGTCGTCGCCGTCGTCGCGCAGCTGATCAGTACGGCGATGCCGACCTTCGAACTGCTGATCGTCGCTCGCGGGATCCTGGGCCTCGCGCTCGCCGGCCTGGTCGGCGTGGCCATGGGGCACGTCGGCGCCGAAGTGCATCCCGCCGGCCTCGGGCAGGCGATGGGCCTGTACGTGGCGGGCAATAGCATCGGCGGGGTCTTCGGGCGTCTGGTGACCTCCGGAGTGTCGGAGTTCGCCTCGTGGCGCGTGGCGGACGCCGCGCTCGGCCTGTGTGCGGGCGTGGCCGCGATCGCGTTCGTCCTGCTGCTCCCGCCCAGCGACCAGGTGACGCACCGGCAGCTACCCCCTCCGCTGCGGCCGGACCGGCGAGCGTGGCTCCGACCCGAGGTCTGGGCACTCGCGCTCGTGCCGTTCCTGCTGATGGGCGGTTTCGTGGCGTTGTACAACTACCTGACGTACCGGCTGGTGGCCCCGCCGTTCTCGCTGTCCCCGGCGGTCGTCGGCCTCGTGTTCCTCGCCTACCTGGCCGGCAGCGTCACCTCGGCGCTGGCGGGCCGTGCTGCCGATCGCCTCGGCCGGCTCAGTGCGATCACCGTGTGCCTGGCCCTCATGGCGCTCGGCATCGTCGCGACGCTGCCGGACACGCTGTGGCTCGTGGTCGCCGGGCTCGTCGTGCTGACGGCCGGCTTCTTCGGCGCCCACGCCGTGGCCAGCGGATGGATGCCGCTGATCGGCCGCGGTCTCGGCCCGCTCGCAAGCGGTGTCTACGTGTCGGCGTACTACGCGGGATCGAGCATCCTCGGCGCCGCGGTGGGCATCGCGTGGATGCAGGGCGGCTGGCCGGCGACCGCCACGACTGTGCTGGTGCTCACAGCGCTGGCCGGGGGGTGTGTCGCTGTGGTGGCGGCTCGTAGAATCGATCCATGAGTGAGGTCGGTATCCCGGACAAGTTCGCGAGCCTCGGGCTCACCTACGACGACGTGCTGCTCCTGCCGGGCGAGACCGACGTCATCCCCAGCGAGGTCGACACCTCGGCGCGGCTGACCCGGGAGATCAGCCTGCGCATCCCGTTGCTGTCCAGTGCCATGGACACCGTCACCGAGTCGCGCATGGCGATCGCGATGGCGCGCGAGGGTGGCATCGGCATCCTGCACCGCAACCTGTCGATCGAGGATCAGGCCTACCAGGTCGACCTCGTCAAGCGCACGCAGACCGGCATGATCCCGAACCCGGTCACCATCACTCCCAAAGCGACGCTCGAGGAACTCGACGAGATCTGCGGCGAGTACCGCGTCTCGGGTCTTCCCGTCGTCGACGCCGACAACACGCTCCTGGGCATCATCACCAACCGCGACCTGCGTTTCGTGCCGGTCGCGGAGTGGTCACGCAAGACCGTCGGCGAGGTCATGACGCCGATGCCGCTGATCACCGGTCCGGTCGGCATCAGCCGCGAGGACGCCGCGGAGCTGCTGCGCGCCCACAAGCGCGAGCGACTTCCGATCGTCGACGAGGACGGCCGGCTGGCCGGGCTCATCACGGTCAAGGACTTCGTCAAGTCCGAGCAGTTCCCGCTCGCCAGCAAGGACGCGGAGGGCCGGCTGCTCGTCGGGGCCGCCGTCGGCTTCTTCGGTGATGCGTACGAGCGCGCCGGTCGTCTGATGGAAGCGGGGGCGGACGTCCTCGTCGTCGATACCGCGCATGGCCACGCCAAGGCGTTGCTGGAGATGGTGCGCAAGCTCAAGGCCGATCCGGCGTTCGACCGCGTGCAGATCGTCGGTGGCAATGTGGCCACCCGCGCGGGTGCCCAAGCGCTCGTCGATGCGGGCGTGGATGCCGTCAAGGTCGGGGTCGGGCCGGGCTCGATCTGCACCACGCGTGTCGTGGCCGGCGTCGGCGTGCCGCAGGTCTCGGCCGTGTACGAGGCGTCGCTGGCCACCAAACCGGCCGGCGTTCCGCTCATCGCCGACGGCGGCCTGCAGTACTCCGGCGACATCGCCAAGGCCCTCGTCGCCGGGGCCGACACCGTGATGGTCGGCTCGCTCCTCGCCGGGTGCGAGGAGAGCCCCGGCGAGCTGATCTTCGTCAACGGCAAGCAGTACAAGTCCTACCGGGGGATGGGCTCGGTCGGCGCGATGGCCTCGCGGGGCAAGAAGTCCTACTCCAAGGACCGCTACTTCCAGGCGGACGTCACGAGCGATGACAAGATCGTGCCCGAGGGCATCGAAGGCCGTGTGGCCTACCGCGGACCGCTCGCCAGCGTGGCCCACCAGCTGGTCGGTGGCCTCCACCAATCGATGTTCTACGTCGGTGCCCCCAGCATCGCCGAACTGCAGGAGCGTGGTCGTTTCGTACGCATCACGGCGGCGGGTCTCAAGGAATCGCATCCGCACGACATCCAGATGACGGTCGAAGCACCCAACTACACCGTGCTCTGAGCAACAGTCGGCACGACTAGGCTGAGGGCATGAGCGAGCGTGAGCGAGTGAATCAACAACCGGGCATCATGCGGTCGCCTGCGTATCGCGGGTTTCTGGGGCAGGAGACGGCATGAGCATCGACATCGGCATGGCCAAGCGAGGGCGGCAGGCGTACCACTTCGACGACATCGCGATCGTGCCCAGCCGCCGCACGCGCGACCCCGAAGAGGTCTCGACGCACTGGCAGATCGACGCGTACCGCTTCGATCTACCGGTCATGGCCGCACCGATGGACTCGGTCATGAGCCCGGAGACCGCCATCGCGCTCGGCCGCTTCGGCGGGCTCGGCGTGCTTGACCTCGAGGGCCTGTGGACGCGGTATGAGAACCCCGAGAAGCTGCTCGAGGAGATCGCCACGATCGACGGCACCAGTGCCACGCGTCGACTCCAGGAGATCTACAGCGAGCCGATCAAACCCGAGCTCATCACGGCGCGCCTGCAGCAGATGCGCGAGGCCGGCGTGACGGTGGCGGGCGCGCTCTCGCCGCAGCGCACCAAGCAGTTCGCGGACACGGTCGTCGAGGCCGGTGTCGACCTGTTCGTCATCCGCGGCACCACCGTCTCCGCGGAGCACGTCTCGGGCCAGACCGAGCCGCTCAACCTCAAGGAGTTCATCTACGAACTCGACGTCCCGGTCATCGTGGGCGGTTGTGCGACGCACCAGGCGGCGCTGCATCTCATGCGCACCGGTGCGGCCGGAGTCCTCGTCGGCTTCGGCGGGGGAGCGGCGCACACGACCCGCTCCGTGCTCGGTGTCGCGGTCCCGATGGCGTCGGCGATGGCCGATGTCGCGGCCGCGCGCCGCGATTATCTCGACGAGTCCGGCGGCCGGTACGTGCACATCATCGCCGACGGCTCGATCGGCCGCAGTGGCGACATCGCCAAGGCGATCGCCTGCGGCGCCGACGCCGTGATGATCGGTTCGCCGTTCGCCCGCGCCGCCGAGGCGCCGGGCCGCGGTTACCACTGGGGCGCCGAAGCCTGGCACCCCGACCTTCCCCGCGGCGAGCGCGTCGACATCGGCACGGTGGGCACGCTCGAGCAGGTGCTGTTCGGCCCGTCCTCGGTTCCCGACGGCACGATGAACCTCATCGGTGCACTGCGGCGCGCGATGGCGACCACGGGTTACACCGATCTCAAGGAGTTCCAGCGGGTCGAGGTCGTCCTCGGCTGATCGCGTGGCGCGACGTCGCGGTGCAGGGTCAACCTCTCTCGGCCGTGGCGCCGGCATAGCGTGAACATCCCACTCGTCCGTGACGCCGAGCGGCGCGTGGCCAACCTGAAACCGACCGTGAAGCGTTGATGACGCACTGCCACGCGGGGTGATCGGTTGATGGCCGCCGGGCGGAGAAGTGGTGGCGTGAAAGGTCATCGAGGTGAGTTCATGACGGTGTGGCGAGAAGTCGAGTTCGATGACGGTGCCGCGGTCGCGCTGCGCTCGCAGCTGTCGGCTGAGATGAACGAGCTCTACGGAAGGCCGGGCGACGCCCCCGAGCCGGACGCCGGAATCGATCCGGAAAGCGTTCTCGTCACCATCGTCGGTGAAGACGCGGGCCGGCCGGTAGCCGCCGCATCACTGCGCCGGCTCGGCGCCGACATCGAACTCAAGCGAATGTACGTCGTACCCGCAGCGAGGGGGCGAGGGCTAGCGAGCGAGCTGCTCAGGGAGCTGGAAGCGCGCGCGAAGGCATTCGGAGCTCACCGCCACCACGCACGCCCGCGTCGGGCGGTGAGTGAGCACGCACATCGCGGCCCTTCGTGCGTGGTAACTCACCGCCACCACGCACGCCCGCGTCGGGCGGTGAGCTAGCACGCACCTTGCGGCATTTCGTGCGTGGTGGCTCACCGCTACCGCCAGCGCGCCACCGCCCAGAAGGCGCGAGTGAATATGACATCAGCTATGTCATATTCCAGATACTCGCGGTATCCTGACCGACATGCTCGAAGCCAGCCAGATGACTCCGGTGCTGCCCGAACGACGGGTCGCCGAGCTCACGCGACTCGTGCGCACCTCCATCGCGGAGACGCGTCGCACGGTCTCGCCGTTGACCGGCGGTGAGGTCGCCACCATCCCCGTGTCGAGCGTCGACGACGTGGCCGACGCCTTCGCCGCTGCGCGCCGCGCACAGCAGGACTGGGCGCGCACGTCTCTGATGTCACGTCAGCAGATGCTGTTGCGCCTCCACGATCTCGTGCTCGATCACCAGGAGGAGTTGCTCGACCTCATCCAGCTCGAGTCGGGCAAGTCCCGCGCGCATGCCTTCGACGAGATCGCCCATCTGGCGTTGACCGCCCGCTACTACGGGCGCCGGTTGGCCAAGATCGTCGGGCCGCATCGACGCTCGGGCGTCTATCCGGGCCTCACACGGGTGCAGCAGGTCCAGCAGCCCAAGGGCGTGGTCGGCGTCATCAGTCCATGGAACTACCCGTTGACCATGGCCATCTCCGACGGCCTCGCCGCGATCGCTGCGGGCAACGCCGTGGTGCACAAGCCCGACAGTCAAAGTCCGCTCACGGCTCTGGCGGGGGTCGAACTCCTGCGGCGGGCCGGCTTCCCGCCCGAGCTGTGGCAGGTCGTGAGCGGTCAGGGCTCGGTGGTCGGCCACGCGATCATCGAGCGCGCCGACTACATCTGCTTCACCGGCTCGACCACGACCGGTAAGCGCGTCGCGGCTCAGTGCGCCGAGCGCCTCATCGGCTGTTCGCTCGAGCTGGGCGGTAAGAACCCGATGATCGTCCTCCCGGGTGCCAACGTCGAGAAGGCTGCCGCGGGCGCCGTCTCCGCATGCTTCTCCTCGGCGGGCCAGCTGTGCGTCTCGATCGAGCGCATCTACGTCCCCCGGCGCCAGTTCGAAGCCTTCCGCGACGCGCTCGTGCGACGCGTTCAGGCGATGAGCTTCGGTACGGCGTTGGACTGGGAGGCCGACATGGGCACCCTCGTGTCGCCGGCTCAGCTGGCGACCGTGGAGAAGCACGTGGAGGATGCCCGCGCCCACGGGGCGACCGTCCTCACCGGCGGCCGGGCACGCCCGGACATCGGCCCGTGGTTCTACGAGCCCACCGTGTTGGAGAACGTGCCGCCGCAAGCCGAGTGCTACGCCGAGGAGACTTTCGGCCCGCTCGTCTCGCTCTACCCCTACGACACCGTCGACGAGGCGGTCGCGGCAGCCAACTCGGGCGTCTACGGGCTCAACGCGAGTGTCTGGGGACCGTCGCGTACGGCTCGTCGGGTCGCCACGCGGCTCAAGGCCGGCACGGTCAACGTCAATGAGGGCTTCGCTGCGACGTTCGGCAGCATCGACGCTCCGATGGGTGGCATGCGCGAGTCGGGCATGGGCCGCCGCCAGGGCGCCGAAGGGCTGTTGCGCTTCACCGAGAGCCAGTCCATCGGCGCCCAAAGCCTGCTGCCGGTCGGCGGTCCGGGCTTCGTCGACGCCAGGCGGTTCATGCGGCTCCTGACGTTCGGCCTGCGGCTGCTGAAGAAGGTGGGACGCGCATGAGCGACTTCGACCACGACGTGATCGTCATAGGTTCCGGTTTCGGAGGCAGCGTCGCGGCGCTGCGCCTGGTGGAGAAGGGGTATCGCGTCGCGGTGCTCGAAGCGGGCCGCCGTTTCCGCGACGAGGAGTTCGCCAAGACGTCCTGGCACCTGCGCGACTACCTGTGGGCCCCGGCCCTGGGCTGCTACGGCATCCAGCGGGTCAACCTGCTCAAGGACTCGCTCATCTTGTCCGGCGCCGGTGTCGGCGGAGGCTCGCTGGTCTACGCCAACACCCTGTATGAACCCCTCGACCCGTTCTTCAAGGATCCGGCGTGGGGGTACATCACCGACTGGAAGGACGAGCTCAAGCCGTACTACGACCAGGCCAAGCGCATGCTCGGCGCCGTCACGTACGACCGCGAGACTCCCGCCGACCGTGTGATGCGCGAGGCCGCCGAGCGCATGGGCGTGGAGGGCACCTTCCACTACGCGCCCGTCGGCGTGACCTTCGGCGAGCAGCCGGGCGCCGACGTGGGCGACCCGTATTTCGGAGGCGCCGGGCCGAGTCGTCGCGCGTGCACGCACTGCGGTGAGTGCATGACGGGGTGCCGGCACAACGCCAAGAACACACTGGTGAAGAACTACCTGTATCTGGCCGAACAGGCCGGAGCGGAGGTCCGGGCGCTCACTACCGTCACCCGGGTGCGGCCCTTGCGACGCGGCGGTTACGAGGTCACCACCAAGCCCACCAACAAGCGATTCGGCGGCCGCCGCACGACGACGGCCGAGCAGGTCGTCTTCGCGGCCAGCACGCTGGGCACACAACGGCTCCTGCACGCGATGCGCGACTCCGGGGACCTTCCGCGGGTGTCTCGCCGGCTCGGCATGCTCACGCGGACGAACTCGGAGGCACTGCTGGGGGCGGTCGCGAGCAAGCGCGACATCGACTACTCACAGGGTGTCGCCATCACGTCCTCGATCCATCCCGACGAGTACACCCACATCGAACCGGTGCGCTACGGCAAGGGCTCGAACGCGATGATGCTCGTGCAGTCGGCTCTCGCTCCCGAGGGCACCGGTCAGCACCGGCTGCGGGTGTGGGCGAAGAACATGCTCAAGCTCATCCCGTCGATCCTCAAGGTCTACGACTGGCGGCACTGGTCCGAGCGCACCGTCATCGCCCTCGTCATGCAAGCGCACGACAACTCGATCACGACCTTCACCAAGCGGGGATTTCTCGGCAAGCGGCGGCTGACCACCAAGCAGGGACACGGGTTGCCCAATCCGACCTATATCCCCGAGGGCCACCGCGCGGTCGAGGAGATGGCGGACATCATGGGCGGTATCGCCGGCGGCACGGTGGGCGAGCCGTTCGGCATCCCCATGACCGCGCACTTCATGGGCGGGTGCGCGATTGGCGAGTCGGCGGCCGACGGCGTGATCGATCCGTACCACCGGCTGTTCGGGCACCCAGGCCTGCACGTGGTGGACGGGTCGGCGGTCAGCGCCAATCTCGGCGTCAACCCCTCGTTGACGATCACCGCCCAGGCCGAGCGCGCGATGGCCCTGTGGCCGAATAAGGGCGAGGCCGATCCGCGACCACCGCTCGGCGGGCGATACCGGCGGGTCGCCCCGGTCAGTCCGAAGAACCCGGTGGTACCCGAGGCCGCCCCGGCGGCACTGCGGCTGCCCATCGTCGAGGTCAGCTGACGTCCGCATGATGGACACGGGGTGCGAACTATCGAACAGAAACTGGCCGTAGTCCAGCACCGACACGCCTGTGACTGGAGAAACTTGTGTGAAAGGAGTTTCCTCTGGGGCAGAAGAGGGCTAGCGTGAGGGGCTATGGCCGCTCGCCGTGTGCTCGCTCTTCCCCTGGTTGCTGCTCTCGTCCTGCTCGGGACGGCCGCCGCGCCGTCCGTCGCCGCGCCCGACGAGGACCGCGTCGCCGCGATTCAGGTCGAGCTCGTGCAGTCGCGGCAAAGCGTGAATTCGCTGTACGCCGAGGCCGCCGCCCTTGCTGAGCAGTTCAACGGAGCCGTCGTGGCCGCCGAGGCCGCCGAACGCGAGCTGGCCGAACTCGACGGGCGGATCGCCCAGGCCGAACGCGAGCTGGAGGGCGAGCGGGCTGTGGTCGAGGAGCTCACCATCGACCAGCTCACGGACCAACGGCCGGTGGCGATGTTCCAGTCGCTCCTCACTGCTGAGGATCCGCTGCAGTTGCTGGAGCGGTCCTCGGCCTATGCCAGCACGCAGGATGCGATGGCCGGGCAGATCGCCCAGCTCGAAGCCAAGCAGGCCGTCGTCCGCAGCGTGCGTGCGCAGGCCGCGGCGGCTGCGGAGCGTCGCGAGCAGGCTGTCGAGCAGCAGGTGGCGGCGCGAACCCGTATCGAGAACCTCATCAAGACGGCGGAGCAACGCCAAGAAGCGCTGATCGCTGAACGTGGTGACCTCCTCGCCGAGCTGGCCCGGCTCCAGAACAGCACTGTCGAAGAGGTCACGCAGCGCCAGGACCGGATCGACGAGCGCCTGGACGCAAGCGGCGTAGCGCCTCCGAGCGACACGTCCTCGGGCCACGCCCCGGCTCGGCCGCAGCCCTCGACCCCACAGCCCTCGACCCCGCAGCCCTCGAGCCCGCGGCCGAGTACGCCGCCGCCACAGCCCCCCGCGCCGCAGCCTTCGCAGCCATCTCCGCCCGCCCCGAACCCCCCGGCGCCGAATCCGAGCCAGGTGGAGACGATGATCGCGTTTGCTGAGAGGCAACTCGGTAAGCCGTACCAGTGGGGAGCGGCGGGGCCGAACGCGTTCGACTGCTCCGGGCTCACGATGCGAGCGCTGGAAGCGGCCGGTAAGCAGGTGCCGCGGACTGCGGGAGCGCAGTACAACGCGCTGCGCAAGATCTCGCCCGCACAGCGGCAACGCGGGGATCTCCTCTTCTACGCGAACGGTTCGGGCATCTACCACGTGGCGATCTACCTCGGCGGCGGTCGCATGATCCACGCCCCTAACTCCTCGCGACCGGTGGAGACCGTCGCCGTCAGCTGGATGGGCGAGCCCACCTACGCCGCGCGCCCCTTCTAGCCGTCAGCGCTCGGGGCGGAACACTCCCGTGGGGGTGAGCGCGAGGTCGACGGGGACGTCGTGGGGCTCGGCGGGAAGCGTCTCGAGCAGTTCGTCGGCGAAGACCACCGCGCAGACGAGCCCGGAGAAATTTGCGAGGGCACGGTCGTAGTAGCCGGCGCCCCGGCCGAGCCGCCGCCCGCGGTGGTCGACCGCCAGTGCCGGGACGAAGGCCACCTGACACGTTCCCAGCGCGCCGGGCCCGAGCCGCTCTCCGACGGGCTCGGGAATGCCGTAGGTGCCGGCGACGGTGCCGCCGTCGTCGACGAGGGCCCAGTCCAGGGCCCGTTCGACCGGCCGGCTCAGCGGCACGATCACGTCGAGCCCCCGTTCGCGGAGGCCGGCGATGAGTGCGGCCGTGTCGGGCTCGTTCTCGAACGAGAGATAACACGCGACGCGCGGCCCCTGAGTCAGCGCCGCGATGGCCAGGGCGTGAAGCGCGAGGGCCTCGCCCGCGGCGCGACGCTCCTCGACGGTCCGCCGGGCGCGGCGGTCGAGAAGATCACGTCGGAGCGCGGCCTTCTCCGCGAGAACGGAAGCGGACATGCCGTTAGCCTAGGGCGGGTGACAGGTCTGACTGCAGCGCAGGATCGCATGAGAGCCGCCGGGATCCCCACGGCCGCGATCGATGTCTTCTCCTCCTTCTACGAGCAGCTCGTCCGCGGAGCCAGCGGAACGATCCGCGAGGCCGACGTGGAACCGCTGACCGGAATCGATGCCGTGTCGGACCTCGCGTTCAGCGAGGACGAGCAGCGCGCTGCTGCCAAGGTCACGGCGGTCATCAAGCTCAACGGCGGCTTGGGCACCTCGATGGGGATGGACCGGGCCAAGTCGCTGCTCGAGGTCCGCGACGAGCTGACGTTCCTCGACATCATCGTGCGGCAGGTCCGGTACGTCCGCGAGCAACTGGGCGTGCAACTGCCCTTGCTGTTCATGAACAGCTTCCGCACCCGCGAGGACACGCAGGCGGTGCTCGCCCGCTACCCGGATCTGCGGGTGGGCGATCTTCCGATCGACTTCCTGCAGCACAAGGAACCGAAGCTGCTCGCCGACTCGCTCGAGCCGGTCGACTGGCCGGACGATCCGTCCATGGAGTGGTGCCCGCCGGGCCACGGCGACCTCTACACCGCGCTGCTCACGTCGGGTGTCCTGGACCGACTCATCGACGAGGGATACCAGTACGTCACGGTCTCCAACTCCGACAACCTCGGCGCCGCGCCCGACCCGCAGATGATGGCGTGGTTCGCGCAGTCCGGCGCTCCGTACGCCGCCGAGGTGTGTCGCCGGACCGAAGCCGACGTCAAGGGCGGGCACCTCGTCGTGCGCAAGTCCGACGGACGCATCGTTCTGCGGGAGACCGCGCAGACCGCCACGGAGGACGCAGAGGCCGCGAGCGACCCGACCGTCCACCGGTACTTCCACACCAACAACCTGTGGTTCGATCTCCATGCGCTGCGCGACATCCTCACCGAACGCCGCGGAGTGCTGGGCCTGCCGCTCATCCGCAACGAGAAGACGGTCGACCCGACCGACCCGGACTCGCCGGCGGTGATCCAGATCGAATCGGCCATGGGCGCCGCCGTCGAGGTGTTCGACGGTGCCACCGCCATCGAGGTCGGCCGATCGCGCTTCCTGCCGGTCAAGACCACGAACGACCTCACCGTTCTGCGTTCCGACGTCTACGAACTGGGCAGCAATGGGCGGCTGCGAGCGCGTGCCGAGGCGCCGTTCGTCTCGCTGGATCCTGCGTACTTCAAGCGGATTCGCGACTTCGAGCAGCGCCTTCGGTCGCCGCTCTCGCTCGTGCGGGCCAGCCGCCTGACGGTGGAGGGGGACTGGACCTTCGGCGAGGGCGTCGCGGTCATCGGCGAGGTGACCCTGACGGCATCCCAGGGCGAATCGCGGACCGTCGCGTCGGGTACGGTCCTGCGCGCGGGTTAGGCTGACTGTCATGTCAGCGGGAGACTCGACCAGCGGCACGTCCGCTACGCAGTCCGGCACCTCCGGATTGCCTCAGCGACCCCGCCCCCACAGCATCGCCCCTGGACGACTGACCGTCGAAGATCACCTGGAGGCGATCCTGCGGGGGATCGGCCCGCTCGGTGCCTACGATCAACCCATCGTCGAGTCGCTCGGGCTCTCGTTGCACGAGGAAGTCGTCAGCGATATCGACCTGCCCCGTCACGACAGCGCCGACACCGACGGCTACGCCGTCAGCTCCGCCGACCTCGCGCGCGCCACGACGAGCGATCCGGTCGAACTCCCGGTCGTCGGCGAGATCGTCGCCGGTTCGGGCAAGCCGTTCGCGATCAGTTCCGGGACGTGCGTCTCGATCATGACCGGCGCGCCGCTGCCGCACGGTGCCGACGCCGTGGTCCCGATGGGCGAGGTCGAGGGCGACCACGCCCGCATCCATTTCCGACGCCCCGTCTCGCCCGGGCAGCGCGTGCGGCGCCAGGGTGAGGATGTGACGGCCGGGTCCGTCGTGCTGCCCGAGGGCGCGGTGCTCGGGCCGCGGGAGATCGGCCTGCTCGCCGCGGTCGGCCGTTCGCGGGTCAAGGCCCGTCCGCGTCCCCGGGTGGTGATCTTGTCGACGGGCCGCGAGCTGCGCGAGCCCGGCGAGCACCTCGGCCACGATTCGGTGTACGACGGCAACTCCTCGATGATCGCCGCCGCCGTGCGATCCGCCGGTGCCATCGCGTTCCGGGTCGGCGCCGTCGGCGACGATCCCCGCCAGTTCCAGCGCGTGCTGTCCGACCAGCTGGTGCGCGCCGACCTCGTCATCACCACGGGCGGCTTGGGGCACTCGCGCCGCGACGTCGTGCGGCAGGTTCTCGGCGGCCTCGGAACGGTGCAGTTCCACGACGTCGCCCTCGAGCCCGGCTCCGACCAGGGATTCGGACGGGTGTACGACGAGCAGACGCCGATCATCACGCTGCCCGGCGACCCGGTCGCCGCCTTCGTGTCGTTCGAGGTGTTCGTGCTCCCGGCGCTGCGTCGGCTCATGGGGCGCGTCCCCTATCGGCGGCCACAGGTCCACGCCGTGCTCGCCCAGGACATCGTCTCCCAGCCCGGTCACCGCGAGTACGTGCGCGCGGTGTTCGAGGTCACGCATCGCGGTGCCAAGGTCTCTCCGGTGGAGGGCCGCGGTGCCCACCTGGTCGGGCGGCTCGCCCAGGCCAATGCGCTTATCGTGGTCGGAGAGGACGAGACCGCGCTCAACCTCGGTGACACCGTGCGCACGATCGTTCTCGACCGCTCGTTCTGATGGCGCTCGGCTGGCCGGTCACGCTGCGTCACGGCGAGGTGGGGGTGCGGCCGTTGAGTCGCCGCGACGCGGCCACCTGGTCACGGCTCCGGGCGGAGAACCTGGAATGGCTGACGCCGTGGGAGGCCACGTTGCCGCCGGGCGCCGGACGTCCGCCGCAGTCGTACGTGTCGATGATCGGGGCGCTGCGCCGGCGGGCCCGGGAGGGTACGGCGATGCCGTTCGCGATCACCTGGCAGGGCGCGATGGTCGGTCAGCTCTCGGTCAACGGCATCACGGGCGGATCGGCGCAGACGGCGAGCATCGGCTATTGGGTGTCGCGCTCGCACGCTGGCCGTGACATCGTGCCGACGGCCGTCGCACTCGTGACCGATCATCTGCTGACGACCGTCGGGCTGCATCGAGTGGAGATCGCGATCCGGCCGGAGAACACCGCGAGCTTGCGCGTGGTCGAGAAGCTCGGCTTCTTCGAGATCGGGCTCGCTCCGCGGTATCTGCACATCGCCGGCGACTGGCGCGACCACCGCCTCTTCCAGGTCACGGCCGAGGACGTACCGGACGGTCTGGTGAACCGCTGGACGACGCGTCACGGCTGAGGCGGATGTGACGCATGTGAACTCGCCAGCGACACACGCCCGCTGCTCCCACAGAAACTCGCGTCGACGGCCTACGGTTTTGACGTGGCCTCCAGCGGATTGATCGTCGCGTTCGTCGTCGCCTTGTGGGCGGCGTACTTCGTGCCGCTCGTCCTGCGGCGGTACGACGAAGCCAACAAGAACTCCGCACTCGACACGGAGGGCCCGATGCGACGCGTGGTGACACCCCCTCGTCCCGACCAAGCCGAGCCCGCACCGCCGCGTGCCGAGCGTGCGCCGCGGCCGAAGCCGCAGCCCACCGTGACGCGCGAGACCGCCCGGATCGCCGCACGCCGCCGCCGTCGCACCCTGTTGACGCTCATCGCCGTGCTCGCCATCGTCAGTGGAGTGGCCGGATTCGGGTACCTCCCGCTGTGGTCGATCGCCGTCCCGGCCGGACTGATCGTCGCCTGGCTCGTCGCCTGCCGGCTCATGGTGCGCCAGGAGCTCGGTCTCGCGGCTCCTCGCGAACGCGCGCCCAAGGCGCCGCGCGCAGTCAAGGACCGCTCGAACGCGACATCCGGCGAGCGCGGTGGCGGGCGTTGGGCGAAGGTGAAGAAGGCCGCCGGCTCACTGAGCTCCTCCTCGACCGAGCAGCGCCGGACGGAGGACGAGGAGACCATCATCGTCCAGGTCGACGACATCGATCCGGACCGCAAGCACGTGATGGAAGACGTCCCGCTGACGTCCGACGCACTCGACGAGCAGCTGGAGATCGCGGTGCCGAGCGTCGGCACGAACGGCGAGATGCTGTGGGATCCGCTCCCGGTCACGCTGCCCACCTACGTCACCAAGCCCCGCGCCGGACGCACCGTCCGCACGATCGATTTCACCCAGGCCGGGGCCTGGACGTCGGGGCACGTCGAGGGCGAGGACGTCGACTTCCCGGCGCCGAACGTCGACGAGAACCCCGACACCAACCGCCGTGCAGTCGGCCACTGACCCAGTGGTAAACTCATCGGCGATGGGGCATTGGCGCAGTTGGTAGCGCGCTTCGTTCGCATCGAAGAGGTCAGGAGTTCGAATCTCCTATGCTCCACATCCCGAAGGGCCCGCCGCCGGCGGGCCCTTCGTCGTTCGCGCCGGCCGGGCGGGGTTCAGCTCTCAACTGGACAGTGGCGATGGTTAGCGCCGGCTGCGGCTACGACTCGCCACGACGGTTGGTTACGTGCTTCGATGTCGGCGATCTTCTCGCACCCACTTCCTCTCAGAAACACGCTCTCGCAATGTGGCCGCCTAGTGGTCCGCTACCACGAGAGTTGATATTTGTGAGCCGCTAGCAGCGGGCAGCGGCCGTTGAACAGCGGGTATTCTGAGACAATGAGCGATGAGCCGATCATCCTGCCCAATGGCATTTCACTGCCGCCCGGAGGGACCTATTTGATTCGGCCAGAACGGTTCGACACTAGCGATTGGCCTCCCCAGCGAGCATTGGCTCTACACATTGGCGAAGTTCTTCTGGCAGCATCTGAGTTGGATGCTGCGCTTACTCGCCTCATCGGTGTGCTGCTGAATCCTGAAAAGCCGAATCTCGCGCTTGCAAGGGGTCGGTTCGTGATCGACAAGATTCGTATGCTCGAAACGGTTTATCCAGATTGGTGGCACGATTCGGCTAGGTTCACCAGAGCTTTGAAGCGGGTCACTGGGGACCGGAACTCCCTGGCACATGCTCTCTGGGGGCCAGATCTGGAAGCGCTGAGAACCGGTGGGAGCGAAGGCCCAGCGAAGATTCCCTTGCTTCTTCATCGGGAGAAATCAACAGAGGGTACGCCTGTGGACTTCGCTGCGCTTCATCAGATACGGGTTGACATAGGATTACTCAGTTCAATCTGTCACGACCTCGTGCTTCACTGGGCGTCGGGACAGCTCGAGAAGATCGTCTCAATCGTCGACTATGTGCAAGGTTGGGCCTCCGACGCGCTGTACGTGGGCTGGCCGAAATCAGAGGAATGGCAACGCGACGTGAAACGTGTGTTCCCGAGTTCCAATTAGCGGACGCTGGTTGACAGTCTCCACCGACAGCTCTCATATTTCGCCGCGGCGTCGCGAAGCCTCAGATCCAGGTGCCGAGCCACATGCGCTGACGCCAGGAGTCGTAGGGGAGCAGGACGTCGGTCCAAATCGGGTAGAAGTACACGAACAGCGCGGCCACGACCACCGCGTACGCACACAGCGCGGCGGCGGACCACCTGCCGCGGCCACGTTGGGCGCAACGCCGGTGGACACCGTTCGCCGCGAGCCCGATCGCGATGACCAGGAACGGAGCCATCGCCACCGAGTAGAACGAGAAGATCGGGCGGTCGGCGGTGGCGAACCACGGGAGCCACGTCGCCGCCAGACCCACGAGCGGGACGCTGAGACGCCAGCTGGGCTTGCGGAACATCATCACGAGCACCGCGAGGAGTGCCAGGGTTCCGATCCACCAGACGGCAGGATTGCCGAGGATCAGCACCTCGCTGATGCAGCTGGAGTCCTCAGGCGCGCCGCACTGCTGAGCGGGGACGTCGGTACTCGTATCCACCGCTACCGGACGCCACGGCAGCAACCATCCGATCGGATGCGACGCGTACGGGTGCGTCTTGTCGGCGAGGTAGTCGCCGGTGTGGAAGTCCCAGGTCATGACGTGGAAGTGCCACCAGGAACGCAGGGCGTCGACGGCCCCGCCGATCGGCCCGCCCGTCGGCTCGGCCAGGTGCCCCCATGCGGCGTAGTCGCCGTACCCGTTGCCGAACCGCCGCTCGTACTCCTCGTGGTGCACGAACCAGCCGGTCCAGCTGGCCAGGTAGACGGCGCACGCGACCAGGACGAGCCACCCGAAGGATGGGACACCCACCCGCAGCAGTCCGCGCCACCACGACGGCGGAGCGCTCCCTCGCGTACGAGCGCAGCGCCGGCGTGCCGCCACCTCCCACAGGACGATCGTGAGCCCGAACGCGGCGAGGACGTACAGGCCGCTCCACTTCGTCGCGGTCGCCATGCCGAACGCGAGTCCGGCGACGAACTGCCAGGGCCGCCATACCCGCCACCGGTCGTCGTCGGCGAGCCGTCGCTCGAGCCAGTCGCGGTCGGCCACGAGGCACGCGATCGCACAGACGAGCCAGAACGCCAGGAAGACGTCCAGCAGCGCGAGGCGCGACATCACGAAATGGACGCCGTCGAGGGCGAGAAGCAACCCGCCGAGCGCGCCCACCCAGATCGCGCCGGTCAGGCGGATCAGCAGTCGCGCGAGCACGAGGACGGTGAGCGCTCCGACGACCGCCGCGCTGATCCGCCAACCGAACGGGGTCAGGCCGAACAGACTCTCACCAATCGCGATGAGCCATTTGCCGCCGTCGGGGTGCACGATCCACGAGGGCTCGGCGGCGAACAAGCCGGACAGTTCGCCGTCGGCGATGCGATCGTCGGCGCCGTCGACGTAGTCGAGGACGTAGCCGTGCTCGAGCAGCGACCACGCGTCCTTGGCGTAGTACGTCTCGTCGAAGGCGAGCCGCGAGGGGGCGGAGAGCCGGACGGCGCGCACCGCCAACGCGAGCAGTGCCACGGTGGCGGGAACGATCCACGACCAGGCACGCCAGGACACTCGCGACAGCACGGCCCCCAGCCTAGGGTGTGCGCGGCGTCGGGCCCGCCTGCGAGGATGAAGACGTGTTGATCCTCGCCGGTACTCCCATCGGGCAGGCCGCCGACGCGTCAGGGCGCCTCGGGCCGGCGCTCTCGGCGGCCGACATCGTTGCAGCCGAAGACACACGGCGCCTGCGCCGACTCGCTGCCGATCTCGGGGTGGAGGTGCCCGGCCGCGTCGTGTCGTACTTCGAGGGCAACGAGGAACGTCGCACGGGTGAGTTGATGGAAGAGCTGCGCGCCGGGCGAACCGTCGTCCTGGTGACGGACGCCGGGATGCCGAGCGTCTCCGACCCCGGCTACCGGCTCGTGGCGGCGGCCGTCGAGGAGGACATCGCGGTCTCGGCCATTCCCGGCCCCTCGGCAGTGCTCACGGCGCTCGCGGTGTCGGGCCTGCCGGTCGATCGGTTCAGCTTCGAGGGCTTCCCTCCGCGTAAGCAGGGGGAGCGGGCCCGTTTCTTCGCTGAGCTTGCCAGGGACCGCCGGACGATGGTCTTCTTCGAGTCGCCGCACCGGACGGCGGTCACGCTCCGCGCGATGTCCGAGGCGTTCGGCGCCGACCGGCCGGCCGCCTTGTGCCGCGAGCTGACCAAGACGTACGAGGAAGTCGTGCGGCTTCCGCTCGCCGAACTCGCCGCTTGGACCGAGGAGCAGGAACACGGCGTCCGCGGCGAGGTGACCCTGGTGATCAGCGGCGCCGGTGACGCTCCGGTCGCCGAGTACGACGACGAGTCGCTCGCGGCGCTCGTGGCCGAGGCCGAGGCGACCGGACTCAGCCGCAAGGACGCGATCGCCGAGGTCGTCGCCCGCACCGGGGTGCGGAAGAAGATCGTCTATGCCGCCGCCCATCGGCCCGACTGAGCGGAGCTAGAGCGCGATCTCCGGCTTGATCTGCGAGACCCGCCAGAGCCGGCGCCGGTACGCCGCGGCGCAGGTGAGCGCCAGGCAGCCGACGAGGTAGGCCGCCAGCACCGCGACCGTGCGAGGCAGTCCCTCCAGCGAGGCCCCGTACATCAGATGGCGCAGCCCGTCGACGGCGTACGTCATCGGCAGGACGTGGTGGACGGCTTGGAGCACCGGCGGGAGCGTCTGCCAGGGGAACGTCCCGCCGGCACTCGCGAGCTGCAGCACCAGGAGCACCAGTCCGAGCAGTTGCCCGACCGGCCCCAGCCACGCGTTGAGTGTGTGGACGATCGCCACGAACGTGACGCCCACCAATGCCAGAAGCGCGGCGACGTAGCCGGCGCGCACCCAGTCGATGTCGACCGCGAATCGCACCACGAGGAGCATCACGCCGGACTGGACCACGGCGATGGCTGCTGGCGTGAGCCACCCGCCGAGCGCGGTGCTCAGCGGCGACTGCCGCGCCGCGATCGCCCGGTTCGACAGCGGCCGCACCAGCAGGAACATGACGTACGCACCGACCCATGCGCCGATCGACAGGAAGAACGGCGCCAGGCCGGCGCCGTAGGTGTCGGCGGAGGCCTGCGCGACGTCCTTCGTCGTGATCGGCGAGGCGATCGTCGACGCGGTGTCCTCGCGACGCTGATCATCCAGATCGGGAATGGAGTTGATGCCGTCGCGGAGCCCGTCCGCGAGGCGCTGCGCCCCGGTGTCGGCGGTCTCGAGTCCGGCGGCGAGTTCACCCGCGCCGGACGCGAGCTGCTGGGAGCCGGCGAGGGCTTCCCGCTGACCGGCGACGAGTCGGGCGTTGCCCGCGGTGGCGGCGTCCAGCCCGCCGGCGAGTTGGACGCTGCCGGCGGCCAGACGATCGGCGCCGTCGGCGACCTGGCGCGATCCCTCCGCGAGCCGGTCGAGTTCCCCAGCGGTGGTCTGGACGCGAGCGTCGAGGTCGGCGAGCGGCTGCGCGAGGTGGTCGAGCCGCTGCAGGATCGCGGCACGTTCGTCCGCCGGGACACCGGCGTCGATCAAGCTCTGCTCGATGTCCGCCCGGATGCGTGCGAGGTTCGCGTTCGTCGTGCGTGCGACACCCGCTGCAGCGTCCGCGACGCGCGCGATCTCGGCATTGCCGTCGGCCACCTGCCGGGCGCCCGGCGCCAGTTGTGCGCTGCCGTGGCGGAGCTGATGCGCGCCGTCGGCTGCCTCACCGAGGCCTGTGCCGAGCTCCTGCTGACCGGCGAGGAGCTGCTGCTGCCCGGTGCCCAGCTGGTCGGCGCCCGACTGCAGCTGGCTCGCGCCGTTCCGCGCGTCGCCGAGCCCGCCGGCAAGGCGTTGCGCGCCTTCGCCGGCCTCGCTGAGCTGCTCATGGAGCGTCGAGAAGCCAAGAAGGAAGGCGCTCGCCGCCTTCTCGCTGACGTTGGCCGCGATCGAGGAGCTCACGCGGGTGAGCACCTGGTCGGCGATCGTCGCGGAGAGGTAGTTGTTGGCCTCGTTGGTCGTGAGGATGAGCTGGGCCTGCCGCGGTTCGAAGTCCGACGTCGCAGCCAGCGCACTGGAGAAGTCGCGGGGGATGGTCAAGGCGAACAGGTACGTGCCGTCCTCGACGCCGCGAGCCGCCTCAGCGTCGCTGACCTCCTGCCAGTCGAACGAGCCGTCCTCCTCGAGGTCGTGAGCGATGTCGCGGCCGGCGTGCACCTCGCCGGCCTGGGTGGACGTCGCGGGGACGTCGTCCACGACGAGGGCTGCCTGGACCGAACCGAGCTTGCCGTAGGGGTCGTGGTTGGCCCACAGGTAGAGCGAGGCGTACAGCGTGGGGATGAGCGCGACGGCGAGGACCGCGAGCGCCGGCAATCTTCCCGCGGTCAGCCGCTGGAACTCGCTGATCGCCATCCGCAGCGACGTCATGCGACCACGTCCTCACCCGCGTTGCCGAGCGCGAACCGCTCGGTTCCGAGCACGCGCGCCGTCGTGGCCATGAGCTGCAGAACGACGACGAGATGCCGCTGGGCGAGTCGCTCGGCGACGGCGTAGGCGTCGTCGGCGCTGGTGCCGTACCGATCGGGGCAGCAGATGACCAGCGCTTCCGTTCCGGGCCGCAAGGCGGCGAGTTCGGCCAACACCATCAGCCGCACGGCGCCGGGAACCTCCTCCACGCGGGTACCGTGCCACGCGTCCGCGTCGTGGTGATCCAGCCACGTGCGCACCGCGCGCGCTCCGGCAGGCCGGCCGGCCATCGCCAGCTCCTCGGCGACGATGGTCGAGAGCTTCAGCACCTCGTCGGGTTCGGAGACGTCCGGGACGTCCACGAGGGCGACCGACTCGCGGAGAGTCTGCGCCGCTCGCTCACCGTCCACGAGCACGTGCCCGCGGTCCGGCCGCAGGCGGCCCCCGAGGACGAGCGACAAGGCCGTGTGTCCCGCGCCGGGTGGTCCCTCGACGACACAGACGTCGCCACTGCGCGCCTGCGCGCTCGTGGGGCGCAGGACCGTGGCGTGCGGTCCGTCGACCGAGATCGCGATGGCCTCGAGTTGCATACTGTCCGCTCCTTCACAGACCCCCGCCGCGGTGGCGATGGGGTTCGACCGCACCATCGTCCTCCATGCATCGGCGACGACGAGACAGGCCGGAGGGGTGAGGGGCGCGTCTCACTAGACTGGAGCCCATGGCCGAACGGACCTTCTACGTCACCACGCCCATCTACTACGTCAACGACGCGCCGCACATCGGCCACGGCTACACGACGGTCATGGGCGACATCCTCACGCGGTGGCACCGCCAGCGCGGCGAGCGGGTCTGGTACCTCACCGGCGTCGACGAGCACGGCCAGAAGGTGCTGCGCAAGGCGGACGCCAACGGCGTCTCCCCGCAAGAGTGGGTCGACCGGCTCGTCGAGGACGAGTGGAAGCCCATGTTGAAGACGACCGACGTGGCCAACGACGACTTCATCCGCACCACCGAAGAACGGCACGAGAAGGGCGCGCAGGCGTTCTGGCAGGACCTCTACGACCGCGGCGCGGTCTACAAAGGCTCCTTCTCCGGCTGGTACAGCGTGAGCAGCGAGGAGTTCGTCGGCGACGACGACGTCATCGACGGCGAGGGGGAGGACGAGGGCTTCAAGGTCTCGGCACTCGACGGCAGCCGCGTGGAGTACATGACGGAGGAGAACTACTTCTTCCGGCTCAGCGAGTACACGGACCGGTTGCTCGCGTTGTACGAGGAGCACCCGGAGTTCATCCAGCCCGAGTCGAGCCGCAACGAGATCATCTCCTTCGTCAAGCGCGGCCTGAAGGATCTCTCGATCTCCCGCTCGACCTTCGACTGGGGCATCCCCGTGCCCTGGGACGACGAGCACGTCATGTACGTGTGGATCGAGGCGCTGCTCAATTACGTCACCGCCGCGGGATACGGCGTCGATCCGGAGCGGTTCGAGGACCTGTGGCCGGCGAACGTCCACATCGTCGGCAAGGACATCGCCCGCTTCCACGCGGTGATCTGGCCGGCCATGCTGATGGCCGCCGGTCAGCCGGTGCCGCATCGCGTCTTCGCCCACGGCTGGCTGCTCGTCGGCGGGCAGAAGATGTCCAAGAGCAAGGCCAACGGCATCCACCCCGACGAGATCGTCTCGACCTTCGGTTCGGACGCGTACCGCTACTACTTCAGTCGCGCGCTCACGTTCGGCAGCGACGGCTCGATCTCCTGGGAGGACATCCACGCCCGGTATCACGCGGAGTTGGCCAACGGGTTCGGCAATCTCGCGTCGCGCGTCGCGGCGATGATCGGTAAGTACCACGATGGTGCTCTGCCTGCTGCCGGCGAGCACGGGCCGGCGGAGAAGGCGCTCATCGACACGATCGGCGCCTCGGTCGCCGCCGCCGACTCCGCCATCGAGCGGATCGCCCCGCAGGAGGCGATGGTCGAGGTGTGGCGGATCGTCGACGCGCTCAACGGCTACCTCACCGAGCAGGCGCCGTGGAAGCTCGCGAAGGACGACACCCAGAGCGGCCGGCTCGCCACGATCCTGGCTACCGCGGCCGAGGGGCTGCGGGTGCTGGCCGTCGTCCTCCATCCGGTCACGCCCAAGGCATGCGCCGCGCTGTGGGAGTCTCTCGGCGCCGAACCCGTACTCGGCGCCCTCGCCGAGCAGCGTCTCGACGAGGTCGCTCGGTGGGGTCAACTCCCGACCGGCACCCCCATCACGAAGGTGCCCTCGCTGTTCCCGCGTATCGAGCTGCCCGAGCAGGAGGGCTGATGGCGGACCGCACCGAAGGGTGGCCGGACGCGCCGGAGCCGCTGCCGTCGCCGGTGGTGGACAACCACTGCCACCTCGACCATCGGATTCGCGGTGGACTCCTCATCCCGACCGACGAAGCGCTCGACCGGGCCGCCGAGGTGGGCGTCACGCGGGTGGTGCAGGTGGGGTGCGACGTGCCCAGCAGCCGTTGGGCGGTGGACGCCGCGCGACAGTTCGCGTCGGTCGTGGCGGCCGTCGCGATGCACCCCAATGACGCCGCTCGACTCGACGACTCCGTGTTAGATGGCGCACTCTCTCAGATCGATGAGATGGCCGGTGATCCGGTGGTGCGGGCGGTAGGAGAGACCGGTCTGGACTACTTCCGCACCGGCCCCGAACTGCGCCCGCGGCAGCATCGTTCCTTTCGCGAACACATCCGGATCGCCAAGCGTCACGACCGCACGCTGGTCATCCACGACCGCGATGCTCACGAGGACGTCCTGGCGATCCTCGACGACGAAGGCGTCCCCGATCGGGTCGTCATGCACTGCTTCTCCGGCGGGCCGGAGTTCGCCCGAGATTGCCTGGAACGCGGCGCTTTTCTGTCCTTCGCCGGCACGGTCACCTTCAAGAACGCCGCGTATCTGCGCGACGCCCTCCAGGTCACTCCGCTCGACCGGATCCTGGTCGAGACGGACGCGCCGTTCCTGACCCCCGAACCTCATCGCGGCCGGCCCAACGCGTCGTTCCTGGTGCCCCACACGGTGCGGCTCATCGCCGACGAGCTGGACGTCGAACTGGCCACCTTGTGCGAGCAGATCAGCGCGAACACCGATCGGGCGTTCGGAGGGTCCTGGCCGTCCAGAAGGTGAGGGAAAGCTTGACTGCCCGTGGCAGCCTCGGTCAAGGTGGACAGGTTGTCAACGACGTTTGTTGAGGTTTGATTCGTGCAGTTTTCGGTTCCCGAACTCCATCCGAAGAGCGTGCTGAAGCTCGTCGCCGCGGTCGCCGCGGTGGTGATCGCGACGGCCGGTCTCGTGGCGGCGGCTGAGTTCGATCAGAAGGTCACGCTCGATGTCGACGGTGAGATCACCACGACACGGACCTCGGCCGAGACGGTCGACGAGCTGTTGACCAGCCAGGGCGTCGAGCCACGTCCGGAGGACAAGGTCTCTCACGATCTCGACGCTCCGCTCCCGGACGACGAGACGATCTCGGTGCGCTACGCCAAGCCCGTCACGGTCGTCGTCGACGGCGAGACCACGGACGAGGTCACGCACGCCATCTCCGTCGAGGAGCTCCTCGACGATCTGGACGTCGACCCGGCCGAGGGCGCGTACGTCTCGGCGAAGCTCGATGACAAGCTCAACCGCTTCGGCGAAGAAATCGTCGTGAGCACTCCGAAGACCATCACCGTCACCGCCGACGGCAAGGACCAGCAGGTCGAGACCAACAAGCCCACGGTGCAGGACGTGCTGGACGAGGCCGGGGTCAAGGTCGACGAGGACGACGAGGTCGAACCCGGCCTCGAGAGCTACGTCGCCAAGGACACCAGCGCTCTGCGCGTGGTGCGCATCGAGAAGGTCACCCGCACCGAGACCGTTCCGGTCGACTTCGAGGTTCAGGTCCAGGAGGACGCCTCCTTGCCCAAGGGCGAGAAGGAAGTCGTCACCGCGGGTGAGCCCGGCGAGGCGACCGAGGAAGTCCAGCTCGTGCTGGCCGACGGCGAGGTTCGTGAGCGTACCGTCGTGTCACGCAGCACGGTCCGTGAGCCCGTCGCTCAGGTCGAGAAGCGCGGCACGAAGCAGCCCGACACCGCCCCTGCCGTCGCCGACGGCAGCGTGTGGGACCGGCTGGCGCAGTGCGAGTCCGGTGGCAACTGGGCGGCGAACACCGGCAACGGGTACTACGGCGGCGTGCAGTTCAGCGCGCAGACGTGGCGCTCGGTCGGTGGCACGGGCTTGCCGCACGAGCACAGCCGGGAGGAGCAGATCCACCGCGCGTCGATCCTGCAGCAGCGTGCCGGCTGGGGTCAGTGGCCGGCCTGCTCGTCGAAGCTGGGCCTGCGCTGACGACGTCCGAAGCACCGCGGTTGCTGGGGGCGGCGGACATCCGCCGCATCGCCCACGAGGTCGGCTTGCGACCGACCAAGCAGCGCGGACAGAACTTCGTCACCGACGGCAACACGGTGCGGCGCATCGTGCGCGAGGCCGGGGTCGGTCCCGACGACGTGGTCGTCGAGATCGGCCCCGGTCTCGGCTCTCTCACCCTGGCGCTGATGGCGGAGGCCGCCCACGTGACGGCCATCGAGATCGACGACGTGCTCGCCGCGCGACTCCCGGCCACCGCAGCCGAGTTCGCGGGCCCGTTGGCAGACCGCCTGACGGTCGTCCACGCCGACGCGCTGCGGGTCGACTCGCTCCCCGGTCCCGCCCCCACCGCGCTCGTCGCCAATCTCCCGTACAACGTCTCGGTCCCGGTGCTGTTGCACATGCTCCAGACGTTCGACTCGATCGCGTCGGTGTTGGTCATGGTGCAGGCCGAGGTCGCGCACCGGCTCGCGGCGGGTCCCGGCTCACGCACCTACGGAGTACCGAGCGTGAAGGCTTCGTGGTACGCCGACGTACGACTCGCCGGCGCCGTCGGCCGGACCGTCTTCTGGCCGGTGCCGAACGTCGACTCCGCGCTGGTACGGCTGTCCCGGCGCCCTCCGCCGTCCGCTGACCGGGAAGCGACGTTCCGACTCATCGACGCCGCGTTCGCCCAGCGGCGTAAGACGCTTCGCGCGGCCCTGACGCCGCACTTCGGAACCGGCGAGGCGGCCGAACAAGCGTTGCGCGCCGCCGGCATCGATCCGCGGACGCGTGGCGAGCAACTGGCGGTCGAGGACTTCGCGCGGCTCGCCGGCGAGCGCCGCTAGGCGCATGCCCTAGCGTTGGTCCGGTGCGAAGTGTGAAGGTGCGCGTCCCGGCGAAAATCAACCTGGCGCTCCATGTCGGAGCGGCCCGGGCCGACGGCTACCACCAGTTGGCCACGGTCTTTCACGCGATCGACATCCACGACGAGATCACGGCGACGGCGAGTCACGACGGTGCCGTCAACGTCGAGGTGGTCGACATCCTGGGGAAGCCCATGCCCCACGTCCCGAGCGACCGCACGAACCTCGCGGCGCAAGCGGCGCTCCTGCTGCGTGACCGCTTGGCCGAACCCGATCTCGGCGTCCATCTGCGCATCCGCAAGGCGATTCCCGTGGCCGGAGGAATGGCGGGCGGTTCGGCCGATGCCGCCGGTGCGCTCCTGGCCTGCAATGACGTTTGGCGAGGCGGCCTCACCCGGCGCGAGCTCGACACCCTCGCTGCCGTTCTCGGCAGTGACGTGCCGTTCCTGCTGCACGGCGGCAATGCGCTCGGCACGGGACGGGGTGAGCAGGTCACCCCGGTCTTGTCGCGTTCGACCTTCCACTGGGTCCTCGGGGTGTACGCCGAGGGGATGTCCACACCCGCGGTCTACGCGGAGTTCGACCGCCTGTCCGAGGGGCGGGGCAAGAACACGCCCGACGAGCCCCACGGGGTCCTCGCCGCGCTCGGCAGCGGTGACCCGGAAGCCCTCGCCGGGGCCATGCGCAACGACCTCACCGACGCGGCCCTCTCGTTGCGCCCGGAGCTGGCGCGCGGTCTCGACGTGGGCTCTGCCAGGCCGCCGTTGACGGGCCTCCTCTCCGGCTCGGGACCGACGACCGTGTTCCTCATGCCCGACTCCGAGAGCGCAGAGGTCTTCTCGGTCGACCTGCGCGATCAGGGCATCTTCGACGGCGTGGTCGTCGCCGAGGGCCCCGCCGCCGGTGCGCGGGTGGTCGGCTGATGGCACCACTGATCGTGGGCGAGCGGCTGGCGATGTCGTTCCCCACCAAGGAGGTGCTGTCCGACGTCACGCTCGGTATCGCCGAAGGTGATCGGATCGGCGTGGTCGGCCGCAACGGCGACGGCAAGTCGACCTTGTTGCGCATCCTCGCCAAGCGGCTCGATCCCGACGGTGGCCGAGTGACGTGGCGGCGCGACCTTCGGGTCGGCTACGTCGATCAGTCTGACGCCATGGACCCCGCGCTCACCGTCGGCGCCGCCGTCGTCGGGGAGCGGGCCGAGCACGAGTGGGCCGGTGACGCCCGGGTCCGGGAGGTCATCGACGGGCTCATTCCACGCGACGTCGCGTGGGACGTCACCATCGGGAAGCTCTCGGGCGGGCAGCGTCGGCGGATCGCCCTTGCCGCCGCGTTGATCGAATCCTGGGACGTGCTGATCCTCGACGAGCCGACCAACCATCTCGACATCGATGCTGTGGTGTGGCTCGCGGAGCACCTCAAGAAGCGTTGGCCCCCGGGCACCGGCGGATTCGCCGTCGTGACCCACGACCGGTGGTTCCTCGACGAGGTGTGCTCGATGACGTGGGAGGTGCACGACCGCACGGTCGATGCCTTCGAGGGCGGGTACGCGGCATACGTCCTGCAGCGCGTCGAGCGCGACCGGCAGGCGGCCGCGAGCGAGGCCCGTCGCCAGAACCTCATGCGCAAGGAGTTGGCGTGGCTGCGGCGCGGTGCCCCCGCTCGCACCTCAAAGCCGAAGTTCCGGATCGACGCGGCGAACGAGCTCGTCGAACGTGAGCCGCCCGTGCGTGACGCCGTCGAGCTGACGCAGCTGGCCACGGCCCGGCTGGGCAAGGACGTCGTCGATCTGCTCGACGTGAGCGTGCAGACCCCGGACGGCCGCACGATCCTCCGCGACGTCGAGTGGCGCATCGCGCCGGGGGAGCGGGCGGGCATCCTCGGCGTCAACGGCGCGGGCAAGAGCACGTTGCTCGGCGTCGTGACCGGTGACGTCCAGCCGTCAGCCGGTCGGGTCAAGCGCGGCAAGACCGTCCGCATCGCGACGCTCAGTCAATCGCTCCATGAACTCGACGCGATCGCCGACGAGCGGGTGAGCGACGTCATCGGGCGACAGCGCGCCACTTACGTCGCCGGTGACAAGGAGTTGACCCCCGGTCAGCTGCTCGAACGGCTCGGCTTTCGGACCCAGCAACTCGCGACGCCCATCCGCGACCTCTCCGGCGGTCAGCGTCGGCGGCTTCAGCTCCTGCTGATCATCCTGCAGGAGCCGAACGTGCTGATCCTCGACGAGCCGACGAACGACATGGACACCGACATGCTGACGGCGATCGAGGATCTGCTCGACACCTGGCCGGGCACGCTGCTCGTCGTCTCGCACGACCGGTACCTGATGGAGCGGGTCACCGATCACCAGTACGCAGTGCTCGGCGGTCATCTGCGGCACCTGCCTGGGGGCGTCGACGAGTACCTGAGGCTGCAGCGGGCCGTGGAAGCGCGCGATGCGGCGGAGATCGCCACGGCACCGCCCGCGGAACCCTTGTCGTCGCGACCGTCGGCGCAGCGAGAGCGTGAGCTGAAGAAGGATCTGGCGCGTGCCGAACGACAGGTCGAGAAGTTGACGGCGCAGGTCGAGGAGCTCGACACGCAGATGGCGCAGGCGGCCACCGACCCCGAGCGACTGACCGCGCTGGATACCGAGCGCCGCAAGCTTGCCGCCGAACTCGACGCGGCCGAAGCGGTCTGGCTCGACGCTGCAGGTGAACTCGACGCCCTCTGACCCCCTCGCGCGCTGGGGCGGTGCGTGGTCAACCTGTCGGGTGCCGGGGCGGTGCCTGGTCAACCTGTCAGCGTCGGTGATGGGTTGATGGTGCACCGCTGCCCGGGCGGGCAGTCGGCGATGCGTTGATGGTGCACCGCCCACCGCTGGCTCCTCGCGCGGGGCGACCGTTCGGATCGGGTTGCTTATTCCGAGAACGGCTGGGTCAGCACGCGCAGTGACGAGGCGATGGACTCGCGGTCGGCGGCCGGGAGGTCGGCCAGCAGGCGCGATTCGTGGTGCATGAGCTCGTCGAGCGCCGCGTCGACGCGCTCGCGTCCGGCGGTGGTGAGTCGCACCAGGACACCGCGGCGATCCGACGGGGCAGGGCGACGTTCGACGAGTCCCTTGCCTTGCAGCCGGTCGACCCGATTGGTCATCGTTCCGCTCGTCACCATGGTGGCGGTCACGAGTTGACCGGCCGACAGTTCATAGGGATCGCCTGCGCGTCGCAAGGCCGCCAAGACATCGAACTCCCAGGGTTCGAGTCCCTGCGCGGCGAAGGCCTGCTTGCGAAGGCGATCGAGGTGCTTGGCGAGGCGCGTCACGCGGCTGAGCACCTCCATGGGGGACACGTCGGTCTCGGGGCGCTCGCGGCGCCATGCGGCGACGATCCGGTCGACCTCGTCCATGGCGAGAGTCTACCCATCAAGAATCTTGAGGTCGAGAATCTTGCCTGGTGATCGCACCGGCAGCTGGGCTCCTACTCGACCGGTTCGGTACGCTGGACCCGCTTTCCCCGGTTGGTCTGTCGGCAGGGCCCGCCTGACTTTGAATCAGGACTAGCGACGTAGGTTCGACTCCTACCCGGGGAGCCAGTCGTCCCAGCATGCATGTCTCGCGCAGCAGAAAGCGCTCGGTGATGCGCGACACCTGGCATGTCGCGGGCCGGGGCGGTGACGGCATCGCCCGGTACGCTGAGGGGTGGGCCGCAAACGGCTCCCCGGCCGTCCACTGCGGGTCGGTCGCCCATTCCCCGCTCTCGACCACGAAGGAGCCGCGCGTGGACGCGAACGTCACCGCGATCGTCCTGGCTGCCGGTGCCGGCACCCGCATGAAGTCCGAGCGAGCCAAGGTCCTGCACGAACTCGCGGGTCGTCCGATGCTCGCTCACGCCCTGGCCGCCGTGCAGGAGTTCGGAGCACGGCGCCGCGTCGTGGTCGTCGGCCACCAGCGCGAGCAGGTCGAGGAGGCTCTGGCTTCGTTCGACGCCCAAGCGACTGTCGCGGTCCAACACGAGCGCAAGGGCACCGGCGACGCGGTCAGCGCCGCGCTCAACGCCATCGACCTCGATCCGGCTGCGCTCGGCACGGTCCTCATCACGTATGGGGACGTGCCGCTGTTGCAGGCCCAGACCCTCGCCGAGGTCGTCGCCGCGCACCGCGAGGGCCGTCGCGCCGTCACCATCCTGTCCGCCCACGTCGACGACCCGGCCGGCTACGGCCGCATCCTTCGCGATGCCGGAGGAGACGTCGTGGCCATTCGCGAGCACAAGGACGCCAGCGACGACGAGCGCTCCGTGCGAGAGATCAACAGCGGGATCCTCGTGGTCGACGGCGCGTTTCTCGTCCCCGCGCTGAACCGTCTGACACCGCAGAACGCGCAAGGCGAGCTCTACCTGACCGACATCGTCGGCTTCGCCGTCGAGGACGGTCTGCCGGTCGGGGCGCACGTACTCGAGGACGTGTGGCAGACCGAGGGCGTCAACGACCGCGTCCAGCTCGCCCGGCTGGCGCGCGAACTCAACCGGCGCATCACGGACCACTGGATGCGCGAAGGCGTCACGATCGTCGACCCCGCCACCACCTGGATCGACTCCGACGTCACGCTCGCGCCGGACGTCACCGTGCTCCCGGGCACGCAACTGCTCGGCGCGACCACGGTCGCCGAGGGCGCGACGATCGGCCCGGACACCACGCTGCGCAACGTCGAGGTCGGACGCGGCGCGACCGTCGTGCGCACCCACGGCAGCGACGCCGTCGTCGGTCCGGATGCCACGGTGGGCCCTTTCGCGTACCTGCGTCCGGGCACCGAGCTCGGCACCGCCAGCAAGGTCGGCACGTTCGTCGAGACGAAGAACTCCACGCTCGGGGACGGTGCCAAAGTGCCGCACCTGTCGTACATCGGCGACGCCACCGTGGGCGAGGGCAGCAACCTCGGGGCCGGCGCGATCACCGCGAACTACGACGGCCAGCACAAGCACCGCACGACCATCGGGCGGCACGTCAAGACCGGCTGCGACAACGTGTTCGTCGCTCCTGTCGAGATCGGCGACGGGGCCTTCACCGGAGCGGGAACGATCGTCCGTGACGACATCCCGCCGGGGGCGCTGGGCGTGAGCGCTGGGTCACAGAGGATCATGGAAGGGTGGGTCGCGAGCCGGCGGCCCGGCTCGGCGTCGCACGAGGCCGCCTCCGCAGCACAGCAGGAAGAGAACACCGGTGACCAGCAGTAGTCTCAGTGAGCGCACGCCGACCCGCAACCTCATGCTCTTCTCGGGCCGGGTGCATCCCACCCTGGCCCAGGAGGTCGCCGAGCTGTTGCAGGTCGATCTCGTGCCGACGACCGCGTACGACTTCGCCAACGGCGAGATCTACGTCCGCTTCGACCAGTCGGTGCGCGGCTGCGACGCCTTCGTCATCCAGAGCCACGCGGCGCCGATCAACGAGGCGATCATGGAGCAGCTCATCATGATCGACGCGCTCAAGCGCGCCTCCGCCAAGCGCATCACGGTGGTTCTCCCGTTCTACGGTTACGCCCGTCAGGACAAGAAGCACCTCGGCCGTGAGCCCATCTCAGCCCGGCTGATCGCCGACCTCTTCCTGGCCGCCGGCGCGGACCGCCTGATGACCGTGGATCTGCACACGGCCCAGATCCAGGGCTTCTTCGACGGTCCGGTGGACCACCTGCTCGCGATGCCCATCCTCACGCGGCACGTCAAGAAGAAGTACGCCGACAAGCCGTTCGCCGTCGTCTCGCCCGATGCCGGCCGGATCAAGGTCGCCGAGTCCTGGGCCAATTCGCTGGGTGGCGCGCCGCTGGCGTTCATTCACAAGTCGCGCGACATCTCCCGCCCCAACGAGAGCAAGGCCAACCGCGTCGTCGGCGACGTCAAGGGTCGTACCTGCATCCTCGTCGACGACCTCATCGACACCGGCGGCACGATCGTCCAGGCCGCCGAGGCGTTGATGGCCGAGGGCGCGGCCGAGGTCGTCATCGCCGCGACGCACGCCGTGTTCTCCGGCCCGGCCGTCGATCGGCTCAAGAACTGCAGCGCTCGTGAGGTCATCGTGACCAACACGCTGCCGATGTCGGATGACAAGCACTTCGACAAGCTCACGGTGCTGTCCATCGCGCCGCTGCTCGCGCAAGCGGTGTCCGCGGTCTTCGAAGACGGATCGGTCACCAGCCTGTTCACGGAGTGATGTCGTGCTCCACCGCGGCCGCGCGTTCGGTCTCGCGATGCTCGTGGGAGTGCTGTACGCGCTGATCGCGGTGACGGGTGCCGTGGTGATCGGCTCGGGGAGTTCTGCCCTCGGCGCTGCGAGCGCGGTCGTCGCCGGCATCGGGCTCCTCGGCGGTTGGCTCACGACCGGGGTCGCGGTGCTGACCCTCCGGGCGACACGGGACCGGGATCCTGACGACGACGTCGCCATCACGGTGGCCACGCTGGCGGGGAGCGGCTTCATCGCGGTGTTCGGCTTCCTCGCGCTCCGTTCGCTCGGCGCCTTTCCCGCGGTGCTGGCCGTGGCCGTTCTGACCCTCGCGACCCACGTCGTGTTGCGTCGTGGGCTGCCGCGCCTGCTCCTCTGAGCGCGGCCGCGGAGAGCGGTTTTTGTGGCCGACCGGCGGTGGGGTAGACTCTCGGGGTTGCCTCGGCGAGGGCCCTTTCCGGCCGTGATCGACGCGGCGCTCGAGTGCGAGTGCTGAGTCGAGCCTTGTCCAAGGCGCCGAGACCACCTGAATGACGACGTATTCGAGGAGCTTCACCCCCGTGGCCGAGATCAAGATCGCCGCTGAAACCCGTACCGAGTTCGGCAAGGGCGCTGCGCGCCGTATCCGACGCGCCGACAAGGTGCCCGCAGTCCTCTACGGTCACGGCACCGATCCGGTGCACGTGACGCTGCCGGGCCACGACCTCATGCTGGCCCTGAAGAATTCGAACGCCCTGCTGAACATCGAGCTGGGCTCGGAGAACCACCTCACGATTCCCAAGCAGGTTCAGCGCGACCCGCTCAAGGGCTTCATCGAGCACGCCGATCTCCTCATCGTCAAGCGCGGTGAGAAGGTTGAGGTCGACGTCCCGATCACGGTCGTCGGCGAGCCGGGTCCGGACGCGCTGCTCGTGACCGAGAACGCCTCCGTCACGATCGAGGCCGAGGCCACCCACATCCCGTCCGAGATCGAGGTGTCGGTCGAGGGGCTGGAGGCGGGCGCCCAGGTGACCGCCGCCGACCTGCAGCTGCCGCAGGGTGCCGCGCTCGCGGTCGAGTCCGATCTGCTCATCATCAACGTCACCCACGCTCCGACGGCCGCCGAGGTCGAGGCGGAGCTGGTGGAGGCGGAGGCCGACGCCGGCATCGAGCACGCCGCCGCTGAGGGTGAGATCGGCGTCTCCGGGGAGAGCTCCGAAAGCTGATGACGTGGCTCATCGTCGGGCTCGGCAACCCGGGCCCGACGTACGCTGCGACCCGCCACAATGTCGGGTACCTGGTCGCCGACGTGCTCGCCGAGCGCGTCGGCGGCCGTTTCACGTTGCATACGTGCCGCCGCGCCGAGGTCGTCGAGGGACGGCTCTCCGGTGAGCGCGTCGTGCTGGGGCGAGCTCGCTCCTACATGAACGAGAGCGGGGGACCGGTCGCCGGTCTCGCGAAGTACTACGACGTCCCGACCGACCATCTCGTCGTCATCCACGACGAGCTCGACATCGACTTCGGGGCGCTGCGGATCAAGTTCGGTGGCGGCGACAACGGTCACAACGGCCTCAAGTCCATCCGCCAGTCGCTCGGTACCGGTGACTACTACCGCATCCGCGTCGGCATCGGGCGACCTCCCGGACGCCAGCCGGTCCACGACTTCGTGCTCAAGCCCTTCTCGTCCGCCGAGCGCCGCGAGCTCGGCGTGAACGTCGAGGAGGCGGCTGACGCCGTCGAGAGCCTCCTCGTCGACGGGCTCGTGAAGACGCAAAGTTCGTTCAATCGCTGAACCGAGGTCCCGGCCGCCCTCCGGCCCGAGATGCGGTCGCTTCTCGGTCACCCGGCCGCCGTTCAGTGACCCGAAAGTGACCACATCTCGGGCCGGAGGCCCTCGGGGTGAGGTGTGGAACCACAGCGTAATCTGGATACGATGACCTCCCCCTCCTCCCAGCGCGCCCTCGTCGAGGCGTTGTCGCGCGAGCCCGCCGTCGCCAAGGCCCTCGCCGACCGCAATGGCGGCGCCCTCGACGTCCGGCTCACGGCGCCGGCGGCCCTCAACCCCTTCCTGGCCGCAGCGCTCGTGCGCGACGACTCCTGCGTCCTCGTCGTCACCGCCACCGCCCGCGACGCCGAGAACCTCGTCGATCACATCACGACGCTCGTCGACGACCCGGATCACGTGGCGTACTACCCCGCGTGGGAGACGCTGCCGCACGAGCGGCTGTCGCCGCGGTCGGACACGGTGGGGCGCCGGCTCGCCGTGCTGCGCCAACTCGTCCACGGGGGCGAGCAGCGGCCACGTGTGGTGGTCGCCCCCGTGCGGTCCGTGCTCCAGCCGCAGGTCAAGGGACTCGCCGACATCGAGCCGGTCCGACTGACCGCCGGGCAGGACATCGAACTCGACGAGGTCGTGCGCCGGCTGGCGGGCGCTGCGTACACCCGCGTCGACCTGGTCGAACGCCGGGGCGAGTTCGCGGTGCGCGGTGGCATCGTCGACGTCTTCCCGCCCACCGAGGAACATCCCGTCCGAGTCGAGTTCTGGGGCGACACCGTCGACGAACTTCGGCACTTCTCGATCGCCGACCAGCGCACGGTCGAGCCGGTCGAGCGGCTCTGGGCGCCACCGTGCCGTGAGCTGTTGCTGACCGACGAGGTCCGCCAGCGGGCGGCCGTACTGGCGCAGGAACACCCGTCGCTCCACGAACTCTTCGGCAAGCTCGCCGAGGGGCACGCGGTCGAGGGGATGGAATCGCTGGCTCCGGTGCTCGTCGGGGAGATGGAACTGCTGGTCGACCTCCTCCCGCAGTCCTCCACCGTCCTGGTCTGCGACCCCGAACGGGTCCGCGGGCGTGCTCAGGACCTCGTCACGACGAGCGAGGAGTTCCTCGCCGCGTCGTGGGCCGCCGCAGCCACGGGCGCGGAGTCGCCCATCGACCTCGGATCGGCGGCGTTCAAGGACCTGGCCGAGGTGCGCGAGCGGGTCGCCGAGGCCCGCCACACGTGGGCGGACGTCGGCCCGTTCGCCATGGGTGACGAGAGCCTCGTCGCCGCGGTCGAACCGGCCCCGCGCTACCGCGGCGACACCGAGGCCGCGCTGGCGGACCTGCGCACCTGGCAGCAGGCCGGCCATGCGGTGCTGTTGACCGTCCCCGGCCCCGGCCAGGCGCAGCGCACGGTGGAGTGGCTGGCCGAGCACGACGTCGCCGCCCGCGCCGTCGAGGTGCTCGAACCGGCGACGGGAACCTCCGCACGGGTCGTCCAGGTTGCTGTGGCCGATCTCGACGAGGGCTTCGTCGCGGCCGATCTCGGCTTCGTCGTGCTCACGTATGACGACCTCGTCGGCCAGAAGGCCGCAGACCGGGCGGAGCGCCGCATGCCGGCGCGGCGCCGCAAGCAGATCGATCCGCTCGAGCTGAAGGCCGGCGACCCGGTCGTCCACGAGCAGCACGGCGTGGGCCGCTACATCGAACTCGTCAACCGTGTGGTCCACGGCGCCGAGCGCGAGTACCTGGTCCTCGAGTACGCCCCGAGCAAGCGCGGTCAACCGGCGGATCGGCTGTTCGTGCCGATGGACCAGCTCGACCAGGTCAGCCGCTACGTCGGTGGCGAAGCTCCGACCCTCGACCGGCTCGGCGGCAGCGATTGGACGCAGCGCAAGAACAAGGCGCGCAAGGCCGTCCGGCAGATCGCCGGCGAACTCATCAAGCTCTATGCCGCCCGCCAGTCCACCAAGGGACACGCGTTCGGGCCCGACAGCCCGTGGCAGCGCGAGCTGGAGGACGCCTTCGCGTTCGTCGAGACGCCCGATCAGCTCTCCACGATCGAGGACGTCAAGCGCGACATGGAGCGCATCGTGCCGATGGACCGTCTGGTGTGCGGTGACGTCGGGTACGGCAAGACCGAGATCGCCGTGCGCGCCGCGTTCAAGGCCATCCAGGACGGCAAGCAGGTCGTGTTGCTCGTGCCCACGACGCTGCTCGTGCGCCAGCATTATGCGACCTTCGCGGAGCGTTTCGGTCAGTTCCCGGTCACCATCCGGGCGCTCTCACGTTTCCAGTCCGAGAAGGAGTCCCAGGCGACCCTCGAGGGGCTGGCCGACGGCTCGGTCGACCTCGTCATCGGCACCCACCGGCTGCTGCAGCCGGGTATCCGGATCAAGGATCTCGGGCTCATCATCGTCGACGAGGAGCAGCGCTTCGGCGTCGAGCACAAGGAGGCGCTCAAGCACCTGCGCGCCTCCGTCGACGTGTTGAGCATGTCCGCCACGCCGATTCCGCGCACGCTGGAGATGGCGATCACCGGCATCCGCGAGATGAGCACCATCGCGACGCCGCCGGAGGAACGGCACCCGGTGTTGAGCTTCGTCGGGCCCTACGAGGACCGGCAGGTGGTCGCGGCGATCCGCCGCGAGCTCCTGCGCGAGGGCCAGGTCTTCTACATTCACAACCGGGTCAAGAGCATCGACAAGGTCGCTCAGCACCTGCGGGATCTGGTGCCCGAGGCGCGGATCGCCACGGCGCACGGGCAGATGAGCGAGCAGCAGCTCGAGAGCGTCATGGTCGACTTCTGGGAGAAGCGCTTCGACGTGCTCGTCTGCACCACGATCGTCGAGTCGGGCATCGACGTGTCGAACGCCAACACGATGATCATCGAGCGGGCGGACATGTTCGGCCTGTCGCAACTGCACCAGCTGCGCGGCCGCGTCGGCCGGAGCCGGGAGCGGGCGTACGCCTACTTCCTGTACCCGCCCGACAAGCCGCTCACCGAGACGGCGCACGACCGGCTCGCCACGATCGCCCAGTTCTCCGAACTCGGCGGCGGCATGGCGGTCGCCATGAAGGACCTCGAGATCCGCGGCGCCGGCAACCTGCTGGGCGGGGAGCAGTCCGGTCACATCGCCGACGTCGGTTTCGACTTGTACGTGCGCCTGGTGGGGGAGGCCGTCGCGGAGTTCCGCGGCGAAGGTGAGCCCGAGCGCGAGGTCAAGATCGAGCTCCCGATCGAGGCGCACCTGCCGCACGACTACGTACCCAGCGAACGTCTTCGCCTGGAGATGTACAAGCGGCTCGCCGACGTGCGGGCGCTGTCCGACGTCGACGAGTTGCGGGCCGAGCTCGACGACCGCTACGGCACGCCGCCGACGCCCGTCGAGGTGCTGCTCGACGTGGCGCGACTGCGGGTCAAGGTGCGCGAGAGCGGTCTGAGCGAGGTCACGGCGGCCGGTTCGAACGTTCGCTTCGCGCCGGTCAAGCTTCCCGAGTCGGCGCAGCTGCGCCTCGCCCGCGTGTACCCCAAGAGCCTGTACAAGCAGGCCGCGGAGGTCGCGCTGGTCCCGCACCCGAAGACGGCGCCGGTCGGCGGCAAGCCGTTGCGCGACCGCGAACTCATCGAGTGGGTCTCGGGCGTGCTCGACACCCTGGCCGGCTGAGCGGACGTGATCTGGGTCATGGGTAGTCTGGTCTCGCCCGGCCCCTGAGGAGGTTCCATGAGCGCCCGCTCTCGTCTCGTCGTCCTTGCTGTCGCCGCGACGGCGCTGACCGCCTGCGGACCGGTGCAACCGGGCAGTGCCGCCGTGGTGGGGGACACCCGCATCTCCATGGCCGAGGCCGACGAGGTCAGCGAGGGGTACTGCGCGCTCTCGCTCGCGACCGCCACGGCTCAGGGCACCTCGTCGATCCCGGGTGGCGATGTCCGCCGCCAAGCGCTCTCCCTGTTGATCATCGAGTCGGTCGCCACGCAGGTCGCCGAGGACGAGGGCATCGACGTGCCGTCGCCCGGGCTCAGCGACGAGGAGACCCAGCAGGCACGGCAGCTGTTCGGTGAACAGACGGACCTCGTGGTGTCCACGATCGCCCGCAACGAGCGAGCCTTGGCGGTCGCGACCAAGCTCGCCGAGCGGGAACTCGGCGCGCGCGCCGAGCAGATGAGCCAGCAGGAGCTCGCGCGGGCCGGCCAGCAGCTGCTCATGGAGCAGGCCGGCGACCTCGACATCGAGATCGACCCGCGCTTCGGCATGAGCGGACTCGGCGAGGTCGTGGCCCCGACGGGTTCGCTCTCGGTGCCGGGTCCGGTGATCGAGGGCCAAGAACTTCCCGCGGCGTTGACCTGCCGGGCATGAGCGACCCGCTGCGCGAACTCGTCGACGTCATGGCGCGGTTGCGGGCCGAATGCCCGTGGACGCGTGAGCAGACGCACGAGACCCTGCGGCGCTACCTCATCGAGGAGGCGTACGAGACCCTCGAGGCGCTGGACGCGGCCGATTCGGAGCATCTGCGCGAGGAGCTCGGCGACCTGCTGATGCAGGTGGTCTTCCACGCCGAGATCGCCGCCACCGACGGCGAGGGCTGGGGCATCGACGAGGTCGCCGCCGGGATCCGCGACAAGCTCGTTCACCGCAATCCGCACGTGTTCGGCGACGTCACCGTGAACTCGGCGGCCGAGGTCGACGCCAACTGGCAGCGGCTCAAGGCCGAGAAGAAGCGGCGGTCGCATCCGGCGGAGGGGATTCCCGAGCAGCTTCCCGCCCTCATGTACGCCGACAAGGTGCTCGGGCGAGTCGCGGCAGAACCCGTTGCGTCGGACGAGATCGGCGACCGCCTCCTGGCCATCGTCGCCGAGGCGAGGGCGCAGGGGGTCGACGCCGAAGCGGCGTTGAAGAGTGCCGCGCGCCGCCACGCGGACCGCGGCTGACCCGCACCGCGCGGCTGTCCAGGGCGCGCCGATCCGAGGCGCTAGGCTGAGGTTGTTCCCACTCCCCACGACCACAGGAGCAGGCCTTGGCCATCATCGACGCCGTCGGCGCACGCGAAATTCTGGATTCCCGAGGCAACCCGACCGTCGAGGTCGAGGTCGCTCTCGATGACGGAACGATCGGCCGCGCAGCCGTTCCGTCCGGCGCGTCCACGGGTCAGTTCGAGGCTGTGGAGTTGCGCGACGGCGGTTCCCGCTACGGCGGCAAGGGCGTCCTCAAGGCGGTCGAGTCCGTCAACGGTCCGATCGCCGACGCACTCGCCGATCTCGATGCCGACGACCAGCGAGCCATCGACGCGGTCATGATGGATCTGGACGGCACGCCCAACAAGGGTGGTTTCGGTGCCAACGCCATTCTCGGCGTCTCGCTGGCCGTGGCCAAGGCGGCCGCTGAGTCCGCCGGGCTGCCGTTGTTCCGCTACGTGGGCGGGCCCAACGCGCACGTCCTGCCGGTGCCGATGATGAACATCCTCAACGGCGGCGCGCACGCCGACTCCAACGTGGACATCCAGGAGTTCATGATCGCGCCGATCGGCGCCGAGAGCTTCGCCGAGGCGTTGCGCCAGGGCACCGAGGTCTATCACGCTCTCAAGGCCGTCCTCAAGGACGAGGGCCTGTCGACGGGTCTGGGGGACGAGGGCGGCTTCGCGCCGAACCTGCCGTCCAACCGCGCTGCCCTCGACCTCATCGCCAAGGCCGTCGAGAAGGCCGGCTACCGCGTCGGCACCGATATCGCTTTCGCGCTCGACGTCGCGGCGAGCGAGTTCGAGTCCGGCGGCGTCTACACGTTCGAGGGCGAGTCGCGGACGGCGGAGCAGATGACGGCCTACTACGCCGAGCTCGTCGACTCCTACCCGATCGTCTCCATCGAGGACCCGCTCAACGAGGAGGACTGGGACGGCTGGGTCACCATCACCGAGGAGCTCGGCGATCGCGTGCAGCTCGTCGGCGATGACCTCTTCGTCACCAACGTCGAGCGCCTCACGCGCGGCATCGAGCAGGGCGCGGGCAACGCGCTGCTGGTCAAGGTCAACCAAATCGGCTCGCTCAGCGAGACCCTCGACTCGGTCGACCTCGCGCACCGCGCCGGGTTCGCCTGCATGATGAGCCACCGCTCGGGCGAGACCGAGGACACCACGATCGCCGACCTCGCCGTCGCCACGAACTGCGGTCAGATCAAGACCGGTGCGCCGGCTCGTTCGGATCGCGTGGCCAAGTACAACCAACTGCTGCGCATCGAGGAACTGCTCGGCCCGGCAGCGGTCTACGCCGGCGCCAGCGCCTTCCCGCGCCTGTCGCGCTGACGGCCGATGGCCGCGTCCCGTCGACCGCCAGCTCGCGGCTCGGCTCCGTCGCGTGGGAGCCGTGGTGCCTCGTCGCAGGCGCCGCGGCGGCCCACGTCGACCCGCGCTCCGGTCGGTCGGCCGACGGGGACGCGGTTCACGGCACGCGCGCTCATCCTCCTGGCGGTCGTCGTGTTGCTCGTCGCCTCGTACACCGCGACGCTGCACGCCTGGTGGCAGCAGCGCAGCGAGATCAGCGCGCTGGAGCAGGCCAACCGGCAGGCCGAGCAGGACATCGACGAGCTGCATGACGAGATCGATCGCTGGGATGACCCGGCGTTCATCAAGCAGCAGGCGCGCGATCGCTTCGGCTGGGTGATGCCCGGCGAGGTCGGCTACCGCGTCATCGGCGTCGACGGGCAGCTGCAGGGCGAGGTCGGACGCCTCGACGACCCTCCGTCACAGGCGGACCGGGCCTGGTACGGCAAACTATGGGGGAGCGTGGAGCAGGCCGGTGAGCCGCCCACGAGTCCAGAGGAGCAGAATCCCGACGAGGTGTTGGAGAACCCGTGACCTTGACCGACGATGACGTCGCGACCATCACCGAACAGCTGGGCCGGCCGCCACGGGCGATGGTCGAGGTGTCGTCGCGTTGCCCGTCGGGGCATCCCAACGTCGTCAAGACCGAACCGCGGCTGCCCGACGGCACTCCCTTCCCGACGCTGTACTACCTGACCTGCCCGCGTCTCGCCGGAGCCATCGGCACGCTGGAGGCGTCCGGCCTGATGGCCGAGTGGACCGCGCGGTTGGCCGAGGACGACGAGCTCGCGGCCGCGTACCGCCGCGCGCACGAGAGCTACCTTGCCGAGCGTGAGGCGCTCGGCCACGTCGAGGAGATCGACGGCATCAGCGCCGGCGGCATGCCCACGCGGGTCAAGTGCCTGCACGTGCTCGCCGGCCACGCCCTGGCCAAGGGACCTGGCGTCAACCCGCTCGGCGACGAGACACTCCGTCTTCTCGGCGATTGGTGGACCGGCACCTCCTGCGCCGCGGAGTGACCAGCGCGCGCACGATGGTCGAGTAGGCCCGGTCGGGCGTGTTGGTGGTCGAGTAGGCCCGCTCGGGCATGTTGGTGGTCGAGTAGGCCCGCTCGGGCATGTTGGTGGTCGAGTAGGCCCGAGGAACGAGGGCCGTATCGAGACCACATCACGAGGGCCCCGACGATCAGAGAACTGTCGAGTGACCTCCCGCCCACCGCTCACATGGCCATCTCGTCCACAGGCGGGCCTCGTCAGCACCGGTCACGTCCCTGCTCCGCTTCAGGCTGGAGGATGGGAATCCGTTACTACGCCTATCCGCTGGCACCGGAGTTCGTCGAGCACGCCGAGCACGACCCACGGATCGTCAGGGTGAGGAGGAGTACGTCATGCACTTCCTGCGTGCTGCGCAGCGATTCGCCGTCGACACGTCGCGACGTGGGCACGGTCTGGTCTACATGATCGGGTAGACCAGAACGCGGGCATCACCAGATGGTGACGCGCTCCTCGGGGTCGAGCCAGAGAGCGTCGCCTGGCGTGACGTCGAAGGCCGTGTAGAAGGCGTCGATGTTGCGCACGACCTGGTTGCAGCGGAACTCCGGTGGCGAGTGCGGGTCGACGGTGAGTCGGCGGACCGTCTCGGCCGGACGCGTCTTGCCCTGCCACGCCTGAGCCCATGAGAGGAAGAACCGCTGGTCGGCGGTGAGCCCGTCGACCGGCTCGGGCTCGTCGGCTCCGATGGCGAGGCGCAATGCCTTGTAGGCGATGCCGAGGCCCCCGAGGTCGCCGATGTTCTCGCCGATGGTCAGGGCGCCGTTCACCGTCTGGCCGTCTGCCCCCTCTGGCGACAGACCGTCGTACTGCGCGATGAGCGCGGCGGTGAGCTTCTCGAACGCCGTACGGTCCTCGTCGGTCCACCAGTTGCGCAGCGCACCCGTGCCGTCGTACTGCGAGCCCTGGTCGTCGAAGCCGTGTCCGATCTCGTGGCCGATGACCGCACCGATTGCGCCGTAGTTGACCGCGTCGTCGGCGTCCGCGTGGAAGAACGGCGGTTGGAGGATCGCGGCGGGGAAGACGATCTCGTTCATCGTCGGGTTGTAGTAGGCGTTAACCGTCTGCGGGGTCATGTACCACTCGTCGCGGTCGATCGGTTGTCCGATCTTGGCGAGCTCGACGTCCATGCCGAATGACAGCGCGCGCCGGGCGTTGCCGAGCAGATCGTGCGGGTCGGCGATGAGCGCGGAGTAGTCGCGGAAGTTCTCGGGGTGACCGATCTTGGGCGTGAAGGCGTCGAGTTTCTCGTGTGCGCGCTTCTTGGTCTCGTCGCTCATCCACGACAGCTCGCTGATGCTGCGGCGGTACGCCTCGATGAGGTTGCCGATCAGCTCAGTCATCCGCTCCTTGGCGGCGGGCGGGAACTCGCTGCGGACGTAGATCTTGCCGACGGCCTCGCCCATCGAGCCCTCGACGAAGCCGACGCCGCGCTTCCACCGTGGACGAAGCTCGTCGGTGCCCTGCAGCGTGCGGCCGTAGAACGCGAAGTTCTCGGCGACGAACGCTTCAGACAGGTACGGGGCGGCCGCGTGCACGACGTGCCAGCGCAACCAGTCCGACCAGGCCGGCACGAAATCGTCGGTCAGCAGTTCGGCGAGGCCTTCCAGGTACGAGGGTTGGGAGACGACGACCTCGGCGAGGACCTCGGGTGCGATGCCCGCGGCCTCGCCCCACGCTGTCCAGTCGAACGCCGGCAGCAGCGCGGCCAGTTCGTCGCCGGTGCGCAGGTTGTAGGTCTTCTGAGCGTCGCGGGTGGCGACCCGATCCCAGTGCTGAGCGGCGATGCGACGTTCGAGTTCCAGCACGCGTTCGGCCCGTTCGCGGGGAGCGTCGAGTCCGGCGAGCTCGAGCATCGTCGCGATGTGTGCGGCGTATGCCTCGCGAATCGGGGCGAAGGAATCCTCCCGGTAGTACGACTCGTCGGGAAGGCCGAGGCCGCTCTGCACGATGTGACTGATGTAGCGGTCCGGGTTGCCGCGGTCGGGGGCGATGTACAGCCCGATGATGCTCGCGACCCCCGATCGCTCGAGCGAGCCGAGGGTGCGAACCACATCGGGGATCGAACCGATCGCCGCGATGCTCTCCAGGTCAGCGGCAAGGGGAGCCGCCCCCAGCTCCTCGACACGCTCGACGTCCATGAAGCTGCGGTACAGCGCACCGATCGTGCGCTCTTCGGAAGAGGCGGGGTCCTCGGCGCACCGCTCGACGATGCCGCGCACGATCTTCTCGGCCTCGTCGAGAAGCCGGACGAAGGCGCCAGCGGTGGCTCGGTCGGCCGGAATGGGCGTCTCCCGCAGCCACGGCCCGTTCACATGGCGGAAGAGGTCGTCCTGCACGCGGATCTGAGGATCGAAGGCGGTGGTGTCGAGTCCATGCGTCACGCCGCCAGGCTAACAGCGGGGTCGAGCCGCCTTGCGTCATACGAAGTGTGGGTGGGGAGCCACCGAACGTATGACGCAACGCCGGTGACCCGCCACTCGCGTGAGGGGTAGGCTCGCGGCGTGTCGAAGAACGTCGCGGTTGCCCTGGAAGTCGTCCGGACCGAGCAGATCGCGCCGAAGCTGCGCCGCCTCGTGTTCGGCGGTCCGGGCTTCGCCGCCTATCGCGATCGTGACATCGAGGCGACCGACAAGTACGTGAAGCTCGTGTTCCTCGCCCAGGGCGTCGAGTATCCCGAGCCGCTCGACCTCACTGTCGTCCGCTCGTCCTTGCCGGCCGAAGCCCAACCGATCCTGCGTACCTACACGATCCGTTGGGTGGACGAGGCCGCCGAGGAATTGGCGATCGACTTCGTCGTCCACGGTGACGAGGGCATCGCCGGACCGTGGGCCGCCGCGGCGCAGCCGGGCGACGTCATCCACGTGAGGGGCCCCGGTGGCGCCTACGCGCCCACATCGGAGGCGGATCATCACCTGTTCGTCGGCGACGAGTCCGCCCTGCCGGCGATCGCCGCTTCGGTGGCCGCGTTGCCCGCCGGGGCCCCGGCCACGGCCTTCCTCGAGGTCGACGGGCCCGCGGATGAGATCGAGCTGCCCACCGACGGACAGCTCGAGGTGAGGTGGCTGCACCGCGGCGGTGCTCACGCGGGTTCCACCACACTGCTCGACGATGCCGTGCGCGCGTGGACGTGGCCGAAGGGTCGCGTCCAAGCGTTCGTTCACGGCGAGTCCGCGCTGCTCAAGAGCGTGCGCCCCTACCTGCTCGACGGCCGGGTCGACCGGCAGGACCTTTCGGTCTCGGCTTACTGGCGTGTAGGGGAGAGCGAGGAGGGCTTCCGCGTCTGGAAGTCCACGCAGGACGATGCCGTGATGCGTCCCAGCGCATGAGCGCATCACGCGTCGTCGCCGTGCTGCTCGCCGGCGGTACCGGAACCCGGGTCGGGCATGAACTGCCGAAGCAACTCCTCGAGGTCGCCGGCCGGCCGGTCATCGCGCACGCTCTCGAGGCCTTCCAACGGAGCGGAGCAGTCGACGAGATCGTCGTGATGATGACGCCGACCCATCTTGCCGAGGTCCAGGCGCTCGTCGCCGAGTACGGCTTCGGGAAAGTGACCCGCGTGCTTCCTGGCGGTGACACGAGGACGGCATCGACGCGCGGGGCGCTGGAAGTGCTGGAGGGAGACTGCCTCGTGCTCTTCCACGACGCGGCTCGTCCTTTCGTCACCGACCGCATCATCGCGGAATGCGTCGACGCCTTGCGCGGTGGTTATCGGGCAGTGACGACCGCGATCGACTCGGCGGACACCATCGTGACGGTGCGCGATGGGCTCATGACCGGAAGTCTCGACCGGTCGTGCCTGGCACGTTGCCAGACGCCTCAAGGATTTGCCCGCACCGCGCTCGTCGAGGCCTACTCCCTGGCCGACGAGGATCCAAGCTTCACGGCCACGGACGACGCATCGGTCGTGGCCCGCTACCTCCCGGACGAACCCATCGGCGTCGTGACGGGCGACGCGCGCAACTTCAAGATCACCGACGCCGTCGACCTTCGCATCGCCGAGGCGCTGTCCGATCGACCGTAACGGCTGGGGACCGCCCGCTCGGCTTGTGATACTGGGTAGTATTCCCCAGGCGCATTTCGGGTGCCTTGCCTGACACAGAAAGCCATCGAGACCACGTGACGACCTCCGTAGACCTGACCGAGTATCGGCAGCCCGGCCGCGGCCGGGGACTGCTGGACGTCTTCAGTTGGCGCTACCTGCTGCGGCTGCTGGTACGGCAGGGCACGCAGACCCGCTACCGCAACTCCGTCCTCGGCTGGACGTGGTCCTATGTGAAGCCGGCGGCCCAGTTCCTCGTCTTCTACATCGTGATGGGTGTGTTCCTGCAGTTCCATCGCGACATCGAGAACTTCGCGGTCTACCTGTTCGCGGGCATTGTGGTCGTCAACTTCTTCAACGAGGCGTTCGGCAATGCGACCCGGTCCATCGTGGACAACGGCGCGCTCGTCAAGAAGATCTACCTGCCTCGCGAGTTGTTTCCCATCGCCGCGATCCTTGTGGCCTTCATCCATTTCCTGCCGCAGGCGGCAATCCTGCTCGTCGTGTGCATCCTGCTCGGCTGGGTCCCTAGTTTTGCGGGCATCGGCGCGACGTTGCTGGCGATCGCCATCGTTGCGGCCATCGCCCTCGGCTTGGGTCTGTTCTTCGGAGCCCTCAACGTGGCGTATCGCGACGCACAGAACTTCGTCGAGCTGATCCAGCTGTTCTCGACGTGGTCGGTTCCCGTGCTTTACACGTGGCAGATGCCGGAGGCGCAGCTTCCCGAGTGGCTCTTCACGGTGTATATGTCCAATCCGCTCGTCGTGGCTGTGGAGCTGTTCCACGAGGCCATGTGGCGCCCCACGACGTCGTCCGCCTTCCCGCCCCCGGAGGACATGCTGCTGCACGGCGGCGTGGCGATCGCGATCTGCATCGCCGCGCTAACGCTTGGCCAGACCGTTTTCCGTCGTTTCGAGCGTCGCTTCGCGCAGGAGCTCTGATCGCGCCGTGACCCATGAAGCTGCCTCGACGGACCAGTCCCTGACACCTGCGCGTAAGCCAAGCATCATCGTCGAGGGCGTCCGCAAGACCTTCCTGCTGCGCCGATCGCACTCCTTCAAGGAGGCGGTGATCGGTTGGATCCGCGGAAAAGACGTGTGGTCCAAGAAGTTCCAAGCCATCGATGACGTCAGTTTCGTGATCGACGAGGGCGAGTCGGTCGCGATCCTCGGCTACAACGGGTCCGGCAAGTCCACGATGCTCAAGATGATCTCCGGAGTGCTCGAACCCGACGCGGGCCGTGTGCTGGTCCGTGGCCGTCTAGCCGGGCTCATCGAGGTCGGCGCCGGCTTCCACCCGGATCTCTCCGGACGCGAGAACGTCTATCTGAACGCGGCGATCCTCGGGATGAAGAAGCACGAGATCGACGCGCGGTTCGATGACATCGTCGAGTTCAGCGGTATCGAGCCGTTCATCGACCAGGAGGTCAAGCACTACTCCTCGGGGATGTTCATGCGGCTCGCCTTCTCCGTTGCGATCCACGCCGAACTCGACATCCTGCTCGTTGACGAGATCCTCTCGGTCGGGGACGCCCCCTTCCGTGCGAAGTGCCAGGAGAAGATCCACTCCCTGGCCCAGGAGGGCAAGACGATGGTGATCGTCAGTCACGACCTGGACATGGTGCGGGACCTGTGCGAGCGAGGCATCGTCATCCGCGAAGGACACCAGATCTTCGACGGACCCATCGAAGAAGCTTTGGAGAAGCTCGCGAGTTAGGCGTCTCGGCCGTTGATGTGTCGGCGGTCTCCTTCGGTCGGGTATCGTGTAGTCGTTTGTTCCCGACGAAGCGAGCGCCGTGAGTAGGACAGCCCGGATCGGCTTGCGTAGCCGTAGCGCTGAGCATCGTTTTCTGATTGTCCTGCTCGTTCTGGCCGCTGGTGTTCGCCTGGCGGCGGTGCCTTGGGGATTTCCCCTCTTGCTCCACCCAGACGAGTGGGCCGTCGTTGATAGCGCCGTCGAGATGGCGCGCCGAAACTCCTTCGAGCCGCAGCTGTTTCTCCGGCCCGATCACCTCGAGATCAAGCTCAGTTACGTCGCTTTCGCGTTCTACGCCTCTTTCGTGGTGGGTGCTCCTATCGAGGTGGCGTTTGATGCGGACCCTCTTCCGTTCTACGCGATGTCGCGACTCGTCACGGTGCTTTTCGGAGTGAGCGCGGTGGCGCTCGGCTATGTCGTCGGACGAATGTTCTCGCCAGCCACCGCCAAACTGGCGGCGATCTTCATCGCGTTCTTTCCGCCGCTGGTGACGAACTCGGTCTACGCAACGCCCGACGTACCGCTGGCTTTCGTGCTGCTCGCCGTGACCTACGCATGTATGCGTTACCTTTCCACTCCAGGCTGGAAGCCCGCCGCATGGGCAGGCGCACTTGTCGGAGTGGGCATCACGATCAAGTACCCTGCTGCGCTCGCCGGTTTGGCTGTCGCCTTGGTGATCGCGTGGAATGCGGTCCAGCAACGAGGCGTTCGGGACTTCCTCCGGGATGCAGCGGCGAGTTTCAGCGCGATGGTGCTTGCGGTGCTGGTCATCTCGCCCGTGCTGGTGACCAACTTCACCGGCGTTCGAGAGGCGTTAGAGCGAGAGTCCCGATCGACACATCTTGGAGCTGATCAACTTGGGTTCTGGGGAAATCTCCTGTTCTACGGAGAGAGCTTTGCGAGGTCGGCCGGCATCTTGCTCTCGGTCGGGGCAATCGCGGGCGTGGTTCTGCTTGTCCGGCGGAGATTGAGTATCGGCCTGCCGATCTCGCTTGGCCTGATCTTCGTCATCGCGATGAGCGCTCTACCGTTGCACTGGGAGCGCTGGGGCATACCTGCGTGGCCCATGGTGCTCGTGGTCGCGGCCGTTGCCTTTGCCGCCTTCGTGGAGTCACGGAATCAGCGACTACGCCGATGCGGTGTGGCAGTGGTCGCGGTGAGCGTGACGTTTCTCGTCCTTAGCTCGATCCAACAGGTGCTGATGTTGCGATCGGTCGATACCCGCCTAGAGTCGCAGGAGTGGGCGACGCGCAACGGTCTGACTCCCACCAATACCGTGTTCGAAGGGTACTCGCCGTTCCGTCCGGGGAGTCCGGCGACGTTATTCTCGCACTTCGAGGTCCGCGACGACGGCACGCTGGTCCCTCTTCGGCCTGAAGCGACACAGTATGTCGTTCTGAGCAGTGCAATGTACGGCAGATTCGAAGCGGAACCGGAACGATACAAGGAGCAGGTGAACTTCTACGATAAGGTCGCCGCTCAGTACCAGCGGATCGCCACCTTCGAGTCGACTCATGACCTCCGCTCTACGGACCTCCTCGAGCTTTCGATTCCGACGGTCGCGTTCGACCTGGCAAGGTGGGTAGCTTCAGCTGAGCGGGAGAAGGTGGGCCCGACTATCGAGATATACAAAGTGCCGCACGAAGATCAGCTCGAGTGAAGGTGTGAAAGTGAAGCCAAGCGCGGACCGCTCGACATCGTTCGTGGTCACGAAGGAGTATGCATGACCAGCACAAGGTCATCGACGATCACTGTGTCGGTGGTGATTCCGGTGTACGCAGGGCGAAAGACGCTCCCGATGCTGGTCGAGGAGCTCGCGGAGCTGAGATCTTCTTCGACCCCTAACGGTCGTCGATTCGAGATCACCGAGGTCATACTCGTCTGGGACCATGGTCCGGACGAAAGTGACCAGACAATTCGCGAGCTCGCCGATCGGCATGAGTGGGTCCGACCACTTTGGCTCTCTCGAAACTTCGGGCAGCATCCCGCCACGATTGCAGGCATGGCTGCCACTGGTAGTGACTGGATCGTCACAATGGACGAGGACGGCCAGCACGATCCGGCGAAGATCGCTGACCTCATCGACGCAGCGTTCACAGATCGAGCGAGCCTGGTGTACGCGGCCCCCAGCAATCCGCCGCCGCATTCATGGTTCCGAAATATGGCTTCGCGTCTTGTCAAGAACGTGGCCGCCCGAGCATTGACCGGCGGAAGCATCTCGCATTTCCACTCGTTTCGGCTCATCGCGGGGGACGCCGGGCGAGCGATCGCAGCGTACGCGGGTCCACAGACGTTCCTCGACGTCGCGTTGTCATGGGTCTCTCCGACGAGCGTGACCGCGCCAGTAGCGATGCGTGCTGAAGGTCGTGAAGCCTCCAACTACAATTTGAGGAGACTTCTTTCACACTTCTGGCGACTCGTCATCTCTAGCGGAAACCGTCCGCTGCGCCTCGTTTCCGGCTTCGGTGCCCTTTGCGCGATACTGGGAGTTTTTTACGCTCTGATCGTCGTTGTCCAGTACTTTGCCGGCGACATTCCGGTAGCTGGCTGGACCACGGTGACCGTCGCCACGTTGGTTCTTGGAGGCGTCATGTTGACGGCGTTAGGCGTCATCGCCGAATATGTCGGACTTGCGGCAAACGCCGCGATCGGCCGACCGCTGTACGTCGTCCTCGAGGACCCCAAGCAGCGATTTCTGCGCGATGGCCTCTGACAGCAAAGCGACGACGTGGGTCATCGGGGCCAGTGGGCTGTTAGGAAGGGCCGTCGTCCGAAGCGTGGACGGGTCGCGACTGTTTGCTTCCCGGCCTGTGCGGTGGGATTCAGATCAGGCCATCGAAGATCTAGCACGGAACCTCGATGAGTTCGCGCGCGAGGCCACGGGGGGCTGGCGAATCATATGGGCAGCAGGCACTGGCGTGATCGGATCAGGAGCTTCCCATTTCGAGCAGGACGAGACCACCCTGAAGCAGTTTCTGTCTTGTCTCGCGGAAGCCCGGTTGCCCGAGAACGGCGGGTACTTCCATGCTTCGTCTGCTTCGGTTTACGCCGGTGAGGCTGTAAGAGCTCCCTTCTCCGAATCATCACGTGTCGCGCCGACGAGCGATTACGCTTACTCCAAGCTGCGCCAGGAACAGCTCGTCGCTCAGCTGCTCGGCGGTCGCGTACGAACCGTCATCGGGAGAATCTCAACGCTGTACGGCCCTGGACAGAATCTTTCGAAATCGCAAGGGATCATCGCGAAAATGTGCCTCAACGCCGTGTTGCGTCGCCCGGCCCAGATCTACGTTCCCCTCGATACGCTCCGCGACTACCTGTACGTCGACGATGCGGCCGCGGCGATCTCGGCGACCTTGCAGACGGTGACACGCTCCACTTCCGACCCTCTGCTCATGCGTGTCATCGCCGACGGGAGAGCTTGCTCCATCGGCTATCTCAGCCGGATTGTCGACAAGGTCTCGGGCCGGCGCGGGGGGATCGAGTACCAACCGACCTTCAATGCGTCACACGCTCGGGATCTAAGGATGCGAAGTGAGTATCCAGCTGACGTGGTCGCCTGGCGGAGGACGCCCCTTTCAGTCGGAGTGGCTCGTACCTACGCCGATATCCTCCAGCGCTTCACGCGGGGCGAGTTCGCCGCCCTCGCCTGATTGCGTACTGCGGCCGAAGGAAAGGTATCGATGCCCGAAGTAACTGATGAGCGTCGTCAGCACCAATGCTGCTGCTTGCGCTGCGGGAACCCATAACTCGAAAAGCTCGACCAGCCCGGTGAGCATCACGGCGTTAATGCCTACCGAAATGCAGTTCACCATGACGAACACAGCAAAATCTCGGACGACGGATCCTGAGACCTGAAAAACGAACACGCGGTACAACCAGAACGCGAGAGCTATTGATATGGCGTAGGAGCTGCCGAGGCTCAGGAGATAGCCGAGGCGTTCTGAGCGGTAGATGAAAGTGTCGAAGGCGACGAAAAGAGCGTAACCCACGAAAGTGTTCGTGGCGCCGACGGCGAGGAACCTCGATCGATGATCGCCGACGACGAGCCGAAGATGGCGACGGAAGCCGAGGAGGGTCACTCGCACTTGACCACCATACTGCTGGTTACCAACCGGCTGGCGTCACTGTCCGAGAGCGCCGACCGGAAGCAACGATCCGGGTCAGTTGGGATGGCGGCTGCGGCCACTGGCAAGGCCGGCGGCCGCGAAGGCGAAATCTGTGAGTGTCAGCAGGAACCGGCTGAGTAGGACGAGTGCCAGAACTTGTCCCGTTGACATTCCCGCGCCCGCAAGGCTGGCGCCGAGGACCGCTTCGCGAACCCCTACACCCGCTGGTGAGATCACCACGAGGAAACCTGCCACCCACGCGAGCGCGTATGCCGCAGTACCCAGAGCCCAGGTACGAAGGGATGATGACATACCCAGATTCACCGCCAGGAACGACACGTGCGCGCCGGCGACAAGCCATGCGAGGACGGCCCAGACTATGGCGCGTCCGAGCCCTGGGACTGTCAAGGGCTGCTGGAGTCTGGGACGGCGGGTGACCTGCAGGACTACGCCGATGAGGCGGTTCATCACCGGTGGGAGGAGCATGAGCATGAGCAAGGGGGTGGCAATGAGAAGCCACTCCCAACGCTGGAGCGCGTCCGCCGGTGACAGCACGAAGGCGACCGCGCCCAGCGCGAGACCTGTCATGAGTGAGACGAGGACGCTCACAGCCATGGCGCCGACGGAGCGGCGTCGGGGAATTTCGTGGTCGGCACCCATTTCGGCCGCCGCGAGGAAGTTCCAGATGCCACCGGGAATGTACTTGCCGATCTGGCTCAGTCCGAAAAGCCGCACGGCCGCCTTGAGAGGCAGCGGCGAGCCGAAGTCGGTCAGGACTGCTCGCCACGACATCATGGTGCACCAGATGTAAAGCACGCCCGCGATGAACGACGCGATCACCGCCGGCCCGTGCAGTTCTCGAAGGGCCTCGGCGAGTTCGCCCCGATTCTCCATGACCGCATAGGTGCCGAGGAAGACGGCGACGATGAGGAACGCCACTTTGACGGCGGGGGATCGCAGGGCGGACAGCACGGCGCTCATGCGACGAGGGACTTCAACGCGGACTCCAACGGTTCGACGGCCCTTTCGGCGCTGAACCCGGCGGCGCGTGCGCCGCTCGCAGCGCATGCGCGCGCAAGCGCCTTAGGGTCTGCGGTGAGGGAAAAGAGAGCGTCCGCCAGCGCCTCGGCATCGGCCGGAGGTACGAGAACACCGGCATCTCCAAGCGCCCGTCGTTGAGGCGGGGTGTCGCTGGTGATCACCGCGCACCCGGCGGCCAGGCCCTCGTACACCTTGTTCGGAACGACGCGTCGTGCCTTGTGGGAGTCGCCGAAGATTCCGAGGCATACATCGTGCTCGGCGACGAGGCGGGGAAGATCGGCCGGGTTCACCCAGTCCATCCACGTCACGGTATCGTCGTCGGCCAGGATGCGGCGTGCTTCCGCGTAGTCCTGACCCGTGCCGACCATGGTGACGCGCAGTTCGGGGAGGCGTTCGCGGGCTGATCGAAGCGCTTCGGCGATGATCGGCGCTCCCTGCAACGGCGTGAACAGACCGAAGAACACCACGCTGGGCGAGGTGCCGCCTCGTGATGCGCTGCGACCGGCCGCGTACCACTCGTGCGTGGCGCCCACGGGAACGACGAGCCCACGTGTCCGACGGGGGAGCAGCGCGTGATGTTCCTCGGTGTCGACCACGGCGAGGTCAGAGCAGGCGAGCGCGAGGCGATCGAGCAGCCCGAGCAGGCGGACGCGGAGCCCGCGGGCTCCGCGGTCCTGGGCCGTGTCGGCCGCGAAGATGAGGTGGTCCAGGACGATGGGCGTGCGAGGAAACACCAACCGGGCCAGGACGACGTCGAAGTGACCGAGGTAGCCCACGATCACGACGTCGGGGCGGTGGGATCGAGCAGTGCGCCGTGCCGCGACCGCGAGGGACGTCCAGCGAGCCAGGAGCCGCAGCACGAGCAGCGGCAGTCTCCACGGCTGCTGGAGCATCGTGACGCGCTCGGCCGTCGACAGGCCGAGCGGTCGGTTGGCCTCCTTGACGTCGTGACCGCGCTGACGGAGCCCGTCGAGGATAATCCCGACGCGTGGGTGCTTGGCCCGCTCATAGGTGCCGAAACCGAGGATTCTCAACGCCAGTGCTCGCTGCTAGTCTCCACGGGCGGCGGAACCTGATCGCCCTCGATGCTCCGGGCGAGCGGGGCGTCGGACTCATCCGCCTCGGGTATGGGAGGCAGGAGACGTTCAGGGGAGTACTGGAGCCTCTTGATGCGCTCGAGTGACTCCTCGATCAGGGTGCGGTTGGTCGCCAGAAGGTCAGAGATCACCAGGAGAGCGAACGACAGCAGGGCGCCGACGAGCATGGCGGTCCCGAAGATCAGCGACTGGATGTGTCCCCCGCCTTCGCCCCTGAGAAACAAGTAAAAGAAGCGCAGAAACGGGATCATTGCGGCGACGAAGAACACCGTGGCCAGACTCAGGAAGACCGTGTGCGGCTTGAACATGATGTAACTGCGCATAATCGCCTGGCCCGACTTGGCCATGTGCTGGAAGATGTTCGCAAACAACCGCGATTCCCGAGTTTTCGGGTTCGTCGTGATCGGAACACTCTCGATACGCAGGCGCTTGTTGCCCGCCTGGATGATCGTCTCCATGCAGTAACTGAACTGCGTGATGATGTTGAGTCGGATGAGCGACTCGCGCGTGTAGGCGCGAAAACCGCTCGCGGCGTCGGGAAGTTCGGTGCCGGCCGCTTTGTTCACGACCTGGCTGCCCACCGCCTGCATGAACTTCTTGAACGGCGAGAAGTGCTCAATCGTCTTCGTCTGGCGGTCGCCGATGACGATGTCGGCGCGACCCTCGAGGATCGGCACGACGAGGTCGCCGATGCGCTCCTGCGGATACTGATTGTCCCCGTCGGTGTTGATGACAACATCCGCGCCGTGCTGCAGTGCGTAGTCGACACCGTCCCGGAACGAGCGGGCCAGTCCCATGTTGCGCGTGTGCTGAACGAAATGCCGCACGCCGTGCTCGCGTGCGACCTCGACCGTCCGGTCGGTCGAACCGTCGTCGATGACCAGCACTTCGAGCTCGTCGACCCCGGGGATCGACTCGGGGATGCTCTCCAGAACCGCCGGAAGAGTCGACTCCTCATTGAGGCAGGGGATCTGTACGAAAACGCGCATGTCTTCTTTCGAGTGAGCTCGGGGATCGACGCGTGCTACGCCTCGCACATGGTAACCGAGGTGAAAAGAGCGGAGGTGTCCTTCAACGGCCGACGAGGCCCGACGTCTAGGCTGGGTCCTCGGCACACGCCCAACTGAGGCCCAGGAGGCTACCTCCACATCATGAGATCGCGAGAACGTCACGCCGCTGACACCGAGCCGGAGGTGGCGTCGGACGCACCCGAACACGGGGAGCCGTCCGGCGACGATCGACGCTCCTGGTGGACCTTCTCTGCGATCCTGGCGGTCATTGCCGCAGTGGGGACGCACATCACCGTGGCCTGGAGCGCGCGTTCGCCCTCCTTCCCGTTCGACGAGATTACGTATTTGCAGATGGCCCGGCTCATCGCGGGGGATCCGCCGGCCGGTCCCGTGGATAGCGGCGGCTACTACCCCGGGTGGTCCGTCGTCATCGCCCCCGTGTGGTGGGTGACGCAAGACCCTCTCGCCGTGTACAGAGTCGCAATTGCCATCGCGGTGGTGCTCGCGGTGGCGACCATCTGGCCACTGTCGGCCCTGGTGCGTCGATGCGGGCTCACGCGGCCGCAGGCCGTCACGGTAGCGGCGGTCGTGATGTGCCTCCCGAGCCGTGCGCTGCAGTCCGACTACGTACTCAGCGAGAGTCTGCTAATGCTGGTCGTGGCGGCGTCCGTGCTCGCCGGGATGCGCCTGTGGGAGCGACCGAGTGTGGGCCGTGCGCTTCTGCTCTCGGCTTTGGTCGCACTCGCGTATCTCACCCATGCTCGAGTTCTTCCGTTCGTGCTCGCGGTGGGTATCTGGCTGCTGTTCTTCTTCCGCCGCTCCTGGCTCCCGGCCCTGTGCGGTCTCCTGGCTTTGGTCGGACTCAGCTGGGGTGTCGCGAAACTTGCGACAGCGCTCAACGACCGTCTGGTTGAAGGTGCGTTCACCCAAACCGAGGGATTCAGGCAGAACCTTGAGACGACGACGGCCGGGCTGCTGGCCGTCGCGGGTTCCGGCCAGGTCTGGTATCAACTCGTCGCGTCGTTCGGGGTAGTCGCCGTCGGTGCGGTCGCCATCAGTGTTGGGATGGCGCGGGAACTGAGGTACGGGATGGTCGGCCCGGCGGGATTGGTCCTGGGCGTCGTCCTCGCGATGGTACTGCTGTCAGTCTTGGCCTGGTCCGGCGAGGCCAACCTCTACTTGAACGAGTGGCGGCGCCTCGACGCGTGGCTGTACGGGCGCTACGCGGACCCCTTCACAGCGCTGGTCGTGGCGATCGGCCTCGCCGTGATCGTGCGAGGGGCGTCGTGGAAACTCCTGGTGAGCGGCGCGGTGGGGGCTGCCGCTGTGCTCGCCGTGGTGCTGTTCAAAGTCGCGGCCCTCGCGCCGACGTGGGGCTACATCACACCGGCCCACATTCCCGGTGTGATGCCCTGGTGGTGGCTGTTGCCGGATGAGCCGTTCGCTCCGGGATTGCTGCCCTGGTTCACGAACGAGAACCGGTTTTGGGTCATCGCCTCGCTGTCGGTCGTCGTCGGACTCGTCCTCGCGATGGTCCTGCGGCGTCGCCCGCTCGCGTTCGTCGCGATCTTCGCGGTGGCGGCGGTGACCGCCAGCGTGGCCGCTAATGAGGCCTCCGGTAGCTTCCAAGCAAGCGAGGGCGGACGGCCCGGCATGGTCCAGACGCTGAGGAACGTCGAAAGAGTCGCCGGCGCTCCCGTTGACGAGGTCGACTTCGACCGAGAGTGCCGCGTCCCAGGGAACCTGTCGCCGCAGGCGCAGAATCTCCTTGGCTTCTGGCTGAGCCCCCGCGACTTCGAGGTGGTCTGGCCGTCGAAAGAAGACTTCACCGCCGATCTGGTCGTCTCATGCCAGGAGTGGCCCGATGCCCGTTCTTTGGGGGCCCGGGCGGTGCGCGGCGGCAGAGACTACGGCAGCCAGCTCTGGGTGCTACCGGGAGAGCTGCAAGACCGCCTCGACCGCGCCGGTCTCCTCACTGCCCCGACCAACTGACGAGCGCCGATTTCGGCTCGCTCGCCTACGTTAGACTGACGCGGTTCGTCCCTCGAGAAGACTGGAGTGCGCACTGATGCAAGCTGACCTCGTGGTCGTCGGATCGGGCTTCTACGGCCTGACCATCGCCGATCGCGCCGCCGACGAGCTCGGACTCAAGGTCCTCGTCGTCGAGCGCCGGGAGCACATCGGCGGCAACGCCTACAGCGAGGACGATCCGGACACCGGCATCGAGGTGCATCGCTACGGCGCTCATCTGTTTCACACCTCGAACGAGCAGGTCTGGGAGTATGTCAACCGGTTCACGAGCTTCACGAACTACCAGCACCGCGTCTACACCAATCACCGCGGCGTCGTGTACCCGCTGCCGATCAACCTCGGTACGATCAACCAGTTCTTCGGGGCGGCCTACTCGCCGGCCGAGGCGCGCCAGCTGATCGCCTCGCAGGCGGAGGAGTTCGACACCGCCAGCGCCAGCAACCTCGAGGAGAAGGCGATCTCGCTCATCGGGCGCCCGCTCTACGAGGCGTTCATCCGCGACTACACCGCCAAGCAGTGGCAGACCGATCCCACGGAGCTGCCCGCCGAGATCATCACCCGCCTGCCGGTGCGTTACACCTACGACAATCGCTACTTCAACGACCGTCACGAGGGCCTTCCCGTCGACGGCTACACGGCGTGGCTCGAGCGGATGGCCGACCACCCGAACATCGAGATCCGGCTCGACTCGGACTTCTTCGATCCGTCGCAGCCCGCCAACAAGTCGGCCGTGGTGGGCCAGGTGCCCGTCATCTACACCGGGCCGGTGGACCGCTATTTCGACTACGCCGAGGGCGCGTTGTCGTGGCGGACCCTTGACTTCGAGCGCGAGGTCGTCGACGTCCCCGACTTCCAAGGCACGCCGGTCATGAACTACGCGGATCGCGAGGTGCCGTTCACACGCATCCACGAGTTCCGCCACTTCCACCCCGAGCGCGGCGACCGCTACCCCGACGACAAGACCGTCGTCATGCGGGAGTTCTCGCGCTTCGCCGAGTCCGGCGACGAGCCGTACTACCCGATCAACACCGCGGCGGACCGCGAGGGCCTGCTCAAGTACCGCGAGCTGCAGAAGGGTGAGGACCGCGTGCACTTCGGCGGCCGGCTCGGCACCTACCAGTACCTCGACATGCACATGGCGATCGGTTCGGCACTGTCGGCGTTCCGCAACACGATCGCGCCGATGTTCGGCCGAAGCGACGCCTGACGGAGACCGAAGAAGAGGGCGCACCCATGGCGGGTGCGCCCTCTTCTCAACTGTCAGCGAACGCTCAGTCCCCCTTGAGCAGCGTCTGTCGCCACGTCTCCGGCGAGGTGATGTCGGGCATGGCGGCTCGGTACTCCTGCGCGAGACGGTTCCAGTTCTTCTCCACCTCGTTCAACGCTGCGCGACTGCGCTGGAACTGGGCGCGGAAGAAGTCGCGATCGCGTCGGTAGATCACCGCCGACGTACGCTGCGCGTCGGTCACGACAGCCGACTCGTAACGCGGCATGCGCCACCACGTCGCGTCACGTCGAACGAGTTCCACCTGAGGCTCGGCATCCTGCGGCTCTGAGGGCTTCGACCAGTGCCGCGCGAAGTGGCGCGCCGTGAAGGCGGGCAGCATGGGCCGCCTCGGCGGTGCGTCCACCTCGATGTCGAACGTCAGACGTCCCTCCCGCGAGAACGGGATGTCCTGCGGCGCGTTGTGCACCTGGTTCTCCACGAAGCGGCCGCGCTCGGCGCGCAGCTCGCCGAGGATCGTGCCGATCTCCTCATGCAGGTGCTCAGGCCCGCGCAGCACGTCACGGTAGGCGCGCTCGCGGATGTGCGCCGCGTAGTACTCCATGCACAGCAGGTGCTTGACGTCGATCCGGCCGAGGTTGGAGAAGAGCCGGCCGCCGGCGGGATAGTCCGAGTGCACGAGCGCAGCGATCAGTCGGTTGCGGGCGTGGAAGTACGCCTGCCAGTCGCGGGAGTCGTCCTTATCGATCCACGCCACGTGCCACAGGGCGCTGCCGGGCAGCGAGACCGTCGGGACCCCGATCGCACGAGCCCGAACGGAGTACTCCGCGTCGTCCCACTTGATGAAGACCGGCAGTGACAAGCCGATGCGCTTGATCGCCTCAACCGGGATGAGACACATCCACCAACCGGTGTAATCGGCGTCGTCGCGGCGATGCGTCCACGGCGTGGCGCGCAGGTTGCGCTCGCGGAAGTTATGCCGCGAGTGGGCGGGCGGGCCGGGACGCCACATGAAGTACTTGAGGTCGAGGATCTCGGCCCAGGCGTGCAGGACAGACGGGTTGAGCAGATCGAACATGTGCCCACCGACGATGGTGGGGCGCGTCGTGAACCGGCCGAACTGCACGATGCGGTAGATGGCCTCGGGTTCGATCTCGACGTCGTCATCGAGCAGGAGCGTGAACGCGCTCGTGCCCGCATCGAGAGTCTCGAGCATCGCTCGGGAGAAGCCTCCCGAGCCGCCCAGGTTGGCCTGCTCGATGACCTGCAGCTGCGACGACAATTGTCCGGCCGCTTCGTCGTACCCCGGCTCATCGGCGACCTTGGCCGTGCCTTGGTCGACGAGATAGATGGTGTCGAGCACCGACAGGGCGCTCGGCGCGTCCGCTAGCGCGCGGAGCGTCTCCACGCAGTAGTCGGGCTTGTTGAACGTCGTGATGCCGATCGATGCCTTGCCTTCGGTGCGTGGCGCGGCGTCGGTGGACCAGTTGGCCTCGATGAGCTCCACCGGAGCGTCGGTGTCGGCGGGCAGGAAGTCGAACCAGAACCAGCCACCGGCGCTGCGCCCGCGCAGCGAGAGGTCGACGCGCGTCGTGTGCCGGCCTGCGAGCGTCTCGGTGTGAGCGACGCGTGACTGCGAGCTCGCGTCGGACACGAAGACTTCGAGGGTTCCCTCGCCCTGCGTCTCGACCGTCAAGGTCACCTGCTCGACCGTCGTCCACTGGCTCCAGTAGCCGGCCGGGAAGGCGTTGAAGTACGTGGCATAGGAGATGCGCTTGGGCGCGCCAGTGTGGTCGACGTACAGCGCCGAGAGGTCACGATCGTCGGTCGGTCCCGGAACGACGTGGGCCAGCACAGTCACGAGGCATCAACTTCCTTGCAGATCGAGAGCCGCAACGGAGTGAGCGTACTGGGATGACCCAACGCCCCCGCCGTTGGTGTGCATCAATTCTCGCGCGCGCCGTCGGAGGACGCGAGGGCGGGCATGGGACGCCACGAGCGGTCCCGCCAGATCGCACGCCCGTCCCGCCAGCCCTTGACCAGTACGCCGACACCCGTGAGGCTGCGCTCCACCGCGAGGAGACGGAAGACCTCCTTGGCGAAGGTGAGGGCGGTGCCGAGGGCGAAACCGAGGCGGTTCAGCTGTCCGTGCTCGGCGAAGTACCGGCCGACGTATGCCCGATTGCGCATGACGTGGTACTTGGCCAGGGGGCTCGAGTCGTTGAGATGTCGCAGACCGAGGTTGATCTGGCGCTGTTCGCGCTTGCGCTTGAGCACGAACGCGTCGACGTAGGCGACCTGCGTGTATCGCGAGGCGAGCCACGCGTACACGGCGTCGTCCCAGGAGATGAAGAACCGGGGATCGGGCAGGCCGATCCGTCGCACGATGTCGGCGCGGATGAGCATGCCCTCGAACGTCCCCGAGTTGGTGATGGCGTACCCCTCGGGGTTGAACGCCTTGCTCGTGTAGGGGAGCGGTACCCCGAGGAACTGGTTGAACTTGGCCTGCCAGAAGAACGGCGAACCGTCGACGTCGTACCGGCGGCCGTGCAATACGGCGAACCGCTCCATCCAGGGTGCGAAGCGCTCCACCGCCTCGGGCAGGATCTCGACGTCGTCGTCCATGAGCCAGATCCACTCGGCCCCGTGCTCGAGGGCGACCCGGGTCCCCTCGCTGAACCCGCCGGCACCGCCGGTGTTCACGTCGAGCCGGTGGTTGACGAGGACGCCGTCGCGAAAGCGGTCGCGGAACGACTCGATGATCGCCGGAGTGTCGTCGGTACTCGCGTTGTCGACGACCACCACCCGGTACGGCTGCGCCTCCATCCGGGTCGCGCTGTCGAGCAGTTCGGCGAGGAGGGCCGATCGGTTGAAGGTGACGATGGCGATGGCCAGCCGGTCGGTCGTCGAGGTCACCGCATCAGGGTAGCGGTGCGGTCGAACGCCGCGTCTGATCGCCGTCCTCGCCGGCTCCGCGGTACGGTCGTGCGGTGGTGAGCTCCTCCTGGCGCTGGCGTATTCCGCCCGCTGTCGCGCATCCCGTGCGACTGCTGCCGCTCGTGTTCCTCGCGTTGATCCTCGTGGGCACGCTGCTGTTGCTCCTGCCGTTCGCCCGGGCGGGCGAGACGAATCCGACGTTCATGGACGCCCTCTTCACCGCCACGTCCGCGGTCACGGTGACCGGTCTGACCACCGTCGACACGGGGAGTTACTGGTCGCCCATCGGGCACGTCATCATCTTGATCCTCGTCGAGATCGGCGGCATCGGGATCATCGCGCTCGCGACGGTGCTGGGCTTGTTCATTGGCGGTCGGCTCGGGCTGCGCACGCAGATGCTGGCGCAGGTCGACATGCACGTGGTGAGCCTCGGCGAGGTGCGCCCGCTGTTTCGCCGCGTCACGGTGACCCTGCTCGGCTTCCAGGCGGTGACGGCGATCTTCCTCACCGTCCGCTACCGGATCGCGTATTTCGACTCCCTTCCCGAGGCCCTCTGGAACGGTGTGTTCGACGCCGTCATGGCCTTCAACAACGCCGGCTTCTCCCTCAACTCCGACAGCCTGGGGCGCTATGCGGGGGACGAAGCGGTGCTTCTTCCCGTCTCGGTCGCCGTCTTCATCGGTGCCGTCGGTTTCCCCGTACTCGCCGAGCTCTATCGCGGGTGGCGGCGTCCGAGCCGCTGGACCATCCACACGCGGCTCACGGTCTGGGGCTCACTCTTGCTGTTCGCGATCGGCGCGCTCGCTTTCCTCGCGATCGAGTGGGCCAACCCGGCAACGCTCCAGGACATGCCGCTCGTCGACAAGATCGTGACGGCGATCGAGGGTGGCGTGATGCCGCGTTCGGGCGGTCTGCAGAGTTTCGACTGGAACCTCGTCGAGGCCGAGACGCAGGCCATCGCGGTGGTCATGATGTTCATCGGCGGTGGCAGCGCGAGTACGGCAGGCGGGATCAAGGTCACCACGTTCCTGCTCCTGGCCTTCGTCATCCTCGCGGAGTTGCGGGGCGACCCCGAGGTGCAGATCGGCCGTCGCTCCGTCAGCGGACGCACCGTGCGAACCGCGATCAGTATCGCGCTGCTGGCGGTCATGCTCGTCTACGGCGGAACCATGCTGCTGATGCTCTGGTCCGACGCGTCCCACATCGACGCCTTGTTCGAGGTGACCTCCGCCTTCGGCACCACCGGCCTGTCGACAGGATTGACACCAGAACTCGACACGGCATCCCAGCTGGTGCTCATCGGGTTGATGTTCATCGGCCGAGTGGGCACCATTGCGGCAGCGTCCGCGTTCGTCCTGCGGCGTCGTCAACCCCGGTACCACCTTCCCGAGGAGCAACCGATCATTGGGTAAGAACGACAGTCCCCTCACCGCCCCCGTCCTCGTGGTCGGGCTCGGCCGGTTCGGATCCTCGGTCTCGCGGTCCCTCGAGCGCCTCGGCCATGAGGTCTTGGCCGTCGACGAACGCCCCGACATCGTGCAGAAGTACGCGAGCGACTTCACCCACGTCGTGGCGGCGGACACCACCGACACCGAGGCCCTGCGGCAGATCGGCGCCGACCAGTTCGACCGCGCCGTGGTCGGTATCGGCACGGACATCGAGGCGAGCGTGCTGACCGTGCTCAGCCTCGTCGAGCTCGGCGTCGAGGAGGTGTGGGCCAAGGCCATCAACGCCAAGCACGCCCGCATCCTCGAGCGTGTCGGAGCCACGCATGTGGTCCGGCCCGAGTCGGCGATGGGCGAGCGTGTCGCCCACATGGTGACGGGCGCGATGATCGACTACATCGAGTTCGACGACGGCTTCTCCATCGCCCGCACCCGTGCACCGCGAGTCGCCTTCGACCAGACCCTCGCCGAAGCCGCGTTGCGCAGCAAGTACGGCATCACCGTCGTCGGCGTCAAACGACGCGGCGAGGACTTCACCTACGCGCGTCCGGAGACCCTGGTCAACGCCTCCGACGAGCTCATCGTCTCTGGACCGACTCGCAAGGTGGAGGCCTTCTGCGCCCTGCGGGCGTGACCGCTCGCGCGGCCGCCTTGCGGTTGTGCTGCCACGGGAGTAGCGTCACCGACTGTGATCGCAGCAGACTCGACGTTCCGTCTGGACGCGAACGTCGTCGACTACCTCATCGTGGTGGCGTACTTCGCGGTGGTCCTCGGCATCGGCCTCCTGGCGCGGCGGCAAGTCTCGTCCAGCATCGACTTCTTCCTCTCCGGCCGGTCCCTTCCCGCCTGGGTCACGGGCCTGGCCTTCGTCGCCGCGAACCTGGGTGCCGTCGAGATCATGGGGATGTCGGCCAACGGCGCCCAGTACGGCATGGCGACGGCGCACTACTTCTGGGTGGGTGCCGTGCCGGCGATGTTGTTCCTCGGCGTCGTGATGATGCCGTTCTACTACGGCTCGGGCGTGCGCAGCGTCCCCGAGTTCATGCGCAAGCGGTTCGGTACCGGCGCCCATCTCGTCAACGCGGTGAGCTTCGCCATCGCCCAGTTGCTGATCGCCGGCATCAATCTCTTCCTGCTCGCGACCATCGTCAACCGTCTGCTCGGCTGGCCGCTGTGGGTCTCGCTCGTCGTGGCCGCGATCATCGTGCTCAGTTACACGGCCTTGGGGGGACTGTCGGCGGCGATCTACAACGAGGTGCTGCAGTTCTTCGTCATCGTCGCGGCGCTCGTCCCGCTCACCACGATCGCCTTGCACAAGGTGGGCGGCTGGGACGGCCTCCGCGAGCGCATCCAACCCGGCCCGGAGCAACTCAGCTCGTGGCCCGGCACCGATCTCACGGGCATCGACAATCCGTTCTGGTCGGTCGTCGGCATCGTCTTCGGGCTCGGCTTCGTGCTGTCGTTCGGCTACTGGACGACGAACTTCGTCGAGGTCCAGCGAGCCATGGCGGCCGACTCGATCTCGGCCGCGCGGCGCACTCCGATCATCGGCGCGTTCCCGAAGATGTTCATCCCGTTCGTCGTCATCATCCCCGGCATGATCGCGGCGATCATCGTGCCCGAGCTGGCGGCTCTCAAGGGTGGTGACGCGGTCGAGGGAGTCACGTACAACGACGCGATCCTGCTGCTGATGCGCGACCTGCTGCCCAACGGTATGCTCGGCATCGCGATCGCCGGACTCCTCGCATCGTTCATGGCGGGTATGGCCGCCAACATCTCCGCCTTCAACACCGTCTTCAGCTACGACCTGTGGCAGCAGTATGTGGTCAAGGACCGCGAGGACGACTACTACACGCTGGTCGGGCGTCTCGCGACCGTCGCCGCCACCGTGATCGCGATCGGAACGGCCTTCATCGCCTCGAACTACAGCAACCTCATGGACTACCTCCAGACGTTGTTCGGGTTCTTCAACGCCCCGTTGTTCGCCACCTTCATCCTCGGCATGTTCTGGAAGCGCATGACGCCCACGGCGGGCTGGACCGGTCTGGTCTCCGGCACGCTGGCGGCGGTCGCCGTGGCCGTCCTCAGCCAGGACGCGCTCGGCGGGCTGAGCCTCGGTGTGCTCCCGTTCAGCGGTCAGGGCGCGAGCTTCGCCGCGGCCGGTGCCGCCTTCGTGGTCGATATCGCGGTGAGCGTCGCCGTCACCACCGTCACGGTGCCGAAGCCTGAGAAGCAGCTCGTCGGCCTGGTGTACTCGCTGACGCCGAAGGAGTCGCTGACCGACCCCGACCAGTCGACGATGCCGTGGTACCAGTCACCGACCAAGCTGGCCGGCATCGCGCTGGTCATCGTCGTCATCTTCAACGTGATCTTCTAGGACCCCATCATGAGCGAACCGACCACCAAGAAGACCGCCGGCGCCTTCGACATCCGCTACATCATCGGCGGTCTGCTCGGCTTCTACGGCGTCGTCCTCGTCGTCGTCGGCCTGTTCTTCACGTCCGAGGAGGATCTCGCGAAGGGCGACGGCTTCCACGTGAACCTGTGGACGGGCATCGCCCTGCTCGTGACGGCCGCGATCTTCGGGGCGTGGGCGCGCTGGCGACCCATCATCGTCGAGGACTCATGAGGCCGAAGCTCGTCCTGTCTCCAGGTGGACGCAGCGCGCTGGCTAGCATTGACCGGTGACCACGTCCCCGCAGCACTCCGCGCCCATGACCGAATCCGGCCACCGCTACACCAGCGCGCTCGCCGAGCGGATCGAGTTGCGCTGGCAGGACCGCTGGGAGGCCGAGGGAACGTTCGACGCGCCCAACCCCGTCGGCGACCTCGCCGCGGACGACGCGAGCCCGCGAGTCGACGGCGCCAAATACTTCATCATGGACATGTTCCCGTACCCCTCGGGGGCCGGTCTGCACGTCGGTCACCCGCTGGGATACATCGCGACCGACGTCGTCGGACGCTATCGACGCATGCGAGGCGACAACGTCCTGCACGCCCTCGGGTACGACGCGTTCGGCCTTCCGGCTGAGCTGTACGCGGTGCAGACCGGCCGCCATCCGCGTGAGACGACGCTGGAGAACATCGCCAACATGCGTCGCCAGCTGCGCCGCCTGGGTCTGGGGCACGACCCGCGCCGGTCGTTCGCGACGATCGATCCGGACTTCGTCCGCTGGACGCAGTGGATCTTCCTGCAGATCTTCAACGCCTGGTACGACGAGGATCTCGACCGCGCCCGGCCGATCTCCGAGCTGATCGCCGAGTTCGAGAACGGCGCGCGCGACGTCCCTGGTGGCGCCGTGTGGGCCGACCTCTCGACCAAGGAACGTGCCGATGTCATCGACGGCTACCGCCTGGCCTATCTGAGCGAGGCGCCGGTCAACTGGGCGCCCGGTCTGGGCACGGTGCTGGCCAACGAAGAGGTCACCGCCGACGGCCGCAGCGAGCGCGGCAACTTCCCGGTGTTCCGGCGCAGCCTCAAGCAGTGGCAGATGCGCATCACGGCCTACGCCGATCGGCTGCTGGACGATCTCGACCGCGTGGACTGGCCCGAACCCGTCAAGCTCATGCAGCGCAACTGGATCGGCCGCTCGCACGGAGCGCACGTTCAGTTCGAGGTCCCGGGAATCGATGAGCCGATCGTCGTCTTCACGACCCGTCCCGACACCCTGTTCGGCGCGAGCTACATGGTGCTGGCGCCCGAGCACGACCTCGTCGAGGCGCTGACCACGGAGGTCTGGCCCGAGGGCACGGACGCCCGCTGGACCGGCGGAGCGGCGACACCGGCCGAGGCGATCGCCGACTACCGGACGGCGGCCGCGGCCAAGTCCGACGTCGAGCGTCAGGAGAACAAGGAGAAGACCGGCGTCTTCACCGGTTCGTTCGCGATCAATCCGGTCAACGGGGAGCGCATTCCCGTGTTCGTCGCCGACTACGTCCTGATGGGCTACGGCACCGGAGCGATCATGGCCGTGCCCGGTCACGACGAGCGCGACTTCGAGTTCGCCGAGTCGTTCGGCCTGCCCACCCCGCGCGTCGTGCAGGGCGAAGGCGAGGACACGCTCCCGTTCACCGGTGACGGCGTCGCGGTGAACTCCGCGAACGACGAGGTCAGCCTCGATGGCCTCACCGTCGCCGACGCCAAGTCGCGCATCATCGCCTGGCTGGAGGAGAAGGGCCAGGGTGAGGGCACCACGACCTACCGTCTGCGCGACTGGCTGTTCAGCCGCCAGCGCTACTGGGGTGAGCCCTTCCCGATCGTCTACGACGAAAACGACGTGCCGATCGCGCTGCCCGAGAGCATGCTGCCGGTCGACCTTCCCGACGTTCCCGACTACTCGCCGCGTACCTACGCGCCCGACGACGCCGAAAGCGAGCCGGAGCCGCCGCTGGCGCGCGTGCACGACTGGGTCGAGGTCGAGCTCGACCTCGGCGACGGCCCGAAGACCTATCGGCGCGAGACCAACACGATGCCCAACTGGGCGGGCTCGAGCTGGTACGAACTGCGGTACACCGATCCGCACAACCCCGATCGGCTCACCGACCCGGTCAACGAGGAGTACTGGCTCGGTCCGCGCACGCCGGGTGCGACCGGCGGCGTGGATCTCTATGTCGGCGGCGTGGAGCATGCCGTCCTCCACCTGCTGTACGCCCGGTTCTGGCACAAGGTGCTGCACGACCTGGGACACATCAGCAGCGAGGAGCCGTTCCACCGGCTGTTCAACCAGGGCTACATCCAGGCCTACGCCTACACCGATGCGCGTGGCACGTATGTACCCGCCGATGAGGTGACGGAGGCTGAGGACGGCACGTACTGGTACAACGGCGAACGCGTTGAGCGCGAGTACGGCAAGATGGGCAAGTCGCTCAAGAACGTCGTCACCCCTGACGAGATGTACGAGGCCTACGGCGCCGACACCTTCCGCGTGTACGAGATGAGCATGGGCCCGCTCGACGTGTCCCGGCCGTGGGAGACGCGCGCGGTCGTGGGCTCGCAGCGGTTCTTGCAGCGCGTGTGGCGCCTCGTGGTGGACGAGGAGACCGGAGGCGTCAAGGTCACCGACGACGCGCTGGCGCCGGCGACGTTGGGCGTGCTGCATCGCACCATCGACGGCGTGCGCGGCGACATGGAGGAGTTGCGGTTCAACACCGCGATCGCCAAGCTCATCGAGTTGACGAATCATCTGACCAAGGAATCGGTCACCGGGCGCGCGGCGATCGAGCCGCTCGTGCAGATGCTCGCGCCGTTCGCGCCGCACCTCGCCGAGGAGCTGTGGGAGCGGCTCGGGCACGCGGAGACGATCACCTATACGCCGTATCCGGAGGCCGATCCGCAGTACCTGGTGGCCGCGCAGGTGACCTGCGTCGTGCAGGTGCAGGGCAAGGTCCGCGGCAAGCTCCAGGTGAGCCCGGACGTGTCGGACGACGAGCTGACCGCGCTGGCGCTCGCCGAGCCGAACGTCGTGCGCACGATCGACGGACGCGAGATCCGCAAGGTCATCGTGCGGGCGCCCAAGCTCGTCAACGTCGTCGTCTGACTCCGCCCCGGACACCGCGCCGGCGGGGAGGCGGGTGGATAAGGTGACGCCATGACCGTTGCGATCGTCACGGACTCGACGGCGTCGCTCGATCCCGGCGACGCGCGCCGCGAGAAGATCGCCGTCGTGCCGACGACCGTCGTCGTCGGTTCCCAGGTCTTCACCGAAGGCGTCGACATCTCGGCCGACCGGATCGCCGAGGCGCTCACCGCGAAGGTCAAGGTCAGCACCTCGCGCCCGTCGCCGGAGACGTTCTCGGCGGTCTACGCGGGTCTGGTCGCCGACGGGGCCACTGAGATCGTCTCGGTCCATCTCAGCTCCAAGGTCTCCGGAACGATCGATTCGGCGAGGATCGCGGCCGCGCGCTGCCCCGTGCCGGTCCACTTCGTCGACACCCGCCAGGTCGGCATCGCCACGGGGTTCGCGGCCGCGGCTGCGGCGCGCCTGCGCGATCTGGGCGCGTCGAGCGCGGAGATCGTCGCGGCGGCTCGCGAGGCGGGGGAGCGGTCGACCGTGCTGCTGTACGTCGACACCCTCGAGTACCTGAAGCGGGGTGGCCGGGTGGGGGTCGCCGCATCGGTCATCGGGTCGGCGCTGGCGGTGAAGCCGATCCTCACGGTGCGCAACGGAGAGGTCGTCCCGCTGGAGAAGGTGCGCACGGCGTCCAAAGCGCTCGCCCGGGTCGTGGAACTGGCACGGCAGGCGACGGACCGTTTCCCGGGGGGCTTCGTCGCGGGGGTGCAGCATCTGGCAGCTCGCGAGCGAGCCGAGGACGTCGCGGCCCAGCTCGCCGAGGCCTGGGGATGGGACCGTGTTCCCGTCGACGAGGTCGGCGCCGACATCGGTGCTCACGTCGGGCCGGGGATGATCGCGGTCACGGTGACGGAACGTTGACGGGGCCGGCACGTCCACACCATCGGCTCGTCCACAACCGGTCCGCCGTCACCTGACCCCGAGGTCACATCGCGCCTAGCGTCATCGGCGTGATTCGAGGTCCAGCTCCGGAGGAGACGCGTGCGGAGGTCGCACGTCGTCGGCTCGCCGAGCTCGCCGCGGCGTTCGACGCTCAATGGCAGCCCGAGGACGACCCCGCGGAGGGCGAGCCGCCCGGGCCACGACACGCGAGGCTCCGCGATCGCCACCTCGCACTCCTGGGCATCGCCGGGGTCGCGGTCCTCGTCCTGGTCGGCTGGTGGGTGCTCGCCGGCCGCCCGGAGACGATCGACGAACCTGTCGCGATCGAACCGTCGGCCGAGCCCAGTAGCGCGCCGGCGAAGGAGCTCGTGATCGACGTCGTCGGCGCCGTCGCTCGCCCAGGCATCGTGACAGTGCCGCCCGGCAGCCGAGTCCATGAGGCGATCGAGGCGGCCGGTGGACTTGTCGGTCAACCCGACACGACCTCGTTGAACATGGCCCGCGAGCTCACCGATGGTGAGCAGTTGCTCGTCGGCATCACGCCACCGCCGGTGGCGGGGGGAACCGGGGGAGCGGAGGGGCGAGCGCTCGACCTCAATCGGGCGGATCAGCCGGCGCTCGAGGAACTCCCCGGTATCGGTCCCGTGACCGCGTCAGCGATCCTGGACTGGCGTAGCGAGAACGGACCGTTCCGCAGCGTCGACGACTTGCTCGACGTCAAGGGCATCGGGGAGGCCACGCTGGCCGAGCTTCGCGATCACGTCGTCGTGCAATGAGCGCGGCGGCAGCGATCTCCGGGGCTCGACTGGGCCACGACCTGCGCGTCGTACCGGCGGCGTTGGCCGCGTGGGCCGGCGCCGCGTGGTCCGTTGCCCATGCTGCGCGGGCGCCGATGCTGCTGGCGGCTGCCGTGCTGATCGTCGCCGCCCTCGTCCACCGCCGCCCGGTCATCGCGTTCCCGCTGCTCGTGCTCGCGCTCATCTGTCTGGGGGCGGCGCTTCGACTCGCCGTCGTCGACGTCGATCCGCTCCGCAGCTGGGCGAAGGAGGGGCGTCACGTGACCGCTCATGTCGAGGTGCGAGAGGACGCCCGCACCTTCGGCGAACTCGGGCAGGCGGCGGCCGTCGTCCCCGTGCTGGTCCGCGAGGCGCAGAGCAGTGCCGGAGCGGTGCGCACACGAGCGCGGGCGACGGCGTTCGTCCGCACGGAGCCGACGGAGCTCGTCGTGGGCCGACGGGTGGTCATGGAAGGCCGGCTGGCCCCGGCGGAACGCTCCGACGAGGTCGCGACCATCAGCGTGACCCGGATCAGCCCGGTCCGCGACGGTCCGTGGTGGTGGGAGGCGAGTGAACGTGTCCGGCAAGGCATCCGCGCCGCCGTCGCGCACCACGACGGGCCGGCCGCCGGCCTCGTCCCGGCTCTCGTCAGCGGCGACGTGTCGGGCGTCGATGACGCGCTGCGCGACGACTTCCAGCGTGCCGGTCTCACCCACCTCACCGCGGTCTCGGGGAGCAACCTGACGATCGTGCTCGGCGCGGTGCTCCTGCTCGTCCGGCGGACGAGACGCAGCGGGGTGGTGCTGGCCGCGGCACTGGTCGCGATCGTGGTCTTCGTGCTCGTCGCGCGTCCCGAGCCGAGCGTCCAACGGGCCGCGATCATGGGGACGGTGGCAGTGGTCGCGATGGGCCGCGGCACCCGCGACGGGCTCCGTGCCCTCGCCTGGGCGGTCATCGCCGTCCTGCTCCTCGACCCCTGGATGAGCCGGGAGGCCGGCTTCATCCTGTCGGTGTGCGCCACGAGCGGCATCGTCGTCCTCGGGCCGCCCTTCACGCTCGGCCTGGAGCGGTGGATGCCTTCGTGGGTCGCGATGGCGATCGCCGTGCCCTTGAGCGCCCATCTCGCCTGTATCCCGACGATCGCGGCGATCTCCGGCGAGGTCTCGTTGGTCGCGGTCGTCGCCAACGTGGTGGCCGCGCCCGCGGTCGCCCCGGCGACGGTACTCGGGCTGCTCGGCGGCCTGCTGGCGCTCGTGATCGAGCCCCTGGCCCGGGTGTGCGGGTCGCTCGCGGTGGCGGCCGCGTCCGTCATCGTGGCGGCCGGGCGGCACTCGGCGTCCTTCGACGGCGCGGCGGTAGCGTGGGCGCGGCCATGGTGGGTGCTCGCCCTGCTCATGCCGTTCGTCGTGGCGGTCATCCTTGCCGTCGCGCGCCGGCCCCTGATCGCCGCCGGGCTGACAGTCGGCCTGCTGCTCGGCATCCTGCGCCCTCCGCAGACCGGCTGGCCGCCCGAGCACGCGGTCGTGATCGCCTGCGATGTCGGGCAGGGGGATGCCAGCGTCGTTCCCACGGCGCCCGGCGAAGCGCTCGTGGTGGACGTCGGGATGGAGCCGGGACCGATCGACCGGTGCTTGCGGCGTCTGGGTATCCACCGCATCCGGGTGCTGGTGTTCAGTCACGCCGACGCCGATCACGTCGCTGGGTGGCGTGGAGCGATCCGGGGCCGCACGGTGGACCGGGTCCTCGTCGGACCGTCAGGCGGTCCTGAGATCCCCGGCGTCCCGCGCGCCACCACCGCTCCCGGTGACGTCATCCGCCTGGGGGACGTGACGCTGGAGACTCTCTGGCCCGCCCTGAGCGACGATGTCGCGCCTGCCGAACGCAATGACGTCAGCCTGCTGCAGCGGGTCACGGTGCACGGAGTGCGGGTGCTGTTCACGGGCGATCTGGGGGAGGAGGCCCAGCGCCGGGCGATGCGAACGACCGACATCACGGCGGACGTCCTCAAGGTCGCTCATCACGGCAGCGCGGACCAGTCGGCGGAGTTCGTGGCGCGCACCGGAGCACGAGTGGCGACGGTGAGTGCCGGGGCCGACAACGACTACGGCCATCCCACCGCGACAGCGCTCCGACTCCTGCGCGATCACGGTATCCGGTGGTGGCGGACCGACCTGCACGGCGACGTCGCGGTCGTCCGCGACGGTGACGATCTGCGTGCCGTCACGCCGTGACGGACGTGTCGGTCGCCGTCGTTATCCTCGAGGCGTGGCCACGGCATTCGGCAAGATCCTTCTCATCACCGGCAATGCCGAGTTCCTGGCCGAGCGCACCCGCGTACGCGCGGTGCGGGCCGTGCGCGAGGAACAGGCCGATGTCGAGCTCACCGAGGCTGTGGGTGGGGGCGTCGCCGCCGGCGAGCTCGCCGCGCTGACGAGCCCCTCGCTGTTCTCCGCCTCCACTGCGCTCGTGCTCACCGAGTTGGAGAACCTCCCCGAGGCGGCGGCCGTCGAGCTGCTCGCCTACGCGGGCGAGCCGCAGCCGGACGTGGCCGTCATCCTGGTGCACGGCGGCGGCAACAAGGGCAAGGGCGTGCTCGACAAGCTGCGCAAGGCGGCGGCCGTCCATGAGATCAAGGTGCAGCCGCCGAAGTATGAGCGCGATTACATCGCGTGGGTGCGCACCGAAGCCCGCGACCTCGGTCGCTCGATGGACGAGCAGGCCGCCGGGCTACTGGTCACCTCCGTGGGACAGGATCTGCGTGCGCTCGCGGGCGCGCTCGACCAACTCACCGTGACGACCGAACCCGGCGCCCCGATCACCGGCGCGATCGTCCGACAGTACTTCGGCGGCAGGGCCGAGGTCCGCGGCTACGAGATCGCCGACGCGGCCATCGCCGGGCAACTCGCCAACGCACTCGAACGCGCCCGGTGGGCCGAGACCGCGCGGGTCGCTCCGGTGCTCATCACCTCGGCCTTCGCTGCAGGGCTTCGTCAGCTCGCCTCTCTCGCCAGCGCCCCCGGCGGCTTGCGCGATCAGGACCTCGCCGCGCAGGTCGGCGCACCGCCGTTCAAGATTCGCGCGCTGCGTCAGCAGCTGCGCTCGTGGGACAGCGAAGGTCTGCGACGCGCCATGGACGCGGTCGCCGATGCCGACGTCGAGGTCAAAGGCGGTGGCTCCGAGCCCGGGTATGCGATCGAGCGGATGATCCTGCGCGTCGCTGCCGCTCGCCAGCGCGCCTGACCTCAGGGTCGCCAGAAACGACGATGCCCGCTCCCTCGGGGGAGCGGGCATCGTGTCAGCGCGGGTGCGTCAGAGCGCAGCGGCCTTCTTGGCGATCGCGGACTTGCGGTTCGCGGCCTGGTTCTTGTGGATGACGCCCTTGGAGGCGGCCTTGTCCAGCCGGCGGCTGGTCTCGCGGGCGAGCTCCTGAGCCTTGTCGAGCTCGCCGGCCTCGACGGCCTCGTTGAAGCGGCGGACCGAGGTCTTCAGAGCCGAACGCACGGACTTGTTCCGCTGGCGCGCAGCCTCATTCTGACGGTTGCGCTTGATCTGCGACTTGATGTTCGCCACGGGGCAAAACCTGTTCTCTCATGAAACGACGGGTGACGCGGTGGTCGCGGCCGGCCGGCTTGAGGCGCGGTCGAACACGCGATCGTCAACGATACCAGCCGCAGGGGCGCCGACTCAAATCGAGGCGACCCCTAGGATGGTCGACGTGTCCATTCTTTACACCGTCCTCCTCGTCCTGCACATCGTGTGCTGGGCCGCCGCCCTCGTGGTGTACTTGCGCGACATCCGTGCACCGCGGGTCGCGCCGGGGATCGCCCACAGCATCGCGGGTGCTCTCGTCACCGGTCTGATCCTGGTGGCGCTGTGGGAGATGACCGATGTCAAGGACGGCGACCCGAATCACGTCAAGATCGGGATCAAGCTGCTCGTGGCGCTGATCGCGACCGTTCTGGCGTTCACCCAGCAGAAGAAGCCCGCCCCGAATCCGATGGCGCACGTCGTCGCGGGCCTGGTCGTGGTGAACATCGTGATCGCGTTGGTCTGGTAGACGGTAGGTGACCTCCATGTTGGGCCCGGAACCCGGCTCCACGCCCCCCGCGTTGCTGCGGAACTTCTGCATCATCGCGCACATCGACCACGGCAAATCCACACTCGCCGACCGCATGCTCCAGCACACCGGCGTCGTCGACGAGCGTGCGATGCGCGCCCAGTATCTCGATCGGATGGACATCGAGCGTGAGCGCGGCATCACGATCAAGAGCCAGGCCGTGCGCATGCCGTTCGCCAAGAGCACCGGCGACGACGCCGGCACGGTGTACGTGCTCAACATGATCGACACCCCCGGGCACGTCGACTTCACGTACGAGGTCAGCCGCAGCCTCGAGGCCTGTGAGGGCGCGATCCTGCTCGTGGACGCCGCTCAGGGCATCGAGGCGCAGACGCTCGCGAACCTCTATCTGGCACTGGACGCCGATCTGCACATCATCCCGGTCCTCAACAAGATCGACCTGCCCGGCGCGCAGCCGGAGAAGTACGCCGAGGAGATCGCCGGCATCATCGGCGGCGATCCCGACGATGTCCTGCGTGTCTCGGCCAAGACCGGCGAGGGCGTCGAGAACCTCCTCAACGTCATCGTCGACCAGGTGCCGCCGCCCGAGGGTGACGCCGACGTCCCGGCTCGCGCCCTGATCTTCGACTCGGTCTACGACACCTACCGCGGTGTGGTCACCTACGTCCGCGTGGTCGACGGCAGCCTCAGTCATCGCGATCGGATCAAGATGATGTCGACCGGGGCCGTCCACGAGATGCTCGAAGTGGGCGTCATCAGCCCCGAGCCGCTCAAGGAGAGGCGTCTCGGTGTCGGCGAGGTCGGGTACCTCATCACCGGCGTGAAGGAGGTCCGGCAGTCCCGCGTGGGCGACACCGTCACGTCGGCGGGCAAGCCCGCCGCCGAACCCCTCGGCGGCTACCAGCACCCCAACCCGATGGTGTTCTCCGGGCTCTATCCGATCGACGGCGACGACTACCCGACGCTGCGCGATGCGCTGGAGAAGCTGCAGCTCAATGACGCGGCGCTGCAGTTCGAGCCGGAATCGTCCGGTGCGCTGGGCTTCGGCTTCCGTATCGGCTTCCTCGGACTGCTCCACCTGGAGATCGTGCGCGAGCGGCTCGAGCGTGAGTTCAATCTCGACCTCATCTCCACGGCGCCGAACGTCGTCTACCGCGTGGAGATGGAGGACGGCAGCGAGGTCGTCGTCACCAATCCGAGCGAGTACCCCACGAGCGGCAAGATCGCCAACGTCTACGAGCCGATCGTCGACGCCACGGTCCTCGCTCCCGCCGACTACATCGGCGCGATCATGGAGCTCTGCCAGGCCCGGCGGGGCAAGCTCCAGGGCATGGACTACCTGTCCGAGGACCGCGTCGAGATCCGGTACACGCTTCCCATGGGCGAGATCATGTTCGACTTCTTCGATCAGCTGAAATCGCGGACCAAGGGCTACGCCTCGCTCAATTACGAGCCGTCCGGCGAGCAAGCCGCGGACCTCGTCAAGGTCGACATCCTGCTGCAGGGTGAGATCGTCGACGCGTTCAGTGCGATCGTCCACCGCGACAGCGCGTACTCGTACGGTGTCGCGCTCGCGGGCAAGCTCAAGGAGCTGATCCCGCGTCAGCAGTTCGAGGTGCCGATCCAGGCCGCCGTCGGAGCGCGCATCATCGCCCGCGAGACGATCCGCGCGATTCGCAAAGACGTGCTCGCCAAGTGCTACGGCGGCGACATCAGCCGTAAGCGCAAGCTGTTGGAGAAGCAGAAGGAAGGCAAGAAGCGCATGAAGATGGTGGGCCGTGTCGAGGTTCCCCAGGAGGCGTTCATCGCCGCGCTGTCCACCAGCGAGCCCAAGTCGTCCTGAAACGCGGCGCCACGTCCTTTCACCCGTCGGGAAAGCACTGTGGGAAGTGCGCCCGATGGGTTAGGGTGATCCACACCACAACCCCCTGGTGAAGGAGCACGATGTCCGCTGCCACTGCCACGCCCGAACAGCTCGAGATCGTCAACAACCGCGCCCGCAACGTGGGCGAGATGTTCTTCGACCGCGTCGCGAAGTCCGGTAGCCGAGAAGCGTTCCGATTCCCCGACGCCAACGAGAACTGGCAGTCCATCACCTGGGCCGAGGCCGGCGAGCATGTCACGAAGCTCGCGGCCGGCCTCATCGCGCTCGGCATCGAGCGCGAGCAGCGTGTCGCGATCGCGTCCAACACCCGCTACGAGTGGATTCTCGCCGACCTGGCCGTCAACGCGGCCGGCGCGGCCACCACGACGGTGTACCCCACCACGGTGGCCGACGACGTCGAGTACATCCTGGCCGACTCCGACAGCCGGATCGTGTTCGCCGAGGACGACGAGCAGATCGCCAAGCTCCGCGAGAAGCGGTCCGAGCTGCCCAGCGTCGCCAAGGTCGTGACGTTCGACGGCCAGACCGACGGTGACTGGGTGATCGGCCTGACCGAGCTCGAGGCGATCGGCGAGAAGCACCTCCAGGACCACCCGACGATCGTCCAGGACCGGGTGGCAGCCACACAGCCCGACGACCTCGCCACCCTCATCTACACCTCCGGCACCACGGGCCGCCCCAAGGGCGTCCGGCTGAGCCACGACGGTTGGACGTACGAGGGCGCGGCGGTCGCGGCCGGCGGATTCCTCTCCGTCGACGACTTGGAGTTCCGCTGGCTGCCGATGGCGCACTCGTTCGGCAAGGTGCTCCTCACCACCCAGCTCCAGGTCGGATTCCCGGCCGCGATCGACGGCCGCGTCCCCAAGATCGTCGAGAACCTCGCGGTCGTGCAGCCGACCTTCATGGGTGCCGCTCCGCGTATCTTCGAGAAGGCCTACGGCCGCATCGTCGGCATGATGGAGGAGGAGGGCGGCGTCAAGCTCAAGCTCTTCCGATGGGCCGAGAAGGTGGGCCTGCAGCACTCCCGCCTCGAGCGCGCCGGCAAGACGATCCCTGCTCCGCTCAAGATCCAGTACGCGATCGCCGACAAGCTCGTGTTCACCAAGATCCGCGCGCGATTCGGCGGGCGGGTCCGATTCTTCATCTCCGGCGCCGCGGCCCTGTCGAGTGACATCGCCGAGTGGTTCCACGCCGCCGGAGTGCTGGTGCTCGAGGGGTACGGCCTGACCGAGACCTCGGCCGGCTCATTCGTCAACCACCCCGACGATTTCAAGATCGGCACGGTGGGCCTGCCGATGCCCGGCACGGAGGTCAAGATCGCCGAGGACGGCGAGGTCCTCATCAAGGGGCCCGGCGTCATGCGCGGCTACCACAACCTCGAGGCCGAGTCGGCGTCCTCGCTCACCGAGGACGGGTGGCTCGCCACCGGTGACATCGGCCACCTCGACGCTGACGGCTTCCTGACCATCACCGACCGCAAGAAGGACCTGTTCAAGACCTCGGGCGGCAAGTACGTCGCGCCGTCGCACATCGAGGGCATGTTCAAGGCGGTCTGCCCGCTGGCCAGCCAGATGGTCGTGCACGGCAGTGAGCGCAACTTCTGCTCCGCGCTCATCACGCTGGACCCCGACGCCGTGGAGGGCTGGGCGCAGCAGCACGGCATGACCGGCAAGCCGTACGCGGAGGTCGTCTCCTCGCCGCAGATGCAGCAGGAGATGGAGGGCTATATCGCCGAGCTCAACACCAAGTTGAACCGCTGGGAGACGATCAAGAAGTGGGCGATCCTCGACCACGATCTGTCGGTCGAGTCGGGCGAGATCACGCCGAGCCTGAAGGTCAAGCGGCGCGTCGTGGAGGAGAACTACAAGGACATCCTCGACGGTTTCTACACCGCCTGAGGGTCTTGCTGCCGGCCGCTAGGCTGGCTCGCGTGACCGCCGAAGGAGCGACCGCCAGGGAGTGGGGTCGCTCCTTCGGCCTTTATCTCCACGTGCCGTTCTGCGACGTGCGATGCGGATACTGCGACTTCAACACCTACACGTCCGACGAACTGGGCGAGGGCGCGACGCGGGCGCAGTACGCAGACTCGGCGCTCGCCGAGATCGCCCTCGCACATGAAGCGGTGGGGGAACGGCGGATCGACACGGTCTTCGTCGGCGGAGGGACGCCCACACAGCTGGCTTCGTCCGAGCTCGTCCGCATGCTGCGCGGCATGGAGAACGCCTTCGGCTTCGCGCCCGGCGTGGAGGTGACGACGGAGGCCAATCCCGACAGCGTCACCCCCGCCTCGCTGGCCGAGCTGCGAGAAGGCGGTTTCACCCGGATCTCGTTCGGCATGCAGTCGGCCGTGCCCCACGTGTTGGCGATGCTCGACCGGACCCACGACCCGGCGAGGGTGCCGCAGGCGGTGCACTGGGCGCGCGAGGCCGGCTTCGAGCAGGTCAGCGTCGACCTCATCTACGGCACCCCCACCGAGAGCGTGGACGACTGGCGCCGCACGGTCGAGGACGCACTGGCGATGGAGCCCGACCACATCAGCGCCTACGCGCTCATCGTCGAGCAGGGCACGGCGTTCGCTCGCAAGGTCCGTCGCGGTCAGGTCACGATGCCCGACGACGACGAGACCGCCGACAAGTACGTCCTCGCCGACGAGCTGTTCTCCCAGGCCGGGCTCCAGTGGTACGAGCTGTCGAACTGGGCTCGTGACGACGCCGGGCGCTGTCGGCACAACCTCGGGTACTGGTACAGCGGCGACTGGTGGGGGATCGGGCCGGGCGCTCACTCCCACGTGGCCGGCGAGCGCTGGTGGAACGTCAAACATCCCGCGGCCTACGCCCAGCGGACGGCGAACGGCGTGTCGCCGCGCATGGAGGGCGAGCGGCTCGATGCCGCGTCACGTCGGCTCGAGGACGTCATGCTGCGCATCCGCTTGCGCGAGGGCATCGAGCGAAGCGCACTGGCGGGCGATCCGGAACCGCTGATCGCCCAGGGCCTGCTCGAACCGCGCGGCGACCGCGTCGTACTCACCCTCGACGGCCGGCTTCTCGCCGATCACGTCGTCCGTGAACTGACGTAGCGCCCGGTCACCCCACGGTGGCGAAGTCGATGAGTTCCTCGACCCGGCCGAGGAAGGCGGGCTCGAGGTCCGTGTAGGTCCGCACCCGCGACAGGATGTGCTTCCACGCGCGGGCGATGTCGGCCTGCTCCGCGTGCGGCCAGCCGAACGCGGAGCAGATGCCCCGTTTCCAGTCGGTCCCGCGCGGGACGGTCGGCCACTGCTGCACACCGAGTCGCTCGGGCTTGACCGCCTGCCACACGTCGACGTACGGATGGCCGACGACCAGGACGTGCGGATGAGCGCTGAACTGCTCGGCGATGCGCGACTCCTTGGAACCGGGAACGAGGTGGTCGACGAGGACACCGAGGCGCCGCTCGGCGGTGGGCGCGAAGTCCGCCACGATGGCGGCGAGGTCGTCGATGCCGCCCAGGTATTCCACGGCGACGCCCTCGGCGCGGAGGTCGTCGCCCCACACCTTCTCGACGAGCTCGGCGTCGTGCCGCCCCTCGACGTAGATCCGGCTCGGCAACGCGACCTTGGCGCGGGAATCCGCCACGACGCGGGAGCCCGACGCGGTGCGGGTGGATGCCGCGGGAACGGCGCGGGCGGGTGCGACGAGAACGACCGGCTTGCCCTCCAGGAGGAAGCCCGGCCCGAGCGGGAACGTCTTGCGGCGCAGGCGGCGGTCCTCCAGTTCGACGACCCCGAGGTCGCGCTCCACCCGGGTGATCTCTCCGACGAAGCCGGTGGTGGCCTCCTCGACGACGAGACCCGGATCGGCGGCCAGCTCGGTCGAACGGCCGCGGGGAGGACGGCGCCAGTCGCCGGACAGCACGTCCTGGCCGTAGCGGTCAGAGCCCATGGACGATCTCCAGGAGTCGCTGGTGGAACCGCTCGACGTCGTCCTTGGAGCCCGCATCGAGCGTGGTGTCGGCGATGAGCCCGAGGGCGAGGTCGATGGCAGCCGGCCAGCTGGGAGGCACGTCGGCGGGTACGTCGTCGGTGACGAGGGCGCCGAGCGCCACCTGGGTGGTGCCGTCCTCGGTCACGACCATCGCGAGTTCCCCGCCTTCGGGTCCGTCGCCGAGGAACGCGATCTCCACGAATGCCGTCCCGAGCTGCGTGGCCCAGGCGCCGGCGAGGGAGCCTCCTCGCGACTCGTGGGCGATCACGGAGCCGTCGGGGGCGGTGACCCGGTAGGGCGTGTACAGCAGGGTCTCGTCCTGCGAGCTCACCGCGATCGCGCCGTCGTCGCGCACCTCGAGATCGACCACCTCGCTAGACTGGCACTTGAAATCCGCGAGTGCCAGTGCGACACGGGGAGGTGAGCACGATCATGTCCGAGGAACGTCGGCTCGAGGTGCTGCGCGCCATCGTCGAGGACTACGTCGCCACACAAGAACCCGTCGGATCGCGTGCCCTCGTGGAGCGCCATCACCTGGGGGTGTCGCCGGCGACGATCCGTAACGACATGGCCACGCTCGAGGACGAGGGGTACATCACCCAGCCGCATACGAGCGCTGGTCGCATTCCGACCGACAAGGGCTACCGGATGTTCGTCGACCGGCTCGCCACCGTCAAGGCGATGTCGTCGGCCGAACGGCGCGCCATCGAGACGTTCCTCGCCGGTGCCGTCGACGTCGACGACGTCATCCAGCGCAGCGTCAAGGTGCTCGCTCAGCTCACCAACCAGGTGGCGATCGTGCAGTACCCGTCACTGACCCGGTCCACGGTGCGCCATATCGAGCTCGTCGCGCTGGAGTCGGCGCGCGTGCTCCTGGTCGTCATCACCAGCAGCGGACGCGTCGAGCAACGCATCGTCGAACTCGAGGAGACGCCGAACGAGGAGCTCGTGGCCGATCTGCGATCGCGGATCATCCGGGCGACGGTGGGCGAGCGGCTGCCGGAGGCCTCGCTCAACCTCGCCGAGATCATCGGCAGCTTCGCCCCCGGTGACCGGCCCATCGTCACGAGCATCGTCACCACGCTCAGCCAGACGTTCTCCAACGAACGCTCCGACGAGCGCATCGCCGTGGGCGGGACGGCCAACCTCGCCCGTTTCGGTACCGATTTCGACACCGCCATCCGCCCCGTGCTGGAGGCGCTGGAGGAGCAGGTCGTCCTGCTGAAGCTGCTCGGCGAGGCCAGCCGGCCGCGTCCTACCGAGCATCCGCGGGTCCGGATCGGCTCGGAGACCGGGCACGAAGGCTTCGCCGGGACCGCCGTCGTCTCCAGCCCCTATGGGTCGGACGCGGAGATCCTGGCGACGCTCGGTACCGTCGGACCCACCCGCATGGACTACCCGGGGACGATCGCCGCCGTCAGTGCGGTCGCCCGTTACGTCGGCCGGATCCTCGCGGACGGCTGAGGAAGAGACATGGCACAGGATTACTACGAACTCTTGGGTGTGACGCGTCAGGCGACGCCCGAGGAACTGAAGAAGGCGTACCGCAAGCTCGCCCGCACGTTGCACCCGGACGTCAACGATGCGCCGGATGCCGCGGAGCGCTTCAAGGAGGTCTCGCAGGCCTACGAGGTGCTCTCCGACCCGCAGAAGCGCGCGGTCTACGATCGCGGCGGCGATCCGTTCGGCGGCCGCGGCATGGGCGGCGGATTCGGCCAGGGCTTCAGCTTCGACGACATCATGGACGCGTTCTTCGGCCAGGGCGCGTCCTCACGCGGTCCCCGCTCCCGGGTGCAACGCGGTTCCGATGCGCTCCTGCGTGTGGCGATCACGCTTGCCGACGCGGCGTTCGGCGTCACCCGCGAACTCAAGGTCGACACGGCTGTCGTCTGCGACGTGTGCGCGGGCTCGGGCGCTCGCGAGGGCTCTGAGCCGGTCACCTGCGGGACGTGCCACGGGCACGGCGAAGTCCAGTCCGTGCAGCGTTCGCTGCTCGGCGACATTCGCACCTCGCGTCCGTGCCCCACGTGCCACGGTTTCGGCACGGTCATCCCCGATCCGTGCCAGGAGTGCGGCGGGGACGGCCGTGTCCGGGCTCGCCGGAGCATCACGGTCAACATTCCCGCCGGCGTCGACGACGGCAACCGCATCCAGCTCGCGGGCGAAGGCGAGGTCGGCCCCGGCGGTGGTCCGGCCGGCGACCTCTACGTCGAGGTCCGCGTGCAGCGGCACGAGATCTTCACCCGCAAGGGCGATCAGCTGGCCTGCCAGGTCACGGTGCCCATGACGGCGGCCGCGCTCGGGACCCGCGTCGAGATCCCGACGCTGGAGTCCGAGCGTGCCGACCTGGCCGACTCGTCGCCCGCCACCGTTCCGATCGACGTGCCCGCCGGCACGCAGTCGGGGGAGACGATCATCGTTCGCGGCCAGGGCGTCACGCGCCTGCGCGGCAGCGGGCGGGGCGATCTCGTGGTCCAGGTCGTCGTCGAGACGCCCACCGGGTTGGACGAGCGGCAGCGCGAACTGCTCCTCGACCTCGCCCGGCTCCGTGACGAGGAACGTCCCGAGACCGTCGTGAGCCACGCCCACCGAGGCGGCGTCTTCGGGCGCATCCGCGACGCCTTCAAGTGACGTCGCGCGGCCCTCACCCGTCCTTGCGTCATACCTTTCGAGGTCGGCAGCCCACAGAACGTATGACGCAAGGAGGCGAGGGATCTGCCGGCGTTCGTACACTGACGCCATGGCCTCAGACTGCGTGTTCTGCAAGATCGCCGCGGGAGAGATCCCGGCCGAGATCGTTGCCGAGTCCGACCAGACCGTCGCCTTCCGCGACATCAACCCCAAGGCGCCGGTGCACGTGCTGGTGATTCCCCGCGAACACCAGCCCGACATCGCGAGCCTCGCCGCAGCGTCACCGGCCGTCGCAGCCGAGGTGCTCGAACAGACCCGGGTCGTCGCGCGGCAGGAGAGCTACGAGGACTACAACATCGTGTTCAACACCGGTGCGGAGGCCGGCCAGACCGTCTTCCACGCGCACGCTCACGTGCTCGCCGGCGTCGACGTCTCGAAGCTCTTCCTGGCCTGAGCTCGCCGCTCTCGCCGGCGAGCGGTGCGGCGGCAACGGGCAACGTGTCCGCGCGCCTGATGCGTTGTCCACGCACCCCGCACGGGTCCGTGAGGTGGAACCCCACCGCCCGAGGTATGGCGCGAATGGCGACGCGCGAGTGCGCGGGCACGTAGACTGGAGACCGTATGACTGATGACATTCGCGCTCGCCACGTGTTCACCGTGCCGTCGAGCGTCCCGGCAGTGGCCCTGTTCGGTCCTGCCGACGAGTTCCTGCGCCTCATCGAGGACTCCTTCGAGGCGCGCATCCATGCCCGTGGCAATGAGATCTCGGTCGAGGGCGAACCGCCCGAGGCCGCCCTCGTCGAGCGACTGCTCGACGAACTCGTCACGATCCTGCGCACCGGGCAGTCGCTGAGCCGCGAGACGGTCGAGCGCAGCATCGCGATGCTGCGCACCGAGACCCAGGAGCGTCCCGCCGAGGTGCTCAGCCTCAACATCCTGTCCAACCGTGGCCGCACCATCCGGCCCAAGACGCTCAACCAGAAGCGCTACGTCGACGCCATCGACGAGCACACCATCGTGTTCGGCATCGGTCCGGCCGGAACGGGCAAGACCTATCTCGCCATGGCCAAGGCCGTGCAGGCACTGCAGGCCAAGGAGATCACCCGCATCATCCTGACCCGGCCGGCGGTCGAGGCGGGCGAGCGGCTCGGGTATCTGCCGGGCACGTTGAGCGAGAAGATCGATCCCTACCTGCGGCCGCTCTACGACGCGCTGCACGACATGCTCGACCCCGAGTCGATCCCCAAGCTGCTGACCAGCGGGGTCATCGAGGTCGCGCCGCTGGCCTACATGCGCGGCCGCACGCTGAACGACGCGTTCATCATCCTCGACGAGGCACAGAACACCACCGCCGAGCAGATGAAGATGTTCCTCACCCGACTGGGCTTCAACTCCAAGATGGTCGTGACCGGCGACGTCACGCAGGTCGACCTTCCCGGCGGTGCCACCAGCGGGCTGCGGGTCGTGGAAGGCATCCTCGGCGACGTGCGCGACATCCACTTCTCGCGACTGACCAGCAACGACGTCGTCCGGCACAAGCTGGTCGGGCGCATCGTCGCGGCCTACGACACCTACGAGGCCGGGTCGTCGCGACGTCAAGGGAGCTCATGAGCGAGCCTGAGCGACGCGGGGCGCCGGCATGAGTGTCGATGTCCTCAACGAGTCCGGGATCGAGGTCGACGTCGCCACGCTGACCCGGCTCTGCCGTTTCGTGCTGCGCCGCATGCGGCTGCATCCCCAGACGGAGATGACGATGCGGCTCGTCGAGCCGGCCACCATCGCGACGCTGAACGAGCAGTGGATGGGCAAGCAGGGGCCGACGGACGTGCTCTCCTTCCCCATGGACGAGCTCAGCCCCGGCCGCGCCGAGCCGGACGAAGACGACGATGCGGGCTACCTCGGCGACATCGCGCTGTGCCCGCAGGTCGCCGAGCAGCAGGCGCCTGCCGCGGGTCACGACCGCGACGACGAGATCGCGCTGCTGACCGTGCACGGGATGCTGCACCTCATGGGGTACGACCACGCCACCCCGGAGGAGCACGCCGAGATGTTCGGCATCCAGGGCCGTCTCCTGGTCGAGTGGCACGAGACGGCCGCGGGAAAGGACCCTGACGCGCCGTGACCGTGACGCCGTTGGTGCTCGCCGTGGTCCTGGCCGTGGTGGCCGGCGTCCTGGTGAGCATCGATGCGGCCATCTCGTCGTTCTCTCGCGCCCGCGCGGAGGAGCTCGCGGAGTCGGGCAGTGCCGGAGCCAAACGGCTGGGCACGATCCTGGAGGATCCGGCCCCGTACCTCAACACCGTCCTGCTGCTGCGCATCCTCGCCGAGACGGCGAGCATCGTGCTGGTCGCCGCCGTCATCGCCGACCAGGTGGAGGGACTGTGGAGCAACGTCCTCATCGCGGTCGCGATCATGGCGGTGGTGAGCTTCGTGGCGATCGGCGTGGGTCCCCGGACGGTCGGCAAGCAGCACGCCGAACGCATCGCGATCGCCTCCGCCTGGCCCGTCATCGTGCTCACGGCGCTGCTCGGACCGTTGCCCAAATTCCTCATCCTCGTCGGTAATGCGTTGACGCCGGGTAAGGGATTCAGCGAGGGTCCGTTCGCCTCCGAGGTCGAGGTCCGCGAACTCGTGGACCTCGCTGCCGCCTCGGCGGTGATCGAGAGCGACGAGTCGCGCATGATCCAGTCCGTCTTCGAACTGGGCGACACCATCGTGCGCGAGGTCATGGTGCCGCGGACCGACCTCGTCTTCATCGAGCAGCACAAGACCCTGCGCCAGGCGATGAGCCTCGCGCTGCGCAGCGGCTACTCGCGGATACCGGTCGTGGGGGAGAACCTCGACGACGTCGTGGGCATGGCCTACCTCAAGGACATCACCAAGCGCGTCTTCGACAATCACGTCGCCGAGACCACCGAGAAGGTCGACTCGATCAGCCGGCCCTGCATGTTCGTGCCGGACACGAAGAAGGTCGACGACCTGTTGCGGGAGATGCAGGCCGAGCGCACGCACGTGGCGATCGTGGTCGACGAGTTCGGCGGCACCGCCGGCATGGTGACGATCGAGGACATCCTGGAGGAGATCGTCGGCGAGATCACCGACGAGTACGACACCGAGCCGGATGAGCGGGAGCGGCTCTCGGACGGCTCCTGGCGGGTCAGCGCCCGGTTCGAGGTCGACGACCTCGAGGAACTGTTCGGCACGCCGGTCGAGGACGACGACGTCGACTCCGTCGGCGGTCTGATGGCCAAGTATCTGGGCAAGGTGCCGATTCCGGGCAGCGTGGTGGAGATCGACGGCCTGCGGTTCGAGGCACAGGCGCCCGCCGGACGGCGTAACCGCATCGGCCGGGTACTCGTCAGTCGTGCCGACTCGGTGGACGGCGAGTCTCCCGAGCGGTGAGCTCGAAGACCACCAAGCTCTCGTCTCGCCCTTCGGCGGCAGCGAGCCGGCTGCCCTCGCGCCAGGCTGCGCTGCGCCCGGCCGGCGTCCAGCCGCCCGTGGGCGCGGCATGGTTGGCGAACGCCACGACCCCGCCGATCCGGCCGGCAGCGTCGGCCGCCTGCTGAGCCTCGAGCTCGTATCCCTCCGCGGACACGAGTGAACCGAGTACCCAGGCGTCGGCCTCGAGCCGAGCGGTCTCGTCGACCTGTCCAGCCGCGCCCAGGTCGGCGCACACCCCGAGTGCGACTCGCACGTCCCCGAACGTCAGCACGAGCGGCTCGGTCCCCGGTGTGAAGACGTCCGCCTCGCGGCCGAAGAGTCGTCGTTTGGCGTAGCTGCGCGTGCTCTCGCCGTCGATGACGACCGCGGCGAGTCGCCGTCGTCCGTCGAGCAGGGCCGGCGCGCCGACGACGGCGGTGATGCCGGCGGCGGCGCAGGCCCGGCGAATCGGTTCCAGACGCGGGTCGTCCTCGGTCACGGTGAGGGACGGGGCGACGGCGACGAGATCCAGCTCGTACCCGGTCAGCGACAGCTCAGGAAAGGCCACGAGCTGAGCTCCGACCCCTGCCGCGCGCTCGATCCACTCGACGTGGTGGGCGACGTTGGCGACGACGTCGCCGCGGAGGCTGGCGGACTGGACGAGAGCGACGCGCACGATGCGAGAGTAGCCGGGGTCGCCCGTTACCCTTCACCTCATGGACTTGTCCGCTGAAGACGCCAAACTCGTCACGCTCGCCCGCGCCACGAGAGCGCGCAACGCGGTCTCGCAGGGCGCGGCAGTGCGTGACCTCGACGGCCGTACCTACACGGCGTCGACGGTGGCGATGGACTCGCTCAAGCTCTCGGCGTTGGACCTCGCCGTCGCGATGGCCGTGTCCTCGGGCGCCAAGGGTCTCGAGGCCGCGGCGGTCGTCACCGAGGGTGACGTCCCGATCCGCACCGACACGGTCGCGGAGTTCGGCGGTACCGGTGTCCCCGTCATCGTCGCCGACGCCACCGGCACCGTCGACACCGTCCTGGACGCCTGATGAGCGAGGTCTTCCGCTCCGGTTTCGTCTGCTTCGTGGGCCGTCCCAACGCGGGGAAGTCGACGCTCACCAACGCGCTCGTGGGTGACAAGATCGCGATCACCTCCTCGCGGCCGCAGACGACACGCCACGCCGTGCGCGGACTGGTGCATCGTCCCGACGGTCAGCTCGTGCTGGTCGACACCCCGGGCCTGCACAAGCCGCGCACGCTGCTGGGGGAGCGGCTCAACGACCTGGTGCGCTCGACATGGTCCGAAGTCGACATCGTCGGCATGTGCTTCCCCGCCGACCAGCGGATAGGTCCCGGCGACCGCTTCCTCGTGCGAGAGCTCTCCTCGCTGCGGCGCAAACCGATGTTCGCGATCGCCACGAAGACCGACCTCGTCTCTCCCGAGCGGCTCGCCCAACACCTGCAAGCGATCGCCCAGGCCGGCCAGGACGAAGGCATCGAGTGGGCGCAGATCGTTCCGGTGTCGGCCGTCGCCGGTGACCAGGTCGGGCTCTTGGCCGATCTGCTCCTCGCGGCTCTGCCCGAGGGCCCGGCGTTCTACCCGGAGGGACAGCTCACCGACGAGCCGGAGGAGACTCTCGTCGCCGAGATCGTCCGCGAAGCCGCGCTCGAAGGCATCCACGACGAACTGCCGCACTCACTCGCCGTCACGGTCGAGGAGATGGTTCCCCGCGAGGACCGGCCCGCCGACAAGCCGTTGCTGGACGTCCGGGTCAACGTCTACGTGGAGCGCGACAGCCAGAAGGGCATCATCATCGGCAAGAAGGGCGCCCGGCTGCGCGAGATCGGCGCGACCTCGCGTCAGCAGATCGAGCGGCTGCTCGGAACCCCGGTGTACCTCGACCTCCACGTCAAAGTCGCCAAGGATTGGCAGCGCGACCCCAAGCAGCTTCGCAAGCTCGGCTTCTAGCGGTTGGCTCAGCGGGTGGAGAATCCCGTGGCGCCGGTCGGCTGACACTCGTCCACCTCCACCGCCTCGACGGCGGCGCGGGGAGGGCCGGTATGGCACCAGTCGATCAGCTGTTGCACGGCCGCGGCCGGCCCTTCGAACATCGCCTCGACGCTGCCGTCCGAGAGATTGCGGACCCAGCCGTCGACCCCGGCCTGGCGTGCCTCCTGCTCGCACGAGGCACGGAAGAACACGCCCTGGACCTGCCCGCGGACGATGACATGGCGAGCGATCACGTCGTCGGTCATGTCTCCATCACACCATCGCGAGGCGCGTGGCGTGCCCTGATGGCACGATGCGGACATGGATCCCGTCGACGCCCTGCGCGAGATCGGCTTCTGGCTCGAGCGTGAGCGGGCCACGTCGTATCGGGTCGAGGCGTTCCGGCGCGCGGCGACGGTCCTGGCGCCGCTGGGCCCGGACGAGGTGGCTCGCCGCGCCGAGCGCGGCGAACTGGCGCGGATGAAGGGGATCGGCCCGAAGTCGCTCGCCGTCGTCGAGGAGGCGCTCGCCGGTGGTGTGCCGGCCTATCTGGCCGACCTCCGTTCCCGAAACGACGGGCCGCTCGCCGTCGGCGGCCGGGAACTGCGTGCGCGGCTGCGCGGCGACCTCCACACGCACTCGGACTGGTCCGACGGCGGCTCGCCGATCGAAGAGATGGTGCGTGCGGCGCGCTGGCGCGGGCGCGAGTACGTCGCGCTTACCGACCATTCCCCGCGACTGACGGTGGCCAACGGGTTGAGCGCCGATCGTCTGCGTGCCCAACTCGATGTCGTGGACGCCATCAACGACGAGTCCGAGGACCTGTCGCTGCTCAGCGGCATCGAGGTCGACATCCTCGAGGACGGCCGGCTGGACCAGGACGACGACCTCCTCGACCGGCTCGACATCGTGGTGGCGAGCGTCCATTCGAAGCTGCGGATGGACCCCGGTCCCATGACGCGCCGCATGATCCGCGCGATCGAGCACCCCCGGACCAGGATCCTCGGGCACTGCACGGGCCGCCTGGTGGAAGGCAGCCGAGGCAAGCGGCCGCAGTCGCAGTTCGACGCGACGGCGCTGTTCCAGGCGTGCGTCGAGCACGACGTGGCCGTCGAGATCAACTCGCGGCCCGAACGGCAGGATCCGCCCGAACGTCTCATCGACATCGCCCTGGACGCCGGCTGTCTCTTCGCTATCGACACCGACGCGCACGCCCCCGGCCAGCTCGACTTCCTCGACTACGGGGCCGAGCGCGCGGCGGCGGCCGGAATCCCGGCGGAGCGGATCGTCACGACGTGGCCGCTGGATCGACTCCGCGCCTGGGCCGGCTCGACCGAGGAGGTGGTCGAGTAGTTGCGAGGGACGAGCGGCGTAGCGAGACCGGCTCAGGAGATCAGGACGGCACCCAGCGTGCCGCCGAGCTCGTAGGCGCGTTCCAGGTGCTCCTCGGTGACCTCGCCGGTGAACACGAGGGGTTCGGCGGCCAGTCGCCATCCCAGTCCGGTCGTGATCGACTCCATCGCGCGTTCGGCGCCGGTCGTGTCGTAGCCGCCGTGGATCCAGTACGAGAACGGGCGCTGCGCGGTCGGCTCGCGGACGGCGTCGTAGGTGGTGTCGAAGAAGTGCTTGAGCGCCCCGCTGATGTAGCCGAAGTTGGCGGTGGTGCCCAGCAGGTAGCCGTCAGCGGCGAGGACGTCATCGACGGTCGCCTCGAGGGCAGGCCGCTCGACGACCTCCACACCGTCGAGGGCGTCGTCGCGCGTGCCCGCGAGCACGGTGTCGGCGAGACGTGCGACGTTCTCGGTGGGCGAGTGGTGAACGACCAGCAGACGTGGCATGACCCGACGGTAATCGCATGCCGCGTTCTCGCGCACGCCGACCACGAGGTGCCTAGGATCGTTCCATGGATCTCGCCGCGGCCGCCCGCGCCCTCCACGACAACGTGAGTCGGGTCATCGACGGCAAGCCGGATGCCATCGACACGGCCATCGTCGTGCTGCTGGCCGAGGGGCATCTGCTCATCGAGGACGTCCCGGGGGTGGGCAAGACCGCCCTGGCCCGCGCGCTCGCTCGCTCGGTGGACGGCAGCGTCAACCGCGTGCAGTTCACGCCCGACCTCCTGCCCTCGGACATCACCGGCGTGTCGGTGTTCGATCAGGCGACGGCCCGTTTCGAGTTCCGCCCCGGAGCGGTCTTCGCGCACGTCGTCATCGGCGACGAGATCAACCGCGCTTCGCCCAAGACCCAGTCGGCTCTGCTGGAGGCGATGAGCGAGCGTCAGGTGTCCGTCGACGGCACGACGTATCAGCTCAGCCGGCCCTTCATGGTGGTCGCGACGCAGAACCCGCTCGAGATGGAGGGCACGTACGCGCTGCCAGAGGCACAGCGCGATCGCTTCATGGCGCGCATCTCGATGGGCTATCCGGACGCCGCCGCCGAGCTGGACATGATTCACGGCCACGACCGCACCGAACCCATCGACGCCCTCGAACCGGTGGTGTCGCTGGAGGACTTCGCCGCGATGATCGTCGAGGCGCGCGCGGTCCACGTCTCCGACGCGGTGGGACGTTACGTCGTGGATATCGCCACCGCGACCCGTGCGGACGATCGCCTGCTGCTGGGTGCGAGCCCGCGGGCGACGCTCCAACTGGTGCGAGCCGCCAAGGCCTACGCCGCCGTCCGCGGGCGCGAGTACGTCGTCCCCGATGACGTCGACACGCTCGCCGTGGCGGTGCTCGCGCATCGGCTCATCGTCCAGCGCGGCGAACCGGATGCCGAGCTCATCGTGCGATCGATCGTCGAGCGCACCCCGGTGCCGGCGGGCCCGTGACCATGTCCTGGTCGCGGTGGCCCGCGCCCTCGCGGCGCGGCGTCGTCTTCCTCGTCGTCGCCGCACTCGTCGTCGTGCTCGCCTTCGTCTGGTCGGTGCCGGTCCTGGTGCAGGCCGGCGGCGTCCTCGTCGGCGCTTTCGTGCTGGCGATGCTCGCGGTCGCGTTCGGTCGTCCGGCGTGGAGCGTCCAGCGTGACGTGGAACCGCGGGTGGCCGATCCCGGCGAACCCATCGCCGTCCACATGCAGCTAACCCGCCAGGGGCACAGTGCCCTCGACGTCGTGGAATGGTGGGAGGACGCCTCCGGAGGCGGTCACAGCGGCGTCCTGCTCGACGAGGGCCGAGGGCGTGCGCCCGCCGCCCGCTACGAGCTGCGCCTGTCCCAGCGCGGCCGCCACGGGATCGGTCCGACGAGCGTCCGGGTCAGTGACCCCTTCGGTCTCGCGACGCGCTGGGTCGAGCTGCCGGGGGAGTCGTCGGTGGTGGTGCTCCCGCGTCGCGTCCCGTTGTCCGCGGACAGTGCGTTGATGGATGTGCTCGGTGGGCGCGATCAGCTCGTCGAGCGGCCGACCAGCTCGCGTGGTCTCGGCGAACCCGATGTGCTCGCCCGGCCCTACCGCTTCGGGGACCCGGTCAAACGGCTCCATTGGAAGGCGACGGCGCACCGCGGGTCGCTCATGGTTCGTCAGGAGGAGCAGCAGTCTCGTCGCCGGGTCGTCCTCGTCGTCGAGACCCGAAGCGACGACGAGCGCGAACTCGATTGGCGAGCCAGCGCGGCGGCGTCGGTGCTCGAGCGATTGCATCGCGACGGCTCCGACGTCCAGGTCGTGGTGGGCGAGTCGTCGGTCGACGTCGCACCGGACACGTCGCCGCACGAGGCGCTCATCAGTCTGGCGTTGGCCGAACCGAGTGCTGCGGCAGCCCGCTGGGGCGACCCCGGTGCCGATCGCCTCGTGTTCGCCGGGCGCGTGGACGTCGCCGCTGCACGGGCGTGGCTCGCTCAACCGGACCGCGCGCCGGTTGCCGTGTTCGTCCACGCGTCGAGCGACGACGAGGCCTTGGGGGCGCTGCGCCGCGAAGGCTGGACGTGTCTCACGTACCGCGACCGCGACGACGTGGCCGAACTGTGGAGCGATGCCGAGGTGCGACGATGACGAACCGATTCGGCGTCGGCGCGCACCTGGCGGGACTCGTCGGGTTGATCGGCGTCCTGTGGGGTTTCGGCAACGTGCTGCAGGGCGACACCTGGTGGTCGCGGGTCGTCCTCGTCATGGTCGGCGTGCAGGTCTCGCTGCTCGTCGCACGGCGTTGGCACGCCACGCTCGCCCCGCTCGCCGGTGGCCTGGCGCTCGGGCTTCTCGTGGTGTGGGTGTTCGTGCCCGGCAGCACCGTGGCCGGCATCCCTACGGCGACGACGCTGCAGGCGTTGCGGCAACAGCTGAGCCTCGCCATCGCCGTCGTGGCTGAGGAGCAGGCGCCGTTGATCCCACCGGAGCCGCTGCTGACCGGGATGGCCGTCGGCTTCGGGTTGCTCGTCATCGTCGTCGACGCGCTCGTGCGCTCCCGGCGGCTCGGCGTGTGGGGCGTCGGCGCGGTCTTCATGGTCGGGCTCGCGATCGCCTCGCTCATCGTCGGGGCGAACCCGCCGCTCCCGGCGTTCGTCGTCACGGCGGCGGGCTGGCTCGCGCTCGTCGTCGCGCGGTCGTCCGCGCCGTCGCCGTCGCGCGTGGTGCTCGCCACCGCGATGGGGGCGACCGCGTTGATCGCGGGCGTGTTCGCGCCGTCCGTGGTGGCCGCCGACCTCACTCCAGCCGCGTCGACCTGGGGCCGAGCGCCCGTCGACATCTTCGGACGCGGCATCAACCCGATGCTGCGACTCGGCGAGAACCTGCGGCGCGGTGACTCCGTCGAGGTACTGCGCTCGATCACGTCCGCCGAGGAGGCGCCGTACTTGAAGGTCGCGACGCTCGTCGACGTGGAGGGGGACACCTGGGAGCCGATCGTGAATGCCGACGGCCTGCCGGTCGAGCAACCGCTCGATGGCCTCGACCCTGCCATCGAGAGCACGGCCGAGGAGATCAGCATCGCGGTCGACGATCTGGACTCCACGATGCTGCCGATGCCCTACCCGGCGGAGGGGGTCCGTGGGCTGGTGGGCACGTGGTTCTGGCACCCGGTCGGAGGGACGGTGCGGTCGCGGACCGACACCACGCGCGGTCAGACGTACGTGGCGGACTATGTGGAGATCACGCCGGACGCCGGGCAGATGCGCGAGCGTCAAGCGCTGCTGCCGGCCCCGCTCACGCGGCGGTACCTGACCCTCCCGCCGGACACGCCACCTCGCATCGCGGCCGTGGCCCGCTCACAGACGGCGGGCCTCACGAACGACTACGACCGCATCGTCGCCCTTCAGGACTGGATGCGCGCGGACTTCAGCTATTCGGAGTCGTCACCGGTGGCCGAGGGCTACGACGGCAGCGGTGTCGAGGTCATCGAGCGCTTCCTCCTGGAGGAACAGTCCGGCTACTGCGTCCATTTCTCCTCGGCGCTCGCGGTCATGGCCCGTTCGCTCGGGATTCCGGCGCGCATCGCCGTCGGGTATGCACCGGGTGACCCCGCCGGACGCACCGCTGAGGGAGAGCGCATCTACTCCACGTCCTCGGACTCTCTGCACGCCTGGACCGAGGTCTACTTCGAGGGTGTCGGATGGGTGAGGTTCGATGCGACTCCGGGCGTGGGCCGGCCGACCGGATTCGACGAGCCGCGTGTCGGCGGTCCTGCGCCGGTCGGCGACCTCCCGAACCCGGGCACGGTCGCGGGAGGCACTCCGCAGGACCCGCAGGCTCTCACCGAGGGCGAGCAGGCGGTCGCTGCGGGCGCGGCGGCGAACGCAGGCGGCCCCTCGCGATCCACGCTCGCGCTGGGCGCAGCGGCGACGGCCGCGGTGCTGCTCGTCCTGCCGGCGTCGGCCCGGCGCACCCGCCGCTGGTGGCGCTGGCGGAAGGGTCGCGACCGCACCGAACCCCTGTGGCGCGAGATCATCGACACCGCCACCGACCTCGGTTTCGCGCTGCCGGCCCGGGCTACGGTGCGGGGCCAGGCCGAGCCGCTGCAGGGCCATGCCGGACCGGGACTGGTCGCCGTGATGGAGTCCGTCGAACGCGAGCGGTACGCCTCCACCCGGGGTCCGACGACGGTGCTCGAGGAGGCGAGGTCGAGCGTCCGGTCGCTGGAGACGTCCGTGCCGGCCTGGCGGCGTTGGCTGGCACGTTGCTTCCCTCGGTCCCTGGCCCGTCGCGCCGAATGACCTAGCCGCGTCCGTGCGGTTCGAGCCACAGCGACGGGTCCGGACCCTTGGGGACGATCTGCGTCGGGTTGATGTCGGTCTGCACGACGTAGTAGTGCGCCTTGATCTGCTCGAAGTCGATCGAGTCGCCGAAGGCCGGGATCTGGTACAGATCACGGGCGTAACCCCACACGTTCGGCATCTCGGTCAGCTTGTTGCGGTTGCACTTGAAGTGGCCGTGGTAGACGGCGTCGAACCGCGCGAGAGTGGTGAAGAGTCGGACGTCGGCCTCGGTGACGGCGTCGCCCATGAGATACCGGCGGGTGGAGAGCCGGTCCTCCAGCCAGTCCATCGCCGTCCACAGCCGGTCGTAGGCGGCGTCGTAGGCCTCCTGGGAACCGGCGAAGCCGCAGCGGTAAACGCCGTTGTTGATCTCGTGGAAGATTCGCACCATCACGTCTTCCATCTCGTCGCGCACGTCCGCAGGCCACAGATCGGGCGCGTCCGGCGCGTGGTGCTCACGCCACTCGAAGAAGAAGTCGTGGGTGATCCACGGGAAGTCGTTGGTGACGACCTTGCCCGACTCGATCTCCACGATCGCCGGCACCGTGATGCCCCGCGGATAGTCCGGGTACCGGGCGAAGTAGGCGTCTTGGAGCCGCTCGATGCCGAGTACCGGGTCGACGCCGTCGGGGTCCAGATCGAAGGTCCAGCTGCGCTTGTCGTGCGTCGGACCGGGCGTGCCGAGGCTGATGACGTCCTCGAGTCCGAGCAGCGATCGCACGATGATCGACCGGTTGGCCCACGGACACGCCTTCGCCGCGATCAACCGGTACCGGCCGGCCTCGACCGGCCAGCGCGGGGCATCCGAGGGGCTGCTCGCACCGGTGCCGGCGCGGCCGTCGATTGGCTCGCCGCCCTGCGCGGTGATCCGGTCGGGGATGTAGTTCATGTCGCGGTCGAACTCCTGCCCGGCCGTGACGTAGGCGCCGCTGGTGGACTGGTCGGACTCGGTCGAGGAACTCATGTCCCCAGTCTGCCCCAGGGGTGGGATCTCGGCCGTGGTTCGCAGGGGTGCTACTGTGACCGTGACATGCGCTACGCGAACCTCCTCCTTCGCTGCCGCGTCGAGGTCCACTAGGTCGGGCCCCTCGGCGCGGAGTTCGTCGTGACCGACCGCACGTGACGAACCCCATGTCCCGAGGAGCCCCATCGTGAAGAACAACATCGTCTCTGCTCAGCAGACCTCTCCCATGCCGTTCGGGCGCTACCGCGCGTTCGAGCCCATCGACCTGCCCGACCGCACGTGGCCGTCGCAGACCATCACCGCCGCCCCGCGGTGGTTGTCCACCGACCTGCGTGACGGCAACCAGGCGCTCATCGACCCGATGACCCCGGCCCGCAAGCGCCGCATGTTCGACCTGCTGCTGCGGATGGGGTTCAAGGAGATCGAGGTCGGTTTCCCGTCGGCCAGCGACACCGACTTCCAGTTCGTCCGCGACCTGATCGAGCAGGACCTGATCCCCGACGACGTCACGATCTCGGTGCTGACCCAGGCGCGGGAAGACCTCATCGAGCGCACGACGCAGGCCCTGCGCGGCGCCCACCGGGCCAACATCCACCTGTACAACGCGGTCGCTCCACTGTTCCGCCGCGTCGTCTTCAACGCCTCGCGCGACGAGGTACGCTCCATCGCCACCCGCGGTACCGAAATGGTCATGAAGTACGCGGAGCAGAACATGACCGACACCGCCTTCGGCTACCAGTACAGCCCGGAGATCTTCACCGGTGCCGAACTGGAGTTCTCCGTCGAGGTCTGTAACGCCGTCATGGACGTCTGGCAGCCCGAGGCCGGCCGGGAGATCATCCTCAACCTGCCGGCCACCGTCGAGATGGCGACGCCCAACACCTACGCCGACCAGATCGAGTGGTTCAGCCGCAACGTGGAGCATCGCGAGCACGTGGCGATCAGCCTGCACCCGCACAACGACCGTGGCACTGCCGTCGCCGCCACCGAGTTGGCGATGATGGCCGGCGCCGACCGCGTCGAGGGCTGTCTGTTCGGTCACGGCGAGCGCACGGGCAACGTCGATCTGGTGACGCTCGGCATGAACCTGTTCAGTCAGGGCGTGGACCCGCAGCTGGACTTCAGCGACATCGACGAGATCCGCCGCACCGTCGAGTACTGCACCAACCTGCCGGTTCACCCGCGACACCCGTACGCCGGCGATCTGGTCTACACGGCGTTCAGCGGTTCGCACCAGGACGCGATCAAGAAGGGTCTGGAGGATCTGGACCGCATCGCGGCCGAGCAGGGCGTGCCGGTGGCGGAGGTGCCGTGGGAGGCCCCTTACCTGCCGATCGATCCGCACGACGTCGGCCGCACGTACGAGGCCGTGATCCGCGTCAACAGCCAGTCCGGCAAGGGCGGTGTGGCGTACATCCTCAAGGCCGAACACCAACTGGACCTGCCGCGCCGCCTCCAGATCGAGTTCAGCCGCGTCGTCCAGAACATGAGCGAGGGCGAGGCCGGCGAGATCGAGGCGTCGCAGATCTGGGACGCGTTCCGCCGCGAGTACCTGGATCGCGAGCAGCCGTACGCGCTGGAGAGCTTCAGCTCCACCACAACGGCCGAGGGCTACGACGAGCAGATCGTCGACCTGATCGTGCGCGGTGAACACCGCTCCTTCAAGGGTGAGGGCAACGGCCCCGTCGCGGCGTTCGTCGACGGCATGCGCCAGACCGGCGCCGAGATCCGGGTGCTGGACTACAGCGAGCACGCACTGTCCGCCGGTGGCGACGCCCTCGCCGCCGCCTACGTGGAGTGCGACATCGCCGGCGAGGTCGTGTGGGGTGTGGGTATCCACGCCAACATCGTGACGGCGTCACTGCGCGCGGTGGTGTGCGCCGCCAACCGGGCAGCCGCCACCACCATCCCCGCCGTCTGACCCGAGCCGCGTCACGGCGGTTCTCGCTCCGCGAGTGGTGCAGATTCGTCACGCCGCGTCGTCGGCGGGCGCGAATCTGCACCACTCGCCGACGAATTTTCACCACTCGCGAGCTGCGAGGTGGGCGCGGTCAGGGCAGCAGCAGGAGCTTTCCGGTGGTCCGCCGGCCGGCGAGCTCCTCGTGCGCGCGACCGGCGTCCGGCATCGGATACGTCGCACCGATCCGCACGTCCAGCTCGTCCGTCGCGACGGCCTCGAACAGGTCGGACGCGCGCCGCTCGAGCTCCTCGCGGTCGGCGATGAAGTGCGCGAGTGACGGGCGGGTAAGGACGAGCGATCCCTTGGCGTTGAGCGTCTGCGGGTCGACGGGGGAGACCGGTCCGCTCGAGGCACCGAACAGCACGAGCGTCCCGCGGGTGCGGAGGGCGTCGAGGCTGCCGTCGAACGTGTCAGCGCCGACGCCATCGTAGACGACCCGTGCGCCGATTCCGTCGGTCAGCTCACGCACCTTCTCGGCGAACCCGTCGTAGCCGACGATGACCTCGCTCGCCCCGGCCCCACGTGACAGTGCGGCCTTCTGCTCCGTCGAGACCGTGGTCACCACCCGCACGCCCTCGCGCACGAGCAGTTGCGTGAGCAACAGCCCCACGCCGCCTGCTCCCGCGTGAAGGAGGACCGGGTCGCCGGGCTCGAGGGCGACGATCGAGTGGGTGAGGAAATGCGCGGTCATGCCCTGCAGGAGAACGGCGGCAGCCTGCTCGTCGCTCACGCCGTCAGGGATGCGAACAGCCAAATCGCCTGGCACGGTCGCGAACTCGGCGTAGCCGCCCGTGCCCATGGCCCAGGCGACCCGGTCGCCCTCGGCGAACCGATCCCGCAACCGCTCGCCGACCTCGACGACACGGCCAGCGCCCTCCTTGCCGGGCGTGAATGGCAGCGGCGAGTCATAGATCCCGGTGCGCAGGTAGATGTCGATGAAGTTGACCCCTGCGGCGCCGACCTCGACCAGAAGCTCATCGGGACCCGGGGCCGGCCGCGGCACCTCCTGCCAGGTCATGACCTCCGGTCCACCGGTCTGCTCGATGACGATCGCGTGGCTCATGCCGACAGCCTAGGCTCCGCCGGCAGGTCATCGCGCAACCGCGAGTGGTGCAGATGTCGATGCGAGTGGTGCAGATTCGTCACGCATCGGCCGCCCGGACCGCGAACGTGCACCACTCGCGGGGGACGGAGCGGGCGGGGCGCGGGCCGGCTATGCCTCCGCGGGCCTCTCCCGGGCGGCCTCGACGCCGAGGGCCGCGAGGAGTCGCGGCAAAGCCAGCGCAGCGACCGACGACACCGCCCAGACCACGATCGCACCCCAGAACCACGCGGTCAGCCCTGAGATCCAGATCGCACCGCCGAACCACGACGCGATGACGAGGGCGATCACGGTGGCACCGAGGCCGCTCAGTCCGACGAGCGCCCGCGCCCGTGCTTCTGCGACTCGTCCGAGCCAGGCGGTCACGAGGCTCTGGACGATCGCGTAGATGACGACCGTGGTGACGAAGCCGAAGATGCGCAGGCGGAACCCGTCGACGAGCCCTGCGGCGGCCAGCAGCCCGAGTGCAGCCGAACCGAGGAACACGCCGATCATGACGAAAAGCCTGGCCATGGCCGTCAGCCTACGGTGTCGTGATCACCACCTGGAGGCCCTTCCCGGCACAATGGACAGGTGAGCCTCTACCGTGATGCCGCCATCGTGCTGCGCACCCACAAGCTGGGTGAAGCCGATCGCATCATCACGCTCCTCACCCGCGAGCGCGGGGTGGTCCGCGCGGCGGCGCGCGGCGTCCGCAAGACGTCGAGCCGGTTCGGCGCCCGGCTGGAGCCGTTCATGCACGTCGACCTTCAGCTGGGCGAGGGCAAGTCGCTGGATTTCATCACGCAGGTCGTCACCCTCACCCCCTTCGCCAAGTGGCTGGGCGACGACTACGGCGCCTACACCGCCGGGTGCGCGATGCTCGAGACCGCCGAGCGCCTCGTCGCCGACACCGCCGAACCGTCCGTGCCGCAGTTCACGCTCCTCGTCGGCGCCCTGCGTGCGCTCACCGAGAAGCGGCATGACCCCGGTCTGATCCTCGATTCGTTCCAGCTCCGGTCCCTGGCCATCGCGGGCTACGCCCCGTCCTTCGGTTCCTGCGCGCGCTGCGGCCGCGAGGGCCCTCATCGCTTCGTGCACGTCCCGTCGGGCGGAGTCCTGTGCGACCACTGCCGGGTCGCGGGCTCGACGGTGCCATCGCCGGTCACCATCGAGTTGCTCGGCGCCCTGCTCGCCGGCGACTGGCCCGCGGTCGAGTCCTCCGATGACCGCGCTCGGCGCGAGGCCACCGGTATCGTGGCCGCCTACTTGTCCTGGCATCTGGAGCGCGGTCTGCGTTCCCTGGCTCACGTGGATCGATACTCATGACCCAGCCGGCCCCCCGGCCCCCGCATCCCCATCCCTCCGGCGCGCGACCTCCCCAGCTCTCCCCGGACCAGGTGCCGGCCCACGTCGCCATCGTCATGGACGGCAACGGCCGTTGGGCCAAGCAACGCGGATTGCCGCGCACTGCCGGTCACGAGATGGGGGAGGCCGCGTTGTTCGACGTGGTCGAGGGCGCGATCGAGGTGGGCGTCAAAGCCGTCTCGGCCTACGCGTTCTCGACCGAGAACTGGAAGCGCTCGCCCGATGAAGTGCGGTTCCTGATGGGTTTCAATCGCGATGTCATCCGGCGCCGCCGCGACGAGATGCACGCGCTCGGGGTGCGGGTGCGCTGGGCTGGGCGACGTCCGCGGTTGTGGCGCAGTGTCATCCGCGAGCTCGAGATCGCCGAGGAGATGACGAAGCACAACACCGTCATGACGCTGACGATGTGCGTCAACTACGGCGGCCGTGCCGAACTCGCCGACGCCGCGGCCGCCCTCGCCCGCGACGTCAAGGCGGGGAAGGTCGATCCCGATCGCATCACGGAGGCCACGTTCGCCCGCTACCTCGACGAGCCCTGGATGCCCGACGTCGATCTGTTCTGGCGCACCTCCGGGGAGCAGCGCACGAGCAACTTCCTGTTGTGGCAGTCGGCCTACGCCGAGCTGGTCTTCAGTGACATCGCCTGGCCCGATGTCGACCGGCGCGCGCTCTGGACGGCGATCGAGGAGTACGCCGCGCGCCAACGTCGCTTCGGGTCCGCCTGACCACCCCCGCTGCTCCCCGCACCCACACCCTGAGTGTGACGTTTCGCAGCCGAAACCCCCGTGTTCAGCTGCGAAACGTCACACTCAGCGCGTTCTGACCGTGCTCGCGGCGGGACGCGCTCCTCTGGGTAGGGTGAGGGCATGCGCGTGGCCCGCTTCTCCCTGGACGACGAACCCCGATTCGGTGTGGTCGGTGACGACGGTGGGACGACCGTCGTCGCTCCCCTCAAAGGTGATCCGCTCTACGCGGGCTTCGACCTGACCGGGCAGAAACTCCCGATCGACGACGTCCGCCTGCTCGCACCGGTCATCCCGCGCAGCAAGGTCGTCTGCGTGGGCAAGAACTACGCCGACCACGCCGCGGAAATGGGCGGGGAGGTCCCGGCAGAGCCGCTGATCTTCCTCAAACCCAACACGAGTGTCATCGGCCCCGGCGAGCCGGTCTTCTACCCCCAGCAGACCGAGGACCTGCACTTCGAAGGTGAGCTCGCCGTCGTGATCGGACGGATCTGCCGCAAGGTGCCCGCCGCCGACGCGGCCAAGGTGATCTTCGGGTACACCGTCGCCAACGACGTCACGGCGCGCGACCTCCAGTCACGCGACGGGCAGTGGGCGCGGGCCAAGGGCTTCGACACGTTCTGCCCGCTCGGTCCGTGGATCGAGACCGACCTCGATCCGGCCGACCTGCGGGTCACCACCGAGCTCAACGGCGACGTGAAGCAGGACGGTCGCACGAAGGACATGATCTTCTCGGTGGCCGACGTCATCGAGTACGTCACGAGCTTCACGACGCTCTTGCCCGGCGACGTCGTGCTGACCGGTACGCCCGCGGGAGTCGGTCCGATGCAGGTCGGCGACACCGTCAGCGTCACCATCGAGGGCATCGGCACACTCACCAACCAGATCGTCGCCGACGAGGACGACGAGGAAACGGAGACCTACGCATGACCGCCAGCGGCAAGCCCGTCGTGGCTCGCTTCTGCCCTTCGCCCACCGGCAACCCCCACGTCGGGATGGCCCGCACGGCGCTCTTCAGCTGGGCGTTCGCCCGGCACCACGGCGGCACGTTCGTCTTCCGCATCGAGGACACCGACAGCGCTCGCGATACCGAGGAGTCCTACCAGCTGCTCGTCGACGTCATGCGCTGGCTCGGGCTGGACTGGGACGAGGGCGTGGAGGTCGGCGGCCCGAACGGTCCCTACCGCCAGTCCGAGCGCATGGACGTCTATGCCGACGTCGCTCAGCGGCTCATCGACGCGGGGTGGGCGTACAAGGCCTACGACACGGCCGAAGAGCTGGAGGAGCGCCGGGAGAAGGCGCGTGCCGAGGGCCGCCCCAGCGGTTACGACGGCCTCCACCGCGACCTCACGCCCGAGCAGCAGGCGGCGTTCGAGGCGGAGGGCCGTCAGCCGGTCATCCGTTTCAAGATGCCCGAGCAGGACTGGACCTTCGACGACCTCGTCCGCGGCCCGATCACGTTCGGTGCCGAGAACGTGCAGGACTTCGTCATCGTGCGGGCGAACGGCCAGCCGCTGTACACCTTGACCAACCCGACCGACGACGCCCTCATGGGCATCACCCACGTGCTGCGCGGCGAGGACCTGCTCAGCTCCACCCCGCGGCAGATCGCCATGTACGAGGCGTTCGCCGAGATCGGCATCGGAGACGGCTCGACGCCACGCTTCGGGCACCTGCCCTACGTCATGGGGGCGGGCAACAAGAAGCTCTCCAAGCGCGACCCCGAGTCGAACCTGCTGGCGTACCGCGACCAGGGGTTCCTACCCGAAGGTCTGCTGAACTATCTCGCGCTGCTCGGGTGGGCGATCGCGGAGGACCGCGACGTGTTCTCGCTCGCCGAGATGGTCGAGGCGTTCGAGATCTCGCGGGTCAACCCCAACCCGGCACGGTTCGACCTCAAGAAGTGCGAGGCGATCAACGGCGACCACGTGCGGATGCTCTCGGTGGAGGACTTCGCCGAGCGGCTCGTCCCGTACTTCCAGCGCGCCGGACTCGTCGCCGACCCGATCACCGAGCGGCAGCGCTCCGCTCTCGCCGCGGCCGCACCGCTCGTCCACGAGCGGACCAACCTGCTGACCGAGGCCGTGGACATGCTGCGCTTCCTGTTCGTCAGCGACGACGCGTTCACGATCGACGAGGCCGACCGGGCCAAGCAGCTCGACGAGAACGGGCTGCAGGTCGCGCGGGCGGCGCATGAGGCGCTGTCGGCGCTCGACTCCTGGACGACCGCGGAGATCGAGTCTGCGCTGCGTACCGCGCTCGTCGACGGACTCGGCCTCAAACCGCGTCTGGCGTTCGGCCCCGTGCGCGTGGCCGTCACCGGGAGCCGGGTGTCTCCGCCGCTGTTCGAGTCGCTCGAACTGCTCGGTCGCGACGCGTCGCTGGCGCGACTGGCGGCCGTGCTCGGCTGACCGTCGCGACGCGACCCCGGTTTGGGGGAGCGAGGGGGCGTCGGGTAAAGTCGTCCTTCGGTTCGAGGCGTTCCTCGGAACGGCCGAACCGGTGGGGTATGGTGTAATTGGCAACACGGCTGATTCTGGTTCAGTTGTTCTAGGTTCGAGTCCTAGTACCCCAGCGAAGACCTCCTCAGCAGCGTCTGATAAGGTTTTCACCGCCTGGCCCCGTTGTGTAGCGGCCTAGCACGCCGCCCTCTCAAGGCGGTAGCGCGGGTTCGAATCCCGTCGGGGCTACCAGCGCGACTCACCCCCGGTCTCCTCCCGAGACCGGGGGTGTGCTGGTTTCCGGGCCCCCTAGGATCGTGGTCCATGGACGTTCTGCGCTCGATTCCGCTGTTCGTGCTGGCGGCGTTGTTCGAAATCGGCGGAGCGTGGCTCGTCTGGCAAGGCATCCGCGAGCACCGCGGATGGCTGTGGATCGGCCTCGGGGTCATCGCTCTCGGGCTGTACGGCGCCGTCGCCACCCTGCAGCCCGACGCCAACTTCGGCCGCATCCTCGCCGCGTACGGGGGCGTGTTCGTGGCCGGCTCGCTCCTGTGGGGCATGGCCGTCGACGGGTTCCGTCCGGACCGATGGGACGTCGTCGGCGCGCTGGTATGTCTGGCTGGCGTCTCCGTGATCATGTACGCCCCACGTTCCGCGTGAGGGCCATGTCCGATTTCCGCCAGTAACGGCTCGGTGGGCGCGTCATGATGGTGGCGTGCTCGACGATCAGCGTTACCGCGCAGTACAGGCGAAGGACGGCCGTTTCGACGGACTGTTCTACACCGCCGTGCGGACGACGGGCATCTTCTGCCGCCCGTCGTGCCCGGCGCTGACTCCGCGCCGCGAGAACGTCACGTTCTTCTCCACGCCCGCCGCCGCGGTCGGTGCGGGGTTCCGCGCGTGTCGCCGATGCCGTCCCGATCGCACTCCCGGCTCGCCGGAATGGAACGTGCGGGGCGACCTGGTCGCCCGCGCGATGCGCTTGATCGGTGACGGAGTCGTCGAGCGCGAGGGCGTTCCGGGATTGGCGCGCCGACTGGGCTACAGCGAGCGGCAGCTGCATCGCTCGCTGACCGCGGAGGTGGGAGCGGGACCGCTCGCCATCGCCCGCAGCAACCGTGCCCAGCTCGCGCGGACCCTCATCGAGACCACGGACCTGCCGCTGGCGGACATCGCCTTCGCCGCGGGGTTCGGCTCGATCCGGCAGTTCAACGACACGATCCGCCGCGTCTACGCCGTCAGCCCGAGAGAACTGCGCCGCGGGCCGCGGGGCGCCACGAATCGCCTGACGCTGCGTCTGCCGGTCCGTCAGCCGTTCGATGGTGGAGGCCTCCTGGCGTTCCTGCGCCCTCGGGCGATCGCGGGGGTGGAGATCGTCGGTGAGGACACGTACACCCGCGTGATGACCTTGCCGCACGGGCCCGCCGTCGCCCGGTTGACCCTCGCGGGCGATCACGTGCGTGCCGAGCTCGAACTGACCGATCTCGCGGACACGCAGGCAGCGGTGCAGCGTTGTCGCCGATTGCTGGACCTGGATGCCGATCCGCTCGCCATCGACGCGGCACTCGCAGCCGATCCGATCCTCGCTCCGCTCGTGGCCGCTCGCCCGGGTGTCCGGCTGCCGGGACAGGTGGACGGCTTCGAGGTGGCCGTACGAGCCATCGTCGGTCAGCAGGTGTCGGTCGCCGGCGCCCGGACGATTCTCGGTCGGATCGCCGCGCGCTTCGGCGCCGACGTCTCCCTGCCGATGGCCGAGGAACTCGGACTGCGCCGCACCTTCCCCCGTCCCGAGGACCTCGCCGAGGCCCCGGACGACGAGTTCTCGATGCCGCGATCGCGAGCAGCGGCGTTCCTGAGGGTCGCGCAGGCGATGGCCGCCGGTGGCCTGACCCTCGACCCCGGCACCGATCGGGACGAGGCGCGGCACCGCTTGCTGGCGGTCACCGGGATCGGTCCCTGGACCGCCGACTACATCGTCCTGCGGGCGTTGTCCGACCCCGACGTCCTCATGCCGACCGATCTCGTGCTGCGCCGGGAACTGGCGGCGCGAGGCATCACGACCGAACACACCGACCGCTGGCGCCCCTGGCGCTCGTACGCGGCCGTGCACCTGTGGCGCGCGGCCACCGAGGAGAGGAACGACTGATGAGCACACGCTGGATGGACTCGCCGATCGGCGGACTGCGCCTTCACGTGGCGGCCGGCCTGATCACCCGGATCGAGTTCGATGCCGAACCGCGGGGCACACGCGTCGCCGAACCCCTGCTCGACCGCGCGGAAGCGCAGCTCGAGGCGTACTTCGGCAAAGAGCTTCGCGAGTTCGACCTCCCGATCGCCAACGACGGGACCGAGTTCCAGCAGAGGGTCTGGAACGCGCTGCGGGCGATTCCGTACGGTCAGACCGCGACGTACGGCGAGATCGCGGCACGACTCGGGTACGCGCCGGGCATCTCGCGGGCGGTGGGCGCGGCCAACGGGGCGAACCCGATCCCGATCGTCGTCCCCTGCCACCGGGTGATCGGGTCCAACGGGACGCTGACCGGTTACGCCGGCGGGATCGAGCGCAAGCGGGTGCTCTTGGAGCTCGAGCAGCCGGCGCTGTTCTGACCCTGTGGACGAAGCGTTCGACGCTGGCGCCGCATGCGGTGGACGCTGTGGCCATGATCCTCGTCCAGACCGAAGCCGACCTCACCCGTTTCTGGCGCCTCGTCCGCGCCGGCCTCGACGTCCCGAGTCCCCAGGTCTCGTTCGTCCTCATCGACGCCCACGGCGCACCGAGTCCGCAGGTCACGACCATCGACGGTCTGCCACCGCGGCCCGTGACCCAGGTCGTCGAGCAGCTGTCGGAGGTGATCGAAGAGTCGTACCGTCGGCTGACGCCGGGCGGAACCGTGGGACTGCTGTGGTCGCGACCAGGACGCGGCCCGATTCGTGCCGGAGAGTCGGCGTGGATGCGCCGCGTGGGCGAGAGCCTGCGTCGCCGGCGGGTGATCGCGTGGCCCGCGCACGTCGCGAACGACGCCTACTTGCGCGTCGTCGGCGCCGACGACCTCGCTGCGTGACTCCTCGTCACCGACGCAGACTCTGCGACAGGCGCTCGGCGGCCGCCACCACAGCGGGCGCATGCATGCGTCCGGGCTGACGCGTCAGCCGCTCCAGCGGACCGGACACCGAGACGGCAGCCACGACCTTGCCGGAGGGGGAGCGGACCGGAGCGGACACCGAGCCGACGCCCGGCTCGCGCTCGCCGACACTCTGCGCCCATCCGCGGCGTCGCACCGCGGACAGTTCGGCGGCCGAGAACGTCGCCTTGAGCAGGCCCTTGTTCATGCGCTCCGGGTCCTCCCAAGCGAGCAGGATCTGCGCGGCCGAACCTGCGGCCATGGTCAGCTGGCCGCCGACGGGGATGGAGTCGCGCAGGCCGGTCGGACGATCGGCGGCCGCGACGCACACCCGGAAGTCTCCCTGTCGTCGGAACAGCTGAGCCGACTCTCCGGTGATGTCGCGCAGGCGCGCGAGGACCGGACCGGCGGCGGCGAGCAGCCGGTCCTCGCCGGCGGCGGCCGCCAACTCACCGAGCCGCGGACCGAGGATGAAACGGCCCTGCATGTCCCGGGCGACCAAGCGGTGGTGTTCGAGGGCCACCGCGAGACGATGGGCGGTGGGACGCGCGAGCCCGGTGGCCGCGACGAGGCCGGCCAGGGTCGCTGGGCCGGGCTCCAGAGCGGCCAGGACGAGGGCCGCTTTGTCCAGCACGCCGACTCCGCTAGAGTTGTCCATGCCTTGATACTGCCGTATCGCATGTTGAGACGCAAGTTCATCCGTTAGAAGGGCACCGTGATGCCGAAGACACTCGCCGAGAAGATCTGGGACGACCATGTCGTCCGTCAGGCCCAGGGAGAGCCTGACCTGCTCTTCATCGATCTCCACCTCATCCATGAGGTCACGAGCCCCCAGGCGTTCGACGGCCTTCGGCTCTCGGGCCGCACGGTGCGTCGTCCCGACCTGACGCTGGCCACCGAGGACCACAACATCCCGACGACCGATCTCGACAAGCCGATCGCCGACCCGGTCTCGCGCACGCAGGTCGAAACGCTGCGCCGTAACGCCGAGGAGTTCGGTGTGCGCCTGCACCCGATGGGTGATCTCGACCAGGGCATCGTGCACGTCGTCGGCCCCCAGCTCGGCCTGACGCAGCCCGGCATGACGGTCGTGTGCGGCGACTCGCACACGTCCACCCACGGCGCCTTCGGGGCGATCGCCTTCGGCATCGGCACGAGCGAGGTCGAGCACGTGCTCGCGACGCAGACGCTGCCCCAGGCCAAGCCCAAGATGATGGCCGTCGAGGTCACCGGCGAGCTGCCTCCCGGCTCCACCGCCAAGGACCTCATCCTCGCGCTCATCGCGCAGGAGACCACCGGTGGCGGTCAGGGCTACATCGTGGAGTACCGCGGCGAGGCGATCCGGAAGCTCTCGATGGAAGAGCGCATGACGATCTGCAACATGTCGATCGAGTGGGGGGCCAAGGCCGGCCTCATCGCCCCGGACGAGACGACCTTCGAGTACATCAAGGGTCGCGCTCACGCGCCGGCCGGCGATGAGTGGGACGCCGCGGTGGCCTACTGGAAGGGTCTGGTCACCGACGACGACGCCGCCTTCGACAAGGTCGTCACCCTGGACGCGTCCAGCGTCACGCCGTTCGTCACGTGGGGCACCAACCCCGGCCAGGGTGTGCCGCTCTCGGCCCGCGTTCCGGACCCGGCGTCCTTCGAGGACCCGATCGAGCGCGAGGCCGCCGAGAACGCACTGCGGTACATGGGGCTGGAGGCGGGGACGCCGATGCGCGACATCGCCGTCGACACTGTCTTCATCGGCTCGTGCACCAACGGCCGCATCTCGGACCTGCGGCGCGCCGCCGAGCTCATCAAGGGCCGCAAGGTCGCCGACAACACGCGCGTCCTCGTCGTGCCCGGCTCGGTCCGCGTGCGGCTCCAGGCCGAGGAAGAGGGACTCGACGTCATCTTCAAGGAGGCTGGTGCCGAGTGGCGCGGGGCCGGCTGCTCGATGTGCCTCGGCATGAACCCCGACCAGCTCACGCCGGGGGAGCGCAGCGCCTCGACCTCCAACCGCAACTTCGAGGGCCGGCAGGGCAAGGGCGGACGCACGCACCTGGTCTCGCCCGACGTCGCCGTCGCGACCGGGGTGCTGGGTCACTTGGCCAGCCCCGCCGATCTGGACAAGGCAGGAGCCTGATCATGGAACGCTTCACGACCCACACCGGTGTCGGTGCGCCGCTGCGTCGCAGCAATGTCGACACCGACCAGATCATCCCCGCCGTCTATCTCAAGCGGGTCACCCGCACGGGCTTCGAGGACGGCCTCTTCGCCGCGTGGCGGAGCGACCCGGACTTCGTCCTCAACCAGGACGCCTACCGCCAGGCCACCGTGCTGGTGGCCGGCCCCGACTTCGGCACCGGTTCCTCGCGTGAGCATGCCGTGTGGGCCTTGCAGAACTACGGCTTCAAGGTCGTCATCAGCCCCCGGTTCGGCGACATCTTCCGAGGAAACTCGGGCAAGGCCGGTCTCCTGGCCGCGCAGGTCGACGACAAGGTCGTGGCCGCCCTGTGGGAGTACCTCGAGGCCAATCCCGGCGCCGCGATCACCGTCGATCTTCAGGAGCGCACGGTCAGCGCCGGCGAGGGTCCGGACCGCATCGAGGACTCCTTCACGATCGACGATTACACGCGCTGGCGGCTGCTCGAGGGTCTCGACGACATCGCCATCACGTTGTCGCACGAGGAGGACATCGCCGCGTACGAATCCGCGCGGCCGTCGTTCAAGCCCGCGACGCTCTGACGCTACCTCGCGCTCGACGAGCCCCCGGTGACGTGGTCACTGGGGGCTCGTCGTCTACCGGCGCGTCGACAACGGCGCCGAGATCCCCATATTCAAGTCACCATATGTTTATGGTTGAGCCGTGGCGATGTCGCTCCCTGGGGACAACCCGGATGGACAGCCCTGATCTGTCAGGTCACATCCCTACCGTCGTCGCCACGACCCGCCTGCAACGAAGGGACACATGGTGGCCAACACGATTCAGGAACATTGCCCGCGGTGGTGCGAGCGCGCCCACGCTCCCGACGACCCTCCGGAGTCGCGCTACCACGAGCAGGTGCTCGCCGACTTCCCCGCGGTCGTCGGGCACCGGCGCGATCTCGTCGAGCCGCCCCTCGGTATCGCAGCAGAACTCGTGGTCCGGCGCGTCCGCTACTTCGACGCGCCGCAGACCTGGCTCGTCATCGAGGAGGCTGAGGACGCCACGCGACATCTGATCCTCTCGCTCGACGCCGCCACGCCGCTCACGGCGGCACTGGGCACGGTGACGCGCGACCACGGCTGACGGCCGCTCACCGCTTCGCCCCGGTAGTCTCGGGGCATGCCTGCACGTCCGATGTCGCGCACGATGCGCGTGATCATCTGGGTGCTGCGCCCCTTGCTCATGGTCCTCACGCGGCGTGACTGGCAGGGCGCGGAGAAGCTGCCCGAGCCCGGTTACATCCTCGCGGTCAACCACCTGTCGTGGACGGACCCGGTGCTCATCGGGCACTGGATGGTCGATCACGGCATCCCGCCGCGGTTCCTCGCCAAGGACCCGCTGTTCGCCGTGCCGGGTCTGGGCGCGATCCTGCGCGCCACGCAACAGATCCCGGTCTATCGCGGCACCGCAGGCGCGGCGCAGTCTTTGAGTGCGGCGATCGACGCCGTCGACGAGGGCGGCATTCTCACGATCTATCCCGAGGGCACCATGACGCGTGACCCCGCCGCATGGCCGATGAGCGGTCGTACCGGCGCGGTCCGCATCGCCCACGCAACGGGCCGGCCCCTCGTGCCGGTGGCGCAATGGGGGCCGCAGGAGATCCTCTGGCCCTACGCCAAGCGGCCCAGGTTCTTCCCGCGGGCCACGATCCACGTCCGGGTGGGCGACCCCCTGGATCTGACCGATCTGGGCGAGCATCCCACCGAGGCGCAGATCGTCGCGGCGACCGAACGGCTCATGGACGCCATCACCGATCTGCAGGCCGACATACGCGGCGAACAACCGACGACGCCGCGCATCGACATCCACAAGCTCGGGGCACCCCGCACGAGCTACCGTCCCGAGGAGGAACGCTGATGGTCGCGACCGCTGTGATGGGAGCGGGGTCGTGGGGAACGGCGTTCTCGATCGTCCTGGCGGACGCCGGCAACGACGTGCGCTTGTGGGGGCGGCGGCCCGAGCTGTGCGAGCAGATCAACGCCATTGGTCAGAACGCCGACTACCTGCCCGAGATCGATCTTCCCGAGGGCATCGTCGCGTCGCCCGACGCGGCGGAGGTGCTGGCCGGGGCACGCGTCGTCGTGCTCGCCGTCCCCTCGCAGCAGTTGCGCCCCAACCTGGAGAAGTGGGCCCCGCTCATCCCCGAGGACGCGGTCCTGGTCAGCCTCATGAAGGGCGTGGAGCTGGGCACTCGCCAGCGCATGACCCAGGTCATCGCCGAGATCACCGGCGCCGGCCCCGAGCGCCTCGCCGTGGTCACCGGTCCCAACCTCGCCAAGGAGATCGCTCGGCGTGAGCCGGCGGCGAGTGTCGTGGCCTGCGCGGACCCGGAGGTCGCGGAGTTCCTCCAGAAGTGGTGCCACACGCCGGGCTTTCGTCCCTACACCAACACCGACGTCGTCGGTTCGGAGCTCGCCGGGGCCACCAAGAACGTCATCGCGCTGGCCGTCGGCGTCTGCGACGGGCTCGGCTACGGCGACAACTCCAAGGCGTCGGTCATCACCCGCGGGCTCGCCGAGACCACGCGACTGGGCATGAAGATGGGCGCCGACCCGATGACCTTCGCGGGGCTGGCCGGGCTCGGCGACCTCGTCGCCACCTGCTCGTCCCCGTTGTCGCGCAACCGCACCTTCGGGCAGAGGCTGGGGGAGGGGCTGACGGTCCAGGAGGCCAGCGGGCACACCCGTCAGGTCGCCGAGGGCGCCAAGTCCTGCACGTCCATCGCCGAACTCGCTGTCTTGCACGGCGTCGACATGCCGATCGTCGAGCACGTCCGCGCGCTCGTCGAAGGGCGCATGGGGCCGCAGGAACTGGTCGCGGCGATGATCAGTCGTGAGGCCAAGCCGGAAGTGCGCTGACTCAGGCGCCGAGCGCCGCCTCGATGTCGGCCCACAGATCGTCGACGTCCTCGATGCCCACCGAGAGCCGGATCAGCCCGGCCGGGATCGTCGGTGCCTCGTTGGCGTGCCGGCGTCGCCGCTCCCACGTCGACTCGACGCCGCCGAGGCTCGTCGCATAGCGGACGAGGTTGCTGGCCTCGGTGGCGCGCTGCGCACGGTGCGGATCGTCCAGCACGATGCCGACGATCGTGCCGAAGCCGGGGTAGCGGATCTCGTCGACGAGTGGGCTCACGCGCAGCCGCCCCACGAGCTCGCGGGCGTTCTGCTCCGCGCGGTCCAAGCGCACGTGCAGCGTGCGGATGCCGCGGGTGGTCAGCCAGGACTCGAGCGCACCGGGGATCGCGCCGTGATCGTGCCGATGGGCCCGCAGCCGGGCGTACAGGTCGGCATCGCGCGTCACGGTCAGCCCGAGGATGACGTCGCTGTGACCGGCGAGCAGCTTCGAGGCCGAGTGCGTCACGATGTCCGCGCCGAGTTCGAGCGGCTGTTGGCGCAGCGGCGAGTTGAAGGTGTTGTCGACCGCGACGAGGGCCCCGGCGTCGTGAGCGGCGCCGATCAGCGTCGGCAGGTCGGCCACCTCGAGGGCCGGGTTGGTGGGCGACTCCAGCCAGACGAGCGCGGCGCCGGCCATCGCCTCGATCGTCGCTCCCGTGTCGGACACGTCCACGAGCTTGACGTCCAGGTCGGGGCGCGAGGTCAACTGTTTGGTGGTGCCGTAGTAGCCGTGATGGGGCGCGACCACTCGGCTGCCGGCGGGGACGAGTGAGAAGACCGCCGCTGACGCCGCGATACCCGAGGCGAACGCGAGGGCCTGGCCGCGCTCCAGCTCACCGACGACCTGTTCCAAGGGCTCCCACACCGGGTTGCCTGCCCGGGCGTACTCTGCGGTGCCGCCGGGGACGAGCGCGCTCGCCAGCGTGATCGGCGCCGAGAGCGGGTCGCCCGGCTCGTGGGGTCGTCCGACCGAGACGGCGATGGACGAGGCAGTGAGGTCGCGTGGCGTCATGAGTCCATTGTCCTCGTCCCGGTACGCTGCTGGACGATGACCGGTTCAAAGCGCGTGCGCGTGGCAGTCGTATTCGGTGGGCGATCCAGTGAGCACGGTGTGTCGTGCCTGACCGCTCGCGAGGTGATGGCGGTGATCGACCGCGACCGGTACGAGGTGCTGCCGGTCGGCATCACGCCCGACGGCCAGTGGGTCGAGGAGACCGGCGAGTGGGACGATCTGGTGCCCGGCACGCTCCCGCAGGTGCGCGTCGACCGTCCAACCTTTTCGTGGGACCGCCTCCGTGACGAGGTCGACGTGGTCTTCCCGCTGCTGCACGGCCCCTGGGGCGAGGACGGCACGATCCAGGGTCTGCTGGAGATGGCCGACGTTCCCTACGTCGGCGCCGGCGTGCTGGCCAGCGCCGCCGCCATGGACAAGCCCTTCACCAAGACGCTGTTCTCCGCAGCCGGCCTGCCGCAGCTGCCGTACGTGACGGTGCTGCCCTGGGAGTGGGAGGCCAATCCTGGCCGTGCGATCGACCGCATTCACGCGCTCGGCCTGCCGGTGTTCGTCAAGCCCGCTCGCGCCGGCTCGAGTTCGGGCGTGACCATGGTGAGCGACTGGACCTACCTCGAGGACGCCGTCGAGGCGGCCCGCAAGCTCGACCCGAAGATCGTCGTCGAGGCGGCCGCGCACGGCAAGCGCGAGGTGGAGTGCGCCGTGGTGCAGGACCTCGACGGCATGCCGATCGCGAGCGAGGTGGGCGAGATCGTGGTCGACGACTCCGCCTCGCACGACTACTACGACTTCTCGGCCAAATACCTCGACGGCAGCAGCCAGAACGTCATTCCCGCCGATATCGGCCCCACGATGCGCAACCGGATCCAGTCCTACGCCTTGCAGGCCTTCGACGCCATCGGCTGCGAGGGGCTCGCGCGCGTCGACTTCTTCCTCACCGACTCGGCCGACGGCGGGCTGGTGATCAACGAGATCAACACGATGCCCGGCTTCACGCCGTTCTCGATGTTCCCCAAGGCGTGGGAGGCGTCCGGGCTGGCGTACGCCGACCTCGTGGAGCGGCTCCTGCAGCTCGCTCTCAAGCGGCCGACCGGCCTGCGCTGAGCAGCCGCCGGCTCAGAGCCGGACGACGGGGCAGGTGAGGGTGCGGGTGATGCCGTCGACCTGCTGGATCGACGCGACGACGAGGGTGCCGAGTTCGTCCATGTTCGGGCCTTCGACGCGCACGATGACGTCGTAGGGGCCGGTGACGTCCTCCGCCTGGATGACGCCGTCGATGGCCGCGATCTCGCGGGCGACCTCAGCGGCCTTGCCGACCTCGGTCTGGACGAGGATGTACGCCTGAACAGCCATCGATAGCTCCTTTCTGCGCGACATCGCTGGGACACGCTATCGCAGAGACCGTGGTGGGGGACACCAGGCTGGGAGAATGGGCAAGGTGAGCTCAACTGATCAGACCATCGCCGCCGTCGGGGAGTTCGGCCTCATCGACCGAGTCACCGAAGGGATCGGATCGAGCGAGTACGTGCTGCTCGGTCCCGGAGACGACGCCGCGCACGTGGCCACCGCCGACGGCACGTTCGTCGTGAGCACCGACATCCTCGTCGAGGGCCGCCACTTCCGTCGCGACTGGTCCTCGCCCGCCGACATCGGCCACAAGGCCGCCGCGGCCAACCTCTCGGACATCAACGCGATGGGCGGGGTCGCCACGGCGCTCACCATGGCGTTCGCCGCCCCGGCCGATCTCCCCGAGCAGTGGGCCCTGGAGATGGTCGCCGCGTTCGAGGCCGAGTGCGCCACCGTGGGCGCCCACCTCGTCGGGGGCGACGTCTCCTCGGCCGATCAGGTCGTCATCTCCGTCACCGCGATCGGCGACGCCGAGCGGCCGGTCACCCGCGCGGGCGCACAGGTGGGCGATGTCGTCGCCTACGCCGGCACCCTCGGGTTGTCCGCCGCCGGGTACGCCGCGCTGAGCCGCGGCTTCCGTTCGCCCAAGGTCGCCGTCGACGCGCACCGTCGGCCTGCCCCGCCGTACGCGGCCGGGCCTGCTGCTGCCGCGTCCGGCGCCACCGCGATGATCGACGTCAGCGACGGTTTCGTCGCCGACCTCGGCCATCTCGCACGGGCCAGCAAGGTCGGCGTGGACGTTCGCTCCGAGGCGTTCGTGCTGCCGGAGGCGGTCGAGACGCTGGCCAGTGCCCTCGGCGGGCTCGATCCGCTGTCGTTCGTGTTGGGCGGGGGAGAGGACTTCGCGCTCGTCGCCACCTTCCCGAGCGCCGACGCGCTCCCCGAGGGCTGGACCGTGGTGGGCGAGGTGCGTGAGGGCGCCGGCGAGGTCACCGTCGACGGTGCGCCCTACGCCGGCAATCCCGGTCACCGCCACTTCGCCTGACTGGGCTTAGGTGGTCGAGTAGCGACCGCCCTTCGGTACACCGCCTCGTTTCTCGGCGGCACTCAGGAACCGGAACGAGGGCAACCTGTAGGTGGTCGAGTAGGCCCGAGGGACGAGGGCCGTATCGAGACCACACGACAACGGCGGCGGCTCCGCGTCTGTCCCGGCGAGGGGACGAACGCGAAGCCACCGCCGTTGTGCAGTGACCGGGCGCGTGGGTCAGAGCTTGGTGGTGCCGTACGCGAGCTTTTCGGCTAGCCCCTCGGCCTTAGGTGGTCGAGTAGGCCCGAGGAACGAGGGCCGTATCGAGACCACGAGCCGCGACGGACCAAGAAAACACGACAACGGCGGCGGCTCCGCGTCTGTCCCGGCGAGGGGACGAACGCGAAGCCACCGCCGTTGCGCAGTGACCGGGCGCGTGGGTCAGAGCTTGGTGGTGCCGTACGCGACGTCGGCGTCGAGTGCCGCCTTGATCGCCTTGGCGACCTCGGGTTCGATCTTGCGGCCGATGATCGGCAGCGCGACCTTCACGTCGCCGTCGACGATGAACTCCGTCGCCTCGAGGCCGCCGGTGAGGGTGGCCGTGCCCTTCATCTGCGCGGGCTGCCCGACGATCTCCACCTTCACGTCGGCGGCGCGGTTGCCCGAGGCGTCGGCCGCCCCCCAGTTCTCGGTCTGGACGACCTTGACGGTGTCACCGGTGATCTTCTTGACGAACTCGGGCATCTGCGCGGGCATCGTGCGCTTGATGGTGACCACGTGGCCGTCGCCGTCGGACTCGACGCTGACGTCGTAGTCGAGAGAGCCCTGCTGCTCGCAGGCCTCGGACCGGAACGCCTTGTCGGTGATCAGCGCGTAGACGGCGTCGATCCCGGCGGGGTAGGAGTAGCTCTGCTGGATCTTCACGCGGGGTTCTCCGTCTCCTCGCGCTGCTGGGCCTCGAGCGACTGCTGGTTGCCGCCGGCGCCGAGCTGCTTGAGCTCGGCCAGTCGTGCCTCGACCTCGAGCTGCGTGCTGTCGAGCTCGAGCTCCTCGAACTGCGCGTCGATGCTGGAGGCGTTGAGCTCGGCCTGACCGGCGACCTGCGCCTCGACTCGGCGGATCTTCTCCTCGAATCGCGAGATCTCGCTGGTCGGGTCGAGGATGTCGATCGACTTGACCGCCGACTGCACACGGGCCTGCGCCTCGGCGGTCTTCTGCCGCGCGACGAGCTGGTCTCGCTTGACGTTCAGCTCGCCGAGCTTGCTGCGCATCTGCACCAGGCCGGTCTTGAGCTTCTCGACGACCTCGTTCTGCGACTCGATCATCGGCGCGGCCTGCTTGGCCTCGTTCTCGTGCTGGATCTGCTTGCCCAGCGCGACCTTGGCGAGGTTGTCGAAGCGCGCGGCCTCGGCGGTCTGCCCCTGCGCACGCAGCGCGTCGGCCTTCTGCGAGGCGGCGAGCGCCTTGTTGCCCCACTCGCGGGCGTCGCGGACGTCCTCGGCGTGGTCGGCCTCGGCGAGGCGGAGGTTGCCGATGGTCTCGGCCACGGCCTTCTCGGCCTCGGCGATCGAGTTGGTGTAATCGCGGATCATCTGGTCGAGCATCTTCTCGGGATCCTCGGCCTTGTCCAACAACGCGTTGATGTTGGCACGGGTCAGCTGGGCGACGCGCCCGAGAATGGACTGCTTCTGCGCCATCGGTCACTCCTTCGTGTCGACGTTAGAACGAACCTACCGGGTCGACGTGACGGACGTAATGCGCTGCGACCCTCAGGCGTAGCGGCGTGCGGCGTCGCCGGCGAGTTTGTCGGCGGCCTCGTTGAGCGGGTGATTGTTGTGGCCCTTGATCCACTCCCACGTGGTGGCGACGCCGGCGGCCTTGCGCTCGGCGACGAGGGAGTCGAGTTCCTTCATGAGTTCGACGTTGGCGACGGGCTTGCCGGCGGCGGTCTTCCAGTTCTTGCGCTTCCAACCGGGGATCCACTTGGTGACCGAGTTGAGCACGTACTGCGAGTCGAGCTGGATGTGCAGGTCGTTGTTCGGGTGCGCCTGCAGCGCGTTGATGAGGGCGAGCAGCTCACCGATGTTGTTGGTCCCGGACACCAGGCCGCCGTGGTCGGAGCGGCCGTCGCTGGCGACCCAGGCCCAGCCGGTCGGGCCGTCGGGGTTGGACAGGCACGAACCGTCGCACGCGATGGTGAGCGTCCCCTCGACCATGGAGGCCGCGACCTGCGGGCTGGCCGGCGGCGCGAGTACGGCTTCCACCTCGCCCACGAGCGCGGCGGCTTCCCGTGCCGTGAGGTGTCGACGCCCGGCGTCGATCGCGTCGAGCGTGACCGACTGGAACCGTGAAATGAGTTCGTCGCGCTGGTCGGTGCTGAGGTTCACGGGTATCCGTTCTTCCAATGGGTGATCGTGTGTCGGCGTTGTCCTGGTCGATCCTCTTATGCGCGCCCGCGCGACGGGTAGGCGGGTATCGCGGTCTTCATCCGGCGCTGAAAAGCACTGTTGCGCATGATCCGCCGAAATCGGCCTTACCGATGAGCGACGACCGCCGCGATAGGCCGGGCTCCGAGGCGCACCGTTACCTCGAACCCTCGGATGGTTGTCTCGTAGCCCTCAAGGACCTCGGTTCCCTGGGCGCGCGTGTCCTTATCGAGTTCGGCATAAACGATCAGTCCGTCGTGGTCGGGGTTCGGCCCTGCTCCCCACACCGTGGCGTCGCCCACCTTTGTGCCGGAGAGTTGGTGCGCAATCTCAACGAACTCCTGCCTCGAGTGCTTCGCACGTTGGATCGTCACTCGCTCGTCGAGGGCCTGGATGTCGCCGATGTCGGCTCGGTCGGCGTAAGGGGAGACGAGGACGTAAACCGTGTCCGTGGCGCGATCGTAGTTCACGGAGTTGACGATTTCGCCACCCCATCTCGCACTGATCTTTTCGGTGAGCGTGAGGACGTCGTCGGGGATCCTGTTGCCGTTCTCGGACGCCAGGGAACCGAGCGCGTCGTCCTCGAGGTCGTCGAGTAGTTCGGCTGCAAGGAGACCATTGTGGCTCTCCGGTGTCGAGTCACCGGACGCAGGTGCATCCTCGTGCGCGCTGGCAGTAGCCGCGAATGGAATCGTGAAGACGAGTAGCGCCGCGTATGACGCCGCCTTGGTACCTGTCACCCGCATACGCTTGAGTGAATCAGACCGATGCATGGTTTCGCTGTGCTTTTGGTGGAGGGGTTCTTCCACAGCCCGAGATCGAGGGGTTGCGAAAACGGACGATATCGTGCAGGACCGCTAGAAATGGCTCGTCTTTCGGGGGGGAAGGCGGTGGGCCGTGGACGTAACAGGTGCGTCAGTTGGTGCGCGATCGTCGGATCGACCCGCGCACCGACGGTCAGGCGGTACGCCGCGCTGCGGCCGACGTGGTGGCTCAACATGAGGCGCGCAGACTCGCCGGCGCGATTCCTTCGCTCGACGATCCCGACGTGGTGGCGGACAGTTGGTCGCCGATGGCGCCGGCTTCCGGCCGCTGCAGCGGTTCCTCGACGATTCGGCCGCCGAGAATTTCTAAACGATACGCCAATCTCCTTTTTTGGTGCTTGATCAGGGTGTATCAGGCGGGGCGCTTGGTCTCTGTAGCTACACCCTGTGCGCGCTTTGTCGCGGCGAGGAACTCGTCTGAGGCGTTAACCTTGCTCATCGTTGCGCCAATCTCAGGCCGGTCGAGTGCGCGTTGAAGCTCGCGAGCGACCATCACGTTCAACTCATGCTGCCTCGCCGCTTGCCGGTGCCGATGTCGTGCGTAAACGCCACGCCCTCGGGGTGGAGGAGCGCAACACGGCGCTGGGAGCGCCCGGGGAAGGTCCCGCAGGCCGCTTAGGGTGAAGGCATGGCGAATGGACTGACTCTTGTGTGCCCGGTGCGTGGTCGGCTCAAGGTCACAGGGCGGAGCGCAGACGGTCTCACTCCGTCGGAGGAGAGGTTCCGGGTAGAGGCCATCAAGTACTTGGTGGATAGGGGCTACCCCAGGGAGAACTTCATCGTTGAACCGGTGATCAAGAAGTTCGGGAACAACGGACGGAACAGCTTCCGCGCCGACTTCATCGTGCTCGACACGGATGCTTCCGCCGTGAGCCGTGACGTGGATGATCGCCTTGCGCATGCAGTGCTGTTGGCTGAGGTGAAGCGGGACAACGCCTCCGCCACGAAGGCGAAGCAGTACCAGGTGCGTCCCTTGCTTGGCTTCGCGCCGAAAGACACCTGCGTCGCTCTATACTGGGACAACGTCGAGCAGCGGGTCTTCTGGCAGAGGACAGTTGACGGTGCGCGGGTGACGATGGAAGGCCCGCTTGCGAGCTTGTCGCCGTTCGGTCATGCGCCGGGGGTCCGCGCCCTCACCCTGGGCGCGCTCCGCAGCGACGCGAGCCTCAAGGAGATCTTCGATCGGATCGAGGATGTGCTGCACTCGGCTTCCATCGGCCCTAGTAAGCGGTTCGGTGTCATGCTGCAACTCCTTCTCGCGAAACTTCACGATGAGCACGACCATGTAGTCAACGCCAGCGAGCCGTTGGCCATTCAGGACTTCAAAGCGCTTGGCGTATCAGCCGAGCATGCAAGGGGAGCATTCAGCCGTGTGCTCTCCGAAGCGGCCAAGTACTACGAACGCCATCTGCCCCAGCCAGTACCGAAGACCCTTAACCTTCCCGACGATTCATTCCTCGAAGTGATGTCGATCTTGGCGCCGCACCGTATTACGACGATGAAACACAGCGTCATCCAAGAGTTCTATATGCACTTTGCAAAGGGGCTTTACAAGTGGGACTTGGCGCAGTATTTCACGCCGCCCGCCCTTACCGAGTTCATTATCGACGTGATCAATCCGCAGTGGAACGAAGATGTACGCGATCCCGCGTGCGGCAGTGCGGACTTCCTAACGGCGGCGTTCCGACGTGGACAAAACTACCCCGACTATGCCAGTCGTGTCTGGGGTGCCGACGTCTCTGAGGAGGCAGTCCAGGTCGCCGTTCTCAACATGGTCCTGAACGGTGACGGGAAGTCCAATATTAAGCGAGAAGACTCGCTGATGACTATAGGGTCAAACAAGGACAAGTGGGACGTCGTGGTCTGTAATCCGCCGTTTGGCATCCGTATCCTAGAGAGGCGCGTCGAGGTCCTGAAGAAGTTCGAGCTTGGGCGCGAACAGAACCGCGTCGGCGATGATTGGCGCGCGACGAAGGTTCCCCTTGAGCGCCAGGAAACCGGAATCCTGTTCGCGGAACTCTGCATCAAGCTCGCGCGGCCCGGTACTGGACGTGTGGCGCTTATTGTTCCAAACGGTTACCTGGGAAATAGGTCACCCAAGTACGTGCAGGCGAGAAACTGGCTGCTCCGGCATGCAAGGGTTGCGGCGATCATTGCGCTTCCGCGCTTTACCTTCAAGGGTTCCGGAGCCGATGTCTCCGCCTCGGTCGTGTTCCTGGAGAAGCGTGAAACTCCGCTTGCGCACGTCGCGGACGCTGAGTCATATGAGATCGCAGTGGAAGTGATCGACAAGGTAGGGTGGAACACCGGTGACAAGAAGGGGCTTCCGATCTACCGTAGAGACCCCGAGGACGGGACATTCATTCTCGACGAGAACTCGGACCCCGTTCTCGACAGTGATTTCGGCGCCGCTTTGGCGAGCATTCGAGGTTCGAATGCTGCGGTAGATTTCCCCTGGCTCGCTAAGGGGGTGGGGAATGTAGCCAGCGATAATGAGGGCTGGACGATCAGCTCGGACATCGTTATCAAAGACCAATACCTCACGCTGGATCCGAAGCGTTACTCTCGGAAGTTCCAGTCCGTACGCTCGGCCATTGAGGCAGTCCCTCACTTTAGGTTCCGCGACGTTTTCGAGGTCGTTCCAGAGCCTAGGGGCGAGGATGGAAAGCCCCTCAAGGTAGATCCGAGCAAGATCTATCAGTACGTCGAACTTCAGAACGTGGAGGCTGGTGTTTATCGCGCCGAGCCCGTCAGGGGCTGGGAGCTCCCCGCGCGTGCTAGGCATGAAGCGCAACCGGGCGATTTTTTTGTCGGCGGTCTTTGGTCCAGCGTGCGCAAGTGGATGATGGTCGGTCGCCACAACACCGATATCCGAGTCACAAACGGTATGCATCGACTCCGCCTGAAGCCGGAGTGTGAGGATCGCAGGATCGACGTTGTCGCTGCCTTGTGTTCTGAGGCGTATCGGGTGCAGATGCGTGGTCTGTCCCGAGGCAGTGACGGCCTCGCTGAGATCAACGCCGAAGACTTGCTGGACGTCGTAGCGCCGATTATCGCTGATCTAGAAACGCGGAGGGAGCTGTCGCCGTTTGTTGATCAGCTCATGCAGGGTCGAACGAGCGTCGAAGCCGCGGTCGGCGCCCTGGCCGCGGCAGACCGGCTTCCCACGCCGTCGATCGCACAGCGCGCGAATCACGTCATGGTGGTGTAGTGAGCCGGCCGCACCCGCGGCAAGCAGCTGCGCCTACGCTCGGCGTGTGACAGGGAACGGTCTCGCCGGGGCATGCGGCGGTGGCGGACGTCGCATTTCGACTGGTTGGTGACTTCACTCAGGTGCAGACGGGCTCGAAGCCCTCGCTCATGCTGGGACACGCCGCCCTCGATCAACAGCTACGCGTCGTTCGTGACCTTATCCGCCGCGTGGTCGTCCAGCCCGCTGAGCGGCGAAGCCGCGCGTTTCACTTCGCTCGGGTCAGACAGCCCGAGTGGACGCTCTTACGGCAAGGGGCGGGTGTCAACGGACACACGTTCCCTTGACGGCGACTAGACCGAATCGTGTCCGTTAGTCATGATCTGATGGAACTATGGACAGACAGGCCGAAGCGCTGCGGCTCGCTGAAGCGTTGCTAGAAGATATCGAACTCCAGCGCTTGAAAGCCTCGGAGATCGTGCTCAAGGCCAGCAGACTGGCGCGGCTTGTCGGCCATGACGACCTACAGGAGTTCCTTTCGCTAGAGCGCGAAGGCTACGCCGTCAGGCAGCCCGCCAAGTGGATCAGCAAAGCCGGCCGATGGGTCAACGACGATCGCGAAAAGTACATCCCGATCCCGCTCGTTAGAGTTGAAGCGATGCGTGAAGGCGCCCGCCAGGCGATGGAGGCACTGCGAGGCGGCGGTAACTTTTCGGGAGACAACGCGTTGATAGCCAGCCGCAATCATGACGAGAGGATCACTTCCAACGCTGACGTCTATGGCCGACTTGACGCCATCTGCGGCCAGGTAGTGGCAACGACCTACGACATGGTGGCGGACGTGTACCACGAACTCCTGTTCAGCGAGCTGCAAGCAACGCTGTTTGCCCAAGCCCAGGCCGACGTGGACGGCACGCTCGCAGAGGCGGGTGGCTCAGCGCTCGACAAGATTGAGAAGGTCTCAGCACGATTGCGCGACGGTGATCCCGAATCGGTGAGCCAGGCGCTGACGACCTGTCGACGCCTCATCGACGCGGTGGCGGACCATGTGTTTCCGGCTGTCGCCGAGTCCTACGAGGCTGGCGGGCACTCGCTTGAGGTCGGGCAGCAGCAGGTCCTCAATCGGTTGCAGGCGCACGTGCACTCGACGGGTGCCTCGCATGGACGACGTGACCGCATCCGCAGGGCTTTGAAGGACCTGTATTCACGCTGCTCGGCGGGCACACATTCCGAGGTTTCCGTTCAGGAGGCCCGCTTCGTGTTCCTTCAGACTTACGTGCTGTTGGGTGAAGTGCTCACGTTGGCAGGTGACGCACGAGAGAACGAGTAGTTTTAGAGCGAGCGAGGGTCAGGAATGCACTGCACCATTTCCCCGGGTGGCGCTCGGTCCAGGAGGCGCGGCGAGTGGGCCGCTTCCGCCTGCACACCATGCCGAAATCGAACCTTCGTGTAGACGCACGGCAAGCGCTAGGCCAGGCATAGCGAGTGCTCCGGCTAGGGGCTGCCGGGCGGAGGCGGAGACCTGGCGAGCGAAAACTATGGTGCATAGGCTGACTCGGCGGTTGGCGCGGAGACTCTGCCGCCGCCTACGCCGCTAATAGGTCGGCGGACGCCGAGCATGCGCATGGCGGCGGGGGAAATGCTGTCCAAATTGCAACACGACTCAGCCTGGAAGTAGACGCGCATCGTCCCCGGCGCTGGAACACTGACTAGTGTGGAAATCGCGAAGTTGATTCTGGAATACGTCGATACCCTCGCGTGGCCGGTCGTTCTTGGTGGTGTCGTCCTGCTCTTTCGGAAGCAGATAGCCTCAAAAATCGACACTCTCCGCGAGGTGACGACCCCGGTCGGATCGGGCAGGTTCGATAGCGAGGCAGCCCAAGCCGAGCAGGCTGCAGGAGAAGCCGCCGAGCGTACTTCCGAGAAGGTGGCTGGCGAGGACAAGGAGCACCCCCTCGGCGAAGCAACCTCGAACATGCCCACGCCTGACAAACCGGGCCTCCCTAAAGAGAGGCCTATCCCCGTCGACCCCGAGTCGAACGCGGTTGATGCGGAACTGAGCCGACTAGCGCTTCGGAATGCTCTAAGTTCAGCGATAAGCACCTTGCTCGCGGATCCAGATTTCGACGCTGCGGAGTCGGTCGTGAGTGCGTCTCCACAGTCCGCTGTGATCGTCGCGTTCAAGGAGTTGGAGTCCGTTGCTGTAGCCGCCTGGACTATTGACAACATGGAACCACCACTGCGGTCCCGGAACATGATGCTGCGTTCGGTCATGAAAGTCGGGGCGCTCTCCGAGTTTGCGGGCGTGACGCAAGACTTGATCCGGTTGCGGAACGACGTGGTCCATACGAAGGATGTCGATGTGACCCCAGCGGGTGCTCTCGACTACATTACTGCGTGTCAGCAGGTTGTGGCGGCCATCCGGAATTGGGCACTGTCCAAAGCGCGCCACCCCTCTAGGTCGGCGATGCTGTCTGAGTTCTTCAAGGCACTTGACCAGACCAAGGACGGTGACAGTTAAGGGACTTCGTCGGAAGGCTGAGGTCGAATGGCGGGTGTCACCGGTGTCGTTCGACGAGTTCTGATTCGAGTGCTTGAACATGTTCACTCGCCTCCTTTCGCTGAACGTCTGATAGCGTCCGCGAGTGCGCGATAGCTAACGGGCTCACCGGCGAGCATAGAGAGTGTTGACAGCCTGATCGTTTTGAAACCGAGCACCGCCAGACTGTCGCGGGGAACGACGTAGAACTCCCACTGGGCGATGTCAAGCGGGTCATAGGTCTCATGAGTGGTTGCGGTCTGGATCGCAAAGACATAAACGTCGGAATTGTAGGTCGCCTCGTCCGCGTAGCCAGTGCGCGGATTCCATGGCCGCGCTTTTAAGCCGCGGAAGGTGATTGCGGTCGGTCGGCGCTGTTCCCACACTTGCAGGTACGCGGACGATTTGACCTCGATCGTAGTGCCGTCCGGCGCGAGGACATCATACGCGTCCCATTCGACGCGGGGACCAGACGCGCCGACCGCTCGTGCAACCAGGAACTCCGCGAGATAGCCACGAAGATTGTTCACCCGCAGGTCCGACATCGCGAAGCGCCAGAAGTCGAGGACGTTTGCGTCTAGACCGGTGAAGCGCTCTGAACCGAAGAGCGATTCAGCGGGCGGTGCGGTCTTCCATTCTTTATCGATGGGCATGCCTCGCATCCTGCCATCCTCGGCGTAGGGTAAGTAAGCCTGCGACAGCGTGGGACCTTCTTCGCTTGCCGTCAACGTCCGCAATGAGAACGGTGGTGCCTCCGTTGCCCTCTGTGTTGCGCGTACGGGAGACCAACGCTCCTAATGCCTCGCGGACGGGACATTACTTCGAAGGCCGGAAGTTCTCAGCGCGAGGATCGTTGCCAGGAATGAGTGAGGCCCGCCGAGGGGACGGGGCGGGCCTCACTGTTCGTGCGACGGATGGCTCAAGGGACGTACAGCACACCCCAGTCAGGGTTCCCCAGGAGGAAGTTCGACATGGGGGAGTAGAGGACGAGCCTGCTGCAAGCTCGGTCGCCAAGCCCATTGCAGGTGTCCCATGCGCCGTTGTGAGGTTGGATCGCGCTGATGACGCCGGAAGCGAGGGAGTTGCCGCCGCTGTTGATCAGTGCCGGGCCGCCGGAGTCACCTTGGCCGGCTGCCGCGAGGCCTTGGGAGTGGCGGGTGAGGATGAGATTGTCGTAGGTCTGAATCCCTTGCCCGGGCACTTCCACGGTCAGTCCGTTCACGATTCCTTCGACCGTGTTGCCGCAGATGGTGCCGGTGAAGGCGCCGGAATAGCAGACGTTCGAGGTGGTGTACGGCACGGATTGGAGGCCACGGATAGGGGCGACCAGCGCCGAGTTGAACGGGCCGACATACACGTAGGGGGCCCAGGTGGTGGCTGGGTAGAGCCGGGAGATGTCACTGTTGTTGCGGCTCGTGTGAACCATCGAACCGATCGGGACGTTCTGGTTCTGGCCGGCGTAGTACGGGGTGCCGTGCGGTGCGCAGTGATGTGCGGTCGCGATGGAACGAAGGGTCGACGGTTGACCGATAGGGATACCGGTCGTGCAGCCGTAGTTGACCCGGTTCATGTAGGCGCCGCCGAGGTGGGGTTCCTCGTAGTCCGCGAACCGGTGGGAGCCAACGGCCGCGATCGGCTTGGATTCGAGACGCACGGTCGCTTCGAACCCCTGAACGGTCGTCTCGAAGTCTTCGAGATTCTGGGTGCCGCGAGCGAGCGCGTTCTCGTCGGGTTCGGCGTAGACGATCAGGCCGTCGTGTTCGAGGTTGGGGCCGGAACCCCAAATGGTCGCATTTCCGACCTTGGTTCCGGAGAGTTGATGCGCGATATCGGTGAACTCTTGCTTGGAGTGCTTCGCGTGTCGGATCACCACGCGTTCGTCGAGGGCTTGGATCTCGTCGATCTTGTCTTGGGCCGCGTAGGGGGAGACGATCACCTCGACCGTGTTGGTATCGCGGTCGTAGTCCACGAAACTGATGGTTTCGTGATTCCACCCCCAGTGGATGCTCTCGGTAAGGGTGAGAACGTCGTCGGGGATCTTGTTGTCGGCCTCTGCTGGCAGGGAACCGAGTTTGTTGTCCCCGAGGTCGTCGATCGGTTCGGCCGCGAGGAGGCCGTTGCGGATCTCGCTTTTCGGGTCGCCCGTTTGGGGTGTTTCGCCCCGGTTGGGGTCAGCTGTAGCCGCGAAGGGGACGGCTACGACGAGTAGCGCAGCGCATAAGAGCGCTTTGAAGCGTGAGGGCAGTCTCATGCTTCTGTAGTAAATCAGAAAGACGGACGGCTGCGCTCCGTTTCGGGCAAAGCTCCTCAGTAACTTCCCTGTGCCGACAGCGAATCGGAGGGCCGAGTCTCGCAGTGCACGTGCAGGGACGCCGTGGAGCGCCGGACCTGGTCACGCCTGCCGCCGCGGGGCCCTCAGTCGGGAGTGATGACGCCGGGCACATTGGGCTAAAAGCCAGATGAGAATCCCTCGAAGTGGACATTGATCGTCCGCATACGACTAAGCTGCGAAGGGGGAACATTCAGTCCGTTTGCCTTGAGGTAGTGAGTGTCGGGGGTCGACAGCGACGTGCCGATCGACCCTGTCGAAGCACAGCGCCTCGCCGCAGCCGCACTTCCCGCGGACACCGCGCTACAGCTGCGCGTGAACGACGGCACGGTGTACGTGCGCCTCGAGCGCACCTACGCCCTGCCCATCACGCCGCCCGGGTGGCGCGACAGCGCACGGATCGCGGCCGAGTCGACCGCGCAACTGCGAGTGGCCCAGGGGCCCTAAGTCTTAGCCGATGCTGGCGAGGAGTTCGGAGCACGCCTGCTCGCACTCGTGGCAGGCTTCCGCGCAGATCCGGCAGTGCTCGTGGTGAGTGGAGTGCTGTTCACATTCCTCGCCGCAGGTCTTGCACGCCTGGATGCAGGCCTGCAGCTGAGCTTTGGTGATGTCGGCGTCGTAGCTGGTGTGGCGCGAGAGTACGCGCGCGGTGGTGGCGCAGATGTCCGCACAGTCGAGGTCGGTGCGGATGCAATGACGCAGCTCGGCCACCATCTCCTCGCTCAGGCACGCGTCTGCGCACGCGGTACACGCCTGGCTGCAGGCGACGAGGGCATTCACGGCGCGGGCGAGCAGGTCCCGGTCGAGTCCGATGTCGTTCGGATAGGCGTTGATCATCTCGGCGGTCTTCATCAGCTTCTCCTTCTCACAGGTGTGTTTCCGACGCTAAGAGCGCCGGCCGGTGAGCGCATCTGGGGGGAGAATCGCGGTCACGTGGTGGCTGCGGATCTCCCCTGAGGTGTCGGAATACCTACGGAACCTGGTAATCCGCGGCTGCGGGGGGAGGGGGCTCGGGTTGGGGCGATAACCTTCGAGGGTGGCATTACCTGACCTGTCCGAACGCCTCAAGCACCTCGACGCGACGCTGACGTCGATCGAGAAGGTGCTCGACCTCGACAAGCTCCGCGCGGAGATCGCCGACCTGCAGGAGCAGGTGGGCGCCCCCGACCTGTGGGACGACCAGGCCAACGCCCAGCGCGTCACCGGCCGGCTCTCCGCCCTGCAGGCCGAGCTCGAGCGGGCGACGAGCCTGCGTCAGCGGCTCGACGACGTCGAGGTCCTGCTCGAACTCGCCGCCGAGGAAGGCGACGAGGACTCCCGCGCCGAGGCCGAGGCCGAGATCAACCGGCTCGCCACATCGATCGAAAGCCTCGAGGTCCGCACGTTGCTGTCCGGCGAGTTCGACGAGCGCGAGGCGCTCGTGACGATCCGCTCCGGCGCCGGCGGCGTCGACGCCGCGGACTTCGCCGAGATGCTCCAGCGCATGTACATCCGCTGGGCCGAGCGTCACGAGTACCCGGTCGAGGTCTACGACACGTCCTACGCCGAGGAAGCGGGCCTCAAGTCCACCACGTTCGCGGTCAAGGCCCCCTACGCCTACGGCACGCTCTCGGTCGAGTCCGGCACCCACCGGCTCGTGCGCATCTCGCCGTTCGACAACCAGGGCCGCCGGCAGACGTCGTTCGCGGCGGTCGAGGTCGTTCCGGTGCTCGAGGAGACCGACGAGATCGACATCCCCGACGAGGAGATCCGCGTCGACGTCTACCGCTCCAGCGGCCCGGGCGGTCAGAGCGTCAACACCACCGACTCGGCGGTGCGGTTGACCCATATCCCGACCGGCGTCGTCGTCAGCTGCCAGAACGAGAAGAGTCAGCTGCAGAACAAGGCCAGCGCCATGGTCATCCTCAAGGCGAAACTGCTGGCGCTCAAGAAGGCCGAGGAGCGCGCCCAGCTCGACGAGCTGCGCGGCGACGTCCAGGCGTCCTGGGGCGATCAGATGCGCAACTACGTGCTCAACCCGTACCAGATGGTCAAGGACCTGCGCACCGAGCACGAGACCGGCAACACGCAGGCCGTGCTCGACGGCGAGATCGACGACTTCATCGAGGCCGGCATCCGCTGGCGGCGCGGCCAGTCCCTGAACTGACCCGTCGGGCCTCCCGCGTTTTCTCAGGTGCCGCGCCTACACTCGTTCGAGTGATTCGCTTCGACAAGGTCAGCAAGACCTACCCCGGGCAGAAGCGCGCGGCCCTCGACGAGATCGACCTCGAGGTCACCAAGGGCGAGTTCGTCTTCCTCGTCGGTGCCTCCGGTTCGGGCAAGTCCACCTTCTTGCGACTCATCCTCCGCGAGACGCGTCCCAGCACCGGCAACGTCTACGTCGCCGGCAAGGAGATCAACAAGCTGTCGTCGTGGAAGGTGCCCAAGCTCCGCCGCGAGATCGGCACGGTGTTCCAGGACTTCCGGCTGCTGCCGAACAAGTCGGTCACCGAGAACGTCGCCTTCGCGCTCCAGGTCATCGGCAAGTCGCGCCAGGAGATCGACCAGCTCGTTCCCGAGACGCTCGAGATGGTCGGCCTCGAGGGCAAGGGCCACCGTATGCCCGAGGAACTGTCCGGTGGTGAGCAGCAGCGCGTCGCGATCGCCCGCGCCTTCGTCAATCGGCCGAAGATCCTCATCGCGGACGAGCCCACCGGCAACCTGGACCCCACCACGAGCGTCGGCATCATGAAACTGCTCGACCGGATCAACCGGACCGACACCACCGTCATCATGGCGACCCACGACTCCTCGATCGTCGACCAGATGCGCAAGCGCGTCATCGAGCTCAACGAGGGCCGCCTCGTGCGCGACGAAGCCCGCGGCATCTACGGCTACCAGAACTGAGACCCATGCGAGCGATCCTCTCTGAACTTCGCGCGAGCCTGTCGCGCAACACCTCGATGACGATCTCCCTCGTCGTCACGATGTCCGTCTCGTTGATGCTGGCGTCCCTCGGCCTGCTGATCCAGGCCCAGGCCGACCGCACCGAGCGCTACTTCGGCGACCGCCTGCAGTTGCAGGTCAACCTGTGCACCAAGAACTCGCCCGCCGCCACGTGTGTCGGGGGAGTGGCCACGGACGAGCAGAAGCAAGCAGTCCAGGACGCCCTTCGCTCCAACCCCGAGGTCAAGAGCTTCTCCGTACGGTCCCCGCAGGACAACTTCGAACAGGCGCGCGCCCTCCTCGGCCAGACCGACACCGGACGCAAGCAGCTCGAGACGCTGGGCCCGGACTCGTTCCCGGAGTCCTACTTCGTCACGCTCAACGACCCGCAGGACTTCGACGGCGTGGTCAGTCAGGTGTCCGGCATGGACGGCGTCGGCAACGTGAACTCGCTCCGCGAGCTGCTCGGCCCGTTGTTCGAGATGCTCGACAAGCTGCAGTGGGCGTCGCTCGGCACCGCGTTGCTGCTCATCGTCGCCGCCATCTTGCAGGTGTCCAACACCATCCGCATGACGGCCTTCGCGCGGCGCCGCGAGATCGGCATCATGCGTCTGGTCGGTGCGTCGAGCTGGCATATTCAGCTGCCGTTCGTGCTGGAATCGCTGGTCGCGGCGCTCGTCTCCGCGGCGCTCGCGGCGAGCGGCCTGGCAGCGTTCATGCACTTCGTCGTGTACGGCTATCTGCGCGACACGCTCGGCACGATCACCACGTGGGTGCGATGGCAGGACGCGTTCGTCGTCATGGGCTGGACCACGGCGCTGTCCATCGTCCTCGCCCTCATCCCGACGCTGGTCATGACGCGTAAATACCTCAACGTCTGATCGAAGGTTTTCCGCGCGTCCTGGTCATCTGGGCGCGAGCATGACGTAGAGTCACACCAGTCACACAAGTTCGATTCCGTCCCACGCCCGTGGGACCTTCCCCGGATCGAGGATGTCTGGACGATGCTCGCGTCAGCACGTAAACCTCTGCTGGCGGTGTTGCTCATGCTCGGCCTGCTGGCCGGGTTCGCAGCGCCGTCGGCCTTTGCCGACTCCAAAGACGACATCCGTCGTCAGCAAGGACAAATCGACGAGAAGCGTCAGCAGGCGCAGCGCGAACTGGAGCACTCCACCGCGCGTTTCCAGGAGGCCAACGCCGCCCTGAACGCCGCGAATGCGCGGCTGCGTGAGGCCGAGACGGTCCTCGGCCAGACCCGCGGCGAGCTGGCCGTCGCCCAGGCCCGCGACGCGGAGCTGCGTGAGGAGCTGGCCAAGGCCGAAGCGGAGCTCGATGCTGCCGAGGAACGCGTCGCCAAGGCCGAGCGCGACCTCGCCGCCTCCGAAGCCGAGATCGAGCAGTTCGCCGTGGACAGCGTCATGCAGGGCGACCAGGGCTTGCGCGCCTTCGGTGGTCTGCTGCAAGGCGAGGATCCGAACCTGTTCTCCGAGCGCGTGCAGATCAACGGCTCGATCGGCGACGCGCAGGTCGCCAAGATGCAGGAGCTCGACGCCTCCCGGGTGATGCTCGAACTGGAGCGGCAGCGCGTCGAGAAGCTGCGCGACCAGGTCGCGGCCCAGAAGAAGGAGGCCGAGGCCAACGTCGCGCGCATGCAGGAGCTCACGGCGCAGGCCGAGGCCCAGGCGGCCGAGGTCTCCGAACTCGTCGGCACTCGCCAGGCCGCCCAAGCCGAGGCGAACGCCGCCCGGGCCGAGGACCAGCGTCTCCTCGCCTCGCTCGAAGCAGAACGCGCCGCGCTGCAGAACCGCCTCGACGCGATCGTCGCCGAAGAACTCCGCAAGGCGCGCGAGGCCGCCAACGCCGGCGGCGGAGGCGGCGGAGGCGGCGGTGGTGGCGGCGGAAGCAGCAACGGCAGCAGCCTCAGCCGCCCCGTCGGCGGATACATCAGCTCGCCGTACGGAATGCGCGTGCATCCGGTGACCGGCGTGTACAAGCTGCACGACGGCACCGACTTCGCCGGCCCCGGAGCCACCTGCGGCTCGCCGATCCGGGCAGCGGCCTCCGGCACCGTGATCGAGCGCTACTACAACGGCGGCTACGGCAACCGCGTCATCATCAACCACGGCGTCATGCGTGGTGCCAGCATCATCACGACGTACAACCACCTGTCGAGCTGGGCGGTGAGCCCGGGGCAGTACGTCAACCGCGGCGATGTCATCGGCTACGTCGGTACCACCGGCTACTCCACCGGGTGCCATCTGCACTTCATGGTGCTGCAGAACGGCCAGACGGTGAACCCGATGGGTTGGCTCTGAGACAATGGACGTATGGCCAAGGAGACCGGTCGCAAGCTGATCGCGCAGAACAAGAAGGCACGTCACGACTACCACATCGAGGACACCTTCGAGGCGGGCCTCGTGCTCACGGGTACCGAGGTCAAGTCGCTGCGCGCCGGGCGCGCCTCACTCGTCGACAGCTTCGGCGAGATCGACAACGGCGAGGCGTGGTTGCTGCAGGCCCACATCCCGCACTACGACAACGGCACGTGGACCAACCACGAGACGCGGCGCAAGCGCAAGATGCTGTTGCACCGGTCCGAGATCGAGAAGATCGACCAGCGCACGCAGGCCAAGGGCCTGACGCTGGTACCGCTCTCGCTCTACTTCAAGGACGGCCGGGCCAAGGTCGAGATCGCGTTGGCGCGCGGCAAGAAGGAGTTCGACAAGCGGCACGCCATCGCCGAGCGCCAGGCCAAGCGCGACGTCGAGCGCGAGATGGGCCGTCGCTTCAAGGGCATGTGATGCTGCGCGACGAGGACGTCCCGATGCTGCTGGACGACCTGGGGATTCCCGGCATCGTCGACGTGCACGTGCACTTCATGGCGCCGCAGGTGCTGCGCAAGGTCTGGGCCTACTTCGATGCCGCCGGACCACTGCTCGGGCGCCCCTGGCCGATCACGTACCGCTGGAGTGATGAGGAGCGCGTCGCGCACCTGCGGTCGATGGGCGTCACGGCGTTCTCGGCGCTGTCGTACGCCCACAAGCCGGGCGTGGCGACGTTCATGAACGACTGGAACCGCGACTTCGCTCAGCGGGTGCCCGACAGCCTGTGGTCGGGCACGTTCTATCCCGAGCCGGAGGCCGCCGACTACGTTCCCGCGCTGATCGACGAGGGCGTTCGGGTCTTCAAGGCGCACCTGCAGGTCGGAGACTTCGCCGCCGACGATCCGCTCCTCGACCCGGTGTGGGCCGCTATCGAGGAATCCGGCGTCCCCGTGGTGCTGCACGCGGGTTCGGGGCCGGCCCCAGGAACCCACACCGGCCCGCAAGGGGTGGCGGACGTGCTGGCGCGGCATCCGCGGCTCGCGCTCATCGTCGCGCACCTGGGAATGCCGGAGGTGCACGAGTTCCTCGACCTCGCCGAGCGGTACGAGAACGTGCACCTCGACACCACCATGGCGTTCGTGGACTTCCTCGACGATCACACGATCCCCGAGGGCGTTCCCGAGCGGTTGGCGCACCTTTGCGACCGGATCGTGTTCGGCACCGACTTCCCCAACATCCCGTACGTGTACGCCCACCAGATCGAGGTGCTGCAGCGCCTCGGCCTCGGTGATGACTGGCTGCGCGGCGTGCTCTGGCACAACGGCGCGCGACTGTTCGATGTCGTCCCCGCCGTGGAATAGGGTAGGGACCTACGTGGTTGTAGACTGGTGAGAGCCGGTTCGCCGGTGATTGACAATTCCAGAGGGGCTGATCGGTTTCGACTGTGGTCGTTCGGATCAGGAGAAGCGGGTAGAGAAGGCAACGTCATCTCTCAAACGTTCGTTGCAAACCCATAAGTGCCGAATCCAAGCGCACTGACTTCGCCCTCGCTGCCTGACAGCGACTGGTGAAGGGCAGACCCGGGAGCGTCCCCGTCCCGGATCGTCTGTCTCATCAAGGGGACTTGCTGGTCACGCCTTGCCGTAGGGCGTGATCGGGACTTTTGTACGGCTGAGCCTGTCGGTGACGCGTCCGTCCGAGCACCGGGGCTGAGAAAAGCGACAGACGGACTGCACCCGGAGAAGTCCTGATTCAGCGCCAGAGGACCCGGGTTCGATTCCCGGCAGCTCCACTCACCGCCAGAAGGCCGGACCCCTGTGGGTCCGGCCTTTTGCTTTGCCTGCCGTTCACCGAGCCTTCCGTTCTCGTATCGCCAGTCTCGTAATTTCCGGTCGCTTGAGCTCGGTCGGATGGTGTTGTCCCCGCGGAGGGGAAGGAGCGCGAGCGCGTTCCTCGCTTCCAACTGAAAGGCATCCCATGCGACTCCCCGTTCGCCCGGCGTTCGCCGTCCTCGCGACTGCTTCCGCCCTGCTGATGACCGGCTGCGCCTCCGACGCGAGTGAATCGAATGCGGGCGATGACGACGTCATCCGCTTCGCAACCCTGCCGTTGACCGATGATCCGAACGCCGCGGCTCCCGTCGAGGCGATCGCCGAACTGCTTGAAGCCGAGACCGGCTACCAGGTGGAGATCACCGACGTGCCGAACTACTCCGCCGTGATCGAGGCCATTCGCGCCGGCCACGAGGACATCGGGATCATGAGCGGTTTCCCCTCAGCGCTGGCGGTCAACACCGGTGAGGTCGAATCGCTGGTCGCCTGGCCGGGCAGCGACGACCCCGTCTCGACGTGTCTCGTGCTCGACGACTCACCGCTCCAGTCGCTCGAGGACATCACGCCCGACACCACGATCGCCTTCGCCGACCCCGCGTCGAGCTCGGGCTACTTCATGCCCGTCCACATGCTTCACGAAGCCGGGCTCACGATGGACGAGGACTTCGAATCGCTCATCTCCGGCGGACACGACCGCAGTTTCCTCGCGTTACAGAACGGTCAGGCCGACGTGGCCTGTACTGCGACCTTCTTCCAGGGCCTGGCGGGTAAGGGCGATCCCATGTTCCCGTTCGAGGAGGGTGAGACCCGCTCACTCGGCGAGAGCATCGCCATGCCCGTCTCGACGTCGGTTCTCGCGAATCCCGAGATGAGCGAGGAGAAGCGTCAAGCCCTGCTGGAGGCGCTGCCGAGGGTGTTCTCGGAGAAGAACAAGGACCGGTTGGGGCCCTACGGCGAGGGCATGGCCAGCGGAATCCAACCGATCGTCGAACCCGCGGACGAGGTCTTCCAGCCGTTCGTCGACATCGCTGCGATCGCCGACGTCGACATCTCCGATCTCGGCTGACAGCGGTGCGACGAGAAGGGAACGAAAGATGAGTGTCGTCGCCAATCCGGCACCCACCGGCACGGCTTCGCCCGTGGCGGCACCGCGGGACGAGGACGCGCACGTGCGGATTCGTGATCTGCGGGTGCGGTACGCGCCCGATGCGCCGCTCGTGCTCGATGGGGTGGATCTGGACATCCACCGCGGTGAGATGGTGGCACTGCTCGGCGCCTCCGGGTCGGGAAAGTCCACCCTGATGAAGAGCCTCACCGGATTCGCGCCGATCACCTCCGGCACCGTCCGCGCCGGTGACGTCGACGTCGCGGGTCTGCGTCCGCGGGAGCTGCGCGCACTGCGCGCTCAGGTCGGTCAGGTCTTCCAGCAGTTCAATCTCATCGGGCGACTCTCGGTCCTGACCAACGTGCTCACCGGCTCGCTGCACCACGCCGGTCCGGTCAACCTCCTCGGCACCTTCCGCGCCGGAGAGCGGCGCCGGGCCCTGGAGCTGCTCGACCGGGTGGGGATCGGGCACAAGGCGAACGAGGAGGCGCGCTCCCTCTCCGGCGGCCAGCAGCAACGGGTGGCGATCGCCCGCGCGCTCATGCAGAACCCGCGGCTCATCCTCGCCGATGAGCCGGTCGCCTCGCTCGACCCCAAGATGAGCCGCGTCGTGCTGCAGCTTCTGCGGTCGATCGCGCGCGAAGAAGGGATCCCGGTGCTGGTGAGCCTGCACGTGCTCCCGCTCGCGCTCGAACACTCTGATCGCATCGTCGGGCTGCGGCACGGAAGAACGCTGGTCGAAGGCCGCACGGCGGAACTCGACGCCTCGTCGCTCGCCCCGGTCTACGACATCGAGGACGAGGAGGACGAGGGATGACGACCGTCAAGGACGGTGCCCCGGTCGGTCAGTCATCGCGAGCCGACGCCACCGCGACGCAGCTCGACCCGCGTGAGCGCGAGCGGCTCGAACGGGCGTTCAGCGTGCCCCGCTCGCGGTTCCTGCTCGGCGTCGGCGCTGCCGTCGCCCTGTTCATCTGGTCGGCGAACGGCGCGCAGTTCGACTTCCTGAAGCTGGGGGAGGGCGCATCGCACATGGGCGAGTTCCTCACCCGGCTGTTCCCGCCGGACTTCTCGAAGTTCGGGCTCATCGTCGAACTGCTGATCGAGACGCTGCAGATGGCGATCGTCGGCACGGCGCTCGGCGCGATCCTCTCGCTGATCATGGCCTTCGGCGCCGCGAGCACCATCGCACCGCGCTGGCTGTACTACCCGTGCCGTTGGACGATGAACGTCATCCGCTCGCTTCCCGACCTCGTCATCGCGCTGATGTTCGTCTCCGCGGTGGGCCTGGGGCCGTTCGCGGGCATCCTGGCCATGACCGTCGGATCGATCGGATCGATCGGCAAAGTCTTCGCCGAGGCGATGGAAGCCGTGGACCGCGGGCCGATCGTCGCGATGGAGGCCGTTGGTGCCTCGAAGCGCCAGGTGATCCAGTACGGCATCGTGCCCCAAGCGCTGCCGATGCTGACGAGCTACACCTTGTTGCTGTTCGAGGGCAACGTGCGCGGGGCGACCATCCTCGGCCTCGTGGGGGCCGGAGGCATCGGCCTCGAACTCACGACCGCCATGAACCGCTACGAGTACGGGCACCTGTGCGCCATGGTCATCTGCATCGTCGTGCTCGTCACGATCATCGACCAGGCCAGTGCCATCATCCGAAGGAAGATCACATGACACTCATCGACGCCGCTCCCGAGCTGACGCTGTCGCCGCCGGCGAACCTGCGTGACCTGGGTGGGATCGCCATCCCCGGTGGCGCGGTGCGCGCGGGTTTCGCACTGCGCGCCGACGACCTCTCCCTGGCCGATCCGGCGTCGGCCCAACGGTTGGTCGACGACGGTCTGACGGCGATCATCGATCTGCGGTCGGCCGACGAGGTCGCCGTCACCGGACGTGGTCCGCTGGGCCGGCAGCAGGTGTCCTACCACCACGTGCCGTTCCTGGCGAGCATCGGCGCGGCGGCGCGGACCGCGGGCGACTCCGCGGCGATGCTGGACCAATCGACGTTCGAGCCGATGTACATCCGGATGTTCGAGAGCGCGGCTCCGCAGATCGTGACGGCGCTGTCGATCATCGCGTACGCGCCCGGCGCCACGGCCTTCCACTGCGCGGCCGGGCAGGACCGTACGGGCGTCCTGGCGGCATCGCTGCTGCTGACATTGGGAGCGCACGACGACGAGATCGTCGCCGACTACGTCGCGACCGGGGACAACAGCGACGCGATCGTCGGGCGCACCCGACAGGTGATCGCCCCGATCATGGACCGTCTGGGCCTCGACCTGGATTGGGCCGCTCGCGCCGCCGTACGCCAGGAGTTCTCACCGCGACCGATGCGCGGGCTGCTCGACCACCTGACGGCGACCTATGGCGATCCGCTCCGGCCCTTGCGTGCCGCCGGCCTGACCGACGACCTGGTGCAGCGCCTGCGCGGCCGCGCCCTGGGCGCATGACGTCGATGCTCGGCGCGAAGCGGGACGCGCCTGGCCGCCCGCGGACCGAGGGCCACGACGAACGGATCCTCGAGGCGGTGCTCGGACTGATCGACCGTGACGAGCCGGTGACGGTGAATGCCGTTGTGGAGGCGAGCGGGGTCTCTCGCGCGGCGCTCTATCGGCGATGGCCGCGAATGACGGACTTGATCGCCGCGGCCCTCGATCGCGGGCGCGCGAACATCACGCTCGACCTTTCGGGAGACGTCAAGGAGGCGATCGTCGCGGTCATGTTCGGCGACCTCGCCGCTGTCCGCGGTGTGGGGTACAGCGAACGCCGCTTTCGCACGCGGCTCGCGCTGGTGATGGCCAACCCGGAGCTGCAACGCGCGTACTGGACGTCGCACGTGCGTCGGCGCCGGGAGGCGATGGTCGAGGCGCTGCGGACGGCGGTGGACCGAGGGATGTTGCGCGACGACCTTGATCTGGAGTCCTGCATCGATGCCATCAACGGCGTCTTCTATTATCAGTCGGTCGTCCGGGGGTGCAGCTTCGACGATCCGGAGGCGATTCGCCGGTGTCGGGAGGCGTTCGAGGTGATCTGGCGGGGGATGGAGCGCGGGCACCCGGCAAGGTGAGATGGATCACGACGCTCCGGCGGACGCCGCCCTTGCCAGGTAAGGCTCTCCTTTGTAAGGATCTCCTAAGCGGCGCAGCGGCTGGCACCTTCCAGCCCCGCGCTGTCGTTCTGTTACGACCTGAGGAGAACCTTGATGTCTGTCCCCGTTCGCCGTCTCACGGCCTCTCTCGGCGCCGGTGCGCTCGCTCTCGTCCTCGCGGCCTGCGGTGGCGGCGCTTCGGGCGGGGATGAGGACGCGTCGGCCGCCTCGACCGAGACGGTCACGATCGAGGACAACCACGGCAGCGTCGAGGTGCCCGTCAACCCCGAGCGTGTCGTCGCGCTGGACAATCACGTCTTCGAGACGCTGTCGGAGTGGGACGTCCCGCTCGTTGCGGCACCGAAGGCGATCATGGGCAAGGGCCTGTGGCCCGAGTACACCGAGGACGACGAGATCCTCGACGTGGGGTCGCACCGCGAGCCCAACCTGGAGTCGATCGTGGCCGCCGAGCCGGACCTGATCATCGGTGGCTACCGCTTCAGTGACTCCTACGACGAGATCAAGGCGCAGAACCCGGACGCCGTCGTCATCGAGATCGAGCCGCGGCAGGGCGAGGACCATGCCTCCGAACTCAAGCGTCAGGTGGAGATCCTCGGCGAGATCTTCGGTCGCGAGGACGACGCCGAGGAGATCATCGCCGAGTACGACGACGCCGTGTCGGCGGCCAAGGAGGCGTACAACGGCGAGGACACCGTCGTCGGGCTCATCACCTCCGGTGGCGAGATCAGCTACAGCGCGCCGGTCACCGGCCGCAGCATCGGCGTCCTCTACCCGACGCTGGAGTTGGTTCCCGCGATCGAGCAGCAGGCCGACGACGTTTCGCACGGTGACGACATCAGCGTCGAGGCCATCGCCGCGGCCAATCCCGACTGGATCGTCGTGCTCGACCGCGACGGCGCCGGTGTCGGCGAAGGGGAGTACCGCCCGGCCGAGGAGTTGATCAGCGGCTCTCAGGCGCTCGCGTCCGTGACCGCGGTGACCGAGGACCAGGTCGTCTACCTCGACCCGAACTTCTACCTCACCGAGGACATCCAGGCGTACACGTCGCTGTACGAGCAGATCGCCGAAGCGTTCTCCGCGTCCGCCTGAGCGACGACCCCTTCGTGGTGACGACCTCACCCGCCGCCGCCACCAGCTCGACGAGCTGGTGGCGGCGGTCCGGTGGACTCTCGACGCTCGCCGTGATCACGGCGAGCCTTGTCGTGCTCTCGCTGTTCGTCGGGGTCTACGACCTCGGCGCCGAGGGCGGCGGCGAGATGTTCCAGATCACCCGCGTACCGCGCACCATCGCGTTGGTGCTCGCCGGCAGCGCCATGGCGGTGAGCGGTCAGGTGTTGCAGCAGCTCACCCAGAACCGCTTCGTGGAGCCGACCACGACCGGAACGAGCGAGTGGGCGGCGCTCGGGCTGTTGATCTCGGTGATCCTCCTGCCGTCGGCCGGTCTCACCGAGCGCATGATCATCGCGAGCGTCTCGGCGTTCGTCGGGACGATGGTCTTCATGGCGATCCTGCGGCGGGTACAGCTGCGGACGACGCTGATCGTCCCGATCGTGGGGATCATGCTGGGCGCCGTCGTCAGTGCCCTGACGACGCTGATCGCCATCTCCACCAACTACCTGCAGATGCTCGGAACGTGGTTCATGGGCAGCTTCACCAGCGTGGTGCGCGGACAGTACGAGGTGCTGTGGGTGGTCGCGGCCGTCTGCGTTGCGATCTTCCTGCTGGCCGACCGCCTGACGGTCGCCGGTCTGGGCAAGGACGTGTCGACGAACGTCGGCCTCAACTACGAGCGGGTACTGCTCGTCGGCACGTTGATGGTCTCGGTCGCCACCGGCGTCACCACCGTGGTCGTGGGGTTCTTGCCCTTCATCGGGCTCATCGTGCCGAACGTCGTCTCGCTGCTGCGCGGCGACGACCTGCGCTCCAACCTGCCGTGGGTGTGCTTGGGAGGAGTGGCCATCGTGACCGCGAGCGATCTGATCGGCCGCACGATCCGGATGCCGTTCGAGGTGCCCGCCTCGGTGATCCTCGGCGTCCTCGGCGCCGCCGGCTTCATCGCCCTCGTCCTGCGATTGCGGCGCCATGGCTGACGTGAGCGTACGTGCCTCGGCACCATCGTCCGAGGAGACCTCGCGGGTGCGGTCGAGCTACCGTGCCCGTTTGATCGGCATCAGCGTCCTCGCCATCCTGGCGGCGGTCGCCATCCTGTTCTACGGCAACCCGGCCCCCGCCGGCAGCCGGGGCTACTGGACGATCGTCGAATCGCGGATGGTGTCGGTCGGCACGATCCTCATCGTGGCCTTCTGTCACGGCGTCGGCACCGTGGTGTTCCACGCCGTGACCAACAACCGGATCCTCACGCCCTCGATCCTCGGGTTCGACGCGCTCTACCGGGTGATCCAGACCGGGCTCGTCTTCTTCTTCGGCGCGGGAGCGGTGGCAGCCAGCGACGGCCTCCTCAAAGTCGTGGTGCAGAGCGTCCTCATGGTCGCGTTCGCGACGCTGCTCTACGGATGGCTGTTCTCCGGGACGCACGCGAGCCTGCACGTCCTGCTGCTCGTGGGCGTCGTACTCGGCATGGGATTCAGTTCGCTGTCGACGTTCATGCAGCGACTCCTCACACCCAGCGAGTTCGACATCCTCACGGCCCGACTGTTCGGCCACATCAGCGTCTCCAACGTGGCGTACCTGCCGTGGGGCGCCCTCGTCTGCGTCATCGTCGGCGCGATCCTGTGGCGCCGTCGGCACGTCCTCGACGTCGTGTCGCTGGGCCGCGAGACGGCCATCAGCCTGGGCGTCGCTTACCGGCGCGAAGTCGTCATCGCCCTCGTCCTGGTCGCGGTGCTCATCTCGGTCTCGACCTCGCTCGTCGGGCCGATGACGTTCCTCGGGTTCGTCGTGGCGTTGCTCACCTACCAGATCGTCGGCTCCAGCGAGCACACCCGCACGCTGCCGATGGCCGCCGCCGTGGGCGCCTCGACGCTGCTGATCGCCTACTTCATCCTGCGTCACCTGTTCTACGCGGCCGGTCTCATCAACGTCATCATCGAACTGGTCGGTGGCCTGGTGTTCCTCGGCTACCTCCTGCGGAAGGGTCTGCGATGATCACCGTCTCGAACCTCACGAAGCGCTACGGCAGCGTGCACGCCCTGGGGCCGGTCGACCTCGAGATCCCGCGCGGCGGGGTGACCGCGCTCATCGGCCCCAACGGGGCCGGAAAGTCCACGATGCTGACGATCATCGGGCGGCTGCTGTCCGGCGATTCTGGCCGGGTCGAGGTCGGAGACCTCGACGTCGTCACCGCGGACTCGCGCGAGCTCGCCAAGAAGCTCGCGATCTTGCGCCAGGAGAACCACTTCGTCGCGCGACTGACGGTCCGCCAGCTCGTGGGCCTGGGGCGGTTCCCGCACTCGCGGGGACGGATGCGCCCCGACGACGTCGAGGCGGTCGACCTGGCCCTGGAGTTCCTGGACCTGACGCCCCTGCAGGATCGCTTCCTCGACGAGCTGTCCGGCGGGCAGCGCCAGCGCGCCTATGTCGCCATGGTGCTCGCCCAGCAGACCGACTACGTCCTGCTCGACGAGCCGCTGAACAATCTCGACATGCGGCACGCCGTGACGATGATGCGCCAACTGCGACGCGCGGCCGACGAGCTCGGGCGGACCGTCGTGGTGGTGGTGCACGACGTGAACTTCGCGGCGGCCTACGCTGACCTGGTGGTCGCGATGGTCGACGGCCGGATCGCCCACGTCGGTCCGGCGCGGGAGGTCATCACGCCGTACGTGTTGACCGAGGTCTTCGGCACTCCGGTCGACGTGATCGAGCACCGCGACCGCCCGGTTGCCGTGTACTACCACTGATGACGACGAGACGAGAGACGACGATGACCGCTGTGATCGCCGGATGCGGTGACCTCGGGACGCGGGTCGGCCTGCAGCTCGCCGCGGCCGGCCATCGCGTCGTCGGCCTGCGCCGCAACGCCGCCGTACTGCCTGCGCAGATCGAAGGCCGGTCGATCGACCTCGCCGTCGAGCGGCCGGACCTTCCCGGGGACACCGACCTCGTGGTCGTCGCGACGGCAGCAGGTGAACGGTCCGTGGAGGGGTATCGGCGGGCCTACGTCGACGCCTTGTCCCACGTGCTCGACGCGGTCGACGTGCTCGGCTCGGCGCCACGGGTGGTGCTGGTCTCGTCGACCGGTGTCTACGCCGTCGGCGACGGCTCCTGGGTCGACGAACACACCCCGGCCTCAGCGGCGGCGGGAACGGCGGCGGTCCTCGTCGAGGCCGAGCACCTGCTGCGCCGCCGGTCGCCCGAGGCGGTCGCGCTGCGGCTCGGCGGCATCTACGGCCCCGGCCGAGACCGGTTGCTGCGCCAGGTGGAGGCCGGGGACCGGCTGGCCAACGCGGGTCGCTATCTGAATCTCATCCATGTCGACGACGCGGCGTCCGCCATCGTGCATCTGCTGCTCCAGGTCGCTGCGCCCGCTCCGGTGTACCTCGGCGTCGACGGGATTCCCGCCACCCGCGCTGAGATCGCGGAGTTCATCGCCGGCGAGCTCGGCACCGTCCCGCCCCCGCACGACGTCGAGACGGCCGCGTTGAGCGGCAAGCGATGCCGCGGCGACCTGCTGCGCTCCACCGGATTCGACTTCGCCTATCCGAGCTACCGCGATGGCTACCGCGCGCTCATTCGCGCACGTGCGCGTTGAGCCACTGCACCACGACCGCTCGGGTCGTCCGCGTGCCCCACGTGGCGGTGCCGCCGAAGTCGCCGGCGCCGTGCTCGCTCGCCGGTAGCGGCACATAGCGGGTGGGGATCTCGAGCTGGCGGATCTCCCGGACGAAGCGCTCGGCGGGTCCGGGCAGCACCAGATGGTCGCGGGTGCCCTGGACGACGAGCGTGGGTGGCGACGACGGGCTCGCATGGGTGAGCGGGTGGGTGAAGGCGTAGCGCTCGGGGTACTCCTGCGGGGAACCGCCGATGTACCCGGCGCTGAGCCGCCGGCCGAACACCGTGCGCGTATCGGTCAGGTCGACTGCCGGGTAGCTGCCGAGGACGGCGCGCACGTGCGGCAGCTCGTCGGCGCTCCCGCACGAGGGATCGAGATCGCCCGAGCTCGCCAGGTACCCGGCGTTGTACGCGAGGTTGCCTCCGGCGGACTGCCCGAAGAGGGCCACACGCCGAGCATCCAACGCGTATTCGCCTGCGTGCCGGGTGACCCAGGTCAGGGCGCACCCGACGTCGTTCACGGCCAGGTCCCAGGTGGGCCGGCCCGGTCGGGCGAGCCGGTACTGGACGTCGACGACGGCGTAGCCGCGGTCGGCGAGATAGCGGTGATACGGGGAAGGCCCCTTGTCCCCGCCGTCGAAGCCTCCGCCGTGCACGAACACCACGACCGGGTGCGGCCCGTCGGCGCCGGGCAGATACAGGTCGGCGCGCAGTTCTTCGTCGTTCAGTTCGCTCACCGTGACGGTCGCATCCGGTCCCTCGAGGTTCGACATGAAGGGGACGGTGGGGGCGAAGGGCCATACTCCGGCTCCCTCGTCGGCCGCCGCGGTGACCAAGGTGCCCGCGGTGGCAGCGGAGGCGAGGAGCGCGACAGCGGCCCCCAGCGTCAGTACCCGCCGAGCCGCCGAGGCGGCGGCCCGGACCGCGCGGACCGCCAGTACCAGCGCGAGGATCGCGAGGAGCACGAGCCAGATTCCCAGCTCGTCGCGCCCGACCCCGAGGACGATGATCGCGTACTGCAGCCACGGAACGTCGAGCGCGGGACCCCACCAGTGGGGAGGGAGGAGCGCGATCAGCTGAGTCGCGAGAATCACGAGGGTGAGGACGCCGGCGACGACGGCCGCGACGCGGCGGGTCGATCGCCGCGGCGGAGTGCCGGTCGAGCGCATCGCGGTCCTTCTCTCGTCGTCCGACGGGCCAGGCGGCACGTTACCGGGGTCGGGTTCCTATCGCAGGTGGAAGGCGGCGACGATCGGCGGCCCGAGGATGACGACGAAGAGGACCGGGAGGATGCAGAACACCAGCGGCAGCAGGATCTTCACGGGAACCTGCTGTGCCCTGGTCTCGGCTCGTGCGCGGCGTGAGATCCGCATCTCGCGGGCTTGCGTGCGGACCACCGTCGCGAGGGAGACCCCGAAATCCTCGGCCTGGATGACGGCCTTGCAGAAGCCGCGCAGCTCCTCGACCGTGGTGCGCTCGGCCAGGGCGAGGTAGGCCTCGCGGCGCGACCAACCGAGCGCCATGTCCTGCAGGAGGCGCCGGATCTCGTCGGGCAGCGGGCCGGAGTTGGTCTGCGCGACACGGGCCAGTGCGGCCTCGAACCCGACACCGGCCTCGATCGAGATCACCACCTGGTCGAGCAGGTCGGGTAGTTCGCGTTGGATCTGCTCCTGGCGCTTGATCGCCCGGTTGTAGAGGAGCAGGTCGGGGACCACGTAGCCGAGTGCGGCGATGCCGAGGCCGGCGACGACGAGCAACAGGCCGTCGGTCCGGCTGATGACGACCAGGGCGAACAACCCGCCGGCGGCGAGGCCGAGCGGTTTGGCGACGATGAGCCGGTTCAGCGTCCACCCCTCGGGATGTCCGGCGAGCAGGAGGTGACGGCGCAGCCGCTGTCGAGTCCGCGGCGGTGCGAGCCAGCGTGCCCAGGTCGGCGGAGCGAGGTTGGGGGAGGGGCGGGCGGCACCGTCGCCAGGAGTCAGCCTTCGCACCCGCCGACGCACCGTCGCGTCGGGAAGGGCGAGCAGTCCGAGCGCGACGGCGCAGGCGAGGAGCGAGCCGGTGAGCAGCAGGACGGCGATCAGCAGCATGGCGGCGGCCTCAGAACTCGACCTTGACGACCGAGCGCATCCAGAGGCCGCCGGCGGCGTAGCCGATCGCGCTCAGGAGCAGCAGGAGCTTGCCGATGAGCGTCGCGGTGAACGCCTGCATGAGGTCCGGGCTCGCCACGAGGTAGTACGCGCCGAGCAGCAGCGGAAGCACCATGAGGATGAGCGCCGAGAGCCGCCCTTCCGCCGACAGCGACCGCACGTGCTGTCGCAGATGCGCTCGTTCGCGGATGGTCTCGGCCACCTGATCGAGGATCTCGTTGAGGTTGCCGCCGGTCTCGCGTTGGCTGCCGACGGCTCCGGCGACCCAGGCGAAGTCCGGGTAGTCCATCCGCACGGCGATGTCGTCGAGCGCCTCGACGAGATCGCGGCCGAGCCGGTGCTCGTTCACCGCCCGCGCCATCTCCGTGGACATCGGTTCTTCCGACTCGCGAGCGACGACGTCGAGCGAGCGCGCGAAGCTGTGGCCGGCGCGCAGCGAGGCTGCCATCATCTGCAGCGCGGCCGGGAGCTGGTCGGCGAAGCGGCGACGCTGTCGTGCCACGCGGGCGCTGACGAGGACCTTGACCAGGACGGGCGTGGCGAGGGCGAGGAACGCGCCCGCCACCGGGCCGCTGAACACGAGCCCCAGCGCGCCGAGGGCGAGCGTCGCAGCACCGACGGCGACGATGAGTTGAGCCACACTGAGCGAGATGCCGGCGAGACGCAGCTCCTCCGCGCTGAACGGGCGCCAGCCGCGCTGGACGACGTGCGAGTCGACCTGATCCACGAGGGTGTGGGAGACCTTCGTGACGACGCCCGATCGTGCCCGCAGCCCGTACCGCTGGAGGCGGTCCCGCGGCACGGCGCCGCCGGGAGTGAGGCGGAAGGCCACGGCGAGGACGGCGAGGGCCGCCCCGAGGAGGACGGTTCCGAGCGCGAGCATCCGCTCACCGTCCCGGGAGCCCGAGTACGGTGGCCGCGTCGAAGCGGACGCCGAGCTCAGCGAACCGCTCGACGAAACGTGGGCGCAGCCCGGTCGGTCGGGCTTCTCCGCGGAACCGTCCGTGCTGGTCCACGCCCGCGGCGAAGTCGAAGGTGAACAGGTCCTGCAGGACGACGGTGTCGTTCTCGACGCCGAGGACCTCGGTGACATGCGTGACGCGCCGGCTCCCATCGCGCAACCGGCTCAAGTGCACGATGACGTCCACGGCCGAGGCGGCCTGTTCTCGAATGGCGCGCAACGGAAGTTCCATCCCGGCCATCAGCACGAGCGTCTCGAGCCGCGCCATCGCGTCGCGCGGCGAGTTGGCGTGCAGCGTGGAGAGCGAACCGTCGTGGCCCGTGTTCATCGCCTGCAGCATGTCGAGCGCCTCGCCCCCGCGGCACTCGCCGACCACGATCCGGTCGGGGCGCATGCGCAGCGCGTTGCGCACGAGGTCGCGGATGGTGACCTCACCCGAGCCCTCGATGTTGGGTGGGCGGCTCTCCATTCGCACCACATGCGGCTGCTGAAGGTTGAGTTCGACCGCGTCCTCGATCGTCACGATGCGTTCGTCGCGCGCGATGAACCCCGACAAGACGTTGAGCAGCGTGGTCTTGCCCGATCCCGTACCGCCGCTGACCAGGATGTTGAGCCGGGCCTGCACACACGCGTTCAGCAGCGGTGCGAGGGCGGGCGTGAGGGTGCCGAAGCCGACCAGGTCGGAGACGGTGAGCGGCCGGCGAGAGAACTTGCGGATGGTGAGCGAGCAGCCGTCGACGGTGAGCGGCGGGATCACGGCGTTGACGCGAGAGCCATCGGACAAGCGGGCATCGACGAGCGGTGACGACTCGTCGATGCGGCGGCCCACGCGGCCGACGATGCGCTCGATGACCCGGCGGAGATGGTTCTCGGATCCGAACCGTGCGGAGGACAACGTGAGCTTCCCGTGGCGCTCGACGTAGACCTGGTCGTACCGGTTGACCATGATCTCGCTGATCGACTCGTCGTCGAGCAGCCGCTGGAGCGGACCGAGGCCGATCGCATCGTCCTCCACATCGCGCAGGAGTCGCGCGCTCTCCTCGGCCGACAGCAGCGACTGTTGCGCCGCGATGACGTCGGAGATCTCGTCGCGGACGAGGCGATGCAGCTGTGCCTCGGTCAGCGAGGGGTCGGTGAGCCGCGATCCGAGGCGGGCGAAGAGCTCCTCCGTCGCTTGCTGTTTGAGCTCACGGAACGCGTCAGCGACCGGCGCGGCCTCGGCGTCGCGGTCGGGGACCGGTGCGTCCTGCCGGTGGGCCTGTTCCTGACGGGTGTCGCGGAGGGCGTCGAGCCGCTCGCTGATCCTCATGCCACCTCCAGCCGTCGGTGCGATCCCTTGTCGCCCTCGGGGCCGGTTCCGCGGGCGACGCGCTCGGCGAGGAGCTCGATGCCCTTGACGAACGGGCCGCGCTTCCTGGTCAACACGAGCGGGACACCGCGATTGGTGGCCGCCGGAACGTCCTTCGTCCGTGCGATCACGACGTCGACCGGTGCCTGCACGAGCCCCTCGACGTCCTTGATCTTCAAGCCGGTCGTCTTGTCGGCGAGGTTCACGACGGTGTGGCGAACCGGGGGCAGCAGGTTGAGGTCGGCCAGCAGTTCGAGCTCCTTGCGGACGCTGCGAAGGCACGGGAGGTCGAGCGTCGAGACGACGACGGCTTCGTCGGCGGTCTCCAGCACCGACAAGGTCGCCTCGTCCACTCCGGCCGCCGTGTCCACGACGACGTACGTGAACTGCGAGGCCAGCTGCCGCAAGAGCCGCGCCACCTGTTCGCCCGTGACCTGGTCCGTCGCGGCCGGCGAATCCGCGCCGCAGAGCACGAAGGTGTGGGAGGCCGGATGCAGTGTCAGATGCGTCTTGAGCAGCAGGTTGTCGAGCTGATCGGTGGCGAAGACGTGCTCGACGGTGTGATGCGGCGCGAGGTCGAGCACCGTGGCGATGTCACCGAACTGCAGGTCCAGGTCGACGAGGACCACGTCCATCGGGGCCCGGCGGGCCAGGGTGAGGGCGAGGCTAGCCGCGATGCTGGTCTTGCCGACGCCACCCTTCGGCGACACCACGGCGATGATCTGGCTTCCCCTGTCCTCGGGCGGAGCCGGGTGCGACACACCCAGGAACGGCTCCTCGTCCTCGCGCCGGGCCGCGAGGCGGTCGCGGATCGCGGCCAAGAACGCCGCGTCGTCGAGGGACGGGGCGACTTCGCGAATGCCGACGCGCATGGCGTCGACGATGATCTCCTTCTCCGTCGGCGCGACGAGCATGAGCTGGATGTCCGGCCGAGCCGTATGGACTTCGGTGGCCAGCGCCAGGGAGCGTTCGCGCGGGAGGGTCGCGGCGAAGACGATGACCTCGGGCAGCATATGCGGGTTGAGTCCGCGGAGCAGGCTCGTGTGCGGCGGGATGAGGCCGTCGGCCTCCAGTCCGACACAGCGATGACCGATGGTGCGGCCGATGCGGGCCGCGGTCTCGTCGTCGGCGCCGACGAGCAGGGCGTACTGGTTGATCACGGCGCGATGTCTCCCTCGGTGATCGTGCGTCCCCCCTCGACGTCGGTCGACTCGTTCTGCTTGGTGAGCCACACCGTGCCGAACTCCATCGCATGGATGATCTTCTCGGCCTGCTCGGTCGTGACGGCGGCGGTCACCGTGGACGAGCCGCCGTCCGCCGGAGTGATGGACAGGACGAGCACGCGGTTGGCGAGGTTCGCGGTGACCTGCCGGCCGTGATAGCTCGCCATGATGCCGATCGTGTCGCCGGCGAGTACCTCGCCGGAGACCGCGCGATGCGGCTCGAGCGGGAACGCGATCGCCTGGAGCCCCTCGGGCAGCGACGTCCCTCCCTCGACCTGCTCCGTCGACGTGAACTTCTCTGCAGTGAGCTGGTCGCCGGGCACGAGCGCCGCGCTCGTCACCTGACCGGCGACGTCCTCGAGCGAGGTCAACGCTCCCTCGACGAGCGCCGCGCGGGGGATCTGGTCGAGTTCGACATGGTCGGCCAACTCGGCCGCCGGCGTCTTCGCCTCGACCGGTGCGGTGAGCCGCAGCACCTCGACGGTCTCGGTGCCCGCGAGGGCGCGCTCGTCGGCGCCACGGGCGTACGCCACGACGGCGGCGATCCCGAGCACGGCCAGCACGACGGCGACCCCGATCGCTGCGATCTGTCGGTTCACGAAGACGTCCCTCCCAAGACCGTCGACGTCAGTGGATTGACGTTTCAGCTACCAGCGCTGGCGCTCGGGCTGGGATTGGCGTTACCGACCTCGTTGCTGACGGTCCCAAACAGATCCGTGAGCTCGTCGCCGAGCAACGTGACGGCTGCGATGATCGCGACGGCGATGAGCGCGACGATGAGCCCGTACTCGACCGCGGTCGCGCCGCGCTCCCCACGGCGCGCGGTGAGTGATGAGAACCAGGCGTTGAGCGTTGCGTGAACCTGCATGATGACCCTCCCAGATGCAACAGCTGATCACTGATGTGACCTGCGTGAATCGATCCTAGAGATCACGAATGGGATGTTTATCCCAAATGGCGGGCCATTTGTGTAGCGACGCGGGCCATTTTCTGTGGTGCTTCGGGACTATCGATCCCGGATGGGCGAGGGCGTGTGCTACACGCTCAGGCCCAGAGGGTGTCGCCGAAGACGAAGAAGATCGTCGCGGCGACGGCGATGTACCACAGCGCGATGATGAGGGCGGACCAGTTGCGCAGAAAGCGGCCGGGCACGTTGCGCGCGGTGACGAGCACGAAGATGGGGATCATGACCGCCCACACGACCATGCAGTACGGGCAGAGCCGGCCGATGGTGAAGATGCTCTGATACTGCAGCCACGTCACGAAGGCGATGCCGAAGACGGTGCCGGCTTGCAGACCGCCCCACACCCAGCCCGGCAACCGCAGGCCGCTGGCGAGCAGCACGCCCAGCGTCGCCACGACGGCGAAACCGGCGATGCCCATGAGCGGGTTGGGGAAGCCGAAGGCCTCCGCCTGCTCCGAGGCGATCACGCCGCTGCAGCTGACGAACGCGTTGAGGTCGCAGCCGAGCGCGACCTGCTCGCCGGCCGCTTCGGCCTCGAGGAGGTTGATCTTGTCGATCGTCAGGATCGTGGAGGCGAGTACGCCGATGCCACCGGCGATCGCGAGGAAGAGTCCCAGTCCGCGGTGCTGCTCACCCGGCTCGCCGTCCGAAACGTCGTCGAGCGCGGCGGCCTCGGCTGCTGTCGTCATGGAGTCATCCTAGGTCGCCTACGGTGGTGGTGGGCCAATTCACGTCCGGTTTCGGATACTGCGAGTATCTGTTAACGTGACACTGCCGATGTCATATACGGAGAGCAGCGTCGGTGGATCGGAGATCGAGGCACATGAGCACAGATCACGTGGACGTCCTGATCGTCGGGGCGGGGTTGTCGGGCATCGGCGCCGCCTATCGGCTGCAGGAGATGAGCCCGGGTAAGACCTACGCCGTCCTCGAACAGCGCGAGCAGATGGGTGGCACCTGGGACCTGTTCCGTTACCCCGGGGTGCGCTCGGACTCGGACATGTACACGCTGAGTTACCCCTTCCGGCCGTGGACGAATGAGAAGGCGATCGCCGACGGCGACGACATCCGCCAGTACATCGTCGACACCGCACGTGAGGCGGGCATCGCCGAGCGCATCCGCTACGGCCGCCGGGTCGAGTCCGCCTCCTGGGCCAGTGACGATGCGCTCTGGACCGTGACGTCGCGGCTCGGCGACGGATCGACCGAGACGATCACGACGTCCTTCCTGTACCTGTGCAGCGGCTACTACAGCTACGACGAGGGCTACACGCCGCCGTTCCCCGGCATCGATGACTACGAAGGCCGCGTCGTGCATCCGCAGTTCTGGCCCGAGGACCTCGACTACGCGGGCAAGAACGTGGTCATCATCGGTTCGGGCGCCACGGCCATCACCCTGCTGCCGTCGATGGCTCGCGACGCCGCCAAGGTGACGATGCTGCAGCGTTCGCCCACCTACATCCTGTCCCAGCCCGGGAAGGACCCCGTCGCCAACGTCGCGCGGCGCCTGCTTCCCCAGCAGCTCGTCCACAAGGCCACGCGCCTGCGGTACGCGGTGATGACCGTCGGCTTCTACGTCTTCTGCCGGACCTTCCCCAGACTCGCTCGCCGTATCCTGTTGGGCCTCGCGCAGCGACAGGCCCCGGAGCTCGATGCCAAGCATCTGACGCCGTACTACAAGCCGTGGGACCAGCGACTGTGCGTCGTGCCCGGCGGCGACCTGTGGCGCGTCGTTCGCGACGGCAAGGCGGACATCGTCACCGACCACATCGAGGAGTTCACCCCCAAGGGCATCGCGCTGAAGTCCGGCGAGCACCTCGACGCCGACATCGTGGTGACGGCGACCGGGCTGCAGCTCGTCGCCCTCGGACAGATCGACGTTTCGGTCGACGGCCGCAGCATCGACCCGCATGAGCTCTACACCTACAAGGGCCTCATGTTCAGCGGTCTGCCGAACCTCGCGTGGTGCGTGGGCTACACGAACGCCTCGTGGACGCTGCGTGCGGACCTCACCTGGAAGTACGTCGCTCGCTACCTCAACCACCTCGACGAGCACGGTTACGCCTACGGCATGCCCGACCCCGCGGGCGCCAGCGGAGACCCCGCGCCGATCCTGGACCTGGAGTCCAACTACATCAAGCGCGTCGAGGACCGCCTCCCGTTGCAGGGCTCGCGGCGCCCGTGGACGATCCGGCAGAACTGGTTCCTCGACGCCTGGGACGCCCGCACGACCGACCTGGACGAGGAGATGATCTGGGTCCGTCGCTCCGAGCTCCCGGGCTCCGGTCAGGTCTGGCAGCGCGAGCACCAGAACGTGACCCGCTCGCGGGTGGGATCGTCACCGAGCTGACCTTGCCCGATGGCGGTACCGCAGCGGTGGCACGGCCGACCGGCGCGGCCGTAGACCCAACGCTGGTCGTCGCCGCCACGACGGACTCGCGATTCCACGCCGAAGGACCTGTCGACCTGCCGCGCGTTGGCGGACAGTAGGCGCTGACCGAGCCCGATGAGCTCGACCACGTCGGGAACCTCGCCGACCGGACGCGTGGGGGAGAGCCCGCGGAGGAACAGCAGCTCGTTGACGTACTCGTTGCCGAAACCGGCGACATTGCGCTGGTCCAGCAGCGCGAGGAAGATCGGCCGATCGCGATCGCGGCGGACGAGGTCGGCGGCGAGTGCCGCATCGAAGTCGGGTGCGAGCAGGTCCGGCCCGAGGTGCCCGATGACGTCGGCTTCACGCTCGCGCGGTAGTACCTCCAGGACGCCGAGGGAGAAACCGACGGCCTGCCAATGATCATTCTCGAGCACCGCCCGAGCGCTGTGGCCCGGACGCCGCCAGCGCGGTCGGGGACGTCGGTACAGGTGCCAGGCGCCTTCCATCTTCAGATGCGAGTGCACCGTGAACGCCTCGGTCCGCATGAGCAGATGCTTGCCGCGGCTGACCACCTCCTCGACCCGGTGACCCACGAGGTCGACCGTTGCGTAGCGGGGAACCCGAAAGTCCGTGCGCGTGAGCTCGGTGCCGGCGAACGCCTCGTGCAGATGATGGGCGGTACGCCAGACGGTGTCGCCCTCAGGCATCGAGCCGCAGACCCTTCAGATGGGCCTCGAAGCCGGCCGCGGCCAGGGCCTTGCCGACCGGCGTGTCCGCGACGGGTTGCCCGTCGGCGGTGTGGATCGTCAGGCGGCCGAGCCGAAGGGCGCGGGCGGTGCGGACGAAACCCTCGGCGGCGACATCGAGCCGGGCGGGGTCGTCGCTGAAGGTCAGCAGCGTCTTGCCGCCTCGCTCCAGATACAGCACGAGGTGGCCGTCGTGGAGCACGACGAGCGCACCGGCCTTGCGGCCGGGACGGTGTCCGCCGGAATTGCGGTCGAGCCAGGGCAGCGCGGCGCCGTAGGGGTTCGCCGGATCGGTGGCGGCGAGGACGACAGGCGGGTCCGAGGACGGCGCGTCGTCGTCGCGAACGTGCGCCCGCAACCGATCGATCGCCCCCTTGGCGGCGAACTGCGCCCCGCCGAGGCCGTCGACGAAGTACCCGCGCAGGGCCGAACCGGAACTCTCCATCTCGCGCAGGACCCGGTACATGGCGGCGAAACCTCCCGGCGGACTCTCGACCGCGACGGCTCCCTTGGTCACGACGCCGTGGCGGTGCAATGCGAGCTCGGTGCGCACCAGCTGGGCGGCCGTGGAGCCGTCGGGGGCGTCGAGCGCGAACCAGCGTCCGGAAGCGACCGGGGGCAGGACGGGCCGGGTGGGCCGTCGGGTACCGCGATGGAGGCGGGCCCTGGGCGGTGTGCGGCGCGTGCGATGAGCGCCGCCGCCACGAATGCGGGCGCGCACCGGAGCGAACGTGTCGTTGGAGACGTGACCGGACCACACGAGGTCCCAGAGGGCGTCGACGATCTCCTCGGTCTCGCCACCGTTCTCCACCAGATGGAGCAGCTGACTGAACAGGAACGCTCCCGAGCCCTGCATCGCCTCGAGGAGCGCCGCGGCGGGGGACCCGGGGGCGGGCGGCTCCCCACGGTGCAGGCCGTCGAGGTCGCCCGGCGTCAACAGGACCCAGCCGTCATTGCCGGCCAGCGTTCCGGCGCCCGTCCAGCTGACCTCGCCGGCCGCGAGAAGCTCGTCGAGCATGGCCGGCTGGTAGTCCGCCACCCGGGAGGGAAGAATCAGCGACTCCCAGGCGGAGGCAGGTAGGGGCACTCCGGCGAGTTGATCGACCGCGGTGAGGACGGCGTCCAGACCGCGCTGACGCCCCCCGACGTGTTGCCACTGTGGGAGAAAACGGGCGAACGTCAGCGCGTCGACGGGCTCGACCTGCTGGCGGGCCGCCGCGAGCGAACGGGCCCGGAGCTTGCGCAGGACGCCCGCGTCGATCCACTCGTCGCGGCCGGCTGCCGAGGGGTGGAACTCGCCGTGGACGACTCGGCGTTGCTCGGCCAAGCGTGCCAGAGCGGCACCGACGACCGCCGTGCCCAGCCCGTAACGCGAGGCGACGTCGTCGGTCGTGAAGGGCCCGTGGGATCGCGCGTACCGAGCGACGAGATCGGTGAGCGGATCGCCGACGCCCTCCAGATGCGCGGCGGCGATGCCCATCGGCAGCGCCGTACCGAGGGCGTCGCGAAGTCGCGCGGCATCCTCGACCGCCGCCCACCGCACGGTTCCCGCGACGGGGACTTCGATCGCGCGCCGCTGCTCGCGCAGTCCGGACAGCCATCCGGCGACCTCGGTGCGATGCTCCGGCGCCGTGCGGGCGACGACCTCGTCGGCGTCCAGCGGTCCGATGAGGCGCAGTAGGTCGGCGACGTGCTCGAGCGACCGCGCCGCCCGCTCGGGGGTCAGCCGCTGGAGTTCGCGCTCGGTCGTCTCGACGACTTCTGGGTCGAGCAGTTCGCGAAGGTCCGTGCGCCCGAGCAGTTCGGCGAGCAGCTCCGGGTCGAGAGTGAGGGCGGCTGCCCGGCGTTCGGCGAGCGGCAGGTCGCCGTCGTAGAGGAACGCGCCGACGTACCCGAACAGCTGGGTCTGTGCGAACGGCGACGCGACGTCGGTGGTGACCTCCAGCAGCCCGATCTCGCGTCCGGCGAGGCGCCGGGCGAGATCCTGCAGCGCGGGGAGATCGTAGACGTCCTGCAGCACCTCGCGTGCCGTCTCGAGCAGGATCGGGAAGGTCGGGAACTGCCGCGCGACGTCGAGCAGTTGGGCCGAGCGTTGGCGCTGCTGCCACAACGGCGCGCGCGAGCCGGGATTACGGCGGGGGAGAAGGAGCGCGCGCGCCGCGCACTCGCGGAACCGCGAGGAGAACAGGGCCGACCCACCGACCTCGTGGGTGACGATCTCCTCGAGTTCGTCCGGATCGAAGACGAACAGGTCGGCTCCGGGCGGCTCGTTGTCGGTGTCGGGGATACGGGCGACGATGCCGTCGTCGCCGGCCACGACCGACCCGTCGACGCCGTAACGCTCCAGAATCCGAGCACCGACCGCCAGCGCCCAGGGTGCGTGGACCGCGCGTCCGTACGGTGACAGCAGCACGACCCGCCAGTCGCCCAGCTCGTCGCGGAACCGCTCGAGCACGAGGGTCTGGTCGGTCGGCAGGTGGCCGGTCGCGGCTCGCTGGTCGGCCACCAGGGCGCTGAGGTTGGCGAGCGCATGGTCGTCGAGGCCGATGTCGGCGGGCGGGGGCGACTGTTCGAGTTCGCGCAGGAACTGTCCGATCGCCCGCCCGAGTTCGTAGGGGCGGCCGACCGCGTCGCCGCGCCAGAACGGGAGCCTGGCCGGCATGCCGTAGGCGGGGACGACGATGACCCGGTCGTGGGTGATCTCTTGGATGCGCCAGCTCGTGGCCCCGAGCGCGATGACGTCGTCGACACGTGACTCGTAGACCATCTCCTCGTCCAGTTCGCCGACCTTGCGCCCGCCGGCCTCGTCCTCGCCGGCCAGGACCACGGCGAACATCCCGCGGTCGGGAATCGTGCCGCCGCTGGTGACGGCGAGACGTTGAGAGCCGGGCCGGCCGGTCAGCGTGCCGGCGTCGCGGTCCCACACCAGGCGCGGCCGCAGTTCGCCGAACTCGTCGGACGGATAGCGGCCCGAGACGAGATCGAGCGTGGCGTCGAAGGCGGACCGGGGCAGGCCGGCGAACGGCGCGCTGCGACGGACGGTGTCGAACCATTCCTCGACGTCGAGGGGCTCGAGGGCGGCGGCGGCGATGGTCTGCTGGGCGAGGATGTCGAGCGGGTTGGCCGGGACGCGCAACTGCTCGATGTCGCCCGAGCGCATGCGCAAGGCGGTGACCGCGGCCGCGACGAGGTCGTGCCGGTTGGTGGGGAACATGACGCCCTGGGACAGTTCGCCGACCTGGTGGCCCGCCCGGCCGACCCGCTGGAGTCCGGCGGCGACCGACGGAGGTGAGGCCACTTGGATCACGAGGTCGACCGCACCCATGTCGATACCGAGTTCCAGGCTCGAGGTGGCGACGACGCAGCGCAGCCGGCCCGACTTGAGGTCGTCCTCGATGATCGCCCGCTGCTCCTTGCTGACCGAACCGTGGTGGGCGCGCGCGAGCGTCGGCGCAGCTCCGTCGGACTGGCCGGACAGGCCGCCCATCTGCGCCGGCTGCCGCGTGGCGGGCTGGAGTCGCTGCCCCTCAAGGCGCTCGACGTACGCCTCGTTGAGGCGAGCGGTGAGCCGTTCGGCCACGCCGCGGGAGTTGGCGAACACGATCGTCGAACGAGCCTGAAGGACGCGGTCGACGATGGACTCCTCGACGTGCGGCCAGATGGTGCCGCCGGACTCACGGTCGCCGTCGGGATCGTGCACGGGCTGTGCGGCCGATCCCTCCGGCGGTCCTCGGCGGGGTTCGCGGGGGCCGAGCTGGGTCATGTCCGGCACGGGGACGACGATTCGCAGGTCCATGCGTGCCGGAGACGAGGGCGCGACGACATCGACGGGGGACTGCCCGCCGAGGAACCGGGCCACCTCGTCGTGCGGACGCACTGTCGCACTCAGGCCGATGCGCTGCGCCGGGCGGTCGAGGAGGGCGTCGAGGCGTTCGAGCGACAACGCCAGGTGTGCGCCGCGTTTGGTGCCGGCTACGGCGTGGATCTCGTCGAGGATGACGGTGTCGACGGTGCGCAGCGTCTCGCGCACGGACGACGTCAGCATGAGGAACAGCGACTCGGGCGTGGTGATGAGGATGTCCGGCGGATGCGCCTGCAGGCGTCGGCGCTCGGCCGGGGGCGTGTCGCCCGATCGGACCCCGACGGAGACCTCGCGGAAGGCGGCTCCCTCGCGGACGGCCACGTTGGAGATGCCGATCAGGGGTGATCGCAGATTGCGTTCGACGTCGACGGCCAGCGCCTTGAGGGGGGAGACGTAGAGGACGCGGACGCCCGGGGTGTCGTCTTCGCGTGGCCGCAGGAGGCGATCGATCGCCGACAGGAAGGCCGCGAGCGTCTTGCCCGAGCCGGTGGGGGCGACCACGAGGGTGTGGCGCTGGTCGGCCACCGACTGCCAGGCCCCGATCTGCGCCGGTGTGGGCGCGGCGAACGACTCGGTGAACCAGGCGCGGGTCGCCGCGGTGAAGTCCACGGTCTCCGGCAGGCTCGACATGATTCCATGGTGGCAGGCGATACCGACACGGGCTCCCGGTCGCGGGTGGAGAACCGGGCGTCATGCATGCTGGCGTCTATGAAGTTGCGCGCGACGGTGTCGATGTTGGCTGCCGCGGTCGTGTTGACCGCCTGCTCCTCGGGGGACGACGACACCACCGATGACCCGAACCAGAAGGACGGCTCGGAACTCGTCCAGATCTCCCCGCTCACCGGCGAGCGCCTCGAAGGCGGCTTGCCCGATCACGCCCCCTTCGCGGTGAAGATCGACAACACCAGTTCGGCGGCGCCCCAGACCGGCCTGGACCAGGCCGACCTCGTGGTCGAGGAGACGGTCGAGGGCGGTGCCACCCGACTCGCTGCCATCTTCTACTCGCAGATGCCCGAGTCCGTCGGCCACGTGCGCTCGGTGCGCGCCACCGACATCGGCATCGCCAAGCCCGCGAGCGCGCACATCGTCGCGTCCGGCGGTGCTCCGCAGACCTTCGACCGTCTGCGTGAGGCCGAGGTGCCCATCGTGAGCGAGGACGGTGGTGCCGGCGGGTTCAGCCGTGAGCCGGGCAAGGCGGCCCCGTACAACGTACTCGTGAACCTGCGGCACCTCACCGAGCAGATCGGCCCGGTCCGCCCGTCCGTTCCGTACCTGCCCTGGGCTGAGACGGCGGAGGAAGCCACGCCGGCTCCCACGCCGGTGACCGCGGCGTCGGTGCGGTTCTCCAACTTCCACACGACCGAGTGGACGCACGGCGAGGGCGGCTGGACCCGTGCCAACGGTCTCGCGCAGCCCGAGTTCGCGGCTCGCAATCTCCTCGTCCTGTTCGCCGACGAGGTGGACGCCGGTTACCGCGACCCGGCAGGCAACGCCGTGCCGGAGACGAACTTCGTGGGCTCCGGCCGGGCCGTGGTGTTCGCCGGCGGCGGCGTCATCGAGGGCACCTGGTCCAAACAGGACCACGCCTCGCAGATCCAGCTCGCTGACGCTGAAGGCAACCCGATCGGATTGGCGCCCGGCAAATCCTGGATCGAGCTGGTGAACAACTCGACCGCCGACGTCAACTGGCGCTAGCGGAACCCTCGGGGCCGGACTCGCCCATCTGCTGGAGCTTGTCGCCGACCTCGATCTCGATCGACTCCTGCAGCTCGCTGCGGAACAACGCGAGGATGACCTGGCTGGCGATCGGCAGCAGTTCCTCGACAGCACCGAAGACCCGCGGCCACTCGTTCTCGGGAAGCCCCTGGTCGACGAACGGCTGCACGATCTCGTCGGAGACGCGCTCGACCAGGTGATCGGCGATGGCGCGCAGGTGCTCGCGCAGGATCGGGACGGCGTCGATGACGGTCTCGGGAGCGAGGCCCAAGGCGACGGCGGCGGCGCCGGGGCGCACGACCTGCGGATCGAGGATGCGCAAGGTGCGCTCGTCCACCCGCTCGACCAGACCCAGTTCGGCCAGGGCGTCGATCAGCGGATCGGCGTGCTGGACGTTGGCGAGGGCGGCGAGGTCGTCGGGCGACATGAGCACGCTCGGATCGTCACCGCCGCTGTGCCCGAGCAGGGTCATCAGTTCGAGCGCGTGACCGGGTGCCGTGGTCGGCGATTTGACGATCGCATCCTCGACCGCTGCGAGCGTGAACCCGCGGTCGAGCAGCTGGCGGATGAGCTGGAGCCGCTGCAGGTGGGAGCGGTTGTAGTACCCCGTGCGCCCCTCGAGCCGCGGTGGATCGATGAGTCCGCGGCTGGCGTAGGCGCGCACATTGCGCACCGTCATGTTGGCGCGCGAAGCGAGCTCGTCGACGGTGAACTCCTCGGCATTCGACGTGGGTTCACGCATGGGCGACAGCATAGGCGACGGCTCGTCACGCCCGTCATCCGCCGAACGTGGTCGTGCAGGGGCATCATGGAGTCATGAGTACCGTCGACGTCCGCGGACGACTACTCGTCGCCGCGCCCGCCATCGAAGGCGGACTGTTCTATCGCAGCGTCGTGTACATGCTCGATCACGACGCCGAGGGCGCGGTCGGCGTCATCGTCAACCGTCCGCTCGACTCCGGCGTCGACGAGGTCCTGCCCGAGTGGGGAGACGCCGTCAACGCGCCCGGATGCCTGTTCAACGGAGGGCCGGTCTCCACCGACGCCGCGCTCGCGGTCGGGGTGATCGGCGCGGCGAGCCTCGTCCCGAGCGGCTGGCGTCCGACGTACGGCCGCGTCGGTCTGGTCGACCTCACCGGTCCGGTCCCGCCCCACGGCACGCTGCAGGGCCTGCGGATCTTCGCCGGCTACGCCGGCTGGGATGCGGGCCAGCTCGAAGAGGAACTCGACGAGGGGTCTTGGGTCGTCGTCGACGCCGAGGAGGGCGACCTGCTCTCGGCGACGCCGGAACTGCTGTGGTCGAGCGTGTTGCGGCGTCAGGACGACGACCTGCGGCTGTTGTCCACGTATCCGGAGGATCCGACGTTCAACTGACGCGCGCTGCTAGGAGCGTGGGTGGCTCATGCCTAGGATGGGTGCGTGGGATTCTTCGGACGCGGGACGCAGACCGTTCACGACGAGCGCACGGAGCAGCGCACCGATCACGGTGACCACGAGCGCTTCAGCCACTACGTGCCCAAGGACAAGCTGACCGAGGCGATGGTCATGGGCACGCCGGTGGTCGCGCTCTGCGGCAAGGTGTGGGTGCCCAGCCGCGATCCGCAGCGTTACCCCGTGTGCCCGGAGTGCAAGGAGATCTGGGACTCCTTGCGCGACGAAGACGGCGACGAAGACGACGCGCAGTGAGCTCCGGCCAGCGCCTCCGGGCCTGGCAGCGCGAAGCACTCGAGCAGTACCAGCGCACGCAGCCGCGTGACTTCCTCACGGTGGCGACGCCCGGCGCCGGTAAGACGACCTTCGCGCTGACCATCGCCGCGGACCTCCTGCACCGCCGTGTCGTCGAGCGGATCGTCGTGATCGCGCCGACCGAGCACCTCAAGACGCAGTGGGCGCTGAGCGCCGCGTCCATGGGCATCTCGCTCGATCCCGACCTCTCGGGTGCGCTCGCCCCGCAGTTCCAGGGCTACGCCGTGACCTACGCCGGCATCGCGACCAATCCGATCGCGCACCGCGTGCGGGTCGAGCGTCAGCGCACGCTGGTCATCCTCGACGAGATCCACCACGCCGGCGATGCGCTCAGCTGGGGTGAAGCGGTGCAGGAGGCGTGCGAGCCGGCCGAGCGACGACTCGCGCTCACCGGTACACCGTTCCGGTCCGACGACAATCCGATTCCGTTCGTCACGTACGCGCCGCAGAGCGACGGCTCGATCGCGAGCGTCGCCGATTACGCCTACGGCTACGGTTCCGCGCTCCGCGACGGCGTCGTCCGACCGGTGCTCTTCATGGCGTACTCCGGCCAGATGCAGTGGCGCACGAGCGCAGGCGACGAAGTCACCGCACGGCTCGGCGAGCCGCTCACGCGCGATCAGACGGCGCAAGCTCTGCGGACCGCCCTCGACCCGCAAGGCTCGTGGATTCCGGCAGTGCTCCAGGCCGCGCACCGGCGTCTGCAGGAGGTGCGGCGCGACATCCCGGACGCCGGGGGCCTGGTCATCGCGACCGACCAGACCGCGGCGCGCGCCTACGCGGCGTTGCTGCGCGACCTCACCGGCACCGATCCGACGTTGGTACTGTCCGACGAGGCCGGATCGAGCGCGCGGATCGCGGAGTTCTCGGCGAACAGCGACCCGTGGATGGTGGCGGTGCGCATGGTCAGCGAGGGGGTCGACGTGCCCCGTCTCGCCGTCGGCGTCTACGCCACCACGACCGCGACACCCCTGTTCTTCGCGCAGGCCGTCGGCCGCTTCGTCCGGGCTCGGCGCCGCGGCGAGACGGCGTCGATCTTCGTGCCGAGCGTGCCCGGGCTGCTCGGTCTGGCCGCCGATCTGGAAGCCGAGCGCGATCACGTCATCGGGCGGCCCGTGAAGGACGAGGACGACCTCTTCGCGGCGGAGGCGGAGATGCTCGCACGGGCGCAGCGCGAGGAGCCGGCGATGCCCGAGGAACTCGGCACCTACCGCGCCCTGGGCAGCGAGGCGGCGTTCGACCGGGTGGTCTACGACGGTGGCGAGTTCGGTTACGACGCCATCGCCGACGACCCCGAGGAGCTGGACTTCCTCGGCATTCCGGGTCTGCTCGAACCCGACCAGGTCGCCGAGTTGCTGCGGTCCGCACGGTCGAAGAAGGCGCGCGAGGAGCTGGCGCAGCGCCAGGAGACGGTCGAGATCGAGCGGGATGTGGCCTTCGAACGCCGCGCGGAACTGCGACGCGAGCTCAACTCGCTCGTCGCCGCGTGGCATCACCGCACCGGCACTCCGCACGGGGTCGTGCACAACAAGCTGCGATCCGAGTGCGGCGGCCCGCCGGCCGCGGCGGCGACCGCGGAGCAGTTGCAGCGGCGCATCGACCGTCTGCGCGAATGGGCATTGCGCGCGAGTTGACCCCCGCACCGGCGCCGAGTCGCTAAGGTGGCGCGCATGAGCGTGCGCGTGCGTCTCCTGGGCCAGATCCTCAATCGGGTGACCCAACCGATCGAGGAGGTCACCGACCACGCGGCGAACCGAGCGAAACGTCTGGCCGTGCAGCGCTCCGCGGTCGGCCAGCGCGTGTTCGGGCGGCCCGACCGGCGCGTGACGGTCGAGGAGCTCGACGTCACCCTCCCGGGCCGCACCCTTCCCGCGCTCGTGTACCGCCCGCCGGCGGTGGGCGATGGTCCACGTCCGCTCGTCGTGAACTATCACGGCGGCGGATGGGTCCAGGGCAACACCGAGCAGTCCGGCTGGCTGGCCAGCCGTGTAGCCGCCCGCACCGGCGCGGTGGTCGTCTCGCCGTCGTACCGCTTCGCGCCGGAGCATCCGTTTCCGGCGGCGGTGGACGACGCGTGGGAGACGCTGCGCTGGCTCGTCGGCCATGCCACCGCGCTGGGCATCGACCCCGAGCGCGTCGCCGTCATGGGCGACAGCGCGGGCGGCAACCTCGCGGCGGTCACGGCTCTCACCAGCCGCGACGAGGGCGATCCCCGGCTTCGTGCCCAGGTGCTCATCTACCCCGCCGTGGAGATGTACGAGAAGTACGCCTCCGAGCTGCGCATGCCCAACGCGCCGGTGCTGACGTCCGCCAACATGCGGACCTTCGTGCAGCTCTACCTGCAGGACGCCTACGGGACCGACGACTGGCGTGCTTCGCCGCTGCGAGCGACGAAGCACGAGGACCTGCCCGCGGCCTTCATCCTCACTGCGGAGTTCGATCCCTTGCTGGACAACGGCAGCCGGTACCGGGACGCGCTGCAGCGCGCCGGCGTCCCGGTGCGCTATCGGATGTACCCCGACGCGATCCACGGGTTCGTCAGTCTGCCCGGTCTCGTCGGCACACCGGCCCGCCAGGCTCTCGACGACATCACCGACTTCCTCGCCGAGCGGTTGGCACCCTGATCCGCGCGGCTTGGCGCCAGTGGGACAGTTGAGGCGTGAAGCTCTCGGTTCTGGATCTCGTTCCCGTCCGCAGCGATCAGACCACCGGCGACGCCTTCGCCGCGACGGTCGAGCTGGTCCAAGCGGCCGATGCGCTCGGTTACGAGCGGTACTGGGTGGCCGAGCACCACAACATGCCGGCCGTCGCCGCGACCTCGCCGCCGGTGCTCATCGCCCAGCTCGCCGCTCGCACGGAGCGGATTCGGATCGGATCGGGCGGGGTGATGCTGCCCAACCACGCGCCGCTGGCGGTCGCCGAGCAGTTCGCCCTCCTCGAGGCCGCTCACCCGGGCCGGATCGATCTCGGCATCGGTCGCGCGCCCGGCTCCGACCCCGTCACGTCGTGGGCATTGCGCGGTGCCGCCGGGCGGGACGATTCCGACATCGAGAAGTTCCCGCAGTATCTCGACGACGTCATGGCGCTCATGGGCACCGAGGGTGTGCGGGTGCCGATCCCGCGTGAGCAGTACGTCCTCAAGGCCACGCCCGCCGCCACCAGCCGGCCGCGGCTGTGGCTGCTCGGCTCGTCGATGTACTCGGCGCACCTGGCGGCGGCCAAGGGCCTTCCCTATGTGTTCGCGCACCACTTCTCGGGCCAGGGGACGGACGAGGCGCTGGCCACGTACCGCCGAGAGTTCCGCCCCAGCGATCAGTGCGAGCAGCCCACGACGTTCCTGACCGTCAACGCCGTGGTCGCCGACACGACCGAGGAGGCCGCGGCCCTCGCGCTACCCAACCTGCTCACCATGGCGCGCTTGCGCACGCGCAAGCCGCTCATCCCGTTGCAGCTCGTCGAGGAAGCCGAGGCGATGGAGCTGACCGAGGTGGAGGAGGAGATCGTGGAGTCCGGGCTCGCCCGCACGGTGTACGGCACTCCCGAGCAGGCGGCGCGACAGGTGCGTGAGCTGGCCGGGCGCTTCGACGTCGACGAGGTCATGATCAACCCCGTCGCTTCGGTCCGTCAGGGCACGGACCCGGCCACGGCCCCGGCGCGGGAGCAGACCCTGCGCCTGCTCGCCGACGCGCTGGGCTGATCGCGCAGAGTTCGGGCGGTGTTCACGCACGCGTGCGTGCCCGTTCGCCCGCCGCGGCGACGCTGACGGCATGACTGTTGCACGTCGTTCGTTCGCCACCTCGTCGTCGCGACTCGGCATCGTTCTCGCAACATCGGGAGCTGCCGCCGTCGTCGCCGCGGCCGCTTTCACCGTGCAACCGAGGGTGGCCACCGGCACCGCCGCCGATCTCGTGCCGGCCTCGGACAGCACCGTCCCTTCGACCACCAGCGTGCACGCCTTGACGCCGTCCATCGAGGCGGGCGAGACCGTCCGGGTCGCGGCCGGCGTGGCCGCCCGAGGAACCCGGCCCGAGGGCAGGGTCGAGTTGCAGGTGGGGGACCAGACCGTCACTCGTGATCTCTCGGTCGGCACCGCGGTCGCCGGAGTCCGCGTCGACGATCCCGGCACCGTACGCGTGCAGGCGCGCTACCTCGGCGGCAACGGCGCGACGGGTTCGTGGAGTGAACCCGTCGACGTCGTCGTGCAGCCGCGGTGACGGTGTCATTGGCTCGCGCCACTGTCTAATATCGGGGGATCCCCGCGTCGTGCGAGCGTTGCGATCGCGCTCTCGCACCAAGCGTCGAGGAAGCGTTCCTCGGTGAGACCGGCAGGTGAGTCGCCGAAGGTCCACCGGTTGCGCATGAAGTTGACGATCGGCCCGGTCAGCACGACGGCCAGTGCTTCGGCGTCGGCCTCGTCGTCCAACCACGGGGAGATGATTCGGCGCGCCTGGTGGACCGCCTCGTCGATGACCCCCGTGCGAAATCGTTCGCGCAACTCAGGCACGCGTTCCCCCTCGCGTTCGAAGATCCTCGAGAGGTCGCGCGTCGATTCCATGAGCGCCAGCATCAGTTCGGCCATCTGGCGGAGCTGCTCAGCGAGCGGGAGATGACTCACCAGCGGCGCAAGGTCGCCGGAGGCTCGCACCGCTGCGACGTGTTCGTCGAGCACCGCTTCGAGGAGAGCTTGTTTCGACGGAAAGTGTCGGTACATCGCCCCGCGGCGCGGCGCCAGGCCCGCTGCCTTCTCGATCGCACCCACGGAGGTCGCCGCGTAGCCCTGCTGGGCGAACAGCGTCATGGCTTCCTCGACGAGACGCCGGCTGGTAGCGTGCCGCTCAGTAATCACGTGATTACTGTAGTGGTCTACCGACGGAGTCGCCCATGAACCCACCGAATCCGACGACGCCTTCGGCGCTGCGAACCGGCCTGCGGGTGGTCGCTGCAGTGCCGCTCATCACGGGCGCCGCTGCGGCAGTACTGGGCCCGGAGTTCCTGCCGGGCGCCCAAGGCCACGTCGAAGCCAACCTGGCGCAGGAGTTCCGGTTCTTCGCCGTCTGGTGGATGGCGGTCTCGGTCTATCTGTGGTTCCTCGCCGACCGCGTGGAATCCGCCAGGCGAGAGTTCGCGATCGTCTGTGGGGTCCTCTTCGCCTCTGGCCTCGCGCGCTGGGCGTCGTTCGCGACGCACGGCTGGCCGCATCCGATGTTCGTCGCGCTGGCGGCGGTCGAGGTCGCCCTCCCGCTGCCGCTGGTGCTGCTCCACCGCCGGGTCGCCGAGCATGCGGCACGCAGACGATCACCTTCCTCGACGCCGGCCTCGTACAACTAGCGGGTGGCGATACCCGCCTCGGACCACTCCGCCTCCACGCGCGAGATGTTGTCCGGGGACACCGCGGCGACGTAGTCGCGCAGCACGGTGACCTCGAGCCCCGCGGACGCCGCGTCCAGCGCCGTCGCGCGCACGCAGTGATCGGTCGCGATGCCGACGATGTCCACGGCGTCGATCCCGTGCGCCTGCAGGTAGGTCGTGAGGTCGGTTCCCGTCGAGGTGACGCCCTCGAACCCCGAGTAGGCCGCGGCGTACTCGCCCTTGTCGAAGACGGCATCGAAGAGCCGGGTCGTCAGCGGAGCGTGCAGATCGGCGCCCGGGGTCCCCACGACGCAGTGCGGCGGCCAGGAGTCGACGTAGTCGGGGGTGTCGGAGAAGTGATCGCCGGGGTCGATGTGGTGATCGCGGGTCGCCACGACGGTGGCGTACTCGTCACGCGACCGGTCGATGAGGTCGTGCACGTCCGCGGCGACCTGCGCTCCGCCCGCCACCGCGAGTGAACCGCCCTCGCAGAAGTCGTTCTGGACGTCGACGACGATGAGTGCCTTGGTGGTCATGTCAGTGCTCCTCGTAGATAGTCGGGAGGGCCGGGTCGCCCTTGCTCAGCCGCAAGGCGCCCGGAGGGAGTTCGTCGATGGCGGATCGGAAGTGTCGCCGCGCGTCGTCCAGCGAGCCGCGGTCGACGCGTTCGCCCTTGGCGACGAGGGGGACGAGCAGGGTCCGGTCGTCGTGATCGGTGTCGGGCTGCTCGCCGACGCCGATGACCTCGGCGGTCGCGACACCCCGCTCGTCGCGGCGCCGGACGGCGAACTTCCGGCCCCCGACGGAGGTCTTGTCCTTGCTCTTCTTGGCCACCGAGATCAGTGATCCGTCCGCACCCTCGCGCGCGACCAGCTTGTAGACGAAGCCGCTCGTGGGCACTCCCGACCCGGTGACCAACGACGTACCGACGCCGTAGCCGTCGACCGGGGCCACGGCGAGCGCGGCGATGGCGTACTCGTCGAGATCGCTCGTGACGGTGATGCGCGTCGACGTGGCGCCGAGATCGTCGAGTTGGGCTCGCACGCTCGCCGCCACCTGCGCGAGGTCGCCGGAGTCGAGACGCACGGCGCCGAGGTCGAGGCCGCCGGCGGCGATGGCGTTGCGCACGCCCTCGGCGATGTCGTACGTGTCGACGAGCAGGGTGGTGCCGGAGCCGAGCGCCGCCACCTGCGCGTCGAACGCCTCACGTTCGGAGTCGTGGACGAGGGTGAAGGAGTGCGCCGCGGTGCCCGTGGTCGGGATGCCGTAGGCGCGGCCCGCCTCCAGATTGGACGTGGCCGCGAAGCCTGCGACGTAAGCCGCGCGCGCGGCCGCCACCGCCGACCATTCCTGAGTGCGTCGCGAGCCCATCTCGATACAGGGCCGATCGCCGGCGGCGGTGGTCATCCGGGCGGCAGCGGTGGCGATCGCGGAGTCGTGGTTGAGCACCGAGAGCGCGATGGTCTCGAGCACGACGCACTCGGCGAAGCTCCCCTCGACCACCAGGACGGGGGAGCCGGGGAAGTAGAGCTCACCCTCCGGGTAGCCCCACACGTCGCCGGTGAACCGGAAGTCGCGGAGCCAGTCGAGCGTGTCGTCGTCGACGACGGCCGCGTCGCGAAGGAATCGCAGCTCGTCGTCCCCGAAGCGGAAACTCTCGAGGGCCTCGAGAAACCGTCCGGTCCCGGCGACGACGCCGAACCGGCGTCCGCCGGACAGGCGTCGGGCGAACAGCTCGAACACGCTGCGCCGCCCAGCGGTGCCGTCACGCAGGGTGGCCTGGAGCATCGTGAGCTCGTAGTGGTCGGTGAGCAGGGCGGTCGACCGCCCGGTGCGCGTCCCCATGTTCTGAGAATAGGTGCCCCGCGCATAGCCGGTTTCGGTACGCGGCCCGACTCCGCAACAATGGGGAGTGTGACCGCCGCAGCCACCGGGCCCGCGCCCGCCGAGATCGCGCCCGATCCCGAGCTCGACGACATGGTCGAGCTCGAGGATCCGTGGGTGACGATCGTGTGGAACGACCCGGTCAACCTCATGTCCTATGTCGCCTTCGTCTTCCGCACGTACTTCGGGTACACGGAGGAGAAGGCCACCGAGCTCATGCTCGCCGTCCATCACGAGGGCAAGGCCGTCGTGTCGAGCGGCCGCCGCGAGGAGCAGGAGCGTCACGTGCAGGCGATGCACGAGTACGGTCTCTGGGCCACCTTGGAAAGGAGCGAGCTGTGAAGCCGTTCGTACGGCGGCGGCAGACCGTCGTGGGCGTGTTCGAGCAGAACGAGGCGCAGCTCATGGCGAACCTGACCGCCCAAGTGGTCGAACTGCTGCGCGACCGCAACGGGCCGCCGGAGTCGTCGGCCGATCCGCTCGCGGCGATGGTCGGGATGTCCGGTCCGGTCCAGCCGCCCGAGGACCCGGTCCTCGCCCGGCTGCTGCCCGATGCCTATCGCGATGACCCCGAGGACGCCGCCGAGTTCCGTCGCTACACCGAACAGGCACTGACCTCGACCAAGGTCGCCAATGCCGAGACCGTCATCAGTACCCTCGCCGACGGCGGAATGTCCGAGGGCGCCCATGACGACGTCGAGGTCGAGCTCGACCAGGGCCAGGTGCTCGCGTGGCTGAGGGCGCTCACGGACGTCAGGATCGCTCTGGCGGTCAGGCTCGGGATCGACAGCGACGAGGATGCCGAACGCGTCGCCGACTCAGAGGACCCCGGCACAGCCGCGATGGCCGATGTCTACGACTGGCTCGGCTTCGTGCAGGAGACCCTCGTTCAGGCCGCCGGCTGACGCTGTGCCGTCGGGGTGTCCGCCTGGCGGTCGCCCGGCTCAGGGCTGCGCGTCGCCGATAAACTGGTGGCGTGTTGACCATCGACCGCGAGACGCACGATGCGATCGTCGCGCACGCGCGCCGCGACCATCCCGACGAGGCGTGCGGTGTCGTCGCCGGACCGATCGGCTCGGACCGGCCGGAGCGCTTCATCCCCATGCTCAACGCCGCGATGTCGCCGACGTTCTACGAGTTCGACTCCGGCGATCTGCTGAAGCTGTACCGCGAGATGGACGACAACGACGAGGAGCCCGTCGTCATCTACCACTCGCACACCTCGACCGAGGCGTACCCCTCGCGTACCGACGTCGCGCTCGCCGCCGAACCGGGTGCTCACTACGTCCTCGTCTCGACCCGCGACGGCGCCCACGAGGAGGGTGCCCCGATCGACTTCCGATCGTTCCGGATCGTCGACGGCGAGGTCACCGAGGAAGAAGTCCGCGTCGTCGAGCGTTACACCACCGGAAGCACCCCCGACGAGAAAGCAGAAGTCTGATGGCCATCGAGGTCCGCATTCCCACGATCCTGCGCACGTACACGGGCGGTGAACGTGCCGTCGAGGCCAAGGGCGACACCGTCGCCGAGCTCATCGACGACCTCGAGTCGCGCCACGACGGCATCCAGGAGCGACTGCTCGAGAACGGCGAGGCGCGCCGATTCGTCAACATCTACGTCAACGACGAGGACATCCGCTTCACCGGCGGTCTGCAGACGGCACTGTCCGATGGCGACACCGTCGTCATCCTCCCGGCGGTGGCCGGCGGCGCCCGCTGACGTGACGCGCTACGACTCGCTGGTCGACTCCGTCGGCCACACGCCGCTCGTCGGCCTGCCGTCGCTCTCGCCCTCACCCGAGGTGCGGTTGTGGGCGAAGCTCGAGGACCAGAACCCGACCGGATCGATCAAGGACCGGGCCGCGCTCGCGATGATCGAGAAGGCCGAGACCGAGGGCCGGCTCACCCCGGGCGCGACCATCCTGGAGCCGACGAGCGGCAACACCGGTATCTCCCTGGCGATGGTGGCGTCCATGCGCGGCTACCGGCTGGTGTGCGTCATGCCGGAGAACACCTCCGAGGAGCGTCGTCAGCTGCTGCGCATGTGGGGGGCGGAGATCATCGCCTCGCCCGCGGCCGGCGGTTCGAACGAGGCGGTTCGCGTCGCCAAGGGTCTCGCCCTCGAACACCCGGACTGGGTCATGCTCTACCAGTACGGCAACCCCGCCAACGCCGAGGCGCACTACCGCGGGACGGCGCCGGAGATCCACGCCGACCTGCCCGAGATCACGCATTTCGTGGGTGGTCTCGGTACCACCGGCACGCTCATGGGTGTCGGCCGGTACTTCCGCGAGCACCAGCCCGACGTGCGCATCGTCGCGGCCGAACCGCGCTATGGCGAACTGGTCTACGGGCTGCGCAATCTCGACGAGGGCTTCGTGCCCGAGCTGTACGACGAGTCGCTCATCGACTCGCGGTTCAGCGTGGGTCCGCGCGACGCCGTGCGCCGGGTGCGTGAACTCATCGCGGCCGAGGGCGTCTTCGCCGGCATCTCGACCGGGGCGATCCTGCACGCCGCTCTCGCTCAGGCGAACAAGTGCGTCAAGGCGGGGGAGCGCGCCGACATCTGCTTCGTGGTGTGCGACGGCGGGTGGAAGTATCTCTCGACCGGCGCGTACGAAGGCACCCTCGACGAGGCCGAGGATCGCCTCGACGGTCAGCTCTGGGCCTGACGTCTGCGAGCGTCGCTACGCTGACGGGCGTGAAGCGTTACGCCGGAGCGTTCGGGGTGCTCGCCGCATGGTGGCTGCTTCCCTGGCTCGTCGTCCTCGTCCTGCGATCGCAGGCCGCCACGGTCAACGCCGACGGACAGTGTTCCGGCATCGGGTTCGGCTGCAGCCTCACGCCGTACGACGGCTACACCTTCGCGATGGTCTTCTTCCTCGCGCCGCTGACCCTCGTCGCGGTGCTCTCGGCCGCACTGTGGCTCGCCCTGCGTCGCCGTCCGCTCCGTCCGGTTCGTGACGGCAGCGTCGCCGCGCTGATCGGGATCGCGTGTGCGGCGGCCGGCGGCCTCGTCGTGGCAGCCTTCGGGTTCGCGTCCTGACGTTTCGCTGAACGCACCGTGTCCACTAGCCTCAGGGGCGTGAACCAGATCGTGGTGTTCTCTGGCAGCGCTCATCCGCAGTTCGCCGACGCGATCTGCGACCACCTCGGAATTCGTCGATCGCCGGCCGACACCCAGCGTTTCAGCAACGACTGCCTGCAGGTCCAGCTGCTCGACAACTGCCGCCAGCGCGATGTCTACATCGTTCAGCCGCTCGTGCCGCCCACGCAGGATCACTTGATGGAGCTGCTCCTCATGGTGGATGCGGCCCGCGGCGCCTCCGCCGCCTCGATCACGGTCGTGATTCCGCACTACGCGTATGCGCGTTCGGACAAGAAGGACGCCTCGCGCATCTCGATCGGCGGTCGGCTCGTCGCCGATCTGCTCGCGACCGCGGGCGTCAATCGGGTCGTGACGATGACCCTCCACGCGCCGCAAGTGCACGGTTTCTTCGCCGTCCCGCTCGACCATCTGACCGGGCTCGGTGAACTCGCCGACTACTACCGCGGCACCGACCTCACCGATGCCGTCGTCGTCTCGCCCGACTTCGGCAACGCCAAGACCGCCTCGCAGTTCGCCCGGCTCCTGGGTCTTCCCGTGGCCGCCGGAAGCAAGCAGCGCAAGGGCGACGATCGGGTCGTCATCGACGCGATCGTCGGCGACGTGGCCGGCAAGCGGGCGATCGTCCTCGACGACGAGATCGCCACCGGCGGCTCCATCGTCGAGCTCGTCACGATGCTGCAGCAGCAGGGCGTCACCGATGTCTCGGTCGCTTGCACCCACGGACTGTTTACCGGCAAGGCCGTGGAGCGGTTGCGCGACCATCCGGCCATCCGCGAGGTCGTCACGACCGACACCGTGCCCGCGCCGAAGGACTGGCCGGAGCTTCGCATTCGCTCGGTCGCACCGCTGTTCGCCGAGGCGATCGCGCGCATTCACGCCGGGGAGTCGGTCTCCAGCCTGTTCGACGGCGTCGATCCCACGCACGCGCCGCCCCAGCCGAAGCTCCCGTTGTAGGCGACGCGACTCACAGCGGTTTGCTTCGCGTTCACCTGTCCGGACCCGTACTCTCGGTTGATGTGGCAGACGCACCTATCGGCATCTTCGACTCGGGCTTCGGTGGCCTGACGGTCGCTCGTGCCGTGCTGGACCAGCTGCCGCACGAGCCTGTCGTCTATCTCGGCGACACCGCGCGGCAACCCTACGGCCCCAAGCCGATCTCCGAAGTGCGCGAGTACGCACTCGACTGTCTCGACCACCTCGTCAGTCGAGGCGTCAAGGCGCTGGTGATCGCCTGCAACTCCGCGAGCGCCGCGGTGCTGCACGATGCCCGTGAGCGGTATGACGTCCCCGTCGTGGAGGTCATCGTTCCGGCCACCCGGCGAGCGGTGAACGCCACGCGCAACGGCAAGGTCGGCGTCGTCTGTACGCAGGCGACCGCCACCTCGCGCGCGTACGACGACGCCTTCGCCGCGAACCCGTCCATCGACCTGATCACGCAGGCGTGCCCGCGGTTCGTCGACTTCGTCGAAGCGGGCGTGACCGGCGGGCCCGAGCTCCTCGCCGTCGCCGAGCAGTACCTCCAGCCGGTCAAGGACGCCGGGGTGGACACCCTCGTTCTGGGGTGCACGCATTATCCGCTGCTGACCGGCGTGCTCTCGTACGTCATGGGCGACGGCGTGACGCTCGTGTCGTCGGCCGAGGAGACGGCCAAGGACGTCTACCGGTTGCTGGTCCGCGAGGAGCTCGAGCGTGACCCCTCCTTGCCGCGGCCGCAGCACCGGTTCCTCACCACCGGGCAACCCGAGGAGTTCGCCGCGCTCGGCCGACGCTTCCTCGGCCCCGAGATCGAGTCCGTCGACCAGTTCGCGTGGGTGACGGTGTGAAGCTGACGATCATCGGGTGCGCCGGCTCGTATCCCGGTCCGGACTCTGCTGCGAGCTGCTATCTGCTGGAGGCCCCGTACGAGGGCGGCGTCTTCCGGATGCTGCTCGATCTCGGCAGTGGCGCCCTCGGGCCGCTGCAGCGCTACATCGACCTTCGCGACATCGATGCGATCAGCCTCTCGCACCTGCATCCCGATCACTGCTTCGACATGAGCGGGCTGTACGTCGTGCGCAAGTACCATCCGGCCGGACCGTTGCCCCGCGTGCCGGTCTACGCCCCCGCCGGCAGCGACTGGCACCTCTCGGACGCGTACGGCACCACGAACCCGAACGGCATGACGTTGCCCTTCGAGTTCCGCGACTTCTCCGACGGCATGGAGACCACGATCGGTCCGTTCACGTTCCGGGCGATGCTCACCTCGCATCCGGTGCCGGCGTACGCGGTTCGGCTCGAGCTCGGTCACCACACCGTCGTCTACACCGGCGACACCGGGCCCATGGACGAGTTGGTGGATTTCGCTCGCGGAGCCGACCTGTTCTTGTGCGAGGCGTCGTTCGTGGAGTCCGCGAAGAACCCGCCCGAGTTGCACCTCACCGGCGCCGAGGCCGGCAAGATCGCGGCGGAGGCCGGGGTCGGCCGGCTGCTGATCACGCACATTCCCGCGTGGACCGACCGCGACGAGGTCGAGCGCGATCTGCTGTCCACGTACGACGGGCCCTACGAGCTCGTCACCGCCGGTCGGGTCTACGACCTCACCTGATCCCGGGCGCGCTACGGTCGTGTCTATGACCCGTGAGGACGGCCGCGCGCCCGATCAGCTCCGCCCCATCACCATCACCCGCCAATGGCTCGATCACGCTCAGGGCTCGTGCCTCATCGAGTTCGGTCGCACCCGCGTGCTGTGCGCGGCGAGCGCGACCGAAGGTGTGCCGCGCTGGCGCAAGGGGTCCGGTCTCGGCTGGGTGACCGCCGAGTACGCGATGCTGCCGCAGGCGACGCATGAGCGGTCGCCGCGTGAGTCGGTCAAGGGCAAGGTCGGCGGGCGCACGCACGAGATCAGCCGCCTCGTCGGCCGCTCCCTGCGCGCCGCGATCGACTACACCGCGCTCGGTGAGAACACCATCGCGATCGACTGCGACGTGCTCCAGGCCGACGGGGGCACTCGCACGGCCGCGATCACGGGTGCCTACCTCGCGCTCGCCGATGCCGTGGCGCACCTGGGCCGTGAAGGCGCCTTGCTCGGCGAACCACTGACCACCTCGGTGGCCGCAGTGAGCGTCGGCATCGTCGACGGCCAGCCGGTTCTCGACCTGCCGTACGTCGAGGACGTCCGCGCCGAGACCGACATGAACGTCGTCATGACCGGCGACGGCAAGTTCGTCGAGGTGCAAGGCACGGCCGAGGGCGCCGCGTTCGACAAGAGCGAGCTCGACGCCATGCTCGCGCTGGCGGCGCAGGGCTGCGCCGAGCTCACCGCGCTCCAGCAGGAGGCGCTGAGTCGATGAAGGTCGTGCTCGCCTCGCACAACGCCAAGAAGCTCGAGGAGTTGCATCGGATCCTCGCCCCGCTGGTCCCCGACATCGAGGTGCTCGGGCTCTCCGACGTCGCCGATTACGCCGAACCGGCCGAGACGGAGGCGACGTTCGAGGGCAACGCGCTGCTCAAGGCGCGGGCGGCGCTCGCGGCTACCGGGCTTCCGTCGCTGGCGGACGATTCGGGACTGTGCGTCGACGCGCTGAACGGCATGCCGGGCGTCCTGTCCGCGCGCTGGTCCGGCGTCCCGAAGTCGGAGGGCGGAGACGCCGCCAACAATCGGCTCCTGCTGGCGCAGCTGTCGGACGTCCCGGACGAGCGACGCGGTGGCACGTTCCGCTGCGCCATGGCGTTCTGCGCCCCCGGTGTCGAGATCGTCGAGGTGGGGGAGATGCCGGGCCGGATCCTGCGCGAAGAGCGTGGTGACGGTGGATTCGGCTACGACCCCCTGTTCGCGGCCGACGGCTACGACGTCTCGACCGCTGAGCTGAGCCGCGAGGACAAGGATGCGATCAGCCACCGCGGCCGCGCGCTGCGCGCCATCGCCCCGCGCATCGCCGAGCAGCTCAAGGGCTGACCTCGTCGGTCAGGACCGTCCCGCCGACGTGCCAGGCCCAGCCGTCGTCGTGGGGTACGGGTTCGGCGTGGCGGAAGGTTTTCAGTTTGTGGTGGTGCCGGCATAGGGCCCAGAGGTTGTCGGCGCAGGTTTGTCCGTGGGGCCAGGGTTCTCGGTGGTCGAGGTCGCAGTTGCTGGCTTTGGTGGTGCATCCGGGGTATCGGCAGGTGCCGTCGCGGTAGCGGATGGCGTTCTTGAGGTGTTCGGGTGGTGAGTAGCCCCGGTAGCTGACGGCGAGAACATTGTCGCGTTCGTCGACGAGGAGTCGGTACCAGAACGGGTCGCCGCTGGTCGCCAGGACGCGCAGGACGTTGGCGGGGAGGATCCAGTCCCGGTCGGCGCTGATCGCCGGCTGATCATCGACTCCGGCAAGGGTCGAGACCGGGACCATCACACCGATGGCGAGGCTCGGAGTCCGAGCCGGTTCGTTCTCGGGATCGATGTGATCGAGTGCGTCGACGAACAGATCGGCGCGCCGCTGCTGCAGGGTCCGGTCGTCCTCGGTCACGGCTTTCGCGGCGTGGTCGAGCCGCTGATCGATCCCCGCCAACACATAGGAGGGCAGGTTTTCGGCATACAGGCTGCCGGTGCCGTCCTCATCATGGTGGATGGTGACCGAGCGTTCGGCGACGATCTCTTCGTAGCGTTTCTCGGTCTCGTCGGGTTCGTGGCGGGCGATGAACCGCTTGACCCACTGCCGCAGCTCACCCACGGTGTGGGTAGCCGCGTACGCGACGGAGCGTTCGTCGAGCCGTTCGATGGAGCGTTCCTTCGTGAGTTTCCACGCGCCAGCCGCGATCGCCGAGACCCGCGCGGCGTCCAGTGTTCCTTCGGAGAACGCCTTCCAGACCGTCGGCAGATCATCCCGAGCGGTTTGCGCTTCGTGGATCCGGCTCGCGACCTGGTGTTCGGACCAGCCGTTGGCTTGCGCGACCAGCGACCGCACCGCCGCGAACGCGAGGTCGCGCTGCTGCGCCTCAACCTCCCGCTCGATCCTCGCCGTCTCGGCGTCGAGGAAGTCGAGCATCGACGACCAGATCCGGTGCTCGGTGCGGGCACGCTCGGCCTGCAGTTCACCCATGAAGG
>NZ_RDBF01000021.1 GCF_003674095.1 Aeromicrobium phragmitis
TTTAGATTTAACAAGATTTAACAAGATTTAACAAGATTGCCACCTGAGAATAACTCTAGATGGCAAGTGGACAAGGAAGCCTCCGGCTTATCGAGAGTCCAACCGCTATTATCTATGTATATCCCGCCCTTCTGAGGTATTTGTCGATGTTGTTTTTAAACATATTCACACTATTAGCACCCACACAATCAATAGATAATCTGTTCCATTCATTTATAGTCCTTTGTGAAAATGAATACTTTCTGATATCTAATCTACACTGGTCCTTTACTAATGTCACTTCATGTCCTCTAGTCCTTCGATCTTTCTTAATTGAAAAAAATATACTTCTGTCAATATTTTCGTAACCATTCAATATCTTGAAAACTTCAATCTGATCTCCTCTTAATCTCCTGGTCTCTAGTGTTGTCAATCCACACTCTTTTAGGCGTTCCATGTAACTACGGTCTCTCAGTCCTGTAATCATTTTAGTTGCTCTCCTCTGTACTCTTTCTAGCATATCTATGTCCTTCTTGTGATAAGGTCTCCACGCTTGTATACAGTATTCCAAATGAGGCCTAACTATTGCTTTATACAGTGGTATTATTAGTTCTTTTTCCTTATACGCTATATTTCTCCTAATTAACCCAAGCATTTGATTTCCCTTTGATGCTGCAATTCCGCACTGCTCTGAAACCTTCATATCGGCACTAATTATTACCCCTAAGTCCTTTTCTGTTGTGGTAGTGCTAAGAACAGTACCCCCCATTTTATAGTGTACATCTTTGTTCCCATGTCCAGTGTGGAGGCATTTACATTTACCAAAATTAAATAACATCTGCCATTTTTCAGACCATTTGATTAACTTGTCTAAATCGTCCTGTAAACGCTGTTTATCGCCATCATGTTTAACCTTTCTGAACACCTTTGTATCATCTGCAAATTTCAGCACCTTGCTTGTTATGTCATCATCCAAATCATTAATATATACTAGGAATAATAAAGGTCCCAATACTGATCCTTGTGGTACCCCACTCAAAACAGATTTCCAATTAGAAGGCTCCCCATCTACTACTACCCGTTGTCTTCTATCATTCAGCCATTTTTCTATCCAGTTAATGATACCTTCACCTATGCCATGGGCTTTTAATTTAAGCAGTAATCTTTGGTGTGGAACTTTGTCAAAAGCTTTTTGAAAATCTAAGTAGATAATATCTACTGGTGAACCCTCGTCTACCCACTTAGTGACGTCTTCCAAAAAACATAACATATTTGTTAAGCATGATCTTGCTTTTAGGAACCCATGTTGAGATGGGTTTATCAATTTGTGTTTAATAAGGAAGTCCACCATGTGATCTTTAATTAGCCTTTCTAACAACTTGCAGATCACTGATGTTAAGCTCACTGG
>NZ_RDBF01000201.1 GCF_003674095.1 Aeromicrobium phragmitis
TGGCCGCGTCGTCGAGCGTCGGGTCCACGAGGAACTGCGACCCGAGGTTCGACGTGAGGATGAGGATCACGTTGCGGAAGTCGACCGTGCGCCCCTGACCGTCCGTGAGGCGTCCGTCGTCGAGCACCTGCAGGAGGATGTCGAAGACCTCGGGGTGCGCCTTCTCCACCTCATCCAGCAGCACGACCGAGTACGGACGGCGCCGGACGGCCTCGGTCAACTGACCGCCCTCGTCGTAGCCCACGTAGCCCGGAGGGGCGCCGACGAGGCGCGAGACGCTGTGCTTCTCGCCGTACTCGCTCATGTCGATGCGGACGATCGCCCGCTCATCGTCGAACAGGAAGTCCGCG
>NZ_RDBF01000202.1 GCF_003674095.1 Aeromicrobium phragmitis
GAGGAGCTGATCGCCATGGCGCACAGCGCGTGCCTGGCGATGCAGCTGTCGGCTCTCATCAGCGAGCACGGGGCCACCTCCGTTCAGCTGGATGTCACGGCCGAGGTGGCCCTCGGTCCGGACCCTGCCGGCGGATTCAGGCTCATGGGGATCGATCTCGCGGTCACCGGTTCCGCCGCAGGCCTGGACGCGGGAGCGTTCGCCGAACTGACTGAGACCGCCAAGCGGATCTGCCCGGTCAGCAAGGCTCTGACCGGCGTTGAGATCTCGTTGGCCACGACGTTCGTCCCAGCATGACGACCCCGGTGCGCGCCGACGGCAGGCGGCTGCTGCGGATCGAAGCGCGCAAC
>NZ_RDBF01000203.1 GCF_003674095.1 Aeromicrobium phragmitis
CCCAGCGGTCCTGCCAGCGCAGCTCGATCCGCTCGGCGAGCTCGCTGGTGTAGCGGTGGCCGGATTCGGTCGTGGACGCGGAGTGCTGCGGGGTCGTGGTCACCTGTCAATGCTAGCCAGGCGCCCGCGTGCGCCCGGAGACAGGACGAGCATCGGCGCCGCCATCACGACCGGACCTCGGCCCGGTGTCACGATTCTTCGACGATGATGGGCCGCCAGCGGGCCCAGGCAGCGAAGATCGCAGAGGTCACGAGCAGCGCGATCCCGGTCCAGAGGTTGACGTGGAATCCGTCGCCCTTGGCCAGATCCTCCTCGGACGTGAAGAACAGGCCGACGACGACGAGGACGAC
>NZ_RDBF01000204.1 GCF_003674095.1 Aeromicrobium phragmitis
CGAGCCACTGCACGACGCCCTGGTTCTCCAGCAGCGACACGTACGTGACGATGCCACCGATCAGCAGGACGGTGCCCCAGCTGATCTTCTCCACGGCGCCCTTGGCCGACGCCGGGAAGGCGAGCGTCAGCGCGACGGCGATGGTGAGCGCCGTGAAGCCCACGTCGAGGTCGAAGCCGAGCGCACCGACCATGAGCGCGAGGAGCCCGAGGAGCGTGAGCCACCGCTGCGGGTTGAGACGGGTGGCGTCATCGGCATCGTCCGAATCCGAGGCGCCGCGCCGGGCCTCGACAGCCGAGTGGGGAGTCTGGCGGGTCGCGGCGTGAGTGGCCTCGCGCGAGGTGCGCTC
>NZ_RDBF01000205.1 GCF_003674095.1 Aeromicrobium phragmitis
GGCGCGATGGCGACCTTCGACAACACGCGCCCGCTCGTCGCCGGGATGGCCGTCGGCTGTGCCCGCGCTGCGCTGGAACTCACGCGCGAGCTGCTGGAGGAGGCCGGCGTCGAGATCGACTACGACCGGCCGGCACAGTCTCAATCTGCGGCCGCAGCGACGTTCCTGCAGATGGAGGCCGACTGGGAGGCCGCGCACCTGCTCACGCTGAGCGCCGCGTGGATGGCCGACAACCGTCAGCCCAACTCGCTCGAGGCGTCGATGGCCAAGGCGAAGGCCGGCCGGGTGGGCAACCAGATCACCCTGCGCTGCGTCGAGCTGGCCAGCACCCTCGGCTACAGCGAGACG
>NZ_RDBF01000206.1 GCF_003674095.1 Aeromicrobium phragmitis
GCATCAACGTGACACCATCAAGGTCCACCGGTTCCCAGTGATGCCGGGCGACCTTGAACTGGAGCCGTTGTTCGTTCCTGGCGCTGTAAACCATGATTGCCCTGCCGGTCGCGCTGAGTTCCACGATGCGGGCCCAGAGTCGTTCGCGAACTCGCGTGGAGGCGACACCGACGTAAACGCCTGGACTGATCTCCAGCAGCCAGCGCGTCAAGTCGCCGCGAAGCCGCTCCGGTACCACCGTGAGGACGACAACGATCACCAGTCGACCTCGTGGTTCATTCCACCGCTGACAGCGCGATCAGCACCATCCCAGATGCTCACCACGTTGCTAGACCAGAGCGCATCGTC
>NZ_RDBF01000207.1 GCF_003674095.1 Aeromicrobium phragmitis
CTGCAGGACGTGCGATTCGATCTGCTGGACGGCCACGACCCCGGCCAGCATCAGCAGTGCAGTGATGGGGCCGTGCGCCACGAGGGCCACCAGCACCGCGACCATGCCCGAGATGAGAGCGCCCACGATGGGGATGAAGGCGCCGAGGAACACGAGCACACCGATGGCCAGCGCAAGCGGCACCTGCAAGATGACCGCGACCAGCGCGATCCCCACGGCATCGGCGAGGGCGACCAGGACCGTCGCCCGGACGAACGCGGTGAGCGACCCCCACGCCGCACGCCCCGACGAGCGCACCTTGTCGCGCGAGGCACGCGGGAAGAACTGCACGACCCAATCCCAGATCT
>NZ_RDBF01000208.1 GCF_003674095.1 Aeromicrobium phragmitis
GCCTGCATGAGGCTGAAACCGCGCGCGATGACCTGCCGGCCGTGTGGGCGGCGTTCGGTAACGGCCAGTTGGATGCGGCGCGGGTGTCGATCATCGCGGCCGGCGCCTGGAAGCTCACCGAGGAACGGTCGGTGAAAAAGCTCGACCGCCAAGTCGTCGCCTACGCGGCCACCCACACCACCGGTGAGCTGCGGCAGTGGATGCGGCGGTTCATCGCCCGGGTCGAACCCGACGAGACCGAGAAACGCTACGAGGACATCGTGGGAGCCTGTCAAGGTGTTTGTGTAAGTGGGTGCCGTCTCGGTTTCAGAGGTAGGGGTTGATCCGGTCGGGGTAGGCGATGGC
>NZ_RDBF01000209.1 GCF_003674095.1 Aeromicrobium phragmitis
GCCGCGCACGAGGACGCTGCCGAGCGCGACGAAGACGGCGGCCACGACCGCTGCGACCGTGGCGGAGACTTCGCCGGCCGCCGCCGTGACGACGAGGATCCCTGCGGTCATCACCGTCACCGCCGCCGCGCCGGCGGCGCCGCGCGGCATGATCAGCGCGGCGACGCCGCTTCCGACCGCGATGACCGCGAGCGGGGCACCGTGACCCTCGAGCACGAGCCCGTCGAGGTCGGGCGAGGCGAAGGCCTCGGAGAGTGCGGCCACGACCAGGAACGGCACCATGGCCACCCCGACCGGCACCACGATCCAGAGCGCGACGGTCGTGCGAAGGCGCCATGCCAGCGC
>NZ_RDBF01000210.1 GCF_003674095.1 Aeromicrobium phragmitis
ACGGGCCGACCGTGGGCGACGATCCTGTCGTCGTCGCTGACGACACCCGCCACGCTCTGTCATTGGGCATGACCGCCCGGCTCTGCACGTCCGACCAGGCGGCGAGTGTCGTCAACACCACGTGTGCGCCGACCCCGGCCGACGTCGCCGCGGCGCGCGCCTTCGTCGCGTCGCCCCCCGAAGGCTATGCCGGCGCGATCGCCCCGCGTCTCGCGCAGGCCAAGGACACGCTTCGCCGCGAGGAGGCCTACGGGATCGAGTGATACTGGGCCGATGCTGTGGTCGTTCACCGGATACATCGCCGGTCTCGGAACGACCTCAGGTCTGCGCATCGTCATCGGCC
>NZ_RDBF01000022.1 GCF_003674095.1 Aeromicrobium phragmitis
GTGCGCGCTCGTTCGATGCTCCATAGACGGGGCGTCCGCGAAGCACCGCTGAGATGAAGGGAGGATCCGTAGGCCGGGCGATGTCGACGTCCTCACACGTCCCTGGGTGCCCCCGGCAGTGTGCTGGTTCAGGACATCTGCAAGGCATGTCTCACGTCATCTGCAAGACCGCTCGTTGATGCTCGTGGGTGTCGAGAGCACGGCTGATCATCACCGCCATCACCACGCAGGGTCTGAGCCAAGCAGAAGCCGCCCGCACCTACGGAGTTTCTGAAGCCACCGTGAGCCGCTACATGGCCAGGTGGCGATCTGAAGGCGAGACCGCGTTCGAGCCCCGGTCTCGAGCACCTAAGTCGTCGCCCACCGCGACGTCACCCGAGCGTGTTGAGCTGGTGCTTGCCCTGCGCAAGCAGCTCATCGAAGCCGGACTCGACGCCGGAGCGGAAACGATCGGCTGGCACCTCGAACACCACCACCAGGCCGTCGTCTCTCGAGCCACCATCCATCGGATCTTGACTCGACACGGCGTCATCACGCCCGAACCGAAGAAACGTCCCAAGTCGTCCTACGTCCGATTCGAAGCCACGATGCCGAACGAGACCTGGCAGTCCGATTTCACGCACTACCGACTCGCCACCGGTGCCGACGTCGAGGTCCTGACCTGGCTCGACGACTGCACCCGCTACGCGATTCGCGTCACCGCCCACCGGGCCGTGACCGCGATCATCGTGCGCGACGAGTTCCGCCAAGCGGTCAGAACCGCTGGAATCCCAGCCTCGACTCTCACCGACAACGGCATGGTCTTCACCACCCGTCACGCCAGCCGACCCGGCAAGAACGCCCTCGAAGCAGAGCTCCGCCGCCTCCACATCATCCAGAAGAACGGCCGCCCGGGCCGCCCCACCACCCAAGGCAAAGTCGAACGGTTTCAACAGACGATGAAGAAGTGGCTCCGCGCCCAACCTGACCAACCCGGCACCATCGGGGAGCTACAGGCCCTGCTCGAGGAGTTCGTCGACCACTACAACCACCGCCGTCCCCACCGCTCTCTGCCGCACCGAGCGACTCCCGCAGCACGATACGAAGCCCTGCCCAAAGCGCTTCCCACCAGCAGCCGAGACGCCGAAACCCACGCCCGCGTCCGCCACGACCGCGTCGACACCAGCGGCGTCGTCACCCTGCGCATCGCCGGTCGCCTCCACCACATCGGCATCGGACGAACCCACGCCCGAACCCACGTCGTCCTGCTCATCGCCGACCTCCACGTCAGAGTCGTCAACGCCACCACCGGCGAACTCCTCCGCGAACTGCAGATCGACCCGACACGGGACTACCAGCCCCAAAAACAACAAGGTCCGAACCCACTTCCGTAGGTTCGGACC
>NZ_RDBF01000211.1 GCF_003674095.1 Aeromicrobium phragmitis
CCCGGTACCCGGCGACGAACATGATCGAGACGGCCACGCTGGCGAGGCCGAACAGCAGAGGCAGCATGTCAGACCTCCACCCGGGTCATCCGTCGTACCAACCACACGCCGAACGCATAGATGCCGCCTGCGGCGATGAGCGTGATCCGGCCGACGTTGCTGCGCAGCATCGCGTCGACGCTGCCCTCATTGATCTGCTCGATGAGGAAGAGCGAGAGCAGGCCCATGCCTAGGACGGCATATGCCGTCGCCACCGTCTGGGCGTAGGTCGTGCGGATCTCCCGACGCAGTTCCTTGCGAGTCTCCAAGGTGGTGGCGATGTCGCGCAACGCGGACACCAGGG
>NZ_RDBF01000212.1 GCF_003674095.1 Aeromicrobium phragmitis
CACCGGTGTCGCACCCATCCCCGCCTCATCGGGCCAAACCCGCCGGATGCGACTGCACCGCGGCGGCGACCGGCAAGCCAACAAAACCATCCACATGATCGCCGTCGGCCGGCTCAAGAACCACCAACCCGCGATCGACTACCTCGAGCGCCGCCTCAGCGAAGGCCTGTCCAAAAAGGACGCCATCAGAGCGATGAAACGACTCATCGCCCGAGAACTCCACGGAGCACTCAAAGCCGACCTCAAAGCACTTGACGCACTATAGGAACGTCCACTCCCCGACGGCCCGACCTCAGGCGACAACCTCTGGGCGTTGTGCGGCACCATCACAAACTCAAGACCT
>NZ_RDBF01000213.1 GCF_003674095.1 Aeromicrobium phragmitis
CGGCACGTAGAGCCACTCGGTCCAGCCGTGCTCGACGAGCGCGGCGCAGCCGACGGCCGCGGCCAGGTAGACGACGCCGAGGAGCATCGCGGGCACGCCCCAGCGCAACCCTTCACGGGTGCGCAGCCGGTTCAGGAGACGGTTGGTGGGCGCGTATCGCTGCAGCAGGGTGTGGGTGCGGACGCTGAGGCTCCACAATCCGGTGAACATCTCGGACCTCTTTCAGCACAGGCGGATAGCCGGTTGGCGATGTCGCAGGCCTGTGCTGGTGGGTCTCCCGATGGCGAGAGGGTCTTCCGCCCAGGCTGCGATTCGCTGGGTCGGACATCTCTGTTTCCTGCT
>NZ_RDBF01000214.1 GCF_003674095.1 Aeromicrobium phragmitis
CGCTCCGCGACCAGCTCCAACGCCTTCAGCGGGGTGATCCCGCTCGGTGATCACACCATCCCTGCTGGCGGCCGCCTGCTCGTCGGAGGCAACAGCAACGGCACCGCGGGCGCCTCGCTGCCCGAACCCGACGTCACGAGCGGCATCGCGTTCTCCGGGAGCGCCGGCGGAACACTCGCGCTGGCGCGCACCACGCAGCCGCTGTCCGGCGACCGGGACGGCGTGCTGTCGCACCCGCAACTCGTCGATCTCCTCGGGTACGGGTCATCGAGCACGTACGAGGGCGCGGGACAGGCCGCGGGCTACTCGAGGACCACGGCGCTGACGCGCGACGACGCCCTC
>NZ_RDBF01000215.1 GCF_003674095.1 Aeromicrobium phragmitis
GATGCAGCGCAGCGCTCAAGTGCCGATCGAGGTCGTGCTGATCGTCGAGGCGCTCATCCTTCTCTTCCTCATGCTCAGCGACGTGCTGCGCAGCAAGCTTGGGAGTCGCTCATGAACGAGGTCGTGGGCTTTCTGGCCCTGGTCATTCCGGCGATGGTGCCGTTCGTACTCGCCGCTCAGGGCACGATCCTGAGCGGGCGGGCTGGAGTCTTCAACGTCTCCCAGGAAGGCGTCATGGTGCTCGGCGCGTCTGTCGGGTTCCTCGCCAGCTTCACCCTCGGCGGCAACACGATCGGTCTGCTGGTCGCCGCGGCGGCGGGCGGGCTCGTGGGACTCATCCTG
>NZ_RDBF01000216.1 GCF_003674095.1 Aeromicrobium phragmitis
CGACCTTTCCCGGTCCCGCCACTGCGAACGTGCGTTTCGCCGAGGGCGTCGAGCCCGAGGCAGCAGGAGACGAGGCCTGGCTCGCGGCATGGCAGGAGGCCGACGAGCGCGTGGTGGCGGCGTTGCCGGCCGCGCCGGTGTTCGAGGTCGCGCGCGCCGTGTGGGACGCCGTCGGCGAGGACGGGCTGCTGTACGTCGGCTCCTCCAACCCGGTGCGCGACCTGGACCTCGTGGCCCGCCCGGCGTCGGCCGCGCGCCTCGTCCTCGCCAACCGCGGTCTTGCCGGAATCGACGGCGTCCCCGCGTCGGCGATCGGTGCCGCGCTCGCGCAGGCCGAACGG
>NZ_RDBF01000217.1 GCF_003674095.1 Aeromicrobium phragmitis
CGGGTCACGATGATGTTGCGGTAGGCGTCGACGCGAGCGACGAAGCCCGGGTGGAGCGGCACGGTGGAGCCGAACTCCTCGATGATCGCCGGGCCGGCCACCTGCGCGCCCGGCGCGAGGTCGGGGCGCCAGTAGACCGGGGTGTCGACGTAGCCGGCGGCCGGCTCGAAGCACACCGCCCGGCGCGAGGCCTCGACGACCTCGGGGTTCTCCTGGACCTCCTCGGACCGCACCTCGGGGCGCTTGATCGGGCCGATGCCCGAGACGCGGAGGTTGACCCACTCGACCTGCTGCTCGCCGTTGCCGCGGAAGTCGTAGCCGTAGAGCGCGCGGTGCTCGT
>NZ_RDBF01000218.1 GCF_003674095.1 Aeromicrobium phragmitis
TGCCGTTCGATTGAGCGACCGCGCCGATGAGCGCATCGTCCAGCGGCGCGTGATCGGGGACGCGGTAGGTCGCCAGGATGCGAACTGCCGCCAGGTCGAACGGCAGCACCCGATCGGCGAAAGCCGGCAGGACTCGCTCCTCGAACCACCGGCGCAGGACCACGCCTTGCGCTGGGTCAGACCGTTCCTTGGCGATCACGCCACATTCAAGCTCGCTGATCGTCGTGGCGGTCACGAACTGGTCAACTACCGGCACCGACGATGCCCAGGCTTCGACCGATGGGTTGCGTCCGCGGACCCGCAACGCAGAGACCACGTTGGTATCCAGGACATACTCACC
>NZ_RDBF01000219.1 GCF_003674095.1 Aeromicrobium phragmitis
GGCAGCGGCCTCAAGGAGCGCTGTCGCGACATCTGCGGGTACATCCATCTCCGCAGCTGTCTTGCTTTCGAAGCGGAACTCGCTGGGAAGGCTCCCTCGGATGCGAGCGACCAGTTCCTGCCCGGAAATGTCTTTTGCCTTGTCAGGAGCGGTAAGAGCGGCGGTGGCGTTCATCGCGGCCTGGCGCAGCATCGGACGGTCATGGTCATCGGATCGGGCGGCGGTCAGCAGCAGGGACAGCACGTGATCGTGCACGAGCGCACCCAGGCGTTTGCGCTGCTCGTGGGTGCTGCGTGCGGCGGCTTCGTGTGCGGCGTCCTCGCGTGCCTGCGCATCGGC
>NZ_RDBF01000220.1 GCF_003674095.1 Aeromicrobium phragmitis
GTCTGCCGGAATGTCGACGACATTAATCACTGAGAGCGCGAGCAACAGAAGACGCGCCGACGCTGAGAGCCTTGGCGATCTTCGCGTAACTATGCCCTGCTGCCCGCAGTTTCTTCGCGGCCTCGATCCGCTCGGGTGTCATCACGGTCGGTCGGCCGCCGACGCGACCCTCGGCTCGAGCATGGGCGAGGCCACGCATTGTGTTCTCTCGGATCGTGTCGACGCGCAGCTGAGCGAACACGGCGACGATGCCGTAGAGGGCTCGACCCATCGGGGTGGTCGTGTCGATCGCCGGTTCAGTGAGGCTCTTAATGAGCACGCCGCGCTCGTCGAGCTCGT
>NZ_RDBF01000023.1 GCF_003674095.1 Aeromicrobium phragmitis
CGTTCCTTGCAGCGTAATGGAGTTCTTCGGCGGCGATCGGGGTGAGATCGTCCAATGCCTCGTGGGGTCGCTCGTGGTTGAAGAAGTCGACCCAGTTGAGGGTCTCGATCTCGACGTGCTCGACCCCGCGCCAGGGGCCTTCGGGCCGGATCAGCTCGGCCTTGTAGAGGCCGATTTGGGACTCGGCCAACGCGTTGTCGTAAGCATCGCCAACCGAGCCCACCGACGGGTCGACGCCCTCGTCGACCAGCCGCTGGGTGAAGGCGAAACTGACGTACTGCGACCCGGCATCGGTGTGATGGATAAGTCCGGACAGGTCGTCGACGCCGGCCTGGCGGCGGGTCCAGATCGCATGCTCTAACGTGTCCAGGACCAGGTCCGTCGTCATTTTCGTCGCCGCCCGCCAGCCCACGATGCGCCGGCTGAACACGTCGAAGATGAAGGCGACATAGACGGTGCCGGACCAGGTCGCCACGTAGGTAAAGTCGGCTACCCACAGCTGATTCGGGCGGCTGGCCCAGAACTGCCGGTCGACCAGATCGCTCGGCCGCTCAGCCGCTGGGTCGCCGATGGTGGTCCGGACCTTCTTCAGCCTCAGCGCACCCACCCAGCCGTGCTCGCGGTAGAGCCGCTCGATCGTGCAGCGCGCGACGTCGTGACCCTTACCGCGCAGGTGCAGCCACATCTTGCGTGCCCCGAACCTCGCGATCAGCTTCTGCCTCCTGCGCTCGGCCTCGATCAGCGCGACCAGCTCCGCATCACGCACGTGCCGTTTCGAGGGCCGGCGGCTGCGGGCTTCGTAGTAGGTGGACGGGGCGATCTGGATCCCGTGCTCGCGCAGCACGCGACAGATCGGCTCGACCCCGAACTCCTCGCGGTGTTCGTCGATGTAGTCGATCAGTACCTGTTGGGGCGGTCGAGCTCCGCCGCAAAGAAAGCCGAGGCGGTCTTCAGAATCTCGTTTGCCCGCCGCAGCTCGGCGTTCTCCTTCTTCAACGCCTTGATCTCAGCGATCTCCTCGCTGGTCTTGCCCGGCCGGACACCGCCGTCGATCTCGGCCTGCCTTAGCCACTTGCGAACCGACTCGGTCGAGGTGATCCCGAGCTTCGCGGCAACGGACCTGATTGCCGCAGCCTCATGCGGGTGGTTCTCCCGGGACTCAATCACCATGCGCACCGCGCGCTCACGCAACTCGGTCGGGTACTTGCTGGGTCGTGCCATGAGAGTGATCCTTCCAATGAATCAGCTCTCCGGACACGCCGGGACGGTTCAAACACACACTGGCGGATCCTCATCGGCCACTGCTCGACCAACTCGATGCGGGGCGGCCA
>NZ_RDBF01000221.1 GCF_003674095.1 Aeromicrobium phragmitis
GTGCCCTTGGGAGCCGCGATCGCTCGCGCCTGCTGCACCTCGACCTCGTAGCCGCTCTCGACCGCGGTCGGCACGTCGTCGAGGTACTGGTTGCGCTCCTTGGCGAACGTCACGATCGGCGTGACCTTACCCGCCTCGATCTGCGGCATGGCCTCACCCAGCTGCACCGACGCGACGTCGGCCTGGTTGCCCAGCACCGCGGTGAGCGCCGGCGCGCCGCCGTCGAAGGGCACGGCCTTGCCCGGGATCTCGGCGAGCTTGAACAGCAGCTCCGAACTGAGCTGGCTGCCGGTGCCGACGCCGGTCGTGGCGTAGCTCAGGGTCTTGCCGGCGTTCT
>NZ_RDBF01000222.1 GCF_003674095.1 Aeromicrobium phragmitis
GTCACCGGCGGCAACGCTGACCCGCTCACTCCCCAAGGCAAGGCGTTCGCCGAACGGCTGACCGCCGCGGGCGTGGACGTGACCACGATGTTCTGGCCCGACGACTACACGCCGGCCCTGCAGCACGAGTTCCAGTTCGACCTCCGGCTCGAGGCCGCCCAGGAGACGCTCGCCGCGACCCGCGCGTTCCTCGCCCGCGTCATGCGGTGAGGGTCAGCTCGGCAGGTACCGGGCCAGGAACTCGCGTGTCCGGGGATCGCGCGGTGCGGTGAAGATCTGCTCGGGGGTCCCCTCCTCGATCAGCACGCCACCGGAGAGGAACACGACGCGATCGGCG
>NZ_RDBF01000223.1 GCF_003674095.1 Aeromicrobium phragmitis
GAGCCGGGGGCCGGCACGCCGTTCATCTACGCCCTCACGGGAATCCGCACGGCCCCTGCGTACATGTTCTACGAGGCGAGTGAGGAGGAGCTGGAGATCTTCCACTCGATCGAGCACGCCGACCGGCCGGAGAACCGCGACCGCCTCTGCGCCGCCGCCGACGAACTCGCCGACTCCTCCGAGCTGTACATCGCGGACTTCAACGGCGCCGGCTACCGCAACACCCTGCTGGCCGGACTGCGCCGGCCCGATCCGCAGACCACCGAACTGGTCGCTACGGAAGGTTCGGTCCAGTTGTACCGCGTGACGGTGTGCGACGACCTGTGAGGGATACACG
>NZ_RDBF01000224.1 GCF_003674095.1 Aeromicrobium phragmitis
GTGGACCATCCGTCAGTACGCCGGGTTCTCCACCGCCGAGGAGTCGAACGCGTTCTATCGGCGTAATCTCGCGGCCGGGCAGAAGGGTCTCTCCGTCGCGTTCGACCTCGCGACGCACCGCGGATACGACTCGGACAACCCGCGTGTGGTCGGCGACGTCGGCATGGCCGGCGTCGCGATCGACTCGATCTACGACACGCGCAAGCTCTTCGAGGGCATCCCACTGGACCAGATGAGCGTCTCGATGACGATGAACGGCTCGGTGCTGCCGGTCATGGCGCTCTACATCGTGGCGGCTGAGGAGCAGGGCGTGAAGCCCGAGCAGCTGTCTGGGAC
>NZ_RDBF01000225.1 GCF_003674095.1 Aeromicrobium phragmitis
AGCATGACGACCGAGCTCGCTGCTCCGAGGAACGCTGCAACGCTGGACAGGAGCCACGAGCCGCGCCGGCCTCCGACGACGGCGGACACCGCACCGGTCCAGGCGAGCACCACCAGCAGCGCGGCGATGACATCGGCGGGCCGGTGCCAGCCGGCGACGACGGTGGACAGCCCGGTGAGACCGATCGCTGCCGCGCCGATGACGGCCATCAGCGGGCGCATGACCGCCGGCAGGACCAGCAGCAGCGCCGCCACAGCACTCACGACCACAGTGGTATGCCCGCTGGGCAGGCTGTTGTGCACGCCGAGGCCGAGATTCGGCCGATCGAGCACGTCC
>NZ_RDBF01000226.1 GCF_003674095.1 Aeromicrobium phragmitis
TGGGCGAGGTCGACCACGTTCTCGGTGCCGTGGATGTTCGTCCGCAAGCTCTGCAGGGGCTCGTCGATGATCACATGGACCCCGACCGCCGCCGCGAGATGGAAGACCCGGTCGGTCCCGGTCATCACCGAGCGCAGGAACGGGCGGTCCAGGATCGAGCCCTCGACGAACTCGAACGACGGGTGGTTCCACACGGAGGCCAGATTGGCCCGATCGCCGGTGGACAGGTCGTCGATGACGGTGACGGTGTCGCCACGATCGAGCAGCGCCTCGACCAGATGACTGCCGATGAACCCGGCGCCGCCGGTGACGACGCTGCGTCGCCCGGTGGGCACC
>NZ_RDBF01000227.1 GCF_003674095.1 Aeromicrobium phragmitis
GGTCAGCTCCCGGGCCATGTTGAGCGACGTCGTGTCCGGCTGGCCGACGAGGCCGCCGGCGGCCTCGATCGCCTCGTGCACCCTGCTGCCCGGTGGCACCGTGACGATCCCCGGACGCGCGACCGCACCGACCACGTCGACGACGAGCTCGTCGACGACCGGCGCGGTGGCCGATTCGGACGACGGGGCGATCGCGACAGGCTCGTCGATGCGCTCAGGCCGGCCGGCCAGGACCCACCAACCGACGAGGACGAGGACCGCGACCCCCGCGATGCCGACGATCGCGAGGTGACGGTCGCGGAGGAGAGCATGACGGGGAGGCGAAGCGTCGTCGT
>NZ_RDBF01000228.1 GCF_003674095.1 Aeromicrobium phragmitis
TCGGTCTCGATACGACCGCCGGTGGTGCTTCTCGGTGGTCGAGTAGCGACCGAGGAACGAGGGAGCGTATCGAGACCACGTGAGTCAATGACGTGGTCTCGATACGCCGCTCGCAGAGCTCGCGGCTACTCGACCACCGATGGCGGGGCGCTCGCGGCTACTCGACCACCGATGGCGGGGGAGCTCGCGGCTGCTCGAGCACCGATGGAGTGTGGTGGTCGAGTAGGAGGTCGCTTTGCGACCGACGTATCGAGGAGCCTGTCAAGGTGTTTGTGTAAGTGGGTGCCGTCTCGGTTTCAGAGGTAGGGGTTGATCCGGTCGGGGTAGGCGATGGC
>NZ_RDBF01000229.1 GCF_003674095.1 Aeromicrobium phragmitis
GTACCTACCAGCGGGATCGCACTCGGCTATGTGCGTGACGAGCTCGTGATCGCGGGTGCCGGCCGTGAAGGCCGAATCAGGGAGGCCCTCGAGGACGTCTCAGAGGACTACGACCTGATCCTCATCGACTGTGCGCCCTCGCTGGATCAGCTCACCATCAACGGGCTCACCGCCGCCCATGGGGTCATCGTCGTCACCCACTCGCGCCTGTGGAGCGCAAACGGCTTGGCGCAGCTCCTACAGACCATTACGAGTGTCCGTGAGCACTACAACGCGACCCTGAGGGTCGCCGGAATCATCGTGAACCAGCACGAGGACAGCACAGTCGGGGGACG
>NZ_RDBF01000230.1 GCF_003674095.1 Aeromicrobium phragmitis
GCCGGGACCTCCGGCGCCGGCTGGTGCGACTCCCGGACCGCCATCTCCACCAGGGCGCGCGTGAGCGTGGCGATCACGGCCGCATCGGCCGGGTTGAGGCACACGTCCGCGATCCTCACCTCGAGCGTCGGCTGGTGCTCCGAGAGGCGAGCGTCGTAGTAGAGCATCGCGGCGTCCAACGGCACTCCCGTCGCCAGCATCGCCGCCTGGTGTCGTTCGTACGCCTCAGCGGACCCGTACAGGTCGACCGGACCGGCAGTAGGCCAGCGCGACCACGCCTGGTAGCGGTACGAGGCGTAACCGGTGTCCGTGCCGTGCCAGAACGGCGAGTTC
>NZ_RDBF01000024.1 GCF_003674095.1 Aeromicrobium phragmitis
ACCCCGCAAGCCTCGTTCGACAGGTAGAGGGCAATCCCGAACGCTGCCACTCGTGGCGCAGCCACTCCTGGACGCCCAGCAGGCCATCCTCCGTGGGCACCTCGAACCGACGCTGGTAGAGGACGCACACCTCGGTCACGACGGGGAACTGGCGGATGGTCTTGCCGTTCACGTTCCCAGCAATGTGGGACAGCCCCTTGTCCCAGATGATCGTCTGTACGTAGTCCCACCCCTGGCGATCCAGTTCGGCGTGCACGGTCGCCCACCCGACCTCGGTCCCCCAGAACCACAGCGTCGTCCCGGGGGTGGCGGCACGGGTCCACGCCTCGATGTGGTCGCGGTACCAGTCCACGAGGTCGGTGGAGTCCACGGTGTCACCGTGGAAGCCACGCACCCCGTACGCGCCATCGCTGATGATGGTGGTTGGAGTGGGCCAGGTCTCGTAGACCTCGCTCACGTCGCCGTGGTGGAGGTCGAAGGTGTCGGAGACAGGCGCCATAGCACCCCGCCCTGTCGCGTCGGGCGGGTCCTCCACCAGCGCCAACGCACCGTGAGTCGTCGTGCGTCGTGACCCGCGTGGCGCTGCTGGCATGCCTGAAGTCCTCCTTGATACTGCCTTCTTTAGCCTCAGTCTATGATCGCAACGAGCCCGGCTCAGGCAGGGCGCGGATAACTGACGCCTGCGCTCATGGCGAGGGGGGCGGGGGCACCGCCTTTCAGGCGACTTCTGACACGTCAGCGTAGGCGCCGCGCCCCTTCACCGCGTCATCCATCACGCTCCGGCTCACTCCCGCCTCGCGAGCAACTCGGGAGAGCGGCACACCAGCGCTTACCCTCTCCCTCGCCTCCACGACCTGCTCCGGGCTGAGGCGGCGCGCCCTGCCCCGGTAGACCCCCTTGGCCTTGGCCTGCGCGATGCCCTCAGCCTGCCGCTCGCGGATCAGGGAGCGCTCGAACTCGGCCACGGCTCCGAGGACGCCGAGCAACAGGCGGCTCATGGAGGACGCGCCTCCAGGCTCGAAGGTCTGCCCCTCTTTGAGGAACCGCGTAGTGCACACCGCGATCTACATCGTCAACCTGTGCCGTGGCCGCCTAACCAAGACGGCATGATCTCATCGTTCCAAGCCGCGTTCCCGCGTCCGTCCACTGCTCGCCGTGCTCCGGGACCGTGCCCTCGGTGACGTCTTGGTGGCCGCTTGCACGCTTCGTGCGTTGCCCCGTGAAGCTCGCGCCACTCCGATCGCCTCGTCCCGGGTAAGCCCTGAACGTTCGGCCCTTTCAATGAGGCCTTTCCTCCACTCCGCATCTCGACTCGCAATGGCGGAC
>NZ_RDBF01000231.1 GCF_003674095.1 Aeromicrobium phragmitis
AGCGTCGGCGCGGGGGCTCCGAACTGTCCAAGATCATCCGTCGCCTGCTCGGACTCGAGGCCAAGATGAGCCAGTACCGTGACGGCGCCGTCTTCGTCCGCAAGGTCACGTCCACGGTGGGGGAGGACGGATTCGCGGCCGTGTGGGCTGAGCCGGCGAACCTGCCCAGCAAGGCCGAGATCCACGACCCCGATGCGTGGGTGGCCCGGGTCCACGGCTGATGGGCGGGCGGCTCGACCCGACCGTGGCACGTGCCCGCGGCCTCGTGCGCGACGCCGTCGCTGACGACGGCCGCCCGCTGGTCGTCGCGCTCTCGGGAGGGGTCGACTCG
>NZ_RDBF01000232.1 GCF_003674095.1 Aeromicrobium phragmitis
GATGAACCGCTCGTTCATCTCCGTGATCGCAGGCGGCTTCGGCATCGAGGCCGCGACCGGTGACGACACCGATTACGGCGAGCACCGCGAGGTCAACGCGGAGGAGACCGCCGAACTGCTGCGGAACGCCTCGTCCGTGATCATCACGCCGGGCTACGGGATGGCCGTCGCACAGGCGCAGTACCCGGTCGCCGATCTCGTCCGGCGCTTGCGGGAGAAGGGCGTCGAGGTGCGCTTCGGCATCCACCCGGTCGCCGGGCGGCTCCCGGGCCACATGAACGTCCTGCTCGCCGAGGCGAAGGTCCCGTACGACATCGTCCTCGAGATGGAC
>NZ_RDBF01000233.1 GCF_003674095.1 Aeromicrobium phragmitis
CGCGGCAGGACCGACGTCACGCCGAGGGGAGCCAGCGGCGCCAACGCGAGCACGTTCTGCGGCGCGAACCACAGCGGCGTGCGAAGCTCGAACGCCGCGGCCACGCCGGCCGCTTGCGCGGCCGACTCCTCGGCGGCATCCCGCTGCCCGCCCGCGAGATGGGTCGCTGCCGTCAGCAGCAGCCGCGTCAGCCGCAGGGCAGGCGCATCGGTGCGGACCGCACCGATGATGGTCCAGGCCCGTTGGCCGTCACCGCGCAGCACGGCGCCGCGAGCGACCTCCAAGCGCAACGCCGGCCCGCTGCGACTCCGCAGCCGCAGCCGTTGAGCCG
>NZ_RDBF01000234.1 GCF_003674095.1 Aeromicrobium phragmitis
GAGGCTGACGAAGTACCCGCCCCGCGGCTGCGTCCACGTAGCGACGCCGTGGTCGCCGAGCCGCGCGCTGAGGATCTCATCGACGGCCGCGAACTTCGGACCGAGGATCTCGCGGTGCCGCTCCATGTGGGCGAGCACGCCCTCGGCGTCGCGCAGGAAACGCGCGTGCCGCCACTGGTTGACCTTGTCCGGCCCGATCGCGCGCACCGCGGCGTGTCCGAGGTACCAGGCGATGTTGGCCGGCGAGCTGCCGAAGAAGCTCACGCCGGCGCCCGCCAGCGTGATCTTGGAGGTGCTTGCGTAGATCAGCGGCCGGTCGGGATGGCCGCTC
>NZ_RDBF01000235.1 GCF_003674095.1 Aeromicrobium phragmitis
AGCCGAAGCTCGAGGAGATCGCGGCGCTCGAGCCCGACCTCATCCTCGTCCCCAACGTGCTCGAGGAGGAGGTCACCGACCAGCTCGCGGCCGTGGCGCCGGTGTACACGTTCACCCTGCGCGGCGGTGACCGTGCCAACTGGGGTCAGCGCACCGAGGAGGTGGCCGACGCCACCAATACGAGCGATCGCGTCGACGAGCTCGAGGCCGAGTTCGAGGAGCGCCAGCAGTCCATCGCCGAGGAGTACGCCGACGTGATCGAGGGCAAGACCGTCGCGGTCCTCGGCGCGTACGAGGAGAACAACTTCTACGCGTGGGGCGAGAGCAACAT
>NZ_RDBF01000236.1 GCF_003674095.1 Aeromicrobium phragmitis
AGTGAGGATCCACTCCAGCAAGCCGGTGAGCACCGGAGCGCTTCCCAGCGCCACGACGGTCCCTACCGCCACACCGTTGGCCTCGGTGCCGAGGAAGAACGTCGGCTGGTACGCCAGAACGCCCAGTGCTCCGACGACGGCCAGGGCCAGCACCGCCGGGGTCGGGGCCGTTCGGGACCGGCCGCTCGTCAGCCAGGCGAAGGCCGCCAGGAGTCCACCGCCCACGAGGATCCGCGCGAGCCCGGCCCCGAGCGAGCCGAGAAGGCCGACAGGATCGATCGTCGAGCCGGCATCGAAGACACCCGACAGCACCGCTACCCCACTCGTCGC
>NZ_RDBF01000237.1 GCF_003674095.1 Aeromicrobium phragmitis
CGGGGCGTCACGATGCACGGGTTCAGCCTCAACTGCGACGTCGACCTCGGCTGGTACGACCGGTTCGTCCCCTGCGGGATCGCCGACGCCGGTGTCACCACCCTGTCGGCCGAGCTCGGCCGGACGGTCACGGTACCCGAGGCCGCTCCCGCGGTGGCCCGGCACCTCACGGACCTCCTGTCCTGGAAGCCGTACGACCCCAGTCCGGACATCGACCGCACCGCCCATGTCGGCCTCTCGGTCGGCTCGGTGAAGCTCCCGGTGCAGGGGTAGGCTGACCACGATGACTATCGCACCCGAAGGCCGTAAGATGCTGCGCCTCGAAGTCCG
>NZ_RDBF01000238.1 GCF_003674095.1 Aeromicrobium phragmitis
GTGACCGTTCGAACGCCAGGACACCACCGAGCTCCCCCTCGACGAGGGTGGACACGATGGACAGTCCGAGGCTGCTCGTCGCGTCGAAGTCGCCCGGTAGCCCGTTGCCGTCGTCGCTGACCCGTAGCCGCAGCCGATTGCGGATGCGATTGACGGCCACCGTCACCCGGCCGGAGTCGCGCCCGGCGAAGGCGTGCTCGACGGCGTTCTGGACGAGTTCGGTGACGACCATGGCCAACGACGTCGCGGCGTCGCCTGGGATGCTGCCGAACGATCCGATGCGTTCGGCGCGCACTTCCACGCCGTCGGCGAACTCCGGGATCGTGCGCA
>NZ_RDBF01000239.1 GCF_003674095.1 Aeromicrobium phragmitis
CCTGCCTCAGACCAACGGCGTCGTGCACACGGTCTCGCGCATCCTGGACACCGTCCGTGCGCGTGGGATCGAGGCCGTCGTCATCGCGCCGGAGGACCCTGCCGGCGTCCCCGATCGTGTGAGCGGCGTGCCTGTGCGCACGGTCGCCTCGCTGCCCCTGCCGGGGTACCCGGACGTGCGCGTCGCCAGCGGCCCGATCGGCCCCGTCGAGCGACTGCTGCGCGACTTCGCGCCCGACGTGGTCCACCTCGCCTCGCCGTTCGTCCTCGGCTGGCGCGCCACGCTCGCCGCCCACTTCCTCGGGCTCCCGACCGTCGCGGTCTACCAG
>NZ_RDBF01000240.1 GCF_003674095.1 Aeromicrobium phragmitis
CGCGCACCGAGGACGTCAGCATGAGGAAGAGCGACTCGGGCGTGGTGATGAGGATGTCGGGAGGGTGCGCCTGAAGGCGGCGCCGCTCGGCCGGCGGGGTATCGCCCGAGCGCACCCCCACGGACACCTCGCGGAACGGCGTTCCGTCGCGCACTGCCACGTTGGAGATGCCGACCAGGGGAGATCGGAGGTTGCGTTCGACGTCGACAGCCAGGGCCTTGAGCGGCGAGACATACAGGACCCGGACACCGGGGGCATCGTCCTCGCGGGGGCGCAGCAGCCGGTCGATCGCGGAGAGGAACGCGGCGAGCGTCTTGCCCGAGCCGGT
>NZ_RDBF01000025.1 GCF_003674095.1 Aeromicrobium phragmitis
CGGCATCCGCGACGTGCTGATCGTCTGCTGCGACGGGCTCACCGGATTCCCCGAAGCGATCGAGGCCACCTGGCCTGAATCGCTGACGGTCCAGGACGTTGCGCTGTAACAGGCTGAAGAAGCTCTCCATGGCGGCGTTGTCGCCTGCTGAACCGACCTGGCCCATCGAGCCGAGCATCCGATGCCCGAACAGCGCCTGCTGCAGTTTCCGGCTGTGAAATTGGCCTCCGCGGTCTGAATGCAGCACGCAGCCGCTCACGTCACCGGCCCTGCGAGCGACCGCCGATTCGAGCGCATCGACGACGATCACCGACTCCATCCGGTCGCTGATGGAGTATCCCACGATCCGGTTGGACCAGACGTCCTTGATCGCGCAGAGATAGACCTTGCCCTCGCGGGTGCGGTGTTCGGTCAGATCGGTCAACCAGATCCGGTTCGGGGCCTCGGCGCGGAACTGGCGGCGCACGAGATCGTCATGGGCGGGGGCGGCGACCTTACCGCGTTTGCGGCTCTTGGGCTTACCGAACACGCTCCACCAGCCGTTCTCGGCGCAGACCCGCCAGACCGTCCGCTCGCAGACGGTGAAGCCGGCATCGCGGACCTCATCGGTCAAGAACCGATAGCCGAACTCCGGGTCGTCGCGGTGCGCGTCGAAGATCGCGTTCGCCAGGTGCGCCTCGGCCCACTCAGCATCGGTCACCGGGTTGGCGAGCCAGGCGTAGTAGTGCTGGCGGTGGAGCTTCAACACCCGGCACGACACCGTGACCGGCACCCGAATCTGGGCGCCGGTCGCGGCGAGCTCTCTCACGAGCGGGTAGAGCCTTTTCCCGGCAGCTGAGCCTGGGACAGATAGGCAGCAGCCCGGCGCAGGACCTCGTTCTCCTGCTCCAGCAGCCGAACTCGGCGTTTCAGCTCGCGGTTCTCACGAGCCTCATCGCTCGTGACCCCAGGCTTGACGCCGTCCTCCACATCGGCTCGACGCAGCCACTTCGACAAGGTCATCTCATGGATCCCGAAGTCAGACGCGATCTGCGCCAGCGTGACGTCCTTATCGCGATTCCGCGCCACTGTGACAACGTCCTCACGGAACTCTCGGGGATAGGGCTTGGGCACAACAACATCCTTCCAGCCTGACCACCGGTCAAGCGATCTCAGATGTCACAGATCCCTGCAGCAGCCCCCTTCCCCAACGACGCCGCCGTGGTGAAGCTGCTGTGGCTCGCGATCTGCAACATCGAAGACAAACGAGCTCGAGAACGAGCG
>NZ_RDBF01000241.1 GCF_003674095.1 Aeromicrobium phragmitis
TAAAGCTTGCCTTCGGTCGTCGTGCGGTGCTCGGTGATGTCGGTGAGCCAGACCCGGTTCGGGGCATCGGCCCGGAAGACGCGTTGCACGTGGTCGTCGAACACGGGTGGGCCGGCCTTCTTACCCTTCCCGCGCCGGAAGCGTTGCGCGGAGGAGAGGATCCCAGCCTGCGAGCACAGCTTCCACGCCGTCCGGCGACTCATCCGCCACCCTGCGCGGCGTGCTTCGTCAGCGAGGTATCGGTAACCGAACGTCGGGTCGTCCTCATGCGCGTCGTGGAGGGCGTTGATCCGATACGCGCGGAGGACGTCCGCGTCGCGGATTGG
>NZ_RDBF01000242.1 GCF_003674095.1 Aeromicrobium phragmitis
AGACCGGCGATGATGAGCAGCGGCGCCGTCTCGCCGATGACGCGGGCCACGGCCAGCGTCACGCCGGTCACGATGCCGGCCAGGGCGGTCGGCAGGACGACCTTGACGATCGTGCGCCACTTGGGCACGCCCAGCGCGTAGGAGGCCTCGCGCAGCTCGTTCGGCACGAGCTTCAGCATCTCCTCGCAGGAGCGCACCACGACCGGGATCATCAGCACCGAAAGCGCGACCGCGCCGCCGATGCCCATGCGCACGCCCGGACCGAAGAAGATCACGAACAGGGCGTAGGCGAACAGGCCGGCGACGATCGACGGGATGCCGGTCAT
>NZ_RDBF01000243.1 GCF_003674095.1 Aeromicrobium phragmitis
GGCCTGCTCCTCCACCAGAAAGCGCTCGATGACCTCGACGCCGTTGCCGTCGTAGCCCTCCGCCACCGGGGAGGTCTCGGAGTACCTGAAGTCCTCGCGCATCCAGTCCTGGAGCGCGACGACGCGGTCGTAGTCGTTGGTCAGCCCTGCCGTCCGGGAGCGCGCCACGGCGGCGATCTGCGGTGGCGTGTCGTCGGGCAGGGCGAGATAGCGCCCCATCATCGCCGGCGGCAGCAGCGCCTGGCGCTCGCGCATCTGATTCGCATCGGGGTCGAGCTCCACGTAGTCGGCGACGTAGGTCTGGCCGCGGGTGGTCTCGGTTCGC
>NZ_RDBF01000244.1 GCF_003674095.1 Aeromicrobium phragmitis
GACCGTGTCGGCGTCGAGCACCGCGCCGGCCGTCGACACGGCCTTGTGGCCGAGCCGCGCTTCGCTCTCCTCGCGGCTCTCGCCGCCCTCGATCATGGGAGTCGCGACGCCCATGGGGCACAGGCAGCACACCTGGACTCCGCGGTCGCCGTACGTGGCGGCGAGCCACTCGGCGAATCCGACGGCAGCGTGCTTGCTGACCGAGTACGTCGGCGACCCCAACTGCGTGAGCAACCCGGCGGCCGACGCGGTGACCGCGAAGATGCCGCCGTCGCCGTCCACCCAGCGAGGGACGAGCGCCCGCGCGGCCCGCACGTGCGCCATG
>NZ_RDBF01000245.1 GCF_003674095.1 Aeromicrobium phragmitis
GGTAAGCCGTCCGCGACGGGCGAGCCGTCCTGGGCGAACGCCGTTCGCGAACTCGTGCAGGCGCACAAGGATCTGCCGCTCAGCCTCACGATCGGGGACCGACGTGTCGTGATCCTGGCGATCGACGATCCTCGTCCCGGGACCGCCCTCGCCCGTATCGACCTCGCGATCGCCGCCGCCCGACTCGTCAGCTGACCGACCGTCACTCACCCGGGCAGAGGTGGTCAGCGACCGACATGGAGCCATCGCCCTCGTTGCCACGGCTCCATTGCCCCTCGTTCCTCGCGCTACTCGACCACCTATCGCGGCCGTAGGAGGTCGCTC
>NZ_RDBF01000246.1 GCF_003674095.1 Aeromicrobium phragmitis
GTCCCCGACCCCCAGATCCTGCTGATGGACGAGCCGTTCGGAGCGCTCGACGCCTTGACCCGTGAGCAGCTGAACGACGATCTGCAGACCATCTGGGCCGAGCAACGCAAGACCGTCTTCTTCATCACGCACTCCATTCCGGAGGCCGTGTACCTGAGCGACCGGGTGCTGGTCATGTCCGAACGCCCCGGCCGGGTGATCGCCGACTTCGAGGTCGACATCCCCCGTCCGCGCTCGCTTGAGGACGTGTCGCTTCCCGAGTTCGTCGAGCTCACCGGGCGGATCCGCCGCCTGCTCAATGCCAAAGGAGGAATCGACTGATG
>NZ_RDBF01000247.1 GCF_003674095.1 Aeromicrobium phragmitis
ATCCGGGTGACTCGTCGGCGTTCGGCACGTCGGACGCCGAAGCGGTGGCGATCGTCGCCTCCGCGATCGAGAACGACATCCTCGCCGAGGACACCACCTTCCGGCTCACGCGCGCCGTCGGCCAGACCATGGCACGGCTCGCGGACTGGCAGGTCTCCACGCTGGTCGATCAACTGGAGCGCGACGTCGAGGAGGGCAAGGCCCAGAGCCGGCTCCAGGCGGCGATGGCGTTGGCGGCCACCGCCGGCCCGGCACTCGAGAAGCTCATGGTGCATGCGTGGCGCCGTCACCTGGCCGCCGCCGCATCGCGGTTGGAGGCGCAG
>NZ_RDBF01000248.1 GCF_003674095.1 Aeromicrobium phragmitis
GGACGATGCCGGTGATCATCGACCCGGCGAAGCCCTCCCAGGACTTCTTCGGCGAGATGGTCGGGGCCATCGGGTGCTTGCCGAAGAACACACCCGCCGCATAGCCGCCGATGTCGGACGCGATGGTCGCGACGATGAACGCGACGATCCGCCACGCACCATCGGGGTTGTCGAGCATGCGCACGACGAACGAGCCCATGAGGAACAGGTAGGCGAGGCAGAACACCCCGCTCGTGGCGTCACGCACGAACCCGTCAGCGCCGCCGGGGAGCCGGTAGACGAGGGTCGCCAGCACGGTGAGCGCCAGGACCGCCGCGGC
>NZ_RDBF01000249.1 GCF_003674095.1 Aeromicrobium phragmitis
TGACGTTCTTCCAGCCCCCTCTGGGTCGCATCACCGGGTTGCGGATGCACTCGGCCTTGAACAGCGAGTTCAGCGCCTCGGCCATCGCGTTGTCGTAGCTGTCACCACGGCTGCCAACGGAGGCGACGGCCTCGGCTTCGGCGAGCCGCTCGGTGTAGCGAATCGCTCGGTACTGAACGCCCCTATCGCTGTGGTGGACGAGCCCGGTGACGTCCTGACCGGCGCGGCGCCGGTTCCACAGACCCATGTCCAGAGCGTCCAGGGCCAGATCGGTGCGCAACGACGTGGACACCTGCCAGCCCACGACCATCCGACTG
>NZ_RDBF01000250.1 GCF_003674095.1 Aeromicrobium phragmitis
CGGCTTGCGGGCACCGCCTGGGAGCTGGTCAGAGCCGAGGAAGGGCCGCGGAACGTGACGGCACCGAACGGCCGCACCGTCAACCCGTCATCGAACCCTGACGGTGCCATTAATCGGCATCTTCGTCCCGGTTTTCACCCCTACTTCACCCCGGCACAGGCGAGGGCGCTCAACGCAGCGGCGACGCGGGGCGGGGAAGCAGTGCCGTCACGGCGGCCCCGGCCGCCTCCGGCGCGATGTCCTCATGCGCGATCGACCAGAGCAGGATCGCGATGCCCACGGCTCCGGGGTCCGGCACGCCGAGGGCCCTCGCGCCG
>NZ_RDBF01000026.1 GCF_003674095.1 Aeromicrobium phragmitis
TGCGAGCCGCAATGGAGCCGTGGCAGTGAGGGCGTAGCCGCCACGGAGCGAGACCACATCTCACGTGACGTGGTCTCGATACGTCGGTCGCTGAGCGACCTCCTACTCGACCAGCCATGTGGGCGTTGTGAACAAGGTCACGGGAGTGTCGGTGGCCTTCTCTAGGTTGGAAACATGATCGAGAGCACACGTGACGCAAGGGTCGGCGGTCTTGCCGGGCTGCGGCGTGAGCGTGCTCTGGCTGAGTTCCGTCAGTGGAACGCGACCCTGGACCTTCTCGATGCCGAGACGGCTCGGATCGAGCGGGAGCTCGAACCACGGGCGCGGGAGCTCGAGGTCGCGGCGGTGCGGTCGGTGATCGCTCAGGCGAACGGGTGGAGTGAGCATCAGCTGGCCGCCCGCCTGCATGAGGCCGAGACCGCGCGCGATGACCTGCCGGCCGTGTGGGCGGCATTCGGCGACGGCGAACTGGATGCGGCGCGGGTGTCGATCATCGCGGCCGGCGCCTGGAAGCTCACCGAGGAACGGTCGGTCGAGAAGCTCGACCGCCAGGTCGTCTCCTACGCGGCCACCCACACCACCGGCGAACTGCGCCAGTGGATGCGGCGGTTCATCGCCCGGGTCGAACCCGACGAGGTCGAGAAACGCTACGAGGACATCGTCGCCGAACGCTCCGTCACCATCCACCATGATGAGGACGGCACCGGAAGCCTGTATGCCGAGAATCTGCCCTCGTATGTGTTGGCGGGGATCGATCAGCGGCTCGACCACGCTGCCAAGACCACCAACGACGACGACCGGACGCTCGCCCAACGGCGGGCCGACGTGTTCGTGGACGCGCTCGACCACATCGACCCCGAGAACGAACCCGCCCGCGGCCCGAGTCTCGCGATCGGTGTCATGGTCCCCGCGTCCACGCTCGCGGGAGTGGATGATCAGCCGGCGATCAGCGCCGACCGGGACTGGGTGATTCCGGCCAACGTGCTGCGTGACCTCGCCTTGAGTGGGAACCCGTTCTGGTACCGACTCCTCGTCGACGACCAGGACGACGTATTGAGCGTCACCTACC
>NZ_RDBF01000251.1 GCF_003674095.1 Aeromicrobium phragmitis
GAACGGCTTCTCGATGACGACGCGGCGCCAGCCCTCCGTCGACGTGGCGAGCCCGTGCTGCTTGATCTTGGAGACGACCGTGGGGAACAGGCCCGGAGGGATGGAGAGGTAGAACGCGTGGTTGCCGCCCGTCCCCTGATCGCGGTCGAGTTCGGCGAGCGTCTCGGCGAGCTGCTTCCAGGCGGCGTCATCGTCGAACTGACCCGGGACGAAGCGGATGCCCGCGGCCAGCTGCTTCCAGACCGTCTCGCTCCACTCCGTGCGGGCTCCTGCCTTCGCGGCCGCCTTGATCATCGAGGCGAAGGTGCCGTTGCCGA
>NZ_RDBF01000252.1 GCF_003674095.1 Aeromicrobium phragmitis
GTGGCGCCGTCGAACCCCTGGACGCCGACACCCGCAACGTCCGCTCCCCCGATCCACGTCGCCCCCGAGGCGCCGCGGCACGCGCGACGGAGCTTCATCACCACCACACCGGTTGCCGAGCCCGCCCGACAGGGCTGGCGCGGGACTCTCAATCGCTTCGGGCTCCGGCTCTCCCCAGGGGCCGAGGAACAACAGTGGCGATCGGACGTCCAAGCCGTCTCGCAGCACTGGCCAGGCCCTCGCACGATCGCCATCGCCAACCCCAAAGGTGGCGCAGGCAAGACCCCTGCATCAGCAGTGATCTCCGCAGTGTTCG
>NZ_RDBF01000253.1 GCF_003674095.1 Aeromicrobium phragmitis
ACGACCCGCTGGAGGTCGCGGTGCAGATCTTCTCCGTGCGTGGGGGCCGCGTGCGCGGTCAGCGTGGTTGGGTGGCCGACAAGGAGGACGACGCGACGCTGCCCGACCTCGTGCAGCACGCGCTCATGACGCTGTACCAGGACGCGGCGGAGTCGGCCATCCCCAAGCAGATCCTCGTGCCCGAACTGCCCACCGATCTCGAGGCGGTGGAGCAACTGCTCGCCGAGCGCCGCGGTGGGCCGGTCCGTATCCGGGTGCCGCAGCGCGGCGACAAGAAGCGGCTCATGGAGACCGTCGAGCAGAACGCCAAGCAGTC
>NZ_RDBF01000254.1 GCF_003674095.1 Aeromicrobium phragmitis
GGATTCGCGCCGGTCGCGAAATCCGGGAGCGTCGCCGCCAACTGCGCGACGGTCCGCGCCTCCAGCGTCGCGAGCTCGAGCCCGGCGTCCTCGGCTAGGTCGGCGAGCAGGCCGGTGCCGCCTCCGGAGATCGACGAGACCGCCACCGCATCGGCCGTCGGCGTGATGCCGGACCCGAACAGCACCAGCAGCTCGCGGAACTCGTCGAGATCGCCGGCCTGCACGACGCCGCACCGACGCAACAGCCCCGCGAGAGCGGAGCCGTGCCCCGCGATCGCTCCGGTGTGCGCATGAGCCGCGTGCTGCGCCAACTCC
>NZ_RDBF01000255.1 GCF_003674095.1 Aeromicrobium phragmitis
GTGCCCGTGCCGCGCCACGATCGCCGCGCGCTGGCGGAGGCGTGCGCTCGCGCCGCGCGCGACGCCGTCTGACGCTACCGTCGATCGCATGACTTCCCCCTCCGCGGACATCGCCGTCGTCGGCGCGGGCATCCTCGGCCTCGCCACCGCCTTCGAACTGCAGCGCCGAGGCGCGCGGGTCACGCTCTACGAGACCGGCCGGCCCGGACAGGGGCAATCGGCGGGGCAATCGCGCATCTTCCGCCACGCGCACGCCGACCCGCGTCTCGTCGACTACGCGGTGACGGCGCGCGGGATCTGGCGGGAGTGGAGTG
>NZ_RDBF01000256.1 GCF_003674095.1 Aeromicrobium phragmitis
GGACGCCGGTCCGGATGTACGGGCGGGTGAAGGTGAACGCTCGGAGGTCGCCGTCCTCGCCGAAGGCCCGTGACCAGCCCTCAGCGTCGAGCGGCTCGACCGTCCCCAGGTGCGCACGGTCGAGCCAGGCGCGGCCCGCGCGAAGGCCCTCGTCCGACGCCTGCACGGTCGCGGCTCCGTAGGCGGCGACGACCGTCACGGCGGCCGCAGCCGTGACCACGGCGACGACGAGGCCGATCTCGAAGGTCGTCGCGACACGGACCAGCCATCCGGTGAAGGCGCCCGCGCCCACGGCGACGAGCCACCAGGGGAG
>NZ_RDBF01000257.1 GCF_003674095.1 Aeromicrobium phragmitis
GGTAGGTGACGCTCAATACGTCGTCCTGGTCGTCGACGAGGAGTCGGTACCAGAACGGGTTCCCACTCAAGGCGAGGTCACGGAGCACGTTGGCCGGAATCACCCAGTCGCGGTCGGCGCTGATCGCCGGCTGATCATCCACGCCCGCGAGCGTGGACGCGGGGACCATGACCCCGATCGCCATGTTCGGCGTCCGCGCGGGCTCATTGTCGGGGTCGATGTGGTCGAGTGCGTCGACAAAGAAGTCCGCCCGACGCTGAGCGATCGTCCGGTCATCGTCGGTGGCGGTCTTGGCGGCGTGGTCGAGCCGCT
>NZ_RDBF01000258.1 GCF_003674095.1 Aeromicrobium phragmitis
CGCGACGCCGCCGTCGAGCGACACCGGTTCGGCGACCGCGTGGTCGATCGAGATCCTGGTGAGGCGCGGCCAGTGCTCGTCGAGGACCTCGTCTCGACGGGGGGTGTCCCAGGCCGCGGCGATCGTCCGCAGTCCCTCGTGCAGCGGTGGGTGGAGACGCTCGAGGTGCCCGAGCAGGACGTCGGCCCGCGTGACGAACATCCCCGCGTTCCAGGAGAAGGCTCCGGTGGCCAGGTACGCGGCCGCTGTCTCGGCGTCCGGCTTCTCCACGAACCGCGCCACCGCGCGCGCGGTGGGCATCCCCGGAAGGCG
>NZ_RDBF01000259.1 GCF_003674095.1 Aeromicrobium phragmitis
GTCGTCCCACGAGTGCTCCCCGTAACGGTAAGCCCCGAGTTTGCGTTGCAGGACCAGATCGTGAAAGTCCTCCACCATCCGCTCGAACGGCACGACGGAGTGCAGCGTCACGAACACGAGGCCCTGTCGTCGCGCCTCGTCGAGCATCGAGTCGGGGACGGAGAAGAACGAACGGCCCATTTCCATCACCACGGCGACGCACCCCGCCTCGGCGACCTCTCGCACGTACGACGCCAGTTGTTCCGACGTCCGTCCGTGCAGGCCGAGGCCGCTGGTGAGCAGCACCTCGCCCCCGGCCAGCAACGAGCCCA
>NZ_RDBF01000260.1 GCF_003674095.1 Aeromicrobium phragmitis
ACGATCACGGCATGCACGACCCCGTACAGCGAGGTGTTGGCGGCAGACAGCGCTTGGTTGACGATGCTCGCTGAGGCGAAATCGTGCACGTCGTAGTCGCGTCTGCTCCACTCCACTCCCGTGCGGGCAGCATGGGCGCGGTAGACACGTTTGACCCGGGCCCCCTCCCGTCCCCGAAGCTGCTGCATCGAAAGACCGGCGGTGTCCTCCTCTTCGCGGAATCGCATGGAGTACATCGTCCGAGCCACCGCCAGGCGTGAGCGTTGATTCGTCACGAGTCGGGCTTGGGCCTCCAGCAGCCGTGAGGACTG
>NZ_RDBF01000027.1 GCF_003674095.1 Aeromicrobium phragmitis
GAACCGAGGCCCGGAGTGTCCACCTGAACCCACATCGTGGTCAGGCTTGTCAGGAGCGACGCGACGGACTCTGCGACCGCCTGGGCGACCTGGTTGATGATCGAGCCACCCACGGCGCCAGCAACGTCACCGACGACATTTCCCACGCCCTCTCGGGCGAGACACAGGGGGTCAGTCCAGCTGCATCCTTCGTTTTGGCTCTCGAACAGTAGGGTCATGGCCGCCACTCCACAAATCCCGAGAGATTCCCGATCTGGGACGAGCTGACGTTGCTGGTCAAGTACCAGTCGCCGTCGCGCCAAGTGAGTGAGTTGGTCAAGGTGACCAATTCACCAATGGCCGGACCCTCTTTGACGCGATGCGCGGTGGTGATGACGGCACTCTCTGCGCTGATTGAGTCAAATCGGAATCCCGCGAACTCGAGAGCGCGAGTGTCGAACGTGTCGTTACGGCGGGACGGAGCGGGTTCACCGTACGCGGGGTCGTCGGGGTCCAGCCGCGTCCTTGTGAACGCGTCCGGTTCTACTTCATCCGAGGCTGCGTCGAGCCGGTAGTAGGCGGCCGCCAGCAGGGCGCCCTCGGCTGAGTGCGCGAAGCAGGAGTGGATTCCCTGGGATTCCTCCCCTGGGCCAGCATCCTCAATCGTGGGTGCGGCCACCCCGTCGACGAGTTCCCACTCAGTGTCCGGCGCTGACCTCAGCACATCGAGGTCGCCGTTCGGAAGTCCGCAAATGGAGTCGGTTGCGGTGGTGTCGTCGGCAGACGGCGGCCGCTGATCCCCCGAGGGCTCATCGTCACCGCCGGTCAACGCCAGAACCAGGCCCAGCACCACCACCACGACCGCCAGTACGCCGGCCGCGATGAGGCCGGGGCTGGGGCGGCGTCGGTCAGGAGAAGCGCGATCTGTCATGGTGTCCCACCGCTCAGATCAGGGCGCCTACGAGGGCGGCCGCGGCTCCCACAACGACGGCTCCGACAAGCGCCCAGCCGAGGCGCGCC
>NZ_RDBF01000261.1 GCF_003674095.1 Aeromicrobium phragmitis
GAGATCGACCGGCTCATGCCGGTCGTCTGAGACGATGCCCGTGGTGCTGTCCCGCCTCGGATTCCGCGACACGCAGCGGGCCACCGCCGACCTCGCGGTGCTCGGCGACTGCTCGGACGACCTCGTCACCCAGATCGCGTCGGTCGCCGACCCGGACACCTGCCTGGCGTCGCTGGCGCGCATCGCCGAAGCCGACGGCGGGTGCGAGCGGCTGGTCGGACTGCTGGAGTCCGATGACGAGCTGCGGCTGCGGCTGCTCATCGTCCTCGGCACGAGCGAGGCGCTCGGCGACTTCCTGGCCCGTCACCCC
>NZ_RDBF01000262.1 GCF_003674095.1 Aeromicrobium phragmitis
GTGACGCAACCTCGGATCCGGCCGTGGTCCACGCAGCTCGTCGTGCCCACCGACCACGGCACCCTCTGGTTCAAGGCGCCCTGCGCCCCGATGCGCTTCGAGCCCGCGCTGCAGCAGCTCCTGGCTCGGCTGCTCCCAGGACTCGTCGCCGCACCGGTGGCCGTCGACGTCGTGCGCGGTTGGATGCTGACGGCCGACCACGGGCGATTACTCGCCGACGATGACGCGGCAGCGGGGGACGACCTTCGCGATCTGATCGGAGTGGCGGCGCGGGCGCAACGCGAACTCGTCGCCCACCGAGAGGAACTG
>NZ_RDBF01000263.1 GCF_003674095.1 Aeromicrobium phragmitis
TAGATCTCGTACTGCTCGGGGTCCTCGCCGGGGCGCTCGGTGTAGGTGACGTCGGCCTGGAACAGCTTGGGCGCACCGCGCTGCGGGCCCTCAGGCTGGAACTCCGCGATCATCCGGTCGACCCGGAAACTGAACGGCGGCAGATCCTCGGCGTCGAACAGCGGTCCGGACGAGAACTCGTTGTACTGGCTCAGCGTGTTGGAGAACCCTTCGCCCTCGGTGACGATGACGGCGCCGCGATAGCCCCACAGCGAACCGACCGCGACACCCACCAGCACCACCACGATGCTGACGTGGAAGACGAGGTTG
>NZ_RDBF01000264.1 GCF_003674095.1 Aeromicrobium phragmitis
AACGCGGCCAGCGCGTTGGGCAGCGGCATGAGCTCGGGGATGACGAGCGCCGGCCGCATGATGGAGGTGACGGGCGCGTCGACGTCGTCGAGCTCGAGGACGTCGACGAGGTGCGCAACGCCGACGATGCGCCCCTCCTCCATGACCGGGTATCGCGAGTGCCCCGACGCCATGCGTTCACGCAGGGCACCGATGGTCTCGTCGGACTCGATCGCGACGACGCGCGACCGCGGCACCATGGCGTGCTCGACGTCCTGGCGCGGGAAGTCCAGGATGCGGTCGACCATCATCGACAGTTCCGGCGACAAG
>NZ_RDBF01000265.1 GCF_003674095.1 Aeromicrobium phragmitis
CCGGTCAGCATCGCCGCCCCGTAGTGGCGACGGCCGCTGAATCGCAGGAGGCTCGAACGACCCAGCTCCGGCTTGAGCAGCGTGTAGGCGCCGACCAGGACGAGCACCACGAGGGTGACCGGATTGAACGCGTCACGCGGGATGAACGAGGCGACGAACGCTCCGCCCAGCGATCCGGCGAAGGCGGCGAGCGCGAGCGGCAGGGCCGTGCGCAGATCGGGCCGGACCCGGCGCAGGTAGGTCAGGCTGGACACCGACGTCCCGGCGATGGAACCGGCCTTGTTCGTCGCGAGCAGCTGCACGGGGGC
>NZ_RDBF01000266.1 GCF_003674095.1 Aeromicrobium phragmitis
AGCGTCGACGGCCTGGGAGTGCCCGGGCTCGCGGTCTGGAAGGGCGATCAGGTGTCGGCGTCGATCGCGGCGGCGTCGGTGGTGGCGAAGGTGACCCGCGACCGGATCATGGAGCGGTTGCACGACGGTTACCCGCAGTATGACTTCGCCGTGCACAAGGGCTACTCGACCCTGCGGCATGAGGAGGCCCTGCGCGCGCACGGCCCGTGCCCGGAGCACCGGATGACCTACGCCAACGTCCGCGCCGTGCTGACCGCGCGGGAAGAGGAGAGCACGTCATGAGCGCTGAGGATCTGGAGCGGTACGAG
>NZ_RDBF01000267.1 GCF_003674095.1 Aeromicrobium phragmitis
CGGGACGTGGACGGGACGGACGAGCGCGCCGCGACGATGGCGAGCCAGCCCGCTGCAGCGACGACGAACGCCAGGAGCGGCGGGTTCGCACCGACGATGAGTGACGCGATCCCGAGCCCCGTCGCGTACACGGCGCCGACGCCCCACAGCGCGAACCGGCGGGACCGCGCGAAGGCGTCCACCACGATCACCAACATGCCGAAACCGAGCGCCATGCCGGTCATCAGCGGCTCGGGCGGGATCAAAGGTGCTTGCTCCTCGGCGACGACCGCGATGGCGAGGCTGAGATGCTGCCGCAGCGCGTGCG
>NZ_RDBF01000268.1 GCF_003674095.1 Aeromicrobium phragmitis
GACGGTCGAGCGCTGGGCCGACGCGGTCGCTGAGGACCACGGGTTCCGCGACGTCGAGCACACGCTCGAGATCTTCGGGACGTGCGGGGATTGCGCGTCCTAAGCCGCGCCGACTGGACCGAACGCGCCGCGGCCCATCGTGCACGCGTCCTCCCCTGGACGCGCGCCCGCGTGGAGCGACGCGAGCGCGGTGAGTCCCACCCGGTCCACGACTTCCTCTTCGAGTACTACAACCTCTCCCCCGGCGCGCTGGAACGGTGGCACCCCGGCCTCGACGTCGCCTTGGCGGATGCCCCGGAGTACCGC
>NZ_RDBF01000269.1 GCF_003674095.1 Aeromicrobium phragmitis
GCAACACCGCCGATGAGGTCACCGTCCGCATCGACCGCACTGTCGGCATCGAACTCGCCGGCGCGCCGGTCGAGCTCGCGGTCTATGAAGAGCCGCCTCTGGCCGAGGCGCCGACCACCGACCCGCCCCAGGCGCCCGCATGGACGGCGCTCGAACCGGGGGACGCCACGCGCGACGTGGTTCCCGGCACCAGCAACGCCAACGCACCGATCGTGGACGAGGGCACGTACGCGCTCGACATCAACCCGGGCGAGACCCAGGTCCTCGGAATCCCGCTCGATTGGGGGGAGAGTCTGCAGGCCCAG
>NZ_RDBF01000270.1 GCF_003674095.1 Aeromicrobium phragmitis
AGCGACGAGGTCGCCCGGGTCGCCTCCCGCAAAGCGCTGCAACGACGAGCCGGCACCCTTCGACCTTCGATCCAGGACAAGAAGCCCGACCCGGCTGAAGTCGGCTACCTGCTGGGGACGGCGAAGGGCACCCAGGTGTGGGCGACTGTCGAGGACTCGATGCTCCTCGTCGGCCCGCCGAGATCCGGTAAGGGCCTGCATGTGGTCGTCAATTCGATTCTCGACGCCGCCGGGCCGGTGCTGACCACGAGCACAAGGCCCGACAACTTGACCGTCACGTTGAAGGCCAGGCAGCGCATGGGGCC
>NZ_RDBF01000028.1 GCF_003674095.1 Aeromicrobium phragmitis
GTTCTATCATCACAGAATGAATTAGTTGACAATGTCAAGATATGTGAGCCACTGGGAAGTAATGATCATAACCAGGTACATTTTACCATTACAGTAAAATCAGAAGGGAATAATAAAAAGCGGTACAGGAGAAACTTCCACAAAGGACGATATAAGGATATGAGGAAATATTTAGCAAAGATAGACTGGGATAACACACTGAAGAACAAGACAGCAATAGAATGCTGGAATATTTTAAAGGGTGAAATTGAATGCATCATTGATAAATGTATTCCATTGAAGAAAATAGGAAGACGGTCCAGAAAGAAACATTTATCAAAAGAAGCCATTAGAAAAATAAAGTATAAACAATTAATGTGGAAATTATACAGACTTACTGGAAATGAAGACAGCTACAACAGTTACAAAGAAGCACTTAATCAAGCTACAGCAGAAATTAGAAACTCAAAGAGAAGCTATGAACAGAAATTAGCATGTAACATAAAACATGACAGCAAGAGTTTTTATGCATATGTCCGGAGCAAACAGAAAGTTCAGGATAAGGTCGGTCCACTAGAGGACAGTGCTGGAAAAATAATATCAGAGGGATGTTTAATGGCAGAAAGTCTGAATGAGTATTTCAGTTCAGTTTTTACCAGGGAAGAAGTCAGCTCATTGCCAATACCAGAGACTAAGTTCATGGATACAGAATCAGACGACTATTTAGGGCAGTTAATTGTAACCCCGGAAATGGTAGCTAATAAAATAAAGACAATGAAAGATAATAAATCACCTGGAGTGGATGGGATTCCACCCAAATTGCTATTGGAGACTGTAGAGCAAATTAGCATACCGCTTGCAACAGTATTCAACTTATCATTAAAACAGGGAGTTGTTCCAGTAGAATGGAAAGAAGCAAATGTCATACCATTATTTAAAAAGGGATCAAGAAAGAAGGCAGAAAATTATAGACCAGTGAGCTTAACATCAGTAATCTGCAAGTTGT
>NZ_RDBF01000271.1 GCF_003674095.1 Aeromicrobium phragmitis
ACCGTCGCGACGAAGACACCACCCGCTTCGCACAGGCGCCCGGCGGCCCAGCCAGCGGACCCGGCGTTCCGCCGCCAGGGCCCGATGCGGCTCGGGAAGCGCACACACCGCAGGGCGGCCCGTTCGTCTCGGACAGCGAGCACACGACGGTCCTCGGCGCCCCGCCCGCTGGGCCGGGAGCGACGCCGCCTGGAGCCGGTGCGACGCCTCAGAGCGGCGGCTCGACTCGGCCGCCCCGTCGCGGACGGCTCGTGGCCGCGGTCGTCGGGATCGTCCTGCTGGCTGGTGCGGCCGGCGTCGGCGG
>NZ_RDBF01000272.1 GCF_003674095.1 Aeromicrobium phragmitis
GAACCCCGAGCCGTCCGCGACTGCCGACGGGTCCTGCAGCAGAAACAACACCTGCGCCTGAATGCCTCCCGATCGCGGGTCGAAGGCTGGCACCTTCTCGCCGGTGCGCTCGGCCACCGAGGTTGCCCAGGCGTGGAGGGGTCCAATATGAGCACGGTCGAGTTGAGCGCGCCGCTCCGCGATCGAACCCGGCCTCTCGCGCTCGTCCAGCAAGGTCCCGTTCTGCCAGGCCAGCCGGTTGAACACCGTCATGACGTCGGGGCCGTGCGGATGCGTACTTCGCGCTCCATGCGTTTCTCGTGG
>NZ_RDBF01000273.1 GCF_003674095.1 Aeromicrobium phragmitis
CCGGACTGCGCGAACCACGCCATCATCTGCGGGTCGGGCGCGGCGCCGAGGTTGTCGGAGTTGGAGACGGTGGCGTACCGGTAGCCCTCGTCGATGAGCCGGTCGAGCACGCCCGACGTCAGCAGGGCCGTGTAGAGATCACCGTGGCCCGGCGGGCACCACTCCATCGACGGGTCCGCGGGCCAGTCGACCGGCTCCAGCGAGTCGGCGAGCAGCTTGGGCTCCTTGTGCTGCAGGAAGTCGAGGGGAAGGTCACCGGCTCGAAGATCGGGGTACCGCGCGAGCACCGCCTGGGTGTCCTCC
>NZ_RDBF01000274.1 GCF_003674095.1 Aeromicrobium phragmitis
CCCCACGGCGTCTATCCGGTGTCGCCCGACGAGCACGGCGAGCGGTTCGTCGCGATCGCGGTGACCGACGACCTGCAGTGGCAGCGGCTCGTCGCGGTGCTGGGCCGGGCGGACCTCGTCCGGGAGGATCTCGCGACGGCGGCCGGACGTCGTGCGGCGACCACGGAGCTCGACGCCGCCATCGCCGCGTGGACCACAGAGCGCGACGGCGAGCTGGTGGAGCGCCGGCTCCAGGAGGCGGGGATCCCCGCCTATCTCGCGCTGCGCCCCGAGGACTATCCCCGCGACGCCCAGGTGGTGCA
>NZ_RDBF01000275.1 GCF_003674095.1 Aeromicrobium phragmitis
AGAACCATCCGCGGGTGACGTCCCAGCCGGCTCCGGCGAGGGCGATCGGGCCGAGGACGACGAGGATCAGGATCAGCGCCTTGCGCACCAGGAGGCTGAACCACACGATGGCGGCGGCGGTGATCGCGAGGAAGGCGAGGAAGATGATGATGATCGCCGCCGCGCCCGGCGCGGTGATCTGGATCGTGGTCAGCCCCGCGATGAGGGCGGCGATCTTGCCGCCCATCTCCTCCAGCGTCGTGCCGGTGGCCTGGATGATGCCGATGCACAGCTGGTCGACGATCTCCAACAGGGTCGCGGT
>NZ_RDBF01000276.1 GCF_003674095.1 Aeromicrobium phragmitis
CTCGCCGAGCGCATGCGCGCCGCCGGTGCCGGGATCGGTGCCTTCTACTGCCCCACCGGGGTCGGCACGCCGCTCGCCGAGGGCAAGGAGCGACGCACGATCGACGGCCGCGACTACGTGCTGGAGTACCCGATCCAGGGCGACTACGCCCTCATCGGCGCGCAGACGGCCGACCCGATGGGCAACCTGCTGTACCGCAAGACCGCCCGCAACTTCGGGCCGGTGATGGCCACCGCGGCCCGCACCACGATCGTCGAGGTCCGCGAGACCGTCGGGCTCGGCGAGATCGACCCCGAGGCC
>NZ_RDBF01000277.1 GCF_003674095.1 Aeromicrobium phragmitis
GTGCGCGTGACGGCCGACGAGGCTGACCCACGTGGTGTGCTCGGCCGACCATCGCATCGCGGCCCGCGCCAGCGCGATCGACGACACCGCCGGGATGACGTCGTGCACGCCCTCGGGCCCGAGCAGGTCGACGAGGGTGGAACCGATTCCCGAGACGAACGGGTCGCCCGACGCGAGCGCGACGACCTCACGATCACCGAGTTCCGACAGCAGGGCGGGAAGCCCCTCACGCAACGGCGACGGCCACTCCCGCCGCTCCGCCGCGACGTCCTCGGGCAGCAGTTCGAGGTGCCGCGCCCC
>NZ_RDBF01000278.1 GCF_003674095.1 Aeromicrobium phragmitis
TCGGGCTCGACGCGGGCGATGAACCGCTTCACCCACCGCCGCAACTCGCCGACGGTGTGCGTGGCCGCATACGCGACGCTGCGTCGGTCGAGCTTTTCGACCGATTGCTCGCGGGTGAGTTTCCATGCGCCGTTCGCGATGACCGAGACGCGAGCGGCGTCGATCTCACCCTCGCCGAACGCCTTCCAGACAGTGGGTAGGTCATCTCGAGCAGTCTCAGCCTCGTGAATCCGACCCGCGGCCTGATGCTCGCTCCAGCCGTTCGCCGGGGCCACCACCGACCGCACCGCGGCCAGAGCA
>NZ_RDBF01000279.1 GCF_003674095.1 Aeromicrobium phragmitis
GTTCGAGGACGCCAACACGCTGTTCTCCGCCGTGGCCGCACGCCGTGACTCGATCCACGAGCTGCTCGTCGCCGCGACGAACCTCTCCACCGAGCTGTCCGCGCTCGTGGACGAGACGCGGGCCGACCTGCGCCCCGCGCTCGATCAGCTGGACGCGGTGACCGAGATGTTGCACCAGCATGAGGCGAGCCTCGATGAGGCGCTGCGCGTGCTGCCGGGCTTCTACAACGTGTACGCGAACGCCTTGGGCACCGGCCCGTGGTTCGACGTGTACCTCGGCAACCTGCCGCCCAACCTCG
>NZ_RDBF01000280.1 GCF_003674095.1 Aeromicrobium phragmitis
CGTAGTCCCCGGTGCAGACGCCGGTGTTGGCGGCGCGGTTCTGGTTGCTGCAGCGGCCCGCGGCGCCCTCGACGGTGCCGCCGACGAACTGGTCGCTGAACGGGAAGGTCAGCAGCAGCTCGGAGGCTTGCGCGACGCTGTCGCCCGCCTCGACCAGGTTGGCGAGGATGGGCTCGAGGTGCTGCAGGGACGCGACGGTGTCGGCCTTGGAGTCACGCACGACCTGGGTCGCGGTGTCACCGAGCCGGTCGAGCGCTTGGAGCAGTCCGACGATGTCCGAGCGCTGGCTCTCCAGCACC
>NZ_RDBF01000029.1 GCF_003674095.1 Aeromicrobium phragmitis
CTCGCGAGAAGGAGGGACCAGGGGAAGCGAGGGGGGTGAAAATGAGGGTGAAATCCCAGCATTCGGGGCAGCGGCCGCGGTGTGAGGATGAATGATGAACTATGGCATGCAGCCCTGCTGTGTCCTGCCGCGGTTTGCCGCGGTACTCCCCACCGCCCGTGCAAGGAGAGCAGCACCGTGACGTCCACTTCTCGGTCCAGGCCGAATCATGCCTCTCGCAGGCGCCACCTCCGCTGGCCCCGCCGCGCCATCGCCCTCATGTTGGCGATGCTGGTCGCGGTCATGGGCAGCATCACCGCCGCCGGCGCGGTCCAGTCGACGACGCCCCCGGCTCCGAATCCGAGTCTTCCTGAACGCTGTGAGCCGGATCTGAAGCTCGCGATCAGTCTCGACCTGTCGAACTCGGTGACTGACGGTCAGCTTGCAGAGATGAAGTCCAACATCGCGGAGTTCGCGGCCGGGCTGACCGGATATCCGGTTCAGATCGCCATCCACACGTTCGCCTCGAACGCCCCCGCGACGGGTTCGCCGGCTAACGCGCCCCTTCCTTTGACCTCGGTCATGACGCCCCAGGGCTCCCAGACCATCGCGGACAAGGTGAACGGCATTCAGCGGCCCAACTCGCAGCGAGGCGGCACGAACTGGGATCGCGCGTTCGCGGCGATCGCATCGGCTCCCGAGCAGTACGACGCCTTGCTTTTCGTGACGGACGGCAACCCGACGCAGTACGGATCGCCGGCCCAAGGTCCCGGCGGTTCCACGGATGTGCCGTCGATCACTCGCGCGGTGGAAAGCGCCAACGCGGTCAAGGCCCAGGGCACACGCATCATCGGTGTCGGCGCGACTGACAATCTGTCGGGCGGTGCGCTGGACCAGTTCCGCGAGCATATCGCTCAGGTCTCGGGCACGGTTGAGAACAGCGATTACTTCGCTACGGGCTTCAG
>NZ_RDBF01000281.1 GCF_003674095.1 Aeromicrobium phragmitis
GACGTCGACAACGAGGCGCAGCGCGACGCGTGGGAGGAGGCGCAGGAGGGCGAGCGGCCGTACCACAACATGTGCCACCGCTCGACGCTCGCCTACCCGCAGCAGCTGAACGACAGCTTCGACTTCGCCGGTGATCTCACCTTCGCCGCCTGCTCCGGTGCGACCACCACGGAGTTCAGCGAACCGAACGCGTGGAACGACGACGAGGCGGCCCAGCTCGATCACCTCGACGAGACGACGAGCCTCGTGACCTTCAGCATCGGGGGTAACGACGCCGAGTTCGGCAACACGTTGCGCG
>NZ_RDBF01000282.1 GCF_003674095.1 Aeromicrobium phragmitis
CGTCCACGTCAGGCTCGTACATCCGCACGATGGCCTGGGACCAACGCCGCAGATCGTGGTGATCGCGCCGCGGCACGCCGAGCAGGTCGGCGATCACGAAGACCGGCATCGGCTCCGCGTAGTCGGCCAGGATGTCGACCGAAGCGCCCGACTGCAGCTGCTCGCCCACGGCCCCGGCGCCGTCGAGCATGTCCGCGGCGAGTTCGGCGATCCGGGGACGCATGCGTTCGACGTGACCTCGGCCGAACGCACCGGCGACGAGCCGTCGCAGGCGCGTGTGCGCCGGCGGCTCGTTCT
>NZ_RDBF01000283.1 GCF_003674095.1 Aeromicrobium phragmitis
AAGTTCGCCAGGCCCGGCAGGTTGGCGTGCTCGGCCAGCCACGACAGGTGGGAGCCCGCCCACTTGGTCGCCTCCGGCACGTCGTGGGTGCCGGCGAGGCCGAGGTACCTCAGCGATCGACCGAGTCGCGACCCGAGGTAGGACCGCGTGGCACGGTTCGGGACGATCACCTGCGGCGCTCCGGAAGCGACTTGGCGGAACCCGCCTCCGCGCTTGGGTTCGGTCTTCAACGTCAGGAACGGGCGGACGTACGCGTCGAGGTCTTCAGCGAACTTGTTGATCGCGTCGAAGCGGCAC
>NZ_RDBF01000284.1 GCF_003674095.1 Aeromicrobium phragmitis
GGTCGGGGAGGATCGCCAGGGGCGGGAACGCTGGAAGCACCCCGACATCGACTCCCGCGATGTCGACCCGTGTGTCGGCACCGAGTGCGATGCCGGGTCCGAGGATGATCGCCAGCGCCCACGCGACGAGGGTGGGCAGGGCGAGGAGGCACAAGGCGCCGAGGACGAGGCCGCCCAGGTACCCGGGGTTGAGCGCGGCCCACAGGTCGGCGGCGGCTTGGACGCGGCTGGCCGCGACGATCATCACCAGCACGAAGGCGATCGCGACCACTGCTCCTGCGGCGCGAAGTCCCGCC
>NZ_RDBF01000285.1 GCF_003674095.1 Aeromicrobium phragmitis
TCACCAGGTCGTAACCGGGCTGCAACTCGATGTAGCCGTCGTTGCTGCTGTCGCCTGGGATGATCTCGCCACGAACCGAGCCCGACGCATCGAAGTCACAGCCGGTGCCCGTGATGTTGGCATCGACCTGAATGTCGACCGGCACAGGGTCACCGGCATTGGTCGGATGGTCACGGACGACGATGTCCTGCGCGGTCATCGTCACCACGACGTCGAACCCGAGGGCCGTTGCCGTGCAATCGCTGAAGGTCAGCGAGCTGATCTCACCGACGGGGGTTCCAACGGACACCGACGCT
>NZ_RDBF01000286.1 GCF_003674095.1 Aeromicrobium phragmitis
CTTCGGTGATGTCGACCAGGGTGGTGGTGTCGAACAGCGCCCACACACCCTCGAACATCCACTGCGCGGCGCCGCCGACGGCCTGCGCGAGCCAGTCGAACGGTGCGCTGATCAGGCTCGCGGCTCCTTCGCCGACTTTGTCGCAGACGGTGCTGATGACAGGGACATCACAGACGCCAGCCATAACCCGCCTCCTTTCGAATCCCGTGGGGGCGGGTCAGGAAATGGTTCCTCCGACATTCCAGAAGAAGTTGATGAGCGTCACGGCACCGCCGGTGATGATCGCGGCGGCACA
>NZ_RDBF01000287.1 GCF_003674095.1 Aeromicrobium phragmitis
CACCGAGGTCGGGCCCGCGCTGCTGTCGCTGCTGGAGCAGCCCGGTGAGTGACGCCTTCGCGGCCAAGCTCAAGCAACGCCGCCGGCGCCGGTGGATTCGCGTCGTGTTCGCCGTCCTCGTCGTCGCGATGATCGGCGCCGGCGTGTGGGCCGTCTGGTTCTCGGGCCTGCTGGTCGCCCAGAAGGTCCGGGTCACGGGCATCGAGCACCTCACCGAGGAGCAGGTGCTCCAGGCAGCGGAGGTGCCGCTGAACACGCCGCTGGCGCGGCTCGACACCGAGGCGATCGAAGGACG
>NZ_RDBF01000288.1 GCF_003674095.1 Aeromicrobium phragmitis
AACGACCTGGAGCGCCTCGCCGCCACCATCGAATCGGACGATGCGCCGACGTGGATCGTTCTGACAGCCACGCCCTCGAGCTGGCCGGGTTACGGGTTCAGCGGCCCGACGGATCTGCTCGACGACCGCTACGCCGAGGTCACCGAATTGTGCGGCCGCCCCCTCTATCTCCTCCGCGGCGCCGCCCGCGACACTCCGGTGGACCCCTGCGGCACTGGCTGACTGCGGGGCGCCTCCCAGCAGGGTTGCACGGGGGACGTCCGGCAGGGCTTCGGGCCGGTGGTGCCTGCCGAAC
>NZ_RDBF01000289.1 GCF_003674095.1 Aeromicrobium phragmitis
TCGCGATTCAGTACGACCCTGGTGCGGGCTATCAGTTCGTCGAGGAGCGCGAGTGGATCGCGGCCATCGGCGTGCACTACGCGCTCGGGCTCAACGGCATCGGCCTCACCCTCGTGCTGCTCACGACGGTGCTCACGCCGGTGGTCATCCTCGCCGCCTGGGGCGACCGGCTGCCCGATCCCAGCCGCACGAACAGCTACCTCGCCTGGATGCTCGCGCTCGAGGGACTCGCGATCGGCGTCTTCGCCGCGACCGACGTCTTCTTGTTCTACGTCTTGTTCGAGGCGACGCTCGT
>NZ_RDBF01000290.1 GCF_003674095.1 Aeromicrobium phragmitis
CTCGACCATCTGCTCGATGACCGACAGGAGCGCCGCAAGCTCGTCGGGGGGACGACGGAGGTTGTCGGTACTCAGCACCCACAGGGTCACGATCTTGACGCCGAGTTCGTCGCACCAGCCGAGGAACTCGGTGATCTTCTCGGCGCCTGCCTGGTACCCGAAGTCGACGCCGGCGCCGGCTCCGCGCGCCCACCGTCGGTTGCCGTCGACGATCGCGCCGACGTGATGCGGCAGTCGTTCGGGGTCGAGCATCTTGGACAGCCGACGCTCGTACACGCCGTACAGCAGGTCGCT
>NZ_RDBF01000030.1 GCF_003674095.1 Aeromicrobium phragmitis
CTGATCGGCGACCTTCGGCCCATCCTCGACGCGCTGCACGACACGACCGGCGAGACCATCCACCTGACCCGGCTCGACGGCCGGTACGTCGTCTACGTGGAGCAGATCGTGTCGCAACTGCCCGTCCGCTCGGCGGCGGTCATCGGCGCCCGCTCGCCCGCACACTGCGTGTCTCCGGGACTTGCGCAACTGTCGCATCTCCCCGCCGAGCAACTGGCCTGGTTCCTGTCCACGCCGTTGAAGCGCTATACGCCGGCGTCGACGACCAACCCGGAGGAGCTGCGGCGGAAGCTCGAGACGGTTCGCGAACGCGGTTACGCCGTCAACCTCGGGGGATACAGGCCGGACGTGGGCGGAGTCGGCGCGGCCGTCGTCGACCACAACAGCCAGCTCGTTGCCGGGATATCAGTCTGCGCGCCCGTCTACCGGCTCGCGACGATGGACCTGGACTCGCTGGGCGTCCTGGTGAGCGACGCCGCGAGTGAGGCGAGCCGGCTTCTCGACAAAGCGGCCTCGCCTCACGGGTGACCACCGTGGCGCCGATCCCTCGGCCCTGTGAACCAGAATCCGCCCTCGGCGCATGCGCACGCCCTATCATCAGCTCATGCGGACAACCAGGCGTCAGTTGGAGATCCTGGTCGGGCTCGGTGAGGACCTCCACTTCTCGCGCGCTGCCAACCGCCTGGACATCGCTCAACCGACCCTCAGCAAGGAACTGCGCCGCTTCGAGAAGCAGCTGACGTTCAGCCTCTTCACGCGAGGACCGAACGGCACCCGCCTGACACCCCAGGGTGAGCGCCTGCTGCCCCACGCCCAGGAGGCTCTTGGCGCGATCGTCGAATTCGAACGCCAGGCCCGCGCCGAAGCAGAACCGGAGACCGGCGCGCAGATTCGCATCGCCGTGTCCCCGTCGGTCGCGAACCGGCTCGCCCCCGCGATC
>NZ_RDBF01000291.1 GCF_003674095.1 Aeromicrobium phragmitis
CTGGACCTGGGACAGGTGCTCCCGATCTACGAGCCTTCCGAGTACCCCGCCACGGCCGCGCTGATCGAAGGCGGCTTCATCTCCGACCAGAGCCCCGTGGTCGGCGCGCTGCAGTCGAACGCCTGGCCCAACGACGTCGCGTTCAACACCCCCGAGATCATGGAGGAATGGGACGCGCACGGCCTCGTGCCGCTCGTGCCGGTGTACAACTCCGGTTCCAACGGCCTGTTCTGCAGCCAGGAGCGCAATGATCTCTCCTCGATCTCCGGCACGGCCGTCGGCTCCGGTGGCACG
>NZ_RDBF01000292.1 GCF_003674095.1 Aeromicrobium phragmitis
AGCGCGACACCGCCGCTCACGACCGCCAGCTGGTGATCCCGATCGTGCTCGCGATCGTCCTGGCCATGCTGCTGATTCTGCTGCGTTCCGTGGTGGCTGCCGTGCTGCTCGCGGCGTCGACCGTGCTGTCCTATCTCTCGGCGTTGGGGGTGGGGTGGCTGCTGTTCGACCACGTCATCGGCTGGACTGCGATGGACGTCAGCACACCACTTCTCGCCTTCATCTTCCTGGTGGCACTCGGCGTCGACTACAACATCTTCCTCACTGCACGGGCACGCGAAGAGATGCGAGCG
>NZ_RDBF01000293.1 GCF_003674095.1 Aeromicrobium phragmitis
GTCTCTTCTTCCTCTCGACGCGCGCGATCTCGCGCTCGTAGGCCTCTACCGTGGCACGGGCGACCGACACCCAGCTGAACCGCTCCACAGCGCGCTCCCGACCGATGCGGGCGAAGTGCTCCCGGCGCTCGGGCGAGCGCAGCAGCGCGCCGATCTGCGTCACCAACTGTTCGACGTCCCCCGGTTCGACCAGCACGCCCGCGTCACCGACGACCTCGGGCAGTGCGCCGGCACGGCTCGCGACCACCGGGGTGCCGCAGGCGAGCGCCTCGACGGTCGGCAGCGAGAACCCC
>NZ_RDBF01000294.1 GCF_003674095.1 Aeromicrobium phragmitis
GACGAGGTCGAGGATCGGGGTGTCGGGCTCGTGCCCGATCGCACTGACTACAGGTGTGGTGGCGGCGTGGACCGCGCGGATGAGGGCCTCGTCGGAGAACGGAAGGAGGTCCTCGACGCTACCGCCGTCGCGCGCGATGACGATGACGTCCACGTCGTCGTGGTCGTCGAGGAGGCGGAGCTCGGTGATGACCTGTCCGGCGCATTGACCGCCCTGCATGAGGGCGTGCCGGACGTGGAGCGTGGCGCCGGGCCACCGCAGTCGGACGTTCTCGATGACGTCGCGCTCGGCC
>NZ_RDBF01000295.1 GCF_003674095.1 Aeromicrobium phragmitis
ACGGCGACGGGAATCGTCAGGAGGGCCGCCGCCGCGTTCAGCGCGCCGAACCCGAACGCCGCGACCACGAGGCCGGCGAGCAGGCCGCCGGCCGCACCGGCGAGGTTCATGCACAAGTCGCTGAATCCCTGGACGAGGGGGCGGACCTCCGGCGCGACGGTCCGCGTCAGCAGTGCGGCGCCCGCGATCACGGAGGCCGACCAGCCCAGGCCGAGCAGGATCAAGCCGGCGGTGATCTGAGCCTCAGAGTGACCGGAGGTTCCGGCGAGGACCGTGGCCGCGACGAGGATCC
>NZ_RDBF01000296.1 GCF_003674095.1 Aeromicrobium phragmitis
CTGCGATGTTGACGCGCGGCGCCCACGGCACCTGCACGAGTTCACGGTCGATCTCCCGCTCAAGGTAGTAGCGGCGTTCATCATCGACGAGGTCCCACTTGTTGAACGCGATGACCAAGGCGCGTCCAGCTTCCTGGATCGCGTTGATGATGCGCACGTCCTGCTCACTGAGCGACTGGCTCGCATCGACGATCATGATGACGACCTCAGCCCGCTCGATCGCGGCGTTGGTGCGCAGGCTCGCGTAGTACTCGTGCCCGGACGCTTCCTTGACCCGGCGGCGGATTCCGGC
>NZ_RDBF01000297.1 GCF_003674095.1 Aeromicrobium phragmitis
TGATGAGGCCCATTACATCAAGAACCCTGCTGCACTGCGCTCGCAGCGCGTTTCAGACCTCATCGACAGATCTGACCGAGCGATTCTCTTGACGGGCACACCGTTGGAAAACCGTATCGATGAGTTCCGAAACCTCGTGAGCTATCTCCGGCCGGACCTATTGCTGGATGCGAACGAGCTCGCGCCTCGACGTTTTCGCCGCCAGGTCGCACCTGCATATTTGCGGCGGAACCAAGAGGACGTGCTGACTGAGTTGCCAGAACTCGTCGAGGTTGACGAGTGGCTTCCCA
>NZ_RDBF01000298.1 GCF_003674095.1 Aeromicrobium phragmitis
CGGATGTCCAACACGCTCTACCGCGCGACGGAACGCTTCCTCGGCAATCCCCAGGCCACCAAGGTGCCGTTCGTCATCGGCCTGGCCGGCTCGGTCGCGGTCGGCAAATCCACGACCGCGCGCTTGCTGCGTGAACTGCTGGCGCAGCGCGAGGAACATCCGAACGTGGCGCTCGTGACCACCGACGGTTTCCTGTTGCCGAACGCCGAACTCGAGAAGCGGGGCATCCTGGACCGCAAGGGGTTCCCGGAGTCCTACGACCGCAAACGACTCCTGCGCTTCGTCATGAG
>NZ_RDBF01000299.1 GCF_003674095.1 Aeromicrobium phragmitis
CGATCGCGCGCATGCCGGACCATCCGGTGCCGATGCTGGAACGGCGGGCGCCCAGCGCGTCGATCTCGTCGAGGAACATCACGATCGGGGCGTAGCTGCGCGCCGAGGCGAACAGCTTCTGCAGGTTCTTCTCGGTCTGGCCGAAGTGCTCGCCCATCACGTCGGCGATCGATGCGGTGAGGAACCTCAGGCCGAGCTCGCCGGCGACGGCACGGGCGATGAAGGTCTTGCCGCAGCCCGGTGGCCCGTAGAGCAGCAGACCGCCCCGCAGCGACGCTCCGAACGCCTGC
>NZ_RDBF01000300.1 GCF_003674095.1 Aeromicrobium phragmitis
CCACTGCCGCAGCACCTCGGCGGTCTCCTCGGCGTCGAGCTCGACCGTGACCGCTTCTAGCCGGCTCGGCTGCGCGGCGCGGGCATAGGCGATCGCGCGCATCGTCGGCTTGTGAACCTTGCTCACCAGGACGATCCCATGCACGCGCGAGGGCAACGTGACGTCGCTGTCGTCGATCGCCAGTTCCTCGGCCACGCGGCGGTAGTGGCGATGGATGGCGCGCATCATGACGAACAGCGCGACCATGGCGCTGATCGCGATCCATGCGCCCGCGAGGAACTTGGTGATCA
>NZ_RDBF01000004.1 GCF_003674095.1 Aeromicrobium phragmitis
TGGCGTGGTCTCGATACGCCTGCTCGCAGAGCTCGCTGGCTACTCGACCACCTTGATGCGGGGGTGGCGTGGTCTCGATACGGCCTCCGCAGAGCTCGCTGGCTACTCGACCACCGACAACGGGAGTAGTAGGTGGTCGAGTAGCGACCGAGGAACGAGGGAGCGTATCGAGACCAGGGGACGTGACGTGGTTGCGCTGCATGCCGGCAATGCCGACCGCGGCTTTCGGTTATGTCTCGTGAACGCGTCATCAACGGACTTGATGTAGCGCATATAGGACTCTAAAGTGGACATATGGCGCGTGTGAACGATCGACCCCCGCATCCCCGGGCGGACCGGGTCAGGCGCGAGCTTGCCGACAACATCAGCACGTGGCGCCGGATGCTGGGGCTGACTCAAGACCAACTGGCACAGCGGGCCGGCATCTCTCGAACGGCCTACATCCGCGTCGAAGCAGGCGAGCCTGGCGTCACCACTGACGCCCTCCTCCGAGTGCTGGCGGCCCTCCGGCTCGGCGACGCCATCGTCGAGGCCACCGATCCGATGTCCACCGATCTCGGCCGAGCCCGCGCCGATCAAGCGCTGCCGCAGCGAGTCCGCCGATGACACGGTCATTCACGGTCTTCACGACTCTCGGCGGCGAGTCGGTCGAGGCTGGCACCGTCAACTTCACCGAAGGCCGCACCTTCACCTCGAGCTTCCGGTACGCCGTCGACTACCTGGCCCGGCCGGATTCGTATCCGATCGAACCCGGCTTGCCACTCGATGACGCTCCCCATGTCGTCGGCGGCGGCCTGCCGTTGGCGCTCGACGACGCGAGCCCTGATCGCTGGGGGCGGATGCTCCTGGAGCGTCAGCGAGGCACCGACCGGCTGGACGACCCTTCCCTGAGCCCGTCTCTGACGCCGGCCGATTATCTGGTCGGCGTGAGCGACGCGACGAGGCAAGGTGCCTTGCGCTTCACCGGCGAGCCCGAGGGACCGTATCTGGCGGACTTGCCCGCCGTGCCGAAGGTGCTCGAACTTCCGCGCTTGCTGGCCGCGGCCGATGCCGTCACTGCCGACGATTCCGACTGGGCGGGCGCGGTCAAGACGCTTCTGGACGCCGGCACCGGAGCGCTCGGCGGCGCGATGCCCAAAGCGGCGGTCGTCGAGGACGGCGCGTTGTGGCTGGCCAAGTTCCCCGTCCTCGGGCAGAGCGTCGACCTCGCCGCGTGGGAGAAGACCGCGCTTGACCTCGCGGCGATGAGCGGCGTCAGCGTGCCGGAGCGCAGGATCCTCCGCCTGGGCGAGCGCACCGCCCTCCTCGTCAAGCGTTTCGACAGAGCGGGCGAGCAACGCATCCCGTACATCAGCGCGCGCACGTTGATCGAAGAGGAGAGCGAGACCCCTCACGCCGACTACACCGACATCGTGGCGTCGCTGCGGGCCGAGGGGACACGTCCTGACGCTGATAGTGAAGCGCTGTTCCGGCTCGTGGTGCTCGGCGCGCTGACCAACAACACGGACAACCACCTGCGCAATCTCGGCTTCCTCCGTTCCGGAACCGGCTGGATCCTGGCGCCGGCATTCGACATCACGCCGCAGCGCGACCTGGGACAACCGCGCGCCACGTCGATCGCCGGTTCCGTCTACCCGGGTGACACGGGTCGTGGTCTCCTCGCCCTGGCTCCGCACTGCAAGCTCACCGAGAACCGCGCGCGCGCGATCACGGCGGAGGTGCTCGACGTCGTGAGCGCCTGGCGTGACGTGGCTGAGGAGAACGGCGCACCGGGTGCTCGGATCGAGGTGTTCGCCGAGTCCTTCGACACGATGGCCGAGATCGTGCGCCGTGACGTGCTCGGCTGAGGCCCCGCGTGTAGGTGGTCGAGTAGCGGCGCCCTTCGATATGCCGCTCGTTCCTCGCGGCTACTCAGGAACCGGGACGAGCCGCGTATCGAGACCACATCTCCCGTGACGTGGTCTCGATACGTTCGGCCGCGGCCGGCCTCTCTACTCGACCACCTGTTTCCTGACGCAACATCGAGACCACATCTCCCGTGATGTGGTCTCGATACGTTCGGCCGCGGCCGGCCTCTCTACTCGACCACCTATGTCGTCACGTGACGTGGTCTCGATACGTTCGGCCGCGGCCGGCCTCTCTACTCGACCACCTATGGGGCTGCTTGCGGCTTGTCGACCCCTAGGGTGCGCGGGGCTCTAGGGTCGGGGTATGGGTTCGCGTGTGGTGATCGTCGGAGGTGACGCCGCCGGGATGACTGCGGCGTCGGACCTGGTCAAGGAGGTCGGCCCCGATCACGAGATCGTGGTGATCGAACGCGGTCAGCACACCTCGTACTCCGCATGCGGCCTGCCGTACTGGGTCGCCGGCGACGTGAAGTCCAGCGACGACCTCATCGCCCGCACCCCCGCCGAGCACCGCGAGAACGGCATCGACCTGCGGCTCGGCGTCACTGCCACCGGACTCGACGCCGACCGCCGCGTCGTGGTCACCACCGAGGGCGACGTCGCCTACGACTACCTCCTCATCGCCACCGGCGCCGAGCCCGTGCGCCCCGACGTTCCCGGCGCCCACGCCGAAGGCATCGCTTCCATCACCACCATCCCGCAGGGCGAGGAACTGCTGCGCCAACTCGAACGCAAACCCGAGAAGGTCGTGATCGCCGGCAGTGGATTCATCGGAGTCGAGATGGCCGAGGTCTGCGTGCGGCTCGGCCTCGACACCACCGTGGTCAGCTCCTCGCCGTACCCGCTCGACCAACTCGAACCCGCCCTCGGCCAGCGCATCGCCGACGAGATGGCCAGCCAGCAGATCGGCCTGCGCCTCGGCACCCGAGTCACCGGATTCCGCACCGAGGCCGGCCGTGTGACCGGCGTCGAACTCGACGACCACACCGTGCTCGACGCCGACCTCGTCATCCTCGGCCTCGGCGTGCAACCGCGCTCCGACCTCGCTGCACAGGCCGGCCTCCGGCTCGGGCCCAAGGGCGCGATCGTGGTCGACGCCCACCAGTGCGCCCACCGCGACCGCCGCATCTGGGCCGCCGGCGACTGCTCGGCCGTCCGCGACCGACAGACCGGCAAACTCCTGCACGTCCCGCTCGGCGACCACGCCAACAAACAGGGCATGGTCGCCGCCTCCGACATCGAGGCGCAGATCCTCGGCGGCGAACCGGCGTGGGCGTTCCCCGGCGTCGCCCAGACCTTCATCACCCGGTTCTGCGACCTCGAGATCGCCCGCACCGGACTGTCCCGCGAACAGGCCGACGACCTCGGCTGGGACACCGTCAGCGTCGCCATCGACACCACGACCACCGCCGGTTACTACCCGACCGCCGAGCCGATGACGGTGTGGATGCTCGCCGACCGCGAGACCCGCCGCGTCCGCGGCGTGCAGATCGTCGGCGGCAGCACCGCGGGACTGCGGATCGACACCGCCGCGACCGCCATCACCGCGGGTCTTCGCGTCGACGACCTCATCATGCTCGATCTCGGGTACGCCCCGCCGTTCTCGGCCGTCTGGTCGCCGCTGCACGTGGCCGCCCGCGCTCTGTACAAGCTGCTCTGACCCTCGCTTGCATGCCGCGACGCGACTGGGATACTGGCAGCGTTCGCCCACGACACCAGGAGATCTGATGCCCGTCGCAACTCCCGAGATCTACGCCGAGATGCTCGACAAGGCCAAGCGTGAGTCGTTCGCCTACCCGGCGATCAACGTCTCCAGTTCGCAGACGCTGAACGCGGCCCTCGCCGGGTTCGCCGAGGCCGAGTCCGACGGGATCATCCAGGTGTCCACCGGCGGCGCGGAGTACTTCTCCGGCCCCACGGTCAAGGACATGGTCACCGGCGCGACGGCCTTCGCCGCCTTCGCGCAGGAGGTCGCCAAGAAGTATCCGGTCAACGTCGCCCTGCACACCGACCACTGCCCCAAGGACAAGCTCGACGGCTTCGTGCGCCCGCTGCTCGCCGCCTCGGCCGAGCGGGTCAAGGGCGGCGGCCTGCCGTACTTCCAGTCGCACATGTGGGACGGCTCGGCCGTGCCGCTGGAGGAGAACCTGCAGATCGCACAGGAACTGCTCGAGCAGTGCGCCGCGGCCAACATCATCCTCGAGGTCGAGATCGGTGTCGTCGGCGGTGAAGAGGACGGCGTCGAGGCGGCGATCAACGACAAGCTCTACACCACCCCCGAAGACGCGCTCGCCACCGTCGAGGCGCTCGGCCTCGGCGAGAAGGGCCGCTACCTCACCGCCCTGACCTTCGGCAACGTGCACGGCGTCTACAAGCCGGGCAACGTCAAGCTGCGCCCCGAGGTGCTCAAGAACGCGCAGGAGGCCGTCGCCGCCAAGTACGGCAAGGAGCGCGCCTTCGACTTCGTCTTCCATGGCGGCTCGGGCTCGCTCGCCGAGGAGATCGCCGCGGCCGTCGACTTCGGCGTCGTCAAGATGAACGTCGACACCGACACCCAGTACGCCTTCACCCGCCCGGTCGCCGCGCACATGTTCACCAACTACGACGGCGTGCTCAAGGTCGACGGCGAGGTCGGCAACAAGAAGACCTACGACCCGCGCGCCTGGGGCAAGGCCGCCGAGGCCGGCATGGCCACCCGCGTCGCCGAGGCCTGCCAGCACCTCCGCTCCGCCGGCACCAAGCTCTGAGTCGCGGTTTCGCAGTACTTACGTCATGGTCGGCTCGGTGGGCCCGCTCTCGTAAGGGTGGGCTCGCTGGCGCTTCTCGCTCGTTGGAGGGGGAGGGACCGCTAGAATTGGAGGCGGAAAGGAGACAGCCGTGGCAATCGAAAGTGCCTTCGAACAGGGGCGCCGTCGACGCGCGGTCGACGATGCTCGTCGCTCCTCCGAGCTCGAGGGTTCCCGCAGCACGGACGCGACCCGAGCCGACCAGGATGCTTACGTCCGGGGCGAAATCGACATCAACCAGCTTGGCAAGCGAGTTCGGTCTCGCTACGGTCTCGCTTGAGCCAGCTGCGCCCCTGGGAGACAGGCGACCACGCGTCCCGATGGGACGGCTACTTCGACGAGTCCTCGCAGGTCCTGCGCAACAAGATCGGGGCGAGGACGCCAGAGCAGCTACGTGACGCTGAGAACGACCTCGTGGAGGTCCGAGTCGCCGAGCTTCGGCAGAACCCGGAGCTGGTGCCGCGCACGTGGGATCTCGAACACATCAAGGGGCTGCATCATCAGCTCCTTCAGGATGTGTATGAGTAGGCAGGGCAGCTGCGCACGGTGGGCCTGGCCAAGGGAGGGGCGAGTCGTTCGTGCCCCCTCTCGACATCGAACGACCGATCGCGCACGTGACAGCGCGCATTGTCGAAACCGATCGTTTGCGCCTTGTGCCGAAGGACTCGCTGGTGAGCGAAGTGACGTACCTCTACGACTACCTCAACTTCGCGCACCCGTTCCGAGAAGGAAATGGGCGTACGCAGCGTGAGTTCTTCGCTCAACTGCTTGCCGAATCGGGGCACGGGCTTGCCTGGGATCGTACTGGGATGGACGACCTGCACCGCGCGTGCCATGTTGCTCGAGACGACGGCGACTTGGCCTTGCTTCAAAACGTTATCGAGCAGGTACTCACCGACGAACCTGTGTACTGACGCCGAGGCCTGCCAGCACCTCCGCTCCGCCGGCACCAAACTCTGAGGCGCGGTCTCAACCGAGCATGGGTGCACCGTGCACCCATGCCGGAGAGAATGGTCGGGCCAAGGTGATTCAGATACGTGACGTCCCGACGACGTTCACGATGCGCTCACCGAAGTCTCCGCGGCCGAAGGGCTCTCGCTGACGCGCTACCAGCCGCGGAGGCGGTAACCGATCTGGTGGGCGGCGTCGGCCACGTGAGCGGCGATGGCGGGATCGTGAAGCTGACGGGAGAAGGTAGGGCTCGTCGGAAACACCTCGGCCGTATACAGCACCACGCAGGATCGCCCTGCGATCCCCGTGTACACCATTCCGTCGAGGTTCGGATGCGCTTGCCGAAGCGCCTGAGCCCAGGCGCGGCAACGGTGTCGGGGCCCGGAGTTGATGAGGTGGGACGCGCCCACGCGGACGGGGTACTCGCCGCGAAGGTCCAGCAGCGATAACGAGCGCTGAGGTTGAAACCCGGTCAGGAGGACACCCCGCCCCGGCTCGACGTGGATGCTCCGAGTGGTCTGGAATACCTCCGCCAGGCAGGTCGCCCAGTCCCACCCGAAGTAGCCCACCGCGTCGTCGTGCTTGGTCGGTGGTGGGGACCATGGATCGAAGCGCGCTGTGACCAGCGGGCCCCAATTGCGCAGCGCGTTCCAAGCTGAGGGGTGTTCGCCGCCGGTGGCGTGGATGCGCCACAGTACGTCCTGGCTCGTCCATACCTCGGGTTCGACGGACGCGATCACTTCAGGATCTGGCGGCGGGAGTTTGGTCTCCAGTTCCGATGGGTCGTCGGCGGCCATCACAGCGCAACGTCGAGATGGCGGGCCAGGTCGACGACGGGAGCGGGGTCGCCGCCGGCGAACAGCCAGTCCGCCACGGCCGTCGATCGTGTCGCAGTATCGACCGTGCCGCGCATGAAGAAGTCCTCGACCGTCAACGGATCGAGCTCCGCTGGTAGGGCGGCGATGATCTTCGCCGCGTGCGGTAGGGGCCTGCCGTCCCGGAATTGCCAGCGTGGAAGTAGGCGCGCGCGACCGCGCCCGCCGGACGGCAACGCGATCAGCTCGTGCTCGCGGATCATGTGACGCACTCGGCTCTCACTGCGACCAAGAAGTCGCGCGGCCTGAGCAGTAGTCAGCGCCGCGTGGTGGGTGGTGAGCGCGTCGGAAGCGTCAGTGAGGCGGGCCGTCGCCAAGCTTCGGGAGGCAGCAACCGTGCCGCTGTGCCCATCGATGAAAGCCTGTTCGCTGGCCGACAGCGGCGCGCTCTTCTGGGTGGCAGCGCGAGCGATGGCGGCGAGCTCGACCACCAGAGCCGCTGGGAGTCGCCCGCTTTCCAAGGCATCGCGGACTTCGTCGAGCGCTTGTTCAGCATCAGCGATGGAGAACGTCTCGAGCGGTTCTGCTGCCATGATGGGCCTCCTGTCTGTCAATTATACGCGGACGTGCGAAGGTGTGCGCGCATGCGCGCGGTGCCGTCCAACGGATCCTCCTGAGGCGACCGGCGATTCGCCAGGGGCCGAAGGCGACTCTGTGGGCGACCTCGTAGATTCACAGGCATGACGAACTTGCTGGGAGAACCGCCCGAGACCTTCCTGCCCGCCGACCCCGGAGCAGCTGAGCTCGACGCGGGCGCCTCGCCCGCCGAGGTCGCGGCGCAGCACCCGGACTCCACGCTGGCGTGGGCCCTGCTGTCCGAGGCCGCGCTGTCGGAGGGGCGCGATCTCGAGGGCTACGCCTTCGCTCGCACCTCGTACCACCGCTCGCTCGACGGGCTGCGCCGCAACGGCTGGAAGGGCCACGGCCCGGTGCCGTGGTCGCACGAGCCGAACCGCGGCTTCCTGCGTTCGCTCGCCGTGCTCGCCACCGCGTCCGAACGACTCGGCGACGAGGCCGAGGCGCACCGCTGCCGCGAGTTCCTCCGCGAGTCCAGCCCGGAGGCGTACGCCGCCCTCGTCGGCTGACCTCGCCCTCGGCGGGCGGTGCGTCGGCAACCTTTCGCTCGGGTGGGCGGTGCGTGATCAACGTGTCGTCGGCCGGAGCGGTGCGTGGTCAACCCGTCGTCGGCAGGTGCGGTGCGTGGTCAACCTGATTCATGGCTGGATGCGTTGACGACGTACCGCACCACCTGCGGGCTCGGCCGGATACGTTGACGACGCACCGCACCACCAGCGGGCTCGGCCGGATGCGTTGACCACGCACCGCCCCGCACGGGGAAGGGCAGCCCTACGCGAGCAGGGTGAGGGCGCCGGGAAGCAGCCGCCAGGCGTGCCGGGGGCAGGCGTCGGAGAGTTCGCCGTCGCTCGTGCAGCGCAGCCCTTCGCCGTCCACGCTCACCCTCTCGGCCAGCTCCTGGTGCACGAGCGGGGAGCGGTGCGTCGTGCGGGTGGCGACGCGCAGCACGTAGAGGAAGCGTTCGAACAAGGTGCGGGCGAACACCACCTGCACGTCCATCTTCCCGTCGTCGATCTTCGCCGCAGGGAACAGCTCCGTCCCGCCGCCGACGAACCGACCATTGCCCACCGCCAACTGGGTCACGTGGCCGTGTCCGCGCAGTCGTCGCCCGTCCACCCGCACCACGACCCGGGCATCGGGGACGAACGCGGACTTCAACGCGCCGATGGCATAGCCGATCGGGCCCCAGCGCGACTTGTACCGCTTGGCCCGTACCGCGGCCTCCGCGCCGAGCCCGACGCTCGCGGCGTTGACGATGATCTGCCCGTCCTCGGCCGCAATGAGATCCATGCGGCGCGGTTCAGCCTCCACCACGCGGCGAGCCGCCTCCACCGGTTCGGTCGGCAGCTCGACCGTCCGCGCGAAATCGTTGCCAGTCCCCAGCGGCACGAGGGCGACGGCGACCCGATCGAGGCGGTCCGCGCGGTGCAGCGCGTTGACCACCGCATGCAGGCTCCCATCGCCGCCGAGCGCGGCGACCACGTCGGCATCGGGCTGATCGGCGAGCGCCTGGTCGAGGTCGTCCAGCGACGAGGTCGCCGCCGTGGTGACCTCGAACTTCTCGCGCAGCACCCCAAGCGCCTCGGAGACGGCATCATCGGAGGCCGTGCCCGCGGACGCATTGGTGATGGCAAGCAGACGCTTCATGGCGTCGCCAGCGTACGCGGCAATTGGCTAGACTGCGTGGGTAAGAGCCCCCGCGCGGGGCTTTCCGCATGCCCTGAGGTGGTGCAACTCCATGCCCGCAGTCGTCATCGTCGGTGCCCAATGGGGAGACGAAGGCAAAGGCAAGGCGACCGACCTGCTCGGCAGTCGCGTCGACTACGTGGTCAAGTTCAACGGCGGCAACAACGCCGGCCACACGGTGGTGATCGGCGACCAGAAGTACGCCCTGCACCTGCTGCCGAGCGGCATTCTCAGCCCCGGCTGCACGCCCGTCATCGGTAACGGCGTCGTCGTGGACCTCGGCGTGCTGTTCGAGGAGATCGAGGGACTCGAGACGCGAGGCATCGACACGTCCAAACTCGTCGTCAGCGCCAACGCGCACGTCATCGCCGACTACAACCGCACGCTCGACAAGGTCACCGAGCGCTTCCTCGGCAGCCGCAAGATCGGTACTACCGGCCGCGGTATCGGCCCCACATACGCGGACAAGATGAACCGCCAGGGCATCCGCATCCAGGACCTGTTCGACGAGAAGATCCTGCGCGCCAAGGTCGAGGGCGCGCTGGAACTCAAGAACCAGATCCTCACCAAGGTCTACAACCGCCGCGCCGTCGCGGTCGACGAGGTCGTCGACGACCTGCTCAGTTACGCCGATCGTCTGCGCCCGATGGTCGCCGACACGTCGCTGCTGCTCGGCGAGGCCCTCGACGCCGACAAGACGGTGCTGCTCGAGGCCGGGCAGGCCACTCTGCTCGACGTCGACCACGGCACGTACCCGTTCGTCACCAGCTCCTCGGCCACCGCCGGCGGCGCGTGCACGGGGTCGGGCATTCCTCCCACGCGGCTCACTCGCGTCATCGGCATCGTCAAGGCGTACGCCACCCGCGTCGGCGAGGGCCCGTTCCCGACCGAACTGTTCGACGAGGATGGCGAGACGCTACGCCAGCAGGGCGGCGAGTTCGGCACCACCACCGGACGCCCGCGCCGCTGCGGCTGGTACGACGCGCCGATCGCCCGGTACGCCGCACGCATCAACGGCCTCACCGACTTCGTGCTCACCAAGCTCGACGTGCTCACCGGCTTCGAGCGCATCCCCGTGTGCGTCGCCTACGACGTCGACGGCGAGCGCGTCGACGAGATGCCGATGACGCAGACCGGCTTCCACCACGCCAAGCCCATCTACGAGTACTTCGAGGGCTGGAGCGAGGACATCTCCGGCGCCCGCAGCATCGACGACCTCCCCAAGGCCGCGCAGACCTACGTCACGGCGCTGGAGGAGATGAGCGGTGCGCGGATCTCCACAGTCGGCGTCGGCCCCGGCCGCGACCAGACCATCGTCGTCCACGACCTGCTCTGACGGCCATAGGCGAGCGAAGTGTCGGTGGTCGAGCCACGCTGCGTGACGTGGTCTCGATACGCGTCTCGCAGAGCTCGCCGCTACTCGACCACCTAAGCCGGGTGGTCGAGTAGCGAGGTCGCCCTAGCCGGGTGTTGGTGGTCGAGTAGGGAGGTCGCTCAGCGACCGACCGTATCGAGACCACGTTGGGTGACGTGATCTCGATACGCTCCCTCGTTCCTCGGTCGCTACTCGATCACCTATGAAGCTCGCCGCTACTTCGATCACCTAGCGGGGTGTTGGTGGTCGAGTAGGGAGGTCGCTCAGCGACCGACCGTATCGAGACCACGTTGGGTGAGGTGATCTCGATACGCTCCCTCGTTCCTCGGTCGCTACTCGATCACCTATGAAGCTCGCCGTTACTCGGCCACCTATTCAGGCGGCCTGGCCCGCGATGTTGACCATCCAGGGGACGCCGAACCTGTCGACGAGCATGCCGAACCAGTCGCCCCAGGGTGCCTGCCCGAGGGGTTCGATCACGGTGCCGCCGTCGGACAGCTTCTCGAAGTAGCCGCGCAGCGCCTCGTCGTCATCGCCGCTCAACGACATCGAGTGCTGCGAACCGCTCGGTGCAGTCTCGCCGTCGGGCACGTCCGAGGCCATGAAGGTGAAGCCCCCGTCCGTGGCGAGGTGGCTGTGGATGAGGCGATCGTTCCCGGCCTCGCCCTGCCCGAAGTCCGCATACGTGGACGTGTCGAGCTGTCCGCCGAAGACCGACTGGTAGAAGTCCATCGCCTCGCGGGCGGTGCCGTCGAAGTGCAGGTAGGGGTTGAGCGCGGTGGCCATGGTGGCTCCTTTCCTTGAGGTCAGTGAACTCCTGCCCATCGACAAAGGGAAGACCGTTCGTCGAACGCGAGGCGAACGCCCTAGGGTGGTGCTCCGTGAAGACGCTCGTCATCGGCACCGGCGGCCGCGAACACGCGCTCGCCCTCGCGCTGTCCCGCGACCCGCAGGTCACCGAGGTGCACGCCGCACCCGGCAATCCCGGCATCGCCACCTTCGCCACGCTGCACACCGTCGACCCGCTCGACGGTGACGCCGTCGCCGCGCTCGCACGGGAGATCGGTGCGGACCTCGTCGTCGTCGGTCCGGAGGCCCCGCTCGTCGCAGGTGTCGCCGACGCCGTCCGCGCCGCTGGGATCGCGTGCTTCGGCCCCAGCCGCGAGGCCGCGCAGCTTGAGGGCTCGAAGGCCTTCGCCAAGCAGATCATGGCGGCCGCCGAGGTGCCCACCGCGATGGCGCGGGTGTGCGAGACGCCCGAGCAGGTCGCCGAGGCACTCGACGCCTTCGGTCCGCCGTACGTCGTCAAGGACGACGCGCTGGCCGCCGGCAAGGGGGTCGTCGTCACCGACGACCGCGCCGCCGCCGAGCAGCATGCGGCATCGTGCGACCGCGTCGTCATCGAGGAGTTCCTCGACGGCCCCGAGGTGTCGCTGTTCGCCATCACCGACGGCGAGACCGTCCTGCCCCTGCAGCCCGCGCAGGACTTCAAGCGCGCCTACGACGGCGACGAGGGCCCGAACACCGGCGGCATGGGCGCGTACACGCCGTTGGACTGGGCGCCCGACGACCTCGTGCAGGAGGTGTGCCGCCGCGTCCTCGTGCCGACGGTCAAGGAGATGGCCGCCCGCGGTACCCCGTTCTCCGGACTGCTCTACGCCGGGCTCGCGCTGACCAGCCGCGGCGTGCGGGTCGTCGAGTTCAACGCACGCTTCGGCGACCCCGAGACCCAGGCGCTGCTGGCGCTGCTGCAGACGCCGCTGTCCACGCTGCTCATGGGCGCCGCCCAGGGGACGCTGGGCCAGGTCGGTCTCCCGCAGTGGCGCGACGGGGCTGCCGTGACCGTGGTCGTCGCCGCCGAGGACTACCCGGCCTCGCCGGCCAAGGGCGACGTCATCACCGGCATCGACGATGCCGACGCGCTCGACGGCGTGGACGTCATCCACGCGGGCACGGCACGCAACGACGCGGGTGACCTCGTCACCGCCGGTGGCCGAGTGCTCGCGGTGACCGCCGTCGGCGATTCGCTGGCGCAGGCCCGCGAGCGCGCGTACTCCGGCGTCGACCGCATCGAGATCCGCGGCGCGCACCACCGCACCGACATCGCCCTCGCCGCCGAGCAGGGCCGCATCACCCTCTGACCCCTTCGGGCGGGGCGGTGAGTTATCCCGCACGCTCGCTCCCGCCCCGCTCGGGCGGTGAGTTATCCCGCACTTCCGGCCGTCAGGTGCGTGATAGCTCACCGCCCGTCGGCGAGGTGCGGGACGACTCACCGCTCGGGCCGCCGGCTGACGGGGGCTGCGATACTGGGGGAGTGACCGCACCCAACGTCCTCGCGTCCCGGTACGCCTCCGATCAGCTCGCGCAGATCTGGTCGCCCGAGCACAAGATCCGCCTCGAGCGCCAGCTGTGGATCGCGGTCCTCAAGGCGCAGAAGGATCTCGGCGTCGAGACTCCCGACGGTGTCATCGACGCGTACGAGGCGGTCGTCGACCAGGTCGACCTCGACTCCATCGCCGCCCGCGAGCGGGTCACCCGCCACGACGTCAAGGCCCGCATCGAGGAGTTCGCCGCGCTCGCCGGGACCGAGCACATCCACAAGGGCATGACCTCGCGCGACCTCACCGAGAACGTCGAGCAGCTGCAGGTGCGCGCCTCGCTGCAGATCCTGCGTGACAAGGCCGTCGCCGCCCTCACGCGCCTCGGTCGTCTGGCCGCGGAGCACGAAGCGCTCGTCATGGCCGGCCGGAGCCACAACGTCGCCGCGCAGGCCACGACCCTCGGCAAGCGCTTCGCCACCGTCGCCGACGAACTGCTCGTCGGCGTCGAGCGGATCGAGGAACTCGTCGCCCGCTACCCGCTGCGCGGCATCAAGGGCCCCGTCGGCACCGCTCAGGACCAGCTCGACCTGCTCGGCGGCGACCAGGACAAGCTCGCCGAACTGGAGCGCCGCGTCGCCGGTCACCTCGGCTTCGACCGCGTCCTCACCAGCGTCGGCCAGGTGTACCCGCGCTCGCTCGACTACGACGTCGTCACCTCGCTCGCGCAGCTCGTCGCCGCGCCGTCCAACCTCGCCACGACGATCCGCCTCATGGCCGGCAACGAGCTGGTCACCGAGGGGTTCAAGCCCGGCCAGGTCGGCTCCAGCGCGATGCCGCACAAGATGAACACCCGCTCGTGCGAGCGTGTCAACGGCCTCGCCGTCATCGTCCGCGGATACGTGTCGATGGTGGGCGAGCTCGCCGGCGACCAGTGGAACGAGGGCGACGTCTCGTGCTCGGTGGTGCGCCGGGTCGCGCTGCCCGACGCGTTCTACGCCGCCGACGGCCTGTTCGAGACCTTCCTGACCGTGCTCGACGAGTTCGGCGCGTTCCCGGCCGTTGTGCAGCGCGAACTCGACCGCTACCTGCCGTTCCTCGCCACCACCAAGGTGCTCATGGCCGCCGTCCGCCACGGCGTCGGCCGCGAGGAGGCGCACGAGGCGATCAAGGAGCACGCCGTCGCCGTCGCGCTGGAGATGCGCGAGAAGGGCACGGCCGAGAACGACCTCTTCGACCGGCTCGCCGCCGACCCGCGTCTCGGCCTCAGCCAGTCCGACCTCGCCTCGCTCGTCGCCGAGCCGATCCAGTTCACGGGTGCCGCGGTCTCGCAGGTGCAGGCTGTGGTGGCGAAGGTCGACGAGGTGGCCTCCCGCCACCCCGACGCCGCCACCTACACCCCCGGCGCCATCCTCTAACCCACCGCGTGCGTGGTCTCGATACGCTCCCTCGTTCCTCGGTCGCTACTCGACCACCTAAGCGGCACATAGGTGGTCGAGTAGGCCGGAGCTCTGCGGAGGCCGTATCGAGACCACGCTAGGTGACGTGGTCTCGATACGCGGCTCGCAGAGCTCGCCGCTACTCGACCACCTAAGAAGGAAAGGTCGCTACCCGACCACTGACCGCGCCATAGGTGGTCGAGTAGGAGGTCGCTCAGCGACCGACGTATCGAGACCACGTGGCGTGACGTGGTCTCGATACGCGGCCCGTTCCTCGCCGCTACTCGACGGAGTTCCTCGGTCGCTGGGTAGGGTGAGCGCGTGGTTCTTGAGATCCCCGGCGCGACGCATCTGCACTCGGGCAAGGTGCGCGACCTGTACGAGTACGGCGACCACCTCCTCATGGTCGCGTCGGACCGCATCAGCGCCTACGACTTCAGCCTCGAACCCGGCATCCCCGACAAGGGCGAGATTCTCACCCGCATGTCGCTGTGGTGGTTCGAGCAGCTCGCCGACATCGTCCCCAACCACGTCATCAGCACGGACGTCCCCGAGCAGGTGGCCAACCGCGCGCTCGTCGTGGAACGGCTTGACATGTTCCCGGTCGAGTGCGTCGTGCGCGGCTACCTCACCGGCTCGGGCCTCGCCGACTACGCCGCGAGCGGCCACGTCTGCGGCGTCCCCCTGCCGCGCGGGCTGGTCGACGGCTCACGCCTGCCCGAGCCGATCTTCACGCCGGCCACGAAGGCCGAGGTCGGCGATCACGACCAGAACATCACCTTCGAGCACGTCGCCGACGCCATCGGCACCGAGGACGCCGAGGCTCTCCGCGACCTCACGCTGCAGGTGTACCGCCGCGCTGAGGAGATCGCCCGCGAGCGGGGCATCCTGCTCGCCGACACCAAGCTCGAGTTCGGCCGCCGCCCCGACGGCACCATCGTGCTCGGCGACGAGGTCCTCACCCCCGACTCCTCGCGGTTCTGGCCTGCCGACGCGTGGGAGCCGGGCCGCTCGCAGCCGTCGTTCGACAAGCAGTTCGTCCGCGACTGGCTGACCTCACCCGACAGCGGCTGGGATCGCGACTACGAGAGCGCCCCGCCGCGCCTGCCCGACGAGGTCGTCGAGAAGACCCGCGAGCGTTATCTCGAGGCCTATCGGAGACTTACTGGCCAGTCCTGGTGAGACGCCGGTTACAGTGATCCTGACACCGTCAGTGTCACCGTCATCACACACAAGGGAGAGACCACCGTGGCCAACCTTGCCCGCATCCTCGAGGACTCGACAGCCAAGTACCCCGAGCGCACCGCCGTCGTCTTCGGAGACACGCGCCTCAGCTACGCACAGCTGAACGGCGCCGCCAACCAGGTCGCGAACCTGCTGGTGTCCCGGGGCATCCAGCCGGGCGACAAGGTCGCGATGTCGATCCCCAACCTGCCGTACTTCACGATCGTCTACTTCGGCATCCTCAAGGCCGGCGCCACCGTCGTCCCGCTCAACATCCTGCTGACGGCCCGCGAGATCGCCTACCACCTCGACGACTCGGACTCCAAGGCCTACTTCGCCTTCGAAGGCGCGCCCGGCGTGCCGATCGGCGACAACGCCTGGGAAGGCTTCAACGAGGTCGAGGGAGTCACGGACTTCTTCCTCATCAAGCTCGACTCCGCCGCTCCCGCCCCGCTCGAGGGCCCCGAGTACTACGCGCCGGTCGTGGGCGAGCAGCCGCCGACGTTCGACACCGTCGAGCGCGACGACGACGACACCGCGGTCATCCTCTACACCTCCGGCACCACCGGGCAGCCCAAGGGGGCGGAGCTGCGGCACCGCAACATGTACGACAACGCAGCGCTCGGCGAGTCGACCTTCCAGGCCGATGAGACCAACCCCGACACGTACCTCGCCGTGCTGCCGCTGTTCCACATCTTCGGCCAGACCGTCATCCAGAACGGCTGCCTGCTGTACGGCGGCACGATGGTGATGCTGCCGCGGTTCGAGGCCAAGCCGGCCATCGACCTGCTGCTCAAGGAGAAGGTCACCTTCTTCGCGGGCGTCCCGACGATGTACTGGGGCCTGCTCGGCGCGCTCGACGAGACCGTCGACGTCGCGCAGATCGCGTCCAACCTGCGTGTCGCCGCCGCCGGTGGTGCCGCGTTGCCGGCCGACATCCACCGTCAGTTCCAGGAGAAGTTCGGCGTCACGATCCTCGAGGGTTATGGCCTGTCGGAGACCTCGCCGGTCGCGTCGTTCTCCCCGTGGGGCAAGCCGCCCGTCGTCGGCTCGATCGGCAAGCCGGTCAAGGGTGTCGAGATGAAGCTCATCGACAACGACTGGAACGAGATCCCCGACGACCCGGAGGCGATCGGCGAGATCGCGATCAAGGGCCACGGCATCATGAAGGGCTACTACAACCGCCCGGCTGCGACCGAAGAAGCGATCCACGGCGAGTGGTTCCGCACCGGCGATCTCGCCCGCAAGGACGCCGACGGCTACTACTTCATCGTCGACCGCAGCAAGGACATGATCATCCGCGGCGGTTACAACGTGTATCCGCGCGAGCTCGAGGAAGTGCTCATGACGCACCCCGCGGTGTCGCTGGTCGCGGTCATCGGCGTGCCGCACGAGTCGCACGGCGAGGAGATCAAGGCCGTCGTCGTCAAGGCGCCCGGCGAGGAGATCACCGAGGACGAACTCATCGCCTGGGGCAAGGAGCAGTTCGCGGCGTACAAGTACCCGCGCATCGTGGAGTTCCGCGACGAGCTGCCGATGACGTCGACGGGCAAGATCCTCAAGCGCGAACTGAGCTGATCTGCTGCAGGGGGATGGGGTGGCGGTCGTTAGACTCGGACCGTCACCCCCGTCCGCCGTTCCAGGAGCGCCCGTGGCCCGCGTCATCGTCGATGTCATGCCCAAGCCCGAGATTCTCGACCCCCAAGGCAAGGCTGTTCACGGCGCCCTGCCCCGGCTGGGTTTCACCGCCGTCACCGACGTCCGTCAGGGCAAGCGGTTCGAGCTGGAGGTCCCGCACGTCGATGACGAGTCCCTCGCCGAGGTGCACCGCATCGCCGAGACCCTCCTGTCCAACCCCGTGATCGAGGACTTCACCGTGCGGGTGGACGCATGAACATCGGGGTCGTCACGTTTCCGGGTTCGCTCGACGACGGCGACGCACGTCGCGCCGTCACCCTCGCCGGCGGCGAGCCGGTCGCGCTGTGGCACGGCGACCACGACCTCGCCGGCGTCGACGCGGTCATCCTCCCGGGCGGATTCTCCTACGGCGACTACTTGCGCGCGGGGGCGATCGCCCGGTTCGCGCCGGTCATGGAGCAGGTCATCGACGCGGCCAAGGGCGGAATGCCGGTCCTCGGTATCTGCAACGGCTTCCAGATCCTGTGCGAGTCGCACCTGCTGCCGGGCGCGCTGATCCGCAACGACCACCGCACGTTCGTGTGCCGCGACCAGGTGCTGCGCGTGGAGAACACCGAGACCGCCTGGACCCGCGACTTCTCGGCCGGCCAGCAGATCACCATCCCGCTCAAGAACGGCGAGGGCGGTTATGTCGCGTCGCCCGAGACGATCCGCGAGCTGGAGGAGTCGGGCCGTGTCGTGTTCCGGTACGTGGACGTCAACCCGAACGGGTCGGTCAACGACATCGCCGGCGTCACCAACGAGCGCGGCAACGTCGTCGGCCTCATGCCGCACCCCGAGCACGCGGTCGAGGACCTGTGCGGGCCGGGTACCGACGGGCTCGGTCTTTTCACCTCGGTGCTGCAGCGTGTCCTCGCGTAGCGTGGCGGCATGAGCACAGAAGTCACGCATAACGCCGACGAGAACCGCTACGAGATGCACGTGGACGGCGAACTCGCCGGCTTCGTCGTCGCCGAGCCGCGCGACGGCGTCATCGTCCTCCCACACACCGAGCTGCGTGAGGAGTTCGAGGGCCAGGGACTGGCGAGCCAGCTCGTCACCGCCGCGCTCGAGGACATCCGCTCGCGCGGCGAGAAGATCAAGCCGACCTGCGCCTACGTCAAGCGCTTCCTCACCAAGCACACCGAGTACAACGACCTCGTCGCCTGAGCCCGCGCGAGGTGACCAGGTGGCCTCGATCTCCGGTCACTTCTGCGGGTGGATTCTCCTGCGGGAGCGAGGAAAACCCACCTCAGCTGGTCACCGGCCGACGTCGCGATTCGGCGAAGTGAGGGTCGAACCGGTAGGGTGGAAGAGAACGAGCGCGCTGCCCCATGTGCGCAGCCGACGCTCGGCCCGACGACACTCGCAATCCTGCGTGACTTGGTAGCGGGCATCCGTAACCGTCTGAGAGTTCTGTGAACCAGCCTTCTGGCAGCACTGTGCTGCCGTCCTTTTCCACCCTGAATCTGCCGACCGCCCTCGTTGAGGCGCTGGCGCAGCAGCAGATCGTGTCCCCCACCGCGGTGCAATCCGCGGTCATCCCCGATGCGCTCGAGGGCCGCAACATCCTCGGTCGCGCCCGCACCGGCTCGGGCAAGACCCTGGCCTTCGGCCTCCCGGTCCTCGCCCGCCTCGCCGGCGGCACCAGCCGCCGCGGCCGCCCGCGTGCGCTCATCATCCTGCCCACCCGCGAGCTCGCCACGCAGGTCCGCACGGTCATCGAGCCGCTCGCGGCCTCGCTCGGTCTGCGTGCGGTCGCCGTCTACGGCGGTGTGCCGATCAATCACCAGATCCGCGATCTGCAGCGACCGGCGGACGTCCTCATCGCGACGCCCGGCCGGCTCGGCGACCTGCTCGACCGGAAGGTCCTGACCCTCGACGCGATCGAGCTCACCGTCCTCGACGAGGCCGACCACCTGTGCGACCTCGGCTTCTACAAGCCCGTCGACGCGCTGCTCGGCAAGACCCCGCGCGAGAGCCAGCGACTGCTCCTGTCGGCGACGCTCGACGGTGACGTCGACCGTCTCGTGCAGCGGCACCTGCCGCGGCACAGCCGCCACGAGCTCGACGACCTCCAGGGCAAGTCGCCGACGATGGAGCACCACGTGCTGGTGGCTACGCCCGAGGCGCGCGCCGAGGCCCTCGTCGCGCTCATGGAGGCCAACCCGCGCAGCATCGTCTTCACGCGCACCCGGCGTGGAGCATCGCGCATCGCGCGCCAGCTCACCGCGAAGGGCGTCGAGTCGGTCGACCTGCACGGCGACCTCGACCAGCGACGCCGTGAGCGCAACCTCGCCAAGTTCACCCGCGGCGACGCCGACGTCATCGTGGCGACCGACGTGGCCGCCCGCGGCATCCACGTCGACGGCATCGAGCTCGTCGTGCACTACGACGCGCCGGCCGAGCACAAGGCGTACCTGCACCGCTCCGGCCGCACGGCCCGCGCGGGGCAGAAGGGCACGGTCGTCACGATGACCACGCCCGAGGGTGTGAAGTCCGTCGTCGCACTGCAGCGCAAGGCAGGCGTCGAGGCGCGGCACCACGACGCGCGCACCGCGCCGTCGCCCATGACGACCGACGCGCTGTCCGGCGCCGGCGTCGAGGCTCCGGCCGAGCGTCCCACCCGCTCCAACCGCTCGTCGGGCTCGAACCCGTCCGGGTCGAACGGGCAGCGGGGCAACAACCGCAATCGCAATCGCAACCGCCGGCGTCGCCCGGCCGTCGCCGCCGCCCGCTGACCCACCTCCATAGCTGGTCGAGTAGCGGCGAGCTCTGCGAGCCGCGTATCGAGACCACACCACGTCGATTGGTCTCGATACGTCGGTCGCTGAGCGACCTCCTACTCGACCACCTATGCCCCGCTTAGGTGGTCGAGTAGCGACCGAGGAACGAGGGAGCGTATCGAGACCAGTTGACGCAAGGTGGTCTCGATACGGTCGGTCGCTGAGCGACCTTCCTACTCGACTACCGGCCTCTGGGTTAGGTGGTCGAGTAGCCGCGAGGAACGAGCGGCGTATCGAGACCACGTCACGTTACGTGGTCTCGCTCCATCGCGGCTACGCCCCTGCTGCGATGGCTCCATGGCACTCCGCTAGCGCTCCGGCCTACTCGACCACCTTATGACGCGGTCGGCCGGACGTGGTCTCGCTCCATCGCGGCTACGCCCTTCCTGCGATGGCTCCATGTCGGTCGCTGAGCGACCTTCCTACTCGACCACCTCACACCCCCGGCGACCTCCTCAGTCCGCGACGGGTTGGCGGAGGATCGTTCGCAGCCGCTCGGGGGCGGTCCGCCGCGGGTCGCTGAGATAGATCTCGTGGTGTGTGCTGACCATGCGAAAGCCGTTCTCCGGAATGAACTCCTCGTGCATCCGCGCGAGCACGTCGGCCTCGTCGTCGAACGGCCCGACGTGCAGTGTCTGGACGCACCGTCCCTCGCGGAGCGAGTCCCACCGGAAGTCGTCCAGACGGGCGGGGCGCCGCTTGCTCGCGACCTGCTCGATCGCCGCGTCGATCAGCTCGCGCGTGATCCACTCCGGGACCAGGATCATCATCGTCCAGTCCCACCGGGACTTGTCGCGCGCTGAGGTGAAGACGCTCATGTCGTCGGCCCACCACAGACCCTCCAAGGGCGGTACCACGTAGTCGCGCCCGAGCTCGCGTTTACTGGCGAACTTCAGTGTGTAAGCGACCGGATACAGCGCCGCGAGCGCGTCGGCGTACTCCTGCGACGTGTTCGGGTCGCCGTGGCCGTCGATCATGAGGTACCGCAACTCGGGTACGTCGAGGATGCGGAACTCGCCCTGCTTCGCCCGATACGAGTCCAGCTCCTTGGCGACATTGACCTTCACGGCGCCAGTCTGGCACTGCCCGGTGACACCCGTCCGCTTCCGGCGCGGGAACCGGGCTCGATAGCGTGGCACCATGACGCGTCACCGCTGGGCCGTGCCGATCGTGTTGGGTCTGCCGCTGGTGATCGCGGCGATCGGGGTCGCTGTGGTGCTGGCGTGGATGCCCGAACTACCCGCCCAGGTCGCCACGCACTGGGGGAGTGGTGACGAGGCCGACGGGTTCACGTCCCGAGGCGCGTTGCCCTGGATGTTCGGGGCGCTGAGCGCGCTGATCCCGCTCTTCTGCTCAGGATTGTTCCTCGCGCTCGGGCTGCCCAGCCGCAGCACCGCCGCGTTCGGCGCGGGGCTGGCGGCGTTCCTGGTCGCGATCCTGCTCTCCACGGTCGCGCCGCAACGCGGCCTCGAGGACGCAGCCGACGCGACCATCGAGGGCTGGTGGATCGCCGCGAGCATCGTGATCGCGCTCCTCGTCGCTCTCGTTACCGCGGCACTCACCCCGCGGGATCGCTTCGAGGGCTCGACGCCGGCGGAACCGGTCCCGGCGTCCGCAGGGCCGACGACGTGGACGGGCGCCATCCGCAGCGACGTCATGCTCGGCATCACCGGCATCGTCGCGGTCATCGGCCTGGCGGTGCTCATCACGCCGTTGCACATCCTCGGCTATGTCCTCGTTCCCACCGCGCTCGTGCTGGCCGTCACCGCTTGGTGGAAGGTCACGGTCGACGAGCGAGGTGTGGTCGTGCGCTCGGCCTTCGGGTGGCCCAGCATCCGCGTGCGCCCCGAGCAGTTCACGGGCGCCGAGGTGGAGCACGTCAGCGCGCTCGGCGAGTTCGGCGGCTGGGGTGTGCGGATGAGTCCGCGCGGCACGGGCATCGTGTTGTCGACCGGCGAGGCGGTCGTCGTCCACCGCCGTGGCGCCCGCCCGCTCATCGTCGTGATCGACGACGCGGACGGTGCGGCAGCCGCGATCAACTCCCGAGTGCGCGCTTCCTGATTAGGCTGACCCCATGCCCGAGATGCCCGAGGTCGACGCGCTCGTCGGCTTCCTGCGTGAGAAGTGCGTGGGCGCCGTCGTCGCCGAGATCGAGCTCGCGTCGTTCGCCGTACTCAAGACCTACGACCCGCCGATCCAGGCGTTCGCGGGTCTCGCGGTGACCGACGTCGTCCGGCACGGGAAGTTCATCGACCTCGACGTCGACGGGCTGCACCTGGTCATCCACCTCGCCAAGGCCGGCTGGATCCGCTGGTCCGACAAGCTGGCCGACAGCCGGCTGAAGATGGGCAACGGACCGATCGCGATGCGCCTGCGCCTCGACGCCGGCGAAGGTCCGCACGTCGGCTTCGACCTCACCGAGGCCGGCACCCGCAAGGGTCTGGCCGTGTACGCGGTGCGCGACCCGCAGGACGTTCCCGGCATCGCGGCGCTCGGCCCGGACCCGATGACGCCGGACTTCGACGTGCGCCCGCTGCTCAAGCGCAAGATGCAGGTCAAACGGCTGCTGCGCGATCAGAAGATCATCGCCGGCATCGGCAACGCCTACAGCGACGAGATCCTGCACGCTGCACGACTCTCGCCGTTCGCGATCGCCGAGCAGCTCGACGACGAGGAGATCGGGCGATTGGAGGCCGCACTCCGCGACGTGCTGGCGAACGCGATGGAGGCGGCCGCGGGGAAGCCGGCGGCCGAGCTCAAGGACGCCAAACGGGCGCGGATGCGGGTGCACGCCCGGGCGGGGGAGACCTGCGACGTCTGCGGCGACACCATCCGCGAGGTGGTCTTCAGCGACACCTCGCTGCAGTACTGCCCCAGCTGCCAGACCGGCGGCAAGATCCTCAAGGACCGCACCACCAGCAAGTTCCTCAAGTAGCTCCGGTCCCCTGCCCGCCCTCCGGCGCGAGATGTGGTCACTTGCAGGTCACGTATGCGCCCTCGCGTGACCCACACGCGACCACGTCCTGGGCTGCGCCTCAGCCCAGGGCGACGAGGGTGACGGCGGCGGTGGCGCAGGCGAGACCCACGGCCTGCCAGGGCTGAATGCGCTCTTTGAGCAGCAGCGCGGCGAGCAGCACGGTGGCCGCGGGATACAGCGACGAGATCACCGCGACGACGGACAGCAGCCCATGCCGCGTCCCGAAGTAGAAGGCCACCACGGCGAGGACGCTGATCGGCCCCATGACGAGTGCCGGAAGGGCTGCGCGCGTCGGTCGCCAGACCTGGCGTAGCGACGCAGCGGTCACGAGCACCGTCAGTGTCGACACCACGTACATGAGCGGGAAATGCCACATGCCCGCCGCGTCGTCGACCTGCGCGAGGAAGCTGAACAGCACGCCGAAACCGAGCCCGGCGAGGATCCCGTCGACGACGCCGCTGCGGTGGGCGTCGTCGGCGTCCTTGGTGCGGGAGATCAGCACGATCGCCGGGAAAGCCAGGATGATGCCGATGGTGGCGAGCAGATGCGGGCGGTCGCCGAGCGTGACGCCGACGATGACCGGCAGCAGGGCGGTCCCCACCGCGGAGATCGGCGCGACGACTCCCATCCGAGCGCCGGCGAGGCCGCGGTAGAGGAAGGCGCAGCCGAGCCCGCTGCCCACACCCGCGGCGGCCGCCATGACCAGGTCGTGCCAACTCGGCGAGCCGCCGACGATCAGCGCGACGATCGTCATCAGCACGACCGCCGTGCTCTGCCCGACCACCGCGACCTGCCATGCCGTCGCCCGCTTGGCGGTGATGCCGCCGAGGAAGTCGGAAACGCCGTAGGCGAGCGCGGAGACGAGGGACAGGACGACGGCCACGGAGGCACCCTAGTGCCTGGGGTCGCTGACTAGGCTGAGGGCATGCGCAATCGTCGCAAGCCAGGAATCCGTTCGCGCGCCAATCGTGCCGTGGACGACTTCGCGTCCCGCATCGACGGTCAGACCGCCGACGCCGCGCGCCGGGCCTCGCAGGTGTTGACCGTGGCCGTGCGCGTGCTGCGCTGGCCGAGCCTGGCGCTGCTCGTCGTGCCGTTGCCGTTCATCGCCGCGGTCGCGCTCATCGGTCTGCTCGAGGACGGCGGGGTGCGCTGGGCGGCGCTCGTGATCGCGCTGGTCATGGCCGCCGTCTCCGCGACGTTCGGTCTGCGGCGTTGGCGCATCCTCCAGGCCGTCGAAGACCCGGACAAGCTCGCGACCGAGCTCGGCATCGCGGTGAGCATGAGCGGCAAGGTGGACGACGCGCGAGGTGCCCTGTTGCAGATCACGTCCGGCAGCGGCACCGGACCGCGCGTGTTCAACCGGCTGCGCGGCGTCTGGAACACCGTCGGGCTCAGCGGCCGCTGGATCGACGGCGTCGGCGACCTGCCCCGCGCCCGCTACTTCTTCCCGCCGCGCGTCGGCACCACGGTGGCGTTCACCCTGGCCGCCGCGTGGCTCGTGCCGATCGCGTTCGTCGCCTTCCTCCTGCTCGGCATCGCCGCCCTCGCCAACTGAACGACCCCCGGAGCCGTGGTGGCCCGGGGGTCGTTCAGGTGGAGTTTGCGTCAGGACTGGCGCGCGCGCGTCCGTGCAGCGAGGGCGGCGAGCGCCTTCGGGAAGATCTCGGCGGGCGGCGTCACCAGCCCGGCGCCGACCTGACCCGTGCCCGCGACGCGACCGGCCATGCCAGTGTTGATCTGCGGCAGCACGCCCGTGCGACACACCTTGCTGACGTCGATGCCGGTGGGCGTCCCCATGAAGTCGAGGACCGGGATCGGCCAGCGATCGTTCTCGGCCAGCGTGATCTCACGCATCCGGCGGGTCGTCGCCAGCGCGTCGGGAACGGAGCCGCCGACGAACCGCACGATCGCCGGCGCCGTGGCCATCGCGAAGCCGCCGATGCCCGCGGTCTCGGTGATCGCCGAGTCCCCGATGTCGGGGTTGGCGTCGTCGGGGCCGTAGCCGCCGAGGTACAGGCCGTCGGCGATCTGCGCGGGGCCGGTGAACCACTCGTCGCCCGTGCCGGCGGTCTGGATGCCGAACTCGGTGCCGTTGCGCGCCATCGCCACGACCATCGTCGACCCCTCGATGCCGCGTGCCGCGTCGAGCGCGAGCTTGCACGCCGGCATCGCGATGTTGAGGAAGAAGTGGTCGTTGCCGCCCATGAACTCGAAGACCTTGGCGATGTCGGCCGCGTCCGCGCCCGAGGTGACCATCGCCGGGGCGAGGTCGCGCATGAGCATCAGCGTGCCGGCGCGGTTGCGGTTGTGCGCCTCGTCGCCCATCTGCAGCATCTGGCCGAGGATGCTGGTGGCGTTGACCGGCTCGGTGCCGCGGACGGCCTTCGACAGCAACGGGCCGAGCACGTCGGACATCCAGCGGAGCCGTTCGAGCACCTCGGGGCCGTACGCGCCGTAACGGAGCACCTTGCCGAGACCCTCGTTGAGCGAGCAGTAGGTGCGGCGGCCGTCGGTCGGGTCCTCGAGCACCCACATCCACATCGAGGGCGAGACGACACCGGCCATCGGGCCCACCGCGCTGCGGTGATGGCACGGCTCGAGGCTCACCGACTGACCGGAGGCGAACAGCGCCTCGGCGTCCTCCGGATCGTTGACGAGTCCTTCGAGGGCGGCCGCTCCCATGAGGGCGCCGCGCATCGGCCCGGACGCGTTCTCCCAGGCCAGCGGCGGACCGGCGTGGAGGAACTGACCCTTCTCGAGGCCGAGGACCTCGCTGGCCGGGGCGACGTCGACGATCGTCGCCTGCACGGCCATCATCGCCTCGGCGGCGCGGCGGTTGGCATCGACGCGCAACGGGTCGGTGGCCACGGTGGCGAGGTCGTCGGCGGTGCCCTCCATCGGAGGACGCCAATCCACTCGGGAGACCGGGACGGCCTGGGCGTCGAGCGCGTCGGCGAAGATGCTGACGCCGCTGGCGACGACACCGTCGGCGGGGGTGTGCGTGGAGGTCATGCTGCCGCTCCCATCAGCGAGAGTGCCCGGCGCGTGGCCTGGGCGTTGGACAAGAACACTTCGGCGCCGGCGTCCGCGAGCGCGGCCGCCTGCCGGTCGAGCTGCTGCGGATCGCCCTGGGTGCCGACGCAGGCGACGACGACCGCCAGCTCGCGTCCGGCTTCCCGCGCAGTAGCGATCGCGTCGCGGATGGCGGGAGCCGCGGTGGCTGCCGGATCGGCGTCGGCTCCGTGGCCGAGCACCACGTCCATGAGGATCACCGAGGTCGCCGCCTCCCGGGCGGTGCGCGCGAGGTAGTCCAGCCGCAGCGAGGGATCGATCATCGGGTGGGCGCGACCGGTCGTCATCTCGTCGTCGCCGAAGTCGATCATCAGCGGCCCGTCGGCCTGCAGGTCCGCGCCGAGCGCGTACGCCGGATCCAGCGGGATGTTGCTCCACACCGGACCGAGCCGGTCCTGGGTCATGAGCATCGCCTCGTCGCACAGGGTGCCGCCGGCGAACAGTCCGCGCAGCTGACCGGGCGCCGGAGTCGCCGCCGGCGCGCCCCAGTGCGGCCACTCGGGCACCTCGCGGCCGAGCGCCGCGAGCACGCCCTCGGCGGCAGCCGTGAGATCGGGCTGTCCCTTGCCGAGGAGCGCGAAGTGCACGGGCGTGGACAGCTGCTCGGCGAACGCCCGCAGATCGGTGGCCACCTCCTCCGCCGGGGGCTTGGACACGACGACGATCAGCTCGGTCGCCTCGTCCGCGTCGAGCCGCTTCATGGCCTGCTTGGTGGAGAGCGCGGCGACGTCGACGCTGAGGTCGCGTCCACCGACGCCGAGCGCCGCGGTCATGCCGACGCCGGCCTGATCCAGCAGGCACATGAGCTGTTGGCAGCCGGTGCCCGAGGCCGCGACGATGCCGACCGGGCCGGGCTGGACCGTGTTCGCGAAGCCGAGGCCGATGCCGTCGACCATCGCGGTGCCGCAGTCGGGTCCCATCACGAGCAGGTCGCGCTCGGCGGCGAGGTTCTTGAGCGCCACCTCCTGCTCGACCGGCACGTTGTCGCTGAAGATCATGACGTCCCGGCCGGCGTCGAGGGCGTCCATCGCCTCCACGGCGGCGTACTGTCCCGGAACCGACACGAGCGCGAGCCCCGCGTCACCGCGCTCCAGGGCGCGGCCGATCGTGCGGGGCGGGTCTTCGACCGACGCCTCGCCGTCGCTGCGGCGCGAGGCGGCCGCGAGGGCGGCATCGACGGCCGCGAGGGCGGCGTCGAGGCGCGAGGGATCCTCGAGACGGATCGCGACGATCATGTCGTTCGGCGTCGTGTCCGGCAGTTCGAAGCCCATCTGCGCGATGACCTCGCGGTTGAGCTCGGTGGCCATCGCGACCTGCGCGGCCAGCACACCGTCGACGGCGGCCACGTCCTTGCTGACCTGCAGCAGCGCGACGGAGTCGGCGTAGGCACCGGGCCGCAGCGCGACGTGGTCGGTGGATGTCGTCATGGGCAACTCCTTGAGACGAGATGATCGAGAGCAAGCGTGAGGCCGAGCAGCAGGCCCGTCCCCGAGGTGTGACCGATCCGGGCGAGCGCCGCGACCGATGCCGCGGGCTCATCCGGGGAAGCGGGCTGGCGCAGCTGGTGGAGGACCCGGGCGAAGTTCGGCAGGACGTCACCCTCGGTCGACCGGTGCAGCAGGGTGGCCGAGAGCGCGGTAGTCCGCGCGGTCGCGATCTGCAGCACGCGGTCGCTCACCGGCGCGGCAGCGGGATGCGCCGCCGCGACCATCGTGGCGAGCCAGCCGCACGTGACGTCGTCTCCGAGCGGCGTCAGGCCGCTGCCCAGTCCGAGCAGGTGGTCGAGGGCGGACGGGTCGCCGTCGCGAAGGCCGTCGAGGGCGTCCGCGGGGAGTTCGCCGACGACGGCCGGGTCGAGCGGCACGGTGCGAAGACGGGCGAGCATCGCGGAGGCATCGGTAGCGTCGAAGCGGGGAGCGCGGGCGTCGATGAGCCGCGCCACGCGAACATCGGCCGAGCCGACGGACAGGCTGCCGTCGCCGAGCCGCACGGGGGCGCCGGCCGACGGGAGGGTGCCGGTTCCGTCGAGCCCGGTGAGTGAGGCGAGGGTCGTGTGGGCGCCGCAGGGCACCTGCACACCGCCCCGAGCGACCACGGCGAGCACGGTGTCCTCGACCCGGACGTAGACCGCCTGCGCGCCGCCGTGGAGCACCACGCCGTCGCGAGGTGACTCGGCGAATCGGTCGCGTACCCAGGGCGAAGCCGCTGCGAACACAGCGGTGCGGGCGGCCATCGGATCTCCACGGGTCGGCAGTTGTCGTCATTCGGACCCTAATCGGCGCTGCTAGGCTGAGCCGACGTCAGATGTTGCCAAGGATCGACGGGGAGTTGTCCAGATCTTGATGAGACATAGCTATCGAGTCCCCCTGCGGGACGTGCTCAAGGTCGACACCCTGCGCAACACGACCGTGCTGGCCGGCAGCAAGGGCCTCGACCGTGTGGTCACGCGGCTCAACGTCATGGAGGTCCCCGACATCGTCGAGTGGGTGCGCCCGCACGCGCTGCTCGTCACCAGCGGTTACCCCCTGATGAGCCTGGACGTCGACGGCGACCCCGGCCACAAGGAGTTCGTCGAGCTCGTCCGCCGACTCGACGAACTCGACGTCGCCGGCCTGGGCGTCAAGGTCGGGCGGTTCCTCGAGGAGGTCCCCGAGCCTGTGCTCCAGCTCGCCGACGAGCTCGGCTTCCCGATCCTCGGACTGTCGGCCGACACCGCCTTCGACGACCTGCTGGAGGAGGTGCACATCCGGCTGACCGACGTGCAGGCGGACGTCCTGCAGCGCACGGACGCGCTGCACGCGGCGCTCGAGGGACTCGTGCTCGAAGGCGCGGGCTTGCAAGAGATCGCCAGCCGGATCGCCGACGTGCTCGGCGTCGGCATCCTCGTCACCTCCATCGACGGCCGCGAGAAAGCCGGTGCGCTGACCGACGACATGCGCGTGGCCCTCGAGGAGGCCGATCTGTTCGACCCCACCGGCCGTTTCCGGATCGAGCGTCCCCGCCTGCAGCCGATGGACATCGGGGAGGGTCAGGTCCTGGTGCAGCCCGTCGTCGCCGGCAGCAGCGACCTGGCGCGGCTCGTCGCATACGATCCCCACCGCGCGATCTCCAAGGACGACCTCAACGCCCTCCAGCGCGCCTCGACCGTCGCGGCGCTGCTGATCACCCAGCAGCAGGCGCTGAACGCCGTGGAGAGCCGCTATCGCGGCGACTTCCTGCGCGAAGTGCTCGATGGTCGCGGCGGCGATCCCGAGCACGTCATCGAGCACGCCAAGACGCTCAACTGGCGGCTGGACTTTCCGGCGATCGTCATCACCGCGGAACTCGATCCGCCCTCGCCGGACCAGGCCAGGGTGCCGGCTCGCGTGCGGCGGTCCTGGCAGGAACGCTTCTTCGCCGCGTGGACCCAGGTGGTCGGCTCGGTCGCGCCGCACGTCCCGATGGCGGACTTCTCCGAGGCGGTGGTCACCGTGTTGTCGGCGCCCGAGGCGATGCGCGACGACCCCGAACGCGCGGCGGGCGCTCTGCGTGATCTGGTCGCCCGCATCGTCAAGTCCGTCGCGGGAGACAAGGGCGGCGGCCGCCGGCCGTTCTCGGTGGGCGCGAGCCGCCTCGTGACGAATCTCGACGAGCTGCCGGTCGCCTACCAGCAGGCGCGCCGCGCGACGGAGGTCGGACGACGCTTCAGCGGCGGCAGCAGCACCTTCCACTTCGACGATCTCGGCGTCCACCGGCTCATCGGGCTCATTCCCGACCGCAGCGAGCTGTCCGCGTTCGCCGAGGACGTCCTGGGCGAGCTCGCGCAGGACACCCCGGATGCCGCGGAGCTGCGCGAAACACTGCGGGTGCTGCTCGACACCAATCTCAACGTCGCCGAGGCGTCGCGCCTGCAGTTCGTGCACTACAACACGATGCGGTACCGGATCGGCAAGCTCGAGCAGTTGCTCGGTCCGTTCACGACCGACGCCAACTTGCGGCTCAACCTGGCGGTCGCCCTCCAGGTCCGCGAGATCCAGCGCTGAGCGACGCGTGGCGAGGCGGGTTTTCCCTGCCGGGACAGGCCCGAACGTGATCGGTAGCACAACCAGCGACCACGTTGCCCAGAACACTCGATAACGGATTCGTTACTTGTTTGTGAGATGTCGCTAATGAGGCTGTGTGACGCTCAGCACTACAGTCGGGCCACGAGGTCCCGACGGACATTGAGGAGTCCGCATGTCGAGCATGTTCAACTGGCAAGTCGTCCACGGGGGGAAGACACCACCACCGGGAGAGGCGGTCGGCCCCCGCGAACGCATGAGCTGGGGTCGTACGGTCGGCATCGGTGCGCAGCACGTCGTCGCGATGTTCGGTGCGACGTTCGTCTTCCCCGTCGTCATGGGTCTCGACCCGAACCTGGCGATCCTGTTCTCCGGCCTGTGCACGATCCTGTTCCTGGTCATCGTCAAGAACTGGGTGCCGAGCTACCTGGGCACGTCCGCCGCCTTCGTCGGCGCCGTGGCGGCCATCCGCGCTCAGGGCGGTGACTCGGCCGACGTCACCGGCGCCATCATGACCGCCGGCATCGTCCTCCTGCTGGTCGGTGTCGCGGTGCACTTCGCCGGCACCCGATTCTTGCGCGCCGTACTGCCACCGGCGGTCACCGGCGCCGTGGTCATGCTGATCGGCTTCAACCTGGCGCCCGTCGTCGCCGGCATCTACTGGCCGCAGGATCAGTGGGTCGGCCTCGCCACCGCGGTGTTCCTCGTCCTGGGAGCCGTGCTGTTCCCCGGCTTCTGGGCCCGCGTCGCGGTGTTCCTGAGCCTGCTGTTCGGCTTCGCGCTCTCGTGGATCCTGGACATGACGGCCGGCCCGGTCAACGCCATCGTCAACGGCGAGGAGGTCGTCCGCGACCGCGTCGACCTGTCCGGTGTCGGCGATGCCGCCTGGTTCGGTCTGCCGTCCGGCACCCTCGCCGACGGCGTCTCGGTCGTCCACGGGCCGAGCTTCTCGCTCACGTTCACGCTGCTCGTGCTGCCCGGCGTCATCGCGCTGATCGCCGAGAACACCGGCCACGTCCGCAGCATCGCCGACCTGACCGGCAAGGACCTCGACCCGTACATGGGCCGCGCGCTCGGTGCCGACGGCTTCGCCACGGCGCTCGCCAGCTCGTTCGGCGGTTCGCCCACCACGACGTACGCCGAGAACATCGGCGTCATGTCCGCGACCCGGATCTACTCGACGGCCGCGTACTACGTCGCCGCGATCTTCGCGATCATCCTGGGTCTGTGCCCCAAGTTCGGCGTCATCGTCAACGCGATCCCCGGCGGTGTGCTCGGCGGCGTGACGGTCGTGCTCTACGGCATGATCGGCCTGATCGGCGCGAAGATCTGGGTCGACAACAACGTCGACTTCACCAAGCCCGGCAACATCGTCCCGCTCGCGGTCGGCCTGATCATCGGTATCGGCGACGTCACGCTGCGGATCACGGACAACTTCGTGCTCAGCGGCATCGGCTTCGGCTCGGTCCTGCTGGTGATCCTGTACCACCTGGTCAACCGCGCGGACAAGACGACCAACTCCAACCCCGAGAAGACGGATCCGACGTTCACGTGAAACCCGCAGCCTTCACCTACCAACGACCGACGACCTTGACCCAGGCGCTCGCGGCGTACGCCGCGGCACCTGAGGCCAAGGTGCTCGCCGGGGGCCAGAGCCTGATCCCGCTGATGTCGATGCGCCTGACCAGCGTGCCGGAGCTCATCGACATCAACGGAATCGAGGAGCTGTCCCACATCCACGTCGAGCGAGGTCAGGGGGTGAGGTTCGGCGCCATCGTGCGCCACGCGCAGTTGCACGGGCACGCCGAGGCACGCGAGGTCCAGCCGCTGCTTCACGCAGCACTGAGCCATGTCGCGCACGCCACCATCCGCAACCGGGGGACCACGGTCGGTTCGATCGTCCACGCGGACGCCTCGGGCGAGATGCCGATGGTGCTGTCGCTGCTCGGCGGCACGCTCACCGTCGCGTCCGTCGAGGGCCGCCGGGAGATCACCGCCGAGGAGCTGTTCATCGGACCGCTGGAGACGAGCCTGCAGGCCGGGGAGATCGCCGTCGAGGCGTTCGTCCCCGCCCTGCCGGCCCGGCATGGCGTCGCCTTCGACGAGATCGCCCGGCGCCATGGCGACTACGCCCTGTGCGGTGTCGGCGCGATCGTCGGACTCGACCCCGACGGCGCCATCGAACACGTCCGCGCGGGTTACGTGTCGGTCAGCGAGACGCCGGCCGTCGTCGACCTGACCGGCTGCTTCCCCGACGGTCGGCTCACCGAGCAGGGCCTGAAGGACGCCGCCGACCTCGCGCTGACGCACCTCGAGCCCGAGGCCGACATCCACGCCACCACGGAGTACCGGGCGCAACTCGCCCGCACCCTGACCACCCGAGTCGTCGCCGCGGCCCACACCGACGCCGGCGCTCGCGCGAACGCGGAGGTGACCGCATGACCACCCCAGGAACGACCGCCGAGCACACCGAGACCATCCGTCTTCGGGTCAACGGCGTCACCCATGAGGTCGACGTCCCGCCGCGGCGGCTGCTGAGCGACGCGCTCCGGCACGACCTCGGCCTCACCGGCACGCACGTCGGCTGCGAGCACGGCGTCTGCGGCGCCTGCACGATCCTGGTCGACGGCCAGCCCACGCGGGCGTGCCTCATGTTCGCGATCGCCGCTCAGGAGTACGAGCTCACCACCGTCGAGGGGATGACCCGTCCCGACGGCACGCTCGGCCCCGTCCAGCAGGCGTTCAAGGACTGTCACGGCCTGCAGTGCGGCTTCTGCACCCCCGGCTTCATCACCACCATCGAGGCCGGACTCGAGGAGAACCCGGACCCGACGCCGGACGAGGCGCGGGACATGATCTCGGGCAACCTCTGCCGCTGCACGGGCTACCAGAACATCGTCAAGTCGGTGCTGCGGGCCGCCGAGCTCAAGCGCGAGATCCCGACCGGAGAGGGGGCGGGACAGTGACCACCAAGCTGATGGGCGAGCCGGTCGCCCGCGTCGAGGACGACCGTCTCGTCACCGGTAAGGGCCGCTACGCCGACGACATCATGCCGGGCGCGCTCGAGATGGCGGTGCTGCGCAGCCCCCACGCGCATGCCCGCATCCGCTCGATCGACGTCGACGCGGTCCTCGACGTCCCCGGCGTCCACGCGGTGTACACGTACGACGACCTCGAGGGGCCGATGGCCGAGCCCCTCCCGCTGCTGATCCCGCACCCCGCGCTGACCCACGGCCGCACCCAGTACGCGCTGGCCAAGGACGAGGTCAACTACGTCGGCGAGGCGATCGCCGTCGTCGTGGCCGACAACCGCTACCTCGCCGAGGACGCCGTCGGCCGGATCGAGGTCGAGTACGACTTCCTGCCGCCCGTCGTCGGCATCGACGCCGCCCGCGCCGCCGAGAACCTCGTGCACGAGGACGTGCCGGGCAACGTCGCCGCGGTCATGGAGCAGTCGTTCGGCGATGCCGAGGCCGCGATCGCCTCCGCCCCGCACCGGCTGAGCTTGGACCTCACCGTCGAGCGCAGCGCCTGCATGCCGATGGAGGGGCGCGGCACCGTCGCCCGCTGGGACGAGGACCTCAACCGCATGAGCGTGTGGACGTCCACCCAGACCTCCACCGGCGTCCGCGCCGCCGTCGCCACCAAGCTCGGCCTCGACCTCGGTCAGGTCGACGTCGTCACGCCCGACGTGGGCGGCGGGTTCGGCGTCAAGATCGTCCACCCGTGGCCCGAGGAACTGCTGGTTCCGATGGCCGCCAAGGCGCTGCGGCGACCGGTCAAGTTCACCGAGGACCGCCGCGAGCACTTCATCTCCTCGGCGCACGAGCGCGGCCAGCAGCAGCACATCGAGGTCGGCTTCGACGACGAGGGCCGCGTGCTCGGCATGTCGGTCAAGTTCTGGCATGACAACGGTGCCTACACGCCGTACGGCCTCATCGTCCCGATCATCACGTCGACCCAGCTGCTCGGCCCGTACAAGCTGCCGAACTACAGGGTCAGCTTCGAGAGCCTGTACACCAACACCGTCATCGTCACGCCCTACCGCGGCGCCGGACGACCCCAGGGCGTGTACGCGATGGAGCGGACGATGGACGCCATCGCCGCCGAACTCGGGATGGACCGCACCGAGGTGCGCGAGAACAACTTCATCCAGCCCGAGGACTTTCCGTACGCGCACGGCGAGCTGACGTTCCAGGACGGCCGCCCGCTCGTCTACGACTCGGGCAACTACCCCGAGATGATGCGCAAGGCCCGCGCTCTCGTGGACTGGCCGGCGTTCGAGAAGTTCCGCGACGAGGCGCGCAAAGAAGGCCGCAAGGTCGGCATCGGCATCGCCTGCTACGTCGAGGGCACGGGCGTCGGCCCCTACGAGGGCGGCCACGTGCACATCGAGACGAGCGGCAAGGTCAAGGTGTCCACGGGTCTGACCACCCAGGGCCAGGGGCACCAGACCGCGTTCGCGCAGATCGTCGCCGACGAGCTCGGCGTGCGGTTCGAGGACGTCGAGGTCGTCACCGGCGACACGCGGCGTTCGCCGTACTCGGTCGGGACGTTCGCCTCGCGCGCGGCCGTCATGAGCGGTTCGGCGATCGCGCTCGCTGCCCGCAACGCCCGTGCCAAGGCGCTCCGGCTCGCCGCCGATGCGCTCGAGGCGGACGTCGACGACCTCGAGATCGTCGACGGCATCGTGCGGGTCAAGGGCGCGCCGGACAGCCAGATCGCGCTCGGCACGCTCGCCGTGCTCTCCAACCCGCTGCGGTACGCCTTCGACGAGGCGTCGCGAGCGGCCACGCAGTTCGCCGTCGGGGATCCGAGCAAACCGCCGGTCGCCGAGGACGACGAGCCGGGCCTGGAGGGCAAGGACTACTACTCGCCGCCCCGGTCGACGTTCGCGAGCGGCATCCACGCCGTCATCGTCGAGACCGATCCGGAGACGGCCGAGATCCGCATCCTCAAGTACGCGGTCGTGCACGACTGCGGCACGCTCATCAACCCGCGCATCGTCGAGGGCCAGGTGCACGGCGGCGTGGCGCAGGGCGTGGGGGGTGCGCTGTACGAGCGCATGGCCTACGACGAGACCGGCCAGCTCCAGAACGCCTCGTTCATGGACTTCCTCATGCCGTACGTCACCGAGGTGCCCGAGACCATCGACATCGACCACCTGGAGACCCCGTCGCCGCTGAACCCGCTGGGGATCAAGGGCGCCGGGGAGGCGGGCGTCATCCCGTCGGCGGCGGTGTTCGCCGCGGCGATCGAGGACGCCGAGGGCTTCCCCATCACGGCCATGCCGATCTCCCCCTCCGAGCTGTACGCCCTGCGGCTCACCCACAGCACCACTTCCCACGAAAGGACGGCGTCATGAAGGTATCCGGAACCGCGCGGCTCGAAGCAGGAGTCGAGAAGGTCTGGGAGTCCCTGTTGTCGCCCGACGTGCTCGTGCAGACGATCCCCGGATGCGAGCGGCTCGAGGAGACCGGTGAGAACTCGTACTCCGCGGTGATCACCGCCGGTGTGGCGTCGATCAAGGGCACGTACAAGGGCGCGGTGCGCCTGTCGGATCTCAAGCCGCACGAGTCGCTGATGATGCACGCCGAGGGGTCGGGTGCGCCCGGCACCATCTCGGTCGACGTCGCCGTGCGCTTCGAGCCCAACCCCGACGGCACCACCCAGATCAGCTACGACGCCGATGCCGTTGTCGGTGGCATGATCGGCGGTGTCGGCCAGCGCATGCTCACCTCGGTCAGCAAGCGCATGGCGGCGGAGTTCTTCGGCTCGGTCAACAAGGTGCTGACCGGCCAGGCCCCCGCCGCTGCTCCTTCGGCCGCAGCCTCCGAGGAGACCGTCGCGGCCGCCGCTGCGGCAGGTGCCGCCACCGCGCCGCAGGGTGTCGTCACGACGCCGGTCGCGGCGCCGGGCGACTCCGAGTCCTTCCTCAAGGGCGTCGTGGTCGGTGCTGCCGTCGCGCTGCTCGGTGTGCTCGCCGGTGCCGTCGCGGCACGGCGCCGCTGAGCCGGGGCCCCGATGACGCAGCACGAGATCGGCCCCTACTCCACGGCCCGCGCCATGCGCGACGCCGTCCGCGCCAAGGAGATCTCCGCCCGCGAGCTCGTCCAACTGCACCTGGATCGGGTCGAGGAGACGAACGGCACCATCAACGCCGTCGTCAGCCTCGACCCGGACCGGGCGCTCGCCGAGGCCGCGCAGGCTGACGAGCGCCTCGCCCGTGGCGAGGACGTCGGCCCGTTGCACGGTCTGCCGTTCGCCTTCAAGGACACGCACGAGGTCGGCGGATGGCGCAGCACGTCGGGATCGCCGTTGCGGGCGGATCACGTGCCCGAGCGGGACGAACTCGTCGTCGAGCGCGTGCGCGCGGCCGGCGCGATCACCATCGGCAAGACCAACGTGCCGGAGTTCGCCGCCGGATCGCACACGTTCAATCCGATCTTCGGCACGACTGTGAACCCCTACGACCCCTCGCGTTCGGCCGGCGGGTCCAGCGGGGGAGCGGCGGCGGCGCTCGCCAGTGGCATGGTGCCGCTCGCCGACGGCAGCGACATGGGCGGTTCCCTGCGCAATCCGGCCTCGTTCTGCAACGTCGTCGGGTTGCGGCCCTCCTTCGGGCGGGTACCGCAGTGGCCCAACCCCAACGTGTGGGAGACCACCTCGGTGCAGGGCCCGATGGCGAGGAACGTCGAGGACCTCGCGCTGCTCCTCTCGGTGCAGGCCGGGCCGACGTCGCGGAACCCGGTCGGCCACGAGACGCCGGGCTCGGCGTTCGCCGAGGTCGACGACCTCTCCCTCGCCGGCCTGCGCATCGCGCTGTCGATCGACCTGAACGGCGCGTTCCAGGTCGACCATCAGGTGGCCGGCATCGTCGGCGCGCAGCGTGCCGTGTTCGAGGGTGCCGGCGCGACGGTGGTCGACGAGGCGCCGAATCTCGCGGAGGCTGAGGACACCTTCCGCACCTTGCGGGCGTGGCACTTCCAGGCCAGCTACGGAGCGATGCTCGCCGAGCACCCGGACGGCTTCAAGGCCTCGCTCGCGGACAACATCCGCGCCGGTGAGGGGCTGGCCGGGCACGACGTGGCGCGGGCCTACCGGCAGCGCACCGCGCTGGCCGAGCGAATGCGGCAGTTCTTCGAGCAGGTCGACGCCCTGGTGTTGCCGGTCAGCCAGGTGCCGCCGTTCAGCGCCGACCAGGAGTACCCGGCCGACATCAACGGCCAGCCGCAGGAGACCTACCTGGACTGGATGCGTTCGGCGTACTTCATCACGGTCACCGGGTGTCCCGCGCTCTCGGTGCCGGCCGGGTTCACCGCGGAGGGATGGCCGGTCGGCATCCAGATCGTCACGGCGCCGAACACCGAGCGGCGCCTCCTCGCCATCGGCCGCGCCGTCGAAGCGCTCACCCGCGCCGGCAACCGCCGCCCTGCCCTCTAACCCCGGATAGGTGGTCGAGTAGGCCCGAGGGACGAGGGCCGTATCGAGACCACGTTGCGTGAGAGGTCTCGATACGCGGCTCGTAGAACTCGCCACTACTCGACCACCTAAGCCGGGTGTGGGTGGTCGAGTAGGAGGTCGCTCAGCGACCGACATGGAGCCATCGCAGGAGGGGCGTAGCCGCGATGGAGCGAGACCCGCGTTGCGTGAGATGGTCTCGATTCGCGGCTGAGCCGGGTGTAGGTGGTCGAGTAGGCGGAGCTTGCGGAGCCGTATCGAGACCACGTTGCGTGAGTTGGTCTCGATACGCCGCTCGTTCCTCGCGGCTACTCGACCAGCTATGGGGCGGCGGGTCGTTCCTCGCGGCTACTCGACCGCCTGAGCGGGTGTAGGTGGTCGAGTAGGAGGTCGCTCAGCGACCGACATGGAGCCATCGCAGGAGGGGCGTAGCCGCGATGGAGCGAGACCCCTGCTCAGCATTCCTCAGCATGAAGTGACAACGAAGGGGCACTTCCTCGTCAGGAGTTGACGTGGAATCGCGCCTCCGGACGCGATGGAATGTGACGGCAACGACAACAGGAGGTCCGCAGGTGCCCAACGACAGCCAGATCAGGATCGGCATCGACACCGGAGGGACGTTCACCGACGTGGTGGCGTTCGACGAGGCGTCGGGAACGATGGTGACCACGAAGACGCCGTCGACGCCCAGCGATCCCGCCGAGGGCTTCCTGGCCGGCGTCGCCAAGGTGCTCGACATCCTCGGCGAGGACGGCAGCGCGTTGAGCGCCATCAGCCACGGCACGACCGTCGCCACCAACCAGCTCCTCGAGGGCAAGGTCGACCGGCTCGGCTTCATCACCAACGAGGGCTACGAGTCGGTCCTCGAGATCGCCCGCCAGTCCGTCCCCGACGGCTATGGCAACTCCTACTTCTGGGTCAAGCCCGACCGCATCGTGCCGCGCGAGCTCGTCAAGGGCGTCGCCGGACGCATCGACCACAACGGTGCCGAGATCCGGCCGTTCGACGAGGAGGGCGCCCGCAACGTCGCTCGCTGGTTCCGCGACCAGGGCATCACCACCCTCGGCATCTGCCTCCTGCACGCCTACGCCAACCCCGCGCACGAGGAGCGGCTCCGCGAGATCGTCGCCGAGGAGCACCCCGAGGCCGTCGTCTCGGTCTCCTCGGAGGTCCTGCGTGAGTACCGCGAGTACGAGCGCTCGATGACGACGCTCGTCGACGCCGCGGTCAAGCCCAAGCTCTCGCGCTACATCAACAACATCAAGCGCCGCCTCGACGAGTTCACGGCCGAGGAGGGCTCCGTCCCCTTCTACGTCATGAAGTCCAACGGCGGTGTGCTGAGCGCCGACGAGGTCGTGCACCAGCCCATCACCACCGTGCTCTCGGGCCCCGCGGCCGGTGCGCTCGGCGCCGCGCTGATCGGCAAGATCGCCGGCTTCGACCGCATCCTGACCTGCGACGGCGGTGGCACCTCGACCGACGTCTCGGTCGTCATCGACGGCGAGCCCACCCTCACCACCGAGGGCTCGGTCGGCGTCTACCCGAGCAAGATCCCGATGATCGACGTCGTCACGGTCGGTGCCGGCGGCGGTTCCATCGCGTGGCTGTCCGCCGAGGGCACCCTCAAGGTCGGCCCGCACTCGGCCGGCGCCGATCCCGGCCCGGTCTGCTACGCCAAGGGCGGCAACGACGTCACCATCACCGACGCGCACGTCGTGCTCGGCCGGATCCCTCCCCACCTGCTCGGTGGCGAGATCCCGCTCGACGTGGACGGTGCGCGCACGGCGCTCGAGGAGCTCTCGGGCAAGCTCGGCATGAGCCTGGAGGAGTGCGCCGCGGGCGTGCTCGAGATCTCCGCTTGGAACCAGGCCAATGCGCTGCGTCAGGTCACGGTCAAGCGCGGTCTCGACGTCCGCGACTTCGCCCTCACGACGTTCGGCGGTTCCGGCTCGCTGCTGCTGTGCCGCCTCATGGACATCCTCGACATCGGCACCGTCGTCGTCCCGCTCAACCCGGGCAACCTGTCGGCATTCGGCCTGCTCACCGTCGACGTCAAGAACGACTACGTGCAGACCCAGGTCAGCCTCCACGAGAAGCTCGACATCGCCGGCACCGGCCAGCTCTTCGACGAGCTCACCGAGCGCGCGGCCGCCGCGTTGGAGCTCGAAGGCTTCGCGCCCGAGGACCACCAGTTCGTCCGCACCGCCGACCTGCGCTACTTCGGTCAGGCGTTCGAGGTGCGCGTGTCGGTCGACGACGGCCCGTTCGACGAGGCGGCCGCCGAGGCCGTCGCGGAGCGCTTCCACGACGAGCACCGCGCGCTCTACGGCTACGACTTCCGCGGCAACGGCGAGCAGCAGGTCGAGTGGGTCAACCTCCGCGTCTCGGGACCCGAGGTCCGCTCCGAGCCGGTCCAGGAGAACCCCGAGGTCGTCGAGGCCTCGCGTCGGGCCGTCTGCTTCGAGCCGGCGACCGGCTACGTCGACACCCCGGTCTACTGGCGTCCCGACCTGGCGCCGGGCGCGCAGGTGACCGGCCCCGCGATCATCGAGGAGTTCGGCTCCACGGTGCCGCTCCACCCGGGCTTCGTCGCTCGCGTCGACGCCTACCGCAACATCATCGTGACCCGTGAAGGAGCCGATTCATGACGTCCCTCAGCACTGAGCAGAGCTCCGTGGACGCTGGTGCCACCACGTCGAGGCGTGCACCGACCCAGTTCCCGTTCGGCTCCCTCACCGCGGACGGCGGGGCCAGCGCGGACCCGGTCCTCGTCGAGATCGTCCAGGGCAGCCTCGCGGCCGTCGAGATGGAGGTCGAGACGGCGATCGCGCGCACCTCGCGCTCGCCGATGATCCGTGACGCCCACGACTTCCGCGCGGGCATCCACGACCGCAAGCTGCGCAAGCTCACCGGTCGCTCCTACAGCGCCCTCGTGCACCCGATCGCGCGGGACTTCCCGCTCGAGGAGATGGTGCCCGGTGACGTGTTCTTCCACAACGACGTCTACGAGTCCGAGGGCGGCATCGGCCACCTCCCGGACCTGTGCGTCACCGTCCCGGTGTTCCACCTGAACCCCGAGACCGGCAAGCAGGAGGTCGTCGCCTTCGTGCAGGCCTTCGGCCACCACGACGACATCGGCGGCGCCGTGCCGGGCTCGATGCCCAGCAACGCCACGTCGGTGTACGAGGAGGGCCTGGCCGTCCCGCCGATCAAGCTGTGGGACGCCGGTGTGCCGGTGCGTTCGGCACTGCGCATCATGACCCGCAACTCGCGGACGCCCGAGGCGCTCGCTGCCGACCTCGACGCCGAGTGCTCGGCCTGCCTCATGGGTGCGCAGCGCCTCGGCGAACTGTTCGACCGCTACGGCCGCGACGCCGTGGAGTCGGCCTTCGACGCGATCATCGACAACACCACGCGCACCTACCGTCGCGAGATCCTGTCGAAGATCCCCGTCGGCACGTGGGTGTGGGAGGACTACGCCGAGCACGACGGCGTGGAGGACCCCAAGCTGCACACGCAGCGCATCACGCTGACCCGCACGCCGGAGGACGATCCCGAGGGCGAGCGCCTCATCCTCGACTTCGCGGGGACGTCGCCGCAGGCCAAGGGACCGATCAACCACTGCGGTGACTACTCCGACGGCGTCTTCCTCAAGAAGTGGCTCGCGCCGATCCTGCGCAACCTGGCGGACACGCCCGAGCGCATGGCCGAGCTCGACGTCAACGAGGGCATCGTGCCGCTGATCGAGATGCGGTTCCCGCCCAAGGGCACGCTGCTGACGCCGGAGTTCCCGGCGCCGACGAACGCGCGCACCTTCGTCATCCTGCGTCTGCTCGGCGTGCTGGCCGGCGTCATCGCCAAGGCCGTCGACGGCCGGATGCCCGCCGACCAGGAGACCATCCGCTACACGGGCGTGTACGGCGAGGACATGGAGGGCCGTCCGTACCTCATGCGCGAGGTGCTCGGCGGCGGCGCCGGCGGCCGCTACTACGCCGACGGCGAGGACACGATCCACGTCGTCCCGGACTCGCGGAACCTGCCGACCGAGTTCACCGAGTCGCGCTTCCCGTTCATCGTGGAGAAGCTCGGCCTGGCCAAGGACTCCGGCGGTGCCGGCCAGTTCCGCGGCGGTCTCGGCTACGAGAAGCACATCCGCATGCTCAAGGACGCGAACTTCATGTCCATCGCGGACCGTTCGATCCTCGCGTGCTGGGGCGTCAAGGGCGGCAAGGCCGGTTCGCCGTTCCAGGTCGTCGTCAACCCGGGCACGCCCGAGGAGCGCGAGATCGACGCGCTCGCGGACGCCGAGCCGATCAAGGCCGGGGAGACCATCCGCATCCGCACCACCGGCGGTGGCGGCTGGGGCGACCCGCTCGACCGCGATCCCGAGATGGTCGTCCGCGACGTGCTCTGGGACAAGGTCTCGGAGCAGAAGGCGCTCGAGGACTACGGCGTCGTGCTCACCGGCAGCGTCGCGACGGACGACCTCGGCCACGACGCGGAGGCCACGAAGCGCGAGCGTGAGCGCATCCGGGCCGAGCGTGCTGAGGAGCCGTTCTTCGACCGCGGGCCGGGTTACGCCGCGCTCAGCGGTGGCAACTTCGCCGCCGAGGTCGACTGGGCGTGAGCTCGGTCGCCGAGGTGGCGGTCGTCGGGGGCCGCGGAAAGACGGGTCATGCCGTCGCCGCGGCCCTCGGCGCCCGCGGTGTCGTCGCGCGGCCGATCGGCCGGGCCGAGATGCCCGATCCGGTCGCCGCGCTGCAGGGCTGCGAGGCGATGTACCTCATGGCGCCGAACATGGCCGAGGACGAGCCGGCGCTCGTCACCTCGCTGCTCGACGCCGCACGCACCGCGGGCGTGAACCGGGTGGTCTATCACTCGGTCTCCGCCCCGTACGCGCCCGGGATGCCGCATCACGTCGGCAAGGCGGTGAGTGAGGACCTCGTCCGCCGCAGCGGCCTAAACTGGACGATCCTGCAGCCGTGCGCGTACGTGCAGAACTTCCTATCTGGCCTGCGCGCCGACGAGCCCGCCGTCGAGGCGGTGTACGACCTCGATCAGCCGTTCGGGCTGGTCGACCTCACCGACGTCGGCGAGGCCGCGGCGATCACCCTGCTCGACCCGTCGCACGTCGGCGCGACCTACGAACTCGGCGGACCCGCGCTGGTGTCGGTCCGGGATCTGGCGGCCGCCGCTGAGCGCGTGCTCGGGCGCCCCGTCCGCCTCGCGCAGATCGCCGCGAGCGACTGGGCCGCCGGTCCGGGGGCGAGCCTGGGCGAACGCGAGCGCTCGTGGCTGCTCGGCATGTTCGATTACTACGACAAGCACGGACTTCCGTGCGGTCCGCTGCCGCTGCGGGAGCTCCTCGGTCGCCCCGCCCACGACCTCGACACCACCCTCCGCGCCGAACTCAGCTGAACCGCGTGCCGGCTGCCGCTGGCCCCGCAGGACCGCTCAGCCACCGCGAGTGGTGCAATGTCGCGACCGAACGAGCGCGATCGTCGCGAATCTGCACCAGTCGCGAGGAAATGTGCACCACTCGGCGGCCGGACGAGCGCGCGAAAACGCCTCGGGTGGAGCTTCGGACTCCTAGGGTGTCGTCATGACGTGGGCCGGCAGCCGCGGACGCCGATGGCGCTATGCGGGGGGTGGGATCTTCGCCGTCCTCGTGGTGGCCTACTTTCTCGCGCCCACCACGCGGTCACCGAGCTGGATCCTCCTCGAACCACACGAGCTTGTGCCGCGGTGCTTGTCGTTCGAGGACCTCCAGCCGATGCCGGTCGAGGATCTCCCGACGACGATGCCCGTCGAGTGCGAGCCCATCGGCCAGGAGCTTCAGCTGCCCGATGGGCAAACGATCGAAGTCCGCGAAGGCTCGAGTGGATCGGACATCGGCGTTCCTGGTCCCTACCGCTACGTCGCGTGGAGCTCCCTCGGGATCTACGGCGTCGTCGTGTGCGCGTCGTCAGAGGCTCACGACCCGCAGCCGACGTGCTGGGGGACGAGCGAGGGCATCGACCTCTTCCTCAGCGCTGCACGAGAATTCCAGTGAACGACAAGGGACCGCGAGTGGTGCAATTCCGCGACCGAAGGAGCGCGATCGTCGCGATTCTGCACCACTCGCGAGGAAATGTGCACCACTCGGCGGCCAGACAAGAGCGCGCCCGCGCCCGGCTTACGCCGGTGCGATCTCGGCGATGAGGGCCTCGACCCGGCGGCGGATGTCGTCGCGAACGCCGCGCACGGTCTCAATCGGCTGGCCGGCGGGGTCGTCGAGCTCCCAGTCCTCGTACCGCTTGCCGGGGTAGTAGGGGCACGCGTCGCCGCAACCCATCGTGATGACGACGTCAGCCTCCTGCACGGACGCGTCGTCGAGCAGACGCGGTTGCGCCCCGGCGATGTCGATGCCCTCCTCGGCCATCGCAGCGACGGCGACCGGATTGAGCTGGTCACCGGGCATCGATCCGGCCGAGCGCACGTCCACCCGGTCGCCGGCGAGCGCGCTCAGGTATCCCGCGGCCATCTGGGAGCGGCCGGCGTTGTGGACGCAGACGAACAGCACGGTGGGACGGGTCATGAGACCTTCTCCTCGAATCGGGGACGGAGGGCGAGAGCGACGTACACGAGTGCCACCAACACCGGGACCTCGATGAGCGGGCCGACCACTCCGGCCAGAGCCTGTCCGGACGTGGCGCCGAACGTGCCGATGGCGACGGCGATCGCGAGCTCGAAGTTGTTGCCGGCGGCGGTGAACGCGACGGTGGCGGTACGGGCGTACCCGAGCCCCGCCAGCCGCGCGGCACCCCACGCGAGGGCGAACATGCCGAGGAAGTATCCGAGGAGCGGGAGCGCGATCCGGGCGACGTCCCACGGCGAGCGGGTGATCGCGTCGCCTTGCAGTGCGAACAGCAGCACGATCGTGACGAGCAGCCCCCAGAGCGCGAGCGGGCTGACCTTCGGGAGGAAGCGGTTCTCGTACCACTCCCGCCCGCGCCGGCGCTCCCCGAGAACACGGCTGGCGAACCCGGCCGCCAACGGCACCCCCAGGAACACGAGCACGCTCACGCTGATCGCACCCACGCTGAACTCCGCCGACGTGGTGGGCAGCCCGAGCCAGGCGGGGAGTACCTGCAGATAGAACCAGCCGAGCGCGGCGAAGGCGACGAGCTGGAACACGCTGTTGACCGCGACGAGCACCGCGGCGGCTTCACGGTCACCGCACGCGAGGTCGTTCCAGATCAGCACCATCGCGATGCACCGTGCGAGCCCCACGATGATGAGCCCGGTGCGGTACTCGGGGAGGTCGGGCAGGAGCAACCACGCCAGCGCGAACATCAGCGCCGGCCCGACGATCCAGTTCAGCGCGAGTGACAGCGCGATCATGCGCCGATCGCCCAGTACCACGCCGACGCGGTCGTAACGGACCTTCGCGAGGACGGGATACATCATCACCAGCAGGCCGATGGCGATCGGCAGGCTCACCGACCCGATCTCCACGGCGCTGAGCGCGTCGTCCAGTCCGGGGACGGTGCGCCCCAGCAGCAGCCCGAGCACCATCGCCGCCGCGATCCAGACGGGCAGGTAGCGGTCGACCGTGCCGAGCCGCGCCGTGACCGCCTCGGCGTTCGGTGCGCTCATGCGGGCTTGACCGCGCGGATGATGGCGCCGTGCATCTGCGGCACCGCTTCGTGCGTGAACTTGACCTCCACGTCAGCAAAGCCTACGGCCGCGAGCCCGTCCAGGTACTCGGCGCGACTGAGTGCTCCCGCGATGCACCCCGCGTACGAGCCGCGAGCGGCCCGGTCGTCGGGGCTCAGGTGGTCCTCGGCCACGACGTCGGAGATGCCGATCCGGCCGCCGGGAACCAGGACGCGGTACATCTCGCGCAGCACCGCCGGCTTGTCCGTCGAGAGGTTGACGACGCAGTTGGAGATGACGACGTCGACGGAGGCGTCGGGCAGAGGGACGTCTTCGATCGAACCCTTGAGGAACTCGACGTTCGTCGCCCCGGCCTTGTCCGCGTTCGCGCGGGCGAGGTCGAGCATCTCGTCGGTCATGTCGACGCCGTAGGCGAATCCCGTGGGTCCGACGCGCCGGGCCGACAACAGGACATCGATGCCGCCGCCGGAGCCGAGGTCGAGGACTCGCTCGCCCGGATTGAGAGCCGCGACGGCGTTGGGGTTGCCGCAGCCGAGGCTCGCGGCGACCGCCTCGGCGGGCAGTCCGTCGGCCTCGTCCGCCGAGTAGAGGCCCGCTCCGAAGCGCACGTCGACCTCGACGCCGCTGCCGTCACAGCAACCGGAGTCGTCGGCCACCTCCAGCACTTGCTCGTTCGGGGCGCCGCCGGCGACCTGCACCGCCGCCGCTGCGTACCGCTGCCGCACGAGCTCCTTGACGTCGTTCGCGTTCATGACGAGTCTCCTCTGATCGACGATGTTCGATACATTGACTATTGTCGATGGATCGACGTCTGTCAATATCCGTGGCACGATGGAGGACATGAACGCCTCCTTGCCGCTCCTCGACGACTCCCCCGCAGCGTGCTGCGCTCCGGTGCTCGCGCCCTCGCTGACCGAGGAGGAGGCGCTGCGCCTGGCGGCGATGTTCAAGGCGCTGGGTGACCCGAACCGGGTTCGCCTGCTCTCCCTGATCACCGCGGCCGAGGGCCATGAGGCCTGCATCTGCGATCTGACTGAACCCGTCGGCCTCAGCCAGCCCACCGTCTCGCACCACATGAAGAAGCTCGTCGACGCGGGCCTCGTCGAGCGCGAACAACGCGGGCGGTGGGCGTACTACCGGGTCGTTCCCGGCGCCCTCGACCACCTCGCCGAGGCCCTGGTCGCGCGCTGAGGCCGAGCTTCGCCGAGCGCCCGGCCGAGTTTGGCAGCTCTTGCCTGAATCTGTGAGCAAGCTCGGACTTTTTTGACCATGCATGCCAAAGCGCTGCTCGCCTAGCCTCGACGCATGCGCATCGTGATCGCTCTCGGCGGCAACGCCATGACGTCCAGTGACGGCAGCGCGCGCCCCGAAGACCAGCGGGCCGCGATCCGACTCGCGGCGCGTCCGATCGTCGACCTCGTCGCCGACGGCCATGACGTGCTGCTCACCCACGGCAACGGCCCCCAGGTGGGCAATCTGCTCACCAAGAACGAGCTGACCGCCGGCCAGGTGCCGCCGGTTCCGCTCGACTGGTGCGGCGCCCAGACGCAGGCCACGATCGGCATGCTCATCATCAACGCGCTCGACGAGGAGTTCGCCGAACGCGGCCTCGATCGCCGGTCCGCCGCCGTCGTCTCCCGCACCCTCGTCGACGCCGACGACCCCCGTTTCGCCGCGCCCAGCAAGCCGATCGGCCGCTACCTCACCCGCGACGACGCCCAGCCCCTCATCGACAGCGGCCAGCAGTTCGTCGAGGTCCCCGACCGCGGCTGGCGGCGCGTCGTCGCCTCGCCGTCTCCGCGCGAGTGCCTCGACAGCCCCGCCGCGATGGCGCTCATGGACGCCGGCTTCGTCGTCGTGTGCTCCGGTGGCGGCGGCATCCCCACGGTCAGGGATCGCACCGGCGCCTTCGTCGGTGCCGATGCCGTGATCGACAAGGATCTCACCGCATCGCTCATCGCTCAGCAGGTCGACGCCGACATGCTGATCATCGCCACCGACGTCGACTCGGTCATCGCCGACTGGGGCACGGCGTACGCCAAGCCCATCGGCGAAGTGACCGCCGCCGAGATGCGCTCGATCGCCGCCGACCAGGACTTCGCCGCCGGCTCGATGGGACCCAAGGTCGAAGCCGTCACGTCGTTCGCCGAGAGCGGCACCGGCGTCGGAGTCATCACCTCATTGGCCCGCATCGCGGCCGCCGCACAAGGACTCGTCGGGACACGCATCGTTCCCGATCAGCCCAGCAACCCAACCAGGAAGGAAACGTCACATGCCCTCCGCAATTGAGGTCCGCAAGGTCCCGATCCACTCGGTCGCCGACGCCAGCGAGCTCGCCAAGCTCATCGACGACGGGGTCATGGAGGCCGACCGCGTCATCGCCATCATCGGCAAGACCGAGGGCAACGGCGGCGTCAACGACTACACCCGCATCATCGCCGACCGCGCCTTCCGTGAGGTGCTCGTCGAGAAGGGCTCCCGCTCCGCCGAGGAGGTCCGTCAGGTCCCGATCGTGTGGTCCGGCGGCACCGACGGCGTGATCAGCCCCCACGCGACGATCTTCGCGACCCTCCCCGAGGACAAGGCGCCGAAGACCGACGAGCCGCGGCTCAGCGTCGGCTTCGCGATGAGCGAGCAGCTCCTTCCCGAGGAGATCGGCCGCACGCCGATGATCGAGAAGGTCGCCGACGCCGTCAAGGTCGCCATGGAGCGCGCCGGCATCACCGATCCGGCCGACGTCCACTACGTCCAGACCAAGACGCCGCTGCTCACGATCCACACCATCCGCGACGCCAAGAGCCGCGGCAAGACGGTCTGGACCGAGCACACGCACGAGTCGATGGACCTCTCCAACGGCGTCACGGCGCTCGGCATCGCCGTCGCGCTCGGCGAGATCGAGATGCCCACCGACGAGGACGTCATGCACAACCGCGACCTCTACTCGGCCGTCGCGTCCTGCTCCTCGGGCGTCGAGCTCGACCAGGCGCAGGTCGTCGTCGTGGGCAACGCGCGCGGCATCGGCGGCCGGTACCGCATCGGCCACTCGGTCATGAACGACGCGCTCGACCAGGACGGGATCTGGAACGCCATCCGCGACGCCGGCCTCGAGCTGCCCGAACGTCCGCACCACACCGACCTCGACGGACGTCTGGTCAACGTGTTCCTCAAGTGCGAGGCCAGCCAGGACGGCCAGGTCCGCGGCCGCCGCAACGCGATGCTGGACGACTCCGACGTCCACTGGCACCGGCAGATCAAGGCCGCCGTCGGTGGCGTGACCGCCGCGGTCACCGGCGACCCGGCCGTGTTCGTCTCCGTCTCGGCCGCCCACCAGGGCCCCGAGGGTGGCGGACCCGTCGCCGCGATCGTCGACATGGGGAACGAGTGACCGACTCCACCCCCACGTCCCACGGACCAGCGCCCCTCGACGGGGCGCTGGTCCTGGACATGACCCGGGCGCTCGCCGGCCCGCACGCCGCGATGATGCTGGGCGACCTCGGTGCCCGGGTCATCAAGATCGAGAGCCCCAAGGGCGGCGACGACAGCCGCGGCTGGGGTCCGCCGTTCCTCGGCGAGAGCGAAGAACGTGAATCGACGTACTTCATGGCGGCCAACCGCAACAAGGAGTCGATCACCCTCGACCTCAAGGACGACGCCGACCGCGAGATCATGACTCGGCTCGTGCGCCAGGCCGACGTCCTCATGGAGAACTTCCGGGTCGGGGTGCTCGACCGGCTCGGGTTCGGGTTCGACCGGCTGCACGAGATCAACCCGGGGCTCGTGATCCTCTCGATCACCGGTTTCGGCCACGACGGCCCCGAGGCCAGCCGGGCGGGCTACGACCAGATCGCCCAGGGCGAGGCCGGGTTGATGAGCTTGACCGGCACCGAGGAGCCGACCAAGGTCGGCGTGCCCATCGCCGATCTCCTCGCCGGCATGAACGGCGCCTTCGGGACCGTCGCCGCGCTCTACGAGCGTGAGCGGACCGGCCGCGGCCGCGTGGTCCGGACGTCGCTCATCGCCAGCGTCATCGGCATCCACGCGTTCCAGGGGACGCGGTGGACCGTCGCCGGCGAGGTGCCCGGACTCTCCGGCTCACACCACCCTTCGATCGCGCCGTACGGGCTGTTCCACACGGCCACCTCGCCGATCCAGCTGTCGTGCGGCTCGGAGCTGCTGTGGCAGCGGTTCGCGCCCGCCGTCGGGATCGACCCGGACACCCCGCGGTTCGCGACCAACGGCGACCGTGTGGCGCATCGCGAGGAGCTCATCGAGCTGCTCGAGCAGACCTTCGCCACGCAGCCCGCCGAGCACTGGCTGGCCCTGCTCGACGACTCCGGCGTCCCGTCGGGCAAGGTCCGCACCCTCGACGAGGTCTACGACTGGGAGCAGGTGCAGTCGCAGGGCCTGCTCATCGAGGTCGACCACGCCACACAGGGCCGGCTGCGACTCCCGGGACCGGTGCTGCGGCTCGACGACAACGACTATGCCGGCGGCCGCCGCGAGAACGTCGCGCCACCGACGCTGGGCCAGCACAACGACGCGATCCGCCGCTGGCTGGACGAGATCGAGGGTGACGAGGGGGCCGCAGGGCCGCGATGAGTCGAGTGACGGGGCTGCTGCTGGCCGCCGGTGCGGGACGCCGCATGGGCGGGCCGAAGGCGTTGCTGCGCACGGCCGACGGCACCTCCTGGGTGGCCGCCGCCAGGGCAGCCCTCGTCGACGGAGGGTGTGACGACGTCGTCGTGGTTCTCGGAGCCGAGGCCGAGGCGGTGAGCGCCCTCGTCGAGGAGGCCCGGGTCGTCGTGGCCGACGACTGGGAGTGCGGCATGGGCGCCTCGCTGGCCGCCGGTCTCGCCGCGCTCGAGGCGGAACCCGCCGACGCCGCGCTCGTTCATCTGGTCGACCTGCCCGATGTGGCGGCCGGTGTCGTCGCCCGGGTGCTCGCCCGCGCCACCGGCCGCGCGGTCCTCGCTCGCGCCGCCTACCACGGCCGGCCCGGACACCCCGTGCTGCTGGGCCGCGACCACTGGCCCGCGCTCGCCGAGGGCGACGGTGACGAGGGCGCTCGTGGCTATCTCGCCGTGCACGACGTCGAACTGATCGAGTGCGGCGACCTCGCCACCGGCCTCGACAAGGACCGTCCGGAGGATCTCGACCCTAGGCTGGCGCCATGACCGCGGTACGCGATGTGACCGAGCTGGCCGACCGGCTCGCCTCGACCGGATATCTCGCCGACACCGACCTGGCGACCGTCGGCTACCTCGCGCTGACCATGCAGCGCCCGCTGCTGCTCGAAGGCGACCCCGGCACCGGCAAGACCGCCCTCGCCGAGGCGCTCGCCGACGCCTTCGCGTTACCGCTCATCCGCTTGCAGTGCTACGAGGGCATCGACGCCCGGCAGGCGCTCTACGACTGGGACTTCGCCCGCCAGATCCTCCATCTGCGCACGCTGGAAGCCGCCGGCGGGGTCGACGATCCGCAGGCCGTCGAGGACTCGCTCTACGACGAACGTTTCCTGCTCGCGCGTCCCGTCGTTCGGGCGCTGCGGGAATCGCCCGCGGTGCTGCTCGTCGACGAAGTGGACCGCGCCGACGACGAGTTCGAGGCGCTGCTGCTCGAGGTGCTGTCGACCTACCGCGTCTCGGTCCCCGAGCTCGGCACCATCAGCGCGCCCCAGCCGCCGATCGTGGTGCTGACCTCCAACCGCACCCGCGACCTGCACGACGCGCTCAAGCGCCGCTGCCTCTATCACTGGCTCGAGCACCCCACGCTGGAACGCGAGATCGCGATCGTCCGCGCGCGGTTGCCCGAGGTCAGCGACAAGCTCGCCACCCGGATCGTCGAGATCGTGCAGGGCCTGCGTGCCGAGGTCGGTCTCATCCGCGCGCCCGGCGTCGCCGAGACGCTGGACTGGGCGCGCGCGCTTCACCAGCTCGGTCACGACGACCTCGATGTCGACGCAGCCGCCGCCACCGTCGGGGTGGTCTGCAAGTACCGCGAGGACGGCGACCAGGTCCGCGCCTTCGTGGAGGCGACGGTGCGTGGCTGAGTCGCTGGCCTCCGATCGGCGCGACGAGCTCGACCGGCTCGTCGGCTTCGTCCGCGCCTTGCGCGCGGCCGGGATCCGCTCGGCCACCTCGACCGACTTCATCGCGGCGGTCGGCCTGCTCGACGTGGGATCCCCCGAGGACGTCTATCGCGCCGGCCGTGCCACGCTGTGCGACTCGCCGGCCCAGCTGCCCGTCTACGATCGGGTGTTTGCCCGGTGGTTCGGCGAGACGAGTGCGGGGGAGCGGACGAATCCGGTGTCGGTCACCGTCGAGCGACCGCTCGGCGTCGGCGCCGACGACGGCGCGACTGGGGACGATGATGACGCCGCCGCCGCACCGGCGCTCGCGTCCGCGCGCGAACGGCTCGCGCATCGCGACGTCGCCGCGCTCGATGCCCGCGAACGGCGGGAGCTCGCGCGGGCGTTCGCCGCACTCGATGCCCGTCCTCCGCAGCGGCGAGGGCACCGCACGGCACCGAGTCACCGCGGCACGATCGACCTCAGCCGCACCGCCCGCGAGCAGTTGCGCCGCGGCGGCGAACCGGGCCCGTTGATGCGCCGCGAACGCCGGCCCCGGCCTCGCCGGATCGTCTGGCTCATCGACGTCTCCGGTTCGATGAAGCCCTACGCCGACAGTTACCTGCGGCTCGCGCACCGGTCCTTCCAGTCGGCCCCGCGCACCACCGAGGTGTTCACCATGGGCACGCGGCTGACGCGGATCACGCCCGCCCTGCGACTCCAGGACCCGGATCGGGCGCTCGCCGCCGCCGGTGAGCTGGTTCCGGACTGGTCCGGCGGGACGCGGTTGGGCGACATGCTTCAGGCCTTCGGTGACCGGTGGGGGCGTCGCGGCGTGGCTCGCGGCGCGGTGGTGATCATCGCCAGCGACGGGTGGGAGCGTGGCGATGCGCGACTGTTGGGCGAGCAGGTCGCACACCTCCATCGCCTGGCGCACCGCGTGGTCTGGGCCAACCCGCACCGCGGTAAGGCGGGCTACGAGCCGATCCAATCGGGGATCGCGGCCGCCCTACCGTCCGTCGACCAGCTGGTCGCGGGCCACTCGCTCGCGACGCTCGCCGAGGTATTGGACCTGGCGGCGCGAGCATGAGGAGGAAGAACGATGCACGACGTCCTCACTGACCTCGTTCGGGCGTGGGAGACCGGCGCGACCGTCGGTCTAGCGACCGTGGTGGGCACCGCGCGATCCGCGCCCCGGCAGCCCGGCGCGGCGATGGTGGTGCTGCCGGATGACACCGTGGTCGGCTCGGTGTCCGGCGGTTGCGTCGAGGGCGACGTCTACGAACTCGCTCAAGCCGTCGTCGCCGACGGTGAGCCCGCGTTGCGGCGGTACGGCTACAGCGACGACCAGGCCTTCGCCGTGGGCTTGACGTGCGGTGGCATCGTCGACGTCTTCGTCGAGCCCGTCGACCAGCGCACGTTCCCCGAGCTCGGTGGCATCGCCGAGGACGTCGCCGCGGGCCGTCCGGTGGCGGTCGCCACCGTCGTCGCTCATCCCGACCCCGGTCGGATCGGGCGTCACCTCGTGGTGCGACCCGACGGCGCCGAGGGGTCCCTGGGATCGGTACGTGCGGACGACGCGGTGCTCGACGACGCGCGGGGACTGCTCGAGGCGGGGCGCTCGCAGCTGCTGCGCTACGGGCCGGAGGGCCAGCGCATGGAGACCGAGATGCAGCTGTTCGTGTCGTCCTTCCAGCCTCGCGCCCGGATGATCGTCTTCGGCGCCATCGACTACGCCGCGGCGGTCGCCCGCCAGGGCGCCTTCCTCGGCTACCGCGTCACCGTGTGCGACGCCCGGCCGGTCTTCGCCACCGACGCGCGGTTCCCCGCCGCAGAGGAGGTCGTCGTCGCCTGGCCGCACCGTTACCTCAAGGCCGAGGTCGACGCGGGGCGGATCGACAACCGCACCGTGATCTGCGTCCTGACCCACGACCCCAAGTTCGACGTGCCGCTGCTCGACGTCGCCTTGCGGCTCGAGGGTTCGCAGCGGCCCTTCTACATCGGCGCGATGGGCTCGCGGCGCACGCACGACGAGCGCATGGAGCGGCTGCGCGAAGCCGGGCTCGATCCCGAGCTCCTCGCCCGTCTGCACAGTCCGATCGGACTCGACCTGCGAGGCCGCACCCCGGAGGAGACCGCCGTCGCGGTGGCCGCCGAACTCGTCGCGCTGCGCTGGGGCGGCACCGGCAAACCGCTCACCGAGACCGATCAGTCCATCCACGCCGAGGGCTGACTCAACGCGAATCGTCGGCGACGGCCTGGATCGCGGGGGCGTACCAGCGCACGACGTCGTCCACCGGCGCGGACGCCAACGGCTCTACGGCCACGACGTAGCGCAAGGTGGCCAGGCCGATGACCTGCGACGCGATGAGGTCGGCCCGCACGTCTCGGTCGGGACCGTCGAGGACTCCGGTGACCGTCGCGATGAGGACGGATCGCGCCACCATGGTGATGGGAGAGTGCGTGTCGTTCCCGGCCATCGCGTCGCGGATCATCGTGGCGATGACCTCGCGGTGCGGGTCCCACGACGTGACGAACGTCCGCACCAGCCTCTCGCCTAGACCGTCGACGCCGTCCTGCACGACACCGGCCAGCTTGCTGATCGGGTCGACCGGGAGTTCGAGTGACGCGACGAGCAGCTGCTGCTTGTTGCCGAAGTAGTGCGCGACGAGACTGGGGTCGACGCCCGCGTCGTCGGCGATCGCCCGCACGGTGGTCCCGGCGAAGCCGCGGGCGGCGAAGCGGCGCCGGGCGGCCTCCAGGATCGCGGCGCGCCGGTCGACCGACTCGCCGCTGCGGGGCCGTCCCCGGCGACGGGCGCCGGTCACGCGGAACGCCGGCGCAACGTCAGCGAGGCGCCGAGGATCGCCGCGAGCGCGAAGCCGACGAGGGCCAGCAGGTCGACGAGCAGATCGCTGCTGAACGCGTCGGACGTGGCGAGCTCGGTGAACGCGTCCGTCGCATAGCTCAGCGGGAGCGACCACGAGAGGCCGTAGAGCACGTCCGGCATCTGGTCGCGCGCGATGAGCAGGCCGCACAACAGGATCTGCGGCACGATGACGAGCGGCATGAACTGCACTGCCTGGAACTCCGTCCGGGCGAACGCCGACGCCAGCAGCCCGAGCGCCGTCCCCACCACGGCACCGAGCACGGCGAACGCCAGCAGCGCCCAGGGCAGTGCGATGTCGAGGTTCAGTACGCCGAGCGCGAAGGCGGTCGTGAGGGCGGCTTGCGCGAGAGCCGCGACGGCGAAGGCGAGGGCGTATCCGCCGATCAGCTCGCCGCGCGCGAGCGGGGTGGTGAGGAGCCGCTCGAGCGTGCCCGAGGTCCGTTCGCGCACCATGGTCACCGACGTCACGAGGAACATGATGACGAAGGGGAACAGCCCGATCATCTGGGGGCCGATGCGGTCGAAGATCTGCGGCTGGCTGTCGTAGACATAGCGGAAGACCAGCAGCAGCACCGACGGCATCGCGAGGATCAGCACGATGCTGCGAGGGTCATGGGAGAGCTGTTGCAGGACGCGGCGCGTCATGGCGAAGGTCCGGGTCATCATGCCGCCTTCCGTTCGGCGATCCGCAAGAACGCTTCATCGAGGTCGTCGGTCCCGGCGTCGGCGCGGAGTCCCTGGGGTGTGGCGTCCGCGATGAGCCGGCCCTCGCGCAAGAGCAAGACCCGGTCGCAACGCGCGGCCTCGTCCATGACATGGCTGGACACCAGCAGTGTGGCTCCGTCGTGCGCGAGGTCTGCGAACAGGTGCCACAGGTCGCGGCGGAGCGCCGGGTCGAGGCCCACGGTCGGCTCGTCGAGCAGGTAGACCTGGGGGTCCGCCACGAGCGCGGCGGCCAGCGAGACGCGCGTGCGCTGCCCACCCGAGAGGTTGTCGGCGAGTGAGCGCCGATGTGCGGCGAGGTCGACGGCGTCGAGAACCTCCGCGATGCGGTCGTGCTCCGCGCCCGCGAGGTCGGCGAAGAACCGCAGGTTCTGTTCGATCGTGAGATCGGGATAGACCGAGCTCGCTTGTGTCACGTACCCGACCCGCGCGCGGTTCGCGGCCGATCCGGCCGGCTCCCCGAGCACGGTCACCGTGCCCGACCGCACCGCCTGGACGCCGGCGATGCACCGGATGAGTGTGGTCTTGCCGCTGCCGCTCGGTCCCAGCAGCCCGGTGATGGAACCGGCGGTGATGGCGAGGTCGAGGCCGGGAAGCACGGTGGTGCCACCGCGCCGCACCACGAGCCCGGCCACCTCGACACTGTTATTCATCATTTGTTGAATTATTTCACCCGTCGCCACGCCCCTGTCAAGGGGTGTGGCGCGCCCCTCGCTTCGTGGCCCTCGGTCCTCGCGGGCCTACTCGACCACCCGGTCCGCAGGTGGTCGAGTAGGCCGCGACGAACGAGCGGGCGCATCGAGACCAGGTGAGGTGCCGCTCACCTGATCACCGGAATCGCACGGCACGCAGGCGGGGCCTACTCGAGCGTGAGACCGGCCGCGGGAGCCGTGCGAGCCGCCGTGCGTGAGGGCAGGACCGAGGCGAGGACGCCGGCTACGGCCGCGATGGCGATGATGGCGGCGAGTTGGCCGACCGGGATGACGAGCACCGCTCCCGTCGCGACCATCTGCTCGATCATCACCTTGACGCCGATCCACCCGAACAGCGTCCCGATTCCCACGCCGAGCACGGCGGCCGCACCGGCGAGCAACATCGCCTCGACCACGAGGGTGGCGCGCAACTGACGGCGAGTGACCCCGAGGGCGCGGAGCAGGGCGTTCTCGCGACGCCGCTCCAGGACGGACAGTCCCAGCGTGCTGCCGATGCCGACCAAGGCGATCAGCACGGCGATCCCCAGCAGTCCGACGACGACCGCGGTCATCACGTCGACCTGCTGCGACATAAACCGCTGTTTCTCGATCGTCGAGAACAGGGTCGCGTCGAGGCCGGTGGCCACGGCCCTGAGGTCACCGACCAGGTCGTTTCCGTCCGTGCTGTCGTCCGTGCCGACCCACAGCACGAGCGGCTGTGCGCGCTCGGTCAGTGCACGCATCGTCTCGACGCCCACGACGGGGGTCGGGCCCCAAGGGCTGGACGACTCGGTCGGCCGCAGCTCGATCGTGCGTCCCCCGGCTTCCACGGTGACGGTCTGGGGGAAGTTCAGCTCATCGAGGATTTCAAAGGGCAAGGCGATCTCCGCCTCGCCGGGAAGCGCGTTGCGGTCTCCGTCGATCACGCCGGCGTCACGCGGCAGGGCGACCGCGGGGGTGGCGATCCCGTCGATGGTGACCGGGACTCCGTCCAGTGCCACGGCGTCCTCGACACCCGGGATCGCGAGGACGCGGTCGAGGGCGTCAGCCCGCAGTGGCGTCGTCGACGCGAGCGCCGCGTCGATCGGGTAACTCGCCCGGGACTCCTCGTCGACGGCCGCACCGGCACTCGACATGCCGACGACGACCGCACTCGTCAAGGTGACCCCGACGAGGAGCGCGGAGGTGGTCGTGGCCGTGCGCTTGGGGTTGCGGATCGCGTTGTCGGTCGCGATCCGTCCGGTGGCTCCGGTCAGCGGGCCCGTGGCCCGGCCCGCGAGGCGGATCATCGGCGGCACGATGACGGGACCGAGCACGAGCACGCTCACGAACGCGAGCACACCGCCGCCGAGCATCGCCACGACGCTCGCTCCGGTGACGGCGAGCGTGAGGAGCGCAGCACCCGCCAGCAGCAGTACCGCGCCGAACGCGACGCGCAGCTTGCCCGCGGTCGTACGGACGTCGCCGTCTCCCGCCGGCCGCAAGGCCGCGAGCGGGCTGATGCGGGTCGTGGCCCGCGTGGGCAGCCAGGCGGCGGCGACGGTGACGATGACGCCGACGGCGAACGCGGCGAGGAACCACAGGGGTGCGACGGAGGCGTCGCCGAGACCCACGGCCGGGAACAACGAGCGGATGAGCGCCACGATGCCGAAGCCGAAACCGACGCCGGCGAGGAGCCCCACGGTGGAGGAGAACAGACCGATCGCCAGTGCTTCGAGACGCACCGATCGACGCACCTGCGCCCGGGTCGCACCCACGCACCGCAGCATCGCGATGTCGGAGGTGCGCTGCGCGAACAGGATCGAGAACGTGTTCGCGATGACGATGGCCGCCACGGTGAGGGCCACGGTCACGAAGACCAGCAGCATGAGCGTCAGCGTGTCCGCACCGCGGGTGAGTTCAGCTTGTAATTCGCGCACGTGGTCGTCCGTCGCCATGACGACGGCGTCCGGTGCGACGGCGGTGATGGCCGCTTCGTCGGTGCCCCGAACGGGAACCGAGTCGATCCACAAGCTGTTCTCGAAGCTGCTGACGTCGGTCCACAGCCCGTAGAAGTCCGAGCTGGTGAGTGCCTTGCCGGCGCTGGCCACACCGACCACGTCGAGCTCCAGTCCGCCGATCTGCACGGTGTCGCCGACCGCGACGCCGTTGCTCTTCGCGGCCTGCTCGTCGACCAGGACTTCGCCCGGCACGCGCGGCCAGGAGCCGCTGATCAGCGTTTGCCACCGCAGCGCCTCGTCATCGGCGACGACGCCGAGCGTGGTGTCTCCGCTCGCGGCGCCGGCCTGCAGGGGTTCCATCGCGTAGCCGAGCACGCTGGCGGCTCCGCCGTCGGCTTCGACGGCTTCCACGATGGTGCGGGCGTCCGATACGTCATAGACGTCCGAGGCCACGACGTCCGAACCGCGGTAGGGCTGTCCTGCCCCGGCGGTCAGGCCGTCCTTGGCCGACGCGTTGAGCGCACCGATGGTGATGATGAACGCGACGCCGATGGCCACGGCGAGGAAGGCGGCGACGTAGCGGCGGGTGTAGAGCCGCAGCGACGCCAGGGTCACGGTGCGCATCAGGAGCGCACCCCCCGCAGCGCCGCCACGAGGGCCTCGGACGTCGGCCGCTCGAGATGCGCACGGATCTGTCCGTCGGCGAGAACGAGGACGTCATCGGCGTACGAGGCCGCGTCGATCTCGTGCGTCACCATGACGACCGTCTGCCCGAACTCGCGGCACGAACGGCGCAGGAAGTCCAGCACCTCGCGCGACGACTCGCTGTCGAGGTTGCCGGTCGGCTCGTCGGCGAAGACGATGTCGGGCTGCGTGACCAGCGCGCGGGCGATCGCGACGCGCTGCTGTTGTCCGCCGGACAGCGCGCTGGGACGGTGGCTGAGCCGTTCGCGGATGCCCAGGACGTCGACGACGTCATCGAAGCGGCGGCGCGTCCCCTCGTCCAGCTTGCGGCCGGAGAGGTCGATCGGCAGCAGGATGTTCTGCTCCGCGGTCAGCATCGGCAGCAGATTGAACGCCTGGAAGACGAAGCCGATGTGATCGCGGCGAAAACGGGTGAGCGCGGTGTCGTCGAGACGCTCGAGCTGCTGCCCGCCCACCGTCACCTCGCCGGCCGTGGGGGTGTCCAGGCCTGCGAGGCAGTGCATCAAGGTGGACTTGCCGGAGCCGGACGGGCCCATGATGGCGGTGAAGCGACCGGCCGGGAGGTCGAGGTCGACACCGCGCAGAGCGTGCACTTCGGTGGCGCCGCGGCCGTAGGTCTTGGTCAGCGCGCGGGCGCGTGCAGCAATGCCGTCGGCCGTCGCCGTGGGGGAGAGGGGCGCAGAGGTCTGAGTCATAGCTCGACCGTAGGAATTTCGAGCCCCTCGTTTCGTCGGGCCGTGGGGTGGACCCCGAGTGCCTCCGGAGGAGGAGGAGCGGTGCTGGGGTCATCCCCTGGGATGACCCGGGCGCATCAGCCCTCCGCCCCGCCCATGAGCCGGCGGGTGATCGCCGTGACGTCACGGTCGAGATTGTCGACCCGGTGCTCGATGCGGTCGAGGCGTTTCTCGACGTGCTCGAAGCACCGGTCCACCTGCTCGAACCGGCGGTCGATCTGCTCGAACCGCTGATCGACCTGCTCGAACCGCACGGTCACGAGCGTGGTGAGCGCATCGAACCGGGCATCCAACGTGTGTCCGAACGTCCGGACCATGAGGGCCATGAACGCGAGGATGAGCGTGACGAGGCTGCCGATCACCGTCCACGTCTGCGCGTCGTTCATGCATCCAGGGTAGGCGAGAGGGCGCGTCACGCCGAGCGATCGTCCACAGCGAGGGGTGGAGCCGAAAGAAACAAGCAGGGTTGACTGTTTGTTTGATTCGGGGCAGGCTGAGCGCGTGCGAACCATCCGTGTCGGCAACTGCTCCGGCTTCTACGGCGACCGGTTGTCGGCCATGCGCGAGATGCTCGAGGGCGGTCCGCTGGACTACCTCACCGGCGACTACCTGGCCGAGCTGACGATGCTCATCCTCGGCAAGGACCGGATGAAGGACGCCGAGCTCGGCTATGCCAAGACCTTCCTGCGTCAGTTGACCGACTGCCTCGCCCTCGCCAAGGAGCGCGAGGTGCGCATCGTCGCGAACGCCGGCGGTCTCAATCCCGCGGGTCTCGCGCAGCGCATCCGCGACGTCGCCGCGGAGCAGGGCGTGGAGGTGGTCGTCGCGCACGTCGAAGGAGACGACCTCGTCGCCAGGGCCGGCGAGTACGGGTGGGACGGCGCCCTCACGGCCAACGCCTACCTCGGCGCCTTCGGGATCGCCGAGGCCCTGCGGCGCGGTGCCGACATCGTGGTGACCGGACGGGTCACCGACGCCTCCGTCGTCGTCGGGCCGGTGATCGCCGAGTTCGGCTGGGGCCGCGACGACCTCGATCGGCTGGCCGGTGCGGTCGTGGCCGGGCACGTCATCGAATGCGGCGCACAGGCCACCGGCGGCAACTTCTCGGGATTCGCCGACATCGACACCAGCCGCCCGCTCGGCTTCCCGATCGCTGAGGTGGCCGAGGACGGCACGAGCGTCATCACCAAGCACCCGGACACCGGAGGGGCCGTCACCGTCGACACCGTCACCGCGCAGCTGGTGTACGAGATCGGCGGACCGGTCTACCTCAACCCCGACGTCGCGACGCGCCTCGACACGATCCGCCTCGACCAGGAGGGCGACGATCGCGTGCGCATCAGCGGCGTCCGAGGACAGGCTCCGCCGCCGACGACCAAGGTCGCGCTCAACAGCCTCGGCGGGTTCCGCAACCAGGTGGAGTTCGTCCTCACCGGGCTCGACATCGAGCAGAAGGCGGCGTGGGTGCGCGGGCAACTGGAGGAAGCGCTCGCCGACGTCGCCATCGACGAGATCTCGTGGGAGCTGGTCCGCACCGACCGGTCCGATCCCGCGACCGAGCCCGAAGCCGCGGCCGTCCTGCGGTGTCACGTCAAGAGTAGCGACCCGAAGGCGGCCGGGCGGGCGTTCAGCGGTGCTGCGGTCGAACTCGCCTTGGCCTCGTATCCGGGCTTCCATGTGACCGCGCCGCCCAGCGCAGCATCGCCGTTCGGCATCTACCGCGCGGCCTATCTGCCGCAGTCCGAGGTGCCGCACGTCGTCGTCCTCGCGGACGGCACCCGTATCGACATCCCGCCGCCCGAGCACACCGCATCCGCCGCCCCGACGTCCCCCGCGAGTGGTGCGAATTCGTCGTCCGGCAGCCCGGATTCCCACGCGACTGCACCAGTCGCGGAGGGATCTGCACCACTCGGCGAGACCGTGCGCAAAGCGCTGGGCCGCCTCGCGTACGCACGCTCCGGCGACAAGGGCGGGGCGGCCAACGTCGGCGTCTGGATCCCCGCCGAGCACCCCCGGCGGGCCGAAGCATTCGCGTGGCTCGCCGAAACGCTCGACGCCGAGCGGGTCCGCGAGCTCCTGCCGGAAGCGGCCGACCTGCCCGTGACCGTTTACCCGCTGCCGAACCTCGCCGCCGTCAATGTCGTCATCGACGGGCTGCTCGGTGAGGGCGTCGCGTCCTCGACGCGCTTCGATCCGCAGGCCAAGGCCGTCGGCGAGTGGCTCCGCGCCCGCCTCGTCGACATCCCCCGCGAACTGCTCGTGTGAGGGCGAGAAGGAGATGTCGATGACCGACCGATGGGCCACCCCGGAACGGATCGCGCTGCGCGAGGCGGTGGCGGCGTTCACCCGCGACCGCATCGCCCCGCACCTGCCGCAGTGGGAAGACGACGGTCAACTGCCGCGGTCGCTGCATCGTGAGACGGCCGCGGCAGGCTTCCTCGGCATCGGTTTCGAAGAGAAGGTGGGCGGCGACGGCGGCGACCTGATCGACATCTCGATCGTCTCCGAGGCGATCGTCGAGAACGGCGGCTCGACCGGTCTGCTGGCCTCCCTCTACACGCACGGCATCGCGCTGCCGCACATCGTCGAGGCCGGCAATGCCGAGCTCATCGACCGCTACGTGCGCCCGACCCTCGCCGGTGAGCTCATCGGGTCGCTCGGCATCACCGAACCCGGAGGCGGCTCGAACGTCGCCGGCATCACCACGCGCGCGGCGCGCGACGGCGGGGACTTTGTCGTCAACGGCGCCAAGACCTTCATCACCTCCAGCGTGCGGGCGGACTTCGTGACGACCGCGGTCCGCACGGGTGAGGCGGGGCACGGCGGCATCAGCCTGCTCGTCATCGACACGGACACGCCGGGCTTCTCGGTCAGCCGGAACCTGCGCAAGATGGGCTGGCACTGCTCGGACACCGGCGAACTCGCCTTCGACGACGTTCGGGTGCCGGCCGCCAACCTCGTCGGGGAGGAGAACGGCGGCTTCTATCTCGTCATGCAGCAGTTCGTCACCGAGCGGTTGTCGCTCGCGGTGCAGGCCTACGCCACCTGCCAGCGGGCCCTCGACCTCGCCGTCGGCTACGCCCGCGAGCGGGAGACGTTCGGTCGCCCGCTCATCAGCCGGCAGGTGATCCGGCACAAGCTCGTCGAGATGCACCGACGCACCGAAGCCGCCCGTGCCTTGACGCGTCGGGCCATCGAACGAGCCGCCGACAGCGGCGACAAGACCGACCCGCAGCTCATCCTCGACGCCGCCATCGCCAAGAACCAGGCCGTCGAAGCCGTCGAGTGGGTCGTGAACGAGGCGGTGCAGATCTTCGGCGGCATGGGCTACATGCGCGAGTCCGAGATCGACCGGCACTACCGCGACGCCCGGCTGCTCGGGATCGGCGGCGGTGCCACCGAAGTGCTCAACGACCTGGCCGCGAAGCTGCTGGGGTACTGATGTTCGCCCGCCGGTGGATGCCGTCTCACCTCTCCCGTCGGGCGGTAGGTGAGGTCCCACCGCTCACGCCGCCCTGGGACCAGACCTACCGCTTCGGTCCGGGGAATCGGTACGACGAGGAAGGACGATGACATGAAGACCGCGATCGACCCGATGTCGCCGGCGTTCGAGGAGAACCGCGCTGCGATGCTCGAACGCGTCGCCGACCTCGCCGAGCAGCACGCCAAGGCGCTCGCCGGGGGAGGCTCGAGATACGTCGAGCGGCACCATCGTCGGGGGAAGTTGACCGCGCGCGAGCGCATCGAGCTCCTCCTCGATCCCGACTCGCCGTTCCTCGAACTGGGTGCGCTGGCCGGATGGGGCACGGACTTCGCGGTCGGCGGCTCGATCGTCACCGGCATCGGCGTCGTGGAGGGCGTCGAATGCATGATCGTCGCCAACGACCCCACGGTGAAGGGCGGCTCCAGCAACCCCGTCACCGTGAAGAAGGGGTTCCGCGCCGCGCAGATCGCCGCCGAGAACCGCCTGCCGACGATCAACCTCGTCGAGTCCGGCGGGGCCGACCTGCCGACCCAGAAGGACATCTTCATCCCCGGCGGCAAGTCGTTCCGCAATCTCACCGAGGCCAGCGCGGACCGGCGCCCGACGATCGCCCTCGTGTTCGGCAACTCCACCGCCGGCGGCGCGTACATCCCGGGCATGAGCGACTACGTCGTGATGGTCAAGGAGGGCGCCAAGGTGTTCCTCGGCGGCCCGCCGCTGGTCAAGATGGCCACCGGTGAGGAGTCCGACGACGAATCGCTGGGCGGCGCGGAGATGCACGCCCGCCAGTCCGGGCTCGCGGACTACCTCGCCGTCGATGAGCGCGACGCCATCCGGCTCGGCCGGCAGATCGTGCGCCGGCTCAACTGGCGCAAGCACGGCCCGGCTCCGGCGGGGGACTACGCCGAGCCGCTGTACGACCCGGACGAGCTGCTCGGCATCGTCCCGACCGACCTCAAGATCCCCTTCGACCCGCGCGAGGTCATCGCCCGCATCGTCGACGGCAGCGAGTTCGACGAGTTCAAGCCGCTGTACGGGCCGAGCCTGGTGACCGGGTTCGCGCAGCTGCACGGCTATCCGGTGGGCATCCTCGCGAACGCGCAGGGCGTCCTGTTCAGCGCGGAGGCCCAGAAGGCTGCGCAGTTCATCCAGCTCGCGAACCAGGTCGACACGCCGCTGCTGTTCCTGCACAACACGACCGGCTACATGGTCGGCGCCGAGTACGAGCAGGGCGGCATCATCAAGCACGGCGCGCAGATGATCAACGCGGTGTCGAACTCCCACGTTCCGCACATCTCCGTCGTGCTGGGTGCGTCCTACGGCGCGGGCAACTACGGGATGAGCGGCCGCGCCTACGATCCTCGGTTCATGTTCAGCTGGACCGGCGCCAAGTCCGCCGTCATGGGCCCGGCGCAGTTGGCCGGCGTGATCTCGATCGTCGCCCGGCAGGCGGCCGAGGCCAAGGGCCAGCCCTACGACGAGGAGGGCGACGCCCAGATGCGCGCCTTCGTCGAGCAGCAGATCGAGAACGAGTCGCTCGCGTACTTCACCTCCGGGCTCGGCTACGACGACGGCGTCATCGACCCGCGGGACACCCGCACGATCCTCGGTGTCTGCCTCTCGGCCATCCACAACGCCCCGGTCGAGGGCGCCCGCGGCTACGGGGTGTTCCGCCTATGACCGCGCGTGATCGGACGGCGACCGGCCTTGCGTCATACGTTTCGAGGGCCGGAGCCCTCAGAACGTATGACGCAATGAGAAGCGAGTGCCCGATGACAGGAGGTCGACGATGATCCGCAGTGTGCTGGTGGCCAACCGCGGCGAGATCGCCCGCCGGGTGTTCCGCACCTGCCGCGACCTGGGCATCGCGACCGTCGCCGTCCATTCCGACGCCGACGCCGACGCCCCGTTCGTGCGCGAGGCCGACCGCGCCGTCCGACTGCCCGGTGATGCCCCCGCCGACACGTATCTGCGCGGCGATCTCGTCATCGAGGCCGCCCGCCGCGCCGGTGCCGAAGCGATCCACCCCGGCTACGGCTTCCTGTCCGAGAACGCCGACTTCGCTCGCGCGGTCGAGGACGCGGGTCTCACCTGGATCGGCCCCACGCCGGAGTCGATCCAGGCGATGGGCAGCAAGATCCGGGCCAAGCAGATCATGGCGCGCGCCGGCGTCCCGATCCTCGACGTCGACCTCGACGGGGTCACCCCCGCGGAGTTCCCCCTCCTCGTCAAGGCATCCGCGGGAGGCGGCGGACGCGGCATGCGCGTCGTGGAGTCGCTCGACGAGCTCGACGCCGAGCTGGCGAAGGCGGAGGCCGAGGCTCGGTCGGCGTTCGGCGACGGCACCGTGTTCGTCGAGCCGTACCTGCCGCGTGCGCGCCACGTCGAGGTGCAGGTGCTCAGCGACGCCCACGGACGCACCTGGGTCGTAGGCGACCGGGACTGCTCGATCCAGCGCCGACACCAGAAGGTCGTCGAGGAGGCTCCGGCACCGAACCTCTCGGACAAGGCGCGCACCACATTGCACATCGCCGCGCGGGCGGCGGCCGAAGCCGTGCGGTATCGCGGCGCCGGAACCGTCGAGTTCCTCGTCGACGGCGACCGGGTGTTCTTCCTCGAGATGAACACCCGGCTGCAGGTCGAGCACCCCGTGACCGAGTGCGTCACGGGCCTGGACCTGGTCGCGTTGCAGCTCGCCATCGCCGAAGGCCGGCCCCTTCCCGGGGACGCGCCGCCGTCTTCCGGGCACGCCGTCGAGGTCCGCCTGTACGCCGAGGACCCCGCCGACGACTGGGCGCCGCAGACCGGCATCGTCCGGGCGTTCGACCTCGACGGGGCGCGCTTCAGCGTGCCCGAGCGGTACGGCATGCGAATCGACTCGGGTGTCGAAGCGGGTAGCGGCGTCGGCATCCACTACGACGCCATGCTCGCCAAGCTCATCGCGTACGGACCCGATCGCCAGACGGCGCTCCGGATGCTCGAGGGTGCACTGCGCCGCGCACGGGTCCACGGCCTCACCACCAACCTTGACCTGTTGCGAGCGATCGTGAACGACGAGGACTTCGCCGCCGCGCGCCTCAGCACCGCGCTGCTCGACGAGCGGCTCGACGCGTGGACAGGTGCCGGTGACGACCATGCCGTCCGCAAGGCCGCTCTGGCGGCGGCCATCGGCCAGGCGACGCAGACCGCCGCTGCCGCCCGCGTCCTCGCGCGGATTCCCGCCGCGTGGCGGAATGTGCCGAGCCAGCCGCGCGTCCGGACGTATCGCCGCGGCGACGCGGAGTTCGCGGTCGCGTATGCGGCCGAAGGCCGCACCCTCGCCTCGCGCTGGCTCGAGGGTGTCGAGGTCGTCGACGCGATCGGCGATCGCGTGATCCTCGACGACGGTGGCGTGCGCGAGAGCTATCGGGTGACCGTGGGCGATGGGGCGGTGGACGTCGACGGCCCGGTCGGCGGGTTCGGCTTCGAGGTCGTTCCCGACTTCGTCGACCCGGCCGACGTGGTGGCGGAAGGTTCGCTGCTCGCGCCGATGCCCGCCTCGGTCACCTCCGTCGCCGTCGAACCGGGGGCCAAGGTCGCCAAGGGCGACCCCGTCGTCGTCCTGGAGGCGATGAAGATGCAGCACACGATCGCGGCACCGACGGACGGTGTCGTCGCCGAACTGGCGGTCACTACCGGCCAGCAAGTCGAAGCGGGCGCCGTGCTCGCGGTCATCGAGGAGGATGGGGCATGAGCGCGTTCGTCGAATCCGAGGAGCGTCGCGCGCTGCGCAAGGCGGTGCGCGACCTGGGCCGCAAGTACGGCGAGTCGTACTTCTACGCCGCGGCCGACGAGGGCCGCAAGACCACCGAGCTGTGGAGCGAGGCCGGCAAGCTCGGCTACCTCGGCGTCTCGATCCCCGAGGAGTACGGCGGTGGCGGCGGTGAGATCGGCGACCTCGCCGCCGTCTGCGAAGAGCTCGCCGCCGCGGGCTGCCCACTGCTGCTGATGGTCGTGTCGCCGGCGATCGTCGGCACGGTCATCGCGCAGTACGGCACGGAGGAACAACGGCACCGCTGGTTGCCCGGCTTGGCCGACGGCAGCGCGACCTACGCCTTCAGCATCACCGAGCCCGACGCCGGCTCCAACTCGCACAACATCGCCACCACGGCGCGGCGCGACGGCACCGACTGGGTGCTCAAGGGCGGCAAGACCTACATCAGCGGCGTCGACGAGGCCAGCCACGTGCTCGTCGTGGGCCGGACCGAGGATGCCCGGACCGGCAAGCTCAAACCCGCGCTCTTCATGGTGCCGACCGACGCCGAGGGCTTCACCTGGCGGGAGATCGACATGGGGCTGACGTCCCCGGAGAAGCAGTTCACGCTGTTCTTCGACGACGTCCGGCTGCCCGCCGATGCGCTGGTGGGCAAGGAGGACGCAGGCCTCGACCAGCTCTTCGCCGGCCTGAACCCCGAGCGCATCATGGCCGCCTCGATGGCCACCGGCACCGCGCGCTGGGCGCTGGGCAAGGCGGTCGCGTATGCCAAGGAGCGCGACGTGTGGGGCAAGCCGATCGGTGGGCACCAGGCGATCGCGCACCCCCTGGCCAAGCTGCACATCGACATCGAGATGGCCCGATTGCTGACCCAGAAGGCCGCCGCGTTGTACGCCGACGGTGACCTGCTGGCCGCGGGAGAAGCCGCGAACATGGCCAAGTACGCGGCCGGAGAAGCCGCGTGCGCGGCGGTAGATCAGGCGATCCAGACGCACGGCGGCAACGGACTGGCGACCGAGTACGGTCTCGTGCAGTCGCTCGTCGCGTCGCGGCTCACCCGGATCGCTCCGGTCAGCCGCGAGATGGCCCTCAACTTCGTCGCCCAGTTCTCCCTCGGCCTCCCCAAGTCCTACTGACCGCACGCGTTGAGTGTGACGTTTCGCAGCCGAAATGGGCGATTTCGCCTGCGATTCGTCACACTCAACGAGGAAGGAACCCCATGACCGAGCTCGTGCACCTTGAGGTGGCTGACCGGGTCGCCACGATCACCCTCGACAGCGAGCACAACCGCAACGCGCTGAGTCGCCAGCTCGTCACCGAGCTGGGGGAGCGGTTGACCGCGGCCGAGCAGGACGATGCGGCGCGCGTCATCGTGCTGCGGTCGGCTCACCGGGTGTTCTGCTCCGGCGCCGACCTCTCCGAGGCGAAGGACGGCGCGATGGAGGAGGGCGCGCACCGGCTGGTCGCGCTGCAGCGGCAGATCGCCACCTCCGCCAAGCCGGTCGTGGTCGTCCTCGCCGGACCGGTCCGCGCAGGCGGATTGGGACTCGTGGGTGCGGCTGACGTCGTCATCGCCGCCGAGTCCGTGACCTTCGCGCTGACCGAGGTTCGGCTGGGACTGGCTCCCTCGGTCATCTCCCTCAGCCTGCTCACCCGACTGACTCCGCGCGCCGCGACCGACCTGTTCCTCTCGGCTCGGACCTTCGACGCCACGGAAGCGGCCGCGATCGGCCTCGTCACCCGAGCGGTCCCCGACGGCGAACTGGATGCCGCGGTGCGGGCCGCGGTGGGCGAACTCGTCGAGGGCTCGCCGCAGGGCCTGCGCGAGACCAAGCGGCTGCTGAACGCCGAGCTGGTCGACCGGATCGATCGCCACGGCGAGCAGGTGGCGCGCCAGTCGGCGGAGCTCTTCGGCAGCGAGGAGGCGCGCGCGGCGATGACCGCGTTCCTCACCCGCAAGAAGTAGCGGGACGCGAGGCGTTCGGGTCCTCCCGGTGTGGGAGCGGCAGCGTACAATCGATCGTTCGGACTGCCCTGTGGAGGAGATCGGTTGCCCAGCACTGAGGAGCGCGCGGAACTCGCGGCCGAGCAGGCCTACGTCGACACCGTGTACGAGCGCCTCGACGTCTCTGCCGACACCGCCCGAGCCCTCGTCACGGAGGGCATGGCGCGTGGCCATATCGGTCACGAGGGAGGCCTCGTGGAGCGTGACGCCATGGTCTATCAGGCGTCACGCCGGTTGTCGGCGCTGAACGCCGCGCACGAGGGGCTGGTGTTCGGCCGGCTCGACCTGCGCGACGGCGAGAAGCGCTACATCGGCCGGATCGGCGTGCGCGACGAGGACCGTGAGGTGTTGCTCGTCGACTGGCGCGCGCCCGCGGCGTCCCTCTTCTACCGCGCCACCGCGCAGGAGCCCGCGGGTGTCGTCCGCCGCCGGGTGTTGCGTTCGCGCGGCGATCGGGTCGTCGGCATCGAGGACGACCTGCTCGATGCCGAGCATGCGCCGGACGACATGGTCGTCATCGGCGAAGGGGCACTCCTGGCGAGCCTCAGCCGGGCCCGTGACGATGCGATGCACTCGGTCGTCGCGACGATCCAGAAAGAGCAGGACGAGGCGATTCGCGCGCCCAGCCGGGGCGCCACGATCATCGCGGGCGGCCCGGGAACGGGCAAGACCGTCGTGGCCCTGCACCGCGCCGCCTACCTGCTGTACACCGACCGCCGGCGGTTCGAGCGCGGCGGGGTCCTCGTCGTCGGCCCGTCGGCGGTGTTCATGAACTACATCGAGCGGGTGCTGCCCAGCTTGGGCGAGACCGCGGTGACCCTTCGGGCGATCGGCGAGGTCGTCGACGGCATCCGCGCGGGCGAGCACGACGTCCCGGAGGCCGCGGCCGTCAAGGGGTCGGCCCGGATGGCTACGGTGCTGCGGCGGTTGTCGCGGTCGCCGGTCGCCGACGCCCCGCGTGAGTTCACCGGCTTCTACCGCGACGCGCGCCTCCACCTCACCGGCGCCGACCTCAAGCGGCTGCGCCGCAGGCTGCTCCAGCAGGCGCCGCACAATCGAGTGTTCCGCCAGGCGCCCGCGGCCGTGCTGCAGGCGCTCTGGTCCCAGGTCGCCGCCGAACGCGCCCTCGAGAAGGGCGAGGACGCGTTCATCGACGCGATGATCGGCGACGCCCGGTTCATCGATTTCGTCGAGTCCTGGTGGCCCGAGGTCGATGCGGTCCAGTTGTGGCGGTCGATTCCAGAGCGCCTCGGCGAACTCGCCGCCGATCTGCTCACGAGCGAGGAGATCGCGACCTTGCGCCGCACGTGGAGCACGGACGCGCCGCGCATCGAGGACGTGCCGCTGATCGACGAGCTGCGCCATCTCGTGGGGGAGGTGCCGCCCGAGCTCGACCTCGACGCCGGCGCACCTCGCCAGCTCATGAGCTTCGAACGCCGTGAGCGGGAGGAGGCCGAGGAGCGACTCCGCACCACCTCGAGCATCGAGGACGACAGCTTCGCGCACATCCTCGTCGACGAGGCGCAGGACCTGTCCCCGATGCAGTGGCGGATGCTCGGACGTCGTGGCCGGCTGGCGAGCTGGACGATCGTCGGCGACGACGCGCAAGCCTCCTGGCCGCTGCCGGCGGAAGCGACCGAGGCTCGTGCCGAGGCGCTCGGCGACAAGCCGATCCACCGTTTTCGGTTGTCGACCAACTACCGCAACTCCGCCGAGATCTATGAACTCGGTTCGCGGGTGGCCCGCCGCACGATCGAGCGACCGGACCTCGCCGAAGCCGTGCGACGGACCGGCGTCGAGCCGCGCCACGAGCGCGTCGACACCGGACGACTCACCGCTCGGGCGCGCGCGCTGCTCGACTGGCTGCTCGCCGAGACCGCCGGTACGGTCGCCGTCGTGGTTCCGTACGCAGCGCTTTCGCAGTGGCAGCGCGAGCTGGGCGAGATCGCGCCCGACCGCGTCCGGCTGCTGACCGGCCTCGACACCAAGGGGCTGGAGTTCGACGGCGTCCTCGTGGTGGAGCCGGACGCCTTCGTGGCCGAGTCCCCGGCCGGTTGGCGCACGCTTTACGTCGTGCTCACCCGGGCGACGCAGCGGCTCGCGACCCTGGGCACGACCGACCAATGGTTGCAGGAGGTGTGATGGCGGGTCGCGTGCTGCGGATCGCCGCCCTCCTCGTCGTGGGACTGGTCGTCGGACTGTGGGTCGCTGCCGCCTCATTCCTGCACTCCGAGCGGTCCGTCACGCTCGGTGCGCACGCGGCCACGGTCAACGGAACGTTCGACGGCCACGCCACGGTGCAGGCCGGGCCGCTGCTGCCCGAGTTCCGGCTGCCCAGCAACGCACCCTTCGGCATCGGCGCGACGATCGTGCTGCACGACAGCCCGATCACGAACTTCGAGGAGATCCTCGCGCGTGACGCCGCGATCGCGGCCGCTCCCGAGGGTGAGATCGCCAAGGTCGAGGCGGAACTGCGCGACGTCGCGCTCGAGTCCGCGGTGAGGGGGCTGGCCGCAGCGGTCGCCACCGTGACGGCGATCGTCGTGGTGTGGCGGATCGTCGGACCCGAGCGCCGCGCCGAACTCGTCGCGTCCTGGCCGCCGAGCCGGGGTGCGGCGACCGTCGCCGGCACCCTCGCCGTCGTCCTGGTCGCGTCGGTGTGGGTGGCGCTTCCCAACGGGCGTGACCAGCGCAACGTCACCTGGGTGCCGATCGCCACCGAGTTCCCCGAACTGGACACGATCCCCGCCGACACCAGCGCGCTGCGCAGTGTCGAGGTGTCGAAGGGCGCCGCGGTCACGGGCGGCAAAGCGCTGCTCGACGGCGCGATCGCGACCTACAGCGAGTCGGTCGAGTTCTACGGTGACCTGGCGGCCAAGGTGGAGGACGTCGACGGCATTCGCGCTCCCGAGGGCGACGAGATCACCGCGCTCGTCGTCACCGACCGGCACGACAACATCACGATGGACCAAGTGGCCAAGGCGATCGCGGACCGCGCCGACATCTCGTTCGTCATGAACCTCGGCGACGACACCTCCAACGGCGCGAGCTGGGAGGACTTCAGCATCCGCTCCCTCGCCACCACCTTCGAGGACTACCCCGTCTACGCGGTCGCGGGCAATCACGATCAGGGCCCGTACATCCGCGAGGAGATGGAGCGGGCGGGTTTCACCGTGCTCGACGGGGAGATCGAGGAGTTCGAGGGCATCTCCCTGCTAGGGGACAGCGACCCCCGCAGCTCGGGCCTGACCGCCGGCTACACCGGCAACGAGGGCGAGAACATCGGCGCCATCGGTGAGCAGAGCGAGGCGCTCGCCGAGACCGCGTGCGAGGCCGACGAGCGCGTCGGCGTGCTCATGGTGCACAGCTCCGCCTCGGCGCGCGAGACGATCGAGCGCGGGTGCGCCGATCTCGTGCTGTCCGGCCACCTGCACCGGCAGGTGGGTCCGACGGAGACCGAGGGCGAGGAGGGCATCACCACGGCGCTGACGACGGCCTCGACCGGAGGCGCCGTGTACGCCTTCGCCCTGGGCAGCAAGCTGCGCCGCGACGCCCAGGTCACGCTGGTGACGTTCGACGACGGGCGGCCGGTCGGCTTGCAGATCGTCACGCTCAAGCCGGGCGCCATCATCGAGGTCGGCGACTACACCGAGCTCACCGTCAGCGACGTCGACGACGACACCGCCACCCCCGCACCCCAGTAGGCCGAACCGCTAGCGGGCCTCGCAGGGATAGGTGGTCGAGTAGGCCGGAGCGCTAGCGGAGTGCCGTATCGAGACCAGGTTGCGTGAGGTGTGGTCTCGATGCGCGTCTCGCAGAGCTCGCCGCTACTCGACCACCGAGGGGGAATAGGTGGTCGAGTAGGGAGGCCGGCCGCGGCCGAGCGTATCGAGACCACGTTGCGTGAGGTGTGCTCTCGATGTGCTTCGGTCAGGTGCAGCGGGCGAGGATGAGATCGCGGTAGGCGGCGGCGCAACGAACGACCTCGTCGATCGGCACCGACTCGTCGACGGCGTGCGCCCCGGCGATGTCACCGGGCCCGTACTGCACCGTCGGGATGCCCGCGCCGACGTACAGGCGCAGGTCCGAACCGTACGGCGCCCCAGCGGCCGGCGCTCCGGTCAGCTCGTGCAGCTGGTGGACGAACGCATGATCCGGCTCAGTCACCCCGGCCGCGAACCGCCCGCCGGACCAGGTCACCTCGATCGGGTGCTCCCGCAGCCAGGGGTCCGAGTCGCACAGCTCGGCGATGTGCGCCTCGAACAACGCCTCGGCCTCGGCGAACTCCTCCCCTGGACGGATGCCGTAGCGGCCCTCGGCTACGAGCCGGTCGGGCACGGTGCTCGCCCAGTCGCCGGCGTGGACGATGCCGATCGAGATGGGGAACGGCAGGGGGCCGAAGAGCGTCGGCACGTCGGCGTTCCGCTTGTCCTCGAGAGCGTCAAGGGCGGCGAGGACCCGCGGGAACAGGTCGATCGTCGAGACGCCCGACCGGCGCATCGAGCCGTGCGTGGCCGCGCCGCGGATCTCAAGGCGGAAGGTCAGCGATCCCGCGTTGGCGGTGATCAAGCGGCCCGCCGTCGGCTCGGCGATGAGGCACGCGTCGCCGGCGTGGCCACGGCGAAGCGTCTCGAAGGTGCCGAGTCCGCCGTCCTCCTCCGCGACGACCGTGTGAATCGCGAACGTGCGGGTGAGTGAGGCGTGGTCGACGGCTCGTGCTGCGGCGAAGATGGCCGCGACGCCGCCGAGCATGTCGCACGTGCCACGCCCGCGCCATTGCCCGTCGCGTGAGGTGAGCGTGAAGGGGTCGGAGTCCCAGAGCGCGATGTCCCCGGTCGGGACGACGTCCACGTGCCCGGCCAGGATCACTGCGGGCCGGTCGCTGTTCGTGGCCGCGACGCAGCCCCACATCTCCTCGCGCGCGACCTCTTCCCCCGGGTAGTCCGGCTCGGCCCGCACCTCGTCGAGGTCGACGCGCCAGTGGTCGACCTCGAGGCCGAGCGAGGTGAGACGCTCGGCGCACCAGTGCTGGATCGCCACCTCGGCCTCGCTGCCGCCGACCGCCCCGAAGCCCACGAGGGTGGCGAGATCGTCACGCAGAGCGTCCTCATCGATGTCCACGAGCCTCAGTGTGACAGCGCCCCGTCGAGAACGCGTTGAGTGTGACGTTTGGCAGGTAAAACCCCCGATTCACCTGCCAAACGTCACACTCAACGGGTTCGGGGCGGGCGCGGCGGGGAATGCGCTACGCTGCCGCCATGACGACTCGCACCTGGTGGCGCCGCCGGTAGGTGGCCTGTCGTCTGTAATCAACGCCCAGTCCGCCGTCTCGGCCGGTGCTGGGCGTTCGTCGTCCTCGGCCGCGACCGACGTAGAAAGTCCTTCCATGACCCTGCTCGACGACCTCCTCGCCCAGCCGGCGTTCGCGCTCATCCGCGGGCGCGAGGCTGACACGGTCACGCTGCTCGGCGGTCCGCGGACCGACATCGAGAGCCTCGCCGACATCCCCCTCCTCGAGGGGGCGGAGGAGCGCTGGGACCACCTCGTCGTCGTGCCCTACGCGCAGGTCCGCGAGCGCGGTTTCGACGCGCGCGAGGACGGTACGCCGCTGTCGGTGATCCGGGCCGACATGCTCGAGGAGATCGCCCTGACCGACTTGCTGGAGCTCCTTCCCGACGTGCCGGTCGAGTTCGTCGACCGCGGGGGCTTCGAGACGAGTGACGGCGAGTACGCCGGGATCGTCCGGCGCATCATCGACGAGGAGATCGGCCACGGCGAAGGCGCCAACCTCGTGATCGGCCGGCACTACCGCGCGCAGGTGGCGGACTGGGGCCACCGACGCGCGCTGACGGTCCTCCGCCGCCTCCTCGAACGCGAGCGCGGGGCGTTCTGGACGTTCTGCATCTTCACCGGCGACCGCTACCTCATCGGTGCGAGCCCCGAGCGGCACGTCAGCCTGAACGGCGGGCAGGTGCGGATGAACCCGATCTCGGGCACGTTCCGCATGCGGGGCCTGGAGACGCACGCCGATCGCAAACGCGAACTGTTGCGGTTCCTGTCCGACGAGAAGGAGATCTACGAGCTCTTCATGGTCGTCGACGAGGAGCTCAAGATGATGTGCGACATCTGTCACGAGGGCGGCCTCGTGCTCGGGCCGTACCTCAAGCCGATGAGCCACCTCGTGCACACCGAGTACCTCCTCGCCGGCCGCACGAACCGTGACGTCCGCGAGGTGCTGCGGGACTCGATGTTCGCGGCCACCGTGACCGGCAGCCCGGTCGAGAACGCGTGCCGGCTCATCGCGCAGTACGAGCCCGAGGGCCGCGGCTACTACGCCTCCGTCGCCGCGCTGATCGGCCGCGACGCCGAGGGCGGGCAGAAGGCCGACGCGCCGATCCTCATCCGCACCGCCGACGTCGATCTCGACGGACACCTCAAGGTCAGCGCCGGGGCGACGCTGGTGCGCGACTCCGACGCGGAGTACGAGACCGCCGAGACCTGGGCGAAGGCCGCCGGAATCCTCAGCGCGTTCGGTCTCGTCGAGGCCGCCCCGCCGGCGGTCGACGGATTCGATGCGTTCACCCGCGAGGACGACGTGCTCATCGCGCTCGGTTCGCGCAACCAGCGGCTCAGCCAGTTCTGGCTCCGCGACCAGTCGGGCACGCCGCCGATGCCGCAGTTGACCGGCAAACGGGTCGTGATCCTCGACGGTGAGGACGACTTCGTCAACATGCTCGCCCACGTCTTCAGCGTGCTGGGCATGACGACCGACATCGTCCGCCACGACGCCTACGCCGAGGGTGCCCTCGACGATCACGACCTCGTCGTCGTCGGCCCCGGCCCCGGCGATCCGCGGGCGGACGAGCCCAAGATGCGGGTGCTGCGGAGTGCGGTCGACCGATTGCTGGAGCGCCGGCAGCCGTTCCTCGGGGTGTGCCTCGGCCATCAGGCGCTCAGTCATCAGCTGGGGCTCGATCTGGAGTTCAAGGACATCGTCTTCCAGGGGACGCAGAGTCGGCTCCCCGTGCTCGGCCGCGAGGAGACCGTGGGGTTCTACAACACGTTCGTCGCGCGCGTGCCGGCGTCCGGGTTGCCCGACGGCGTGAGCGTGCAGACCGACGAGCGCGGCGACGTCCACCTCGTCGCCGGGCCGCACTACCGCGGCATCCAGTTCCACGCGGAGTCGATCCTCACGCAGAACGGCTTCGCCATCCTGCGCGATCTCGTCTGCGAACTCCTTCCCGCCCGTTGACGGTTCCCGCAGAACCGTTCACCACCGGTGGAATCGTGGGGAACCGAGGTCCCAGGGAGCGGCGCCAGGTCACCGGCCGGAGGCCGTCACCCCAGCAAGTAGGCTGGTGCCGTGACGTTGGATACCGTCGAACACGCCTCCTCCACCCCTGATCACGAGCAGCCCTGGGCCGAGTTGGGTCTGAAGCCCGACGAGTACCAGCGCATCCGTGAGATCCTCGGCCGCCGTCCCACCGGCGCCGAGCTGGCCATGTACTCGGTCATGTGGAGCGAGCACTGCTCGTACAAGTCGAGCAAGGTGCATCTGCGCAAGTTCGGTGAGCTGCCGCAGGAGACCCCGCTCGGCAAGACGCTCGCGGGCATCGGCGAGAACGCCGGCGTCATCGACATCGGCCAGGGGTACGCGGTCACCTTCAAGGTCGAGTCGCACAACCACCCCAGCTACGTCGAGCCGTACCAGGGCGCCGCGACCGGCATCGGTGGCATCGTGCGCGACATCCTCGCAATGGGCGCGCGCCCGGTCGCCGTCATGGACCCGCTGCGCTTCGGCCCGCTCGACGCGCCCGACACCTCCCGCGTCCTGCCCGGCATCGTCGCCGGCGTCGGCGGCTACGGCAACTGCCTCGGACTGCCCAATATCGGCGGCGAGGTCGTCTTCGACGAGACCTACATCGGCAACCCGCTGGTCAACGCCTTGTGCGTCGGCGTGCTGCGTCATGAGGACCTCCACCTCGCGCACGCGAGCGGCGCGGGCAACAAGGTCGTCCTCTATGGGGCGCGCACCGGAGGCGACGGCATCGGCGGCGTGAGCGTCCTCGCCTCGGAGACCTTCACCGACGAGGGCCCGACCAAGCGCCCCAGCGTGCAGGTCGGCGATCCGTTCATGGAGAAGCTCCTCATCGAGTGCACCCTCGAACTGTTCAAAGCCGGCGTCGTCGCCGGCATCCAGGATCTCGGCGGTGCCGGTCTGTCCTGCGCGACCAGCGAGCTCGCCAGCGCCGGTGACGGCGGCATGCACGTCGAGCTCGACCAGGTGCCGCTGCGCGACGCCACCCTCTCGCCCGAGGAGATCCTCATGAGCGAGAGCCAGGAGCGCATGATGGCCGTGGTCGAGCCCCAGCACCTGGCCGCGTTCATGGACATCTGCCGCACGTGGGACGTCGAGGCCGTCGTCGTCGGCGAAGTCACCGACGGGGACCGCCTCGTCATCGATTGGCACGGCGAGACCGTCGTCGACGTCCCGCCGCGTTCGGTCGCCCACGACGGCCCGGTCTACGAGCGCCCGTACGCCCGCCCCGCGTGGCAGGACGACCTCCAGGCGGACGCCGCGGAGAAGCTGCCGCGCCCGGCCTCGCCCGAGGCCCTGCGGGAGCAGTTCGAGCAGGTCGTCACCAGCCCCAACATGGCCGACAAGAGCTGGGTCACGCACCAGTACGACCGCTACGTGCTCGGCAACACCGTGCTTGCCCAGCCCGAGGACGCCGGCGTGGTCCGCGTCGACGAGGAGACCGGCCTCGGCGTCGCCGTCTCCACCGACTGCAACGGCCGCTTCGCCAAGCTCGATCCGTACACCGGCACGCAGCTCGCCCTCGCCGAGTCGTACCGCAACGTCGCCGTCACCGGAGCGCAGCCGCTCGCGGTCACCGACTGCCTCAACTTCGGCTCGCCGGAGGACCCGGACGTCATGTGGCAGTTCGAACGCGCCACCCACGGTCTCAAGGACGCGTGCGCCGAGCTCGGCATCCCGGTGACCGGCGGCAACGTGTCGTTCTACAACCAGACCGGCGACACCCCGATCCTCCCGACCCCGGTCGTCGGAGTGCTGGGCGTCATCCAGGACGTCCGCCAGCGCGTCACCCAAGGGTTCCGGACCGAGGGCGCGCACCTGCTGCTGCTCGGCGAGACCCGCGACGAGCTGTCTGGCTCCACCTGGGCCGACGTCGTGCACGGGCATCTCGGCGGCCTTCCGCCGGCGGTCGACCTCGATGCCGAACGCCGTCTCGCCGCCCTCATGGTCGACGTCGCCAAGACGGCGATCATCGAAGCCGCCCACGACCTGTCCGACGGCGGTCTCGCGATGGCCGTGGCCGAGGCGGCCTTCCGCAACGGCGTCGGTGCGACGCTCGAACTCGACGACCCGTTCGTCGACCTGTTCAGCGAGTCCGCGGGTCGTGTGCTGGTCGCGGTGCCGGCGGACAACCACGAGGAGTTCGTGTCTCTCGCCGAGCAGCACGGCGTGGAGCTGGCCTCGATCGGCCGTACCGGCGGCGACCGGATCGTCGTCGACGGACAGTTCACGGTCGACGTCGCGCAGCTGCGTGATACCTGGCGTTCCACCCTTCCTGACGTGCTGGGAACCATCGGCGCGCACGCGTGATCGGGAGTAGCCTGCGGGCTGTGTCCCCTCGTCACCCCCGCGAAGAGCACCGATCGGAGCCGCTCGACGAGCGCCTGCGAGACAACGCCGCGCTCGCCGAGATCGAGCTGACCAGCAGGCTCATGATCGCGGCCTCGGGCACCGAGGCCCGGCTCACCCAGGACGAGGTGGACCACCTGCTCGGCGTGGGGTCCGATGACGACTCCGTGAACTGAGGGCGAGCCAGGAGCGACCGCGATGCGTCCGCGTGGTGCATTGCCGTTTAGCATGGTGGGCGGCCCAGTTCCGCCTCTCAAGGGAGCCTTGCGTGCGGTTTCGCATTCGACCGGTCGAAACGACCTTCTACGACTTGTTCACCGAGTCGGCCCAGCATCTGGTGACGGGTGCAGATCTGCTCGCTCAGGTGCTCGACATGGACGTCACCAACGGTGACATCGCCGAGCGGATGCGTGAGGCCGAGCACCAGGCCGACGAGACGACGCACCGCATCATCAAGCGCGTCAACAGCACGTTCATCACCCCGTTCGACCGAGAGGACATCTACGCCCTCGCCAGCGGTCTCGACGACGTCATGGACCACATGGACGAGGCCGTCGACAGCATCGTCCTGTACGGAGTGACGGACTTCCCCGAGGCGTTCGCCGGTCAGGTCGCAGTGCTCCAGCGCGCCGCGCAGCTGACCGCCGAGGCCATGCCGAGGCTGCGGACGATGAAGGATCTCGAGGAGTTCTGGATCGAGATCAACCGACTCGAGAACGAAGGCGACCGCAACCACCGGCGGATCCTGGCGCACCTGTTCGACGGCAGCTACAAGGCGATGGCGGTCCTCAAGCTCAAGGACATCGTCGAGTCGGTCGAGTCGGCCATCGACGCCTTCGAGTCGGTCGCCAACACCATCGAGCAGATCGCCGTCAAGGAGTCCTGACCGGTGGATCTCACCCTGGCCATGGTGATCGCGGTCGTCGTGATCGCGCTCGTGTTCGACTACACGAACGGCTTCCATGACGCCGCGAACGCCATCGCCACCTCGGTGTCGACGCGTGCGCTGACACCGCGAGTCGCCCTCGCGATGGCGGCGATCCTCAACTTCGTCGGCGCCTGGCTGGGTGTCGGTGTGGCGCAGACCATCCAGGAGATCATCCAGATCGAGACGGCACCGGGGGAGGGGTCCGCCCACGCGCTGACCATCGTGTTGGCGGCGCTCGTCGGCGCGATCACCTGGAACCTCATCACCTGGTACTTCGGCATCCCGTCGTCGTCCTCGCACGCGCTCATCGGCGGCATCGTCGGTGCGGGCATCGCGTCGGCCACGACGGTCAGCTGGGACATCCTGGTCAACAAGGTCGCCATCCCGATGGTGGTGTCACCGGCAGTCGGCTTCCTCAGCGCCTACTTGCTGATGGTCGCCATCATGTGGATCTTCCGGCGCGCTCGACCGGCTCGGGTGAACCGTGGTTTCCGTCTCGCCCAGACCGTCTCTGCGGCGGGCATGGCGCTCGGTCACGGTCTGCAGGACGCGCAGAAGACGATGGGCATCATCGTCCTCGCCCTGGTGGCCGGTGGCCTGCACGACGGCAACGACGTGCCGTTCTGGGTCATCGTCGCGGCCGCGTCGGCGATCGCGGCGGGCACGTACGCCGGTGGCTGGCGGATCATGCGCACCCTCGGGCGCCGCATCATCGAGCTCGATCCGCCCAAGGGATTCGCGGCCGAGGCCACCGCGGCATCGGTGCTGTACGTGATGGCGATCGGTCTGCACGCGCCGGTCTCGACGACGCACACCATCACGTCGGCGATCATGGGTGCGGGCGCGACGAAGCGGTTCAGTGCCGTGCGCTGGGGAGTGGCGCAGGGCATCGTCGTCGCGTGGGTCATCACGATCCCCGCCGCGGCCACCGTCGCCGCCCTCTTCTACTTCGTCGCCCGCATCTTCCTCCCGTAGGCGGCTCCGCCGCGAGATGTGGTCAGTTCTGTGGAATCGAACCCCGCCGCTGTTCCAAAGAACTGACCACATCTCGGGCCGGAGGGCTCACGCGCCGAGCACGCGGGTGAGGTAGGAGTTGGCGAAGCGGCGGTCGGGGTCGGCCTCGTCGCGGATGCTGAGGAAGTCCGCGAAGCGCGGGTAGCGCGAGGCGAAGTAGTCCGCGTCGAGGGTGTGCAGCTTGCCCCAGTGCGGGCGCCCCTCGTGCGCGACGAAGATGTCCTGTGCGGCCGCGAAGTACCGGCGGTAGTCGGCGCGGTGGTACTGATGCACCGCGACGTACACGTTGTCGCGCTCATGCCCGGTGGACAGCCAGATGTCGTCGGCCGCGGTGAAGCGCACCTCGATCGGGAAGCCGACGAGATCCTCGCGTCGCCCGAACCATCGCTGCAGCTCGCCGATCACCTCCGCGGCGGCCGCGCGCGGCATCGCGAACTCGGACTCCCGGAATCGTACGTCGCGCGGCGACACGAACACGGCGTAGGAATGATCGATGTACTCACGGGCGCCGAGCGTCGATCCGGAGATCGCATTGAGCCGCGGGATCAGTGCCGGACGCACGGCGGACAGCCGGTTCACCCGTTCGTAGACCGTGTTGGACAGGAATCGATCATCGAGCCATGAGCGCCAGCGCGGCAGCGGCCTGCGCTCGGTCCCGGCCGGCACGCGGTTGTTGCGCTTGGTGAGCGCCTTCACCGTGTGCGGAAACCAGTAGAACTCGAAGTGATCGTTGCCGTCGACGAGGTCGTCGAGGCCGGCGAGGACGTCCGGCAACGGCATCGGCGCCTCGCGGGCGTGCAGCAGGAACGCGGGCACGCACTGGAGGGTGACCTCTGTGACGATCCCGAGGGCGCCGAGCCCGACTCGCGCCGCACCGAACCACGGGTGGGTCTCGTCGACCTCCACGACCGTGCCGTCGCCGACCACCAGTTGCAGCGCCACGACGGCGGCCGCGATGCCGTGCAGCCGGCCGCCGGTGCCGTGCGTCCCGGTGGAGATCGCGCCCGACACCGACTGCGGATCGACGTCGCCGAGATTCGGCAGGGCGAGCCCGAGCCGCTGCAACTGCGGGTTCAGCTCCCGCAGCGACATGCCCGCCTGCACCCGCACTCGTGCGGTGGCCGAATCGTGGTGCAGCAGCCGGTTCATCCGGTTGAGCCGCAGCTGGACGCCGTCGGTGGCGGCGATGGCGGTGAACGAGTGGCTTGCCCCAACGGCCTTGATCGCGCGATGGGACCGCACGAGGGTGGCGACCTCGTCGGTGCTCGCCGGGTGCGCGACGAGCTTCGGGGTGGCGGTGACGTTGCCGCCCCAGTTGGTCCACGTGATCATCCGAAGTTCTTCCGCTCGCCCCGATACGTCGGGGTGCGCACGACATGCCCGCCCGAGGTGACGACGGCGACCTCGTCGAAGCGCTCGCACATCTCGCCGGCCTTCGCGTGACGGAACACCACGCGGTCGCCGATCGAGAGTCGGCGAGCGGCCGCGCCTTGCACCGGGGTCTGCACCTCGCCGGCCCCCTCGGCGTCGAGGAGGGAGAGTTCCTCGGGCCACACCGGCGTCGGCACGCGCGACTCGCCGGCCTGTCCCGAGGCGATGTAGCCGCCGGAGAAGCAGGTGGCGATGTCGCGGGTGGGCTTGCGCACGACGGACAAGGCGAAGAACGCCGCGGGCCGCGACGTGAAGGCGCGATAGCCATCGAAGAGGGTCGGGGAGAACAGCCCAGAGCCGGCGGTCAGCTCGGTGATCGACGGATCGGTCCCGGTCACGTGCAGGCTCCCGGTGCCACCGGCGTTCACGAGCCGGAGGTCGGTGAGGTTGCCGACCGCTTTGACGATGCGCTTACGGCGGCGTCGCAGTTCGGCGTTCGAACGGCGCTTCACGGTGCGCACGGCGAACGAGGAGTCCGGGAGGCCCGCGATCTGCGCGTCGTAGAACATCAGACCGGTGAGGTCGAAGCCGGGACGCTCGACGATCGCCTGGGCCAGCTTCTTGACGTCGCGCTTGCTGTGTACGGGGGAGCGCCGCACGCCCAGGTGCGCGCCGGCCACCCGCCACGATGCGTCGACCTCGATCGCGACGTTGATCGTCGGGTGCCCGGCACCGAGGACGTGGTCGATGTAGTCGATGCCGTCCACGGAATCGACCATCAGGGTGATCGCCGCGAGCCGGTGGTCCTTGGCGGCGAGTTCGAGCAGCGCCTCGCGGTGCACCGTCGGGTACGCCAGCAGGATGTCGTCGACACCCTGATCGGCGAGCCACACCGACTCAGGGAGCGAGTACGTCATGACCCCGCGGAACCCGTCGAGGGTCAGGGCGTTCTTGATGATCGAGCGGACCCGGACCGACTTGGTGGCCAACCGGATCGGCGTGCCGTCGGCGCGGGCGATGAGATCGGCCGCGTTGGCCCACAGCGCCTCCTCGTCGACGATCGCGTAGGGCGTGTCGAGCGAGGCGGTGGCGGCGAGGAGCCGTTCGTAGTCGGGCACGCGCCCAGTATCGCCCAGCCCGGTGGCCCTCGGTGGGATCTCGCGCCGAGGGTCACCTGAGCTTGCGTCATACGTTCCGAGGCCCAGGACCCACGAAACGTATGACGCAACGAGAGGGTGGGAGCGCGGTGGTGACGTGCCCTACGATGGTCGGGCGGCTCGGCCGCATGCCCCTGTAGCTCAGTTGGTAGAGCGCCTTACTTGTAATAAGGATGTCGCGGGTTCGAATCCTGTCGGGGGCTCCACGCGAACGGCTCAGCCGAAGGACCGCCGCCGGAAGAGGTGCAGGTCGTCACCGCGTTCCTCTGCGGTCTCGGTGAGTGCCCATCCCAGACTCTCGAAGAACGCGAACGCGACCTGGTTGCCCGATTCGACGTACGCCCGCCACGCGGGAGCGTCGAGATGCCCGGGCCAGGCCAGGAACTCCTGCACGGCCGCCGCGGCCCACCCTTCGCGGCGACGGCCGGGGGCGACAGCCAGGTCGGTGATGACGTGGTCGGGATGCTCGCCGGTACCCCAGACGCACCCGACGACGGCCACCGGAGCCTCACGGTGACTCGCCACCAACTCGACACCGTCGTGCTCGGCGAGCACATGATGCAGCCAGTCCTCGTCGAGCGGTCCCAGCTGGGCGTTGAGCTGCGGGTCGGCGTACCAGGCGCGCAGCCACGGCCAGTCCTCCGCGGTGAAGCGGCGCAGCGTCACCTCGCGCGTCATCTCAGCACCTCTGCAGTTCGCGCCGCATCGCGTCGGCCTCCGCCTGCGTGACCCAGACGCCGTAGGCCGCCTTGACGTTCACGATCTTACTCACGTACGTGCAGCGGTAGGCGCGGTTCGCGGGGAGCCACGTGGCGACGTCGGCGTCGCCCTTGGCGCTGTTCGCGGCACCGTCCACCGCCAACAGGTTGATCGGGTCGTTGGCGAAGGCGATGCGCTTCTCGCGGGTCCACTGCTGGGCGCCCTTCTGCCACGCGTCGGACAGCGCAACGAGGTGATCGATCTGCACCGCGCTCGAGGTCCGTTCGCCGCGCCGGAACTCGATCCGCTCGCCCGTGAACGGGTCGTCGAGCGTGCCCGACAGGACTCGGCAGCCGCGGTCGTCGCCGAACTCGACGTCGGTCAGATCCCGTCGCAGGATGTCGTTGCGGGTGTCGCACCCATTGCGGCCGAACTCCACGTCGGCCGCGTCGGTCCACGCCTCACCGAACTGCTCGCGCGAGTAGCCGGTCTTGGCGGCGCGCCCCTTGACCGGCAGGCTCTCGGCGAGCGCGACCGAGGCACGTGCCTCTGGGGCTGGCGCCGGCTGGGACCGTGCGAGGAACTCGTCACCGGTCCAACCGAGGACGACCGCCAGCACGACGACGACACTCGCGACGCCGGTCAGAACCCGCTTCATGGCTGCCTTCCGTTCATCGCATCCCGACCCCGGGCATGGGGCTCGGCACGAGCACAGTAGCCGCTGCCACCGACACCGCGATCCCTCGCGTCGGCGGTCGATCGGGCATCCGGCGGTGGCTCTGCTCCCGGGGATTCCGCGGCCTCGGAGTCGGGGAAGCCGCCGCGAGCGGGGTCCTCGATGCTTGCTAGGTTGGAAGGCGACCAATCTTCGAAGGGGAGTCCATGTCCAACCGCTTTGACGTCGTGGTGCTGGGTGCCGGCCCCGGCGGATACGTGGCAGCGATCCGCGCCGCGCAGCTCGGCGAGTCCGTGGCGATCATCGAGAGCAAGTACTGGGGCGGTGTCTGCCTCAACGTCGGCTGCATCCCGTCCAAGGCGCTCCTGCGCAACGCCGAGCTCGCCAACATCGTCAACCACGAGGCGGACAAGTTCGGCATCAGCGGTGACGTCTCCTTCGACTTCGGCAAGGCGTTCAGCCGCAGCCGCGAGGTGGCCGACGGGCGCGTCAAGGGCGTGCACTTCCTGATGAAGAAGAACAACATCACCGAGTTCGACGGCCGCGGCACCTTCACCGGCCCCAACTCGATCGAGGTCGCCCTCAACGACGGCGGCACCGAGACGATCGAGTTCGAGAACGTCATCATCGCCACCGGCTCGCGCGTGCGCATGCTGCCCGGCGTGGAAAAGTCCGAGAACGTCCTCACCTACGAAGAGCAGATCATGCGCGACGATCTGCCCGAGTCGATGGCCATCGTCGGCGCCGGTGCGATCGGCATGGAGTTCGCCTACGTGCTGCGCGCTTACGGCGTCGACGTCACCATCATCGAGTTCCTCGATCGCGCGCTGCCCAACGAGGACGCCGAGGTCTCCAAGGAGATCACCAAGGCGTACAAGAAGCTCGGCATCCCGATCCTCACCTCCACGAAGGTCGAGGAGGTCACCGACAACGGCAGCTCGGTGACGGTCCGCTACAGCGGCAAGAAGGGCGAGGAGACCATCGAGGTCGACCGCGTCCTGGTGTCGATCGGCTTCCTGCCCAACGTCGAGGGCCTGGGTCTGGACAAGGCCGGCGTCGAGCTCACCGATCGCGGCGCGATCGCGATCGACGAGCGCATGCGCACCAACGTTCCGCACATCTACGCGATCGGCGACGTCACCATGAAGCTGCAGCTCGCCCACGTGGCCGAGGCGCAGGGCGTGGTGGCCGCCGAGACGATCGCCGATGCCGAGACGATGGAGCTCGGCGACTACCGGATGATGCCGCGTGCCACGTTCTGCACGCCGCAGGTCGCCTCGTTCGGTCTCACCGAGGAGCAGGCCAAGGAGGAGGGCTACGACGTCGTCGTCGCGAAGTTCCCCTTCACCGCCAACGGCAAGGCGCACGGCCTCGGCGACGCCTCCGGCTTCGTCAAGCTGGTCGCCGACAAGGAGCACTTCGAGCTGCTCGGCGGCCACCTCATCGGTCCGGACGTCTCCGAGCTGCTTCCGGAGCTCACGCTCGCGCAGAAGTGGGATCTCGGTGCCCTCGAACTCGCCCGCAACGTGCACACGCATCCGACGCTCAGCGAGGCGCTGCAGGAGGCCTTCCACGGCCTCGTCGGTCACATGATCAACTTCTGATCGTCAGCGGTCTCGTCCATCGGGCGGTGAGCTCACCCGCATCGTCGCGCACGACGTGCGTGGTGGCTCACCGCCCGATGTCGTTGGTCCGGGCTGAGTCACCGCTCAGGAGACGGCGAGCCGGGATTCGAGTTCACCGCGGGCCGTGACGAGCGACGGGCCGTACCAGGTCAGCGACCGTCCCGAGCACAGGACGGTACGGGTCCGCGTGAACGCCTCGGGACCGTCGTCGGGAGTGAAGACGTAGGGCTCGTCCGGGAGGAGGACGAGGTCGATGTCCGGACGATCGAGCTCGGCGAGTTCGACGTGCGGATAACGCTCCGGATGGCGCGCGAAGACGTTCTCGAGTCCGAGGCGCGCCATGACGTCCCCGGTGAAGGTTGACGACCCCACGACCATCCAGGGGTCTCGCCAGATCGCCATCGCGGCGCGTCCGCGGAACTCACTCGACGGTTCAGCCCACACCTGCTCGGCCTCGGCCAGCCACTCGGGCACGCCCCAGCCGAGGGCCGTCGTGAAGAGGCGTCGCATCGAGGCGAAGGCCTCGTCCAGGGTCTCGATCTTGGTGACCCAGACGGGGATGCCCTCGGCGCGCAGTCGGCGGACGTCGAGTTCGCGGTTCTCCTCCTGGTTGGCGACGACGAGGTCCGGGCGGAGCTCGGAAATGAGATCGCGGTCGGGATTCTTGGTGCCCCGCACTCGGGTGACCTCCAGGCCCGGCGGCTGCGTGCACCAGTCGGTCGCCCCCACGAGGGCCTCGGGCTCGGTGGCCGCGATGGCCTCCGTGAGCGACGGGACGAGACTCACGACGCGACGTACGGGCTGTCGGGTGATGAGCTCGGTTCCCAGATCATCGCGCATGCGTCCAGCCTAGGCGGGCTAGCTGGGAAGCGGCTGAGGAGTCGAAGTCGCCGCAAGCCCACCGCGTCCTCGTCCTGGCGGCGCCCTAGGCTGAGGCCTATGAGCACTGCCCCGATCGACTGGACCGCGTCCGGTACCTACGACGACATCCGCTACGAGACCACGAGCGACGGCATCGCCAAGATCACCATCTGCCGTCCCGAAGTGCACAACGCCTTCCGGCCGCAGACGATCATCGAGATCTCCGAGGCGCTCAACGTCGCTCGCGAGGACGAGCGGGTCGGGGCGATCATCCTCACCGGCGAGGGCGAGAAGGCGTTCTGCTCCGGCGGCGACCAGCGGGTGCGCGGCGACAGCGGCTACAAGACCGACGCCGGCGCCACCGGGCGTTTCCACGTGACCGACCTGCACGTGCAGATGCGGCGCACGCCCAAGCCGATCGTCGCGATGGTCGCCGGATGGGCGATCGGCGGCGGCCACGTACTGCACCTGGTCTGCGACCTGACGATCGCGGCCGACAACGCTCGCTTCGGTCAGGTCGGCCCCAAGGTCGGCTCGTTCGACGGCGGTTTCGGCGCCAGCATCCTCTCCGACCTCGTCGGTCCCAAGAAGGCCAAGGAGATCTGGTTCCTGTGCCGGCAGTACGACGCGGCGCAGGCGCTCGAGATGGGACTCGTCAACACCGTCGTGCCGCTCGCCGACCTCGAGGCGGAGACCGTGGCGTGGTGCCGCGAGATGCTGCAGCACTCGCCGTTCGCCCTGCGTCTGCTCAAGGCCAGCTTCCACGCCTCCGAGGACGGCTACGCCGGGCTGCAGCAGCTCGCCCACGACGCCAACCTCCTGTTCTACGGCAACGAGGAGGCCAAGGAGGGGCGCGAGGCCTTCAAGGAGAAGCGTCGTCCGGAGTTCGAGCGCTTTCCCCGCCGCCCGTAAGCAGGGCTGCCACGCCCACAGCCTGATACGGATGATCAGCGTTCGAGACGGCTTTCGTACGATGGTGGGTATGCGTTCCCCCCGTATCCTCGGCCTCTCGGCCGCTGCCAGCCTGCTCGTTCTCGCGTCCGCGTGCGCTCCCGCGGACGAGAACGACGCCGATTCCACCACCGACGCGGCCGGCGACGGTCAGTGCTCGACTGACTCGCTGCCCCTCAAGAACGACGGCGTGCTCACGATCGCCACCGATGACCCGGCGTTCGAGCCGTGGTTCGTCGACAACGAGCCGAGCAACGGCGAAGGCTTCGAGAGCGCCGTCGCGTACGCCATCGCCGACGAGCTCGGGTTCGCCGAGGACGAGGTCGAGTGGGTCGTCGTGCCCTTCAACTCCTCCTACCAGCCCGGCGCGAAGGACTTCGACTTCGACATCAACCAGATCTCGATCACCGAAGAGCGCAAGAACGCCGTCGATTTCTCCAAGCCGTACTACTCGGCCGCGCAGGCCATCATCACGCTCGAGGGCTCGGAGTTCGCCGACGTCGGCTCGCTCGAGGACTTCAAGGACGCGCGCCTCGGTGCGCAGATCGGCACGACGTCGCTGGCGGCGATCGACCAGATCGACCCGTCCACGGCCCCGCTCGTCTACGACGACACCACCAAGGCGGCTCAGGCGCTGCAGAACGATCAGGTCGACGGCATCGTCGCCGACCTGCCCACCGCGTTCTACCTGACCGCCGCGGAGATCGACGGTTCCACGATCGCCGGGCAGTTCCAGCCCGAGACCGGCGAGTCCGAGGAGTTCGGCCTGCTGTTGGAGAAGGGCAGCGACCTCACGCCGTGCCTCGACGCGGCGATCGAGTCGCTCGAGGACGACGGCACGCTCGACGACATCGAGCAGCAGTGGCTCTCGGAGTCGGCGAACGTCCCCGAGCTGCAGTGACCTCCTCGCTCCCACCCGGGGCGGGCCGCACGCTGAGCGCCCGCCAGCTCGAGCGCAACGCCTACCGGCTGCGCCGCTCGCGGCGCCGGGCGACGATCGCCGCCGTCTCGACGGTGGTCGTGCTCGGCCTGATGCTCGTCGTGGTGGTCAACGCCCCGGGCTGGGAGCGGGTTCGCACGACGTACTTCGACTGGCGACACGCGCGGGAGTCCTTCCCGGCGATCCTCGACGCGTTCTGGCTCAACATCCGGTTGTTCCTCACCATCGAGGTGATCGTCCTCGCGCTCGCGCTGCTGGTTGCGGTGGTGCGGGTGATCCCGTCGCCCGCCCTCACCCCGCTGAAGATCCTGGCGGCGTTGTACACCGACATCTTCCGCGGCATCCCCACGCTGCTGGTCGTCCTGCTCGTCGGCTTCGGCGTTCCGGCGCTCAACCTCGGCGGGCTGCCGACGAGCCTGTTCTGGCTCGGCGTCATCGCCCTGACGCTGAGCTACGGCGCCTACGTGGCCGAGGTGCTGCGGGCGGGTCTCGTGTCCATCCACCCCACCCAGTGGGCCAGCGGGCGTGCCCTCGGCATGAGCTACGGCCAGACCCTGCGTCACATCGTGCTGCCGCAGGCGGTCCGCCGCGTGGCGCCGCCGCTCATCAACGACTTCGTGTCGCTGCAGAAGGACACGGCGCTGCTCTCCACGATCGGGCTCGTCGAGGCCTTGCGGGCGGCGCAGGTGTATTCGGCCTCGACCTTCAACTTCACCTCGCTGTGCGTCGCCGCGCTGTTCTTCATCGTCGTGACCATCCCGCTCGCGCGGTTCACCGATTGGCTCACGATCCGCTCCCTGCGGCGCGAGAACGGGATCTGACATGCTGCGCATCAACGGACTGACCAAGGCGTTCGGCGACAACGTCGTGCTCGACGGCATCGACCTCGAGGTGGCCCGCGGTGAGGTCGTGTGCCTCATCGGTGCGTCCGGGTCGGGCAAATCGACCCTGCTGCGGTGCCTCGATCTGCTGGAGGTCACCGACGACGGTGACATCTGGCTCGACGGCCGGGAACTCACCGATCCGGCGATCGATCTCGACCGGGCTCGTCGCGACATCGGGATCGTCTTCCAGGCCTATAACCTGTTCCCGCATCTGAGCGTGCTCGACAATGTCACCATCGGGCCGCGCCGGGTGCTCAAGGAGTCAAAAGCCGACGCCGAGCGGCGCGCGCACGCCTTGCTCGACCGCATCGGACTGAACGGCAAGGCGACGGCGTACCCGGACGCACTCTCGGGCGGTCAGCAACAGCGCGTGGCGCTGATCCGTGCCGTCGCCATGCAGCCCAAGTTGCTGCTGCTCGACGAGGTCACGGCGGCGCTGGACCCGATGCTCGTCGGCGAGGTGCTCGATGTCGTGCGCGATCTGAAGAACGAGGGCCACACGATCGTCATGGCCACGCACGAGATGGCGTTCGCCCGCGAGTGCGCCGACCGCGTGGTGTTCCTCTCCGGAGGCGTGCTGATCGAGGAGGGAACTCCCGAGCGAATCTTCACCGCACCGCAGGACTCGCGAACCCGGGAGTTCCTGGCCCGGTATCTGCCGGCCTGACCGTCAGCGCATCACCCGAGCGAGGAAGTCGCGCGTCGCGGCAAGCGTCTCCTGCGCGGCCTCGAGTCTGAGGTCGAACTGGAACTCGTGCTGGAGGGCCGGTGTGTAGTCGTCGGGCCAGAACAACGCGGTGACGTCCACGCCTGCCGCGGCCAGGCGCTCGGCGAACGCCTTTCCCTGCCGGGTGAGCGGATCGGCATTGCCGCCCGTCACCAGCGTCGGTGGGTACGCGGGACCGACCTGGTCGGCCACCGACGCGTCGTGCACATGCGGTTCGTCGAACGACGAGGTGGCGAAGTAGGCGCGCCCGATGGTGCGGATGAACCAGCCCTCGACGCCGTGGGCGTCCTCGAGCAGCTCCGGCAGCTGCGGGCCGCAGTGCGAGATCACGCCGCGTAGTTGAGGCGCGGCGACGGTGGGATCGATGCCGATGCGGGAGGCGTAGGCGGGATCGGTGATGGCGATCGCGAGCTGTGCGCTGATCTGTGCCCCGGCCGAGTCGCCGGCGAGCACCAGCCGATCGATGTCCACGCGAAGCTCGTCGGCGTGGTCTGTGAGCCAGCTGAGCGCGGCGCCGACCTGCCGCAGCGGCATCGGATAGCGCGCGGCCGGCGCGAGCGCGTAATCGACCGCGACGACGGTGTACCCCTCGGCGGCGATTATCTTGGCGTAGGGCTCGACGTCGGCGGTCGAACCGGCGACCCAGCCGCCACCGTGAACCCAGACGACGGTCGGCAGCGGGCGGTCGGTGCCCGCGGGGAACCACACGTCGAGGCGCTCGGCGGGTCCCGGCCCGTAGGCGAGCTCGCGCCGGCCGTCGACGCCGGGCGGAACGAACGGCTGCAGCGTCGCCACCGTGTGCTCGCCCCCGCGGGTGAAGACCCAGCGGATGAGGGCGGATCCCACCCGCGGGCTGCGCCAGACGGCGACCGCGAGACCAGCGAGACCCATGGTGAGCACAAGGAGGACGCGTCGAAGCACCATGCCCGCAGCGTAGGGCGTGCCCCGCTCCTCATCGCCGCGAGTGGCGCAGATCGGGGACGATGCGCCCCGAAAACACCTCCATACTGCGCCACTCGGTGCTCACTTTGCGCCACTCGGTGAGCTGAGAAGCAACTGGTCGTGACCGCAGAGTCCTGCGACCACGACCAGTTCGAGCGGTCGGACGGCGACTGTCAACGCGGTTCGGTGCCGGGGTCGCGGCGCACGTGCCGCGCATCGGCACCGTCGTCCACGATCTCGTCCTCTCGGACGTAGCGCTCATCGCCTTCGGGGCGAGGGTCGCTCGCGCTGCGCTGGCCGCCCGCTTCCGCCGCACCCGCGGTACCTGCGGTGCCGGTCCGGTCGCCGGCGTCGCGCGGGTGCGCGTCAGGCTGCCCTCCGCGGCGCGCCGTCTGGTCGGTCCCCGCGTCGGGATCGATGTGCTCGGCCTTGCGCAGCTTGTCGGACGCCGACTCGTGCCGGTCGGCGGCGTCGCCGCGCAGCGTCTCGGCCCGGGCCTCGAGTCGCTCGGCCTCGAGTCGCGCCTGGTCCGCGTCCGCACGGGCACTCGTCGCCTCCGCTTCGGTGCGCTGCACGTGAATCCGCTCCTCCTGGGCGGACTGCCGGAGTTCGGCCGCCTTGTCGCGCTTGCGCCGCTCCTCCTCGAGCCGGCGCTGCTCCTTTGCATGGCGAGAACCGCGCATTGCCGCCACGAGTCCGATCAGCAGCAGGACCACCGCCACGGCGATCAGCACCCATACCCACCACTGCACGTCGTTCATGTCGTTCTCCTCTCGGCCAGTCGAGCGCACCCGGTGGTGCCTCGTCCACCCCTAGGTCCTTCGTACCGCACCTGCGCGGTCCGTGCCGGGTGACGAGGTCCGGTCACCAGCGCGAGGAGAATCGATCAGACATTGCGTCGGTATTGGCCTCCGACCTCGAAGAACGCCTCCGTGACCTGCTGCAGTGAGCACACGCGCGCGGCGTCCATGAGCACCGCGAAGACGTTCTCGCCGGACACCGCGGCCTCCTTGAGCCGGGCGAGGGCGACCTCCGCCTCGCTGCGGTGTGCCGCGTGGAAGGCCTCGAGCCGCTCGAGCTGCGAGCGCTTCTCCGCCTCCGTGGCGCGGGCCAACTCCACCGACGGCGGCTCCACGTCCTCGCGCGGCGGGCGGAAGGTGTTGACGCCGATGATCGGCAGCGACCCGTCATGCTTGCGGTGCTCGTACAGCATCGACTCGTCCTGGATGCGGCCGCGCTGATAGCCGGTCTCCATCGCGCCGAGGACACCGCCGCGTTCGCTGATCGCGTCGAACTCTCGCAGCACCGCCTCCTCGACGAGATCGGTCAGCTCGTCGATGATGTAGGAGCCCTGCAGCGGGTTCTCGTTCATCGCCAGACCCCACTCGCGGTTGATGATCAGCTGGATCGCGAGCGCCCGCCGCACCGACTCCTCCGTCGGCGTGGTCACCGCTTCGTCGTACGCGTTCGTGTGGAGGCTGTTGGCGTTGTCGTAGATCGCGATGAGCGCCTGCAGCGTGGTGCGGATGTCGTTGAAGTGCATCTCCTGCGCGTGCAACGACCGGCCCGACGTCTGCACGTGGTACTTGAGCTTCTGGCTTCGCTCGTTGGCCCCGTACTTCTCCTTCATGGCGACCGCCCAGATGCGGCGGGCGACACGGCCGAGCACCGAGTACTCCGGATCCATGCCGTTGCTGAAGAAGAAGGAGAGGTTGGGCGCGAAGTCGTCGACGTCCATCCCGCGGGCGAGGTACGACTCGACGTACGTGAAGCCGTTGGCCAGGGTGAACGCGAGCTGGCTGATGGGGTTCGCCCCGGCCTCGGCGATGTGGTAGCCCGAGATCGAGACCGAGTAGAAGTTGCGCACCCCGTTCTCGATGAACCACTCCTGGATGTCGCCCATCATCTTCAGTGAGAACTCGGTGGAGAACAGGCAGGTGTTCTGGCCCTGGTCCTCCTTGAGGATGTCGGCCTGGACGGTGCCGCGGACGTTCTGCAGAGCGAGGGCCCTCAGCTCGGCGCGCTCCTGATCGTCGGGCTCGCGGCCTTCTCGCTCGCGGAACGCGTCGACCTGCTGGTCGATCGCGGTGTTGAGGAAGAAGGCCAGCACGGTGGGGGCGGGCCCGTTGATCGTCATCGACACGCTCGTGGTGGGTGCCACGAGGTCGAAGCCGTCGTACAGCACCTTCATGTCGTCGAGGGTCGCGACCGAGACCCCCGACGTGCCGACCTTGCCGTAGATGTCCGGGCGCAGGTCGGGGTCGCGGCCGTAGAGGGTGACCGAGTCGAAGGCCGTGGAAAGACGGGTCGCCGGCTGGTCCTCGCTGAGCAGCTTGAAGCGGCGGTTGGTGCGGAACGGGTCGCCCTCGCCGGCGAACATGCGAGCCGGGTCCTCGTTGTCGCGCTTGAACTTGAAGACCCCTGCGGTGAACGGGAAGAAACCCGGCAGGTTCTCGCGCCGCCAGAACCGCACGAGTTCGCCGTGGTCGGTGTAGCGGGGGAGCGCGACGCGCGGGACCTTGGTGCCCGAGAGCGACTCGCGGGTCAGCCGCGTGTGGATCTCCTTGTCGCGGACCACGACGACCTGCTCGTCGCCGGAGTAGTCCGCCACGAGCTGCGGCCACGCGGTCAATTGGTCGCGAACCGTGACCGGGAGCTCGCTCTCGGCTCGCGCAGCCGCGTCGGCGACGGCCGTGTCCTCGGGTAGCTCTGCGGCGACCTGCGCGAAGCGCTGTGCCCGGCTCGCCTGCTGCGCCAGCCGCTCGGTCTCGGCGTGGTAGCCGCGCACGGTCTCGGCGATCTCGGCGAGGTACCGCACCCGATCGGGGGGCATGACGTGGTCCTCGTCGCTGGAGTGGCGGACGCCGACCGCCGGCAGGACACCGGCGCCGATACCGAGGAGGTCGCGCAGATGCTGGTACAGCGCCGTGACGCCGTCGTCGTTGAACGTCGCCGCGGAGGTGCCGAACACGGGCATGTCTTCGGGCTTGGCGCCGAAGGCCTCGCGGTTGCGCACGAGCTGACGGCCGACATCGCGCAGCGCGTCCTTCGCGCCGCGACGCTCGAACTTGTTGATCGCCACGACGTCGGCGAAGTCGAGCATGTCGATCTTCTCCAGCTGCGAGGCGGCGCCGAACTCCGGGGTCATGACGTAGAGCGAATGGTCGACGTAGGGCAGGATGCCGGCGTCGCCCTGCCCGATGCCGGGCGTCTCGACGATCACGAGGTCGTGGCCGGCGGCCTTGAGGACCGCGATGGCGTCGGTCAGCCCGTCGGGCACCTCATGCGCTCCGCGCGTGGCGACCGAACGGAAGAACACGCGGTCGCCGTCGAGCGCGTTCATCCGGATGCGGTCGCCGAGCAGCGCACCACCGCCCTTGCGCCGGGTCGGGTCGACGGCGATCACCGCGACGCGCAGCTTGTCCTGCTGGTCGACGCGCAGCCGCCGGACGAGCTCGTCGGTCAGTGAGCTCTTGCCCGATCCGCCGGTCCCGGTGATGCCGAGGACCGGGGCCGTCGAGGCGTCGGCGGCGGCGCGGATGCGCTCGGCGAGGGCGCCGTCGAGTCGACCGAGCTCGGCCCCGGTGAGGGCGCGGGCCACGGCCGCGCGGTCGCCGGACAGCACCGCCGCGGGGTCGGGACGGCTCGCCTCCCACAGATCGACATCGGTCTCGGCGATGAGTTGATTGATCATCCCGACGAGACCGAGGCGCTGTCCGTCCTCGGGCGAGAAGATGCGGACCCCGACCTCGCGCAGCCGCGCGATCTCCTCGGGAACGATCACGCCGCCGCCGCCCCCGTAGACCTTGACGTGACCGGCGCCACGCGCCGCGAGCGACTCCACCAGGTATTCGAAGTACTCGACGTGCCCGCCCTGGTAGGAGCTCACCGCCACACCCTGCACGTCCTCCTCGAGGGCGGCGTCCACGACCTCGGCGACCGATCGGTTGTGGCCGAGGTGGATCACTTCGGCGCCCTGGCTCTGCAGGATGCGCCGCATGATGTTGATGCTCGCGTCGTGGCCGTCGAAGAGCGCAGACGCGGTGACGAAGCGAACGGGGTGAGTCGGGACGTGCATGGGTAACCTCTCGCCGGATTGCTAGGTCTTAAAATAGTCGGATGACCTACTAAATGGAAGTGGGGGCATCGGCACGGCTAGGCTTCCGCCCATGGCACCGCTGGAGTTCGACCCGATCGAGCGCGCTGGTGAGCTCTGGGAGGAGCGCATCGGTGACGCGACCGCGATGCGTCTCGTCACCTCGCTCATGCGAGCTCAGCAGCTCGTCCTGACCCGGCTCGAGGCGGCGCTCCGCCCGCTCGGCATCACCTTCGCGCGCTACGAGGTGCTGCGGTTGCTCTCGTTCAGTCGCACCGGCTCCTTGCCGCTCAGTCGCATCGGGGAGCGGCTGATGGTGCACCCCACGTCGGTCACGAACGCCATCGACCGGCTGGTGGCGCAGGGGTTGGTCTCCCGCGAAGTCGACGAAGCCGACCGGCGTCGCGTCCTCGCCTCGCTCACGCCGGAGGGGGAGAAGGTGCTCGAGGTGGCCACGGACACCCTGGTGAACCTGGGCTTCGGCGTCGACGCCCTGACCCCCGCGCAGCAACGCGAGGCCTACGCACTGCTGCGGGTTCTACGGTCCGCCGACTGGTCCTGAACGTCGCGCCCTCGTGGGCTAAGCACGCGTTGAGTGTGACGTTTCGCAGGTGAATCGCCCCATTTCTCAGCCCAAACGTCACACTCAGCGCGTTCGCACGTCCAGCATTCGGGTGAGGACGAGGCGCAGCTGTGCCAGTTCGACGTCGGCGTCGAAGCCTTCGTCGCCGCACCGCAGGTAGAGGCCGTCGGTCATCGTCTGCACCCAGGTAGCGGCGTGCGCGGGGTCCCACGCCGGATCGGCCTGACCTGCCTCCTGCAGTCGGCCGATGAGCTCGGCGAGCACCGCGTGCGCGGCGGTGTCGCCCGCCCCCAGAATCTCGCCGACGGCCGGATCCACGGTCACTTGGCCGAGGATCGCGAGCACCATCGCACCGGCCATCGGGTCGCGCAGGTCGGTCGTCGTGCGCTCCACGACGTGCCAGAACGCGCTCAGCGGATCACGCATGTCGACGTCGGCGAGGTCGGCGAGCAGCTGGTCACGGTCGGCTTCGAGGATGGCGTGGAAGATCGCCCGCTTGTCGGTGAAGTAGTGGAAGAGCGTGCCCGACCCCACCCCGGCGCTCATGCAGATGTCCTTGACGGTGGTGCGGTCGTAGCCTTTGCGGGCGAATGCGGTCGCCGCGCCGGCGAGGATCTGTGCGCGGCGGGCGGCGTGGCGTGCCGGGTCAACGGTCCGCATCGCCCTCCTCGGCGCGTTGCTCGCGTTCGAGCCGCTTCTTGCGCCGCTCGAGCTCGCCGACGGCGATCGCGATGGCGACGAGGACCGGCACGACGTACTGCAACCACGACAGGTCGAGATCGGGCAACCAACCGAACCAGTCCCAGTCCGGCAGCACACGGCTGAGCCAGTAGAGGGGGTCGATGTAGCGCAACCAGGACGGTGGCGAGATGTCGGGAAGATCGGGAAGCCACGACCAGTCGATCCGCGGCACGAACTGGCTGAGGAACGCGCTGACCAGCGCCCCCACGCCGAGGATGCCGATCAGGATTCCGCCGATCGAGCTGGCGACGTGGCGCGCCGCGTAGAGCCGGGGATGCGCTTCCTGCAGGTCGTAGCGGCGCCGGGCTTTGGTGCCGGGCGGTGGCACGAACGGCACGACGAGCGGGCGCGCCTCGTCCTCGTCGGCGGGCTTCTCGCGCATCTCGACGCGCCGCACCTCCTTGCGCACGCCGAGATGGACGCGCACGGTCTGCTCGACGTCGTCGACGGGGCCGAGCTCGAAGGTGAGGGCGTCCAGCAGCTCGCCGGTCCGTTCCTCCAGGAGATCGCCGTCGACCTCGACGCGCACGCAGCCGTTGCCGCCATCGTGAACGGAGAGTTCGCGCCGGCGGTCGCGCAGCGTCCACGTCGAGGTCATGGCTCGACATTACTGGAACACGCATTCTATGAAAAGCCTGAGGCGGACGTGATGTGGTCGATTCTGGGTCATCGAGAGGGGACGCGGTGACACGCAAGCGACCGCATCTCGGGCCGGAGGCGCTCGCCGTGCGAGGCGGCGTCGGCCTGCGTAGCGTCGATCGCAACGCCACCGCGAGCAGAGGAAGGACCTCCCATGACGCAGCCGCCGCAGCAACAGCAGCCTCCGGGAACCGAGCAGGAGATGACGCCCAAGCCCGATCACGGGGAGGACAGCTACCAGGGGTCCGGTCGCCTCGAGGGGAAAGTCGCGGTCATCACGGGAGCCGACAGCGGGATCGGCAAGGCCGTCGCGATCGCCTACGCCCGCGAGGGCGCTGACGTCGTCATCAGCTACCTCAACGAGCACGAGGACGCCGAGGAGACCCGTCGCTTCGTCGAGGACGCCGGCCGCCGGGCGGTCGTCATCTCCGGCGACCTCGCGGACCCGGCGCACTGCCGCGAGATCATCCAGAAGACGGTCGACGAGTTCGGCCGGGTCGACGTGCTCGTCAGCAACGCAGCGTTCCAGATGAACCACCCGACGCTCGAGGAGATCCCCGACGAGGAGTGGGACATGACGCTCGCCATCAATCTGAGTGCCTACTTCCACCTCGTGAAGGCGGCCCTGCCCCACATGGCCGAGGGATCGTCGATCATCGGTTCGTCGTCGGTCAACTCCGACATGCCGTCGCCCACGCTGCTGCCGTACGCGGCGACCAAGGCCGCGATCGCCAACATGACCGCCTCGCTCGCGCAGCTGCTCGCCGAGCGCGGGATCCGGGCGAACAGCGTCGCACCCGGACCCGTGTGGACGCCGCTCATCCCGGCCACGATGCCCGAGGAGAAGGTCGAGAGCTTCGGCCAGCAGGTGCCGTTGGAGCGCGCCGGGCAGCCGGCCGAGCTCGCCCCGGTGTACGTCATGCTCGCGTCCGACGAGGCGAGCTACGTCTCGGGTGCTCGCGTCGCGGTGACCGGCGGTAACCCGATCCTCTGAGTCAGCCGCGACGTGCGGGCCCGAATCGCAGCCGGAACGAGCGGATCGCGACCGACACCAGCGGTCGGAAGCCGGTGAGATGGCCGAGCGGTCCGTCCCCGGTGATCGTCCAGTGGGAGCGCGCCGGCGAGATGCGCACGCGGCCGCGCACCGGCGTGGTCAGCGTCCGGCCGTCGCGCCGCTGCGCCACGGTGAAGCGGGCCGGGAACGGTACCGCGAGCCGCCGGCCCCTCCGGAGCGTCGTCGTCGCGATGTCGCGAGCGGCGTAGCGGTCCGGCGTGACCTCGAAGTCCGCGAGGTGCTTGGGGATCGCCCAGAGCGCGCGCCCTCCGTCACGTGAGGCGGGGCTGTCCACCCAGATATGCGTGATGTGCACGAACGGACGTAACCCGCGGCGGACCAGGGTGGCCGCCATGATCTCGCGGTAGGTGAGCGGGCTCGGCGGTTCGTAGACGAATAACGCGAGAGCGACGAGTGCGCGGCCGCCGACCGTGACCGGACGTGTTCCCGGGGGCGCGTGGATGACGGCGCGGTCGGTCAGTCCGGCCGCGACGACGGCGTGCCCGGCGAGGTCCCACGGTTCGGTGGGGAACGTCTTCACATCCATCGGAACTCCTCCGGTCGCACTGCCGCGACCTTCTGTTCGTAGCCGCGGGTGCCGCCGGGCCAGTTGGAGGTGATCCGGCCCGAGATCGGGTGGCGGTACCAGCTCGAGCAGGACGCCCAGGCCGAGCGCTCGAGGGCGTCTTGCACCTCGTCGTCCCAGCGTTCCTCGGCGTCGGGACGCACTTCGACGGCGTGCGCGCCCCGCGCCGCACGGTGATCGAGCACCTGCCGAATGTGCCGGGCCTGGGCCTCGAGCATCGCGATGATCGATCCGCCGCCGAGGTTGGTGTTGGGGCCGTAACTCACGAAGAAATTGGGGAAGCCGGGCACGTGGACGCCCAGATGGGCGCGGGCGCCGTCTTTCCAGAGGTCGTGGAGACGCCCGGCGGGCCCGTGGACGTCGAGCGTGGCGAGGAAGTCCTGCGCGGCGAAACCGGTCGTGAAGCAGAGCGCGTCGACCTCGCACGTCACTCCGTCGGCCGTCTCGATTCCCGTCGGGCTGACCGCCACGAGCGGCGCCGTCACCAGGTGGACGTCGTCGCGGTTCAGCGCGGGGTAGTAGTCGTTGGAGAACAGGATCCGCTTGCAACCGATCGGATAGCGCGGAGTGAGCGCCCGGCGGAGCTCGGGATCGCGCACCCTCGCCCGCAGGTGACCCAGGGCGAGCGCATGGAGGAACCGGGCCATGCCCGAACGCGGGTCGAGGCCGCGGGAGAACTGCTGCGTCACCCAGTCGATGGGATCGCGTTCCCGCGGTGCGTGACGCCGATACCAGCGGGGGAAGCGGCCGTCGGGCTTCGGCAGGATGTAGTTGGGAGTGCGCTGCACGACGACGACATCGCGGGCGACGCCGGCGAGCCGAGGGACGACCTGCACCGCGGTCGCGCCCGAGCCGATCACTGCCACGCGGCGGCCGGACAGGTCGACGTCATGGGCCCACTGCGCCGAGTGGAAGACCGGTCCGTCGAACTCGTCGAGGCCGGGCAGCTCGGGAACCTGCGGCTCGGAGAGCTGGCCGACGGCGCTCACCAAGACGTCGACGTGCTCGGACGTGCCGTCGGCGAACTCCACGGTCCACCCGTCGTCCCAGCGTGCGGCAGTGACCTGGCGGTCGAAGCGGCACCGCTCGGTCACGCCGTAGCGCTGCGCCACCCCGCGCAGGTATGCGTGGATCTCGCCTTGACTGGGGTAGCGGCGGGTCCAACCGTCGTGCGGCGCGAAGGAGTAGGAGTACAGCGACGCGGGTACGTCGCAGGCGGCGCCGGGGTAGGTGTTCTCGCGCCAGACACCGCCGATGTCATCGGCGCGCTCCCACAGGCGGACGTCCTCGTGGCCGTGCTGCAGCAGTTCGATGGCCACGGCGATGCCGCCGAATCCTGTCCCGATGATCCCGATCGAGGTCACCGTGCCTCCTCCGTGACCACGGCGAGCACCGCCGCACAGACCGCATCGCTGACCTCGTCGCGGGTGAGCGTTCCGCGCACGAGCCACTCGCGGCACAAGGCCTTGACGTAGGCGGCGACGGGTCGCAGCCGCGCCCGGCGGTGCGGATCGTCGGGAAGGCACAGGGCGTCGAGGACGAGTCGGGCCGCTCGGTCGTCGGCCTCGTCCACGATCGCCTGGACGTCGGAGTCGCCGTGGAGGTTGGCGGCGCCCGAGGCCGCGACCCAGGCCTGCCCGTACGTCGTCGCGGCGTCGAGGATCCAGTCGATCGTGTGACGCACGCGCTCGGGCATCGGCTGCGCCGACAGGTCGGGCAGCGCCTCGGCCGGCATCATGACCGACTCGCGCATGACCGCGAGGAACAGCTCGCGCTTCGTGCCGAAGTAGTGGTTGATCAGCCCGCGCGTGACTCCCGCGGCCCGCGCCAGTTCGGCGGTGGAGACGTCGTCGTACGGGCGTTGCGCATAGAGGGTGCGCGCCGCGTCGATGAGCGATTGCCGGCGTGAGTCCGGTGCCAAGCGCGTGCGGGCCGAGGTGGACGGCAAGGTCATGCCGGCAGTCTCGTGGACTATTGGCAAAGTGTCAACAAGCGCGTAGGGTCTCGCGCCATGAGCCAGTTCGACTACGACGTCGCGGTCATCGGCTCCGGCTTCGGCGGGAGCGTGACGGCGATGCGGTTGACCGAGAAGGGCTACCGCGTCGCCGTTCTGGAGGCGGGCCGACGCTTCGCCGACGACGAGCTGCCGCGCACCTCCTGGGACATACGGCGCTACCTGTGGGCGCCGTGGGCGCGGTGCTTCGGCATCATGCGCATCACTCTGCTGCGCGACGTGCTCATCGCGAGCGGCGCGGGGGTCGGCGGGGGCTCGCTGGTCTACGCCAACACCCTCTACGAGCCCGGCGAGCCGTTCTACCGGGACCCGCAGTGGGCGGGTATCACCGACTGGCGCGCCGAGCTCGCACCCCACTACGCGCAGGCGCGACGCATGCTCGGCGTGACGACGTACCCGGGCTGGACGACGCCCGATCGGCTGCTGGCGGAGATCGCCGACGAACTGGGCGCCGGCGACACGGTGCACCCCGCCGATGTCGGCGTGCTGTTCGGAGAGCGGCCCGGTGAGGAGGTTCCCGATCCGTTCTTCGGTGGGGTCGGGCCACAGCGTCGCACGTGCACCGAGTGCGGCTCGTGCATGACGGGTTGTCGGGTCGGCGCCAAGAACACGTTGGTCAAGAACTACCTGCACCTGGCCGAGCAGGGCGGCGCGGACGTGCATGCGCTGACCACGGTCACGGACGTGCGTCCGCTCGCCGGTGGCGGGTACCGGGTGCGGACGCGGCACAGCGGTCGGCCGTGGCAGCGGCGCACGCTGCGCGTCGAGCAGGTGGTCTTCGCCGGCAACGCGCTCAATACGCAGACGTTGCTGCACCGTCTGCGACGCCGGTCGCTGCCGCGGCTCTCTTCCCGTATCGGGGTGTTGAGCCGGACAAACTCCGAGGCGGTGCTGACCGCGCGAGCCGGCGATCGCGCGGCGGACCACACCGCGGGGCTGGCGATCACCTCGTCGTTCCACCCCGACGAGCACACCCACGTCGAGCCCGTGCGGTACGGGCCGGGATCGGGTCTCATCGGCCTGCTCAACGCGCACCTCGTCGATCCGGTCGACGGCGTGCGGCGGTGGCGCGCCACCCTACGGCAGTACCGCACGCTCGGGCTGCGCGCGGCGCTGCGGGTGCACCGACCGGGGCGGTGGGCGGAACAGTCGATCGTGCTGTTGACGATGCAGTCGCTCGACAACTCGATCACGACGTTCCTGCGCCGCCGGCCGTGGGGGCTGCGGCTCACCAGCCGGCAGGGGACGGGGGAGCCGAACCCGGAGTGGATCCCGGTGGCGCACCAGGTCGCGCGCCGGCTGGCCGAGAAGGTCGACGGGGTGGCGGGCGGCTCGGTCGCGGACCTCGTCGGCATCCCGATGACGGCGCACTTCATCGGCGGCTGCGCGATCGGCAGCGACCCGGAGTGCGGGGTGATCGACCCGTACCAGCGGGTGTTCGGCTACGAGGGCCTTCACATCGCCGACGGCTCAGCGATCAGCGCCAACCTCGGCGTCAATCCCTCGCTCACGATCGCCGCTCAGGCCGAGCGAGCGATGTCCTTCTGGCCGGTCAAGGGCGAGCGCGACCCGCGCCCGCCTCTCGGCGCCGGCTACGTGCGTCTCGACCCCGTCGCACCGCGCACGCCGCTCGTCCCCGAGCACGCGCCCGCCGTCCTCCACTGGGCCTGATCTCGAGGCGCGCGGATAGCGGGCATCTCGGGGGTCCGGCCGGGGGAATACGAGCGGCTTGAGGAAAGTTGATACGGTTAGACTCAAGTCAGTCGACCTCACAGATTTTCCCGACACTCAGGAGGAACCCATGGCCCGCGCGGTCGGAATCGATCTCGGCACGACCAACTCCGTCGTCGCCGTACTCGAAGGTGGCGAACCCACCGTTATCGCCAACGCCGAGGGCGCCCGCACCACCCCGTCGGTCGTCGCCTTCGCCAAGGACGGCGAGGTACTCGCCGGCGAGGTCGCCAAGCGTCAAGGCGTCACCAACGTCGATCGCACGATCCGTTCGGTCAAGCGCCACATGGGCACGGACTGGACCATCGACATCGACGGCAAGGCGTTCACGCCGCAGCAGATCAGCGCCTTCGTGCTGCAGAAGCTCAAGCGCGACGCCGAGGCCTACCTCGGCGAGCCGGTCACCGATGCGGTCATCACGGTGCCCGCTTACTTCAACGACCACCAGCGGCAGGCGACCAAGGAGGCCGGTGAGATCGCGGGCCTCAACGTCAGCCGCATCATCAACGAGCCCACCGCGGCCGCCTTGGCCTACGGTTTGGACAAGGCCGACGACCAGACGATCCTCGTCTTCGACCTGGGCGGCGGTACCTTCGACGTCTCGCTGCTGGAGATCGGTGACGGCGTCATCGAGGTCAAGGCCACCAGCGGCGACAACCACCTCGGTGGTGACGACTGGGACAACGCCGTCGTCGACTGGATCGTGACCAAGTTCAAGAACAGCACGGGCATCGACCTCACCAAGGACAAGATGGCCATGCCGCGTATCCGCGAGGCGGCCGAGCGCGCCAAGATCGAGCTGTCGAGCTCCTCGAGCACGTCGATCAACCTGCCGTACATCACGGTCGACGCGGACAAGAACCCGCTGTTCCTCGACGAGACGCTGACCCGCGCCGAGTTCGAGAAGATCACCGCCGACCTGCTGGAGCGCACCAAGGCGCCGTTCAACAACGTCATCAAGGACGCGGGCATCTCGATCAACGAGATCGACCACGTCGTGCTCGTCGGTGGGTCGACGCGCATGCCGGCCGTGTCCGAGCTCGTCAAGAAGCTCACCGGCGGCAAGGAGCCCAACAAGGGCGTCAACCCCGACGAGGTCGTCGCCATCGGCGCGAGCCTGCAGGCCGGCGTCCTCAAGGGCGAGGTCAAGGACGTGCTGCTCCTCGACGTCACCCCGCTGAGCCTCGGCATCGAGACCAAGGGCGGCGTGATGACCAAGCTCATCGAGCGCAACACCACGATCCCGACCAAGCGCAGCGAAGTCTTCACGACGGCGGAGGACAACCAGCCGTCCGTGGCGATCCAGGTGTACCAGGGTGAGCGCGAGATGGCCGCCGGCAACCAGCTGCTGGCCACCTTCGAACTCACCGGCCTGCCCCCGGCTCCGCGCGGCGTGCCGCAGATCGAGGTCACCTTCGACATCGACGCCAACGGCATCGTCAACGTTTCGGCCAAGGACCGCGGCACCGGCAAGGAACAGTCGATGACCATCACCGGCGGTTCGGCTCTGTCCAAGGAGGACATCGACCGCATGGTCAAGGACGCCGAACAGTACGCCGAGGAGGACCGCAAGCGCCGTGAGGCGGTCGAGGCCCGCAACCAGGCCGAGGCGCTGGTCCACTCGACCGAGAAGTTCCTCGACGAGAACGGCGACAAGGTCGGCGACGACGTGAAGGCCGAGGTCACGGCCGATCTCGACGCCCTCAAGGAAGCCCTCAAGGGCGAGGACACCGAGGCGATCAACGCCGCGGTGGCCAAGCTCGGCACCTCGAGCTCGAAGATGGGCGAGGCGATGTACGCCGCCGCTGCCGCCGAACAGCAGGCGGCGGACGCCTCCGCGCCCACGAGCGACGCCGACAACGCCGACAACGACGACGATGTCGTCGAGGCCGAGATCGTCGACGAGGACGAGGGTGACACGAAGTGACGCAGCAGCCCGACGACCACGGAGCGGTCGACGAGCCCGTCGAGCAGCCCGACGCCGAGGCCACGCCGGACGCCTCCCCTGACGGGGAGGCTCCGGCCGCCCCGGCCGAGGAGGGGCCCTCGCTCGAGCAGCAGCTCGCCGAGCGCACCGCCGACCTGCAGCGGCTTCAGGCCGAGTACGTCAACTACAAACGTCGCGTCGATCGGGACCGCGAGATGATGCGCGCGCAGGGACGCGAAGACGTGCTGGGCGCCCTGCTCACGGTTCTGGACGACATCGGCCGAGCCGAGGAGCACGGTGAACTGACCGGGGGCTTCAAGGCGGTGGCCGATGCCCTGCGCAGCACCACCTCCAAGTACGGGTTGGAGGCGTTCGGCGCCGAGGGCGAGCCCTTCGACCCCGCCCAGCACGAGGCCGTGTTCCACGCCGGTGAGTCCGCCGACGTCGCGACCACGAGCATCGCGCAGGTCATGCGGATCGGCTACCGCGTCGGCGAGCGGATCCTGCGCCCCGCGACGGTGGGCGTCGTCGACCCCGCCGATCCATCCGCTGACGCCACGGAGTCGGCCGACTCCGCGGAGGACGCACCCAACTGACGGCAGAGAGGAGGGGAACGTCGTGAGCAACCCCAGTGACTGGGCGACCAAGGATTACTACAAGACGCTCGGCGTGAGTAAGGACGCCTCCGCTGCCGAGATCAAGAAGGCGTACCGCAAGCTGGCACGCGACAACCACCCCGACTCGAAGCCGGGCGACAGGGCCGCCGAGGAGCGCTTCAAGGAGGTCTCCGAGGCGTACGGCGTCCTGAGCTCGCCGGAGAAGCGCAAGCAGTACGACGAGCAGCGGTCGCTGTTCGGCCAGTTCAAGAACGGATTCCCGCCCGGGGGCGGCTTCCCCGGCGGTGGCACGGCCGGGGGCACCGAGTTCGATCTCGGTGACCTGCTCGGAGGCATCTTCGGTGGCGGCGGCCGCGGTGGTCGCCGCCGCCCGCCTCAGGCCCGCCGGGGCGAGGACCTCGAGTCCGAGGCGACGATCACGTTCCAGCAGTCGGTCGACGGGGTCACGCTGCCCCTGCGGCTCACGAGCGAGGAGGCGTGCCCGACGTGCCACGGCACGGGCGCCAAGCCCGGCACCGTCCCGCGCGTGTGCCCCAAATGCCAGGGCAGCGGCATGCAGACCGGCACCGCCGGCGGGCTGTTCGCGATGACCGAGCCGTGCGCCCAGTGCGCTGGTCGGGGGCTCATCGTCGAGCACCCCTGCGCCACGTGCCACGGCAACGGCCGGGCGCCGTCGAGCCGCACGATCAACGTGAAGGTGCCGGCCGGCGTCAAGGACGGCCAGCGCATCAAGATCAAGGGCAAGGGTGCCAAGGGCGATGCGGGCGCTCCCGCCGGAGACCTGTATCTGATCGTGCACGTGGAGTCGCATCCGCTGTTCGGCCGCAAGGGCGACGATCTCACCATCACCGTGCCGGTCGCCTTCGACGAGGCGGTGCTCGGCGCCCAGATCAGCGTGCCGACGCTGGATGGGCCGCCGGTCAAGCTCAAGATCCCGGCCGGCACACCCACGGGCCGCACGTTCCGGGCTCGTGGCAAGGGCAGCGTCAAGAAGAATGCGTCGCCAGGCTCGGGGCAGGCGGCCCGGGGTGACCTCCTGGTCACGATCGAGGTGCAGGTACCCGAGCACCTGACCGACGAGCAGCGCGCCGCCGTCGAGGCGTTGCGCGCCGCGCGCGGCAACGCAGATCCCAGGGCCGCCGTGTTCCAGGCGGCCGGCTGAGAGGGTGGTGAACGATGAGCGCATCCGGCTTCGTCCCGCCGGGACCCGAGGCGAAGGTGTTCGTCATCTCCGTCGCGGCCGAACTGTCGGGCCTGCATCCGCAAACGCTCCGCACCTATGACCGCCTCGGCATCGTCGAGGCAGGACGGACGAGCGGCGGCGGCCGGCGCTACTCACTTCGCGATATCGAGCAGTTGCGGGAGGTCGCGCGGCTGACGGCCGAGGGTCTCGGGCTGGAGGGCGTCAAGCGCGTCATCGAGCTGGAGAACCAGGTGGCGGCGCTGCGTGAGCGCGTGGCCGAACTCCAGGCCGAGCTCGTCGCCGCGCAGCAGCCTCAGAATCTCCCCGCCGTCGTCGCCCGCCACCAGATCACGCTCTGGCAGCGGCGCGGCTGAGTTTGCGTCATACGTTCCGTGGCCCGGGGGCCACGAAACGTATGACGTCAGGGAGCCACCTCCGGCGGCTGACCGTCGCCGGGTTGCGGGCCGTAGCGGTTCTCGAGCTCGCGAAGATCGGTCTGTGTCAGGTCGAGCGCTGTTCGCGGGGTGATGCGCTCATCGCCGCGCAGCGCGTGGATGGTCATGGTCGCGTCGGGCTGCCCCTGGCGCAGGATCGCGATGGCGTGGTCGAGGATCTGAGCGGCGTCGGCGCCGTCGTCGATGACGATGCTCCCGATGTAGCCGCGTCCGGCGGTGACACTGTCGACGTAGTCGAGATCGACCGACTGGACGCCCGGCAGCCGGGTGATGTCGGCGTACAGCTGCTCGTCGGCGATGGGGGTGTATGACACGGTCGGCTCCGGAGTCGGTTCGGGGTCCTGCGCACAACCCGTCATCACGATCGAGAGGACCAGGACGAGCACGGCGTGGCGCAACGCTGTCACTGCTCAATCCTCCGCGTGAATCTGGTAGCCACGGGTCGTTCCCGGACGTAGGAAATGATCGTTGCGTTCTCGCCAGGACACCAGGCCAGGGTCCTCGGAGCCGTCCACGAGGGCCCCCGTCGTGGCGTAGGTCCCCGAGCCGTGGGCGTTGATCGGGCTGCGCGGGCCACCGCGGGTTCCCTCGGTATCGGAGAGCTCCCGTCGGACGGTCGTCCAGCTCGGCCGGTCCGGGTTGTCGGCCCCGTCGAGCATCGGGACGGGATCCTGGCTGTGCTCCAGCGACAGGACCGAGACGTCCTCAGGGAGGTCGATGTGGGCAATCGGGGAGCCGGCCGTGACGACACTCTCGATCGAGAAGCGGTCGCGCACGGCGGGGTCCGCGGCGAGGGCGGCTGCGGTGATCCCGCCTTGGCTGTGTCCGCTCAACATCACCGCGTCGTGGGGGCCGATGCCGGCTCGCTCCATGGCGGCCAGCACCTGCTGCTCCATCACGGTGCGCTGCTGCATCGCCATCAGCTCGACGTTGGTGGTCAGGTCGACCGGATGAGCACCGCGGTGCGGTGACCATGACTGCGTGCCGGGGATCTGGACGATATAGGCCGGCGGCGCGCCGTCCAGTGCGATCACCTGCACCTGCCCCGGGGACGTCGCGAGCGCCCGCTGCTCTTCGAGCAACGCCTCGAGACCACCGGTGCTCAAGTCGAGGGGTGTCGCGGGACCGGCCGGCTCCACCGTGAAGTCGCCGACGTCCTCGAGATACCCCAGGCGGTTCGCGATCGCGAGCAGACCGGAGACAGCAGCGGCGTAATCCCCCGTCGGCCAGTTTCCGTCGGAGGCGGCAAAGAGCAAGGGCGCGCCGACGGGTCCGAGGAGACCCGACAGGCTGAATCCCACGCCCTGGACCAGGCCTGGTGCCATGCGGCTCAGCGCGTCGAGCATCCACGGGTTGTCGTACAGGGTCTCCTGGAGGTCGTCGAGGTCGCGCGGGAACCCCATCGCATCGAAGAGCGGCCTGAAGCGGGGATCGTTCGACAACCCCCAGACCGCCAACCCTCCCACGGCGACCGGCACGATCCCGAGGCCCGCGGACCAGCCGGCCCCGTCCCAGAAGGCGTCCTCGAGTCCGGCGAGCAGCGCGTCCTTGGCCTGGAGCGTCTCCACACTGAACCGCAGATGCCGCGCGAGCACCTCCATCTCGATGCCGAGAGCCAACGGCCCGGAACGTCCGAGAGTGAGGGCACCGAGCGAGGCGTGAATCCTCGCAACCTCCGCAGGACACAGAACGGCTGCCTGCGCGAGCTCGGGATCGGTCGCCGCGGCCGCCACCAGCACACCCGCGGAGCGGAATCCGTCTGCTGTCTCGTCGAGGACGCCGGCATAGCGGATCATGTCCTCGTAGGCGGCGGTCAGGCCGCCCGCGCCGCCGCTGATCTGAAGGTCGTCGCTCATCGCCCGCCTCCCTCCTGGCGCGCGGTGGTCGCGCGGTCGAAGGCCAGCGCCGTGCGCTCGACGAGGACCGCGAGCAGCTCGCGGCGGCTGTGTAAGGCATGGATGAGGTGGGTGGAGGTGACGGACAACCCCACCCAGCCGTAACCGCAGCCCAGCCATCGCAACAGATCCCGGGGATGGTCGAGCGAGGCGATCTGCACGGTGACCGAGGCATCGAGGCCCTCGGCCAGATTCACGAGGACGTCCGGCGGCTCGGACCATCCGCACTGCCGGGCGATGAGGTCGAGCACCGCGTCGTCCTGCTTCGCGACGGCCGCGGCCCAACTGAGCGCGCTGTCGTGGGGGAGCGACCAGGGCCCAGCGTCCGCACACGTCATCGTCGGCGTCAGGGGCGGTACGAGCCGAGACAGCTCCTCCACCAGCTGGCTCGCCCGAGCCACCGACAGTTCCACTCCCGGGACCAGCGCCGCAGGTGCGTTCGGATCCTCCGACGCGGCGACCACCCGGGTCACCGCGACGAGGCTCTCGGTGTCGCTCGCGAGGGAACCGTGCAGGCCTCGTCCCTGCGAACTGGTCGAGACCGTGACCGTGACGGGCGCGGAAGTACACGTCCGCCCCGCCGCGGCGACGGTCGCCTCGTCCAGAGGCCGGTCGGATGGTTCGGTCAACGGCGCGAGCGCGCCGAGCGCGGTCGGATCGAGTCGCGCCGCCCGAACGACGGCCGCCCAGTCGTCCTCGGCCAGGCGAACCCGGGCCGCGTTGCCGCTGATCGCGAGTGCGGTGGAGTTCATCCCAGCCCGATCGTCCTGAGCCCGCGGCGCGCCGCATCCTCGAGGGCTTCCGCCCCGTCTCCGATGGTGTCGAGCGCTTCCCTCGCCAAACCCTCGGCGGTGTCGACGAGGTCGGTGACGCCGTCGGCGATCCACTGCTGCGCGTCCTCCACGGATCTGCCAGCGGTCTCGAGCGCCACCAGGAGTGCCGATTGCCGCTGCTGGAGCGTCTCGGCGAGCCGATCGATCTCGCGAGCCACGTCGTGGATGGCGGCGCTGATCTCGGTCCCCTCGAGCTGGCGCGTGCGGAGTTCCTCACGGAAGGCGGTGGCGGCGACACCGGCCCACTCGACGTGTCGGGCGGACGCGGCACGGTCGGTGTCGTCCGCCAACCCCTCCGCCACGCGTCGCACGGAGGCCGCGAGGCGTCGCAGGTCCTCCGGATCGCCCCCGATCATCATGCGGCCACTCTAAAGCGGATCGCTCGCTCCGTCGATCACAGAGCCTGGACGTCACGCAACCGTCATCGAACGCCCCTAGGCTCGAGTCATGACGTCCAGTGAGTTCGACGCCATCGCCCGCTCGATCGACGACACGATCCGCCATGACGTGCGCCGCGTCGTCGACCTCCTCGGCGAGACGCTGCGCCGGCTCGAGGGGGACGACCTCTTCGAACGGGTCGAGCGCGTCCGGGCGCATGCCAAACGCATCGAGGAGAGCGACGATCCAGCTGAGCGGGAGGCATCGTCCGATGCCATCCGCGCGCTGCTGCGCGATGTGCCGTCGGAGACGGTCGGCAAGCTCGTGCGCGCCTTCAGCGTCTACTTCAGCCTCGCCAACGCAGCCGAACAGGTCGCGCGCGTGCGCGGGCTGGAGCACCGCCCCGAGGACGAGGGCTGGCTGGCGCGGGCCATCGCCGAGGTCGTCGCCGAGCAAGGTCGCGAGGGCCTCGCCGACGGCGTCCGGCGGCTGCACGCCCGGACGGTGTTCACCGCGCATCCCACCGAGGTCAGCCGCCGCACGGTCCTCACCAAGCTGCGCCGCATCGCGGACATCCTCGCCGATCCCTCGGAGCCTGGGAGCCGGAAGCGCCGGCGGCAGGACGCGGACCTCGCTCAGCTCGTCGACCTCATCTGGCAGACCGACGCCGTTCGGCGCACCCGGCCTACCCCGCTCGACGAGGCGCGGCACATGGTCTTCTACCTCCAGCAGATCCTGGACGAGGCCATGCCGGCGCTGGGGCGCGAGCTCACCGACATGCTCGCCGAGCACGGAGTGGAGCTGCCCCCGACGAGCCGGCCGTTCAGCTTCGGTTCCTGGATCGGCGGCGATCGCGACGGCAATCCCAACGTCACGCCCGAGGTCACCCGCGAGGTGTTGATGCTCCACAACCGGGTCGCCACCCGCATCGTGACCGACCGGCTCGACGTTCTGATCCGCGAGCTGTCGCCGTCGTCGGAGCTGGTCGGAGTGAGCCAGAAGCTGACCGACTCGCTCAGCGTCGACCTTGCGAACCTCCCCGACCTCGACCCGCGGCTACTCACCGTCAACGCCGCCGAGCCGTACCGGCTCAAGCTCGCCTGCATGCGCCTCAAGGTGCACAACACCGAAGCCCGGATCGCTCACGCCCAACCGCACCGCACAGGGTGGGACTACGCGGATCGTGACGAGCTGCTGGCCGACCTCGCGATCGTCGACCGCTCGTTGCGCGAGAACGGCGGTTCCCGCATCGCCGACCGGCTGCTCGCCGACGCGATCCGCTCCATCGCGCTGGTCGGCCTCCACCTCGCCACGCTCGACGTCCGCGAGCACGCCGACGCGCACCACCACACGATCGGGCTCATGGTCGACCGGCTCGGAGAGCTGGACAGCGCCTATGAGGAACTCGATCGAACCGCGCGAGTCGCCGTGCTCTCGCGCGAGCTGCGGTCGCGCCGCCCGCTCAGCCCGGTCCCGCCCGCGCTCGACGAGTGGGGCGCGCGCACGTACGGCGTGTTCGGCGCGATACGCGAACTGAAAGAGACCTACGGCGAGGACGTCGTCGAGAGCTACATCGTGTCGATGGCGCGAGGCGCCGACGACCTGTTGGCTCCGGTCGTGCTCGCGCGGCAGGCCGGGCTCGTCGATCTCGTCGGGGGACCGGGGGTCGAGCCGCTCGCCCGGCTGGACTTCGTGCCGCTACTGGAGACCGTGGACGAGATCCGTCGCGCCGGCGAGGTGCTCGACGACCTGCTGTCCGATGAGCCGTATCGCGAGGTCGTGCGACTGCGGGGAGATGTTCAGGAGGTCATGCTCGGGTACTCCGACTCCAACAAGGAAGGCGGCATCACCACCTCGCAGTGGGAGCTGCACCGGGCGCAGCGCAGCCTGCGCGACGTCGCCGCGAAGCACGGCGTGCGGCTCCGACTCTTCCACGGGCGCGGTGGCACGGTGGGGCGCGGCGGCGGACCGACCTACGACGCGATCCTCGCCCAGCCGTACGGCGTGCTCACCGGCGACATCAAGTTCACGGAGCAGGGCGAGGTCATCAGCGACAAGTACGCGCTCCCGCAACTGGGTCACGAGAACCTGGAGTTGTCGCTCGCGGCGGTGCTGGAGGCGTCGACGCTGCACCTGCAGACGCGGCACCGCGGTGGGCAACTGACTGCGTGGGACGACACCATGACCCTGGTGAGCGACGCGGCCTACCGGTCCTATCGGGGCCTCGTCGAAGACCCGGGCCTCTTCGACTACTTTCTGGCCGCGACCCCGGTGGACCAGCTCGGTGAGCTCAACATCGGCTCACGGCCTGCGCGACGGCCCGACTCCGGCGGCGACATCTCGGGCCTGCGGGCCATCCCCTGGGTGTTCGGCTGGACGCAGACCCGGCAGATCGTGCCCGGGTGGTACGGCGTCGGCAGCGGCCTTCGCGCCGCACGCGAGGCGGGTCATGAGGACGTGCTGCGCGAGATGCTGGCCGAGTGGCAGTTCTTCCGCACGTTCGTGTCCAACGTCGAGATGACACTGGCCAAGACGGATCTGCGGGTCGCGGAGCGGTACGTCGAGGCGCTCGTCCCCGAGCACCTGCGGCACGTTTTCGGCCTCGTCCGCGCGGAGTACGAGGTCACGGTGCAGGAGGTGCTGCGGCTGACCGGCGAGTCCGAGCTGCTGGACCATCAGCCCGGGCTCAAACGCACCCTCGACGTCCGCGACGCCTACCTGCAGCCGATCTCGTTCGCGCAGGTCGACCTGCTGGCCCGGGTGCGCCAGGAGCCCGAGTCGGTCGATGACGCGATGCGTCTCGCGCTGCTGCAGACCATCAACGGCATCGCCAACGGCCTGCGCAACACGGGGTGAGTCGCGCTCAGCCGTGCGTGATCGTGGTCTGCTGGTACAGCGTCAAGCGGACCTGGTCGTCGAGCACGCGGTAGTGGCTCGACATGAGGGCGACGAACGGCTCGTCCTGCCCGTCGCGGCGGGCCGTCGCGGTGTAGATGAGCGCAGCCGAAGCCTCGCCGGTCGACACCACGCGAGCGCCGTCGAGCGAGAAGGACGACCACGGCGGCGAGTCGTTCAGCGTCTGGGCGATCGTCGGTCGGTCCAGCACCATCCCGTTGACGAGGATCATCACCGCGTCCGGCGTCATCAGGTCGCCGTAGAAGGTCCCCCCTTGCGATGAGCTGAGGGCGTCCCAGCCGCGGTGTTCGAGGTCGAGGAGTCGGTCGATCGAGAGCTGGGTCATGAAGCGATGGTAACGAGGCCCGAAGGGGCCCGCGCCCGCAATTCGCGAGACCGGAACTGGACGCCACGCTCAAACTCGGCTTTCATTATCAGCGAACGGCCGCCGGGGTCCGATCGCTCGCCGGCTGAACCATGAAGCGAGGAGAACTGCGTGAGATTTCGATGGCGACGTGCGCCGAAGCGGACCACCAAGGAAGTCCCCATGAAGGACCCGCGGCGTCGTGGGGTGGCCTTGGCCGGCGTGCTCTCGGTGCTCGCCGGCGTCCTGGCGGCAACACCGATGCTGACCGCGTCGCCGGCTCACGCCGCGCCCGGAGACCCGTTCGACCCGGCCGATCCCTACGTCTTCGTCGCGCAGAATCAGCCCACCCAGCTGTTCAAGGCGCTGACCGATGCCTCGGGCAACACGTCGTTCGAACCGGAGGGCGGGCCGTCCGACCTCTCGTACAACGCCATCGGCTACAACCCCGCGGACCACTATCTGTACGGCATCGTCAACGTTGCGAGCGCCTCGATTCCGCTGAACTCGTTGGTTCGCATCGGACAAGGCGGCGTGGTGACTCGGGTCGGGACGCAGACCTTCACGCCGAGCGTCATCGGTACGTTCGGGCCGGCGGACGGGCACCTGTACACGGTCGGCTATGTCGACGGAGTGCAGAGCCTGGAAGTGATCGACGTGTCCAACGGCACCCTGGTGCGTCACATTCCGCTCGTCGGCGGCAACACGACTGGATATGACATCGCATACAAGGATGGCTTCTTCTGGTCGTTGGGCGGCGGCCTCATCGCCCGCATCGATCCGGCGAGCGGGGCGACGACGCAGTTCGCCGCTCCGTTCCCCACCGACACGAACGATCAAGCCGGTGCGGCCTGGACCTACGGCAACGACAACCTCGGGTTCTCCTTCAACAATTCCGGCACCGTCTACCAGGTCGCGGTGACCAACCCCGCGGCCCCCGCCCCCACGTTCACGCTCGTCTCGACGAATCCCGGTCCGTCGAGCGCCGCGAACGACGGCGCGGCCTCGCCGGGTCAGCCCACGGACTTGGCCATCGTCAAGGAGGGCCCCGAGGCCGTCATCCCCGGCGGCACCGTGACCTACACGTTGACGGTCACCAACAACGGACCCGGAAACTCGAGCGGCTTCGTGGTCGACGACGTGGTTCCTGCCCCGTTGACGAACGTCGCGACCGTCGACGCGGGGTGCACGGTCACCGGTAACGCCGTGCAATGCGTGGGCGGCCGGCTCGTCGCCGGAGACTCGGTGAGCTACACGATCACCGCGTCGGTACCCGACGACGTCGACGGCACGGTGGAGAACACGGCAACCGTGACCGCGAACGAGGAAGATCCGACCCCGGACAACAACACGTCGACCAACTCCAGCGACCCGGCTGGACTGTCGGTGCTGAAGGAGGCCGGCACGCCGACCGATGTCAACGCCAACGGCATCACGGACGCCGGCGACACGATCCAGTACACGTTCGAGGTCACGAACACCGGCGACGTCGTGATGACCGATCTGACCGTCAACGATCCGCTCGTCGGCGCGGTCACGTGCCCGCAAGCGTCCCTCGCGCCGGGCGCTTCGCAGACCTGCGCGGCGGACGCCGTCTACACGATCACCGCCCAGGACGTCGCGAACGGCTCGGTCGACAACACTGCGACGGTGACCGGGACGACCCCGGACGGAGATCAGCTCACCTCCGCGCCGTCGACCACGACGACGCCGACCGAAGCACCCGCAGCGGGTATCACCGTGGTGAAGTCCGCCGACCTGGACGCCGGCTACCAGCCCGGCCAGGAGGTGACCTACCGCTTCGTGGTCACGAACACCGGCAACGTGCCGCTGGCGGATGTCGCCGTCAACGAGGTCGCGTTCTCGGGCACGGGCGACCTCTCGGCGATCACCTGCCCCACGACGACGCTCGCGGCAGGCGCTCAGGTGGTGTGCGAAGCGACATACACCCTCACCACGGACGACGTCGACGCCGGCGAGGTGACCAACACGGCCACCGCGACGGGCACTCCCGGTGACGGCACGCCGGTCACCTCGGCGCCGTCGGAGTACACGATCCCGCTGCCCGCGGACCCGGGCATCTCGGTGGTGAAGTCGGCCGACCCGGGCACGATCGCTGCCGCCGGTCAGACCGTGACGTACTCGTTCCTCGTCACCAACACCGGCAACGTGACGATGACTGACGTCGCGGTGAATGAGACCGACTTCTCCGGCAGCGGCGAGTTGTCGGCGGTCGACTGCCCGACGGCGACCTTGTACGCCGGTCAAGTGGTGACCTGCACCGCCACCTACACCGTGACGCAGGCCGACGTCGACGCCGGCGGCTCGTTGACCAACACTGCGACGGTCACCGGAACGCCTCCGGATGGCACGCCGCTCACGTCGACGCCCTCGACATCGACCGTGGAGGTCACCCAGTCGCCGGCACTGTCGGTGCTCAAGACCGCGGACGTCGATGCCGGCGAGGTGGGTCAGACGATCACCTACTCGTTCCTCGTGACCAACACCGGCAACGTCACGATCAGCGATCCCACGGTCAACGACACGGAGTTCTCCGGTACCGGTGACCTCTCGGCGATCAGCTGCCCGGACGAGGACACCCTGGCGCCGGGCGAGGAGATCACCTGCACGGCGACGTACACGCTGACGCAGGCCGACATCGACTCCGGCGAGGTGACGAACACCGCCACCGTCAGCGGCACGTCGCCGACGGGCGATCCGGTGACGTCGACGCCGTCGACGGAGACGGTGACGACCGACCCGATGCCGGCACTGTCGGTCGTGAAGACCGCGGACGTCGAGGAGATCACGAAGGTCGGCCAGGTCGTCACCTACGCGTTCGAGGTCCGCAACATCGGCAATGTGACGATCACGGATGCGACGGTGAACGAGGTCGAGTTCTCCGGAGCAGGCGACCTCTCGGCGGTGACGTGCCCGGACGACGCGGAAGCGCTGGCACCCGGTGACTCCGTGACCTGCAGCGCGACCTACACGGTGGTGGCCGCCGACCTCGCCAGCGGCGAGCTCAGCAACACCGCTACCGCGACCGGCGGGCTGCCGGGTGGTGGGACGCTGACCTCCGAGCCCTCGACGGTCTCGGTCGACAGCAACCCGCCGGCGGCGACACCCGGCGAGGACCAGGAGAAGGGCGGCTGGTTGCCCTCCACCGGTGCCGAGCTCACCGGAACCGCGGTGGGCCTGGGGCTCGTGCTGATGGCGCTCGGCGGTGCTGCGCTCACCCTGCGCGGTCGTCGACGCGAAGGCGACGACGTCCTCTCCTGAGTGAGCGATCGATGATCGATCGGTGGGGCCGGTTCCTTCGGGGCCGGCCCCACCGGCGTTCATGCTCCGGTACGCCACCAGCCGATCGTGCGGTCGACGCCGCTCGACAGTGCGGTGGGCTCGAGGCCGAGAACCGCCTCGGAGTGCGTGGAGTCCATCACGAAGGGGCGCTCCCACTGGTGCAGCATCTCGGCGAGTTCACGCGTGTCGCGATGGACGCGGCCGAGCGCACGCAACGCACCGCCGGGAACCGGCCGGATCTTCGGCACCGGCACTCCTGCCGCAGCGGCATAGCGCGTGATCAGCTCTCGCTGCGTCACGGGCGGACCGGTCGGCGCGAACATCAAGCCACGGCAGCGATCGTCCTCAGCCGCGCGGATCATCGCCTCGGCGAGGTCGGGCAGATAGGTGAACGAGTGCGGTTGGTCGGCGGACCCGAGCGGCCGCACGGTGCGTCCCCGCAGGATCGGGACGATCATCCGTTCTCCCGCGTGCGCGTTGGCGCGAGCCCACGGCCCGAAGTAGTCCGAGGCGGCCATGCTCACGGTGCGCACGGGCGCGGACTCGCGCGCCGCGAGCAGATCCACCCGCACGGCGCCTTTGGCCGAACCGGGCGTCCGCGCTGACGTTTCGGTGAACGGCTGCGGTGCCGCGTCCATGCCGTAGAGGCTCTCGGGGAACGTCACGACAACCCCTTCTCGTTCGGCAGCGCGGAGCACGACGCGTTCGGCCGCAGGCAACTCACGCCGCCACACGTCCGCCCGGTACGCGGTGGCATGGATGCAGTGGTGGATCGTCTCGGCGCCACGAGCTGCACGTTCGACCGCCTCGCTGTCGGTCGCGTCGCCGACGACACGTTCGATCGCGGGATGCTCGGGGCCACTGCCGCTGCGGGTCATGAGGCGAACGTGGTCGCCGCGCTCGGCGAGCCGCAGGGCGAGGGTGGTGCCGATCGGTCCGGCGCCGAGGACGAGATGGGTCATCGCTTTCTCCTTGTGTGAGCAGTGCTCTCTGTTTTCAGGATGAGCGATCGGAACATGAAAAGCAAGAGCAGTGCTCGCTTTAGTTTCTCGTGCTCCGGTATGCTGCTGTCATGTCCACCCCGCGCGAACGTGCACGCGAGCAGACGATGCGCGACATCCTCCGCCTCGGCCGTGAGCACCTCGCGGCCGTCGGTCCCGCCCAGCTGTCATTGCGCGCCATCGCCCGCGACCTGGGCATCGTGTCGTCAGCCATCTACCGGTACGTGGCCAGCCGCGACGAGTTGCTGACGCTGCTCATCGTCGACGCGTACGACGAGCTGGGCGACGCCGTCGACGAAGCGATCGCCCGGGCCGGGGCGGAGCCGCGTGAGCAGTTCTTCGCGGCGGGGAGAGCGGTGCGCCGTTGGGCGCTGACCGAACCGGCGCGATACGCCCTCGTCTTCGGTACGCCGGTGCCGGGCTATGAGGCGCCGGGGGAGCGCACGACCGAGCCCGGCACGCGGGTGATCGTCGCGCTGCTCGCGATCCTCGAGCGCGCGGCGCGGGCGGGTGTTCTCGAGCCGCGTCCCTACGAGGTCGACGGCGCACTGGCTCCTGATCTGGCCGTCATTCGTGAGGAGTACGCGCTCGACCTGTCCGACGCTGCGCTGGTCGCGGCCACCGTCGTCTGGACCGGTCTCTTCGGCGCCGTGAGCTTCGAGGTGTTCGGGCAGTACGGGGACGGCACGATCCGCGCGGCCGAGGCGCTCTTCGACGCCCAGCTCGACGTCCTGGCGCAGGCCGCGGGGCTGCCGCGTCGTTAGTTGACCGTGCGGTCGCGGCCTTCCCAGAACTCCTGGCGGAGCTTGAACTTCTGCAGCTTCCCGGTGGCGGTACGAGCGAGCTCCTCGCGAAAGAGCACCCGCTTGGGCACCTTGTAGCCGGCCAGCCGTTCGCGCGCGTGCGTCTTGAGCTCGTCCTCGGTGACGTCGCCATCTGCGACGACCAGCGCCGTGACGAGTTCACCCCAGCGATCGTCAGGGATGCCGATCACCGCGACCTCGCGGACCGCGTCGTGGGAGGCCAGAGCGTCCTCCACCTCGATGGATGACACGTTCTCCCCGCCCGAGACGATGACGTCCTTCTTTCGGTCCGAGATCGCCACGTAGCCCTCCTCGTACGTGCCGCCGTCGCCGGTGTGGAACCAGCCGCCGGCGAGCGCCTCGTCCGTAGCCTCCGGGTTCTCCCAGTACCCCTCGAACACCGTGTTGCTGCGGACCAGGATCTCCCCGGAGTCGTCCACCATCACCGAGGTCGACAGGGCGGGCGCCCCCGCGCGGCCGAGGTGGCGGGCCTGCTCGCCCGGGTCGAGGTCCTCCCACTCCGCGCGCATCCGGCTCATCGTCAGCAGCGGAGCGGTCTCGGTCAGTCCGTAGATCTGGATGAACTCCCAGCCGAGCTCCTCCCGCACCCGCTCGATCGTGCGGGTCGGCGGCGGCGCCCCGGCCACGACGCACCGGACCCGGTCCCGGCCCGTCGGCCCGTCCCACTCCTTGAGGGCGTCGAGAACGATCGAGAGAACCGCCGGGGCGCAGCACAGGTACGTCACCTGGTGCTCCTCGATGCGCCGGAGGATCTCAGCGCCGTCGATCTGCCGCAGGACGATGTGTTGGGCGCCCATGCCGGTCACGCCGTACACCTGGCCCCAGCCGTTGCAGTGGAACATCGGGAGAGTGTGCAGGTAGACGTCCCGGTCGCTCACGGACGCCTGCCAGCCGAAGACCGTCGCGTTGACCCACAGGGCGCGGTGCGACTGTTGCACGCCCTTGGGGCGCGCCGTGGTCCCCGACGTGTAGTTGATGGTCGCCGTCGCGTCCTCGTCAGGCTCCCAGGGCTCCGGGTCGCCGGTGCTCGCCCAGATCCGCTCGTCGTCATCGCCGAGGACGAAGACATGCGGGGCGTCGACGACCTCGGCGAGGTGAGCGAGCTCGGGGTCCAGCAGCACCACCTCGGCGCCGCAGTGCTCGACGATGTACTCGACCTCGGCCGCGGCGAGGCGGAAGTTGATGGGGACGAACACCCGACCCCAGCCCGAGACGCCGAAGAAGGACACCAGCATGCGGGCGGCGTTGTGCGACACCATCGCGACCCGTGCGCCACGGCCGATCCCGAGATCGTCGAGCGTGGCTGCTTGCGATCGGGCCAGCCGCATGACGTCGCGATAGGTCAGTTCTCCCCAGGACGGGGCGGGCTGCCGTGGTTCGTCGACCACCGCGACGCGGTCGGGGTACACGGTATAGGCGCGGTCGAGGAAGTCGCGGACACTGAACGGAACCTTCATGGAGCGCTCCTCACGATGTGGTGCGGGTCACGCTCATCGTGCCGCACCCCGCCCCGCGCAGCCACTCACCTGCGGTGAACGGACACCTTCCAGCGGTGAACGTCACGCGCGAAGGCCAGCGTCCTTGCGTCATACGTTCTGAGGGGCCCAGCCCACAGAACGTATGACGCAAGGACGGCTACTGCCTCGGAACGTCAGTCGTAGGGGTAGAAGCCGTGGCCGGACTTCTTGCCGAGGAGCCCGGCGTCGACCATGCGGTCGAGCAGCGGCGGCGGGGAGTACAGGGGCTCCTTGAACTCCTCGTACATCGACTCACCGATCGCCTTGATGGTGTCCAGCCCGATGAGATCACTCAGCGCGAGCGGGCCCATCGGGTGCCCGCAGCCGAGCACCATGCCGCGGTCGATGTCCTCCGCGGACGCGTAGCCGGCCTCGTACATGCGGATCGCCGACAGCAGGTAGGGCACGAGCAGCGAATTGACGATGAAGCCCGCGCGGTCGGTCGCGTCGATGGGCTGCTTGTCCAGCTGGTCGCTGACATAACCCCGCATCGTCTCCAGCGTCTCCGGCGACGTGGTGAGCGAGGGGATGAGTTCGACGAGCTTCATCACCGGTGCGGGGTTGAAGAAGTGCACTCCCAGCACGCGCCCGGCCCGTCCGGAGACGGCACCGAGCTTGACGATGGGGATCGACGAGGTGTTGGAGGCGAGGATCGCGTCGTCGTCGGTGAGGATCGCGCCGAGCTTGGTGAAGAGGTCGAGCTTGATCTGCTCGTTCTCGCTGGCCGCCTCGACGACGAGTTGGCGGTCGGCCAGCACCCCGAGGTCGCTCACGGCGCGGATGCGCTCCATCGTCGCGGCAACGTCGGCTGCGCTGATCTTGCCGCGCTTCTCCGCTTTGTCCAGCGACGCCTGGATGCGCCCGCGGGCGGCGTGCGCGGCCTCCTCCGAGACCTCGACGAGCACGACGTCGAGGCCCGCCCGGGCGTTGACCTCGGCGATGCCCGATCCCATCAGGCCGCCGCCGATGACTCCCATGCGTTCGATCGTCATGCTTCTCGCTCCCAATGTGAGGTTCTTCTCATGTTTGCGCTTCGATCCTAGTCCTCGGAGTGCCGCCGCCGGGCGGCCGGTGCGAGGTGGTGGGATAGGACCATGCTCCGCCGTGCCTGGGTCACCGTCCTGATGGTCGCTGTGCTCGCCGCCTGCGGCGGGACCGGAACCGGCGAGGAGCCGGCGCCGTCGCCCGAGCCGGAACCGACTGACGTCACCCTGGGCGAGGGTGAGGCTGCGGCCGACGCGCTGGAGAGCTTCACGTGCCGCGCGGACGGCGAGGGCGTGTGGTCGGCCACCGGGGTTGTCAAGAACACGGCGCCGACGTCGGAGAGCTATCAGGTCGCCGTGCTCGTATCCGACACCGAGGCCGGCAACGCGAAGACCACCACCGTGGAGTCGATTCAGCCCGACGAGGCCTCCACGTTCGAGATCGCCGAACTACCCGTGACCGGCGAGGAGCCGACCTGCCGCGTCACCGTCGTGCGGCTCGCGCGCTGAACCTCGTTAACGTCATACGTCCTGAGGGCTGGAGCCCTCAGGACGTATGACGTCAGAGAAGTGCGGGTCAGGAACGTGCGATGCGCACCATCTCGTCGCGGGGGACGACCTTGACGCGCTCACGCTCGACCGAGTGAGCTTCGCCGAGTGCCTGCTCGTGGGCGTCGAGCTTCTCCCAGCCCTCCCACGTGGTGTACTCCAGGCCGCGCGAATCGAGGTAGCGGTCGAATGCCTCAGGCTCACCGTGCTCGGGAGCCGGCAGCGCATCGATGTCCTCGACCAGCATGCCGATGGTCTGAGCGGCGTCGGACTTGGTGTGACCGATCAGGCCGACCGGTCCGCGCTTGATCCAGCCGGTCACGTAGACGCCCTGCAGCGGCGATCCGTCGAGGTCGATGACATGGCCCCCGTCGTTGGGCACGACACCCGCGGCGGTGTCGAACGGCAGGCCCGGCAGCACGTCGGAGTAGTAGCCGATCGCACGGTAGACGGCTTGGACCGGCCAATCCTTGTACTCGCCCGTGCCCCGGACGTTGCCGGTGCCGTCGAGCTCGGTGATCTCGGTGCGCAGGCCCGCCACGCGGCCGTCCTCGCCGAGGATCTCGACGGGGTTCTGGCAGAAGTGGATGTGGATGCGGTGCGGGGCGCCGCTGGGCTCGGCCGCGAGATACTTGGTGAGCACGTCGACGACGAGCTTCTGGCTCTTGGCGGCCTTGAGCGCCTCCATCGAGCCCTCGTCGAACTCGAAGCCCTCGGGGTGGACGATGACGTCGATGTTGGGACTGTGGTTCAGCTCGCGCAGCTCCATCGGCGTGAACTTGACCTGCGCCGGACCGCGACGCGCGAACACGTGGACGTCGGTGGTGGCGTTCTTCTTGAGGCCCTCGTAGACGTTGTCCGGGATCTCGGTGACCAGCAGCTCGTCGGCGGTCTTGGCCAGGATGCGCGACACATCGAGCCCGACGTTGCCGACGCCGAGCACCGCGACCTCCTTGGCGTGCGGCTGGAACGGCCACTCGCGGTCGACGTCGGGATGACCGTCGTACCAGTACACGAAGTCGGCCGCGCCGTACGAGCCGTCGAGGTCGATGCCGGGGATGTCCAGTTCGCGGTCGCGGCGGGCACCGGTCGCGAAGACGATGGCGTCGTAGAACTGACGCAGGTCCTCCAGCTTGACGTCGTCGCCGAACGCGACGTTGCCGAAGAAACGGATGTCGGGGTTGCTCATGACCCGCTTGAGCGCCTTGATGATCTCCTTGATGCGCGGATGATCAGGCGCCACGCCGTAGCGGATGAGCCCGAACGGCGTGGGGTCGCGGTCGATGAGGTCGACGGTGGCGTCGAGCCCTTCGGTCTTCGTGAGGATGTCGGCGGCGTACACGCCGGCCGGCCCGGCGCCCACGACGGCCACCCGCAGCTTCCTGCTCATGTCACTCCTGCAATCACGACGAGATCGGCCAATTGGCCTTAGGCCAGCCTAACGGGGGAACCGAAGCGACCCCTAGTCGTCCGCGATGTGACATCGCCTGCGTCAGACGAGATCGTCGCGCCCTCGTTCCTGCCAGGCGACAGGGACGGCTTTCACGCGTTGTGCATGCGCCCGCGTGGTCACGAGCACGGCATCGTCCGTGACGGCGACGACCGCATCTTCGATTCCCACGACGCTCACCGCCTGCGACGTCTGGTTGGCGACGAAGCCGTCGGCGTCGACCCAGACCGCGTCGTCGCTGGCTGCCGTGTCGGCCAGCGCTGCGAAGTCGCCCAGGTCGGTCCAGGGGAAGCGACCGGGAACCACCGCGACGCCGCCGTCGAGCGACACGGGTTCGGCGATCGCGTGATCGATCGCGATGCGAGTGAGCCGCGGCCAGTGCTCGCGAAGCGCGGCATCGCGTCGCGGGGTGTTCCACGCGTCGGCAATCGCTCGCAGGCCGGTATGCAGCGGCGGGTGAAGCCGCTCGAGGTGGCCGAGCAGTACATCGGCGCGGGTGACGAACATGCCGGCGTTCCAGGAGAACGCGCCCGACGCCACGTAGGCGCCGGCCGTCGTCGCGTCCGGCTTCTCGACGAAACGGGACACTGCGCGAGCCGTGGGCATGCCCGGGAGCGGCTCGGCGGCCTCGATGTAGCCGAACGCCGTCGAGGCGAAGGTGGGCTGCAAGCCGATCGTCACGACTTTGCCCGTCGCTGCGACGTCGATGGCCTCTCGCACCGCAGCCTGGAACAGTTCGTCGTCGCCGATGACGTGGTCGGCGGCGAAGGACCCGACCACGGCGTCGGGCTCGTGCGCCGCGATGACGGCTGCGGCGAGCCCGATCGCCGGCATGGAGTCACGTGGTGACGGCTCCGCGAGCACGTCGGCGGCGGGGAGCTGATCAGCGACGGCGGTCGCGTGCGCTTGCCCGGTGACGACGTGGATGCCCTCGGCGCCGGCCAACGGGAGGAGGCGATCCCAGGTCTGCTGCAACAGCGTGCGACCACTGCCGGTGAGGTCGAGCAGGAACTTGGGGTGGCTGGCGCGCGAGAGCGGCCACAATCGCGTCCCGGCGCCCCCCGCGGGGACGATCGCGTGCAGTCGGCTCACGGGACTCCTTCAGCTCATCCGTGCCGCGAGACTACCCAACTCCCGCCCGCTGTGTTGGCGACGTGGTCTCGATACGGGCTCCGCAGAGCTCCGCCCTACTCGACCACCGACATGTTGGTGGTCGAGTAGCGACCGAGGAACGAGGGAGCGTATCGAGACCACGTTGCGTCACGTGGACGTTCCCTTAGTCGGTCACGTGCTCGGAGGTCGGCTTTGAGTGCGCCGTGGAGTTCTCGGCTGGTCAGAGACGGGTGGCAGGTAGAGATCGGTAGCAGGAACTTCGCTTGAAGCTCACCGAAACGCCACCGGTCTCGTTCACTACGGTGACGTCCGCTTCGATGTCGTACACCTCGCGAATCAGCGGCGGCGTGAGGACATCTCGGGGTTCCCCGGCGGCGATGACACGACCCCGTTTGAGTACGAGGATGCTGTCGCAGAACATCGCGGCGAGGTTCAAATCATGCAGGGCGATGATGCTTGTCACGTCGAGTGTGGAGATGAGGTGGAGAAGGTCAAGCTGATGTCGGATGTCAAGGTGGTTCGTGGGCTCGTCGAGCAAAAGTTCGCGTGGTTCCTGTGCGAGTGCGCGTGCGATATGCGCGCGTTGGCGTTCTCCGCCGGAGAGGGAACGCCAGAACCTCCCGGCCTGGTCGACGAGTCCTACGCGGTCGAGCGCCTCGTAGATGGCAGCGTCGTCGCGGGCGGATGCCCCTCCCCAAAGGCCGCGATGCGGGGTCCGACCGAGCCGAACGACATCGTGAACGGTGATGTCAGTGTCCGTCTCAGCCTGCTGTGTGACGGCCGCGATCCGCTGCGCCACGGCCCGGCGCGGCAGCGTGCTGATCGGTTCGCCGTCGAGGAGGATCGACCCGGCGTCAGGGCGTGACGCGGCCTGCATCAACCTCAAGAGCGACGACTTTCCGGATCCGTTCGGTCCGAGCAGGCCCACCGTTTCGCCCGGTCGGGGATGCAGTGTCACGTCGTTGACGACGAGAACCCCGCCACGCCGCCACGAGACGCTATCGATACGCAGCGTCATGCTCGCGTCCTCTTTCGCACGAGGAGGACGACGAATACGGGCACTCCGACCAGTGCGGTCCCGACGCCGACCGGCAGGGGGGTCGGCGCGAACGCGACGCGGGACACAGCGTCTACCCACACCATCAAGATCGCCCCCATCGTCGCCGTCATAGGGATGACTCGCGCGTGCCGTTGTCCGACCAAGAGGCGTGCAGCGTGGGGCAACACGAGGCCGACGAACCCGATCGCGCCGGCGACGCTCACGAGCGTCGCCGTGACCAGTGCGGTCACCACCAGCAGGACGATCCGAGTGCGACTGACGTGAATGCCGAGGGATGCGGCGACGTCATCACCGAAAGCGAAGGCGTCCAAGGAACGCGTCTGAGCCAGCGCGGCAACCGTGCCTGCCAGCGCAATAGTTCCCGTCAGCGCCACGTCATTCCACCGCATTCCTTCCAACGACCCCAGCAACCAGAACATGACCCCTCTCGCCTCGTCCGAATCCACGAAACCGAACGTCACGAGCGACGTCAGCGCGGTGAACAGCTGGGTACTGGCAACTCCCGCCAGCACGATGCTGCCCGTGCCGGCGTTGGCATAACGAGCAAGCAGCAGCACGAGCATGAACGAAAGTACGGCTCCGATGAACGCGCCTCCGGACAGTCCGACGACACTGCCGCCGAGCCCGAGCACACCGATCAGCACTGCGCCTGTCGACGCTCCAGAGGAGATGCCGAGGACGAACGGGTCAGCCAGAGGATTGCGCAGCAGTGACTGCAACATGGCACCGCACAAGCCGAGTCCGGCCCCGCACGCAGCCGCGACGAGAGCACGAGGCAGCCGTTCCTGCCACACGATCGCGTCCTCCGAGACCCGCACCGGAATGTCGGTCAAGCCCAAGTGGTTCGACACGATGTCGCGCACATTGACTAGTGACACGTCTGCTGGCCCGAGCGTCACGGCCACCCCGACAGAGAGGACGAACAACGCAATGCCTGTCGTGACGAGGACTACGATCGGGCCGACGCGGGGGTGCGCGCCTCGCCTCGATTCGGCAGTGGTCTGCGATGGGATCGCGAGAGGCCGCTCAGTCGTCTCAGCGGGCACCGGCGCCGCACCTCTTCGAGTCGGGACTGGACGCCCACGCTCGGATCTTCTCGAGCCCGTCGACGTACCGGATGGACGGGTTCATCTCCGCGCCATGGAGCGAGATGAAGCACTCGTTCCGGACCGCACGCAGCGTGCTGGTGAGAGGGTCGGTCTGCAGGAAGCGGATCTTGTCGTCGAGTCGGTCGCCGGGGAAGCGGTCGCGATGCAGGTCCCCGAGCACGATGATCTGCGGCTCCTTCCCCACGAACGCCTCCCACCCCGACGCCTGCCAGTCGTCGGGCACGTCGCTGTAGACGTTGTCCATCTCGGTCAATGCAGCCAGCAGCGAGGCCGACCCGAGCGCACCGGCGACGTAGGGGGTTCGGGTGTCGGCGAACCAGAACGCGACAGACGCACCCCTCAGGTCGACGTCCTGGAGAGCCGCCTCGGTGCGTTTCTCCAGCGCGGCGATGAGCTGCTCGCCACGCGCTGGTACGTCGAAAATTGTCGCCAGCTCGCGAATCTCCTGGTACAGCACATCGAGCGTCAACGGCTGCGTGCGTGTTACGCCGCCGTTCACGCTTTTCCCGTCCTCGCAGTCCGTGGGTGACAGATAAGACCCGATGCCGCTCTCCGCAAGCCTGTCCCGTGAAACGACGCCACCCTGTTCGTTGAAGTGACGCCCGAACGACGCCGTGACGAAGTCGGGCTCGCTGTCCAGCAGGACCTCGTAGGTCGGTGCGTCGTTCGCGAGCCGGGGGACCTCTTTGTTGGCCGCAGCAAGCGAATCGAGCACAGGATCGGTCCACGAAGCGGTGCCCACCATGCGGTCCTCGAGTCCGAGTGAGAGCAGGATCTCCGTCGAATTCTGGTCAAGCGAGACCACACGCTGGGGTGGCGCCTCGATCATGATCTCGCGCCCGCAGTTCTCCAACGTCAACGGATATTCAGTTTTGCCCTCGCCCTGTTCGACAGCATGCGTAGCGGCGACGGGTTCGGAAGCCCCGCACCCTGCCACGGCCAGCGACAGGACCAGGGCAGCCAGGGGGCCAATCCGGCGCTTGATGGACATCTCGCCTCGTTTCACCTTCCAGCGTCGTTATTAGGTGAGGCTAAGCTACTCCCCCGGGAAAGCGGCGAGCACCCGCCCCTCACGAGACCAGTCGACGGGTCGTGGTCTCGATGCGTCGGTCGCTGAGCGACCTCCTACTCGATACCTACGCAGGCTGTACGTGGTCGCGTATCGACACCAGCCGGTGCGACGCGATCTCGATGCGACCTCCGCAGAGCTCCGCCCTACTCGACCACCTATGCCTGGGGGATCGGCGACCTGAGCTGGGAGGGCTCGCGCGCGGCTGTGCTGCGTGGGGGTGGATCGCTCGTAGGCTGTCGGGCGTGGATGTCATCGCCGAAGTGGAACGTTCCGGTCTCGTCGAAAGCCGCCACCGCGGAGTTGCGGTGCGGGTCGACGCCGAGGGCGCGGTGATCTGGGCGATCGGTGAACCCGACACGGTGATCTACCCGCGCTCCACCAACAAGCCGTTCCAGGCGCTCGCGATGCTGCGCGCCGGCCTGCCGCTGACCGACGAGCACCTCGCGCTCGCCGCGGCGAGCCACTCCGCCGAGCCCTTTCATCTCGCAGCGGTGCGCGAGGTGCTGGGGCGAGCGGGCCTGACGGAGGAAGCGCTGCAGACTCCGCCCTCGTATCCGGCCGATCCGCACGAGCACGCCAACGTGCTGCGGGCCGGTGGTGGCCGTCTGCGGATTCGGCACGACTGCTCGGGCAAGCACGCCGCGATGCTGCTCACGTGCGTCGAGAACGGGTGGTCGACGCACGACTACCTCGACTCCGAGCATCCGCTGCAGCAGGCGATCACCGAGGTGTTCTCGGAGTTGACCGAGGGTCGTCCGCCGGTGATCGGGATCGACGGGTGCGGCGCGCCGCAGCACGCGACGAGCGTCCGGCATCTCGCTACCGGCATCGCCCGCATCGCTCAGGCTCCGGACGGCACCCACGAGGCCCGCTTGCGCGACGCCATGATGACGCACCCCACGTACGTCAGCGGGACGCGGCGCGGGGAGGCACGGTTCATGACCGAAATGCCCGGGGTGCTCGCCAAATCCGGTGCTGAGGCCGTCTTCGTCGTGGGACTTCCCGACGGCACCGCGATCGTCGTGAAGGTCGAGGACGGTGGCGAACGAGCCCTGCTCGCCGTCGCCGGCCGTGCGGTCGAGCTCGCCGGGTGGTCCGCCCCGGTCCTCACCGAGCGGCCTGCGGTCCTCGGGGGCGGCGAGCCGGTCGGCGAGATCCGCGTCGCGTTCTAGTGTGAGCCAGCGCACTTAGCTGGGAGCTTGCAACTGCTAACTTTTGTTAGCACCATGGAGACATGGCCAAGTTGAGCATGCACGGCGCCGTGGGCAACCTCGGCGAGTACGTGCGGACGCAGCGCCAGCAGGCGCAGCTCTCCTTGCGTCAGCTCGCCGAACTCGCTGACGTCTCCAATCCGTACCTGAGCCAGATCGAGCGCGGGTTGCGGCGCCCCTCCGCCGAGGTGCTGCAGCAGATCGCCAAGGCGTTGCGGATCTCGGCGGAGTCGCTCTACGTCCGGGCCGGGATCCTCGACAGCGAGGACATCGGCCCCCGCATGGTCGAGGATGCCATCGCCCTCGATCCCCGTCTCACCGCGCGCCAGAAGTCCGCGCTCGTGGACATCTACCGATCGTTCGTCGGCATGAACGACGCCTCGAGCGACGAATTGACCGAGAAGCTCACCCATGCCAAGGAGGACTCATGAGCTTTGCCGACACCGTGAACGCCCAACTCATGTCGCTGATCGCCGACATCAAAGCCCTGCCCGCGACCGTCAAGGGCATCGACGTCGCCGAACTGCAGAAGAAGGCCGAGGGTCTCGCGCAGGTGGCCGTCGAATCCGCGACCGCCGCGTACACCGACCTGTCCACCCGTAGTGACGATCTCGTGGCCAAGGCCAAGAACATGACGCTCACCGACCTGCGGGTGGCGGTGGACGATCTCGCTCAGCGAGCCGACGACCTCGTCGCCGCCGTGCGCGGACGGGTCGACGACGCCAAGGTCGATGACCTGAAGAAGGCCGTCGAGGACTTCTCCGAGCGCGCCGACGGCCTCGTCGACGAGCTCAAGGACCGGGTCGAGGACCTCGTCGAGGAGCTTCAGGAGCGCGCCGCCTTCCTCACCGGCAAGGCCGCCGAGGTCGTCGACGACGCGGCCGCGCAGGCCCCCGACGCCGAGGATCCGGCTCGCGGCACCGAGCCCGGCACGACGCCGCCGAATGCCGAGGCGACCGCCGCCGCGGCAGCGCAGCAGGCCACCGCCTCTGCGGCGCAATCGGCGGTGACGAACGCTCCTGCCGAGAACTCCCCGGCGAAGAAGGCTCCGGCGAAGAAGTCGACGTCGACGCCGGCCAAGAAGGCGCCGGCCAAGAAGGCTGCCTCGACGGCCACGAAGACTCCGGCGAAGAAGTCGGGCGCCGCGGCGAAGAAGACCAGCACGTCCAAGAAGACGCCCGCCAAGAAGACGAGCAGCAGCAATGCGGCGACGCAGACGCCGAAGCCGACCAAGTCGTCGACTCCCGCCAAGAAGTCGACGCCGAAGAAGACGTCCGGCACCGGTACCGACGCCTCGGCCGGCACCACGTCGTCCTCGAACGACTGACTCCTCGGGTCCGCCGAGCGGTGCCGATGCGTTGCCCGACCCCTGCGTTCGGTGACGGATCGGCACCACTCGCGGCATGCGGAAGCGGCCGGCTTCGTCGTGTCGTTAGGGTGTTGCCATGTTCACCGCGTACGGCTACCTGGCACTGGCGCTGTCGGTCATCTTGCTGTGCGTCAAGGCCTTCGCCCTCATCGACTGCATCCGCCGCCGGCCGTACGACTTCGAGCTCGCGGGCACGCTGCAGAAGAAGGCGTGGCTCGTGATCCTCGGGCTGTCCGTCGCGGTCCACCTGGTCTTCGTCGGCAGCGGCCCGCTCGGATTGCTCAACCTCGCCGGCACGGTCGCGGCCTTGGTCTACCTCGCGCAGCTGCGGTCGGTCACGAGCTGACCGCCCGGCCGCGGCGTCCTGCCTTGAGCAGCGCGTCGATGCTCTCCCAGGCGACGATGGCGACGGTGGCGACCACGACGAACGGCGTCGCGGAGTCGACCCAAGACTGGTCCCAGCCGACGTGCTCGATGAAGGCGGGATTGAGCAGTCGGTCGGTGAGGAAGAGCCAGACCAGGAGGCCGCCGAAGGCGAGGGAGATCGCGATGTTCGCGATCGCGCCCGGCCACGTCCAACCGCGTCGGTAGAGCCACAACGCCTGGCCTGCTTCGAGGGCGAGGAGAGCGAGCAGGGCGCCGCCCCGCCATGGCCACAGGTCCGGCGCGAGGATCGGGAGCCGTGTCTCCCCATCGAAGAACGGCGAGCCGACGTACTGCCACACCAGCAGCGCCGCCATCGTGGTGATGAAGACGAGGCTCGCGACCAGATCGTTGCGGCGGTGCCGCTCAGAGGCATCGGGCAACTCGGGCAGTTTCTCCGGACTCCACGCTGTCTCCTCCGTGCCGTCCGGTGCCGCGCGTTCGATGAACGCGAAGACGGCCGTCGTCCAGAAGGCGACTTGCAGCGCGACGCTGAGCGCCGCACTGATGCCGGTGCCGATGATGTCTCCGGCGGGCTCTCGCGCGCCGGCGGCGGCGAGCGCGGCGATGACGCCGATGGCGGCCGGCACGATCGCCAGTAGTGTCACGAGGAGCCGCAACCAGATGAAGTAGTAGCGCGGCCCGATGAGCTGCATCGGCCGGCCGCGGTACTCGGCGGCGAGTCGCAGCGGGTCGCCGAGGTCGCTTAGCGCTTGCCACTCGGCTTGCTCCTCCGCGAGGCCGCGGGCGCGGAGGTCGTCGATCGTATCGGCGATCCGCTCGCGCAGCTCGAGCGCGAGTTCGGTGCGCTCGTCCTCGGCGCTGACGAAGCGGGTGGCCGCGTGGACGTAACGGTCGGTCAGGGTACTCATGGGGTCTCCTCGGTGAGGTGCCGCAGGCTCGCGTCGAGCCGGTGCCAGTCGGCGATGAGAGTGGCGGCGAGGTCGTCACCCTCGTCGCTCGTTCGGTAGAACTTGCGGGGCCGAGACTCGTCGGTGTTCCACTCGCTGGTCAGCAGGCCTTGCTTCTCCAGGCGTCGCAGCAGGGGGTACAGCGTGTTCGCGTCGACCCCGATCCCGTGCTCATTGAGGCTCTCGAGCAACGCGTAGCCGTAGCCCGGGGTGCGCAGGGCCACGAGCGCGGCGAGCACGACGGTGCCGCGGCGCAGCTCCTGCAGATGGCCGGCGACGACGGGGTCCGGCGACGGATCAACATCCATGGGTCACACCATAGTGTGTGAGACACACTATGGCAAGCGAGACAGTATCGTCGGAGAGATAGGTGGCGTGCCGGTCGCGTGCCTCGCGGACGGATGCATGGCGCTGAAAGGCGTCAGTCAGAGGGTGGCGATACCGCGCGGGCGAGCCGGGTGAAGCCACCTGGTGAGGATCCGCAGCAGCTCGGCGATCGCCGCGTCATCGCCGCGGTCGGAGACGTCCTGGATCTCGCGATAACCCGCGACGAGGCCCGGCAGCCAGCGCGCAACGGAATCGGCGTCGAGCTCTGGATCGACCGAGCGTTCGTCGATGGCGCGCTGCACGAGGTGGATCAGGTCGGCGGCCGGCGCGCCCAGGGTTCCACCACGAGCGCCGGCTTCGACCAGCGTCACCAGCTCATCCCACGCGCTCACCCCACGAGTGTAGGAAAGGCCAGGTCGGGACGGCGGAGAAGCTTGCCCCTCGGATTCCGGTTCGGCCGGCTCCGCCCTGCTCGAGCGGCGGAGGTATCGACGCCGGGGCCACCGATTCGCCCCCTCGGGGACAATGGTGAGCATGCGCCTCACCGACGTCCTGCCCGAGCGCGGCGACGAAGACGCCGTCTACGAGGCGATCGGGACGTGGGTCGAAAGCCGCGGCCTGACGCTCTACCCCGCCCAGGACGAGGCGATCCTCGAACTCGTCTCGGGCTCCAACGTCGTGCTGGCAACGCCGACGGGGTCGGGCAAGAGTCTCGTCGCCACGGCCGCGATGGCGGCGGCCCTGGCGCGCGGCGAGTGCGCGGTCTACACCGCGCCCATCAAGGCCCTCGTGAGCGAGAAGTTCTTCGACCTGTGCGAGATCTTCGGAGCCGACGATGTCGGCATGGTGACCGGCGACGCTGCCGTCAACGCCGACGCTCCGATCATCTGCGCCACCGCGGAGGTGCTCGCCAACATGGCGCTGCGCGAGGGTGCGGAGGCCGACATCGGGCTCGTCGTCATGGACGAGTTCCACTACTACGCGGACCCGGACCGCGGGTGGGCGTGGCAGGTCCCGTTGATCGAACTGCCGCGCGCGCAGTTCCTGCTGATGTCGGCCACGCTGGGCGACACCACGCGGCTGCAGGCCGACCTCACGCGGCGGACCGGCCGCGCCACCCAGGTCGTGTCTTCAGCCGAACGGCCGGTCCCGTTGGTCAGCGAGTACGTCACCACCCCGATCCAGGAGACGATCGAGCAGCTCGTGACCACCGGACAGGCGCCGGTGTACGTCGTGCACTTCACGCAAGCGTCCGCACTGGAGCGAGCGCAAGCCCTGACGAGCGTCAAAGTGGCCTCGCGCGAGGAGCGCGACGCGATCGCCGAGGCGCTCGGCGCCTTCCGCTTCCGCTCGGGCTTTGGCAAGACGCTGTCCCGGCTCGTCCGCATGGGCATCGGTGTGCACCACGCGGGCATGCTTCCGCGATACCGCCGTCTCGTGGAGCGGCTGGCGCAACAGGGGCTGCTCAAGGTCGTGTGCGGCACCGACACCCTCGGCGTGGGCATCAACGTGCCGATCCGCACAGTCCTGTTCAGCGGTCTCGGCAAGTTCGACGGGACGCGTCAACGCACGCTGCAGGTGCGCGAGTTCCAGCAGATCGCCGGACGCGCCGGTCGGGCCGGTTTCGACACCGTCGGTCACGTCGCGGTCGAAGCGCCCGAGCACGAGATCGAGAACCTCAAGGCACTCGCCAAGGCGGGCGACGACCCGAAGAAGCGTCGCAAGGTCGTGCGCAAGAAGCCGCCCGAGGGCTTCGTCTCCTGGAACGAGCAGGCCTTCGAGCGGCTCGTCCACGGGACGCCGGAACCGCTCGTGTCGCGCATGCGCATGAGCCACTCGATGGTCCTCGACCTGCTCGCCCGACCCGGCGACACGGAAGCCGCGATCGAGCGCCTGATCGCCGAGTGCGACGAGTCCGAGGACGGCAAGGAGCGGCTTCGCCGTGAGGCAGCGGCGATCATCGAGGCGTTGCTCGCCGGGGGCGTCGTCGAGCGCGCGGATGAGGGGCTCGCGCTGACCGTCGAGTTGCCGGAGAACTTCGCACTCAATCAGCCGCTCTCACCGTTCGCGGTGGCGTGTCTCGAACTGCTCGATCGCGAAAGCCCCACCTACGCCCTGGACGTGGTCTCAGTCATCGAGGCGACGCTTGAGGACCCGCGCCCGGTCATCTCGGCACAACGGTTTCGGGCCCGGGGCGAGGTCGTGGCCGAGCTCAAGGCCGACGGGGTCGAGTACGAGGAGCGGATGGAGCTGCTCGAGGACGTCGAGCACCCGCAGCCGCTGCGCGACCTGCTGGAATCGGCCTACGAGACCTACCGCGCCGGGCATCCGTGGGTGGGCGAACACGAGCTGCGGCCCAAGTCCGTGGTGCGCGACATGGCTGAGCGGGCCATGACCTTCGCCGAGCTGATCGCGGACTACGGGCTGGCCCGGTCTGAGGGGGTCGTGCTCCGCTACCTGTCCGACGCCTATCGGGCACTGGTGCGGACGGTGCCACCGTCGTACGTGGACGAGGAGCTGTCCGATCTCGTCGCCTGGCTCGGCGAGCTGGTGCGGCAGACCGACTCGAGCCTGCTCGACGAGTGGGAGCAGCTCATCGCCGGCGGTGACGATCCCGAGGCCGTGCGACCCCTCGCCGAGGGCGCCGACACGCCGCGTCCGGTCACCCGGAACGAGCGGGCGTTCCGGGTGCTGGTTCGCAACGCGGCATTCCGCCGGGTCGAACTCGCGGCGTTGAAGCGTTGGGAGGCACTCGCCGACCTCGACCCCGACATCGACTGGGCGGAAGCGATGGGGGAGTACTTCGAGGAGTACGCCGACCTCGGCACCGGCCCCGAGGCCCGCGGTCCCGCGTTCTTCACTGTCGAGATCGGGCAGGAGTCGTGGCGAGTGCGGCAGACCTTCGACGATCCCGAGGGTGACCACGACTGGGGTTTCTCCGCGGAGGTCGACCTCGCCGCGAGCGACGAGGCCGGCGAAGCCGTCCTCCGGGTGACCAGCGTCGGCCCCTACGGCAGCTGACCTCTGAGCGGTAGGTGAGATCCCACCGCTGCCGTTGAGCGGTAGGTGAGGTCCCACGGAAGGCGCAAGCGTGGGACCAGACCTACCGCTTCCAGCGATGCGGGGTAGCGCGGACCACAGGCGGTCGGCTAGCGTTCGACCTAAGCAAGCGCTTAGTCAATTCTGTGACGAAGGAGTCGCCCATGCCTCGCGTGTTCGAGAGCCTCGACGAGTTCAAGGCCGCAGCCGGAGAAGAACTCGGCACCAGTGACTGGCTGACGGTCAGCCAGGAGCGGATCAACACGTTCGCCGACGCCACGGGCGATCACCAGTGGATTCACGTCGACCCGGAGCGGGCGGCGTCCGGGCCGTTCGGCAAGACGATCGCTCACGGTTACCTGACGCTGTCGCTGCTGCCGACGCTGGCCGAGCAGATCTACGCCGTCAACGGTCTCGCCTTCGGCGTGAACTACGGCGCCAACAAGGTCCGCTTCCCGCACCCCGTTCCCGTCGACTCGCGTGTCCGGGCCACCGGGACGCTGAAGGAGACGAGCGACATCGCCATCGGCACGCAGGCCGTCATCTCCTTCGTCATCGAGATCGAGGGCGTCGACAAGCCCGCCTGCATCGCAGAGGTCGTCTACGTCATGTCGGCCGGGGACGGAGCCTGAGTCATGGAGTTCGCCTTCGACAGCACCACCCAGGACCTCATCGAGCGCATGAACGCGTTCATGGACGAGGTCGTCTACCCGGCCGAATCCACGGCGCATGAGCAGATCGAACGCAACTACCGCGAGGACCGCTGGGAACCGCCGGCGGTCATCGAGGACCTCAAGGCCGAGGCCAAGCGCCGCGGCCTGTGGAACTTCTTCCTGCCCGGTGAGAAGGGGGCGGGACTGACCAACCTCCAGTACGCGCCGCTCGCCGAGATCACCGGCCGCAGCATCCAGTTGGCGCCACCGGCCGTCAACTGCGCCGCGCCGGACACCGGCAATATGGAAGTGCTGCACATGTTCGGCACGGACGAGCAGAAGCAGCGCTGGCTCGAACCGCTGCTCGCCGGTGAGATCCGCTCCGCGTTCGCGATGACCGAGCCGGATGTCGCGTCGTCGGACGCCACGAACATCGAGACCTCGATCGTGCGCGACGGTGACGAGTACGTCATCAACGGCCGCAAGTGGTGGATCACCGGCGCGATGAACCCCAACTGCAAAGTTTTCATCGTCATGGGCAAGACCGACCCGACGGCCGAGCGCCACCGTCAGCAGTCGATGATCCTGGTGCCCCGCGACACCCCGGGCCTCGAGGTCGTGCGCGGCATGCACGTGCTCGGCTTCCACGATCGCGATCACGGCGGTCACGCCGAACTGCGCTTCACCGATGTCCGCGTCCCCGCCGCCAACCTCATCGGCGGCGAGGGTGAGGGCTTCGCGATCGCTCAGGCCCGTCTCGGCCCGGGCCGCATCCACCACTGCATGCGCTCGATCGGCCTGGCCGAGCGCGCGGTCGAGATGATGGTCAAGCGGGCGAGCGAGCGGGTCGCGTTCGGCAAGCCGATCTCCGATCAGGGCGTGGTGCGCGACTGGATCGCCGAGTCGCGGGTCAAGATCGAGCAGCTGCGTCTCCTCACCCTCAAGACCGCGTGGCTGATGGACACGGTGGGCAACAAGGGCGCGCACACCGAGATCCAGGCCATCAAGATCGCGACCCCGCAGACGGTCGAGTGGATCCTCGACAAGGCCATCCAGGTGCACGGCGCCGGTGGGCTGAGCCAGGACTTCCCGCTGGCCGAGATGTTCGCGGGCATCCGCACGCTGCGCTTCGCCGACGGTCCCGACGAGGTGCACAAGAACTCCCTGGCGCGCGCCGAGATCCGTAAGCAGCTCGCGCGATGAGCCGGCGGGCGATCGTCACCGGCGCGGCCGGCGGCATCGGACTGGCCGTCGCGCGGGCGCTCGTCGCGCGGGGGGACCGGGTTGTGCTGACCGACCTCGACGAGGCGCGTCTCGCGGAGGCGGCCACGGACCTCGGCCAGCCGTACGTCGTCGCCGACGTCGCTGCCGACGAGGGGATCTCCGCGCTGCTCGCCCGGGCCGACGAGGAGTTCGGTGGCGTCGACCTGTATGTCGCGAACGCCGGGGTGTTCCGCGGGTTCGGGCTCGACGCGCGCGAATCGGACTGGGCGCTGTCGTGGGACGTCAACGTCATGGCGCACGTGCGGGCCGCGCGGGCACTCGTTCCGCGCTGGGTGGACGGCGACGGCGGAATCTTCGCGGTGACGGCCTCGGCGGCCGGGCTGCTCACCCAGCTCGGGTCTCCGACATACTCGGTGAGCAAGCACGCGGCCGTCGGATTCGCCGAGTGGCTGGCCGCCACGTACGGCGACCGCGGGGTGCAGGTGTGCTGCCTGTGCCCCATGGGCGTCGCCACACCCATGATCGAGGGCGGCGAGAGCCGCCAGGAGAGCGAGGCGCGGCTCGGCCACAAGGCGGTCTCGACCGCCGGCGAGGTGCTCGACGCCGACACCGTCGCACAGACCCTCCTGGAGGCGATCGATGCGGGACGCTTCCACGCGCTGCCGCATCACGAGGTGGGCCGGATGTACGCCCAGAAGGCTGCCGACCCCGACCGCTGGCTCACCGGCATGCAGCGGTACCGCGCGTCGCTGGAAGGGCGGTAACGCGCTGAGTGTGACGTTTGGCGGCTGAAATCGGGTGATCGACCCGCCAAACGTCACACTCAGCGCGTTCCGGCCGCCGCGTAGGCTGGCGGCATGGCGATCGAGTTGCTGTCCCCTGCCCAGTTGGAGGAGATGCGTCCGGCCGGGCGCTTCGTCGGCGACGTGCTGACCGCGGTGGTCGACGCCGCCGACGTGGGGGTGGACCTGCTCGATCTCAACGACCTCGCGCACCAGATGATCAAGGACCGCGGTGCCGAGTCCTGCTACATCGACTACGCGCCATCGTTCGGGCGCGGCCCCTTCGGCAAGGTGCTGTGCACCTCCGTCAACGACGCCGTCCTGCACGGCCTCCCGCACCCGTACAAGCTCAAGGACGGCGATCTCGTCAGCTTCGACTTCGCCGTGAGCGTGGACGGCTGGGTGTGCGACTCCGCGGTCAGCGCGATCGTCGGCACGCCGCGTGAGGAGGACGTCCGGCTCATCGAGACCACGGAGCGCGCCCTCGCTGCGGCGATCGAGGTGGCGCGGCCCGGTAAGAAGCTCGGCGACATCGGTCACGCGATCGGCGAGATCGCCCGCGGCGCCGGTTACTCCGTCAACACCCAGTTCGGCGGTCACGGTGTTGGGCGCACGATGCACGGCGACCCGCACGTGCCCAACGATGGTCGTCCCGGCCGTGGGTTCCCGCTCAAGCCCGGGCTCGTCATCGCGATCGAGCCGTGGCTGCTCGCCACCACGGACGAGATCGTCATGGATGCGGACGGATGGACGATCCGCAGCGCCGACGGCTCGCGCGGCGCGCACAGTGAGCACACGATCGCGATCACCGAGGGTGACCCGATCGTCATGACCCAGCGATCCTGACCCCCGACTCGGGCGGTAGGTGAGGTCCCACGGGCGGCGTCGCCGTGGGACCTCACCTACCGCTCAGGGGGCGTGGTGAGGAAGGCGTCCTCGAGTTGCGCGCACACCGCGAGGAGCAGGCCGTCACTCCCGGGGTGAGCGGCGAGCATCGCGCCGATCGGCAGTGACGGCGCCTGTGCCGACGGCTCGGTCGCATACACCGGCAAGCTCGCCGCGGGCTGCCCACTCATGTTCATGAGCGCCGTGAAAGGCGTGAAGAGCAGCTCGCGGCGGTGGATCTCCAGGGGGTCCTCGGGGCTGGTGAACCAGTCCGTGGGCTGCGGGGGCAGCGCCAGCGTCGGCGTCAGGAAGAGGTCGAACTCCGCGAGCTGGGCGAGCGTGGCGCGCGTGGTGAGTTCGAGGAAGCCCATGGCGGCGGCCAGCTCCGGCGCGCTCGCCCGGCCGCCTCGCTCGCGCCAGTAGCGCGTCGTGGGCCGGAGCAGCCCCTCGGCTTCGGGTGGGATCGGTGCGGCCGCCATTCCGGCCGACCACACGACGTTGAACTGGGCCTCGAGCTCCGGCGCCCACGGATTATCGATGTCGACGATCTCGTGGCCGGCAGCCGCAAGAAGCTCGCTCGCGCGCTCCCACGCCGCGATCGACTCAGGTGACGACGCGGCGAAGTCGAGGTAGGGGCGGCTCCATCGGGCGACGCGCAGCGGGCCGGGGTCGCGACTCGCCTGCTCACGGAACGGCGTCGACGGCGCCGCGCTGATCCGCGAGTCGCCGGGCATCGGTCCGGCGAGCACGTCCAGGAGGGCGGCGGCGTCACGGACCGTCCGAGTCAGCGCGCCGTCGCTGGCCAGGCCGTTCCACTGCACGCCGAGTGGCCCCGCGCTGATGAGCCCTCGACTGGGTTTGAGCCCGAAGATGCCGCAGCTGCTGGCGGGGATGCGAATCGACCCGCCGCCGTCGCTGCCGAGGGCGACGGGCAAAAGCCTCGCGCTCACTGCGGCAGCCGCACCGCCGCTGGAACCACCGGCGTTGCGCGTGGTGTCCCAGGGCGTCACGGTCGGGCCGACGAGGTCATTGTCGGTGAACGACGACAATCCGAACTCCGGTGTGTTGGTCTTACCGAGGCTGACGAATCCCGCCTCCTGGACGCGGGTCACCACGTGAGCGTCCTCCTCGGGAACATCCTCGCCGAGTAGCCGCGAGCCCAGCGTCGTCCGGGTTCCCGCGGTGGCGGTGAGGTCCTTGATCGCCGTCGGCACTCCGCAGAACGGCGGCGCGTCGCCCCGCTCGAGCAGCCGGTCCGCGCGGGTCGCCTGTTCGATCGCCGCGTCCGGGGTGACGGTGACGAAGGCGCCGAACTCCTCGGCGTCGATGCGGTCGAGGTGATGACGCACGAGTTCGCTGCTGGTGATCTCGCGGCGGCGCAACAGCTCCGCCTGGTCGTGGGCGTCGAGGTCGTGCAACTCGCGGCTCATGCGCCCAGCCTAGGGTCTTAGACTCGAGCGGTGGCCACGCCGAAAGTGATCTTGTACTACGCCTTCGCGCCGCTCCCGGACCCGGAGGCGATCCGGCTCTGGCAGCACACCCTGGCCGATTCGCTCGGACTGCGCGGCCGCGTGATCATCTCGCGGCACGGCATCAACGGGACCCTCGGCGGCGACGTGGTCGAACTGAAGAAGTACGTTCGCGGCCTGCGGTCGTACGCGCCGTTCAAGGACGCCGACATCAAATGGAGCCCGGGCGCCGCCCTGTCCGACGGCACTACGGCCCTGTTCCCGCGGCTCAGCGTGAAAGTCCGCGAGGAGCTCGTCGCCTTCGGAGCTCCCGATGCGCTCACGGTCGACGAGCACGGCGTGGTCGACGGCGGCACGAAGCTGACCCCGGAGGACCTGCACGAGCTCGTGGCCAGCGAGGACGTCGTGTTCTTCGACGGTCGCAACCACATCGAGTCTGAGATCGGGCGCTTCCGCGGAGCGGTCCGGCCCCCGGTGGAGACGACGCGCGAGTTCCTCGACCTGCTCGACTCCGGTGCCTATGACCATCTGAAAGACCGCCCGGTGGTCACCTACTGCACCGGCGGCATCCGCTGCGAAGTCCTCACACCGTTGATGAAGCAGCGCGGCTTCCGCGAGGTGTACCAACTCGACGGCGGCATCGTGCGGTACGGCGAGACGTTCGGCGACGACGGGTTGTGGGAGGGCTCGCTGTACGTGTTCGACGGCCGCATCGCGACGGACTTCTCCGACCACGCCAAGATCGTCGGCACGTGCGACCGCTGCGCCGGCCCGACGAAGGATGTGCGCGACTGCGTCGACGTCGCCTGCGTGCGGCAGTTCGCCCGCTGCGACGCCTGCATGGACACCGATCCCGGCTGCGACGCCCACGCGCTCACCGCCGCGCCGTAGGACCCGATAGGTGGTCGAGTAGGAGGTCGCTCAGCGACCGACATGGAGCCTACGCCCCTCATGCGACGGCTCGATCGCTCCCTCGTCCCGGTTCCTGAGTAGCCGCGAGGAACGAGCGGCGTATCGAAGGGCGGTCGCTACTCGACCACCGAGGGGCGCTCAGGTGTCGAGCATGGCGGCGTTGAGGGTGCTGGGCGGCACACCGAAGCCCTCGACGAGCGTCAGCGTGTGGGGGCGCAGCTTCTCCAACAGCGCGTTCACCTCGACGGTGACCTGCTTGGCGCGCTCCGTGGACAGCCGGTTGTGCTCCATGAACCACGCCTTGTCCCGCTCGATCGAGCTGAGCGCGTACAGCGAGCAGACGTCGCGCAGTAACTCCTGCGCCTCGGGGTCCTCGCAGCGGGCGATGCCAGCGGTGAACGCCTCCAGCACCACGCGTTCGATGTGCACCTGGCCGACCTTGAGCACATGGTCCTGCGCTTCGTTGAAGATCTCGAACGAGCGCTCGGGCTCCTGACGTGCTCGCTGCAAGCGGCGAGCGGCGGTTTCGATGACGTGTTGTTCGCGGTCCTCGAAGAGGCTCAACTGGGTGCCGCGATCGAGGAGGTCGTGCTCGTCCCCGCCGCCGGGGCGCGCGTCGATCAACCGCTGGATCAGTGCGCCGGCCGCGGTCCGCTCCTTGACGATGTCGGCGACCGACTCGGCTGCGAAGCGCACCATGCTGAGCGGATCGAGCCCGGTGACCTCCTTCGCGTAGGCCGTCAGCATCTCCTTGGCGACGAGCTGAAGGAGGACGTGATTGTCGCCTTCGAACGTCGTGAACACGTCGGTGTCGGCCTTGAGTGTGGTGAGCCGGTTCTCGGCCATGTAGCCCGCGCCCCCGCAGGCTTCGCGCGCCTCCTGGATAGCCCGGGTCGCGTGCTCGGTCTGCATCGCTTTCAGGCCCGCCGCACGGCTCTCCAGCTCCCGCTGCTGCTGCGGGTCAGGTTCGGGCTCGGTCTGCAGCCGATGCATTCGCGCAACGAGCTGGTTCTGCGCGAAGCGGAAGGCGTAGGAGGTCGCGATGAGCGGCAGCAGCCGGCGCTGGTGCAGGCGGTAGTCCATGAGAACGGTCTCCTCGCCCTCGCGGCCCTCGAACTGCCGGCGCTGCAGCGCATACCGTCCGGCGATGCTCAACGCGACCTCGGTGGCGGCGCTGGCCGATCCGCCGACGCTGACCCGGCCGCGGACCAGCGTGCCGATCATGGTGAAGAAGCGCGCACCGGGGCTCTCGATGGGTGAGGAGTACGTGCCGAGCTCGTCGACGTCGGCGTAGCGGTTGAGCAGGTTCTCGCGGGGGATGCGCACGTGGTCGAACAGGATGCGCCCGTTGTCGACGCCGCCGAGTCCGCCCTTGTGGCCGCAGTCGGATGTCGTCACACCGGGCAGGTCATCGCCGTTCTCGTCGCGGATCGGGACGACGAAGCAGTGGACGCCGTGATCCTTGCCGAGAGTGATCAGCCGGGCGAAGACCGCGGCCACGCGAGCGTGGCTGGCCGCACCGCCGATGTAGTCCTTGCGAGAACTCGGGGTCGGGGAGTGGACGACGAACTCCTCGGTGGCGGGATCGAACGTCGCCGTCGTCTCGAGGCTCTGGACGTCGCTGCCGTGCCCGGTCTCGGTCATCGCGAAGCAGCCGAGCAGGCCGAGGTCGATGATGTCCGGGATCATCGCGTGGTGGCGCTCGGTGCCGAGGTTCTCGATCGCGCCGCCGAACAGCCCCCACTGCACACCCGCCTTGACCATCAGCGAGAGGTCGAACTGCGCGAGCATCTCGATCCCGGTGACCGCCATGCCGGGGTCGCCGGTGCCGCCGTTCTCTCTGCGGAATCCGGCCGCGGGGATGCCGGTGGGGACGAGTTGCTTGAGCTGCTCGAGAACTCGGCTCCTCGCGTCGTCCAGCGAGAGCGCATGGTCGTAGGCCAAGTCCATGGCAGCGAGCTCGGCTCGGCTCTGTTCGCGCACGTGGCGCCACTTGCCGTCGAGCGCCCGCCGGAGAGCTTCGGGGGACGTCATGGCCCCCACGCTAGCGGCGAACCGGACCCCTCACGAGGTGAGCGCGAGACTCGCCTGCTCGATGGCTTCGGGGGACAGGACGTGGCCGATCGCCATCGCCGCGGCCCCCAGCACACCGGACCGTTCGCCCGTGACGGAGGTGACGATGCGCAGGTGTTCGGTGGCCAGGGGAAGGGAGCGCTGGTAGACGACCTCGCGGATGCCAGCCACGAAGTGCTCGCCGGTGGAGGCGAGCGCGCCACCCACCACGACCACCGAGGGGTTGATGAAGTTGACCACCATCGCGAGGACGTCGCCGAGGTCGCGACCCGCCTGGCGAACGGCCTGCACCGCGTCCACGTCGCCGGCCCTGACGCGCCGGACGAGGTCGGCCGTGTCGCGTACCGGAGAGCCTGCGGCCTGCAGGGCTCGAGCGATCGCCGGCCCGGCGGCGACGGCCTCGAGGCAGCCGACGTTGCCGCAGCGGCACACGGCGTCCGAGGGGCGGCCGATCCGGATGTGCCCGACGTCGCCGGCGGTTCCCTGCGCGCCGCGTTGCAACTCCCCGCCGGCGATGATGCCGGCGCCGATTCCGGTGGAGGCCTTGATGAAGACGAGGTCCCGGGCAGTCGGGAACTGGGTGTGTTGCTCGCCCAGCGCCATGATGTTCACGTCGTTGTCGATGAGCACCGGGACGGGGAAAGCGCGCTGGACGTGAGCCGGCACGTCGTAGCGGTCCCAGCCGGGCATGATCGGCGGGTTGATGGCGCGGCCGGTGGAGTGCTCGACCGGCCCGGGCAGACCGATGCCGATGGCGGCGAGGTCATGGACGGGACGGTGGGCCTGATCCAGGAGCCGGGGGGCGACCGCCTCGACCCACGCGAGCACGATGTCGGGACCCTCGGCGATGTCCAGGTCGGCTCGTTCCTCGGCGAGAAGCTGGCCGGAGAGGTCCGCGACGGCGGCGCGGGCATGCGTGGCCCCGAGGTCGACACCGAGCACCACGCGGGCAGCGGGATTGACGGCCAGCAGGGAGGGCGGTCGACCGCCGGTGGAGTGTCCGTCGCCGTACGGAGTGACGAGGCCGAGGCGCATGAGGACGTCGACCCGCGCTGCCACGGTGGAACGCGCGAGACCGGTGGACGCGGCGAGCTGCGCCCGCGTCATCGGCCGGTTCTCGCGTTGCAGGAGCGCGAACACGTCACTGGTCTTCACGGGAATGATTGAACCACCGCGGCTTCTGCAGGTCTAGTAATCATCTTTTGACGGGTACTCGACAAAAGTCAGTGAAGTGTGTCACAGTGCTGCCGTGGAAGGTGGTCTGCCCGTGTTGCGGGTCCGCGACGTGACGAAGAGCTTCGTCGGCAACCTCGTGTTGCGCGGCGCCAGCCTCGACGTCCATCCCGGCGAGGTCGTCGGCCTGGTCGGAGAGAACGGCGCGGGCAAGTCGACGCTCATGAAGATCCTCGCGGGCGTCCACGAGCCCGACGCCGGGACGATCGAGATCGGCGGTGAGCCGGTGTCCTTCGGGCATCCCGTGCAAGCACAGCAGGCCGGCATCGCGACGGTGTTCCAGGAGTTCAACCTGCTCCCCGAGCGGACCATCGCGGAGAACATCTACCTTGGTCGCGAGCCCCGCAACGGTCGGCTCGTCGATGTGGCCGGCATGGAGCGCGAGGCGCGCTCGCTCCTCGAGGGCCTGGGCATCACCGGCCTCGACCCGACGCGGCGCGTGCGCACCCTCTCGGTCGCCGAGCAGCAGATCGTCGAGATCGCCAAGGCGGTGAGTCTCGACGCCCGGGTGATCCAGATGGACGAGCCCACCGCTGCGCTCGCCGATCACGAGGTCGCGCTGCTCTACGACATCATCGGCAACCTGACGTCGCGAGGCGTCGCGATCATCTACGTCTCCCATCGTCTGCGCGAAGTGCTCGACCTGTGCCGCACGGTGACCGTGCTCAAGGACGGCGAGCAGGTCGACACCCGGCCCGCCGCAGAACTCGACGAGGGGACGCTCGTCCGGCTCATGGTCGGTCGCCCGATGTCCTCGTTCTTCCCGTCCGCACGTCCGGGCACCCAGCCCGGCGACATCCGGCTCGAGCTGCGCGAAGCGGGCAACGACCACGTCGACGGCGTCGACCTGGCGCTTCGTGCCGGCGAGATCGTCGGCGTCGCCGGCCTGCAGGGATCGGGTCGTACGGAGCTGCTCGAGGCGATCTTCGGCATGGCGCCCCTGACCCGCGGCCAGCTGTTGATCGACGGCGATCCGGTCACGATCCGCTCGCCCCGGCAGGCGATCCGGTCCGGCCTCGCGCTCGTCACCGAGGATCGCAAGGCGACCGGACTGGCGCTGCAGCAGTCGATCCTCGACAACGCACTGGGCGTCGTGCGCAGCGTGTTTCCCGGCCGCACCCCGGCGGCTCAGCGCGACGTACCCGGCCTGCTGGGATCGCTCTCGGTGTCGGCGCGGTCGCTCAGCCAGGAGGCGCAGTTCCTCTCCGGCGGCAACCAGCAGAAGGTCGTCCTCGCCCGCTGGCTGACGACCCATCCCCGCATCGTCCTGCTCGACGAACCCACGCGCGGCATCGACGTGGGTGCCAAGCACGCCATCTACGAGGTCATGCGCGAGCTCGCCGCCGAGGGCGTCGCGGTGCTCATGGTCTCAAGTGAACTTCCGGAGGTCATCGGTATGTCCGACCGCATCCTCGTCATGCGCGACGGAAGGCTGGCCGGCGAGCTGCCGGCCGGGTCCACGGAGGAGTCCGTCCTCGCGCTCGCGACCGGCGTCGATGAGGTGGCGTCATGAGCGAGCGCCAGCGAGCGAACATCAGGTTCTTCTGGCAGGTGGCGTCATGAGCATCGCGGTGCGGCCGGGCCGCACGATCAGCTCGACGACCATCGTCTTCGCGGTGCTGGTGCTCGCGATCGTCGCGGGAACCATCATCACCGCGGTCAACGGCCGTAACTTCTTCAGCGTCGGCAACATCGACAACGTCCTGACCACGATGACGATCCTCGGTCTCATCGCCGTCGGACAGACTCTGGTCATCCTCGTCGGCTCGCTGGATCTCTCGGTGCCGTTCGTCGTGAGCCTCGCGAGCGTGACCGCCGGCGGCATCATGGCGGGCCAGACCGGACGCATCCTGCCGGCCGTGCTCGTCACGCTGCTGATCGCCGCGGTCATCGGCCTCGCCAATGGGCTGATCGTCAGCTATCTGCACGTGCATGGCTTCATCGCCACGCTCGGCACGGGGCTGATCCTGGCGGGCTACCTCGCTTCGAACTTCGAGGGCAATCAGGGTGCGGCGCCGCGAGCCTTCCGGCTGCTCGACGCCACCCGGATCGGCCCGGTCCCGATCGCGACGCTGATCATGCTCGGATGTGCGCTGCTGGCCATCCTCATGCTGCGCCGCACCCGGCTCGGCCACCACATCTACGCCGTCGGCGGCCACGCCGAGGTGGCGCGGATGTCCGGCGTCCGAACGGCCACCCCGATCATCGCGGCGCACGTCATCTGCACCGTGCTGTCAGCCGTCGCGGGTCTCCTGCTCCTCGCCCGGCTCGGTGTCGGGCAGCCGACGGTCGGATCGCAGGGCGGCTACGACCTGATGTCCATCGCCGCCGTCGTGCTCGGCGGGACGCTGCTGAGCGGCGGCAAGGGCAACATCGTCGGAACGCTCGCGGGCGTCGCGATCTTCGCGGTGCTCGACAACGTCATGGGCGTCATGCAGCTCAACCCCTTCCTCAAGGACGTCGTGCGCGGCGTGGTCATCGTGGTCGCCGTGGCGGTGTACGCGCGCCGCGAGATCGACCGCCGTCCCGCCCGCTTCGGCTCGGCGTCCCCGATTCCGCAGGAGGTGCGATGAGCACTCAGATCACCCTCCCGAGGTACGAGGGAAGCTTCGGCCGACGCCTCGCCCTCGCGCTGCGCACTCCTGGCGGAGCCGTGTTCGTGCTCGCGGCGGTGCTCCTCGTCGCGATCGTCGTGTCCAACCCCAACTTCGCCGATCCCGGCTCGCTCATCCGCTTCGCCGGACGCACCGCGCCGATCGCGATCGCGGCAATGGGGCAGTACTACGTCATCGTCAGCGGCGAGTTCGACCTGTCGATGGCGGCGGTCATCGCGGCGCAGGTCGTGCTGGCGGGCAACTTCATCGGACAGGACGAGGCGCGTATCCTCCCTGGCCTGGTCGTGATGTTCGCCGTCGGTACCTTGATCGGCCTGATCAACGGACTGGCCACCACGATCCTCAAGGTCCCGAGCTTCATCGTCACGCTCGGCATGATGCTCGCGCTGACCGGCTTGGTCCGGTACGTCACCGGTGGAGCGGCGACGGGCAACCCGTCCGACGCGTTCCGCAACATCGGTCGCGGCGGCGTCGAAGGCGTGCCCGTCGTCGGCATCATCCCCTACTCCCTGCTCATCCTGCTGGTGCTCGCGGCGCTCGCCGTCTGGCTCATGCGTCGTCCCTTCGGCCGCTCGATCGTGGCCGTCGGTGACAACGCCGAGGCCGCCCGGTACGCCGGCACCGCCGTGTGGTGGCTCAAGACCCGAGCGTTCATCCTCTCGTCGCTGTCGGCCACCGTCGCGGGCATCCTGCTCGTCGGCTACGCCGGCGTCCATCCCTCCGTCGGCTCCGGCTACGAGTTCGCGGCCATCACCGCCGTCGTCATCGGCGGCGTGGTGCTCGGCGGCGGCCGTGGCTGGGTGCTGTCGGCCGCAGCGGGCGCGTTCGCGCTCGAACTGCTGTTCCTGCTCTTGACGTCGCTCGGTGTCGCCTCCACGTGGCGCAGCACCGTGCAGGGCGTCATCATCATCGTCGCCGTCGCATTGGCAGGCCGTACCTGGCGGGCCACCCGCCGGCCACGGCGTCGCGGCGGAGTCGCCCCCTCGACCCCTCCACCCCCACCCAGCCCACCTCGGGCGCAACGACAGGAGACATCCGATGCGTAGGACCATGAGAGCGGGGGCCCTCGCCTCCGCCGCCGCGCTCGTCGTGCTGGCCGGCTGCAGCACCGACGACATTTCCGACTCCGGCGACGACGGCGGATCCCAGGACACCGAGTGGTTCGTCCAGGCCGACTTCGACCGCCAGAACGAGCAGCGCGACGCCACCTTCCAGGGTGACGAGAGCGAGCCGTGGCTGCAGTACCTCGAAGGCGACATGACGGACACCTCCGAATACGCCTCCGAGGGCCCGAAGAAGGTGTGCTTCGCCAACGCCTCGATCAGCAACCCGTGGCGGCAGACCGGCTGGATCACGATGAAGCAGCAGCTGGAGGTCCTGCAGGAGCAGGGCGTCATCTCCGAGATGGAGACGCGCGACGCGCAGGACTCCGACGACACGCAGATCGCCGACATCGACTACTTCATCAACGAGGGCAACTGCGACGCCTTCGTCATCTCGCCGAACTCCACGGCCGCGATGACGCCGGCCGTCGAGCGCGCCTGCGAGACCGGCAAGCCGGTCGTCATCTTCGACCGTGGCGTCGAGACGGACTGCCCGACGACGTTCATCCACCCCATCGGTGGCTACGCCTGGGGCATCGACACGGCCAACTTCCTCGTCGACAACCTGGAGGAGGGCGACCGGGTCATCGCGCTGCGCATCCTCCCGGGCGTCGACGTGCTGGAGACCCGCTGGGCCGCCGCCGAGAAGATCTTCGAGGAGAACGGCATCGAGGCCGAGGACCACTTCACCGACGCCGATCCCACCAAGATCAAGCAGATCGTCACCGACGCCATCAACCAGGGCCAGGTCGACGGCATCTGGATGGACGCCGGCGACGGCGCCGTCGCGGCGATCGAGGCGTTCGAGGACGCCGGCGTCGACTACCCGGTCATGACCGGTGAGGACGAGATGAGCTTCCTGCGGAAGTGGGAGGAGACGGGTCTGACGGGTATCGCGCCGGTCTACTCGAACTTCCAGTGGCGTACGCCGCTGCTCGCGGTGCAGAAGATCTTCGCCGGTGAGGAGGTCCCGACCGAGTGGGTGCTCCCGCAGTCGCCGATCACCGAGGACGATCGCGACGAGTACCTCGCGGCCAACGAGGGCATGCCCGACGGTCACTACGCCAAGTTCGGCGGCGAGGACCTTCCGGGCTTCCCGCAGGCCTGGCAGGACCGCTGATTCACCAGCGGCTGCGGCGGGCGATCCCCGCCGCAGCCGCCCCCTGCTCACTACGGACACGAAGGGAGGCGCCGTGCGCCCCATCGGCATCAACACCTGGGTCTGGCGGTCGCCGCTGACCGACGACGTCCTCGACGAGACGCTCGATGCCGTCGCCGCGTTCGGCTTCGACGCCGTCGAGCTGCCGCTCGAACAGGTCGGCGATCTGTCCGCCACGCGAGTCGTCGCCGCGCTGGAGCGGACGGGCCTGGTGCCGTGTGTCGTGGGCGCGATGGCACCCGGCCGCGACCTCATCGATCCCGGCGCCATCGAGGGCACGCAGCAGTACCTGCGCGCCTGCATCGATCTGGCCGCCGACATCGGGGCGCGCAGCGTGTGCGGGCCCTTCTACGCCGCCACCGGGCGGGTGTGGTCGATGACGCCCGACCAACGGGAGCAGGCCTACGCCACCTGGCGCACCCATCTGGCTCCCGTCGTGGAACACGCCGAACATCGAGGCGTCCGCGTCGGCATCGAGCCGCTCAACCGGTACGAGACCTCCCTCGTCAACACCGTCGAACAGGCGCTCACCGGGCTGGACGGGCTGCTGGGCCCGGCGCTCGGGCTGGCGCTCGACACCTACCACCTCAACATCGAGGAGCGCTCCTCCGCGGCGGCCATCACCGCGGCGGCCGAGCATCTGGTCCACGTGCAGGTCTGCGGCAACGACCGCGGAGCCCCGGGCCACGATCAGACCGACTGGCCGGGCATCCTCGATGCCCTCGACGCCACCGGTTACGACGGCCCGCTCGTTATCGAGAGCTTCACGTCCGAGAACACGACCATCGCCACCGCCGCCTCCATCTGGCGATCGCTGGCACCCACGCAGGACGACCTGGCCCGCGACGGCCTCGCGTTCCTGCGCGAGCTCACCGCACACCGCAACGGGGGAATCTCATGAGTCCTGCCCCAACGCCCCTGGGAGTCGCCGTCGTCGGCCACTCCTTCATGGGCAAGGCCCACTCCAACGCCTGGCGCAACGTCAGCGCGTTCTACCCAGACGTCCCGCCGGTCGCTCGTCGCGTGCTCGTCGGCCGCGACGCCACTCGGGTCGGTGAGGCGGCGCACCAGCTGGGCTGGGAGGGGACGGAGACGGACTGGCGGCGCGTGCTGGAGCGTGACGACGTCCAGATCGTCGACGTGTGCACGCCCGGGCATCTGCATTACGAGATCGCGCTGGCCGCGCTCGAGGCCGGAAAGCACGTGCTCGTCGAGAAGCCGTTGAGCAACAGCACGAGCGAGGCCGAGCGACTCGTCGAGGCCGCGGCGTCGGCACGCGGCCGAGGGGTGCAGTCGATGGTGGGCTTCAACTACCGGCGCGTTCCGGCGCTGGCGCTGGCACGTTCCCTCGTCGCCGAGGGGCGCATCGGTCAGCTGCGCGAGATCCGGGCCGCGTACCTGCAGGACTGGCTCGCCGACGATCAGGCCCCGATGACGTGGCGTCTGCGCCGCGAGCAGGCCGGATCTGGTGTGCTCGGTGACCTCGGGTCGCACGTCGTCGACCTGCTCCGCTTCCTGACGGCGGACGACATCTCCTGGGTCGAGGGGCACCTGGCGACGTTCGTCCCCACGCGTCCGGGAGCCGACGGCCCCGAGCAGGTCACTGTCGACGACGCCGCGTGGGCGCTGCTCGGCCTCAACGGCGGAGCGGTGGCGAGCGTGGAGGTCAGCCGGATGGCCTTCGGTCGCAAGAACGGCTTGCGGCTGGAGCTGTACGGATCTCGCGGTTCCCTCACCTTCGACCTCGAGCGGCTCAACGAGCTGTGGGTCGACACCGGCGATGGCGGGACCCGAGTGCTCGTTACGGAGCCGCATCACCCCTACCTCGAGGCGTGGTGGCCCCCGGGCCACATCCTGGGGTGGGACCACACCTTCACCACCCAGGCCGCGGAGTTCCTCCACGCGATCGGCACCGGCACCGCTCCGGCGCCGTCGTTCGAGGACGGACTGGCGGTGCAGCGGGTGCTCGATGCGGTCGAGCGCACCGCGAGCGACCGCCGCGCGACGATTCCGGCATCTTGACCACCGCGAAGGAGACCACGATGACCCGACCCTTCACGCTCTTCACCGGCCAGTGGGCCGATCTCACCCTGGAGGAGGTCGCCGAACTGGCGGCCGGCTGGGGGTATGACGGCCTGGAGATCGCCGTGTCCGGTGAGCACCTCGACGCCTCGCGCTGGGACGACGAGGAGTACATCGCCGGTCGCAAGGAGATCCTCGACCGCCACGGTCTCGGCTGCTGGGCGATCTCCAACCACCTCAAGGGCCAGGCGGTCTGTGATGACCCGATCGACGAGCGGCATCGCTCGATCGTCGGGTCCCGGGTGTGGGGCGACGGGGACCCGGAAGGCGTGCGGCAGCGCGCCGCCGAGGAGCTCAAGGACACCGCCCGGCTGGCCCGGGCGATGGGTGTCGACGTCGTCGTCGGCTTCACCGGGTCCTCGATCTGGCAGTACGTCGCGATGTTCCCGCCGGTCCCCGCGAGCCGTATCGACGCGGGTTATCAGGACTTCGCCGACCGCTGGAACCCGATTCTCGACGTGTTCGACGAGTGCGGCGTGCGGTTCGCTCACGAGGTGCATCCCTCGGAGATCGCGTACGACTACTGGTCGACGGTGCGCACGCTGGAGGCGATCGGGCACCGTGAGGCGTTCGGTCTGAACTGGGACCCGAGCCACATGGTCTGGCAGGGCCTCGACACGGTCGCGTTCATCACCGACTTCGCCGACCGGATCTATCACGTCGACTGCAAGGACACCCGTATGCGGATGGGCAACGGGCGCAACGGCATCCTCTCGTCGCACCTGCCATGGGGCGATCAGCACCGCGGCTGGGACTTCGTCTCCGTGGGGCGCGGGGACGTGCCGTGGGAGGACGCCTTCCGCGCGCTGGGCCGGATCGGCTACACGGGCCCGATCTCGGTCGAGTGGGAGGACGCCGGCATGGACCGACTCCAGGGCGCCCCCGAGGCGCTGGAGTACCTGCGCCGCTTCGACTTCGAACCCCCGGCCGCATCCTTCGACTCCGCCTTCGACCAAGGCTGACCGCAGTAGGTGGTCGAGTAGCGACCGCCCTTCGATACGCCGCTCGTTCCTCGCGGCTACTCAGGAACCGGAACGAGGGGCGCGCCCAACTCTCCATAGGTGGTCGAGTAGCGGCGAGGGACGAGCCGCGTATCGAGACCACGTGGTGCGAGATGTGGTCTCGATACGGCCTCCGCAGAGCTCCGGCCTACTCGACCACCAATGCCCGGGGTAGGTGATCATGGAACAGGCTCGCGGTGGCGGTCAGAGCGACGACAGCGCCGACGACGCGTGATCAGGGCTGACGCCGGCGAACGAACGCGATAGCCGCGGACGTGATCGCGGCACCCAGGCCCACCCGCCGGGCGAGTCGGGCGGTAGGTGCGATGTCGCGTGGCTCCACCGGGCGACCGTCGCCGAGCTGGGGCCGGTGTTCGATCCGCTCGCCGTACACATTGGTGCCGCCGAGGCGGATGCCGAGCGCGCCGGCAAAGGCTGCCTCGACGGGCCCCGCGTTCGGACTGGGATGCCCTGAGGCGTCGCGCCGCCACGCGCCGAGCGCTCCCCTCCGGTCGGACCCGAGCACCGTGGCGAGGGCGGCGGCGAGACGGGCCGGCAGCAGGTTGGCGGCGTCATCGGCCCGCGCCGCGGCCTTGCCGAAGCGTTCGTAGCGGGGGTTCCGGTGCCCGATCATCGCGTCGAGCGTGTTCACGGCCCGGTATGCCAACAGCCCCGGCACGCCGGCGAGTCCGCCCCACAGCAGGGGAGCGACGACGGCGTCGGAGGTGTTCTCGGCGACGGACTCCACGACGGCACGTGCCACCTCGTTCTCGGACAGCTCGCTCGGGTCGCGCCCGACGAGGTGGGTGAGGCGCCGTCGGGCGGCGGGCAGATCGCCGGCGTCGAGGAACGCCCCGATCGTCGCCGCTTCGCGTTCGAGTGACCGACCGCCCAGTACCGCCCACGTCGCGATGGCCGTGGCGAGGAATCGGTGCTGGCGCTCGGCGACCGCGCCGAGCGCGGCAGCCGCGGCGACGAGGGTGGCGGTGTGGACGGCGCCGCGACCGACCGAGTCGGCGTAGGTTCGGCGTTCGAGGGTCGCGGCGATCCGGCCGAAGCCGGCGACCGGATGGAAGCGCCGTGGATCTGCGAGCCATCGGTCGAGCACGTAACCGGCGAGGAGGCCGGCGGCGCGGTCTCTCATCCGGCCCTCCCGCAGTACGCTGACGAGTCATGAGGACCCTGGTCACCGGCGGCGTGCGCTCGGGCAAGTCGGCTCACGCGGAGTCGTTGCTCGCAGACGCTCCCGCCGTGACATACGTGGCTCCCGGTCCGCGCTACGACGACGCCGACTGGGACGCGCGCATCGCCGCGCACCAGGCACGGCGTCCGGCTTCCTGGGTGACGGTAGAGGAGACCGACCTGCCGCGGGCCGCCGCCGCGGCACGGGGTGCGTTGCTCATCGACTGCCTCGGCACCTGGGCCACCGCGCAGCTGGACGACCTCGATGCCTGGGAGTCCCGGACCTGGCTTGACGCGTTCGCCCCGCGCCTCGACGCCGCCGTGGAGGCGATCGCCACGTACGACGGCGACGTCGTGCTCGTCACCAACGAGGTGGGTCTCGGCGTCGTCCCGGCGCACCGCTCGGGCCGCGTCTTCCGCGATGCGCTCGGCTGGGTGAACCAGCGGTTCGCGGCCGAGTGCGACACGGTCGCGCTGGTGATCGCCGGACGCGTGTTGACGCTCTGAACTCACAGCGCGTCGAGTCGCGCGACCTCGCTCAGGAGCAGCGCGGCCGACCGCAGCAGCGGCACCGCGGCCACCGCTCCACTGCCCTCACCGAGACGCAGGTCGAGGTCGAGCACGGGGGAGAGGCCCAGCTTCTCCAGAGCGAGCGACTGCGCCGGCTCCGTCGAGCGGTGACCCGCCACGAACCACGCCGCGGCGCCGGGCGCGAGCCGGTCGGCCATCACGCCGGCCGCCACGGCGATGAGCCCGTCCAACACGACCGGGACGCCGGCTCGGGCCGCCGCTGCCATGAAGCCCGCCGACGCCGCGATGTCGGCCGAGCCGAGCGCGGCCAGGGTGCGTCGGGGGTCACCGTCCTCGTCGTGCCGGGCGAGGGCCTGGGCGACGACGGCGGTCTTGTGGGCCAGCCCGGCGTCGTCGACGCCGGTGCCTCGGCCCACCACGAGCTCGGCGGGCAGGCCGAGACTCGCGGCGATGAGCGCTGCGGCGGGGGTCGTGTTGCCGATGCCCATGTCACCGCTGATCAGCAACTGGGCACCGGCCGCCATCTCCTCGGCGGCGACCGTCGCCCCGACCTCGAGACTGCGATCGAGTTCTTCGGTGCTGAGGGCGTCCTCCTGGTGGATCGCGCCGCTGCTGCGCCGGACCTTGTACCCGCTCACGTCCAGGTCGGACAGGTCGGCGTCGACGGCGACGTCGAGGACCCGCAGCGCCACGCCATGCTGACGGGCGAGCACCGCGACGCCGGCGGTCCCGGCCACGAACGCGCGCACCATCATCGGGGTGATCTCGCGCGGATAGGCGGAGACCGCGTGCTCGGCGACGCCGTGGTCGCCGGCGAAGACGACGGCCCGCACGTGCGCGGGCGGAGCCGGCGGCACCTGGTCCTGCACGGCGCTGAGCCACACGCCGAGTTCGCCGAGCCGTCCGAGGGCGCCGCGCGGGACGGCGAGAGCGTCGAGGTGGTCCTGCGCAGCGGCCCGCGCGCTCGCGGACGGGGGCGTGACGGGACTGGGCTGATTCACGACGGTTCCTCCTCGGTCGGGTTGGGGGTCGAGGCGACCTCGACGTTCACGGTGTAACGGGAGCCGTCGACGTCGCTGATCGTCACGGCGGTGTCGAACTCCACGCCCTCGTGGGTCAGGACGCAGGCGATCTGGTTGCCCTCGCGGATGGCCACGTCGCCGTGGCCGCAGTCGAGGGAGTCGGGCCGCTGACCGACCTCCTCCTCGAGCGCGGCCATCGCGGCTTCCGCGACGTTCTCGGCCGGTTCGTCCATGCCGCCGGTGCTGAACGAGAACGTGCAGGCCGCGAGCGAGAACGTCGTGGCGAGCGCCAGCAGCGGACGGTGCAGTGCGGTCACGACAGGCTCCCGGGGGTCTCGATCCAGTGCGCGTTGGGCAGGATGCCGGCTCGGTGGCCGGCGAGGAGCTCGGCGGCGATCGCGATGACGTCGCCGTGGCTGACCGCGAGGGTCACTGCGGTGTCCGGCAGCTGCGCGGTGAAGGTCAGGACACGGTCGGCGACGTCGGTCGTGGTCTCGCGCGACGACTGTTCGAGTAGCAGGTCGCTGGTGTTCACCTCGAGACCGAGCTCCGGCGCGATGATCGCCGCGGTCTGCTGGGCGCGTACGGCAGGGGAGGACCAGAGCGCCGTGATGCCGCGTTCGCGCAGCTTTGCCGCGGCGGAGCCGGCCTGTGCGCGGCCCTGCTCGGTCAGCTCCGGGTGCAGCGCGTCGTACTGCATCCGCCCGGCCGCATTCCACGAGGACTGCCCGTGCCGCATCCAGACGATCACCGGACCAGCTCCAGTTCTGCCACCGGGCCGATCACCGTGATCGCGGGGGCACCGATCCCCGACTCGTCCGCGCGTGCCGCCAGATCGGCGAGCCTCGCCCGCACCACGCGTTGCGACGGCAGGGTGCCGTCGGCGATGACCGCGCCCGGGGTGCCCTCGTGCATCCCGGCGGCGAGGAGTCGCTCGACGATCGCGGCGAGCTGTCGCACCCCCATGAGCACGACGATCGTCAGGCCGCTGGTGGCGAGGGCGTCCCAGTCCACGGTGCAGGACGGGTCGTCGGGAGCCACGTGCCCGGACACCACGGCGAACCCCTGGGTGAGACCGCGGTGGGTGAGGGGGATGCCGGCTGCCGCCGGCACGGCGAGGGCCGAGCTCAGTCCGGGAATCACCCGGGCGGGGATGCCGGCTTCGGCGCACGCGAGGAGCTCCTCACCACCCCGGCCGAAGACGAAGTTGTCGCCGCCCTTCAGCCGCACGACGTGACGGCCCGCGCGCGCCGCGTCGACGAGGATCCGGTTGATCTGCTCTTGCGGAGTGAAGCGGCCGTGCGGCACCTTGGCGACGTCGACGACCTCGGTGTCGGGTCCCGCCCAGGAGAGCACAGCGTGGGGGACCAGGCGGTCGCTCACGATGACGTCGGCCTTCTCGATCGCCTCGCGCCCGGCCAGCGACATGAGACCGGGATCGCCCGGTCCTCCGCCGACGAGGGTGACCGAGCCGAGCGCGGTGGCGGCGGGACGGTCTCGCGCTGGCGCCGCGCTCTCGCGGATCACCACGTCGGCGGTGGCGACGAGCTCGAGGTCGAGCGACCGCTCCCACGCGATGCGTCCGCGACTGGCGAGGTCTTCGAGCGTCGCGTCGAGGGCGTCGGCGACCAGCGTCACGGTGGCTTCTTCGGCGAGCAGCGCGGCGATGGTGGCGGCGGTGCGGGGTCCGGCACCGATGACGACGACGTGACGCTCGGCGACCGACAGCGAATAAGTCATGACAGCTCGATCCTCAGGGCGGTCAGGAGCTTGCGGCTCAACTCGGGGGGACGGACCGCGATGCGGATCCAGCGGTCATCGAGTCCGGGAAACGTGTCGGCCCGGCGCACGGCGTACCCGGCGGCGGCGAGCTTCGCGTGGATGCCCTGGCCGACGCGGGCGAGCACGAACGGTGCCTCGGACGGCACCGCCGCGATCCCGAGCTCGGCCAGGCCGTCAGCGAGCACGGCGCGGTGGCGGACGATGCGTGACGCTCGCCCGCTTGCCTCGGCGGCGGCCTCGGGACGATGACAGGCCACCATCGCCTCGATCGCGGGCGCGGAGACGGCCCACGGCGGCTGCACGGCGCGCAGTCCGGCGATCACATCGGCGGGTCCGAGCGCGAATCCGGCGCGGATGCCCGGCATCGCCCACAGCTTGGTGAGGCTGCGGACGACGAGGACGTCCGGGAGGGACCGGGCGGCCAGCGACTCGCGTTCACCCGGCACGGCGTCCATGAATGCCTCATCGACCACGAGCAGCCGCCCTGGCCGCCGCAGCGCCTCGAGGTCCCGGGCACGGTGCAACCGTCCCGTCGGGTTGGTGGGGTTGCCGATGAGCACGAGATCGGCGTCCTCGGGCACGACATCGGCAGCGAGGGTGAAGTCCGGCTCGGCGAGGACGACATGCGTCGGTTCGTGTCCCGCCATCTGCAGGGCGACGTCGGGCTCGGTGAACTGCGGGTGCACGATCGCCGGGCGGCGCCAGTCGCGCAGGCGCGCCACGAGGCCGAACACCTCGGCGGCACCGGCGGCCGGCAGCACCTCCTCGAGCGGACGGGCGAAGCGGTGCGCGATCGCGCGTGCGGCAGGTCGGTCGTCCGGGTAGCGGTCCGCGCGGGCGACACCGCGCAGGAGGGCGTCGGTCAGCCAGTCGGGCCGTGGCTCGGAGGAGACGTTGACGGCGAAGTCCAGCCGGCCCTCCACCGCTTCCACGTCGCCGTGATGGCGGAGCGGTTCGGCGGGTGCGGTGTGGTCTCGATCGACGGCCTCGTTCCGCGGCCGCACTCGAGCAGCGGAATCGGTGGTCGAGTAGTCGCGAGGGACGAGCGGCGATGGAGCCGTCGCAGTGGGCGCGTAGCGCGACGGAGCGAGACCACGCGCCGCTGCGGACACGAAGGCCTCGGCGAGGTGGGGCGCGCCGGCCCAGTGCAGGTGCAGGTAGGACGCGTGCAACGAGGCCGAGGCGAAGCCGAGTCTGCGACCGTCGGACGTCCACGCTGCCGTCGGCCCGTGCTCGGGCGTGACGTGGGTGCGATGGAATTCGTGTCCGGTCGCGACGGTTCCGGCCGGGCCGAGCACCGAGTCGGCGGGCGCCGTGGCGTGCCGGTACGCGAGCGTGAGCCGGCCCGTCATCCGGGCGTCCGCCTCCAACACCCCGGCCATCGGTGCGCCGTCGAGCGACCGGCAGAGATAGAGCAGCCCGGCGCACTCGGCGACCGTGGGCATGCCGTCGAGCACGGCCTCGCGGACGGCCGCCCGCATGGGTGCGTTGGCCGCGATCGCGGCGGCGTGAACCTCGGGGAAGCCGCCGCCGAGGTACAGCCCGTCGGTGCCGTCCGGGAGGTGCGCGTCCTCGAGCGGATCGAAGGCGACGACCTCGGCCCCCGCGGCGTGCAACAACTCCTCGGTCTCGGCGTAGCGGAACGTGAAGGCGCGCCCGCCGGCGACGGCGATACGCGGCCGCCCCGCGACCGGGGTGACGGCGGGCGCCCAGGGCTTGGCATCGAGATCCGGGGCGGTGCGGGCGATGGCCAGGAGGTGGTCGAGGTCGACCGCCCGGGCGATGCGCTCGCTGAGCCGATCCAGCGCCGCGGCGGCGTCGTCGCGTTCGTCCATCGGCACCAGACCGAGGTGACGCGAGGGCGCGACGATGCCGTCGTCACGCGAGATCACGCCGAGCACCGGCAGGTCGATGGCGTCGACGACTTCGCGTGCGTGCCGGTCCGAGCCGACCTTGTTGACGATGACGCCGGCGACGGGAACGTCGGGGTCGTAGGCGTGCATGCCCGCCACGAGCGCGCCGATCGAGCGGGAGGCGTGCGAGGCGTCGACGACCAGCACGACCGGGGTGCGGGTCAGTGTGGCGACGTGCGCGGTCGAAGCGAAACCGCGACCACCGATCTGCCCGTCGAACAGGCCCATGACGCCTTCGACGATCGCGACGTCGGCACCGCGGGCGCCGTGCAGCAGCAACGGGACGAGCAGGTCCTCACCGACGAGATGGGCGTCCAGGTTGCGGCCCGGTCGCCCGGTCGCGAGGGCGTGGTAGCCCGGATCGATGTAGTCCGGCCCGACCTTGTGGCCGCTCACCTCGTGCCCCGACCGGCGCAGCGCGGCCATGAGCCCGGTCGCGATCGTCGTCTTGCCGTGCCCCGAGGCCGGGGCGGCGATGACGACCCGCGGCAGCGAGGTCACCACTCGATCCCCCGCTGGCCCTTCTGCCCGACGTCCATCGGGTGCTTGATCTTGGTCATCTCGGTGACGAGATCGGCGGCCTCGATGAGCCGCGGGTCGGCGTCGCGGCCGGTGATGACCACGTGCTGCCGTCCCGGCCGGTCGCGGAGCGTGGCGACGACCTCGTCGACGTCCACCCAGCCCCACTTCATCGGGTAGGTGAACTCATCGAGGATGTAGAGGTCGTGCTCCTCGCGCGCCAGCCGGCGGCTGATCTCGGCCCATCCCTCGGCGGCTGCGGCGGCGTGGTCGTCCTCGCTGCCCTGCTTGCGCGACCAGGACCAGCCCGAGCCCATCTTGTGCCACTCGACGGGGCCGCCTTGGCCGGTGGTGCGGTGCACCTCGTCGAGCGTCTCGAGCACCGACTGCTCGCCCACTCGCCACTTGGCGGACTTGACGAATTGGAAGACCCCGATGCGCCATCGCTGGTTCCAGGCGCGCATGCCGAGGCCGAAGGCGGCGGTGGACTTGCCCTTGCCCGGGCCGGTGTGAACCATCAGTAGCGGCCGGTTGCGGCGCTGTCGCGTCGTGAGCCCGTCGTCGGGCACGACGAGCGGCTGTCCCTTCGGCATGTCAGGCCGCCCGTTCCGGCAGGTGCGCGCTGATCGCGGCGGTGAGGCCGTCGGCCGTCACGTCACCGAGCGGCACGTAGTCGGCTCGCAGCGAAGCGGCGAGTTCGCGGGCCAGGCCCATGCTGAAGCGTCCGGTCTCGCAGTCGACCACGAGCGCGTGCACGCCCGCCTCCGCGAGGTGGGCAGCGGCCCGGCGCGAGCGCGCGACGGCGTCGGTCCCGTGGGTCGCGCGTCCGTCGGTGACTACGACGAGCAAGGGACGGCGGCGAGGATCGCGCAACTTCTCGCGGCGAATGACCTCGGCGGCCTGCAGGAGTCCCTCGGCGAGCGGGGTGCGACCCCCGGCGGGGACGTCGTCCAACCTGGCCTTGGCGACGTCCACCGAACCCGTCGGCGGGAGGACCAGCTCACCGCTGTCGCCCCGGAACGTCACGAGGGAGACCTTGTCGCGGCGTTGGTAGGCGTCGAGCAGGAGGGAGACGACGGCGGTCTTGACCTGCGTCATCCGCTTGCGAGCGGCCATCGACCCCGACGCGTCGACGCACAGCAGCACGAGGTTGCTCTCGCGTCCTTCCTTGACGGCGACCCGGAGGTCGTCGGGGGAGAGGCGGAGGCGACCGTCGGTGCGGCCCCGGGACGACTGGTGGGGGATCGCGGCGCGCACGGTCGCGGCGAGGTCGACCACCCCGCCGTCGGTCGCGACGGTGGCGCTGATGCGGCGGCCGGTGTCGGTGATCGCGCGTGAACGACGTCCGGCTTGACCGCGGCCCACGCCGGCGACGCGGAACGTGCGGGCGCGCTGGGCGTCCCCGGCTCGCACCTGCGAGGTGGGTGCGGACGCGTCGGGTTCGCCGTCGTTGCCGGTGGGGGTCCGTGGCGGGGCCGGAGCCTCGGCGCCGTCATCGGGCTGTCCGTCGTCGCCGTCGTCCGGCGTGCCGCCGCCTCCGCCGCCGGGTCCGGGGTCGGATCCGCCGTCGTCGTCGGGACCGTCCGGTTCGTCCGGTTCGTCGTCGCCGAGCAGGTCCTCGAGCTGGTCCTGGTCGATGCCGGGAGCGTCGAAGGGGTTGCGGCGGCGACGGTGCGGCAGGGCGAGTCGCGCGGCGACCGCGATGTCCTCGCGGTCGATGGCCGTGCGCCCCTGCCACGCGGCGTGCGCGGCAGCGGTCTTGGCCGTCACGATGTCCGCGCGCATGCCGTCGACGTCGAACGCGGCGCAGATCTCGGCGATGCGGGTCAGTGCAGCATCGGTGAGCTCGACCTCGGGAAGCAGCTTCTGGGCCGCCGCGATGCGTTCGGTCAGCTCGCGTTCGTCGTCGGCGTAGCGGGCGGCGAAGCCCTCGGGATCGGCGTCGAACGCGAGGCGACGCCGGACGATCTCGGCACGCAGCTCCGGGTCGCGCGGCGCGGCGACATCGACGGTGAGGCCGAAGCGATCGAGGAGCTGTGGCCGCAGCTCACCCTCCTCGGGGTTCATCGTCCCGACGAGCACGAAGCGTGCCGCGTACTCGACCGAGACTCCGTCGCGTTCGACGGTGGCCCGGCCCATCGCGGCGGCGTCGAGGAGCAGGTCGACGAGGTGATCGTGCAGCAGGTTGACCTCGTCGACGTAGAGGATGCCGCGGTGCGCGCGGGCGAGGAGCCCCGGCTCGAACTCGGCGCGCCCCTCCGCGAGCGCGGTCTGCAGGTGCAACGAGCCGAGGACACGATCGTCCGTAGCGCCGACCGGCAGCTCGACGAGTCGCACCGGCCGCTGCTCGGTCTCGGCGTCGGGACCGAAGGGGCCGTCGGGGCTCAGCGCGTGCGGGTCGCGCGGGTCGGAACTGAACCGGTCACCTGCGACGACCTCGATCGGCGGCAGGACCGCGGCGAGCGCCCGCACCATCGTCGACTTGGCCGTGCCCTTCTCGCCGCGCACGAGGACACCGCCCACGTCGGGCGAGATCGCGGTGAGGGTGAGGGCGAGCGCCATGTCGTCGGCGCCGGCTACAGCACAGAAAGGAAAACGTACTGGCATGTGGGGCTCCCGCTCGTTCTGCCAATGGTTCGGACGACGCGGTCGCGCCGCCCCACAGGCGCGAGGCCGGTCTTCGGACTTCCCGTCAGAGACGAGTTACCGCAGCGGGCCCTGTTCCGGACTTGCACCGGATTCCCAGATTCTCCCCACAAGGAGGCACCTCACGCAGGTGTGCGGTCAGCGTAGCCCACGGGGCACCCCGACCAGTGCCCCAACCCCCGATCGCCGCCGGGTGCCGGGGCCGGGAGGCGGACCCGGCGGTCAGAGCAGATCGCGGCGCGTGCCCACCCCGAGCTTGCGAAGGACACTGCGCATGTGCGTCTTCACCGTCGAGAGCTCGATCACGAGACGCTCGCTGATCGCCGTGTTCGTCAGCCCTTCGAGGACGAGTTCGAGAATCTCCTGCTCGCGCTCGGTGAGGGGCTCGAAGGGGAGGAGCGCCGACGCCTCCAGATGCGGGGCCGAGGCGCTTCCGAGGTAGAACGTCGACCGGCCGGCCCCCGCCTCGCGCAGGGCCTGGAGCACGACGTCGACTGACGCCGACTTGCTGACCACGGCATCAGCGCCGGCCAGCAGCGCAACCTGGGCATCAACCGTCCTGGTGAAGGAGGTAAAAACGACAACTCGGCTGATCCCGAGGCTCTTGATCGAGCGGCACAACTCGATGCCGCCACGGGTTCCGCCGAGGCGGATCGGCAGGACCACCACATCGGGCCGAAGATCGTTCGTCGCGCGCAACGCCTCTTCTTCGACGGATGCTTCGCCCACGACGACGAGGCCGGGATCCGAAGCACAAATCTCGCGGAGCCCGCGGAGCACCACCGGATGGTCGTCGACCATCAGCACCGTGACGTGGTCGGCCGAGCGGTCGGCGGCCGCCGGCGAATCCTCCCTCCGGGATGACGCCGAGGTCATCGCGGCGAACCTACGATCGCGCAATGAACGCGCAGACGACTCGTCCCAGGCCAGCTCGATTCGACACCGTGGTGATCGGTGGAGGGGTGGTCGGCGCGAGTATCGCCCAGCACCTGTCGCGCCGTGGCGTGAGCGTGGCGGTTCTCGATCAGGCCTCCGGTGTCGGCGGAGGATGCTCCTATGCCAACGCGGCCATCGTGGCTCCCCACCACGTGGTGCCGTTGGCGACTCCGGCGTTGCTGCGTGAGGCCCCCCGGCAGATGGTGCGCCGCCCTCCCGCGGTGCGCGTTCAGGCTGACCCCTCGCTGGTCCCGTGGCTTGGCGCGCTCTCGGCCTCCGCGTCGCCGCGGCGCTCCCGCGTCGCCACGGAGCGGCTTCAGCGGCTCGCCGTGGAGAGCACCGAGTTGCATCGCGAGCTGGCCGCGCAGGGGCTCAATCCCACCCTCCGAAAGACCGGTGCCGTGGACGTCTATCTGCGGAAACCGCGCCGCGAACCGAGTGGGTTCGTGCCATTCGTCGACCTGTTGCGACTCGAGCCCACCCTGGCGACGGGTGCCGGCGGCACGCATGACGGGGAGGAATGGACTCTGGAGAGCCGCAGCTTCGTCACGGCGATGCTGGAGGACGCGGCGCGCCATGGCGCGGACGTGAGGTACGGGACAACCGTCGAGCGTCTGCTGATGGAGCACGGTCGCATCGTCGGCGTTGCCACGCCCTCGAGGACGATCCGTGCCGACCACGTGGTTCTCGCCGCTGGTCTGGGAGCGGCGCCACTGGCCGGTCGGGTGGGAGTGTCGCTTCCTCTGCGCGGGGGCCGGGGTTACGTCGTGGACCTTGCCATCGACTCCGGAGGGCCCCGCTTGCCCGTTCGAATCAAGGACTACCGCGTCGTTGTCACGCCTCTGGCCGATCGGGTGCGGGTCGCCGGAGCCATCGAATTCGGTGACGAGAGCCGGCCGATGGACGAGCAGCGTGCTGAGGCGCTTCGCCGCGTGGCCGGGTCGGTGTTGCCCGCCCTGAGCGACGCCCTGGTCATCGACCGCTGGGCCGGTGAGCGACCCTGCACGCCCGACGGTGTCCCCGTCATCGGAGCTTCGAAGGCCGTGGAGAACCTCCTGGTGGCAACGGGCCACGGCATGTGGGGAATGATCCTCGCGCCGGTTACAGGGCGCCTCATCGCCGACGCCGTCCTCGGCATGCCCGAGCCCGCCCCCTGGTTGGCTCCCGATCGCTTCGCCCACGGCATGCGCCGCGCGCTCGCGACGCGGTGATCCCCGCTGGCGCACGAAGAAAGTTAGCACGGATGAAACCCTGTCAAGTATCTGTAAATATCGTCAAGTATTTATTGACATGTGATGGCTGTCACTGTACTTTCATGTCCCATGACCGCACCTCCTACCCCCGCTGAATCCGCGTCAGGGCGCGGTCTGCCCGGCGAGCTCACCCTCCTGATCCGTGACGCACGCATCATCGATGGCGCCGGCGGACCAAGCCGTACCGGTGACATCGGCATTGCCGGGGATCGCATCGTCGCCGTCGAGGAATCGCTCTCGATGCCGGCACGCCGCGTTGTCGACGCCGCCGGCCGTGTCGCCTGCCCAGGGTTCATCGACCTGCACAGCCACGTCGACCTGCTGGTAGAGACCTACCCCCGCGCCGATGGGATGCTGCGTCAGGGTGCGACCACACTCGTCACCGGCAACTGCGGCTTGAGCCCCTTTCCCACTCGCACCGGTGAGTCAGGATGGTCGTCGCTGGCGGATTTCGCCGACGCCGTGCGCAGCCTGCCGCTCGCGGTGAACATCGCGCCGCTGGTGGGTCATGGTGCTATTCGCAGCGCCGCGATGTCAGACCCCAGCGCTCGGGCTACGTCCGCAGAGCTGACGAAGATGGCCGCCCTGACCGAGCAGGCCATGCGCGACGGTGCCCACGGTCTGTCCACCGGCCTCATCTACGACCCAGGCCGCTTCTCCACGACCGACGAACTCGTCGAACTTGCCAGTGTGGTTGCCCGCTATGGAGGCTTTTACGCCTCACACATCCGCGGAGAGGAGGACACGCTCGTCGAGGCCGTCGACGAGGCACTCACGATCGGTCGCACGGCGGGTCTCGCGGTCCAGCTGAGCCACCACAAAGCGAAGCGGCGGCGCAACTGGGGACGCGTCGACAAGACCCTCCGAATGGTTGACGACGCGGTCGACGCGGGCATGGACGTCATGCTGGACAACTACCCCTACACGGCGAGCAGCACGAGCCTTTGGGCCTACCTCCCGCGCTGGGCGCGCAAGAACGACCTGCTCGCGATCGAGGGCGAGCTGCCGGGCGAACTGCGTACGCGCCTCATCCGGGGCATGGAAGAGCGGTTCCCGGGTTGCTCGGCGGTCGAACCGGTAGCCACGGATCTCAACGACCTGGTGATCGCGCAGATCGGCGCTCCCTGCCACTACTCCCAGTACGAGGGCATGCGACTCGCCGAAGCTGCGTTGAAGGCCGAAATGACCCAGGCCGACTTCGTCATCGAGCTCCTGCTCGCGGGCAAAGCGGTGCAGATCATCGATCACGCGATGAGTGAGCAGGACATGCTGACCGTGTTCGCCCACCCGCGTTGCGGCGTCGGCAGCGATGCTCGCCTCATCCACCCCGACATCCCCGGAGTTCCGCATCCACGGAACTTCGGCACCTTCCCGCGTTTCATCTCGGCGGTGGCGCCCGGACTCATGTCACTGGAAAAGGCCGTCTTCAAGTGCACGGGACTTCCCGCAAGACGACTGGGCTGGACCGGCAGGCGGGGGCTCCTGGCGCCCGGCCTGGCCGCCGACCTCCTGCTGTTCGACCCGGAGCGACTGCGTGACCATTCCACCTTCGACGACCCCAAGAACTACAGCACCGGTCTGGATCTCGTGATCGTCAACGGCCAGATCGCCATCGAGTCCGACGAAGACACGTCCGCCGCCGCCGGGTGCGTGCTTCTTACCGAGCTGGCAGGAGACGCGTGATGGCTCGCTTCGTTCTCACGCGTCTCCTGTCGTTGGTCCCCGTCCTCGCGATCGTCGCACTGATCACCTTCGCGATCTTGAACTTCACACCGGGCGACCCGGCCGTTGCGATCCTCGGTATTGACGCCACCCCCGAGCAGCGAGAGGCGCTGCGAGAGGAGCTCGGACTCAACCGTCCCCTGATCGAGCAGTTCCTCGCGTGGGCCGGGGGTCTGTTGACGCTCGATTTCGGCTCGTCGATCTACCTGGATATACCCGTATCCGAAGCACTTCTGCGTCACCTGGAGCCGACGTTGCTGCTCGCGACCTACTCCCTCGCCGTCGCGATCCTCGTCGGTGTCCCCGTGGGAGTGCTCTCGGGAGTCCGCCGTGGGGGCACCATCGACCGGCTGGTCATGGGCGCCACCGTCCTCATCAACGGCATCCCGAACTTCTTTCTCGGGATTCTCGCGATCATGCTCTTCGCGGTGACCTTGGGGCTGCTGCCGTCGGGCGGATACGTGTCGCCGACCGAGGACTTCATCGGGCACGCGCAGTGCATGATGCTGCCGAGCCTCGTCCTCGGCATCTCCCTGACCTCGTTCGCGCGCATCATCCGCTCCTCGGTGCTCGACGTCATGTCGTCGGAGTTCGTCGAGACCGCGTACGCCAAGGGACTCAACCGCCCCCAGGTGGTCCGACGGCACGTCCTCCGCAACGCGGCGATTCCGTCGGTCACCGTGATCGGCATCGCTTTCGGCAACCTGCTCGGTGGCGCCGTGGTAACCGAGTACGTCTTCAACCTTCAAGGCATCGGGCAGCTGCTCGTCGAGAGCATTGCGCGGCGTGACTACCCGGTCATCCAAGCCGGCGTCTTGCTCTCCGCCTTCCTCTTCGTTCTCGTCACGCTCGTCGTGGACATCATCTGCGCTTACCTAGACCCGAGGGTGCGATATGGCCGTTAATTCCGTCGGACCTGCCATCGGACAGGAGATCCCCGCGGAGTCCGCCGCTGTCCGGACACCGCCGGACTGGTGGTACCGCTTCCGGTCCACACGCCGTGGAACGCTCGGGCTGGGGCTGCTCGTGCTCGTCGTGCTCGCGTGCACGTTCGGCCCTCTGCTGTCCCCCTACGACCCGTCGGCCGTCGACCCGGTAGACCGGCTCGCTGGTCCGAGCGCGGAACACTGGGCGGGCACCGACCAGTTCGGCCGGGACGTCATCACGCGGATGCTGGTCGGCGGGCGCACGTCACTGATCGTGGCAGCGGCGGTCACCGTGCTCAGCGTCGTGGTGGGAACACTGCTCGGGCTGCTCTCTGCCATGTACCGGCGCGTGGACGGGCCGGTGATGAGGTTCCTCGACGCGTTGATGGCCTTTCCGTCTGTCCTGCTTGCGATCGCGCTCATGGCGCGGCTCGGGCCCAGCATCGTCAACGTCATCGCGGCGTTGTCGATCGTGACGGTGCCGACCTTCGCGAGGCTGATTCGCAGTTCGGCGCTGGTGGTGAAAGAAACGCCGTATGTCGAGCTCGCCACGGCGCTCGGACTTCGCCGGCGCACGATCATGCTGCGCTACCTCTTCGCGAACTCCAGGTCGCCGATGATCCTGGCGGCGACGTTCGGCGCGGCCACCGTGATCCTGTCCGAGGCCGCGCTCTCGTTCCTCGGGGCGGGCCTGCCCGCCTCCGTGCCGACCTGGGGCGGAATGCTCAACGACGGCCAGACCTACCTGCGTAACGCGTGGTGGCTCGCCCTTGCGCCCGGCCTGATGCTCACGCTCCTGCTGTTGTCTCTCAACATGGTCGGCGACGCGCTCCGCGACGCCCTGGACCCCCGGTCGGATCGTCTGTCGTAATACCTCCTCGTCATCGCACCTCACCTCATCCACGTCAGCAACATGAAGGGAATGCCATGAACTCCCGTTTGTCCACCGTCTGGCCCGCGAAACGGCTGCGCACTGCCATCGCCGCCTCTGCCGTATCCGCATTGCTGCTTGCCGGCTGTTCCAGCGGTTCCGCGGACTCCGGTGAGCAGGAGGCGAGCACCGGCGGAACGCTCACCTACGCGCTCGGCGCTGATCTACCCACCCTCGACGTCCAGCAGACGACCGCCGGTGTAGTCGCCACCGTCGCGTACAACGTGGTGGAGTTCCTCTTCGTCCGTGATGCGGACGGTGAGAACGCGCCGATGCTCGCCGAAGATGTGCAGGTCAGCGAGGACGGCCTCACCTGGACTATCACCCTCCGCGAAGGCGTGACGTTTCACAACGGCGAGACGATGACGTCGGCCGACGTCCTCGCCTCGTATGAGCGCTGGTCGCGCATCAGCTCCAGCGGAGGTGAGGTGGCGTCTCGGCTTGCCAACGTCGAAACGCCTGACGACCAGACGATTGTGTTCACGTTCGACGAGCCGTATGGCTCCTTCCTGTCGGCGATCTCGATCAACACTCAGGGACTCGCGATCTACCCGGCATCGGTACTCGAACAGTCGACCGACACTGAGCTGGCCGAACTTGTCGGCACCGGCCCCTACATGCTCGAGGAGCATGACCCGGGCCGTTCAGTGCGGCTGGTGCGCTTTGAGGACTACTCCGCCCTCCCCGGCGACGAGCCGGACGGCTATGGCGGCCATAAGCCGCAGCATTTGGACGCCATCGAGTTCCAGACGGTCAGCAACGAAGGCTCACGACTCGCAGGCCTGCAGACCGGTGAGTACGACGTGATTCACGGGTCGTCGGCCGATGCTCTTGAGACGCTCGAAGGCACGAGGGGCCTCGTCGTCGAGCGGGTTGACCCCACGGGTCTGCAAGTCATGCTCGTCAACAACGCGTCGCCGATCACCTCCGATCTCAAGCTGCGGCAGGGCATTCAGGCAGCGCTGGACCACGAGGAGATCCTGACCGCCGGACTGGGCGCAGGGAATTTCCGCATCGATCCGAGCATCTCACTCCAGGAAACGGCGTGGCACTCGACGGTTGGGGAGGACCACTACAACATGGACGACCCTGACCTGGCTGAGCAGCTCATCGCGGACAGTGACTACAACGGCGAGACGATTCGCATCGTCACTTCACGAGATCTGGAGCGGTTCTACAACCAGGCCGTCGTTGTCGAACAGCAGCTTGAGTCGGTGGGCCTGGACGTCGAGGTCGAGACGTACGACTGGGCAACGGCGCTGGAGCACCGCGAGAACGAGGCCGCTTGGGAGCTGTTCATCAGCGACTTCGGCATTAAGTACGACCCGGTCGAGCAACCCTTCATGCGACTGTGCTCCTACGTCGGATGGTGGTGTGACGACGAGGCAGTGGCCATCGTCGACGGATTGATCAGCGAGTCCGATGAGGACAAGCGCCGTGAGTTCAACGATGCGTTCCAGGAGGCCGTGTACGAGCAGGTCCCGTTCATCAAGATCGGTGACACCGGCGGCGTGATTGCTCACCGCGATCGGGTCCACGGCGTCACTCGTCAGGGTGGCTCGTCGATCCTCGCCTGGAACGTTTGGATCGAGGAATGAGCACTGCGTCCGCCGATCCGGTCCTGCAAATTCGGGACCTGCGTGTCCGGACCAACGGCCCCAGGCCGCTGAACATCATCGACGGCGTCGACCTCGACGTGGCGCTCGACGAGACCGTCGCGCTCGTCGGGGAGTCGGGCTCCGGCAAGTCGATGGCGGCACGGTCGGTGCTCAAACTCCTGCCGTGCAATCTCAGCGTCACCGCCGAACAACTGACAGTCGCCGGAATCGACGCCCAGCGGGCCGACGACGCCGCGCTGCACCGCCTGCGCGGTGACACCGTCGGCATGGTCTTCCAGGACCCGATGGCCAACTTCAATCCCGTGCTGACCGTGGGCGAGCAGGTGGTCGAGCCGATGCGGATTCGCGAACGCATGTCGAAGCGGGCCGCCCAGCGTCTCGCTGCCGAAGCCCTCGGCCATGTCGGCATCACTCGTCCAGAGGAACGCGCGCTGGAGTACCCGCACCAGTTCTCTGGGGGCATGTTGCAGCGGGCGATGATCGCTATGGCGTTGATCAACCGCCCACGTCTGGTGGTCGCGGACGAGCCCACCACGGCGCTCGATGCCACGCTGCAGGTCAAGATCGTGGAGTTGTTGCGCACGGTCCAGGCCGAGGTTGGCGCCGGCGTGCTGCTCATCACCCACGATCTCGGGCTGGTCGCCGAGCTCGCCGACCGGGCCGTGGTGATGTACGGCGGACGCGTACTCGAATCCGGCCCGGTGGCCGAGCTGTTCGTGCAGCCCGCGCATCCGTATACGCGCGCCCTGCTGGAGAGCCGACCCGAACAGGGCCGGGACGTGCAGGCGATCCCGGGCGAGCCGGCGACTCCCGCCACGCGGCCCACCGGGTGTGTCTTCCATCCGCGCTGCCAGCTCCGAGACGGACGGGAGCGCTGCGAGAGCACGATGCCGACACTGCTGACGCTCAGCGAGACCCGCACCAGCGCGTGCCACTACGTCGAGGAGATGCTCGACCCGGCGCGAAGTGCTCTGAGCGGGTCCGAAGCGCTGCTCGAAACCGCAGCCGCGAAGCGGGTAGTTGAGGGTGTCGCCGTGCGCGTCGACCACGTCAGCAAGGAGTTCGTCTCAACCTCGTTCTGGTCCAGCCACCGCAAGGTCGTCACCAAGGCGGTCGACGACGTCACGTTCGAGGTTCCCCGCGGGAAGACGCTGGGTCTCGTGGGGGAGTCCGGCAGCGGCAAGAGCACGCTCGGGCGCCTCATGATCGGGCTCCTTCAGCCCGACTGCGGCCAGATCACCGTATTCGACGAGCAGGGCGCGCCGATCACGGACCGGGACGAGCTGCGCCGCACCATCCAGTGGGTGCATCAAGATCCGTACGGCTCGCTCAACCCGAAGATGACGGTCGGCCGCCTTATCGACGAGGTGTTGAACCGCTACGGCCTGCACGCTGGGCGCCGTGAAGAGAGATGCGCCGAATTGCTCACCCAGATGGGACTGCCGGCGAGCACAGCGCAGCGGTATCCGCACCAGCTCTCCGGCGGTCAACGCCAGCGCGTCTCCATTGCCCGAGCGCTAGCTGTCGAACCGTCGATTCTGGTCCTCGACGAGCCGCTCTCGGCCCTCGACGTCTCGATTCAGGCGCAGGTGATCAATCTCCTCCGGAGCCTGCGTGAGTCCCTGGGCCTTTCCTACGTGCTCATCTCGCACGATCTCAACGTCGTGCGGGCCGTCTGCGACCGCGTCGCGGTCATGTGTAAGGGCGAACTTGTCGAGTTCGGCGAGGCCGAGCAGATCTATCAGCAGCCCCAGCATCCGTACACCCAAACCCTCCTCGCGGCGATGTTGAGTACGAGTCGTGTACGCCGCGATACCTCCACCGTTCACTGACGCCAACCAGAAAGGCCCATCCACACTATGACCCGCCCAGCCCGGCACACGGCCCAAGGCCGCGGAGCCGCCGCAGCCGCGGAGGACCCCCGTGTCCTCGACGCCATCGCCACGGTCCTTGAGAAGGGAGGTAATGCAGTGGACGCGGCCGTCGCCGGAGCTGCTGCCCAGGGTGTCTGCCGTCCCATGTCCGGCGGCCTGGGCGGCGGCGGCTTCATGGTCATCACCCTGCCGACCGGACGCACCGTCGTGATCGAGCATCGTGAGCAGGCCTCCGCGGCGTTCGGTCCCGACAGCTTCATCGAGGACGGACGCCCGCTTCCGGACGGTGAGCGACGCGTGCACGGCGAGAGTGTCGGTGTTCCCGGTGCCGCCCGGGCTTGGGATGAAGCGCTGAAGGTGTACGGCCGGCTGGACCTGGCGGAGGTGCTGGCGCCCGCGATCGAACTGGCTGATCGTGGCTTCGAAGTCGACGAAACCCTGCAACGCGAAATTCACGTGCGTCGTAACGACTTCGCGATGTTCGAGCCGACCTGCGATCTGTACCTCACTCCCGAGAAAGAAGCCATCCCTGTCGGTCATGTACTCCGTAATCCGGACCTTGCGCGGACGTACGAGAAGCTTGCCGCCGACGGGATGGACGGTTTCTACCACGGCTGGGTAGCCGATGCGATCGTCGCTGCAGTGAACGAGCCGCCGGAGGCGTCCGGTAATACCCGGACGATCCGGCGCGGTCGGCTGGCCCAGGGCGACTTCCTGCACTACCAGGCGCGGCACCTCGAACCCCTGCGCTACCGCTTCGGAGAGTACGAGCTTGCTGGGGCGCCGTTGCCCTCCAGCGGCGCCTTCTCGATCGCCGAGGCCCTGGCCATCCTGGACCGACAGCGCAAGATCACCCCCAACGACGATATGGCCGAACACTTGCACCGGTATCTCACGGCTTGTCGGTTGGCTTTCGCTGATCGCGAGGCTTACCTGGGTGACAACCGACTTGTCGATGTGCCTGTAGCAGCGCTGCTCAGCGATGAGTACCTTCAAGCTCGCGCGAGCCAGACTGGCCTTCCCGGTGGCCACGCCGCCGAGCCCGGTGACGTCCGCCGCGGCGCGCCGCCGTGGGTGGCATGGGAGCCGGAGAGCCCCAGCACCATCCATCTGACTGTCACCGACGGCGAGGGCTGCACGGTGAGCTACACCTCGACGATCGTCAGCATGGGAGGGTGCGGCATCGTCGTTCCTGGCACCGGCATCCTGCTGAACGATGCGCTCGCTGGCCGCGCCATCGATCGGGGTGGGAAGTTCGGGGCGGGTCGCCCGATGGGCGGCATGCGTCCCCTGAGCAGCATGGCCCCGACGATGGTGTTCCGGGACGGTCGCCTCGTGCAGACGGTCGGGTCCCCCGGAGGAACGACCATCATCACGACCGTGCTCCAAATCTTGTACCTGACGCTGGGAGCCGGGATGAGCCTGCACGACGCCCTGGCATACCCGCGTGTCACGCAGCGCAATCGGGCCGATGGCAAGGCGGAGGCCGAGCCGGAGTTCCTTGCGCTGGACGTCGCGGGCGCCCTGCGGGAACGCGGCCACTCCTTCGATACCTGGCGGCCGGTCGAGGGCATCGGCGCGGCGAACGGCCTGCAGTGGCACGAGGACGGCTCCGTGACAGCGGTGGCGGAACCGATGCGGCGCGGAGGAGGCCACGCAACAGTCTGGGACCGGTAGGTTGGCTCCAGTCCTCGTCGTGATCCTCACCAGGTGGAGTCCGTGATGTCCTCACTTCCTCAGCAGCCTGACGACGGTGCGGACATGCGTGCCGTCGCGTCCCGCATTCGGTCCCGACGGCAGCAGCTCGGGCTCACGCTGCAGGATGTCGCCGAACGCAGCGACGTCTCGAAGAGCTATCTCAGCCAGGTCGAGACGGCAAAGCTCTCACCGTCGCTGGGGACGCTGGAGAGAATCAGCGCCGCACTGCGGCTTCCGACGAAGGCGTTGATGGCAGACCCCGGAGACTTTTCCCTCGCCGGGGCTCGAAGTGAGGGGACGCCGCCGCTGCTCGATCGCCGGGTCTTCGTGACACGCAAGGATCGACGCAAGACGCTCGGCTATTCCGGCGGCGCCCCGCTCGAGCTGCTGACGCCGGACCTGCAGCGGCAGCTTGAGGTCACGATGACGACCGACCCGCCCGATCAGTGGCGCGATGTCGAACGATTCGGCAGCGACTCGGAGGAGTTCGTGTTCGTGCTCGATGGGGATTACGAGGTGATGTTGGACGAGGACGTTCATCACCTCAAGCGCCGGGACAGCATGTACTTCTATCCGACGACTACCTATCGAGTTCGAGCTGTCGGTTCCGTGCCCGCACGGGCGATCTGGGTCGCGCTTCCGCCGGTGTTTTGAGTGAGGGCACATGAATGACCGCAAGGCGGCCGAAGAGACCGCCGACGTTGCCTTGGGCCGCCGGCTCCGTGAGTTGCGCCAACGGCGTGGGTACAGCCAACAGCGGGTGGCCGAGGCGGCTCACCTTTCCAAGAGTTTCATCAGCCAGCTCGAGCGAGGCCGTTCGTCTGCCTCGCTGGGCACATTGAAGCGGATTTGTACGGTGCTCGACGTCCCGGTGTGGGCGTTGCTCGACGACGCGTCCGAGACCGGCGCCGTCGCCTCAGCCGTCATCATCCGAGAGGACGAAAGGCGGGTGCGACGAGTCGCCGGTTCGGAGATCGACATCTCGTTGCTCACTCCCGACCTCAACCGTCAGATGGAAGTCACGATGAGCGTGCTTCAACCCGGAGAAGGTTACGGACGTGAGGCCTACACGCACCAGGGTGAGGAGTTCGGATTGGTGCTCTCGGGGACGTATGAGGTGACCATCGACGACGTCGCCTACACGCTGTACGAGGGCGACAGCATCTACTTCTCCAGTCGGCTTCCACACCGAACGCGCGTCCTGGGAGATGAGCCAGCAGTCACCTTCTGGGCGGTCACACCGCCATCTTAAGCCTTAATGAACAGTATCCATTGACGAAAAGTTGTAAATACTGCATGCTGGGCGCGAGCGAGCCACACCACATCGGATGGATCGACCTGTTCGGTCACGACGAAAAGGGCTGCAATGCGCACCTTACGCAAGACCGCCATACTCACCTCAGCGTTCGCCGTAGCAGTCGGCGGGGCTTCGGTCGCGGGCCACAATCCAGCCGCCGCGACAACCGAAACCACTTCCTCGACGGCCACCGGTCATGGGGGTGCGGCTGCCACCGAGCATCCCCTCGCGACCCAGGCGGCGATCGACGTCCTCGATGCCGGTGGTAACGCTGTCGATGCGGCTGTGGCCGCGTCCGCAGTACAAAGTGTCGTCCGGCCTTTTTCCGGAGGGATCGGGGGAGGTGGATACATGAGCATCTATCTAGCGGAAACCGACGAGTTTGTCGTGCTGGACCACCAGAGCACAGCCCCGGCCTCATTTGGCCCCCAGTCCTTCATCGACCAAGGAACTGGGGCCGTGCACGAAGACGACGTGAGAGCGTCGAGTGGACCGGCTGCGGCTATTCCCGGTCAGGTGAAGGGCTGGGAACAGGCTGTTGATGACTATGGCTCGGGCATCCCGTTCGGCGACTTGCTCCAGCCTGCCGTCGAGGCTGCGCGGGGCGGGTTCACTGCCGACGAGAACCTCGTGCGCGAGATCTCCGAGAACGCTGAGCGTTTCTGCATCTTCCCGGCCACAGCCGAGTTGTATCTCGAGCCCGGGTGTGTTGTTCCTCAGCCGGGAACAATCCTCGCCAACCCGGACCTGGCCGACACGCTTGAGCTCATCGCGCAGGAGGGGAGCAGCGTCTTCTACGAAGGTGAGGTCGCCGATGCGATGGTCGACACGATCAACCAACCTCAGACCACTGCGGCACCGCCTTATCCGATCCTTCCTGGAAACGTCACCGCGGCTGACGTAGCCGGCTACGAGGTGAACGAGCGAGATGCGATCTCGGTGGACTACCGCGGTTACCAGGTTCACATGCCTCCGCCCTCCAGCTCCGGAGGTACTACGGTGGGCGAGGCGCTGAATATCCTGGAGGGCTACGATCTTGCCGCGATGCCGGCGGCGCAGGTGTGGCATTACTACATCGAGGCCGCGCGTCATGCTTTCGTCGATCAGCAGCACTATCTCGGCGACGATACGACCTTCAGTGGTTCCATCCCCGTAGACGGCCTCCTCAGCCAAGGTTACGCGGATCAAGTACGCCAGAAGATCACGGAGCGGGCTACTACCCACCAGCTGCGCTCGCCGGGCGATCCCTCGCGATTCGATGCTGATCCGTCGGCAGCGGCAGTTCCCGAGCCCGCCGCCGGTCGCATGGGCGTGACCAGCGACTTCTCCGCACACAACGACGGCGCCGCATGGGAGCAAGACAACGCGTTCTCAAGTTCTGAGACCGGCGGAGCGGGAAGTGCGATCAGCGTTCAGGATGAAGCTGGCTCGATGATTGTCGGATCTGCCCGCAACGCCTATGTCCGAGCCGCGAGTGCGGCTGACGCGATGGCTGATTCTGAGGCGCTCGTGCGCTTTCGACTCAACGACATCGAAGGAGATCGACGCCTCCGAATCTGGCTCCGTGCCGATACCTGGGAGAGATCGACTTCGCCGCGAAACGGTTATGGGCTCGAAATCTCCACTTCTGACGACACCGTCCGGCTCATCCGGACTCGCGATGGCAATGAGGTGCACACTCTCGAGACCTTCACCCACCCGCGCTCCATCGACTGGCAGTGGCTGCGGTACAGCGTTGAGGGAGACCGTTTGACGTTCCGCCTTTGGAACGATGCGGAGGTGGAACCCCGGCAGTCATGGACTGGTGAGCTGCGTGACAGCTCAGTGAGCGGAACCGGAACCATGCTGATGTCTGCCATCGAGCTCTCCGGCGGTGCGCCCTCGGCTGGCGGATTCACGGTCGACGAGGTCACCCTCACCGAGCTGAATCCCACCGCTATGAACAACCCGTTCGAAGGCGCAACTGACGGCGCATCTTGGGATTCCACTGGGAAGTTCACTACTCAGCACGGAACCGGCAATAGCAAGCCTGAAGTGGGCGCCGGCATCGACGTGGTGGACGAGCAGGGGCGGATGACCCTGAGCGGGGAGAAATTCTCGTACGCCCGGGCCGCGGCCGAACAGACAGAGCTCACGGACAGTGAGATCCTGGTCCGGTTCAAGGGCGAACCAGGTAACGACCGGCGCCTGCGATTCTGGCTGAGGGCGGACGATTGGAACACTCTCGCCGCACCAAGCCACGGCTACGGAGTCGAGATCAAGACCTCGGACGATCCGGAGGCCGACAATGTCCAGTTGCTACGAGTCCGGGACGGCAACTCCGCCTGGGCTATGAGGGGAACTCGCGTCGAGATGGACGACGGGTGGCATTGGCTGCGGTTCAGCGTCCGAGGCGGCGGAATCAAGGCCAAGGTCTGGGCCGACGGTGAGGCTGAACCGCTCGACTGGACTGTCTGGCGCGGAGACGAGGAGATCCCCGGGCCGGGCACCCTGAAGATCGCGGCGATCGAGTCAACCGGGGGCGCGAGCAGTGGAGGCGAGTTCCTGATCGACCAACTCTCAGTCTTCGACCATGACGCCGCTCAGCCGGAATCGGTAGCGGCTGCCGAGCCCCTCAAGCTCGGGTCGGGCGAGGAGGAGCCCGGGCAGGAGTCGACGATCCACCTCTCCACCTCCGACAATGATGGAAACGTTGTTTCGTTCACCCACACGCTGAGCTACATCGGTGGCAATGCCATGGTGGTGCCCGGGTACGGATTCCTGCTGAACAATCAGCTTTCGGGACGCACACCGGACAACGCGCCCGAAGGGCACCCGAACGCCCCCCGCCCGGGTATGCGTCCGGTCAGCACTCAAGCGCCGACGATCGTGATGAAGGACGGCGAGCCGGTGATGGCCCTCGGGTCGCCGGGTGGCGACACGATCGTGACCACCGTGTTGCAGGTTCTGGTACGCACCCTCGACTTGGGGCAGAGTCTGCCGGATGCGCTCGCGGCGCCGCGCGTCGCGCAGCGAAACCACAGTTTGCTGGGATTCACGCTCATCGAGCCGGAGTTCGCCGATACACCCGAGTATGAGGCGCTTCGCTCGCAACACGGGCACGAGTTGTTCACCACGGGGATGACTCAGGGAATCGGTTCTATGAATGCGATTGCCTTCCTTGATGACGGCAGGGTGCAAGCTGTCGCCGAACCGACCAGACGTGGCGGCGGGAGTGCGATGGTCCAGCTGCCCGAGTAGCCGCTCTGACGGCTGCAGATTCCCGCCGGTCGCGCCCCCGTCGCAGTTCCTGCGGCGGGGGCGTTGGCTTCACCTCCACCCCACGGGAGGATGCCCACTGGGATCAGCGAGGGCTAACGTCGAAGCACTGATCAACCGCGCTGAACTGCGCTGTGCAACTCAAGGAGAGCCTCGTGTCTCGTGTCGCCGGCATCTTCGAAGGACCCGTAGACATCCCAGGACCGTTGTCCCCCAGCGTGCGGATCGATCGCCTCGTCGCGGTTTCCGGACAATGCGGCTATCTACCTGGCCGGCGCCTTGTGGAGGGTATCGAAGAACAGACGCGCGTTGCCTTGCAGAACCTCCAGCGGGCACTTGACGCATTCGGATGCGCACTCGACGACGTTCTTGCGGTCACCGTCTATCTGGTCGATCGCCAGGACCTCGCGCCGATGAACCGCGTCTATCAGGAGTTCTTCGATGAGACTCCTCAACCGGCGCGCACCACCGTTTATGCGGGGCTCGGGGTGGGTGTTCTCGTGGAGATCGACTGTCTTGCCGTCGTGCCTGTCGCTTCGTAGGCAGAGCGAAGCCGCTGGCGGGCTGCGGTGCGGCGGGTGCTCGTTACAGTGGCGGGCATGACGCTGACCGTGGTCGGGATCGGAGCCGACGGCTGGGAGGGGCTGACCGCCCGTGGCCGTGACGCCGTGCGCGCGGCCGATGTGGTTCTCGGCGGAGCGCGGCATCTCGAACTGCTGCCCGAGGACGTCGCGGCGGAGCGGCGGGAGTGGCCGTCACCGTTGCGCGAGGGGCTCCCCGCCCTGCTGTCGGAGCTGGGCGATCGCGAGGTCGTTGCGCTCGCCTCGGGCGACCCGTTCCTGTCCGGCATCGGTTCGACGCTCGTCGATGTGCTCGGTCCCGAGGGGGTGCACGACGTGATCCCTGCGGTGTCGTCGATCGCGCTGGCACGGGCCGCGATGCGCTGGTCGGCCGAGCACACCACCTGGGTGAGCCTCGTGGGCCGTCACGCGCACCGACTCCTGCGGCACCTCGAACCCGGTGCTCGGCTCCTCGTCCTCGTGGCCGACGGCACGACCGCCACCCACGTCGCCGCGATCCTCACCGACGAAGGCTTCGGGGAGAGTGAGATCACCGCACTGTCCGACCTCGGCGGACCTGCGGAGTCGCGCCGATCCTCGAGCGCGCGGACCTGGCACGGCAAGACGCCCCCGCTCACCGTCCTCGCGGTCGAGTGCCGCGGCGCCGGCCACTGGTGGAGCCGCATCCCGGGTCTCCCCGACGACGCCTTCGAGCACGATGGCCAGCTCACCAAACGCGACGTCCGGGCGAGCGCGCTGGCCCGGCTCGCACCGCGCCCCGGCGAACTGCTGTGGGACGTGGGCGCGGGAGCCGGATCGGTCGCCATCGAATGGATGCGCGCTCACCCGCGTAACCGCGCTGTCGCCGTCGAGCGCGATCCCGTCCGCGCGAGCCGGCTGCGTCGTAACGCCGCGCGGCTCGGGGTACCCGACCTCGAGGTGATCGAGGGAACGGCTCCCGACGCGCTCGCGGACCTCGAACGTCCCGAGGCGATCTTCGTCGGTGGCGGCGCGTCGCGTGAGGGTGTCCTCGATGCGTGCTGGGACGCGTTGGTGCCGGCCGGGCGGCTCGTCGTCCACGGCGTCACGATCGAGACCGAGACGCTGTTGATGCGCTGGCACGACCGGCACGAGGGCGGCGAGCTCACGCGTCTCCACATCGAGCACGTCGAGCCGATCGGTGCGTTCAGCGGCTGGACCCCGTCGCGCGCGGTGACGCAATGGGCGGTGACCAAGCGGTGACCGTGCACTTCGTGGGCGCCGGCCCCGGCGCCGCGGACCTCCTCACGCTGCGCGCCGTCCGGCTGCTCGAAGCCGCCGACGTGTGCGTGTACGCCGGCACCTATCTCGACGCCGAGGTGCTCGGGCACTGCCGCGAGGGCGCGCGGCTCGTCGACACGCAGGACCTCGACCTCGACGAGATCACCGCCGAGCTCGTCGGGGCCCACCACCAGAACCTCGACGTGGTGCGGCTGTGCTCAGGTGATCCGTCGGTCTACTCCGCGATCGCCGAGCAGACGCGACGGCTCGACGCGGCCGGCGTGCCGTGGGACGTCACGCCGGGGGTGCCGGCGTACGCGGCCGCCGCGGCGCTCGTGGGTGCGGAGCTGACCGTGCCCGAACTCGTGCAGTCGGTCGTCCTGACCCGCGCGCAGGCTCGCTCGACCGCAATGCCGGAGGGCGAGGAGCTCGAACGCTTCGCCACGACGGGTGCCACCCTCGTGCTGCACCTGGCCATCACGCGCACCGCCGAACTCGCCGAGCGGCTCACCCCGTTCTACGGCGCACAGTGCCCGGTCGTCGTCGTGTACCGCGCGAGCCAGCCAGAGCAGAAGGTCCTGCGCGGCACGTTGAACGACATCGGCGCGCAGGTGGAGCAGGCGGGTCTTCGTCAGGCGGCAGTCATCCTCGTCGGCCCCGCCCTCGCCCGCCACGGCTCCGGCGAGTCCTATCTCTACGCCGCCTCCCGCGACAGGACGCTCAAACGTCGCTGACGAAGCGCGGGGTCCAGGCCTGACCCTGGGAGGTCACGCGAGTGGAGGACGCGCCGACGATGAGCAGGCACTTCATGTCGATCGTCGCGGGGTCGAGTTCGTGGAGGGTCGTGACGGTGAGGGACTCCTGGGCGCGGCCGATGTCGCGGCCGACGATCACCACCGTCTCGGGGGAGCGGTGCGCGAGCATCACCCGGCGCAGGTCGGCCACCTGCGTCGTACGCGAACGCGAGGCGGGGTTGTACACCGCGAGGACGAGGTCGGCCTGGGCGATGTGCTCGAGGCGGCTCACCACGACCTCCCAGGGCTTGAGTCGGTCCGAGAGGCTCACGACCGCGAAGTCGGCACCCACCGGAGCGCCGGCCTTCGCGGCCACCGCCTGGACCGCGGACACGCCGGGCAGCACCCGGATCGGCACCTGCGCGTACTCCGGCGACTCGGCGGCCTCGAACACCGCCGACGCCATCCCGAACACGCCGGCGTCGCCACCCGAGACCACGGCCACCCGCTCGCCGCGCGCGGCGAGATCGAGCGCGAACCGGGCCCGGTCGACCTCGACGGTGTTGCCCGAGGCGTGGCGTTGCAGGCCCTCGCGCTGCGGCACCCGATCAACGTACGGCCCGTACCCGACCACGTGCTCGACCGATGCGAGGGCCTCCCGCACCTCCTCGGTCAGCCAGCGATCGGGACCCGGACCGAGCCCGACGACCAGCAGTTCCCGTTGAGTGTGACGTTTGTGCTCCGTCACGGCCGATTCTGGTGCCAGAACGTTCCCCCGAGCACTCCGCTGCGCTCCGTGCAGGGAGGCACCCCCACCCTCAGCGCGTTCCGTCGTGTCGGAGTAGCGCGTTCCGACGCTGTCGCCGGGCACGACGATGAGGGAGAAGTAGGGAACCGAGGTCGGGTCGACGTCGCGGACCGGCAACCAGCGTTGCTCCGGCATGGACGCGCGCTCCACATACAACGCGTCGTCCAGCCGCCCGGCCTGCCGCAGCGCCTCGACCACGGACCCGAACGTCCGACCGAGCTTCATGATGATGGCGCCGTCGGTGTCGGCGAGTCGGCGAGCGAGCTCAGGAGTCGGCAACGTGCCGGGCAGCACCGTCAGGACGTCGGTCTGCCGCACGAGCGGGGTCGCGGCCACGGCCGTCGCCGCCGCGAAGGCGGGAACCCCGGGGACGACCTCGGTCTTGAAGCGGTCGGACAACCGGTCGTGCACGTACATGTAGGAGCCGTAGAACAGCGGGTCGCCCTCGGCGAGGACGACGACGTCGCGCCCCGCCTCGAGGTGCGTCGCCAGCCGCTGTGCGCACTCCTCGTAGAAGTCCGCCATCGCGCCCGCGTAACCGCCCGGATGCTCGGTGAGTCCGGTCGTCACCGGGTACTCGAGCACCTCCTCGATCACGCCGGCGGGGATCAGTTCGGCCGCGATCCGCCGCGCGTTGGACCGCTTGCCGGTGCCCTGGTGGTAGGCGACGACGTCGGCGGCGGCGATGAGCCGTGCGGCCTTGCGGGTGATGAGCTCGGGATCGCCGGGACCGAGACCGACGCCCCAGAGCCGCCCGGCGCTCACTCGCGCTCCTGGGCGAGGGCGTTGAGGGCGGAGGCGGCCATGGCCGAGCCACCGCGGCGGCCGTGCACAGTGACGAACGGGATGTCGATGCCGTGATCGTCGGCGAGGTCGGCGAGGGCCTGCTTGGACTCGGCCGCGCCGATGAAGCCGACCGGCACCCCGACGATCGCGGCGGGGCGCGCCGCGCCGTCGATGAGCATCTCCAGCAGGTGGAAGAGGGCGGTCGGCGCGTTGCCGATCGCGACGACAGCGCCCTCGAGCCGGGGCTCCCACAGCGACACCGCGGCTGCCGACCGCGTCGTGCCCCACGCCCGGGCGAGCTCGGGGACCTGCGGATCGCGCAGGGTGCAGACGACGTCGTTCTCGCGCGGCAATCGCGTGCGAGTCACGCCCGAGGCGACCATGTGGGCGTCGGCCAGAATCGGTGCGCCCGACTCCAGCGCTCCGCGGGCCGCCTCGACGAGACGTGGATGGATCTGCAGGTCGCGGGTGAGGTCGGTCTGGCCGGTGCCGTGGATCATCCGTACCGCGACCTTCTCCGCATCGGACGGGACCGCTGAGAGATCGGACTCCGCGCGGATCGTGGCGAAGGAGTCGACGTAGATGGCCGGGCCGTCGTCGACGTAGTTGTAGTGGCGGCGCGGGCGGTCGAGGGTCATGCGGGCTCCAGGTCGGGGACGACGATGCTGCGCCAGGGGGTCACGAGGACCTCGTCGGGCAGGTCCGCGGCCAGCTCGCGGGTGAGCCGGCCGTCGGGGACGGCGACGTGCCGGGCGACCCGGCCGTCACGCTGTTCGATGATGCCGAACGTCCACGGCCGGGCCTGCACGTGGGTCCGCGGGTCGCGAGGCGCCGCGGGTTCGAGGGGGTGGTCCAGTTCATCGACGTGCCAGGCAGCCTCGGGACCACCACCTCGTGCATCGAGGAAATGCCGCGCCAACTCCGCGAGGCTCTTGGCGGCGGCATGCAGCGGCACGGTCGCGCCCCAGTGGTCGGCGCCGAGCCGCAGTTGGACGGTCGCGGCGTCGAGGGCGAGGAGTCCGAGGTCGAGCGGGCGCCAGGCGATGTCGCCGCGGCCGTCGTCGAGGACGAAGAGGAAGCGTCCCGGCAGGGCGGCGAACGCCGGCTCGGCGCACAGCAGCCGGTCGAGGTCGGCGGCGACCGGGCGGACGTCGGCTCGCCCGCCGGCGCGGCCGGTCAGGGGGGAGATCTCGATGTTGCGGACCAGCTCGTGCGAGGGCGCGGGAAGCAGACCCAGCCCCTGCACGGCGTCCACGAAGTCCGGCGGAACGCAGCCGTCGGCATGGTCGATGCCCCGCAGCTGGACGTTCGCCCGCGAGGTGAGGTGGAGGGCGCCGTCGCCCCAGCGTTCGGCGAGGTCGAGCAGGTTGTGCAGGTGCCGCAGCGGTCCGCCCGCGAGCCGCAGGCGGACCAGCGCGCCGTCGTCCGCGATCCACGGGCGCAGGACGCCCGGGCAGCGGTCGGCGCGGGTGCGGGTGCTCACCGCGTCATCGTGCCACGCGGTGAGCACCCGCCGGCGCTCAGTGGGCGTGGAGCACGCCGCTGAGCTCGTTCGGCGCGACCTCGAGGTCGGCCGTCGCGGTGATCTCACCGGACTCCAGATCCACGGCGTGAATCTGCTGTGCGGCCGGGTCGCTCACGTAGGCGGTGCCCTCGCGCACGAAGATCGCCGGGCGCGGCTGCTGCCAGTCCAGCGGCTCGCTCCACTCCTCGTCGATCACGTCGATCGACCGGACGATCTCGCCGGACTGGGGGTCGATGACGTGGATCTTGCCGTCGGTGCCGAGCACCAGCGCCTCACCCTCCGGGCCGCGGGCGAGCGAGCGGAACGTGTAGCTCGCCGGCAGGTCGACGAGCTGCAGCTCGTTGGTGGTGGTGTCGATGAGCGAGACCTGCGTGGGGCGCTCCAGCTCCGCGTCCGGGTCCTGCTTGTAGTCGCCCAGCACAACCGAGGACTCCTCCGAGCCGGCCTGGTTACCGATGCGGCCGTATTCGGTCGGGCTGTCGATCTTCGTGAACTCGCCGTCGGCGTAGGTGAGGACGCCGTCCTCGCAGCCGATGACGACGACCTCGTCGCGGGCGGTCGCCTCGCCGTGCACGCCGGGGCAGTTCTCGGCGCGGGCGATCTCGTTGCCGTCCGCGTCGACGACCCGGGCACCCACACGGGTCTCGGAATCGCCCAGCGTGCTCAGCATGTCGCCGTTCTCCAGCTGGATGGCGACCCCGTGGTGGGCCTCGGGCGTCTGGTAGGTCTGCGTCGCGGGCTTCTCGCCGCCGTCGAGGTCGTGCGGGTCGAACGTCGTGATCTCGCCCGTGCCGTCGGCGAACAGCACCGCGAGGTTCGCGTGACGGACGACGTGTCCGGGGGTGTCGGCCTCGAACACGATGTCGGTGAGCTCGCCGGCGGTCGCGTCGAGCACCTGGAAGCCCTCGGACGTGGAGACCATCACGTGGTCGTCGGTGCCCGCGGGGTTGATGCGGTTGAAGCCGTCGAGCTCGATGTCCTCGGCGACCTCGAGGGTCTCGCCGTCGAGCACGATCAGGCCGCCGTCGTAGGTCGTCACGATCGGGTGGTCGATCGACCGATCGCTCGAGCCTCCGTCACCTGCCGCGTCGTCGTTCGTGCTGCCGCAGGCGGCGAGCGCGAGCATGCTCGCGGCCGCGAGCGGCACGAGGGTGGATCGGGTCCTTCGCATGGTTTCTCCTTCGATGGGTGTGGCCGATCTGGCCGGGAATCAGGGGGTGAGGGCGGTCGCGATGGTGGCGGTGTTGGCGCGCATCATCCCGAGGTACGTGGCGGCTTCGCCGTCGGCAGTGAGCGATTCGGAGTACAGCGAGTGCACCTCGACGTCGACTCCCGCGGTCTCGGCGAGCACCTGCGCCAGCCGGTCGGGATGGGACGAGTCGGCGAAGATCGCCGGTACTCCCGCCTCGCGGATGGCCGTCGCGAGTGCGTCGAGATCCGCCGCGCTGGGTGAGGCGAGCGTCGTCCCGCTGGGGATGACGGCCCCGAGCACCTCGAAGCCGTACCGATCGGCGAGGTAGCCCAGCACGTGGTGGTTGGTCACCAGGGTGCGCTGGTCCGTAGGGATGCGGTCGAACGCCTCGCGCATCTCGTCGTCCAGGGCGGCCAGCTCGTCGTCGTACTCGGCCGCTCGCGCCTGCACCGCGGCCGCGTCGATGTCCGGCACCTGCTCGAGGACCTGCTCGGCGATGAGCCGCGCGGCCTCGCGCATGCGCTCGGGGTCGGTCCAGAAGTGCGGATCGGCCTGCCCGCGGGAGCTGCCCTCCTGGTACTCCAGCGGGTCGACCTCCTCGCCGACCGCAAGCACGGGAACGCCGGCTTCCGCCGCCGCGTCCACGGAGTTCTGCACGCCTTCCTCGAGGCCCAGGCCGTTGCTCACCACGAGGGCGGCGTTCTCCACTGTGGCGGCGTCGCGGGCGGAGATCTCGAACGAGTGAGGATCGGCACCGTCGGGCATCAGGACGACGACCTCGGCCTCGTCGCCGACGATCTGCTGAGCCACGTCGCCGAGGATGTTGGTGGTCACGACGATGCTGCCCTCTCCGGGTCCGTCCCCGGCGCAGCCCGCGAGCCCGACCGTGCCGAGCGCGGCCGCGAGCACCAGCGCGATGCCGCGCCTCACCATCCCGTCTCCACGAGGAAGGTGGGGGTGACACCGTCGGTATCGATCGTGCGGGAGACGCGGAGCGCGTCGGCGTAGTCGATCTCGTGCACGACGCCCGCATCCGCGTCGTTGACGTAGGCGCGCGCGGCGTCGGCGACGATGGTCGGCGGGTTCTCGGGGTCGACCTTGTCGACCAGGGGCGCCTCGGCCACGACTGCGCCCGTGGCGTCGAGGTGACGCAGCGTGCCCGACGCGTCCAGCGTCAGCACGCCGAGGCCGGTTCCGAGGGCCACGGTGGCGACGGTGTTCGGCGCGTCGAGGGAGGTCCAGGTGCGGGCGTTGAGGTCGAAGTGCCAGGCTCCGGCCTCGCCGCGGAGCGCCGCCAGCTCAGTGCTGTGCGGCCGCTGCGCGAACGACCACGCCCGGTCGTCGGGCGGGGTGCCGTCCGGGTACGGCACCAGTGCAGTGCCGTCGGCATCGACCACGAGCGCGCCGCCGTCGCAGGCCACGACGGCAACGGCGCGCACGCGGGCGGCTCCGTGCAGGTCAGCGCAGGGCACGTCGAGCTCCTCGACGACCTCGCCGTCGTGGTCGCGCCACTGCAGGCCGTCGGGGAGCTTCGATCCCGACGAGGTCGTCGTGAGCAGCCGGTCGCCGACGCCGAGCGCGAAGCCGTGGTGCGGATCGCCCACGTCGAACGTCGTCGTCGTGACGTCGCCGTCCTCCAGCGCGTCGCGATCCACCACCGTCACCTCACCGCTCGCGTCGTCGAAGGCGGCCGTCGCCGTGCCGAAGCCGCCGATGGTGTGGCCGGCGCCCCAGTCGTGAGCGCCGAGGTCGGTGAGCTCGCCGCGGTAGTAGTGGTTGTGGTCGCCGTGCGGCCAGGTCCAGACGCCGGTGTCGAGGACGTGCGTCTGCTCGTCGGCGCCGAGATAGGCGAAGCGGCCATCGGAGGCCAGCGACGTCACCGGAGCAGCCACCTCCGCCGTGTCGACCGACTCGTCGAGCAGGTCGATGACCGCCACCGCGCCGGATTCGGTGTCGGCGACCACGAGGTGGTACTGCGCTTCGGCTTCTTCGCTCGCCCCGCTGACGGCTCCGTGACCGTGTCCGGACGGCGGATCCTGATCCTGGGTTCCCGCTGATGAGCACGCGGCCAGGAGGAGGGTGGCGGCGAAGCCGGCGCAGAAGGTCCTGAACTTCACGAGACGAGCGTCCTTTCGGTCGGGAGGGGTGAGGTCGCGCGGCGCTTCAGGGACGAGAGTCCGAGGGAGAGCGCGAAGATGCCGACCGCGGTGAGGGTGATGGTCGCCCCGGCGGCCGTCGCGGCGTGCCAGGAGATGACGAGGCCGCCGAGCACCGCGATGCAGCCGAAGACCGCGGCCAGGACCATCGCGGACGACACGCGTGAGGTCCACAGCAGTGCCGCGGCCGGCGGGGCGATGAGCATGCCGAACACCAGCAGGGTGCCGACGACGCTGAAGGACGACACGATCGCCAGCGTCAGGAGCGCGAGCAGCACGCCTTCGGTGAGGCGAGGGCGAAGACCCGTGGTGTGCGCGATGCGGTGATCGAGCGCGGCCAGCAGGAAGGCTCGCCGTCCCACGACGGTGACGAGGACGATCACCGCCGTCGTGGCGGCGAGCACCAGCACCTCGCTGGAGCGGACACCGAGGACGTCGCCGAACAGGAACGCGGTCAGGTCGACCGCGAAGGACGACGAGGCCGAGACGATGATGACGCCGAGCGCGAGCATCCCGACGAACAGCAGGCCGATGGTCGTGTCGTTGCCGAGCCGCCGGCTGCGCTGCAGGGCGCTCACGCCCGCCGCCATGGCCCCCGCGGCGACGGCCGCTCCGAGATGCAGGCTCGCGCCGAGGAGCGAGGCGGTGGCGACCCCCGGGAGCATTCCGTGCGACATCGCGTCGCCGAGGAAGGCCATGCCGCGGAGGACGACCCAGGTTCCCGCGCAGGCGCACCCGATCGCGACCAGGATGCCGGCGACGGCAGCCCGGCTCACGAAGGAGACGGCGAAGGGCTCGGTCAGAACGTCCACGGCACGACCGTACAATGCAGATGAGAATCGTTTTCGATAGGGGTCTGCATGTTGGTCTCGTCCGCCGCCACGACAGCCGAGCTTCGTGTGCGTGACGTGTGGTTCGCCTACCCGAACAGGCCGGTGCTGCAGGGTGCCGAGCTGTCGGTGCGGGCCGGGGAGGTCACCGCGCTGCGCGGCGACAACGGCGCCGGCAAGTCGACCTTGCTCGACATCGTGTGCGGAGTGCGCCGCCCTCACCGCGGAACCGTCGAGTTGCCCGGTCGCATCGCGTACGTCCCGCAACGCACGGATCTCGACTCGCGGCTGCCGGTGACGGTCCGCGACGTCGTGATGATGGGGGCCTGGAGCGACCGCGGCCTGTGGCGGCCACTGCGGCGCAGTGACCGACGTGCTGTGCAGGGTGCGATGGAGCGCGTGGGAATCGATCCTCTCGCCTCGCGGCGTTTGGACGAGCTCTCCGGTGGCCAGGTCCAGCGCACGCTCATGGCCCGAGCGCTGACGACCGGGGCGCCGGTCATCATCCTCGACGAGCCCACGACGGGCCTCGATAGCGAGGTGCGGCGGGTGGTCGCGGACCTGCTCGCCGAGCTGGCAGCCGAGGGTCGCGTCGTGCTCCACGCCACCCATGACGAAGAGGCCCTGCGCGCCAGCGACGTCGTCCTCCACCTCGCCCACGGCACCATCAGCACGCCCCAGCCGACCGCATCCTCGGTGGTCGAGTAGCGGCGCCACCCGAGTTGTTGGTGGTCGAGTAGCGGCGAGGAACGAGCCGCGTATCGAGACCACGTGAGGTGACGTGGTCTCGCTCCATCGCGGCCACGCCCCGCCTGCGATGGCTCCATGTGTGGTCGCTGAGCGACCTCCTCCTCGACCGCCTGCGCCTGCGCCTGGGTGGCAGGTGAGCTGCGTCTCGCCTTGACAAAGAAAGTTGTCAAGGCGTAGCGTGACCGCATGAGTGACGTGCACGTACTCGCTGACCCGAAGGCAGTCGAGGTGGCCCTGGACCCGGTTCGTGCGGCGATCCTCGACGCCCTGGACGAGCCGGGGTCAGCGACGACCATTGCGGCAGCAGTCGGCCTGACGCGGCAGAAGGTCAATTACCACCTCAAGGCACTCGAGGCTCACGGCCTCGTGGAGCCTGCTGAAACGCGCGCCTGGGGTGGCATCACGGAGCGTTTCGTACGTCGCAGCGCCCGCCGAATCGCCGTCTCGCCCGGAGTCGTGCAACGCAGCGCCATCGACCCCGGCCAGATCGCCGACCGCCTCTCTGCGGCCTACCTGATCGCGGTGAGCGGCCGAGCGGTCTCCGAACTCGGTGCGATCACCGCCAGCGTGGGCACCGAGACCCGGGTGCCGACCCTGACCGTCGACACCGTCATCGGTTTCGCCTCCCCTGAGGACCGCGCCGCGTTTGCGAGCGAGCTGCAGGCGGCGCTGACCGACCTCGTTTCCCGCTATCACCACGACGACGGGCGGCCCCACCGACTGACCGTCGCGTCCTACCCCAAACCGCAGGAGGAACCATGAACAGCTCGCAACAACCGCCACGGGCGGTGCACCGGGCGGAGTTCACCTACGAGGTCCCGGCGACGCCCGAGCAGGTGTGGGAGGCGATCGCCACGGCAGAGGGCATCTCTGCCTGGATGGTGCCGACGCGACTCGATCCTCGCGTCGGTGGTGAAGTGGCGTTCGATCTGGGCGACATGACTTCGAGCGGCGTCGTCACCGACTACACGCCACGTCAGCGCTTCGCCTACGAGGAACCGTGGCCGATCGGAGAAGGGCCGGAGGACGTCGACCCGGAGATGGCGACGTGGTTCGAGTCCATCGGTGCCTCCCTGGAGCAGGTCTATGCGGACCTGGCGCACACCAGCCCCATCGCCACCGAGTTTCTCATCGAATCGGTCTCGGGCGGCAGCGCGATCGTGCGCGTCGTCACCAGCGCCTACGGCACCGGCGCGGACTGGGAGAACGAGTTCTTCGCGCAGATGATCGAAGACACCCGCCCGATCTTCGACCGGCTGGCCCTCCATTTGAAGGCGGTGGCGTGACCATGGCGAGGCTCGGTTCTCTCGCCAAGACCGGCGCCATCGCCGGGGTGGCGGCCGCCCTCGCCACCACGGGCCTGGCGGTGATCGCGAAGGCGGCCGACGTGAGCCTGGAGGTCGACGCGGTTCCGATTCCTCCCGGGGCCTTCGCGATGTGGACCATCGTCGGGGCCGTTCTCGGCATCGGGCTCGCCCTGCTCCTGCGCACCCGCAAACGGTTCCTCATCGCAACGGCTACCGGTTTCGCCTTCTCGCTGGTTCCAGCGATCGCCTTCCCTGACGATGCCGCAAGCAAAGCCGTCCTCGTCGCGGCGCACGCCGTCGCCGCGACCATCATCGTCTCGCCGTTGGCGCGACAGCTCACCGTCTCGAGCCCCCACCGAGGCCACCAGTGACGACGACCTCCGCGCCTGCCATCACACCGATCCACGTCGCCGACCTGACGGTGGAAGGTGAGGTGATGCCGGTCTGCGTGCACCGCATCGAGCACCCCGAGGCCCGCGTGCTCGTCGACACCGGGATGACCGAGGTGCATCCACGTGCCGCCGCCATGGCGCCGCGCCTCCGACCGCTGAGCGAGCAGGCCCTCGATCTCGACAGCATCGACATCGTGATCAACACGCACTTGCACGGAGACCACTGCGGCGGCAACCACCTTTTCCCTGGCCGGCCCATCTACGTCCAGCGCCGAGAGCTCGACGACGCGCGCGTGAACGACGAGTACATCAGGGAATGGGTCGACCCACCCGGCGTGAACTATGTGCCCGTCGATGGAGAACTCGAGCTGTTGCCGGGTCTGCGGCTCGTCCCCGCCCCCGGCCATACACGCGGTACACAGATCGTCGTGATCGAGATCGGCGTGCGTCCGACGATCGTCGCCGGCGACGTCGCGGTGTGGTCGGGAGAGCTCAACGACCCGCAGACCGAAGGCCAGCGGGCGGTGCGCGCGCTCAACCCCGACCGCGTGTGGCTTGCGCACGAACACGAGCCGTGGACCGGGCCTCCAGGCCTTCCGCAGACCGCCCCTACGTAAGGAGACCGAGACATGCCCGACACTGCACCCTCCTCGGCCGCGAGCGACGACGACAGTCGCGACATCGCTGAGTTTCTCGGCAACTGGGCCGAAGCGATCGTCTCCAACGACGTCGACCGAATGGCGCGCTTCACGACAGACGACTGGATACTCGTCGACCAGCCAGGAGCCATCAGCCGTGCCCGGTTTCACGCGGTGGTCGCTGACGGGTCGCTCCAGCACACCAGCATGACCCACGACATCCTCGGCATCACACGCCTCGGATCCGTAGCGATCGTCCGAACGCATGGTCGCACCGCCGGCACCTACCTCGGCCAGGCGATCGCCGCTGACGAGTGGACCACCGACATCCTGGTCCATGGAGCTGACGGCTGGCGATGCGTCCTCACGCAGCTGACCCCTCGAGCGATCCCTTCAGAAGAGACGTGACGTGGTCTCGATACGGGCTCCGCAGGGTCCGCCCTACTCGACCATTCGCACCCGTGTCAACGCCCAGCGGACCGGCACCTCGCTGATCCATTGACAAACGTCGATGTGCTGTTACGGTGGTGCTAGATCGAAGATCATCGATCTGATGAAGGGACGATCAGGTCCGAGCAGTCGCTGCGGACGAAGGATGGCTGCCACTCGATTCAGGATTACGCCGCTTCTCACCGACAGGAGTCAACGCATGAGCATTACCGCACCAGACGCCCACCGAGCCACCGTCGACGACCTCGTGTATGTGTTCGACGGCGTCTTCACCCGGGCCCAGATCGAGGACGCCGTCAGCAACGCTCGGCGAGCGCTCGAACCGACCGCCACGGTGCAGACCTATCTGCCGGTGTTGGTGCGTCGCTACGCCACTGAGCTGCTGACCGCCCGGGCCCAGGCCGAGGGCACCCACCCCAAGCCGGTCCCGGAAATCCTGTTCGTCTGCGTTCACAATGCGGGCCGCTCGCAGATGGCTGCGGCGATCGCCGAGCATCTCGCTCCCGGGCGCATTCATGTGCGCTCTGCTGGTTCAGCGCCGACCGGAGAAATCAACCCGCGCGTCGTCGCCGTGCTGGCGGAGCGCGGCATCGACCTGACCGCTGCCTACCCCAAACCGCTGACTGACAGCGTCCTGCACGCGGCTGACGTGATCGTGACGATGGGTTGCGGCGATGAGTGCCCTTATTTTCCCGGCAAGCAGTATCTCGACTGGGACGTTCCGGACCCGGACGGCGCCACACTCGAGCAGACTCGCGACATTCGCGATGACATCCAAAGCCGGGTCACCTCGCTCCTGCGCGACCTCAACCTCTGACGAGGATGCACGCGTCGCTCACTCCGCGCCAGCGTGGCGCCGTGATGGCCTCTGATGAGCGATGTCGCGAGCTGATCGTCTCGACTCGCGGACTTGGGGCTACATCGCCGCTGTCTACGCCGTGGCAGTGATCGACATCTTCCGCGACCAGTCCTAGCTCTTCGGCGTGCCGCTCGTCGCCGACGACGTCCTCGAGGTCGACCGCATCGGCGAGGTGGTGAGGTGGTCTCGACGAGGACTCCGCAGAGCTTCGGCCTACTCGACCACCGATAGTGCGTGGGCCCTCCGCACCCCCGGGCGGTGTTAGCGTGCGGGCGTGGGTGACCTGGACGGGACGCTGGCGGCGCTGGCGGCCCTAGGTCCGTTCTTCGCGGTCGACCGGTACGAGCCGCACGGTGACTGGGCGCCTCTGTCCACACTCCTGGAGCCGGGACCGCTCGAGACCCGGGTCGAGCACACCGCCGGTGCCCTGGGACTCGGTGACGCCGCCGACGATGTCCGCGTCGCGGCGTCGACCGTCGCCCTCGGGCTTTTTTCCCAGCTCGTCTCGCCAGTGCTCGGAGCGACCGCGACGGCCACACCCCCGCCCACGATCACCCTGGACAGGACGTGGTGGCGACCGGCCGACTCGGGGCCCTGGATGCTGGCCGTGGAGTGCATTGGCGACGTGGAGCCAATGGCCAGCGCCCTCACCGGCGCCGTCGCGCCGCTGGTCGAGCGCTTCGCCGAGGCCTTCTCGCTGTCGCGCATCGTGCTGTGGGGCAACGCCGCCTCGGCCGCCTTCGGAGCCGTCGCGGCGCTGCATCGCGTCGGCGCGGATCCGGCATCGCGAGCCACGCGCCTGGCACTCGATGCACTGCGCCGCGAACCGCTGCACGGGCACGGCGAGATCGTCGACCGGCGCTTCGTCCGGAACTCCTGCTGCTTGTACTACCGGACTCCCGGCGGCGGATACTGCGGCGACTGTGTGCTCGCGCAGGGCTGAGTGCGAGTGCTACATTGCTCGCGCCAGTCGTGCTCGCATGAGCCAGGGAACCCGGTGAGAGTCCGGGACTGACGCGCAGCGGTGAGGGTGACGGGCGGAGCAACACGCCACTGGACTTGTTTTGGGAAGGCGCTCCGTTCGATCGATCCCGAGTCCGAAGACCTGCTGGCCGCACGTTCGCGTGCGTCATCCGCCCCTCACGGCTCCGCGTACGAGCCTCGGACGAAAGGGACCGCAATGGTCGTCCGTACCCGTTTTCTGCCTTCTGCCCTGGCTTCGGCCGTTCTGCTCGCTGCGTGCGCAGGCGCCGCCGATTCACCGTCTGCACACGACGCCCCATCGGACGAGACCCCGGTCTCGGTCGAGAACTGCGGGCGCGGGGTCAGTTTCGACGAGCCACCCACCCGGATCGTCGCGCTCAACTCCTCGGCTGTGGAGAACCTGCTCGCACTCGGTCTTGGAGACCGTATCGTTGCGGCGGACGGCGAGGAATCAGGCATCAAACCCGACTTGCGCGAAGAATTCGACGACTTGAACGTCATCGACTCCAGCGGTGACTCCTATCCGAGCGCCGAAGCCATGCTCGAGCACGAACCGGAATTCGTGTACTCCGTCTATCCCAGCGCTTTTCGAGAGAACGACGGCATCATGACGCGGGAGGATCTGGCGGCGCTCGATATCGAGAGCTACCTTTCGCCGGGTCGCTGTCCCGACCGCGAGACGACTCAGAAATTGAGATTCGAGGACTTCTGGGCCGAGCTGACGGAGCTGGGCGATCTGCTCGGGGTGCCCGAACGCGCAGAGCAGGTGGTCGCTGAGCAGCGGGCGGCTTTGGAGGAAGCGCGAGCCTCGATTCCTGAGACCGACGAGCCGTTGACCGTGTTCTGGTGGGACATGGGGACCGACCAGCTGACGGCCGGAGCGTGCTGCGGTGGCCCCGACATGGTCATGGACGCTCTGGGCTTGGACAACATCTTCAGTCACGTCGAGGGCGCGTGGGCGGACGTCAGTTGGGAAGCGGTCATCGACCGCGACCCTGACCTCATCGTGATGGCCGACACCAGCGAAAGCTGGCAGGAGAAGCGCGAGTACCTTGCCGGCGACACGACGCTGAGCCAGTTGCGCGCCTTCAAGGACGACCGCATCGTGGAACTGCCCTTCTCGCAGACGACGCCTGGCCTTCAGAGCATCGACGGAATTCGAAGCATCAGCGAAGCGCTGAGCACGTGGGATTCCGCTCAGTGACCGCGATCGAGACGCGCCGGGGTGTCGACGGCAGCAGCGGCACCGAGCTGGCGCAGCGTGGGCAGCGACGCCCCTTGGCGCTTCTCGGCGTCGGCGTCGTGGCGCTGGCCGTGTCCTGCCTGGTGGCGGTCGCCGTCGGTCAAGCCGATATCGGGCTGCGAGAAGTGTGGACCGTGGTGACGGACCGGCTCGGGCTCTCCTTTCTGCGTGTCGATGCTCTGGGCTTGGGCGGGACTCAGGTCAGCCAGATCGACGCGGCGGTCTTGTGGAACCTTCGACTGCCCCGGGCGCTGACAGCGATCATGGTCGGCGGTGGCCTGGCCATGGTGGGCGCGGTGATGCAGACGTTGATGCGCAACCCCATGGCGGATCCCTACCTGCTGGGCATCTCCTCGGGCGCCTCACTCGGCGCGGTGCTCGTCATCGTCGCCGGCTTCGGAGGCGGGATGGTCGCGGTTTCCGGCGGCGCCTTCCTGGGAGCCTTAGGCAGCTTCCTGCTGGTGCTGACGATCGCGCAGACGTCGGGGGTCATCCGGCCGGACCGCGCGATCCTCGCCGGGGTGGCGGTCGGTGCCTTCTTCGCGGCCTGTACCTCGTTCGTCATCGTGTGGATCGCGGATCCGCACAAGACGCTGGGAGTGCAGTTCTGGTTGTCAGGATCGCTCGCCGGGGCTCGCCACGACTCTGTCCTCATCGCCCTGCTGGCGCTGCTTCCGGCGGCGGCGATCTGCTGGTGGGCTTCGCGCGCGTTGAACGCCTTCGCCTTCGGCGCCGACGCTGCCGCGAGCCTGGGGGTTGAGGTGAATAAGATCCGTTGGTTACTGCTGGTCGGCTGTTCGCTGCTGACCGGCGTTCTGGTCTCCGTCAGCGGCGCCATCGGGTTCATCGGGCTGCTCGTTCCACATGCGGTCCGGTTCCTGGTCGGGGCTGACCACCGGTACCTGTTACCGGCGTCGGTGTTGGTGGGCGGCTTGTTCCTGTTATGGGTCGACGTCGCCGCCCGTAGTGTGTTCGCGCCCCGTGAGTTGCCGGTCGGCGTGGTGACCGCCCTCATCGGCGTCCCGGTATTCGTGTGGCAGTTGCGGCGTCGGCAGAGGGCAGCATGAGCCATCTGGCGACCGGCGAACCGCTCTCCGTGCAGGAGGTGACCGTCAGCTTCAGCGGCTCCGCCGTCTTGCAGGGCGCCACCGTGCTGGTGCCCGAGGGCGGATTCACCGGGATCATCGGACCCAACGGTTCCGGAAAGTCCACACTGCTGCGCAGCATCGCCCGGCTTCTCGCGCCGGACGGCGGGGCGATCGTGATCGGAGACGACGACATCGCGCGACTTCCTCGCCGTGAGCTCGCCCGTCGACTGGCCCTCGTGGAGCAGAACGTCACCACCGATATCGATCTGACCGCGCTTCAGGTCGTGCTGCTCGGCCGCATCCCGCACCAATCCGCATGGCAGGGGTCCAGTGAGGTCGACCGCGCGATCGCCTTGCATCACCTCGAGAAGGTGGGGATGGCGGACAAGGCCGACCGTTCCTGGCACAGGCTGTCTGGCGGGGAGCAGCAGCGGGTGCAACTCGCTCGCGCCTTCGCTCAGGAGCCGACGGTGTTAGCGCTGGACGAGCCGACCAATCATCTGGACATCGCGCATGCGCTCCAGCTGCTGGCGACGGTCCAGCACATCGGTCTCACGGTCGTGGCGGCGTTGCACGACCTCAACCTGGCCGCCATGTTCTGCGACCACCTGATGGTGCTCCACGAAGGCCGCGTGATGAGCAGCGGCGCTCCCGAAGAAGTCCTGACCCCGGAACTGCTGCGCGCGGTCTACGGTGTCGAGGCGTCGGTCGAGCCGAATCCGATCACCGGTCGAGTAGCGATCAGCTTCTATCCGCCGACGGTGTCCCATTGACTCGGACATCCCGGGGTGGCACGCCCGAGTCGCCGGCCGTCCTGATCGTCGCGATGAGCGTGGACGCCGTGACGGACCACGCGGCGCTCACGGAGTTGGCCGAGGTTGTCGGCGCCTCGCTGGCGTACCTGCAGGTCGGGGACCCCTCGCTCACCGACGCCCTCGATGCACTGGCAGCCGAGGGTGCGACGTCGATCCGGCTGGTGCGGTTGCCTGCTCACGGACCCGCGCCCGCTCGCTCGTGGCTGCGGCGCGTCGCGGCGCACTGGGTGCGCGACCACGCGGACGTCCAGGTGGAGGTGGTCGCCTCCGCAGTGACCGGGCGCGAAGCGCCGCTGGAATCGGCCGCATGGGAGGACGTGCCGGGCTTTCGGGACCAGGTGCTCGTCTGTCGCGGGCCGCGTTGCTCGGCCAAGGGGGCAGCCGCGACCGCACGCGCTCTCGCCGATGCCCTCGACGATCGCGGCCTGGGTGACGACGACGTCCTCGTCACCCAGACCGCGTGCCTGTTCCCGTGCAACCACGCGCCCGTCGTCGCGGTGCATCCGGACGACGCCTGGTACGGCCCCGTGCAACCCGCCGACGTCGTCCGACTCGTCGACGAGCACCTCGTCGGCGGCCGGCGGCTCGACGACCTCGCCCGCCCCCGTGGCGTTCGCACAACGAAAGGCATCTCATGACCTCGCGACTTGCCACATCTGCCCTCGCCGCTATGGCCACCGTGGCACTCGCCGCATGCAGCCCCGGCTCGACGTCGACGTCGTCACCGGAGGCCCCCGGTTATCCGCGCGTCGTCGAGAACTGCGATCGCGAGGTGAGCGTGTCGACCCCTATCGAGCGAGCGGTCGCCATCAACCAGCCGGCCACCGAGCTTCTGCTGAGCCTGGGTCTCGCCGATCGCATCGCCGCGGTCGGAGTCTCGGACCAGCAGGTGCTGCCGCATCTGCGCGGCGAGTTCGACGCAGTCGACAAGTTCCAGGAAGAGTTCCCTGCGCTCGAACGCGTGCTAGACCTGGAACCGGACCTCGTCTACTCCACCTTCGCCTACGCCTTCACCCAGGACGGGATCGGTGATCGCGATCGATTCGAGGCACTCGGCGTGCCGACCTATCAGTCGCCGAGCGAATGCGGAGGACAGGAGGCCGAGCGATCCTCAGAGCTCTCCCTCGAGGATCTCTACGCCGAGATCGATGACATCGCGACGTTGTTCGGCATCGAGGAGGACGGCCAGGAACTGATCGGCGAGCTCCGCGAGCGGGCTGACGCCGCGTCGGCCGACCTGGGGCTGGACGACGTCTCGCTAGCGTGGTGGTACTCCTCGACGCGCGCCCCGTACATGGCAGGATGCTGCGGCGCGCCGGCGCTCATGACCCGTGCGGTCGGGGCCAGCAATGCGTTCGAGGATCAGCGGCAACTGTGGCCTGAGATCAGTTGGGAGGCCATCGCGGCGCGCGACCCCGATGTCCTCGTGCTCGCCGATCTCGAACGTGGTGACGACGGCGACAGCGCAGACGCGAAGATCGCCTTCCTCGAGTCCGACCCGATCACGAGCCAATTGACTGCGGTGCAGAACCGCCGCTACATCATCCTGGGAGGTACGACGATGGACCCGTCGATTCGCAACGTCGACGGTATCGAACAGCTGGCCGATGGCCTGCGCGACCTGGGATTCGTCCAGTGAACGCCCGGCAGGCCGTCGAGGAGTGGGATGCCCAACAGGCGGCCTACATCGCCGAGCGCGAGCAGCGCTTTGCGGTGATGATCGACGCGCTGCAGCAGACCCTTGGTGGGGACGAGGCGACGGTGCTCGACCTCGCGTGCGGGCCAGGGTCACTCGCGCGGCGTGTTCTGGACGGGCTGCCGAACGCGCGCGTCCTCGCTGTGGACTACGACCCCGTACTGCTCGACCTTGCGCGGGAGTACCTCGCGCCGTACGGCGATCGCGTTCGGGTGGTCGATGCAGATCTGACCGATCCGAGCTGGCGATCCGTGCTCGACGTTCCGCGGGTGGATGCCGCCGTGTCGACGACGGCGTTGCACTGGTTGTGGCCCGCTCAGCTCGTCCGGCTGTTCGGCGACGTCGCCGATCTCATCCGCCCAGGTGGAGTGTTCCTCGACGGCGACCACTTCCGCTTCGACGCGCGCACGCCGCATGTGGGTCGGTGGGCCGCCGATCACGACCGCCGGACCCAGGAAGCCGCCTTCACCGCCGGTGCCCTCACGTGGCAGGAGTGGTGGGACGCAATAAGCGTCCGCCCCGGTCATGACGAACGTGCGGCCGAGCGAGACCGGAGGTTCGCCGGACGCGACGGCACTCCGCCTACCGCCGTCGATTTCCGTCTTGCGGCGCTGGCGAATGCCGGCTTCGCGGAGGTCGGCACCGCGTGGCAGCTCTACGACGACTACGTCGTCTACGCCGTGCGCTGAGCGGTATTCTCGCCGGCCTCCACTCGTCCTCACTCAGGTGCAGCCGGGTCTGGTCCGCATCGAGCGAGCTGATCAGCGACGGTGGCGGAGCGCGACTGGACGGGCCGTTGACGGTCTCACGCGTTCCGCCGAAGCAGCACTACGCCGTCCTTGACCTTCGCCGTCTGACCGTCGGGACCGACGGCCTCTCGCCGGCGGATCTCCTCGACCACGATCGCCCAGTGGGCAGGGTGGAGAGCCAGTTCGGCGATCTCCTCGGCCGGGGTGAGCAGAGTCGGCTCCTTCGCGTGATCGTCCGCGGCGGGCTCGCGACGCCACGCCCACGGCGGAATGTCGTCGTCGTTCTCGAACACGTGGGAGACGACGAGGAGGTGGCCTCCCGGGCGGATCTGCGCCGCCGCGCGCTGGAGGATCTCCGTCCGGGGAAGCTCGACCGTGGAGTGGAAGAACGAGGCGGTCACCAGATCGAACGCCCCCTCCGGCTGCCAGCTCGCGAGATCGTGGGCGATCCAGGTGATTCGATCGGCGACGCCTCGCTGTTGAGCGCCCTGCGCGCCTCGCGCCACTGCGGTGGGCGAGATGTCGACGGCGGTCACCTGCCAGCCCTGCTCGGCCAGCCAGACGGCGTCGCCGCCCTCGCCGCAGCCGAGTTCGAGTGCCTCGCCCGGGGTGAGTTCGGCGACGACGTCGGCCATCGTCGGGTTGACCCGGCCGGACCACACGGGGCCGCTCTCGGCGTATCTGGTCTCCCAGAAGTCCTCGGGCGACACGTCCTCGGACGTATGGGGTTCCGGCGCGCGATCCGCGACGGCGTCGTCGAACTCCTCGGTCACCAGTGCCATGTTGACGGCCCCCGCCGCCATGGTTCCGGCGGCGATCGAGACGGGAACGTTCGCCGCGGCATTGACGACGTTGCCCGCCGCCCAGATCCGCGGATGGCTCGTCTGGCCCATCGGGTCGACGCTGAGGAAGCTGCCCATCGGGGACTCGATGCGATCGAGGTCGAGCTCGGCGAGCAGCTGGTCGTTGGGGTGGGGCCGCGGAGCGGCGAAGAGCGCGTCGAGGGGGACCTCCCGCCCGTCCTCGAGACGGACTCCGCTGAGTCGGCCGTCCTCACCGAGCACGGTGCTCACCGGCGTGTCGACGAGCTCGACTCCCCGAGCCTCCAGGCGGTGCCGAAGCTCGGGATCGAGGTCGCCGCCGGCGGTGAAGAAAATGAGCTGATCGGTCCACTGCCGCACGAGTTGGGCCTGGTGGGTGGACATCGGCGAGCCTCCCAGCACGCCGATCCGCTGTCCGCGCACCTCCCACCCGTGGCAGTAGGGGCAGTGCAGCACGGATGTTCCCCAGTGCTCGGCGAGCCCGGGAAGTGCCGGCAGTTCGTCGGTTAGTCCCGTCGCGACGATGAGCGCTCGCCCGGTGAGATCGCCCTGGTCCGTCGCCACGGTGACCGCGCGGTCACCGGCGATGACGCCGCGTGCTCTCCCCTCGAGGAAGGTGACGCCGTAGGCGGCGGCCTCGTCTCGTCCCTGGTGCAGAAGCGCCCCAGGTTCTTGGCCTTCGTTGCCCAGCACGGCATGCATGTGGACGGCGAACCTGTTGCGCGGCTCGCCCGCGTCGATCACCGCGACGCGCCGCAGCGCGCGCCCGAGGGTGAGGGCGGCGCTCAGCCCTGCCGCGCTCCCGCCCACGATCAGGACGTCATAGCTCTGTTCCATGGGATGAGCGTGACGGGCGCGACCCGAACGGGCAAGGGAATTTGCGGGAACGGCAAAAGGCTGTCGCTCCTCCTGCCGGCGGGGAGCTTATTGACACTCATTCTCATAACGCTTGGCCTCGTGGCGTCTGACCGAGGCCGGCTGTGGGGGAACGATGACGCGTGACCATGCAGGAGCCCCCGAGGTGCTCGTCGCCGTGTGTGCAGGCGAGAACTGCGGGCAGCGGGCCGACGACGCCCTCGACGCGCTGCGGCCGGTGGTCCGGTCGACTCCTGGCGCGGTGTTGCTGAGTATGGCGTGCTGGCGGAAGGCTTGCGCCGCGAACGCGCACGACCCCGAGGTCACCTACATCGCGGTGCGGCGGTGGCGGCCGAGGGCCGGCGAGGAGCATCCTCGCCAGTTCAGGGCCAAGGACGCCGAGCAGTGTGCTGTCAGGGTGGTGGGGCTGTTGCGGCAGTACTCGGTGTCCCCGGGGTCATGACAGCGGCGCTGCGCGTCAGTGCTCGTCCTAGTGGTCGTCGTGGGCGGCGTGGCGATGCCCGTCGTGGAGGTAGTCGACGTGGTCGTCGTGGACCACGGCCTCGTGGCCGCAGCCCTCGCCGTGCTCGTGCTCGCTGACCAGGTGCTCGGCGGTCGAATGATTCGGTCATGGTGTCACTTCCTGTTCGGATATGGATGCGGCGTCGCCGGTGGTGGCCGGCTCCTGGGCGTGCGCGATGGCGTCGGCGATCACGTGCGACACGAGCTGGCGTGGCTCGTCGTCACGGGATCGGGATTCGTCGGTGCCCTCGCCGGGTTGCCGGCCGACGAGGTGGCCTCCGTGCGGGCTGCTTACCTCGCATCGCTCGCCGAGGAACAAGTGTTGGAGCTCGACGCGACGACCCTGACCGGGATCGGAGTAAGCCCCCGCACGGCCGACGGGCTAGGCTGAGGCGACTCACGTCGTCGTGATCTCAGGAACCCGGTGCGAATCCGGGGCGGTTCCGCCACTGTGAGGCCGGCTCAGCCCGGCCGAAGCCAGACACTGACCGCGACGATTCCGGCCAAGAGGGGCGAGAACCCCGAGGAGGAACATGACGCGCATCGCGCTGCTGTCCACGTCCGACACCGACCTGCTGTCCGCTCGCGCGAGCGGGGCGGACTACCGCTACGGCAACCCCGCCCGGCTGACCGACGACGCCGTGGCTGGGCTGCTGGCCGAGGCCGATCTCGTCGTCGCGCGGATCCTCGGATCGCCCGACGACCTTCCCGCCGGGCTGCTGGAGTCCGACGTGCCTCGGGTCGTTCTCGGTGGCGAGCAGCAGCCGAACGCGCAGCTCATGGAGTTCTCGACGGTCACGATGGGTGTCGCGGCCGAGGCGCATCGGTACCTCGCGGAGGGCGGCCCCGCCAACCTCGCTCAGCTGCACGCGTTCTTGTCGGACACGATCCTGCTGACCGGCGAGGGCTTCGAGCCGCCCGCCGTGCTTCCCGTCTGGGGCTGGGCGGACCGTCCGGCACCGGCAGCCGACCTGCCCCGCATCGGTGTCCTCTACTACCGGGCGCACGAGGCCAGCGGCAACACCGACTTCGCGCACGCGCTCGCTGACGCGATCGACGCGACCGGCGAGGCCGTCGGCCTGCCGATCTTCTCGTCCTCGCTGCGCTCCGCGCCCGACGACCTGTACGAGGCGCTCGGCACGCTCGACGCCCTCGTCGTCACGGTGCTCGCAGCCGGCGGTCAGGTGCCGGGCGCGGTGAGCGCGGGCGGCGACGACGAGGCTTGGGACGTCGAACGCATCGCGGCCCTCGACATCCCGGTCCTCCAGGGGCTGTGCCTGACGTCGAGCCGCGCCGAGTGGGAGGCCAGCGACGACGGCGTCACCCCGCTCGACTCGGCCAACCAGGTCGCCATCCCCGAGTTCGACGGCCGCATCATCACCGCGCCGTTCTCTTTCAAGGAGATCGACGCCGACGGCCTCCCGCGATACGTCGCCGACGAGGAGCGCTGCCGCCGCGTCGCCGGCATCGCGGTCTCGCACGCCCGGCTTCGCCACACGCCGCCTGCCGAACGCAAGCTCGCGATCATGCTGTCGGCCTACCCGACCAAGCACAGCCGCGTCGGCAATGCGGTCGGCCTCGACACCCCCGTCTCCGCCATCCGTCTGCTGCGCCGCCTGCGCGACGCCGGGTACGACCTCGGTGCACCGGGCGACATCCCCGGTCTCGACCTCGACGACGACACCGCCGCCGGTGACGCGCTCATTCACGCGCTGATCGACGCCGGCGGTCAGGACGAGGAGTGGCTCACCGCCGGTCAGCTGACCGAGAGCCACGTGCGCATCAGCGCCGACGACTACCGCCGCTGGTTGTCCGAGCTCCCCGACGATCTCGTCGAGGAGGTCACCGAGGCCTGGGGCCCGGCGCCAGGCTCGCTGTTCGTCAACGAGCAGCAGGAGATCGTGCTCGCCACGCTGCAGGCCGGCAACGTCGTCATCCTCATCCAGCCGCCCCGCGGCTTCGGCGAGAACCCCGTCGCGATCTACCACGATCCCGACCTCGCCCCCAGTCACCACTACCTCGCCGCCTACCGCTGGCTGGGCAGTGCGGTCGGGGATGGGGGCTTCGGCGCGCACGCGGCCGTCCACCTCGGCAAGCACGGCTCGATGGAGTGGCTTCCGGGCAAGAACGCCGCGCTGTCGGCCTCGTGTGCCACCGACGCGGCGATCGGCAGCATGCCGCTGATCTACCCGTTCCTGGTCAACGACCCGGGCGAGGGTGCGCAGGCCAAGCGCCGCGCCCACGCGACGATCGTCGACCACCTCATCCCGCCGATGGCGCGTGCCGAGTCGTACGGCGACATCGCCCGCCTCGAGCAGCTGCTGGACGAGTACGCCAACATCCAGGCGATGGACCCGGCCAAGCTCCCGGCGATCCGCGCCGAGATCTGGACCCTCATGCACGCCGCCGAGATGCACCGCGACCTCGGCCTGGAGGAGCGCCCCGGCGACGAGGAGTTCGACGACTTCCTGCTCCACGTCGACGGTTGGCTCTGCGAGGTCAAGGACGCCCAGATCCGCGACGGCCTCCACGTCCTGGGGCAGGCGCCCGCCGGGGAGGCCCGGGTCAATCTCGTCCTCGCGATCCTGCGGGCCCAGCAGGTGTGGGGCGGCGAGACCGGTGCGGTGCCCGGACTGCGCGCCGCACTCGGGCTCAAGGAGCAGGACGCGCAGCTCGGCTCGGTCGACGAGATCGAACAGCGCGCCCGCGAGCTCGTCCAGGCGATGGAGGACGCCGGGTGGGACGCCGCGGCCGCCGCCGGCCTGCACGACGACCCTGAAGTCGTCCGCGTCCTCGAGTTCGCTGCGACTCAGGTCGTCCCGCGCCTCGCCAAGACCACCGACGAGCTCGACGCCGTCCTCCACGCGCTCGACGGCGGCTTCATCCCCGCCGGTCCCTCCGGCTCGCCGCTGCGGGGACTGGTCAACGTGCTGCCGACCGGACGCAACTTCTACACGGTCGACCCGCGGGCGGTGCCGTCGCGCCTTGCGTACGAGACGGGCGTCGCGATGGCCGACTCGCTACTGCAGCGGCATCTGGACGAGACCGGCGAGTACCCGACGTCGGTCGGCCTCTCGGTCTGGGGCACCTCGGCCATGCGCACCAGCGGCGACGACATCGCCGAAGTCCTCGCGCTGCTCGGCGTGCGGCCGGAGTGGGACGAGGCCTCGCGCCGGGTCAACGGCCTTCAGGTCATCGGTCTCGAGGAACTCGGCCGTCCGCGCATCGACGTCACCGTGCGCATCTCGGGCTTCTTCCGCGACGCCTTCCCGCACGTCATCGCGATGCTCGACGACGCCGTCGCGCTGGTCGCGGAACTCGACGAGCCCGACGACCAGAACTACGTGCGCGCCCACGCGCAGGCCGACCTCGCCGACCACGGCGACGAGCGACGCGCTCGCACCCGCATCTTCGGGTCGAAGCCCGGCTCGTACGGCGCCGGCATCCTCCAGGTCGTCGAGTCGGGCAATTGGCGCGACGACGCCGACCTCGCCGAGGTCTACACGGCGTGGGGCGGGTTCGCCTACGGCCGCGACCTCGACGGAGCGCCCGCCGCGGACGACATGCGCGCGAACTACCGGCGCATCCAGGTCGCGGCCAAGAACATCGACACTCGCGAGCACGACATCGCCGACTCCGACGACTACTTCCAGTACCACGGCGGCATGGTCGCCACGGTGCGCGCGCTGACCGGCAAGGACCCGAAGGCGTACGTCGGCGACTCGACGACGCCCGACGCGGTCAAGACCCGCACGCTCGCCGAGGAGACGAGCCGGGTGTTCCGCTCCCGCGTGGTCAACCCGCGTTGGATCGGCGCGATGCAGCGCCACGGGTACAAGGGCGCCTTCGAGCTGGCCGCGACGGTCGACTACCTGTTCGGCTTCGACGCCACCACGGGCGTCGTGCACGATTGGATGTACGAGCAGCTCGCGCAGTCCTACGTCCTCGACGAGCAGACGCAGCAGTTCATGCGGCAGTCGAACCCGTGGGCGCTGCGCGGGATCGTCGAGCGGCTGCACGAGGCCGCCGACCGCGGGCTGTGGGCCGAACCCGACCCCGAGACCCTGGCCGCGCTCCAGTCCGTCTACCTCGAGGTCGAGGGCGAGCTGGAAGACCGGCAGTGACCGCCGCCGGAGAACTCGCTGAGTGTGACGAAAGGCAGCGAAATTCGCCTGATCTGCCTGCCAAACGTCACACTCAACGCGTGAGGGAGGGACAGTGATGCGGGTTCGGGTCATCGGCATCGGGCCGGGCGGTCTCGACCAGTTGACCGTTGAAGCGGTGCACGCGCTGCGGTCCGTCGACGCGTACCTCGTCGTCGAGAAGCGCGAGGACGATCCGCTGGTGGCCGCCCGCGAGGCACTCGTGGCCCGGCACGTGCCGCAGCCGCCGCCGACGATCGTGGTGCGCGATCCCGAACGGGACCGAAGCGCGCGGGTGGCCGGTGATGCCGCCGCGTACCGCAAGGCCGTCGCCGACTGGCACACCGCGCGGGCCGAACGATATGCCGCGGCACTCGACAAGGCTCCCGGCGACGTCGGCATCCTGGTCTGGGGTGATCCGGCCTTCTACGACTCCACGCTCCGCATCCTCGACACCGTCGCCGCGTCGCGCCCGCTGGAGGTCGACGTCATCCCCGGCGTCTCGAGCCTGCAACTGCTCGCGGCCCGGCACGCGATCGTCCTGCACGAGGTCGGTCAGCCGCTGCACCTCACCACCGGGCGCAACCTGCCCGACGCGGTCGCGGCGGGGGAGCGCAACATCGCGGCGATGCTGCTGTCGTCGATCGAACCGTTCGCCGCGCTCGGTGACTGGACGATCTGGTGGGGCGCCAACCTCGGCACGGCCGACGAGGCGCTGGCCCACGGCACCGTCGCCGACGCCCTGCCCGAGATCCGGGCCGCCCGCGAGCGGGTCAAGGACGCCGCCGGCTGGATCATGGACCTGGCGCTCCTCCGGAGCCCGGCGTGAGCGCTCGGCTGATGGTGGCCGGCACCACCTCGGACGCGGGGAAGTCGATCGTCACGACCGCGTTGTGCCGCGCCTTCGCCCGACGCGGCGTCCGGGTCGCGCCGTACAAGGCGCAGAACATGTCCAACAACTCGATGGTGTGCGAGGCCGCCGACGGGACTATGGCCGAGATCGGTCGCGCCCAGTGGATTCAGGCAGTCGCGGCCCGGGTGCGCCCCGAACCGGCGATGAACCCCGTCCTCCTCAAGCCCGGAACCGACCGGCGCAGCCACGTCGTGGCGATGGGCCGCCCGGCCGGAACGATCGCGTCGATGGACTTCGTCGAGGGCCGGCGGCATCTCGGGGCGCTCGCCCACGGCGCGTTCGACGATCTCAGCTCGCGGTTCGACCTCGTCATCGCCGAGGGGGCCGGCAGCCCGGCCGAGATCAACCTGCGGGCCAGCGACTACGTCAACATGGGGCTCGCCCGTCACGCCGGGATGCCGGTCGTGGTGGTCGGCGACATCGACCGCGGCGGCGTGTTCGCTGCCTTCTACGGCACGGTCGCGCTCCTCGATGCGGCGGACCAGGCGCTCGTGGCCGGATTCGTCGTCAACAAGTTCCGCGGTGACGAGCGACTGCTCCGCCCTGGCCTCGAGCAGCTCGAGACCCTCACCGGTCGTCGCGTCTACGGAACGCTGCCGTGGGACGCTCGTCTGTGGCTGGACTCGGAAGACGCGCTCGATCTCGAGGGCCGGCGCGAGCGCGGGACCGAGCATCCGCTGCGGGTCGCCGTGGTGCGGCTGCCGAGGATCAGCAACTTCACCGACGTCGACGCTCTCGCGCTCGAACCGGGCGTGGATGTGCGCTTCGCGAGCGATCCCCGGGCTCTCGACGATGTCGATCTCGTCGTGCTTCCCGGGACGCGGACGACCCTCTCGGACCTCGCCTGGTTGCGCGCGCGGGGTCTCGACGCCGCCGTTCTCGACCACGTCGGCCGCGGGGGAGCGGTGCTCGGCATCTGCGGCGGATTCCAGATGCTCGGCGGCGAGATCCGCGACCCCGACGGTGTCGAGGGGGACGCCGGGGCGATCGGGCACGGGCTCGGACTGCTGGACGTCAGTACGGACTTCGGCGTTGACAAGGTGCTCCGACTCCCCTCGGGTCAAGCGCTCGGTGAACCGGTCGAGGGGTACGAGATCCACCACGGACGCATCACCGTGCACGGCGGAGAGCCCTTCCTCGGTGGCGCCCATCACAGGAGCGTCTGGGGGACGATGTGGCACGGCAGCCTCGAGTCCGACGGCTTCCGCCGCGCCTTCCTGCGCGAGGTGGCGGTACGCGCGGGGCGGACCTTGCCCGAGTCGTCGGTCAGCTTCGGCGCCGCCCGGGAGGCGCGGCTCGACCTGCTCGCCGACCTCGCCGAGCAGCATCTCGATCTCGACGCGTTGCTCGCGCTCTCCCACGACGGTCCCGGTCGCCTGCCCGTGCTCGCTCCCGGAGCGGGCCGATGACCGTCCTGGTGCTCGGTGGGACGAGCGAGGCGCGCGCGGTGGCGGCGCTGCTTCAGGAGCGAGGGGAGCCGTTCCTGTCGTCGCTCGCCGGCCGCGTCGCCGAGCCGCGGCTCCCCGTCGGCCCGGTCCGCATCGGCGGCTTCGGCGGCATCGACGGGCTGCGCGCCTTCCTGCGCTCGGAGAACATCACGTCGGTCATCGACGCGACGCATCCCTTCGCCGAGCAGATGACCCGCCACGGATACCTCGCGGCTCGCGCCGAGGGCGTCAGGTACGTCCGGTTGGAACGACCGGGATGGAGCGGGACGCCCGGGGCGGAGCAGTGGCACTGGGTGGACGATCACGACGCTGCCGCGCGTCGTGCCGCGCGCCTCGGCGCACGTCCCATGCTGACCATCGGGCGGCGGCACCTGAGCCACTTCGTCGAGCCGTTGCGCGACCACGCCGTGCTCGCCCGCGTCGTGGACCGGCCGGACGAGCCGGTTCCGGCGGCCTGGCGCGTCCTCACCAGCCGAGGCCCGTACACGCTCGACGGTGAACGCGCGATCATGGCCGACCACGGCGCCGACGTCGTCGTCACGAAGGACTCCGGTGGCAGCTACACGCGGCCCAAGCTGGACGTGGCCGCCGAGCGCGGCATTCCCGTCGTCGTCGTGCGCCGGACCCCGCCGCCCTGGACCGATGCCGATGAGGTGACAGTCCTGTCCACCCCCGCCGACGCCCTCGACCACGTCACCCGGCCATAGGTAGTCGAGCGAGACCAGGTTGCGTGACGTGGTCTCGATGCACCGCTCGTTCCTCGCGGTTACTCGACCACCTATGCAGGGATCGCCGCTACTCGGCCATCAAACTCGGGCGTAGGTGGTCGAGTAGGAGGTCGCTCAGCGACCGACGTATCGAGACCAGGTTGCGTGACGTGGTCTCGATCCGCTCCCTCGTTCCTCGGTCGCTACTCGACCACCTAGAGATCGCTTCGGTCGCTCAGCGACCGACGTATCGAGACCACGTGGCCTCGGCGGGTTACTTGCGCTTGTCTTCGTCGTCGGCGGGTTCGTCGAGTTCGAGGACCTGGGTGTGCTCGGCGTCGTCGAGGGCCTGGATCTCCTGGGTCTTGTCGCTGACCGGCTCGTCGACGTCATCCTCGTCCACGGGCAGGTCCGAGGTCTCGAGCTCCTCGGCGTTCTCCGGATCGAACGGATCGGCGATCGGGACGTTTCCGCCCGTGAGCGTGGCGAGCATCTGCCGCACGTTGGCGAGCTGAGCGTTGATGCTGTCGCGGCGCTGCATCGCGGCGGCGAGCTCGCGCTCGGAGTCGGCCCGGACCTTGGCCGCGGTCGCCTTGGCCTCGCTGACGATCTGCTCGGCGCGCTCCTGCGCGTCCCCGAGGAGACGATTCGCCTCGCGGAGCTTGTCCTGGTACTCGGCGTCGGCCTCGGCCTGACGCTTCTCCAGCTGCGCCTCCAGCTCCGAACTGCGGCGCTCGGCGTCGGCGAGCTGCTCCTGGAACTGCTGCTCCACGGCGGCGCGGCGCTCGGCGAGAGTCTTCTCGAAGTCCGCCGACGCCTTGGCGGCCTTGGCGCGCTGCTCCTCGTACACCGCCTCGGCCTCCTGCAGACGGCCGGCGGCCTCGCGGTCGGCCGAATCGATGCGGTCGTCGGCGGTGCGACGGGCGTCCTCAAGAAGACGGGCGACCTCGGCATCGACGTCGGCACGGCGCTTCTCGGCGTAAAGGTCGGCCTCGTCGCGGATCTGCTGGGCCGATCCCTCGATCTCGGCGCGACGGGCGTCCAACTCGGCGCCGACGCGCTCGCGCATCTCGCGCGCCTCTTCCTCGGCGAGCGCGAGGATCTGGCCGACGCGGGCGCCGAGGTGCTCGAACGAGGGCGGTTCGATCGGGCCCTCGCTCTCCTGGCGGGCGAGGTCGCGTTCCGTCTCGAGCTTCTCGATGTACGCGGTCAGCTCGTTGATGCGCCGACGCGAGACCGCAGCCTCGTCGGCGAGCGCCTGCAGCTTCGCGTCGACCTGAGCGGGCTCGTAGCCCCGCAGGACCATGCGGAAGTCGAAGGGGGAATCGGGAGTCATGACGTTTCGTCCTCAGGGGTCGGGTCGGATCGTTCGGGCACGGCCAGCGCGGAGATGACCCCCGAGAGCTGGCCGAGCTCGGCGGTGATCTGGTCGCGACGCTCGCGAAGTCGGGTGACCTCCTCGCGAGCGTCGTCGAGCATGGTGCGCGCTTCGCGACGCAACTCGTCGGCCTCGACGCGCGCCTCGCTGAGCAGCCGGTGGGCTTCCTCGCGCCGGGTCTGAACCTCGTCGTGGGCCTGCCGCTGCGTGCGCACGACCTCTTCGGCGACGCGCGTGCGCAGAGTCTTGGCTCCCGACTCGGCCTCCGCGAGCCGGCGGGAGGCCCGCTCCTCGGTGGCGGCGGCGTAGTCGTCGGCGCGGCGCCGCACGGCGGCCGCGTGGTCGTCGGCTTCGGCCCGGACGCTCTGTGCCCGTTCCTCGGCCTGCCGCTGCACGGCGAGGGCGGCGTCGGCCAGCTCCTGTGCCTCCTGCTCGGCGTGAGCCACCTGCGCCTCCAGCCGCGAGCGAAGACGCCGGACGACCTCGGAGGTGCGGGCGCGGGTGCGACGGACGGTGGCGGCGGCGTCGCGGTGACCGGTCAACCGGACCAGCCGGCCCTCGAGCTCGGCCGTCTGCAGCAGCGAGGCGACGGTCTCCTGCGTCCAACGCATCTGTTCGCGGGCCTCGGTGAGGATCCGGTCGGCCTCCTGCTGGGCGTCATTGACCAACGCGGCCGCCTGCTGCCGTGCGGCGGTCAGTTCGTCGTGAGCCAGTTGACGGTGCTCGCGTGCAGCGTCCGCAGCCTCCGTGCGCAGCCGGTCGGCTTCCTGGGTCGCGGCGCCGAGTTGCTCCTCGGCGCGGGTGCGGGCGCGGTGCAGGATCGCGGTGGCCTCCGCCTCGGCCGCGTCGGTGCGCTCCTGCACCAGCTCCGCGGTGGCGTCGTCGCGCTCCTGTGCCCGCTCGGCGGCCCCGGCGACGAGACGCTCCGCCTCGTCCTGTGCCGCTTGCAGTGCTTCCTCGGCCTCGCGCGTGGCGCGGTCGAGGATCTCCTTGGCCTCCGCGCGCTGCCGACCGGCGAGCTCCTGAGCATCGGCCAGCATCTCGTCGCGCTGCTGCTCGGCCGTCTGGATGAGCACGCTCGCCTGGTCACTCGCGTCGATGATGAGTTGATGAGCGTCCTTGGACGCCTCGTCGAGTTGGGACTCGGCGCGATTCAGGTCGCTCGTCGCCTTCTCGTGCGCCGCGCGCGCCTCGGCGTGCAGGCGCTGAGCCTCCTCCTCGAGGCGCTGCGCGTTCTCGGTCGCCCGACGCGCTTCCTCTTCGGCATCGGCCTGCAGTTGATCGGCCACGGCTTGCGCCCGCCGGAGCAGCGCGGCGACGCCGCTACCGTCTTCGGCAGCGAGGATCGCGGGCTGATCGGGGCTCATGTCTGATGATTCTCGCACTACGTCTCAAGACCGTCGACGCCCCTGTCCTGCCTAGCGGACGCTGAGCTTCCGCGGACGGATTCTCGTCTTCTGGTGACCCGACCGCTAAGGTGAGGCAGACCGGTTGAAAAAGCAGGCGGCCCGGCGATCGAAGGATTGAGGATCTACGTGGACTCCCATGTCCCTCCGGCCGCGCACACCCCGGCCTACGACCCGGTCGACCTGTCGACGTGTGAGCGCGAACCCATCCATATCCCCGGTGCGATCCAGCCGCACGGGGTGTTGCTGGCGATCGACGAGGACGCGACGATCGTGGTCGCCTCCAGTAACTGTGCCGCTGCCATCGGTGCCGATCACCAGAGCCTCCTTGGTCAGCCGCTCGAACGAGCCCTGGGCCACGCCGCCGCCGGAGCGATCCGCGATGCGCTGGTGGCCGACGATCTCAGCGAACCGCTTCACGTGGTCCTTCCCGGCGAGCCGGCTCACGGTGACCTGCTGGGCGTCCCCGTCGACCTCGTCGTGCACCGCTCCGGCCCCCGTGTGCTCGTCGAAATCGAACGCGAGCGCGTTCTCAGCGCTCACCGCGTGACGTACCGGGCCGCGCGCGCGGCGATGGGCCGGTTGAGCGAGACGCAGAGCATCGAGGAGCTGTGCGAGAGACTCGCCGTCGAGGTACGCGATCTCACGGGCTTCGACCGGGTGATGGTCTACCGCTTCGACGAGGACTGGAACGGCGAGGTCGTGGCCGAGGAGAAGCGCGACGACCTCAACTCCTTCCGAGGACTGCACTATCCGGCCAGCGATATCCCGGCCCAGGCACGTCGCCTCTACACCACCAACTGGACGCGCCTCATCGCCGACGTCGCCTACACGCCGGTGCCGCTCGACCCGGTGCTCGATCCGCACTCCGGCTCGCCGTTGGACCTGTCCCACTCGGTGCTGCGCAGCGTCTCGCCGATCCACCTCGAGTACCTGGGCAACATGGGGGTCACGGCTTCGATGTCGGTGTCGATGGTGCGCGACGGACAACTGTGGGGACTGGTGGCGTGTCATCACTACTCGGGCCCGCATCACGTCCCGTACGACGTCCGCTCCATGGCAGAGTTCCTGGGGCAAACGGCATCGCAGCTCATCGATGAGCGGGAGCGTTCGGACACGCGGATCGAGGAGCTCGTCGCCCAGTCGGTGCTGTCCGGGATCACCGCCCGCCTCGCGGGCGACCCGGGTTACCCGCTCAAGACGCTCATGAACGACGCTCGGCTGCTGGAGCTAGTGGACGCCGACGGCGCAGCGCTGTGGCACGACGGTGACCTGCTCACCATCGGAAACGTTCCTGACGACCCAGCCTTGTTGAAGCGCATCGCTGCAGCGATGCGGACCAACGAGAGCCCCGTGCACTGCAGTCACCAGATCGGGGTGCTCCAGCCCGATCTGGCCGGGCGGGAGAACGTCCCCGCAGGAGCACTCGTCACGCAAATCGGCACCGCGACCCTGATGTTCGTGCGCCAGGAGTTGGTGCGCGTCGTCGACTGGGGCGGAGATCCGCGCAACAAGCAGATCGCAGCGGCCGAAGGGCCGGACGTGCGGTTGAGCCCGCGCAAGTCCTTCGAGAAGTGGCGCGGCGTCGTACGAGGCCGTAGCGAGCCGTGGCGGACGTGGCAGCTGGAGACGGTGGACCGTTTGCGTCAGTACCTCGAGGCCAAGTTGTTGCGGCGCTCGCGTGAGCAGATCGCGATCGCCGAATCGCTCCAGCGCACGCTCGTGCTCGACGAAGCACCGGAGGTCGAAGGACTCGAGGTGCTGGCTCGTTACCGTCCCGCGGAAGGCAGTCAGCTCGGCGGCGACTGGTGGGACGAGTTTTCCCTGCCGGACGGCCGCGCTGCCTTCGTCGTCGGCGATGTCGCCGGCCACGGCGTCGGTGCCGCCACCGCGATGGCGCAGGTCCGCACGGCGCTGCGCGCGTATCTGGCAGACGGTCACTCGCCGGCCTCTTGCTTGGATCGTCTCGATCACCTGATGGGCTCGCTCATCCCCGGGCAGACGGCGACGGCGGTGATCGTGGTGTTCGAGCCCGCGGGCCGGGTAGTCGAGGTCGCCAGCGCCGGGCACTTGCCGCCGCTGCTCGTCCGCGACGGTTCGGTCAATCCGATCGGCGCTACTCCGCGGCCGCTGCTGGGGGTCGGGATGGGCGAGGCCGTGTCGGTCGTCGAACAGCTGCGCGCGGGTGACATTCTGCTGATCTTCACCGACGGTCTGGTCGAACGTCGCAACGTCCCGCTCGACGCATCGCTGGCCGTGCTGCGCAAGGCGAGTGCCGCCCGACCGGCCGGAGCGTCCCTGCGCTCGTGGGTGGATGCGCTGGTCAACGCGGTGCCCGGCACCCTCGACGACGATATGACGCTCGTCGCCCTGCGCGTCGAATGAATCCCAGCCCCTGGGAGAGGAGCATGGTGACGCGACCCGGGGGAGGGGGACCTTACCTGCGCATGGATAGACTCGGCGGCGTTCGTGGTGTGCCGGGAAGACTGGTCGGCGTTGTGTCGTCGTCCCCGAAAGCGTGCTCATGACCCTGCTCGGCCTGCTCATCGGCGGCTGGCTGCTGACGGCGCTCGCGCCGTTGTTCGCTCGCTGGCTCGGCCACCGCGCCGGCTGGCCCTTGGCCGCCGGCCTGCTGGTGCTCGCCGCGATGGCGTTCCTGCTCGGCTACGACGCGAACGTCGAACAGTCCGTCCCCTGGATCCCCTCCCTCGACATCGCGCTACGACTGCGGCTCGACGGGCTGTCGATGGTCTTCGTGGCCCTCGTGCTCGTCGTCGGCGCGCTGGTAATGATCTACTCCACGGCGTATTTCCGGGGTAAACCGACGGTCAGCTATTACACGCTCATGACGGCGTTCGCCGCGTCGATGACCATGCTGGTTCTCGCCGACGATCTGGTGCTGCTGTTCGTGAGCTGGGAGTTCACCACGCTGTGCTCCTACCTGTTGATCCTTCGCTCCGGTCCCGACGCCGGCCCCCCGGCGACCCGGACCCTCCTGGTCACCGTCGCGGGCGGCCTGTGCCTGCTGGCGGCCGTCGCGACGATCACCGTCCGCACCGGCACGACTCACCTGACGACCGCCCTCGCCGACCCCGCCTGGGCGGAGGACGGCACGTTCGCGGCGACGGTCGCCGTCCTCGTCGCGGTGGCAGCGATGACCAAGTCCGCGCAGTTCCCCTTCCATGCCTGGTTGCCCGATGCGATGGTGGCGCCGGCACCGGTGAGCGCGTACCTCCACGCCGCGGCGATGGTGAAGGCCGGCATCTACCTGCTGCTGCGCTTCGCCGAGCCTGCGTCGCACGCCCCGGTGTGGTCGGTTCTGCTGATCAGCGTGGGCCTCGTGACCTCGTTCATCGGGGCGATCTTCGCGCTGCAGCGCACCGATCTCAAAGCCCTGCTGGCGTACTCGACGGTCAGCCATCTGGGTCTGCTCACCCTCGTGATCGGCATCGGGACCACCACGGCGCTCACCGCCGCGGTCGTCCACGTCATCGCCCACGCGTCGTTCAAGTCCGCCGGGTTCCTCTACGTCGGACTGTTGGAGAAACGCGCCGGTACGCGCGACATCCGCGAGGTGCGCGGACTGCTGCGGAGCATGCCGTTCGCGTCCGCCTTGATCCTCGTCGCGGCGATCGCGATGGGCGGCATCCCGCCGACGCTCGGGTTCGTCAGCAAGGAACTGGTCATCGACGGCGCGCTGCACGGAACGGGTCTGTGGCTCGCGGCGCTCGTCGCGCTGTCGGCGGCGATCACCGTGGCGTACAGCGGCCGCGTGGTGGTCTCGACGCTGCCCGGCACGCCGACCCCGCTCACGCCGGCCCGCGGGACGTGGCCCATGGCTGCCGCGATCGCGGTCGGGGCGCTGGCCGCCGGCGCGCTCGGACTGTTCGCGCCCGTGCTCGATCCCGTCGTCGGGCGCGCGGTGGCGGCGTCGGGCGGTGCGGCCGACGTGCACCTCGCGCTCTGGCACGGTGTGAACACGGCACTCGGTCTCTCCCTCGCGGCCATCGCCGCCGGGGTCGTGCTGATCCTCGCCCGCCGCGGCGTCGATCGAGCACTCGATCGGCGGCTCTTCCCGATCACCGGCGTCGGCGCCGTCGAAGCGATCCAGCACGGCGTGGTCGTCGGAGGGCGGCGGCTCGGCGACTTCGGTCGCACGACCGCGCCGGCCGCGCATCTGGCGGTTCCGCTCGTGCTCGTCGCGCTGATTGGTGCCGGCGGCCTGGTCATGCTGCGCCCGACCTGGGAGGCGGTGCCGTCGACCTGGGTCGATGCGGGCCTGCTGCTGGTGGTGTCGGGCGGTGTCCTGGCGACACTGCTGGCGCGCACGCGGCTCGGTGCCGTGATCTCCGTCGGGATCGCCGGCTTCGCGGTGGCCCTGTGGTTCTTCACCCTCGGTGCGACCGACGTTGCGCTGACGCAGCTGCTCGTGGAGATCCTCACCGTCGTGATCATGGTGCTGGTACTTCGCCATCTTCCACCGGGCTTCCCGCGGCGTCCCCGCGGCCGCAGCATCGTCGCGGCGGTGCTGGCGGTGGCCGCGGGCGTCGTCGCGACGTTCGCCACGCTGGTGTTCACCGGAGGCTCGGAGTTGTCGACCGTCGGTCGGTGGTTCATCGAAAACGGTCCGGAGGCCACGGGCGGATCTAACGTCGTCAACACGATCCTGGTGGAGTTCCGTGCCTTGGACACCTTCGGCGAACTCGTGGTCCTCGCGGTGGCCGCTCTGGCGATCGCCGCGCTGGTCGAGGCCCGCCCCCAGATGACGCGGCCAGTGCTGCCGACGGCCTCGCGGATGCTCGAGCCGCCCGCGCTCAACATGGTCTTCATCCGGGTGTTCGCTCGGTTGCTCATCCCGCTCATGGTCTTCGGCTCGATCTACGCGCTGCTGCGTGGTCACAACGCACCGGGCGGGGGCTTCATTGCGGCCCTCATCGGAGCGGCCGCCCTCGCCCTGCGCTACCTCGCCGCACCGACCGACGACGACGCCCGTTCGGGTCTGCCGTACCTGTCGATCGCCGGCGCCGGCGTGGTGGTCGCGGCGGCGAGCGGCTTCCTCGGTTTCGCCGAGCAGTCCTTCCTGACACCGCTGCACGGCTACGTGTTCGGGTACCACCTGACGTCGTCGCTGGTCTTCGACGTCGGTGTCTATCTCGCCGTGTTCGGCGTCATCCTCGGCGCGCTCGACCTACTCGGCGTTCCTCGCGTCCTGACGAAGGGGAGTGAGAGCCGATGACGCTCGCCATCACCGTCGGCGTGCTCGTTGCCGGGGCCGTCTACCTGCTCACCGCCCGCACGTTCCTGCGCGTCGTGCTCGGCTTCGTCCTCCTCAGCCATGCCGCCAACCTGCTGCTGTTCAGCACCGGCGGGATCGCGCGGCGGGGGGAACCGCTGGGAAGCGAGTTGGACGCCGCCGTCACCGCCGATCCGTTGCCGCAGGCGTTCGTCTTGACCGCGATCGTCATCGCCTTCGCCATCACCATCTATCTGCTCTCGCTGGCGATCTCGGGTCGCCATGACGAGGACGAGGACGAGGAAGGTGAGGACCGATGAGCGGTGCGATCCTGCCGCTGTTCATTGCCGTGCCGCTCATCGCCGCCGGCATCGCCGCGTTCGCCCGCGAGGGACGTCGCTGGCCCTTGGCGCTGCTCTTCGCCACACTGGCGGCCCAGTTCGTGGCGTCGTTCGGCCTGATCGGTGGGACCCGTCAGGGCGAGGTGCTCGTCGACGGCGTCGGCGGCTGGTTGCCGGGCATCGCCATCCCGTTCGCCGCCGACATGCTCTCGGCGCTGATGCTGACCTTCACGAGCGGCCTGTCGCTGGTGTGCTGCTGGTACGCGGTCTCCAGCGGAGTCGGGCGCATCCGGTTGTTCGCGCCGCTCGTGCTGGCGATGACCGCCGGCGTCAACGGCGCCTTGCTCACCGCCGACTTGTTCAACCTCTTCGTCTTCATCGAGGTCATGCTCATGCCCTCGTACGGACTGATGATCCTGGCGCGGCGCGGGCGAGGCACCGAGCGCTCCGTCTACGGGTCGCGCCTCTACGTGAGCTTCAACCTCTTCGTCTCGACGCTGTTCCTCATGGCCGTGGGGTTGGTGTACGCCACCGCCGACACGGTCAATCTCGGCCTGCTGGCGGGAGCCGCGAAGGAGTCCGGGCTCGTCGCCGCAGCCGCGGCGATCGCGCTCGCCGCGCTCGGCATGAAAGCCGCGCTGCTGCCGACCCACGCTTGGCTGACGCAGGCCTACCCGTCGACGTCTCCTGCGATCACGGCATTGTTCTCCGGGCTCCACACCAAGGTCGCGGTGTACGCGATCTACCGGCTGTACGCGGTGATCTTCGACGGTGACGACCGGTGGCTGCTCGTCGGGCTGGTGATCTTCGGCGCGACGATCGCCGTCGGGGCGATGGCCACGGCGGGTGAACGCTCGATGCGGTCGATGCTCTCGTTCAGCATGGTCAGCCACATCGGCTACATCCTGGTCGGCGTCGGACTGTTCACCATCGGAGGTCTCGCCGCGGGCCTGTTCTACCTGTTGCACCACATGGTGGTGAAGGCGTCGCAGTTCCTCTCGGTGGGCGCGATCGAGGACACTTACGGCACCGACCGGATCGACAGGTTGCGGGGGATCGGCCGGCGCGAGCCGCTGGTCGCCGCCACCTTCGCCATCGCAGCCCTCTCGCTCGCGGGCCTGCCGCCGTTCTCCGGATTCGTGGCGAAACTGGTGCTGGTGATCGCGACGATCGACGCGGGGTACGTGGTGCTCGCCGTCGTGCTCATCGCCGCGAGCCTCGTCACGTTGCTGGCGATGCTGCGGATCTGGAACGCGGTCTTCATGTCGCCGGTCCCGGAGGGCGAGGCGCCGACCAGGCGCATCCCGTGGTCGCTTGCCGCGCCGGGGGCGGTCCTGGCGGCCGTGACCATCGCGCTCGGGCTAGGGGCTCAGCTGCTCATCCCGCTCACCGAGGTCGCGGCCGAGGGGCTACGCGACACGTCGGTCTATGTGACGGAGGTGCTGCGATGAAGGGCGCACTCTCGATGCCGTGGCGACTGGTCCTCTTCACGCTCTGGTACATCGGCCAGGTACTCAAGAGCGCCTCGCAGGTCAGCCACGACATCGTCACCCCAGGACGCGAAGCCACTCCACGCGTGGTGCGCATGCCCGCCCAGTCGACGACGGACGCGCAACTCACCGCGATCGCGTCGCTGATCACGCTCACGCCGGGCACGTTGACCATCGGTGTCGTGGAGCGAGAAGGCGGTCGAGATCTGCTGGTGCATTCGATGTACGACCCGGACCGAGACACCGCAGTGCACCATCTGCGCGAGATGGAGGCCCGGATGCTCAATGCCGTGACGATCAAGGGAGGGTATCGCGCATGACGGGTATCGACATCGCCGTCGTGGTGGTCGCGGTGGCCATCGTCCTCGCGGTCGTGCGTATCGTCCTCGGGCCAACTCCCGCGGATCGCGCCGTGGCCGCCGATCTCTTGAGCTTCGGCATCATCGCGGAGATCGCCCTGATCGGCACCCGAGCCGGCAGCATCGGAACCTACGATCTCGTTCTCGTCGCCACCCTGGTCGCGTTCCTGTCGGCGGTCTCGCTCGCTCGGGTCATGGGAAGGGGACGTCGATGAGCTGGTACGAGCTGCTCGGACAGATCCTCGTCGTGGTCGGCGCGCTGATCTTCGTGATCGCCGGCGTGGGCCTGTTGAAGCTGCGCGATCCGTTCATGCGGACGTCTGCTGTGGCCACGGCAGCTGGGCTCGGGGTGTCCTTCGTCGTCGGTGGAACGGTGCTGGTGGATCCTCACCCCATCGATGCGGTCAAGGTGGTCATCGCCATCGCACTGCAGCTCATCACCTCGGTGATCGGCGGCATCGCGATCGCGCGGGCCGCGGTGATGTCCGGACACGAGTTCGACGACACAGACACTACCGACCTCGACATCTGAGTTCGCTCAGAGCGTCAGGCTCGCCCGGTAGGGGCGCGGTGGCATCCGACTGTGGTTGCCCCGCATCGAAGGGCCATGGCCCTCGATCGCGTCGAACTCGGCGAGCCGGACGGCGAACACCTCGATCAGCTCGATCGCGACGTCCTCGCCCGGGCAACGGTGACCGTCTCGCTTGTCACCGCCGCCCTGCGGGATGAGGTCGTACTGGCCGGCCACGCGATCGTTGAACCGTTCGGGGCGGAAGTTCTCCGGGTCGGTCCAGATTTCGGGGTCGTTGAGGTGCTGCCAGATGTCGATGACGAACCGGCCTCCCGCCGGCACCTCGTGCCCCTCGAACGACGCGGCCGTGCGCGGTCGGGCGGCGAGGACCGGCACGAACGGGTAGTAGCGGCGCAGTTCGTGAGCGTAGGCCTTCGGATCGACCGAACGGACCTTCACCGCGAATCGGTACTCCGGCCACTCCACGAAGCTCTCGGCCGCGGCCGCGACGAACCAGGCCACGGCGACCGTCGGCCGCAGCACGTTGAGCAGTTCCACGGCGGCGACGCTCAGCGGCAGAGGACGTCCGTCCGGTCCCGTCCACGACGCCACTGTGCCCAGCGGCGTCTCGGTCTCCCCGCTCTTGCGGGCCCGCTTGATCTCGGCGCGAGCCCACCGCTGGGCGCCGATGCGGCCCTTGACCGCGCGGAGCTGACGGCGCCCCGCGGAACCGAAACCGTCGATCATCGACACCATCTGGGAGGTGCCGCGCCGGACACCGACCGCGTCAGCGGACACCCCGGCCCAGTCCCGGACGGCGGTGAAGAGGACTTCGCACGCCATGCTGAAAACGTCGGGGACGAACCCGAGTTCGGCGATCCGGCGGTCCCACTCGGCTCCGGCCCGCCGGGCCACGTCGAACGCGGCCGTCTCGTCCAGCAGGTCGACGAACTGTGCTTTGCGATGACGGTGCTCGTCGTCGTCCGTGCTGTGGATCGCTCCGGGACCGAAGAGGGTCATCGCCGGGATCGGCGGGGCGGCGCCTTTGCGCGACAGCGTGGGCTCGGTGTAGAAGAACCGCGCGGCCTCCACACCCTCGATGACCGTCGCCGGCCGCCCCATCAGTCGGGTCGTGACCGGTCCCGGATCATCGTCGCGAAGCCAGCGCGTGAAGTCGTAGCCGCGGCGGATGAGAGAGAGCGATTGGTCGCGCATGTCATCCATCCAAAGCTGAATCGAGGGGACCGGCAACCGGAGGCGTCCGCTCAGGCCAGGACCAGGGACTGAAGCGTCGCGGCGAAGCGCCGTGCGCCCAGCCCGTCACACCAGGACGACCACGCGGCACCGTCGAGACTGCGCGCCTCGTCGAGGAGCTCTGGCCATCCTCGGGCGGGGAAGGACCAGCTCACGAGCGCCGGCCAGGCCCCGCGCCGCAGCGCTTCAGCGGCGCACAGCTCCTCCTCGTGCGGCCGCTCGCGCGGGATGATCACCGCCGGTCGACGACGGGCGCTCACCTCGGCGATGACGTCCTGGCCCGCGTGGCAGATCACCACATCGGACTCGTCCAGCAGTCGCTGCGTATCGCGATGCCAGACGCCGTGCCGGGCGATGGTCCAGTGCGACGGGAAGGGTGAGCCACGGCATCGACGCTTCGAGCGGACGGCTGTGTGAGGACAAGACGGTGACGGGCTCGTCGAGCGCGCCGGTCAACGCGAGTATCCGGCCCAGGTGGTCGCGACCTTCGTGGTCCGCGTAATACCCGATCATCGGTGCCCTTTGCGAGGACGCGGGCGATGCGGCTGGTGTCGAACCGAGGTTTCACTGTTTCACGGGGCAGTGCCCGGTGCAAGGGAAGCGTCAGTCGAAGCGGATGTCGTCGGCAGCGACGAGCGGCTGTCGGTACTGCGCGTGGAGGAGTTCGAGGGTGCGCCGGTGTTGTTCCTCGTCGGCCGAGGCGATGGCGTCCGTGGCGAGATGGACGCGGAGATCGCGTGCGTAGGCACTCGAGGCGGTGAGGGCGATGCACGCCTCGGTCTCGACTCCGGTCAGCACCAGCTCCCGCGTGCCCAGCCGCTCCAGCAGCGCATCGAGCTCGGTCGCGAAGAACGCGTCGTCGCGGGTCTTCAGGACTTCGTGCGCCCCGGCGAGGTCCAGCTCGACCAGCGGCGCGGCGCCGGGAGAACCCTCGAGGACCATCGGCTGGTCGTCCTCGAGCATGTTGAGTGCCCAGGTCGATCGGTCCCGTCGGTGCACGGTCCGTACGTTGATCATCGGTGCACCGGCCTGTCGGGCGGCAGTGAGAAGCCGCTGAACCGCGGTCACGAGGTCCCCCCGGACCTTCTGCAGTCCCGGCGGGTCGAAGAACTGCTCCTGCAGGTCGATGAGGAGCAGGGCGCGATCAGGGGCCATGATCGCCAAGGATGCCCGAGATGTCGCCCCGGTGCACGAGTTGCTCGGCGAGGTCGCGCACCTTGACGTTCGAATGCTGCGAGGCGCGCCGTAGGACCGCGAACGCCGTCACGGCGTCGATGGAGAACCGCTCCATCAGAATGCCCTCGGCTTGACCGATCAAAGTGCGGCTCTCCAGTGCTGATTCCAACGACTCGATCCGGTGCATCGCGCCCAGGACTGCCATGACGTGCGTCGCGTAAGTCCTCAGTTCCTCGGGGTCGACATCGGCGAACTGCTCGTGTCGGCTCCCGTAGAGATTCAGCGCGCCGAGCCGCACCTGACGGTTCACCAGATCGACGGAGATGCTGCTGCGCACGCCCAACTGCGCAATGGCCGGACCCCAGCGCGGCCATCGTTCATCGTTGGCGGGGTCGTCGGTGCGGACGATGCGGGCTTCGGTGGCGGCGTCGACGCACGGCCCCTCGCCGAGTTCATGCTGGAGTCCATCGGCTCGTGCGGCGATCGGAGCGGTGGGTCCGACCGTCTCCAAGCGGCCGCCCGGTTTCAGCAGGGTGACCCCGACCTCATCGGCTCCGAACAACCAGCGCGCCGACGAGGTGACGAGGTCGAGGGATTTGTCCAGGTCGGCGAGCTCGCTCAGCTCGCTCACGATCTGCGTCAGGTCATCGAGGCTCAGCACCACGCCGATCGCCTCCTTCATGACTGCCGGCCATGATGCCAGACCGACGCACATCCAGACTCTACAGCCGCTGCGTTCGTCGACTCGAGCGATCTCGTACACTATGTTCCGCGACGTCGCGGTCAGAAAGTGGCCATCCGGGCGTCATGGGGTAGGACGACCTGTGAGCGACAGCTTCGCGCGAAGGCTGGCTGATGCCGCACGGCAGTGGACGAGTATCGACTCGGTCGCCGATCTGGCCCGCGAGATTGCCGAACTCGCTGCCGCCGCCATCGATGGATGTGCGGCTGGGCGGATCAGCCTTGCGCGACGAGACGGCCAGACGCCGAGCGTCGCCTACACCGAGGACGGCGCGCGGCGAGCCGGGGACCTGCAGCGGCGCTTCGGTGAGGGTCCGGGGAGCGACGCTCTCCAATCGGATGCCCCGGTCTCGGCGGTCGACTTGGAGCACGAATCGCGGTGGCCGACGTGGGCTCCTCGCGTCGTCATGGGCACGGGCTACCACAGCGTGGTGAGTGTGCGCCTGTACGTGGGGGATCGGACTCTCGGTGTCCTCGAGCTCTACGGCAAGGGCGTCGACGCTTTCAATGCGCAGGCGTTGCAGGAGGCCGAGCTGCTCGCAGCCCAGGCGTCGTCGCACCTGGCGCTGATCGATCTCGTCCAGAATCTGTCGACGGCGCTTTCGACCCGCACCGTCATCGGCCAGGCGGAGGGCATCCTCATGGAGCGTTACCAGCTCGACGCCGTGCGCGCCTTCGCGATGCTGCGACGCGTCTCGCAGCACACCAACACCCGCCTCGCGGAGGTGGCGGAGGAGCTGGTCGAGACGCGTCGTACTCCGGGAGCGGAGGCCTGACATCGGTCATATCGTGCTTTCATGGCCGAGGTCGTCGTCTTCCACCACGTTCACGGACTCACGCGCGGGGTGATGGCGTTCGCGCAAACGCTGCGCGACGCCGGACACGCGGTTCATGCGCCGGACCTGTTCGAGGGGCGCGCATTCGCCACGCTCGACGAGGGGCTCGACTACGTCCGCTCCGTCGGTTTCGCTGAGATCATCGCCCGCGGCGTGGCCGCGGCAGAGAACGTCCCCGCCACGGCGGTGTATGCCGGATTCTCGCTCGGAGTCCTGCCCGCGCAGTACCTGGTGCAGACTCGTCAGGGCGCGCGCGGCGCGGTCCTCATGCACGCGTGCGCGCCGGTCCAGGAGTTCGGCGACCGCTGGCCGCCCGAGGTTCCCGTGCAGATCCACGCGATGAACGCGGACCGTTCCTTCGTTGACGAGGGCGACCTCGACGCCGCGCGTGACGTTCTGAGCCAGGCCGATGACGGCGAGCTCTTCCTCTATCCGGGCTCTGAACACCTGTTCGCCGATCCGTCCCTTCCGGGCTACGACGAAGCCGCGGCGGAAGCACTGCAGAGCCGGGTCCTCGACTTCCTACGGTGTGCGGGGTGAGATTCGGGGTGAATCGTCCGCTCGGGAGAGTGGGCGCCGCTCCCCGTCACGTACGTTCGGCTCGGCGGCGCGAAACCCTGTCCCTCCCAACCCGCGCCGCTTCGGTGACGTTGCGTCATCGAGTGGCGCATCCCGTCGGTCACCTCGGCGGGGTGTGCCGCGAACCCCGTGGTCAGGGGTGCACCGGTCCGTACAGGGCATACTGAACCTCCAGCGTAAAGGCCCAGTATCTGTCACCGTAGGACCAGTGCCACCATTCGGGCGGATACGCCGCGAAGCCCGCGGTCGCCATGGCGGTGGCGAGAATGTCGCGATGCCCCCGAGCGAAGTCGGTGATGTTGGGGGCATCGAGGTAGCACGCCCCGTCACTCTCGTCCGGGGTGGCGTTGATGCGTGTACCCATGTCGAGGGCGTTGCCCTCGGCATCGCTGAGGACGAGATCGATCGCCGCGCCGCTCACGTGGGGCGCGACGTCCGGCGGCGAAACATGGCGACTGGCGAGTCCTCGTAGGGTGTCCGGTTCGAGCGGCCCGTATCGCTCCAGAAGTTCGGAGCAGTGGTCCTCGTAGTAGCGCTGTTGTACGTCGTACGGGCGGTAGCCCTCCACGAGCAACAAGTCATAACCCGGAGGGAGGGCGTTGCGAGCTTTTCTCAGTCGTTGGAGCACACCGGTTCTCAACCGTGAGTAGGCGCCAGTTGGCTCGGCGTAAAGGGTCGACCATCGCAACTCGGGTGCGTGCTGCCGGACGTCGATGAGCGCGTCGCCCCGCTCGTCGACGGGTATGCGCGCGATCAACTGATCTCCCATCACCACGCTGCTGCTCATGAGTTCAGGATATGCAGTCAGGGCGTCTGCTCGGGGCGTCGCTCCAGTAGGCTCCGGATGTGAGCGAGAAGCGAGAGTCACGAGCACGACGGAAGCAGTCGCGTGACGGCAGCCGGTTCACCGTCTGGGCCGCCGTGGGACTTCTGCTGTTCTTCGGCCTCGCCCTCGTCGAACTCGTGCCGTTGCTCGTGCACGGGCTCGCCCGTGCCTTCGAGCTCGACGGTGACGCCGTCATCGAACGGTGGCCGCTCCACCCCGGATACTGGGTGTCCGTGCTGGTGTTCGCCGCACCGTTGGTCGTCGCGATGGTGTTCGCGCTCGCGACCCGCTTTCTCGCGCACGGCAAGGACGAGCCGTCGGCCCGGCGGCGTTGGTCCGGGGTCATCCTCGGGCTCGCCGTCGCGTACTCCGTCGCGGTGCAGTGGACGACGCTGACAGGTACGAATCGCCCGTTGATCAGTGGCCGGGTGAGTGATGGTCTCACCGACCTTCCGCTCGGTGTGGTCGACGTGCTGCGTGTGGCGGCGTACCCGAGTCTCGCCGTGCTCCTCGGCACCTTCGCCGCGGTGGTCGTCGTCGGTCTGCTGAGCGGCAAGGACCGGCCGAGGATCTACGCCTGGTCCTACCTCGCGGTGGCCACCGTCGGTGTCGTGCTCGTCGGCTGGCTCAACGGGAACCGCTACTTCTGACCCGTCGCCGTCAATGCTCGCCGACGACGCGGGCCTGATCGACCGCCGCTGCGGCGCCTCGCGTCCAGGGGGCCCCGTGACCGGTCAGCACGACGCTCGCCTCGGTGGCAGCCAGCGCGTCGAGGGAGGCGATCGCCTGACGCGTGTCCTTCGTTGCTGCCGAGGCGACGATCTGCGGACCTGTCTTGCCGGTGTAGGGGTCCATTGTCACGAGCGCATCACCGCTGATGACGGTGTCGCGCTCGGGCAGGTGGAGGATGCAATGGCCATCGGTGTGGCCGGGCGTGTGCGACGCGACCGGTCGCCCGGGAACGTCGAGCGCGGACTCGGTGGTGATCGCCCGGGTGACCGCGATGCCCTTCACCGTGAGCGCGCCGGCCGCCGCCATCTGCCCGAGTACCGGTAGCGAACGCGGGTGCCGCAGCGGGTACAGGAAGCGGTTGCTCTGCGGCCGGTACCGGTAGGGATGAGCGGCGAGGCGGGCGTCGTCTCGATGAACCCAGACCGGCACTGCGTGCTCGCGGTACAGCATCGCGGCGAACCCCACGTGATCGAAATGACCGTGGGTGAGCAGGAGGGCACGGATGTCGTCGGGGTGCCGTCCGAGCCGCCGAATGAGTTCCAGCACCATGGGCCACATACGTGGCAGACCCGCGTCGACGAGGGTGAGATCGTCAGCGTCCTCGATGACATAGCAGTTGACGTGAGCGTACGACACGAGGTGCACGCCGTCAGCGACATCGCGGGTGATCATGGCACCACGCTAGGCACGACAGACGGCTCGCGCTGGTCGACGCTCACCTCCGCTCCGTGCCCTGGGGGCGGCGTCGCTCGCGTTGACGACGGTCGGCCCGGTCAGCATCGGCGAACCAGCGGAGGATCAGGCCGGCCAGCACGGCGATCGTCACGAATTCACCGACGGCCCAGGCGATTCCCCCGGCCAAAGCCTGATCGTCGAGCAGCGGTCGTGCCCAGTCGAGCTGGAGGGAGTCGAAGTAGTCGCCCCCGATCGGCGTGCCGCCGAAGACGAGCACGACCGCGAAGATCGTGTGGGTGAGCATGACGAGGACCAGCATCGGGATGTGCAGGAGACGCGACGACCGGCGCGGATCGGGATCGACGCCGAGCACCATCCAGTAGTAGAGGAACCCCGATGCCAGGAAGTGGGCCTGCATGAGCAGATGACCCCAGTGGTGGCTCATCGCGAGTTCGAACAGCGGTGTGAAGTACAGCCCGTAGAGCCCGCCCACGAAGATGGCGGTGGCGACGATCGGCAGCGTGAGGAAGCGACCGACGCGCGAGCGCATCGCCGCGAGCAGCGTGCGCCGGCCCGCCGGTGGAAGCGCCCGCAGTGCGAGGGTGATCGGCGCGCCGAGGGCGAGCAGCACGGGAGCGATCATGTTCAGCGTCATGTGTTGCGCCATGTGGACGCTCAGCAGTGCGGCCGCGTACCGTCCGGTGCCGGTGCACGTGACGAGCACGATGAGCAGGACGCCGGCCCCGAACGCCAGGCTACGGTGCCAGGGCCACTGGTCGCCGCGCCGGCGCAGGGTGAGAACGCCGGCGACGTAGGGCACCCCGACGAGGACGGTGACGAGGAGGCCGAACGGGTCGAGGTGTACGGGTAGGAGCAGGGTGGCCGGCGTCGGTGGTGCATCGAGCGCATAGCCGAGGATGGCCTCCGCCGCTGAGCCGGGTTGCGTTGCTGCGCTCGCGCTCGGAGGTTGGACGGCGGTCAAGCCCGCCGCGAGGCCCATCGCAGCGCCCATGATCAGCAGTTCGAGAGCGGCGAGAGCGGCGAAGTCGCCGGAGGACCGCGAGGGCGCCTGGATGACGCGACGTCGGTGGATCAGGCCGAGGCAACCCAGCCCGACGAGTGCGGCGATCTTCGCGGTCAGGACCACTCCGTAGTCGGTGGTCAGAAGATCGCGGGGGCCGTTGAGCTGAAGAGCCGCCGACAGCAGGCCACTCGCGGCCACGGTGAGGAAACAACCGAGGGCAAGCCGGCTGAAACGGCGGACGAGGGCGGTGTCGGCGGTCGGCACGAGACGCGCGCCGATGACCACAGCGGCCAGCCCGCCGACCCACAGGGCGGCAGCCCAGGCGTGCGCCGCCATCGACATGGTGCCGAGGACGTGCCGGTGGCCCGACGCGGCGTGTCCCACGATCGCCGGGAGCGCAGTGCTGAGCAGTGCGAGTCCGAGGGGGACGAGAGTCTCGGCGGGCCGTCGCACGGCAAGCGCGAGCGCTCCGGCCAGCAGCGCCAGCGCAGCCTGGCCGAGATCGCCGCGATACGCGCGCACCTCCGCCAGCAGCGTCCAGAAGGCGTCTGACGTGACCGCCGCGGCGGGGGAGACGTCGAGGAACGTACTCACATCGATCACGACATGGGTGACGGCCGCGAGGGCGGCCACGAGCGCCATCGCTGTCGACATGCGGCACAGGCGCAAGGCGGCTGCTGAAAGGGATCGGCCATGCAATGGAAGGAGCCATCCGGCGGCGAGGAGGAGCCCGCAGGTGAGGACGGCCGCCGCCATGGCGGCGAGGTGCGTCAGCGTGGCCGGCAGCCGGGACCCCGAATCCGGGCCGAATGCTGTCATGACGATGATCGCTGCTGCCAGCGCCCCGACGCTCATCACCGCGAGCGTGAGACGTGGCGGCAGCGCAGGAAGAACCCGGGTTTCGGCGGTCTGGCGTGACGTCACGCGAGGTTCGCCCCCGTCTCGCTGGCGGCCGAGATCGTGGTCGGCCGGATTGTGCCCGTGCTCACGTCAGCCTACGCTGGCTGGACGCGAACGACCGGCCGGCGACGAGCGCGGGAGGATGCATGTCGGAACCGACAAGCTCCGAGGGGGGACTGTCGCGTCGTGCCTTCCTGGCCACCGGCGCGGCTGCCGGAGGACTCGTGCTCGTCGGTGTCGCCGCTCCCTGGGCAACCGGATCGCACGAGGAGCACGACGGGCAAGGAGAGCCGCCTCCGCGCTTCTTCACCGACGCGGAACGCGTGACCGTGGCCGCGATCGTCGAGCGACTCGTCCCAGGGTCCGCGGGCGATCCCGGGGCCCGGGAAGCCGGGGTCGTCGACTACATCGATCGCAAGCTCGGTGCGGGCGGATTCGCCGAACCGACGTTCATCGACGGTCCGTTCGTCGAGGTCGTCGAGGAGGGCTCGACCGCCACGCCCTCGGGTCCGCTCGTCGTCGCGCGATCGGAGCTCTACCGGTACGGCTATCAGTCCGAGGGAACGCCGCAGCGGACGTACCGCGAAGGTCTGGAGGCCCTCGACCGGTTCGCGCAGTCGCAGTTCGACGGGCCGTTCCACCAGCTGGGCGAGGACGACCGGGATGCGCTGCTCACCGTGCTCGACGACATTCAGCAGACCAGCGAGGGTGGCGACGACCAAGGCACCGGAGCGAGCAACGAAGCGACGGGTCCTGAGGGGGGTGGAGAGCGAGAAGGCGCGGCGCGTGACGCCTTCGGGGAGTTGAGTCCCGGTCAGTTCTTCTCCACGCTGCACGCCGACACGATGGAGGGCATGTTCTCGGACCCGTCATACGGCGGCAACCAGGACATGGTCGGCTGGACGCTCATCGGCTTCCCGGGCCCGCAACGCTCCTACTCTCCCGGGGAGATGCTCGGCGGAACTCGCAAGCGCCCGCAGCCCCATGACCACCTTCCGCCGATGAATCCCGACCGACCCGACGACGCGGCCCGTGAGGCGCTCGAACAAGCCCGGCGCGGAGTGAAGGACGGATAGATGATCGAGCACGACCCCGTAGACATCGTCACGATCGGCGGCGGCATGACCGCCTCGATCATCGCGGCCCTCGTACTGCCGTCGACGGATCTGCGGATGGTCTCGATCGAGCAAGGCGCCGAACAGTGGACGTACCCGGACTTTCAGCACAATCACGACACCCTGAAGTTCCAGAACCGGTTCGCCATGATGCAGGACCTCGAGAAGGTCTCCTGGACGTGGCGTCCGCACGAGGGCGTGCCGGCGCTGCCGATGCGGCAGTACGGCTCCTTCCACCCCGGCAGCGGGCTGGGCGGTGCGATGGTGCACTGGACCGCACTGACGTGGAGGTTCAACCCCACCGATTTCGCGTATCGGACCCATCACGAGGAGCGCTACGGCGCCGACCGCATTCCCGACGAGATGACGGTCCAGGACTGGCCGTTGAGCTACGACGAGCTCGAGCCGTACTACGACGCGCTCGAGTGGGATATGGGCGTGTCCGGCCAGGCCGGCAACATCAACGGCGTGCGCATCGACGGTGGCAACCCGTTCGAGGGGCCCCGTCAGCGCGGCTACCCGAACCCGCCACTGGCGTCGATGGCGTTCGGCGAGCTGTTCCGAGGGGCTGCCGAACGGCTGGACCTCCACCCGTTCCCCACGCCGGCCGGGATCCTCTCGCGCGGCTGGACCGACCCGTTCGGCAACACTCGTGCCGCCTGCCTCTACTGCGGCTTCTGCACGCGCTACGGCTGCGAGGTCGGCGCGAAGACGAGCCCCATCACCACGTGGCTCCCTCCGGCCCTCGCGACGGAACGGTACGAGGTCCGGACTCGCTCGCACGTCCTGCGCATCGAGACGGACGCCGACGGCCGCGCCACCGGTGTCCGCTACGTCAACGCTGACGGCGAGGAGCACTTCCAGCCGGCAGAAGTCGTCATGTCCACGGCGTACACCCTCGAGAACATCCGCAATCTCCTGCTGGCGCGCAGCAACGCCCATCCGGACGGCATCGGCAACGATCGCGGCATGGTGGGCCGCAACTACACCTACCAGCTCAACCAGGAGCCCGTGCAAGGTCTGTGGGAGGGGCGGAACTTCAACTTCTACATGGGCAACGGCTGCACCGTCCCCCAGGTGCACGACTTCAACAGCGACAACTTCGACCATTCCGAGGTCGACTTCATCGGCGGCGGCCGGCTCTACCCGTCCGCCGGGCAGCGCGAGCCGATCGGCACGGTCGCGACCCTGCTCGAAGGCTTCACCGACCGGCAGTGGGGAGCCGAATGGAAGGCCGCGATCGCCCAGCACTGGGACAGCGTCGGCGGGATCGGCTTCGAGGCCGAGAGCCCGGCCTACGAGGGCAATTTCTGCGACCTGGACCCGCACTACAAGGACGCGTACGGTCAGCCGCTGCTGCGCATCACCTTCGACTGGCGGGAGAACGAGCGGAACATGTACCGCTTCCTCACCGAGCGCGGCACGGAGATCCTCCGCGCCATGAACCCCGATCGCATGACGGTGACGGAGGAACTCGGGGGTTACCGCTACGACGAGTACCAGAGCACGCACGCCACCGGGGGCGTGATCATGGGAACCGACCCCGGCAACAGCGTCACCAACAGCTATGGACAGGTCTGGGACACGCCGAACGTCTTCGTCACCGGGGCTGCGCTCTTTCCCCAGAACGCCGGATACAACCCGACGGGCACGGTCGGCGCGCTGGCCTATCGCACCGCCGAGGCGATCCGGGATCGCTACTTCGATGCGCCGGGGGAGTTGCTCACGTGAACCGCCGATGGATCGCCTCAGGGGCAGCCGGTCTCGTTCTCGCGGCCGGTTGCGCCGGCGCCGGTGCGCGCGAGACCGCACTCGTGAAGGTCGACGACAACGGCACCACTACCGGAGTCTTCGAGCCGGCCTCGCTGGTGATCGCGCCGGGCACCGAGGTGCGCTGGCGCAATGTGGGCGCCCGCAGCTACGCGGTGGCCACCGAGCGGGGAAGCGAGACCGGCCAACAGTTCATTCCCGACGGCGCCGAGCCGTGGCATTCGGGTGATCTGAAACCGGGCGAGACGTACGCGCGGGTATTCGAGGAGGAAGGCACCTACGTGTACTGGAGCCCGGATCATCGTGACCAGCAGATGATCGGCACGATCGTCGTGGAGCGTCCGTGAGCGGCGGGCGCCGGTCGGCGGCATTCGCGATGGCGACGTTGTTCGTCGTGACCGGCTGCAGCGGCGGTCAGCAGTCGATCCTCGATCCTGCCGGTGAGCGCGCGGAGTCGATCTTCGGTGTCTGGGAGCTCATGCTGGCGCTCGGCACGGTCGTCTGGATCGTGGTTGTCGTCGCGCTCGGCCTCGCGCTGGTGAGAAAGGGGCGCCGGGTCGATGACGACAGTGCCGAAGCGGCGCAGGTTCGCGAAGCCGGCGACGGCCGCTCGGTGCTCACCGTCCTCCTGGCCGGTGAGGTCGTCACCGCCCTCATCATCGCCGTCCTGGTGGTCGTGTCCGCGAGCGTGCTGCGTTCGCTCGACGACGCCGACGTGCCGGACGATCCGACGATCGAGATCGTCGGTCATCAGTACTGGTGGGAGGTCAACTACCCGGACCAGGGGATCGTGACGGCCAACGAGATCCACATCCCCGCAGGAGAGCGCGTGGCGATCGAGGTCTCCTCTGACGACGTCATCCACAGCTTCTGGGTGCCCGAACTCGGAGGCAAGATCGACATGATCCCCGGTAAGTCGAACTCCATCTGGTTGGAGGCCGAGGAACCGGGAACCTACTGGGGACAGTGCGCCGAGTACTGCGGAACCCAGCACGCGCTGATGAGGGTCGTCGTCGTGGCCCACGACGCCGACGAGTACGAAGGATGGTTGGCCACCCAGAGCGAACCGGCGCCCAGCAGGCCCTCCGAGGAGGAGAGCATCGAGGTCGCCCGGGGGCGTGAGGTCTTCCTCTCCTCGTCCTGCGTCTACTGCCATACGGTGCAGGGAACCGCAGCGGCGGGCGAACTCGGACCGGACCTGACACATCTGGCCAGCAGGGAGAACCTCGGCGCAGGCATCCTCGAGAACAATCGCGGCAACCTCGCGGCCTGGGTCCTCGACCCCCAGGCCATCAAGCCCGGGAACCTCATGCCGGGGACGGACCTGGAGGGCGAGGACCTCCAGTCGCTGCTCACCTACCTCGAGAGCCTGGAGTGAGCCGATGACCGCCGACAGCGTGACCGACCTCGACGATCGTTTCGACGGTACGTGGAGCAACCCGCGGGGCTTCCGTGGCTTCTTCAGCGTCGTCCAGCACAAGGACGTCGGCATGCGGTACATGGTCACCGCCTTCGTGCTGTTCCTCATCGGCGGTGTGCAGGCGATGTTCCTGCGGGTGCAGCTCGCCCAGCCGGAGAACGACTTTCTCGGGCCCGAGACGTACAACGAGCTGTTCACCATGCACGGGACGACGATGATGTTCCTCTTCGCCATCCCGTTCCTCGAGGGGCTCGCGAGCTACCTGCTCCCGCTGATGATCGGCAGCCGCGACCTGCCCTTCCCGCGCTATAACGTCTTCAATTACTGGTGCTACCTGCTCGGCGGGCTGATCCTGTACTCGAGCTTCCTCTTCGCTCTCGTGCCGGACGCGGGCTGGTTCTCGTACGTGCCGCTGAGCGGTCCCGATTTCGCGGATCGGTCGATGGACTTCTGGCTGTTCGGACTGACGCTGGCCGAGATCGCGGCGGTGGGGGCGGCGATCGAGATCAGCGTGGCGATCCTGCGCACCCGCGCTCCGGGCATGACGCTCAATCGCATGCCGATCTTCGCCTGGACGATGCTCGCCGTCGCGTTCCTCATCATCGTCGCGTTCGTGCCGCTGATCGTCGCCTCAGTACTCCTCGAACTCGACCGCGCGGTCGGTACGGCGTTCTTCGACATCAACGCGGGCGGCAGTCCGTTGCTGTGGCAGCACTTGTTCTGGATCTTCGGGCATCCGGAGGTCTACGTGATGTTCCTGCCGGGCGCAGCGATCATCAGCCACGTCATCCCCGCCCATTCCGGTCGACCGCTGGTGGCGTATCCGCTCGTCGTGGTGGCACTGGCGTCGACGGCGGTCATGAGCCTCGGCTTGTGGGTGCACCATATGTACACGACCGGCCTGCCGTCCCTGACGATGTCGTTCTTCACCGCGGCGAGTATGTCGATCACGCTCGCGAGCGGGTTGCAGGTCTTCGCGTGGATCGCCACGTTGTGGCTCGGAAAGCCGCGCTTCACCGTGCCGATGCTGTACTCGCTCGGTTTCGTCGTGACCTTCGTGCTCGGCGGGATCACCGGCGTGATGGTCGCCTCAGTGGCCCTCGACACCCAGGTCCACGACACGTACTTCGTGGTGGCGCACTTCCACTACGTGCTCATCGGCGGCATGCTCTTCCCGGTCTTCGCCGCGCTGCACCACTGGTGGGGCAAAGTCACCGGGCGGCACTACGCGCGCCGGCCCGCGGTGATCGCGTTCTGGCTGGTCTTCGTCGGCTTTCACGTCACCTTCTTCCCGATGCATCTGAGCGGCTTGTGGGGGATGCCCCGCCGCGTCTACACGTACGAGCAGGAGCTCGGGGTCGGCCTGGTCAACCTGATCTCGACGGTCGGCGCCTTCGTGATCGCGGCCGGGGTGGTGCTCCTCACCGTCAACCTGGTGATCTCCCACCGCCGCGGAGCCCCGGTCGGCGTCGAGACCGGTGACAGCCTGGAGTGGACGACGAGTTCGCCCCCGCCGTCGGAGAACTGGCGACGGATCCCGATGGTCACGAGTCGCAACCCCGGCTGGGATCGCGACGAGCCGGTGGACGCGGACACCCGTGCGGCGCTGGACGAGGCGTTCGACGCGCGCCCCGTGGAGTTCCGAGCCACACCGTTGACCACGGTGCTGTCGGCCGAGCCCGACGGCGCGGTGTTGCTTCCGCGCTCCACGTACTGGCCGTTGGTGACCCCGGTCGGGCTCGCGATCCTGGCCGTCGCGCTGCTCACCCAGTGGTATCCGCTCTCCGCGGTCGGTGTCGTCGTCGGCATCGTCGGTCTCGCCGGCTGGGCCTGGCGCAACGAGAGCGAGTACCGCGTGGAGCACGTGCGGCCTCTGGCCGGGCGGTTCCAGTTCGAGGCGCACGGCACGCGTTCGATCGGCTGGTGGGCGGCGGCTTCGGCCTCGATCGTCATCGTGGTCGCCGTCGCGACTCTCACGTTCTCGGCGCTGTACCTCCAAGTCAACGCCTCGGTCTGGCCGCTGGAGGACACCGTCGGGGAGCCCGTGCGGTTCACGGCGGTCGCCGCGGCCTTGCTGGCCGGACTCGGCGTTACCTGGAGGGCGGCACGGCAGGGCCGCCACGAGCTGTGGGACCTCTCGCGTCCTGAGGTTCGGCGCGCTCAGTTCATCGCCGTCGCCGTGGCCATGTGCGCGGCGGTGATCGCGCTCGTGCTCCTCGTGCCGCTGTGGCTGGGGGACCTCGATCCGGCCGCCCACGCGTACGAGTCCTCGGTCTGGACCCTGCTCGGCGCGCAGGTGTTGGCGATCCTCGCCGCATTGGCGATGACGATCGCGGCCCTGCACGCCCGGATGCGACACCGCCGCGATGCCCGGACCGGCCTGCTGCTCCATGCCGCGGCGCTGCTGTGGGCCGCCGCCGCGGTGAGCTGGGCGATGGTGTGGATGACCAGCGATCTCCTGCCGAGGCTGGTGATCTGATGCGACCCTCGCTGCGCAACGAGAGCGACATCCCGGTGCTGAGCGGGACGCGGCTGTCGCGTCGGCTGGGACTCCTCGGCACCGTGGCGTTCCTCCTGCCCTCGGTCACCTGGCTGCTGTCGCTCAGCGGGTCGTACGTCGTGGAGGATTTCGCCTGCACGGCGGCAGCGAGCGCCGACGCCCCGCCCTCCACCGCGGCGTTGCGCGCGATCCTCATCGGGTCCAACGTGGTGCTGATGGCGGTGACGCTGCTGGCGGGCATTGCGGGATGGTGGCTGCTGCGCAAGGCACGCAGCTCGGACACCGACGCCATGTACGCGTTCTTCGGCTGGACGGTCCTGGCGTTCGCGATCCTGTACGCCTTCAGCATCGTGCTGATCGGCATTCACCCACTGCTCTTGGAGGTCTGCGCATGATCTCGTCTCGCCTGCCGGCAGCGGTCGTCCTCGCGCTCGCTCTTGCCGCCTGCGGTCCGGACACCGGAGCCGAGACCGAACGTATTCGCACCGTCGAGGGCGGTGACGCGGAGCGCGGCCGCGCGGCCGTCATCGCCTACGGGTGTGCCTCGTGCCATGTGGTGCCCGACGTCGACGGCGTCGACGACGAGCGTGTCGCCCCGGACCTCACCGACTTCGCTGACCGGGATGTCATCGCCGGCCACGTGCCCAACCGACCGGAGGAGCTGATCACATGGCTACGGAACCCCAAGGACATCGCGCCGGGGACCCTGATGCCCGACCTGGGAGTGACCGAGCAGGACGCCCGGGATCTGGCGGCGTTCCTCTACACGCAATGACGCGCCGATTGCTTGCTCCGGTGGGACTGCGGTGGATGACCGGCACCGTGGCCGTCGTCGCGTGCGCGCTCGTGCTCGGCACGGTCGTCGCACCGCCGGACGCCATCCAGGGCCACGCTCAGCGACTCATGTACGTGCACGTTCCCGTCGCCTGGTCGGCCTACCTGTGCTTCACCGTGGTGCTGATCGCGAGTCTGGCGTTCTTGCGGCGCAGGGGGCCGCTGTCGGCGGCCGTGGGGCAGGCGGCGGGCGAAGTGGGGGTGGTGCTCACGGCGCTGACGCTGTTCAGCGGCAGCCTCTGGGGCGCCCTGACGTGGGGAACCTGGTGGGTGTGGGACGCCCGCGTCACCGCCACCGTGGCGATGGGACTCGTCTACCTGATCTACCTCTCGGCCCGCGGCATCGCGACGGGAGCGCGTGGTCAGATGTTGACCGCTCTGATCGGCGTGGTCGGGTTCGCCATCGTGCCGGTGGTGCATTTCTCCGTCGTCTGGTGGCGCACCTTGCATCAGCCGGCGACCATCCTCTCGCCCGATCTGACCCTTCCGATCGAAGGCCGCATGGCGCTGGCGCTCGCGGTGTCGTTCCTGGCGATGACCCTGGTGACACTGACTCTGCTACGTCTGCGCGTCCACGCGCTGCTACCGGCCGCAAGGGGGCAGCTCGACGCTTCGACCACGGCGGTGCACACGACTCCGGGAGCGGGTGCGGGCTCATGACGCCGCGTCCGCGATGGTCGCGTCGGCGGGTGAGCGCGGCGATCCTCGCTGCCGCGGCTGCCGGCCTCGTGGCTGTCGGGGCCTTCGCCGCCGGCGATGGCATGGTCTACTACCGCACGCCGAGCGAGGTGATGCAGCAAGCTTCCGCTGACACGGTCATCCGCGTCGGCGGGCTCGTCGTGGAAGGCTCGATGGAGGAGTCGTCGACCGCCTCCACCCTCGTGCTCACCGACGGCGTCCGGGAGGTCACGGTCCACTACCCGGGTCGGTTCCCCGACGTCGTTCAGGAGGGCGAGGGGGCCGTGGTCGAAGGGCGGTGGACGCCCGAAGGAGTGCTGCACGGCCGTGAGGTGCTGCTTCGGCACTCGAACGAGTACCGGCCGCCCGAGGAAGGCGAGGCGTGAGCGCGACCCTGGGCACCGGTGCCGTGGTCGGCGCCGCGCTCCTGGCGGTCTTCGCGGCCGTCGCGTGGTGGTGGAGTGCTCATGGCAGCGGCCCGTTCCGGCCGAAAGTGCGTCGTGCGGCGGTGCTGGCATCGCTGCTCACGAGCGGGTTGGTCGCCGTTGCGGTCCTGGTGATGATCGTCGCGCTCGTCTCCTACGACGACGACTTCGACTACGTCGTCATGGTGGCCGAGCCCGCGATGCCGCTCTACTACCGCGTGAGCGCGCTCTGGTCGGCGATGGAGGGATCGTTGCTGCTGTGGTTGCTCGCGGTGGCGACCGTCTCGGCCGCTTTCGTGGTGACGACGGCACGGCGTGCGGACCCTGGTCACGGCGGAGCAGCGGGCATTCTCGCGCTGTTCGTCGCCGCGTTCGCGCTGGTGGTGATCGTCGCTGACCCGTTCGTCGCGGGAGGCGGTGAGATGGGCCCGCCGCCGAGTCCATTGTTGCAGGACCACCCGGCGATGGGAGTCCACCCGCCGCTGCTCTACGCCGGCTTCGCGGGGCTCGCGGTGCCGTTCGCGCTGTCGTGCGCAGCGTTGCACCAACGGGCCGTGTCGGGCCCCTGGGCGCGATCGTTGCACCGATGGACGATCGCGGCCTGGATCCCGTTGACCGCCGGCATCGTCCTGGGCGCCTGGTGGTCCTATGCGGTCCTCGGCTGGGGCGGCTACTGGGCCTGGGATCCGGTCGAGAACGCCTCGCTCATGCCCTGGCTGATCGCGACTGCCCTGCTGCATGCGAGCGGGCCGCGGGCACGGGGCGCCGGCTGGCGGCGTTGGGCGGTCGTGCTGGCGGGGCTGGGCTTCGTGTTCGTGCTCCTCGCGACCTTCCTCACTCGGTCGGGCGTCGTGGAGAGCATCCACGCGTTCAGCGTTTCGCCACTCGGACCTCTCCTCCTCGGCATCATGGCGGTCGCTCTGCTGGGGTGGCTGGCACTTCTGCTGCGGCCCGGAGCGCTTCCGCGCGGCGATGAGCCCGCGCCGGTGGTCTCGCGACAGACCGCCCTGCAGATCAATCGGGTGCTGCTCACCGCGATCACGGTCATCGTGCTGGTGGGCTCCTTGCTCCCCACGCTGCTCATGGCGATCAACGGAGACCGGATCTCGGTGGGTCCGCCGTGGTACGCCCGCACGCTGGGGCCGGTCGCCGGCATGCTCCTCGGCGCGATGGCCGTCGCCCCGTGGTTGTCCTGGTCCGGTGGCGAGCCGCGCGACCTCGTGCGACGGATCACCCCGGCGCTCCTGCTCGCCGCCGTCGCGGTCGGGGTCGTCGGCGTCGTGGTCGCCGACGTCTGGCTCGCGATCGTGGTCGGGCTGGCCGTACTCGTGCTCGCCTCGCCGATCGGGGATCTGGCCGGCAGGGCGCGGCGCGAGCGCCAGCGGCTCGGCGCGTACCTGGCGCATGCCGGCATCGCCGTGGGCGCGGTCGCCGTCGTCGCCGGAGGACACGCGGACGTGTCGGAGCGGACGATCCCGATCGGCGGAACGGTCAGCGCCGGCGAGACGTCGGCGACGCTGGTGGGACTCGATCGACGACAGGAGGGGAACCGCAGCATCGCCGAGGCCCGCATCCTGCTGGCCGACGGTGACACCGTGATCGGGGAGGAAACCCCGCAACTGCGGTGGTACGAGCGCCACGCGACGGTCCTCGCCGGGCCGGGCATCCGCACCGAACCGTGGCGCGACGTCTACGTCACCCTGCTGGACGTGGACGCCGCCGAAGGCGGTGCCACGATCCGACTCGCCGTCACCCCGCTGGCGTCCTGGCTCTGGTTGTCCGCCGGGCTGGTCGTGGCCGGCGCGGCGGTGAGCGCCTTCTCGCGCCGGCCGGTCATCACGCGGAGTGCTGAACGCGATCAGCAACCGAGGAGCTCGCCGGTATGAGTAGGCGCCCATTGCTCGCCGTCGTGGCGGTACTCGCGATCATCCTCGCGAGCGCCTGCTCCGGTGCGCCCGCGGTCGAGGGCACCACGGCGAAGCTGTCCGGAGAAGACCTGAACGGGTCGCACCACGACATCGCCGACTATGCCGGCGAGGTGGTGATCGTGACCGTGTGGGCGTCCTGGTGTGCCCCGTGCCGTGATGAAGTTCCCGTGCTCACCGACGCGAGCGAGCGATTCGGGCCGGAAGGTCTGCGGGTACTGGGGATCAACTTCCGGGACAACGCCGATGCGGCGCGGACGTTCGCCGCGGAAGCGGGCATCACGTACCCGAGCATCGTCGATCTCAACGGCGCGAAGAGCATCGACTGGGGAGTGGTGGGAATCCCGCAGTCCTTCCTGGTGAACCGCGAAGGCGTGGTCGTCGACCGCGTCAGCGGCACGATCACCGAGGAGTGGATCGCGTCGCGGGTGGTCGAGGAGCTACGCCAATGAGCGGCGCGATGCGCCGATGGGTGCTCCTCGCCTCGGCGATCGTCGCCGTGGTCGGTCTGGCGATCGCGGTATCGTCGCAGCCTTCGCGCACCCTCGAGCAACAGACACGTGAGGTGGCGTTGACGATCCGCTGTCCCACGTGTGCGGGAGAGTCGATCGCCGACTCGACGGCACCGGTCGCGGGGGCGATGCGTCTCGAGATCGAACAACAACTGACCGAGGGCAGGAGCCCGGACGAGGTGCGGGCCTGGTTCGCGGACCGCTACGGCGCGGGGATCGTGCTCGCGCCACCGGCGCGGGGCTCGGCCGGGCTCCTGTGGTGGATCCCGATCGGCGTCGTGGTGCTCGCACTTCTCGTGCTGTTGCGCCGCCGCGATGCTCGCGGACGGCGGATCCTCCTGGCCGCCGTCGGCGCGACCGCGGCAACGCTGATCGCGGCGTGGTGGGTCACCTCGTCGAGGTACGAACCCGAACTCGTCTCGAGCGCCGATCGGGCCGGTGGAGACGTGCTCAGCACCGCCGTGGCGCAGTCGCCGGGGGATGCGCAACTGCGGCTGGCCTACGGGCTGGCCCTCGAACAGGACGGCCAATATCGCGAGGCGGCCGAGCAGTTCGAGGCGGTCACCCGGCTCGAGCCGTTCGATGCCGACGCGCGTTATCTGTGGGCCAGCACGCTGGTGCGCGACGGTGATGTGGACGCCGCGATGGCGACCCTCGACGAGGGGCTGCGCTCGACTCCGGACCACGCGCCGTCGCTCTTGCTTCAGGGCGTCCTTCGGTGGCGGGCCGGTGACGATTCCGCTCGGCCCTTGCTCGAGCGTTTCCTCGAGCTGCAGCCGGAGGACCCGGCGGCCGAGGACGTCCGGGGTCTGCTCAGCGGCGACCGAACCGTTCCGGAACTGCCCGGCATCGAGGCGGAGACGACCCGATGAAGGTCCTCGCCGCGTTGCTGATCCTGGCCGTCGTGGCTGGATGCGGTTCCAGCGCTCCCGCGCCTCCGTCGACCGAACCGCTGAGCGACATCGCGGTGGGCTTGACCGAATGGTCGGTCGCCACCAGTACCTCGACCGCGAAGGAGGGCGAGGTGCGGATGCGCGTCACCAATGCCGGCGGGACGACGCACGACCTCGTCGTCACCGGAGAGCGAGGTCGCTGGTCGACACCGAAACTGGCGCCCGGGGAACAGTTCGAGCTGGTCGTCGAGGCCGTGGCCGGTGAGCAGTTGCACCTGGAGTGCACGCGCCGGGGCCATCGAGGCCAGGGCATGTGGACGACGCTGGACGTCGCCGCCTCGTGATCGCGGCACGGACTTGGCGATTCTGCTGACAGCGCCGGCATGTCGTGTCACGATGCTGCGCGGGCGGCGCCCCGCCCTCTGATCTTTTCCGCAGGGACCTCGTAGGGGCGCCGCTTCCTCTCACACGACTGAATCCCCCGCCGATGCGTAATCGGCGGGGGATCAAGGTGACAGTGGTGTGCCCCGTCGGGGCGGGGGTGAAACACCCGAAGGGCGAGACAGCTGGTAGGCCCCGTGGGACTCGAACCCACAACCCGCGGATTAAAAGTCCGCTGCTCTGCCAATTGAGCTAGAGGCCCGCGACCGGCCCGGAAACGGCCGAGACGCTCGCTCCAGTCTGCCAGGTCGTCAGGACGTCATACATTTCGAGGGCCCTGACCCACCGAAGGTATGACGTCAGGACAGCGAACCGGCGAGGCGGCGGTGGCGGGCCTCGCTGTCGGGGTTCATCCCGACGAAGACGGCGGTCTTGCCGCGGGCCGCGTACTTCGTCGCGATCGCGTCCATCGCCGCCACGGTCGACGCGTCCCACACATGCGCCCGCGACAGATCGATGACGACGCGGTCGGGATCACCCGCATAATCGAACTGGTAGACGAGGTCGTTCGAGGAGGCGAAGAACAGCTCGCCCTCCACCGCGTACACGCGCTCGCCGTCCTCGTCGGAGGAATCGAGGCGGGTCACGGTGGTCAGGTGCGCCACACGGCGGGCGAAGAGCACCATCGCGACGAGGACGCCGACGATCACGCCGTACGCGAGATTGTGCGTGGCGACGGTGACCACGACGGTCGACAGCATCACGGCGGTCTCCGACTTCGGCATCGCCCGGAGCGTCGCCGGCTTCACCGAGTGCCAGTCGAACGTGCCGACCGAGACCATGATCATCACGGCCACGAGCGCTCCCATCGGGATGATCGCCACGACATCGCCCAGGCCGACGACCAGGATGAGCAGGAAGACGCCAGCGAGGAAGGTCGAGATGCGCGTGCGGGCACCCGAGACCTTCACGTTGATCATCGTCTGACCGATCATCGCGCAACCACCCATGCCGCCGAAGAACCCGGTGACGACGTTGGCGACGCCCTGGCCCCACGCCTCGCGGGTCTTGTTCGAGTGGGTGTCGGTGACGTCGTCGACGAGCTTCGCGGTCAGCAGCGACTCGAGGAGGCCCACGAGCGCCATGGCGAGCGCGAACGGTGCGATGATCTGCAGCGTCTCGAAGGTCAGCGGAACGTCGGGGAACAGCAGCGACGGCAGGCTTTCGGGCAGTTCACCCTCGTCACCGACCGTCGGGACCTTGACGGCCGCGATGATCGTCGCCCCCGTGAGCAGCACGATCGCCACCAACGGAGCCGGCACCACCGTGGTGAGCCGGGGGAGCAGCACCATGACGAGGAGCCCGACCGCGACGATCGGGTACACCAGCCACGGCACGTCGATCAGGTGCGGCAGCTGCGACGTGAAGATGAGGATCGCGAGCGCGTTGACGAACCCGACCATGACCGAGCGCGGGATGAAGCGCATGAGCTTGGCGACGCCGAGCAGGCCCAGCGCGACCTGGATGACGCCGGCCAGGATGACCGTCGCGATGAAGTAGTCGATCCCGTGTTCGCGCGCGACGGGCGCGATGACGAGCGCCACCGCTCCGGTGGCCGCCGAGATCATCGCCGGGCGCCCGCCGACGATGGCGATGGTGACCGCCATCGTGAACGAGGCGAAGAGCCCGAGTCGCGGGTCGACACCCGCGATGATCGAGAACGCGATCGCCTCGGGAATCAGGGCGAGGGCGACGACGAGTCCGGCGAAGACCTCGGTGCGCAGACGACGAGGTGACCGCAATGCTGCGGCGACGGAGAACGAGGCGTCGGCCTCGGGAACGGCAGGGGAGGTGGCGTGATCAGGCACGTGTCCCAACTCTACCCTCACGTGAGAGTAGGGTCAGCACCCCGCGTACGAGACACTGGACACATGCAGCCCTCCATGATGCAGATCGGCGTGGTCGCCGAGCGCACCGGTGTCTCCCTGCGCACGCTCCGGCATTACGACGAGGTCGGGTTACTGCGGCCGTCCGGTCGGTCCGAGGGCGGCTTTCGGCTCTACACCGACGAAGACGTCGAGCGGCTGTTGGTGATCCGCCGGATGAAGCCGCTTGGCTTCACGCTCGAGGAGATGGGCGAGGTGCTCGAGCTGGTCGAGGCCATCGAAGCCGGCCACGCGAGTCCCTCGACCCGCGCTCGGCTCGAGGCTTTCGTCACCTCGGCCCGCGAGCGCCGTGCCGATCTCGCCCGCAAGCTCGCCATGGCCGACGAGTTCCTCGCCATCCTGCAGCGGCACGCCTCCTAACGTCATACGTTCTGCGGGTCAGGGCCCCCGAAACGTATGACGCTATGGAGGTGAGCGGTGCGGGGAGTAGACTGACCACGTCACTTTGTCTGGTACCCCGAACGGGGACTGGAACGGAAGGTCAAACGTTATGCAACGCTCCCGTGTGGGCGTCGTCGGTGCTGGGCGCGTCGGCGTCGTCCTCGCCACCCGGCTGCGCGCTGCCGGCCACGAGATCGTCGGGGTCAGCGCCCGCTCCGACGCCTCGCGTCTGCGCGTCGCCACACTGCTCGGCGACGTTCCCGTGCTCGATCCCGCCGTGGTGGCCGCCCGCGCCGACGTGCTCGTGCTGGCGGTCCCCGATGACGTGCTCGCGGACGTCGCCGACGATCTCGCTCCGCACATCGACCCGGGACAGGTCGTGCTGCACACCAGCGGGCGGCACGGACTCGCGGCGCTCGCCTCGTTGGCGGCGGTCGGAGCCCGCGCGATCGCCTTCCACCCGGCCATGACGTTCACCGGCACCGAGATCGACCTCGACCGGAGCTGCGTCGTGGGCCTGACCGCCGGGGACGGTGAGCGAGAGGTCGCCGAGGCGCTCGCCGCGGACATCGCGGGGACCCCGGTGTGGATCGCCGAGGCCGATCGGATCACCTACCACGCCGCCCTCGCGCACGGCGCCAATCACCTCACCACCATCGTGGCGCAGGCGATGGATCTGTTGCGGGGCGTCGGTGCCGAGGATCCCGCCGCTGTGCTCCGTCCCCTGCTGCACGCCGCGCTCGACAACACGCTCGCGTACGGCGACGCCGCCCTCACCGGACCGGTCGCGCGCGGCGATGTCGCCACGGTCCGCGCTCATCTCGCCGCGTTGGACGACGACACCGCTCACGCCTACCGGGCGCTCGCCGCAGCGACCGCCGAGCGCGTCGGCGCACAGACGATCCTCGATGAGGTGACCACGTCATGACCGGTCCACGCGTCGTCCGCACCCGCGCCGACCTTCGCGCGGCGGTCGGCGACGGTTCGATCGCGCTCGTCCCCACCATGGGCGCCTTGCACGACGGTCACGTCCAGCTCATGAAGCACGCCCGGCCGCTCGCCGAGACTCTCGTCGCCTCGGTCTTCGTCAACCCCACGCAGTTCGCCCCCGGCGAGGACCTCGACTCCTACCCCCGCACGTTCGAGGAGGACGTCGAGCGGTGCGCCGAGGCCGGCGTCGACGTCATCTTCGCGCCGACCGTGGACGTCATGTATCCCGACGGGCTGGACGCAGGGGTGAGCGTCGACCCCGGTCCGCTCGGTCAGATCCTCGAGGGCGCCGCCCGCCCCACCCACTTCCGCGGTGTCCTGACGGTCGTCGCGAAGCTCTTCGGACTCGTGCGCCCCGACCTCGCGGTCTTCGGGGAGAAGGACTACCAGCAGCTGACCCTCATCCGGCTGATGGCGCGGGAGCTGTGCCTCGGCGTCGAGATCGTCGGCTGCCCCACCGTCCGCGAGGCCGACGGTCTCGCGATGAGCTCGCGCAACCGCTATCTCGACGACGACGAGCGACAGCTGGCCGGAGCGATCTCCGCCGCCCTCCGCGCCGGTGCCGCTGCCGGGCCCGAAGGCGCTGACGCCGTGCTCGCCGCCGCCCGCGCCGTGCTCGACGAGCACGGCATCGTCCCCGACTACCTCGTCCTCACCGATCCCGACCTCGGGGACCCGGTGCCCGGCCAGGAGGCCCGCCTGCTGGTGGCCGCCCGCGTCGGTTCCCCGCGGCTCCTCGACAACATCCCCGTGACCCTGGGAGGTCTCTGACCATGCTCCGCACCATGATGAAGTCCAAGATCCATCGCGCCACGGTGACGCAGGCCGACCTGCACTACGTCGGCTCGGTGACGGTCGACGCCGATCTGCTCGACGCGGCCAACCTGCTGCCCGGGGAGCTCGTGCACATCGTCGACATCGACAACGGCGCGCGCCTCGAGACCTACACCATCGCCGGCGAGCGGGGTTCGGGCGTCATCGGCATCAACGGCGCGGCGGCGCGGCTGGTGCACCCCGGCGACCTCGTGATCCTCATCGCCTACGGGCAGATGGAGGACGCCGAGGCCCGCGAGTTCGAGCCGAGCGTGGTGTTCGTCGACGCCGAGAACCGCATCATCGGCACCGGCTCGGATCCGGCCGAGGCGCTGCCCGGCAGCGGACTGACGCGCGGCGACGTCATCGACAACCCGCTCGTCGCGCACTGACATGAGCCTGCTCTGCCTCGACGTCGGCAATCGCCTGTCGGTCATCGGGGTCTGGGACATCCGCGGTGACGAACCGGTGCTGACCGGGCGCTGGACGGTGTCGTCGGACGCCACCCGCACCGCGGACGAGTGGTATCTGCTCGCCCACGGGTTCGTCCGCGCCGCCGGATTGGCCGACGACGAAGTGAGCGCGGTCAGCATGTGCTGCACCGTGCCGTCGATCGGCGTCGAGATGCGGGCGATGCTCGAGCGCTACTTCGACCACGTCCCCGTGTGGGTGGTCGGCCCGGGCGTGCGCACCGGCATCGCGATCCACACCGACAACCCGCGTGAGGTCGGCACCGACCGCATCGTCAACGCGCTCGCCGCTCACCACCTCTACGGCGGACCGGCGATCATCGTCGATCTCAACGGCACCGCCACGATCGTCGACGTCGTCGACGAGCGCGGCCGGTACTTGGGCGGTGCGATCGCGCCGGGCGTGGAGGTCTCGCTCGAAGCGCTTGCCCAGCGTGGTGCGCAGCTGCGCGCGGTCGAGGTGGCCGAGCCGCGCGGCGTCATCGGCAAGAACACCGTCGAGGCCATCCAATCCGGCGCCGTGTACGGGTTCGCGGGCCTGGTCGACGGTCTCGTCGACCAGCTGATCGACGCCGTCGACGCGGACCCTGACGAGATCACCGTCGTCGCCACGGGCACCTACGCCGACGCCGTGATCCAGCACTGCCAGACGGTCACCGTCCGCGAGGACAACCTCACGCTGATCGGTCTGCGCCTCGTCCACGAGAAGAACCGCGACTGAGCGTTCGCGGCTCGTCGCGGTGACGAGGAGTCGCTAGGCTCTGCGTTCATGGTGAAGCGATGATCCGCCGCACGCTGGCCCGCGCGTACTGGGCCGTCAGCCGCTGGCGTTACCGGTCCGAGTCCGTGCCCAGGGAGGGCGCGGGCATCCTCCTCGGCGTGCCCCACACGTCGAACTGGGACTTCGTCCTCATGCTCGCGATCGCCTGGCGCGAAGGGCTCCAGTTGAAGTTCCTCGGCAAGAAGGAGCTGTTCCGGGGCCCCATGGGACCGTTCATGCGCGCTCTCGGGGGCATCGAGGTGGACCGGGCGAATCCGGCCGGTCTCATCGAGGACCTCACGGCTCGGCTCGCGTCGGGGGAGCGCTTCCATCTGGTGGTGACTCCCGAAGGCACCCGCGGGAAGGCCGACACGTGGAAATCGGGCTTCTACCGGCTGGCGCGTGCCACCGACCTGCCCGTCACGCTGGGCTACGTCGACCGCTCCACGATGAGCACCGGCCTGGGACCGACCTTCCACCTCACCGGGGACATGGGCGCCGATATGGACCGTATCCGCGCGTTCTACGCGGGCAAGGTCGGCGTGCGGCCCGCTCACACCTCCGTACCGCGCCTCTCGGGAGAGTCGACGGACGGGTCCTAACGGTCCGGGCTGAGCAGCAGTTCGACGAACTCCGACATCCACGCCCGTGCACGCTCTGCGGTCAGGCCCGGCACTCCCTGGCCACGCTGCGTGCCGAGGCCATCGGCGTAGGCGGCGAGCTTGAGCGCGGCGTCCTCAGGATCGACGGCGCGGAAGGTGCCGGCCGCGACGCCGCGCTCGATCGTGCGCGCGCAGCACGCCTCCCAGTGCCGGATGCGCTGCGCGTAGGCGTCGGCCATATCGGGGCGCCGGGTCACAGCCGCCCAGAAGTCCGACCAGATCCGCCAGTGCGCCTCGACGTCGGGGGCGTCGTCGAACAGCGGATCCACCAGGAGCTGGAGCGCTCGCCAGGCATCCGGCTCCGCGTCCGCGGCCGCGACGACCGAGCCGTAGAAGCGCTCGGACTCGGCGATCACGACCGCGCTGAGGATCTCGTCCACCCCGGAGAAGTGGTACGTGACCGTGCCCATCGACACCTGGGCCGCCGCCGCGATGTCGCGCAAGGACGTGCCCGCCAGGCCGCGCTGCACGATGACGGACCGGGCCGCCTGCACCACCTGTTCGCGGCGCTCGGCGGGGGAGAGGCGCTGCCGCGTCACGTTGACGTCCTCGGCACGACGTCACGGAACACGCGGTCCGCGACGAGCTCGCGCTGAGCACCGCGTTCGGCATGGGCGAGCACGCGGTTCTCGACGATGAAGCTCTCGGCGTCGCAGGTGATCGTCGACCATGTCTCGACGTCCGCCGCCCATCCGTCGTTGGCCAGCCTCAGCCGCCAGTGCGACTCCGCGCGCGGCGACGAGGGATCGCCCTCGCGGACGGTGTACACCTCCTCGGCGGACTCCAGGAAGCTCAGCCCGTCCGGGTACTGGCGCGTTCCTCCGTACCCCGGGTCGACCTCCAGGACCGTCTCGCCGCGCGCCACGTCGTAGCGGACGAGCCGTTCGGGCCGGGAGTCCTCCGCGCCGTCCGGAACGCTGATGGCGAGGGGCCGGGCATGCTCGGGCGGTTCGAACCCGACTGGGACGGCGGCGCTGTCCACGAGCGGCAGCCGCAGCGAGCTCGCCGAGAGATCGACCTCGAGGGTGTCGTCCACGGCGTGCGGCCAGACCCACGGCCAGTAATGATTGCTCAGCGCGACCCGCAGCCGGTGACCGGTGGCGAAGCGGTAGCCCGCGGAGATCAGCGGAACCTCGACGTCGACGTCCTCACCCGGCTCGAGCGGGCTGACCCGGTCCATACCGTCGCGCTTCAGCAGGTTGAGCACACCCCGGGTCACGAGCGTGGAGGACCCGTCGGGAGCGACGTCGCAGAGCCGGACGATGACGTGCCCGCGGTCGTGGGTGGAGCGGACCCGCAGGCGAACCGTCCCGTTCCCCAGCAGGTCGATGGGCGTCTCACCGATCTCGAGGTCGAGACAGATCGAACGTCCGTCCTCGGCGCGCTGGTCCGGCGGCAGGTCGCCCCGGTTGCCGAAGGGGAAGAACCGGCCGGCGTCCTGGCCCGTGGCCCACGGCGAGCGCACCAGGGCGCGCCCGTCGCCGAGGGCCCACTCGCGGTGCTCCGGCTCGTCGTGCCACGGCACACCGACCCAGGCGCCGCTGCGCTCCTCCACGAACGGGGCCGGCGGCTCCGGGTCGTTCACCCAGGCGCGCAGCGCGGGATCGTTCTCGACGCCGGTGTCGATGCCCTTGAGCCACCGGTCCCACCAACGCAGCGTCTCCTGCAGGAAGCCGATCCCCGGCCCCGGGGCCAGGCCCCGATCGGGGTACTGATGCGACCAGGGCCCGATGATGCCCTTGGCGGGGGCCTCGAGGTGACGGAGCAGGCGCAGCACGGTGTCGCGGTACGGGTCGGACCAGCCGCCGACGGCGAGGACCGCCGCGCGAATGCCGCCGTAGTTCTCGCACACGCTTCCGTGCCGCCAGTAGTCGTCCCGCTCCTGGTGGCCGAGCCAGACCGGCGCGAGCGGTTGCTGCTGTTCGAGCCGGTCGCGCCACTGCTCCACCCAACGGTCGCCGACGACCTCCGGCCGCGGTGGCCGGGAGGCGAACGCGAGCATGGTTCCCGCCCAGGCCGCCATGTCGACGCCGAGCACGGCACCGCCGATGTAGTGCACGTCGTTGTCGTACCGGTCGTCGGTCGAGCACACGGTGACGATCGCCTTGAGCGGCTCGGGCGCCCGCTCGGCGATCTGGAGCGCGTTGAACCCTCCCCAGGAGATGCCGAACATGCCCACCTCGCCCGAGCACCAGGGCTGAGCGGCGAGCCACTCGACGACGGCCACGCCGTCATCGAGCTCGGCGGGGGAGTACTCGTCCTCGAACAGCCCCTCGGAGCTGCCGCTGCCGCGGACGTCGACCCGGACGGAGGCGTAGCCGTGCGCGGCGTAGTAGGGGTGGCGTTCGCTGTCGCGCACCGAGGTCCAGTCGTCCAGGCGGTACGGCAGATACTCCAGCAGCGCAGGCACCGGCTGCTGCTCGGCGTCGCGAGGGAGCCAGACGCGGGCGTGGAGCCGCACCCCGTCGGGCATCCGGATCCACAGATCGCGCACCTCGACGGCGTCGGCGGGGATGTCGACGATCTTCATGAGGACGTGAGGACTCCTTCGTCGGCGCGGACCCGGTGGCCGCCGCCCAGGTCGAGCAGAGCGGCGTTCGAGTCGAGGGTGATCACCCGGGCGTCCACGTCGCTGCTGGGCAGTTCGGTGTGCCCCGGTTCGACGACGGCGTCCAGCAGGGTCCGGGTGTAGGGGTGGCGCGGGTTCTCGAACAGGGACGTCGTGGGCGCGGACTCGACGACCCGCCCGTCCTTCATCACGACGATGCGGTCGGCCACGCTGCGCACGACGGCGAGGTCGTGGCTGATGAACAGACAGGACAGCGCGCGCCTCGTGCGCAGGTCGTCCAACAACGCGAGCACGTCGGCCTGCACCGAGACGTCGAGGGCCGTCGTGATCTCGTCGGCGATGAGCAGCGTCGGCTCGGCCGCGAGGGCCCGCGCGATCCCGACCCGCTGACGCTGGCCGCCGGACAGCTGGGCGGGGAGTCGGTCGGCGAACTCGGGGCCGAGCCCGACCTCGGTCAGCAGGCGCTCGACGCTCGCCCGCGGCTCCTGCCGGCCCTTGGCGCGTCCGAAGACCTTGAGCGGCCGGGCGATCGCGTCGCCCACGGTGCGGCGCGGGTTGAGGGCCAGATCGGCGTTCTGGAAGACCAGTTGCACCGAGCGGCGGACGTCCACGGGGCGTCGGCCGGCCGGTCCGAGGAGGTCGTGCCGCGTCCCGTCGGCGGACCAGAGCGAGGCGTCACCACGCTCGACGTCGGCGAGGCCGGCGAGCGCCGCGGCGATCGTCGACTTGCCGCTACCGGACTCGCCGACGATGGCCACGGTCTCGCCGCGGCGTACCTCCAGATCGAACCCGCTGACCGCGAGCTGCGGTGCTCGGGTGTAGCGGATGTCCACGTCGGTGCAGCGCAGGATGAGGTCCGTCTCGAGGTCGCGTCCGTCCGGCACCGGGACTCCGTGGATCCGCGGCGCGGCGGCGATCAGCTCACGCGTGTATTCCTCGCGCGGGGCGGACAGGACCTGCTGGGTCGAACCGTGCTCCACCTCGCGGCCGCTGCGCAGGACGAGCACCTCGTCGGCGACTGCGGAGACCACCCCGAGGTCGTGGCTGACGATGAGCACGGCCATGCCGAGTTGCTCGCGCAGGTCGCTGACGAGCGCGAGGACCGCAGCCTGGGTGACGACGTCGAGCGCCGTCGTCGGTTCGTCGAGGACGAGGATCTGGGGGTCGGTGGCGACGGCCATCGCGATGGCGACGCGCTGCTGCTGGCCGCCGGACAACTCGTGCGGATAGCGCCGGCCGAGCGTCTCGGGGGAGGGCAGACGCACGAGCCGGAGCAGCTCGACGATCCGGTCGTCGCCGCAGGGCAGCCCGTGGACGGCGAGGGCTTCACGAATCTGGGCGCCGACCCGCATCGACGGGGTGAGGGCGTGTCCGGCGTTCTGCGAGACGAGGGCCACGGTGCCGCCGCGCAGCTTCCGCAGGCGCTCGGCCGGAAGCGAGAAGACGTCGTCATCGAAGACGGTCACGGTGCCCCGGTCGACGGTCGAGCCCTCCCGCAGGTGCCCCAGCAGTGTCCGGGCGACGGTGGACTTACCGCTGCCGGACTCGCCCACGAGCCCGAGAGTCCGGCCGCGGTGCAGCTGGAAGGAGACGTCCTCGGCGACGACGACGCGCTGCTCGCCGGCGCGGTAGGAGACGGTGAGGCCCTCGACGCGGGCGGTGGTCGTTTCGCTCATCAGAGGACTCCTCGTCGGGCGCGGTCCACGCCGAAGTGCTTACCAAGGCCGTCGGCGGCGAGGTTGAGGCCGACGACCAGCAGGGACAGGGCGACGATCGGGGCGATCGTGCCCGCGGGCGCGACCGTCAACGCGGTGCGGTTCTCCTGGATCATCAGACCCCAGTCCGGAGTGGGCGGATTCACGCCGAAGCCGAGGAACGACAGAGTCGAGACCAGCAGGACCACCCAGGAAGCGCGCATCGCGAACTCCACGAGCACCGTGTCGAGGATGTTCGGCAGCACCTCGCGCCCGATGATCGGCAGGGAACGCTCGCCGCGGGCCTTCGCCGCGGTGACGTACCCCGAAGCGAGTACCGGGCGTGCCGCGCCGCGCACGACGCGCGCCACGGCCGGGACGTAGACCACGGCGATCGCGATGACCAGCACGGGCACACTGTTGCCGAACACGGAGACGATGAGCAGCAGCGCGAGGACCGAGGGTACGGCGAGCACCGCGTCGAGCACGCGGGTGATCGCGCCGTCCACCCAGCGGCCGTAGTAGGCCGCGACGGCGCCGATGAGGGTCCCGACGACGACCGCGGTGGTCGTGGCGAGCAGAGAGACCAGGAGCGCGAAGCGGCCGCCCTCGATCGTGCGCGAGAGGATGTCGCGCCCGTACTGGTCGGTGCCGAGCCAGTGGCTCCAGCTGGCACCGGCGAGCGCGTTATCGGCGTCGGTCGCGACGGGGTCGTAGGGCGCGAGCCAAGGGGCCAGGAGGGCGACGAGCACCGTGAACCCGACGAAGATCAGCCCGATCTTCGTGCCGGTCGTGACCTGCCCGAGGCCGCGGAGACGGGTGATCATCGAAGGTCCTCCTGGGGGACGGGCGTCGGGGTGCTGCGTCGGCGCCGTGGCTGGTGCAGGGTCCGCTGACGCGGGTCGGCGGCGAGCGCGAGCAGGTCGGCGAGCAGGTTGACCGTCACGTAGACGACGGCGCTGAGGACGGCGATCGCCTGGAGCACCGGCAGGTCCCGGGTCGAGACCGAGTCGATCATGAGTTTGCCGAGCCCGGGGTAGTTGAACACCGACTCCACGACGACGACGCCACCGAGCAGCCAGGCGACGTTGATGGACACCACCGGGAGCACCGGCAGGACCGCGCTCGGCGCCACGTGCCGCCAGAGCACGCGACGGCGGGGGACGCCCTTGAGCGTCGCCGTCGTCGCGTACTCGGTGGCCAGTCCATCGATCGTCGACGAGCGCATCGCGCGGATGATGTACGCCCCCATCGCGACGACGAGGGTGATGCAGGGCAGGACGATCGCCGGCAGGAGGTCGCCGAACGTGGCGTCCGGACCCTCCAGCACGACCGACGGGAAGACCGGAATCGCGATCGCCAGTGCGAGCACCAGCAAGGTCGCCACGACGAACTCGGGGATGCTCATCGCGATGAGCGAGAGCACCGAGACGCCCGAGTCGGTGCCCGTCCCGCGCCGTGCGCCGGCGAGGATGCCCAACAGGAGCGACACCGTGATGCCCACGACGATCGCCGGCACGGCGATGAGCAGTGAGTGCGAGAACGCCGTCCAGAGCGTCGAGGACACCGAGGCGCCGGACACCAGCGAGGTGCCGAAGTCCCCGGTGACCGCGTTCCCCAACCACTCGAGGAAGCGGACCCAGACGTTGGTGTCCAGACCGAGTTGCTCGCGCAGCGTGGCGACGGCCTCCTCGGTGGCGTTCTGGCCGAGCAGTTGCTCCGCGACGTCACCGGGCAGGGCTTGAACCGCGAAGAAGACGAAGAACGCCGCGAGGAACAGGGTCACGACGGAGGTCGCGACGCGGGTGGAGATCATCCGCAGCATGGCTCAGTCCTCCTTCAGGCCGAGGGCCAGGTAGTCGAACTCGAAGCCGTACTCGTCGTAGTTGACGACGTCCTCGGACAGCCCCACGAGCCGGTCGCCGAACACCGGCGTGAGGTCGGCGCCGTCGTCGATCACCAGCTGCTGGGCGTCCTGGTACTTCTGGCGACGGGTGATGTCGTTGGTGTCGGCCCGGGCGGCGTCGAGAAGCTGGTCGAACTGGGGGTTGGACCACGCGGACTCGTTGTAGCTCGAACCCGTGCGGAAGATCTGGTTCAGCAGCTGATCGACCGGCTGGCCCGTGAACCAGTAGCTCACCATGAGCGGCTCGCTCATCCAGACCTGCGTGTAGTACGAGTCGGCGGCGACGTTCGTGATGCGCAAGTCGATGCCGGCCTGCTTGACCTGGTCGGCGAAGGCGACCGCGATCGCGGTGAAGTTGGGCTCGTAGGCCGAGGTGTAGATCCGGGTGGAGAAGCCCTCGCGCCCGATCTGCTTGAGGATCGACCGGGCCTTCTCGGGGTCGTACTCGCGCTGCACGTCCAGGTGCGCGGCGAGTTCGGGCGGCACCGGGTTGTCCCAACCGGCGGTCCCCGTGCCTTGCAGGGCTGTGGACACGATCGCCGGCGGGTCGTACGCGAGCTTCATCGCCTGGCGCATGCGCGGGTCGGCGAACTCCTCGCTCGTGGCCAGCATCGGGATCGTGTACCACTGGGCGTTCGTCACGCGGGCGACCGTGGTGCCGGCAGAGTTGGCGACGACGCGAGCGGTGGGGTTGTCCAGGTTGGTCTGCGAGAGCAGGTCCACCTGCCGCGAGAGCAGCGCGTTCACCCGGGCCGAGGTGTCCTGAATCGAGTAGAACTCGATGCGGTCGAGGGTCGCCCGTCCGTCGAAGTAGTCGTCGTTCGCCCGCACGGCGCCGGCACCCGCAGGGGTGTAACTCTCGAGGATGAACGGTCCGGTGCCGATGCCCGTGTGGCCGATCGTGTCCGCCGAGTCCTCGGGAATGACATAGCACTGGTACGCGGTGAGCAGCGAGGGGAACTCGGCGTTCGGCGTCGTGAGACGGAAGCGCACGGACGTCTCGTCGACGGCGTCGATGCCGGCGACGATCGACAGTGCTCCGGCCTGCGGCGATGCCGTGTCCGGGTCGAGGATGTGCTCGAAGGTGTACCGCACGTCGCGAGCCGTGAGGCGTTTTCCGTCGTGGAACCGCACGCCTGAGCGCAGGCGGAAGTCCCAGACCGTCGCATCGGCGTTCGACGACCAGTCGGTCGCGAGGTCGGGAACGGTCTCGCCTTCGCGGTTCAGGCGGACGAGACGGTTGTAGAGCGCGCCGAGGTACTCGTAGGCGGACAGCGAACTGGCGGGGTCGAGCATCTCGGCGGCGCTGGCGGCGGGGCGGGCGATGCGCAGTGTCGCACCGCGACGGGCAGTGCCGGTCGCAGCCTGCTCGGGCACGCTCAGGGTGGGAGCGCCGCAGGCTGCCAAGCCGAACGCGGCGGCGCCGCCGAGGGCGCCGCCGAGCAGCGTGCGGCGGTCGATCGAGGGGGTCACGGAAGCCTCCTGTGCTTATCGTTCATCTGCACGATAAGCGCACGACGGCCTCGAATGAAAGCTGCGTCACGCAATCGTTACCGAGGGCGGAGCCTTTCAGGCCGTCACGTCGGTCGTCGGATCAGCCTGGAACGACGCGGAAATGTCGCGAAGGAAATCGATCGCGGCGGTCACCGCCGGCGACGGGCCGCGGCGGCCGGTCCGGTGGCGCAGCGCCAGGCGCCGTGCCCCGAGGCCGGGGACGTCGGCCACCTCGACACCGTCGGGCAGGGGGCCCTGGAGCGCCAGCGTCGGCAGGAGCGTCATGCCCTCGCCCGCAGCGACGAGCGCGAGCGCGGTCGGGTACTCCGCATAGGTGTGGGCCGAGGTCGACTGCCCGAGCGGCGTGCGGACGCGGCGGACGGCGTGCGCGGTGGCCGCCGACGCCTCGACGCCGAGCCATGGCGTGCGAAGGCGTTCGAGTTCGACGAGTTCGGTGGCCGCGAGGGTGCCCGCGGGCGCGACGAGCTTCCACGGATCGTCGAGCAGCGGGATCTCCCGGATCGCCGGCCCGAGCGCCGGGGCGGTTTCGGCGGTGTCGTACTCGACGATGACGATCTCGAGGTCGGCGGCGCGCAGGGCGCGAAGCAGCTCGCCACGCTGTCCCTCGTGGATCTGCAGCTCGACGCCATACAGCTCCTCGCGCCAGCGGGGGAGCGCCGGTGCGAGCACCGAAGAGAAGAACGTCTGGAAGCCTCCGAGTCGGACGACACCGGTCGGATCGTCGCCCGCGGACGCCAGTCGGAGCTCGGTCTCGTTGATCTCGCGCTCGACGTTCTCGGCGAGCTCGACGAGTTCGCGACCGGCCGGCGTGAGCGTGACGCCACGGGGGGTGCGCTCCACGAGCGGCTGGCCCACCTCGGACTCGAGGCGGGTCAGTTGCTGCGAGACCGCTGACGGTGTGACGTGCAACGCGTCGGCGGCCGCGAGAACGCCGCCATTGCGTGCAATCGCAAGGAAAAACGGGAGTCGGGACGGTTGGATGCGCACATTCACATATCCTAAACCCAGGCTTGGCAAAACTGCATTTGAGTTGAACCTTGTGAACTCCTCAGAATGGCTGTGCGCGATTCGTTCGGGATCGCGCTTCGCCATGTGTGGGAGGAGGAACGATGGACGGCCTTGTCGCTGGAATCCTGGGTTGGATGGGTACGGCTGGCACTTTCGCCGCGTACCTCTTGCTGTGGCGCGGACGCGTGGCGTCGACATCGATCACCTACGCGGCGATGAACACGGTGGGCGGAGTGCTCGCCGGCACGGCCGGGGCACTCTACGGAGCATGGCCCGTGGTCGCCTCGAACACGGTCTGGGCGGCCATCGGCGCTCACACCCTCGTCATGACGTTGCGCGCCCGGGCGGCGCGCCGTCAGTCGCCGGTGCTCTGACCGGCACCCGAAGCCCGGGTCAGACCAGGGCGCGGCGGACGACGTCGACGCGATTCGTGGTGATCGCGTCGACGCCGATCGCGGCGAGACGGGCGGCCTGCGCGGGCGAGTCCACGGTCCACGCGGTCACCGTCTTGCCCCGATCGTGGATCTGATCCACGACGCGCTGGGTGAGGAACGTGGCGTCGAGGTGAAACTCGTCGTAGCTCTCGAGGTCGACCGTCCGCGGGCGCCGCACGCTCACCAGACCGACCTGCGCACCGGGAATCGCCTGACGCACGGCATCGAGGAGCGGGCGGCGAAAGCTCATGAACGTCACGTTCTCCCGCGCACCGACGGCCGCCCGCAGGGCCATCGCGAACACCAGCGGATTGGCCGATGTGGCCTTGAGTTCGATCGACATGCGGTGCGGCCGGTCGCGGAACGCCTTGACGATGTCGGCGACGAACGGCAGCGGTGTGCCCGCCCACAGGTCGCCCTTCCAGGAGCCGGCGTCGAGACGCGCGAGTTCGGCCGCGGTGAAGGAGGAGATCGGGTCGCCCGCGCGTCCGGGGAAGACCCGGGCGACGTCCGTCGTGCGCCGTAGCGTCTGGTCGTGGTGGGCCACGACGTGTCCGTCCGCGGTGAGGTGGACGTCGAACTCGATCCCGTCGGCACCGAGCGCGGCGGCGTCGAGGAAGGCGGGGAGCGTGTTCTCCGGGGCGGTGAAGCTCTGTCCCCGGTGCCCGTTCACGCGCGTCGTGCGCAGCGGGGTGGTGGTGAGCTGAGACGGCGTGACGATGGGCTCGGACATCTGGTCCCCCTCGTGGGCGAAATCCCTGTCACGATCCAGGGTGCGAGGCGGGTGTGAAGCTCAACCCGACGCGGCGTGAACAGCCGGTGACGAACGGCTGAGGATTGGACGAGAAACCCCTCCCGGACCTGCCGACGGCCTGCCATCATGAGCCCATGACCGGCCCCCTCCCGCCGTCGGTGCGGCGCGGCTACGCCGCGGGAAGCGTGGCGACGGGTGCCTTCGGCACGGTTCCCGGACTGCTCCTCCTGCCCTACCTGACCGACGTCGTCGGTATCGGTGCGGCGATCGCCGGACTCATCGTCTTCCTTCCCAAGGCATGGGACGTGGTGATCGATCCCTTCGTCGGCCGCATCAGCGACCGTGCCGCCGATCGCCGCGGCCGGCGGCCCTTCCTGCTCTGGGGCGGGCTGCTGCTGGCGATCGCGTTCGCGCTCCTGTTCGCCGGGCCCACCGGCGTGCCTGCGCTCAGCGGCGTCTACGTGGTGGTGCTGTTCGTCGCCTGCGCCACCGCCTTCACGTTCTTCCAGGTGCCGTTCATGGCGATGCCGGCCGAGATGACCGACGACTACGACGAACGCACCCGCCTCATGACGTGGCGGGTCGTCGTCCTCGCGCTCGCCATCCTCGTGTCCGGAGGTGTCGCGCCGATGCTGGTCAACGCGTTCGGGGGCGAGCCGACGGCCGACGGCTACCGCGTGATGGGTGTCTTCGTCGGTCTGCTGATCGTCGCCGGAGCGCTGGGCGCCTACCTCGGCACCGCTCGTGCGCCCGAGCGGCGGCGTCCCGCGGCGGCCGGCTCGATCGCCGAGCAACTGAGGATCATCGTCCAGGTCGCCGACTTCCGCAGCCTGCTGCTGACGTTCGTGGTCCAGGCGCTGGGAATCGGCGCGCTTCTCGCCGCGGTCGCCTATGGCGCCAAGGATCTGCTCGATTCCTCACTCGCGGCCACGCTCCTGTTCGTGGCCTTCGTCGGCCCCGCCCTGGTCGTGACGCCCTTCTGGGAGCGCGTCGCCGCCCGGCGCGACAAGCGTCACGGATATGTGCTCGCCTCGGTGACGATGATCGTCGGGATGCTCGCGCTGCTCGTCGCGCACACCGGATCGCTGGTCCTGACCTGCCTCGCCGCAGGCGTCGCGGGCATCGGATACGCGGGCGCGCAGGTGTTTCCGCTGGCGATGCTGCCCGACGTCGCCGGGCGCGATGCCGAGCGCAGCGAAGAGAACCGGATCGGCGTCTTCGCCGGACTGTGGACCGCGGGGGAGACCCTGGGGATGGCGCTCGGGCCGGCGATCTTCGCCCTCGTCCTCGCGATCGGCGGATACCTGTCCTCCACGGAGGGCGAGGTCGTCGTCCAGGACGACGGGACGCGCCTGGCCATCGCCCTCGGCTTCTCCGTGCTGCCGGCGCTCCTGGTTGCCGTGAGCCTGTTCTTCCTGCGGCACTACCGGCACGACAGCGAACGCGAGGAGGTCGCCCGTGAGCACCGATGAGTTGGTCGCCAGGCTGGAGATGTTGCGGTCAGCCGATTTGCCCACGCACGGCGGGCGAACACTGGCCTACGTCTACGACTCCGGGCTGGCTGAGGCCGATGAGATCGGCCGGCACGCCCTGGCCATGTACTCCTCGGCGAACGGTCTCGATCCGACCGCGTTCCCCAGCTTGCTGACGATGGAGAACGAACTCGTGGGGTTCGCCCGGGAACTGGTGGGCGTGCCCGGCGCCGTCGGATCGGTGACCTCGGGCGGCACGGAGTCGATCCTGCTCGCCGTCCAGGCCGCGCGGGACGCGCGGAAGGTCGACCGGCCGGTGATGGTGCTCCCCAGCACGATCCACGCGGCGTTCCACAAGGCGGCGCACTACTTCGGCGTCGAGGCCGTCGTCGTCGATGTCGACCGGGCCACGAAGAAGGCCGATGTCGACGCGACCAGGGCGGCGCTCGAGGAATTCGGCGACCGGGTCGTGCTCCTCGCCGCCTCCGCCCCCTCCTACGCGCACGGGGTCATCGACCCGATCGAGGCGTTCGGCGCGCTCGCTGCGGAGCGCGGGCTGCGATTCCACGTCGATGCGTGCATCGGCGGGTGGGTGTTGCCGTTCAGTCCGACGGCGCCGCCGTGGGATCTGCGGGTCGAGGGCGTCACGAGCCTGTCGGTCGACCTGCACAAGTACGCCTACACGCCGAAGGGCGCCTCGCTCCTCCTGCATCGCACGCCCGAGCTGCGCCGCCCGCAGTTCTTCGCCTACGCGGACTGGCCCGGGTACACCATGCTCAACGCCACCACGCAGTCCACGAAGTCGGGCGGGCCGCTCGCGGCGGCCTGGGCGGTGGTGCAGCACATCGGGCGCGAGGGCTACGCGACGCTGGCGCGCGCCGCGCTGGGGGCCACGAACAGGTTGGCAGAGGGGATCGCGGCTATGGAGCACCTCGCTCTCGCCGCCGACCCGGAATCGACGCTGCTCTCCTTCGGCGTGGACGAGACGCTCGACGTCTTCACCCTCAGCGACGAGATGCTGGCGCGCGGCTGGTTCGTCCAGCCCCAGATGCGCTTCGGTGAGCTGCCGGCGACGGTGCATCTGACGGTCAGCGCCGCCACGGCGTCGTCGGTGCCGCAGTTCCTCGATGACCTCGCCGCCGCCGTGAACTCTGCGGTCGCTGCCGGTCCGGTCGTCGTCGCGCCCGAGCTCGTCGCGGCCGCGCAGGCGACCGACCCGGCCGAACTCGACGACGCCGCCTTCGACGGGCTGCTCGAGTTGGCCGGCCTCGGCGGGGGTGGCGCCGTCGCGCTTCCCGAACGGATGGCCCCGGTGAACGCCCTCCTCGACGTCGCGCCGCCCCGCCTGCGCGAAGCGCTGCTCGTGGCGTTCCTCGACCGTCTCACCCGGTGACGGTCAGCGATCGAACCGAAGCCGCCTCCACGAACGAATCGTGAGGACCCCGAAGGCCAGGGGCACGGCGAGCGCGGCGAGGAGTTGCCAGTGATCGACCTGGTCGGGGAAGAGCGCCCAGAGTGCTGGTGCCGCGATCGGCAACCAGGCCGCGACTCTCGTATCGGCGACGACCGCGATCTGTGCGAGCGCGAGGAGGCCGATGGTGCCCGCGACGCCCGGAAGATAACCGCGACCGAGTGTCGCGGCCCACGCGGCGGGAACGGCCAGAAGGCCGCTGAGCACGGTGAGGATGAACTGGCGAGCGAGGCTCTCGATCACCCCGGCGTCGACGGTGCCGAGGCCGAGCGCCATCCCCGCGCCGGCGACGAGGATGACGAGCCCCGCGGACACGCCGACCACCCAGCCCGCGTAGACGAGGAGCTTGGCCGCAGCGATCGAGGCCCGCGTGACCGGCAGGCCGAACAGGCCGGCGATCGTCCCCTCGGCGAATTCGCGGCCGAACATCCAGCTCAGTGCGACGCCGAACGCGAGCAGGCCGCCGGCGGCGGTGACTTGCGCGACCAGGCCGGTCAGCAAGGGCCATCCTGTCGTGCCCGCGAGGTGCCCGAGTTGCGCCGTGACCTGGGCGTTCCCTGCGAGCGCGGCAGACACCAGCGCACCGCTGAGCAGGGCGATGCCGACGACCACGAACACTGTGATGGCGCGTAGCACCGGGGACGCCAGGCTCTTGCGGAACTCCACCCGCAGGGCCGAACCGATGCCGCTCATGACGTCCTGCTCTCGTCGTCCGCGTGCACGATCCGAAAGAAGGTGCGTTCGAGGTCGCGGCCGCTCGGGTCGAGAGCACCGACGACCCGGCCGCGGTTGAACACCGAGATCCGGTGCGCGACGCGGGCGACTTCGTCGAGATGGTGGCTGGACACGAGGATCCCGGCGCCTCGCGCGGCGTGCCGCAGCAAGGCCTCCCGCACGAGGATCACGCCTGCCGGATCGAGGGCGTTGGTGGGTTCGTCGAGCATGATCAGCGTGGGTCGGTGCTGAAGCGCGGCTGCGATGCCGAGACGCTGCCGGTTCCCGAGGGAGAGGCGGCGCGCGAGGACCCCGGCGAACTTCTCGATGCCCAGTTCGCCCAAGGCCCGGTCGACCGTCGCGGTGAGCTCGTCGCCGACGCCGTGCAGGAGGGCCGCCATCTCGAGGTTCGCGCGCACGGTGTGTTCGGGATAGGCGAAGGGCTGTTCGATGACGTGACCGACGCGTGCCCAATCCCGCGCGCGAAGTGACGTCACGTCGACGCCGTCGACCCGCACGCGGCCCGAGGTCAGCCGGATCATCTCGACGACCGCCCTCATGAGCGTCGTCTTGCCCGAACCGTTCAAGCCGACCACCGCATGGATCTCCCCGGGTGCGACGGTGAGACTCGCGCCGAAAAGGCCCGCCCCCGCGCCGAAGTCGTACCGCGCGTCGTCGACGCTCAACCGGTCAGGCATGGTCCGGCTCCAGCACGGCGAGAGCGCGCTCGATGAACTCCCCGAGGCTGCCCTCGGCGTGCTCCGCCCAGGCGTACAGACCCACCGTCAGGGCGGCGAGTACCACCGCGGCGCTCACGCGAGCGGCGAGGGCGTCCTCCTCGGGCCCGGCGAGCGCATCGGCGATCGCGCTCTCGGTGACGTCGTTGTGCCGCGTGACGGCCGCGCGCAGGACGGGAGTGCGGGCGATCAACCGGACCCGCCGCCGCACCATGTCCACGTCGGGTTCGGGAAGCTGCGCGAACGTCTCGCGCAGGCCGCGCACCGCGCGGTGCAAGGGCGGTTCGTCGAGCGGGCGGCGCCGGATGCCGGCGGCGATCACCGGGTCGTAGGGATCGGTCAGGACGACCGCCTCCTTGGTGCGGAAATGGCGGAAGAACGTCATCTCCGTCACGCCTGCTGCGGCGGCGATCTGGGCCACGGTGGTGGCCTCGTACCCCTGCGTCTCGAAGAGGTCGAGGGCGTGCTCGGCCAGACGCTCGCGAGTCCGCTCGGCCTTGCGTATCGGGGTCACGCGTCCAATGTTAGTCACTAACATTCGGTTGCGGATGTCGGGGGTGGCCGCACCCGGCGAGCAGCACCCGTTCCTTCCGTAGGATGGGGCCTCGTGACCGACGTGCCGCAGAGCCCCGAGACCGAGGACGACCTTCCCGAGCAGATGCGGGTCCGTCGTGAGAAGCGGCAGCGCATCCTCGACGCGGGCGAGGACCCCTACCCGGTGACCGTCGAGCGGACCCACACCATCCGCGAGATCGTCGAGTCCTACGACGCCGAGGGACTCGGCCCCGACCACCACACCGGCGTCACCGCGGCGATCGCCGGTCGCGTCATCTTCCTGCGCAACACCGGCAAGCTGTGCTTCGTCCGGCTGCGCGAGGGCGACGGCACCGAGATCCAGGCGATGCTCTCGCTGGCGGAGGTCGGCGAGGAGCGGCTCGGCGAGTTCAAGCAGCTCGTCGACATCGGTGACCACCTGCAAGTCACCGGCGAGGTGATCACCAGCCGGCGCGGTGAGCTGTCGGTCATGGCCACATCGTGGCGCCTGGCCGCCAAGACGGTGCGCCCGCTCCCGGTCGAGCACAAGCCGCTCTCGGACGAGGCCCGCTCGCGGATGCGGTACGTCGACCTCATCGTGCGGCCGGAGGCGCGCGAGAACGTCCGGGTCAAGGCCGCCGTCCTCAAGTCCCTCCGTGCCACGCTGGACGATCGCGGGTACATCGAGGTCGAGACGCCGGTCCTGCAGCACACCAACGGCGGCGCCGCGGCGCGTCCGTTCGACACCCACGTCAACGCCTTCGACGAGGACGCGCTCCTGCGCATCGCGCTCGAGCTGCACCTCAAGCGCGCGCTCGTCGGCGGCATCGACAAGGTCTACGAGATCGGCAAGACCTTCCGGAACGAGGGCGTCGACAACACCCACAACCCCGAGTTCATGATGCTCGAGGCCTACGAGGCGTACGGCAGCTACGACACGATGGCCGAGCTCACCCGCGACCTCGTCGTCAACGCCGCCCGCGCTGTCGGTAAGACCGTCGTCCCCGCGCGCGACGGCGGAACGATCGACCTCGAGGCCCCCTGGCGCCGGGCCACGATCCACGAGCTCGTCGCGGAGGCCACGGGAGCCGACGTTACCCCGACGACGACCGAGGAGGACCTCGTCGCACTCGCCGAGCGGCACGACGTCGCCCTGCAGGACCACTGGGGCGCCGGCGAGGTGCTGCTGGAGCTGTTCGAGAAGCTCGTCGAGCACACCCTCATCCAGCCCACGTTCGTGTGCGACTACCCCGAGTCCGTGCGCCCGCTGGCCAAGCGGCATCGCTCCGTACCGGGCCTCGTGGAGGCGTGGGACCTCATCATCAACGGGGTCGAGCTCTCACCCGCGTACTCGGAGCTGAACGACCCCGTCATCCAGCGCGAGCGCCTCGAGGAGCAGGCGCGCCTCGCCGCCGCCGGTGATCCCGAGGCGATGGACGTCGACGAGGACTTCCTGCGCGCGCTCGAGTTCGGCATGCCGCCCGCCGGCGGCATGGGGCTCGGGGTCGACCGGCTCGTCATGCTGTTGCAGGGCATCGGCATCCGCGAGGCCATCCTCTTCCCGATCTCGCGGCGCGAGTAGCGGCCGATTCCGCTCAGGGCGAACAGCGGAACACCTGGGAGGGTGTGACAGTTGAGTTAAGCGTCTGGACAACCGAGCCGGGTCCATCGCCCGGCGACTAGACTTGTACGAACAGTCCAGCAGAGGGGACGCCATGTTCGAGAGATTCACCGACCGGGCCCGACGTGTCGTGGTGCTCGCGCAGGAAGAAGCGCGCATGCTCAGCCACAACTACATCGGGACCGAGCACATCCTGCTCGGCCTCATCCACGAGGGCGAAGGCGTCGCTGCCAAGGCCCTGGAGAGCCTGGACATCTCGCTCGATGCCGTCCGTGGTCAGGTCGAGGACATGATCGGCCAGGGCCAGCAGGCACCGAGCGGTCACATTCCGTTCACACCGCGCGCCAAGAAGGTGCTCGAGCTCAGCCTCCGCGAGGCCCTGCAGCTCGGCCACACCTACATCGGCACCGAGCACATCCTGCTCGGCCTCATCCGCGAGGGTGAGGGCGTCGCAGCCCAGGTGCTCGTCAAGCTGGGCGCCGATCTCAACCGCGTGCGCCAGCAGGTCATCCAGCTGGTCAGCGGGTTCCAGGGCAAGGAGTCCGAGGCGGCCGGCACTGCGTCCGAGCCCGCTCCGGCGTCGTCGGCCGTGCTGGACCAGTTCGGCCGCAACCTCACCCAGGCGGCCCGCGAAGGCAAGCTCGATCCCGTCATCGGTCGCGACGACGAGGCCGAGCGCGTCATGCAGACGCTCAGCCGCCGTACCAAGAACAACCCGGTGCTCGTGGGCGAGCCCGGCGTCGGCAAGACCGCCGTCGTCGAGTCGCTGGCACAGGACATCATCCGCGGCGACGTGCCGGAGACGCTGAAGGACAAGCAGATCTACACGCTCGACCTCGGCGCTCTCGTGGCCGGGTCGCGGTATCGCGGTGACTTCGAGGAGCGCCTCAAGAAGGTGCTCAAGGAGATCCGTACGCGCGGCGACATCATCTTGTTCATCGACGAGATCCACACCCTCGTGGGTGCGGGTGCCGCCGAGGGCGCGATCGACGCCGCCAGCATCCTCAAGCCGATGCTGGCTCGCGGCGAGCTGCAGACCATCGGCGCCACGACGCTCGACGAGTACCGCAAGCACTTCGAGAAGGACGCGGCGCTCAACCGCCGCTTCCAGCCGGTCATGGTCAACGAGCCCTCGGTCACCGACACCGTCGAGATCCTCAAGGGCCTGCGCGACCGTTACGAGGCACACCACCGCGTGTCGATCACCGATGACGCGCTGTCGGCGGCGGCGACGATGGCCGACCGTTACGTCTCGGACCGTTTCCTGCCGGACAAGGCGATCGACCTCATCGACGAGGCCGGCGCGCGCCTGCGCATCCGTCGCTCGGCCACGCCGCCGGAGTTCAAGGAGTTCGACGAGAAGATCGCCGACGTCCGCCGCCGCAAGGAGGGCGCGATCGACGCCCAGGACTTCGAGCTCGCCGCCAGCTTGCGCGACGAGGAGAAGAAGCTCATCCACGCCAAGGCGGAGCGTGAGCGTGCCTGGAAGTCCGGCGACCTCGACTCCGTCGCGATCGTCGACGAGCACCTCATCGCCGAGGTCCTCGCCAAGGCGACCGGCATTCCCGTGGGCCAGCTCAGCGAGGAGGAGTCCACGCGACTGCTCCACATGGAGGAGGAGCTGCACAAGCGGGTCATCGGTCAGGACGAGGCCATCAAGGCACTGTCCCGGGCGATCCGTCGTACCCGTGCCGGCCTGAAGGACCCGAAGCGCCCCGGCGGTTCGTTCATCTTCGCCGGTCCGTCCGGTGTCGGTAAGACGTGGCTGTCCAAGGCGCTCGCCAACTTCCTGTTCGGCGACGACGACGCGCTGATCCAGCTCGACATGAGCGAGTTCAGCGAGAAGCACACCGTCTCGCGGCTCTTCGGCTCGCCTCCGGGTTACGTCGGCTACGACGAGGGCGGTCAGCTCACCGAGAAGGTGCGCCGCAAGCCGTTCAGCGTCGTGCTCTTCGACGAGATCGAGAAGGCCCACCCCGACATCTTCAACTCGCTGTTGCAGATCCTCGAGGAAGGTCACCTCACCGACGGTCAGGGTCGCGTCATCAACTTCAAGAACGCCGTGATCATCATGACCACCAACCTCGGTGCGCGGGAGATCTCCAAGGGCGTCAACCTGGGCTTCGCTCAGGCCGGCGACACCGCGGGTACGTACGAGAAGATGAAGGAGCGCGTCGCGACGGAGCTCAAGCAGCACTTCCGTCCGGAGTTCCTCAACCGCGTCGACGAGGTCATCGTGTTCCCGCCGCTGACACAGGACGAGATCCTGCAGATGGTGGACATGATGGTCGGTGCCCTGGAGGAGCGCCTGTCCGAGAAGGACATGAGCGTCGAGCTCACCACGGCCGCCAAGGAGAAGCTGGCCGAGCGCGGCTTCGACCCGGTGCTCGGTGCGCGCCCGCTGCGTCGCACCGTGCAGCGCGAGATCGAGGACGCTCTCGCCGAGAAGCTGCTCTACGGCGAGCTGCGGGCCGGTCAGATCGTCCTGGTCGACGTGGAGGGAGAGGGCGCCGACGCCCGCTTCACCTTCACCGGCACCGACAAGGCCGACCTTGAGCTCGAGGGCGTGCGACCGGCCGTCGAGGCCGGTACGGGCGGCTCCGAGGAGTGATCCTGAACGAAGGGCGGTGACCTGAGGGTCACCGCCCTTCGTCGTGTCCGGGCAACGCGAAGACGTCGTCCGCGACGAGCTCCACGAGGCCGTCGTCGAGGAGACCGGCCAGGCAGCGGTCCCGTTGCCCGGCGTCGTCCCATACCGCGTCGAGCGCCCCCTTGAGCACGGGCTCGGGGGATTCGCGCAACACCGCCAGCAGCCGGCCGCGGACTTGACGGTCGGTGCCGTGCCACGTCTGCCCCTTGGGCTGCTCGCCCTGCGGGTAGCCGGCGGCGCGCCAGGCGCACCGATCGACGATCGGGCACGCATCACAGCGCGGTGCGCGGGCCGTGCAGACGAGGGCGCCGAGTTCCATCGTCGCCGCAGCCCACACGTCGGCCCCTTCGACCGGCATCAGTTCCTGGCCGAGTCGGCGCTCCTCGGAGGTGACGGAACGCGGCGGATACTGCTGGCCGCGGACCACGCGGCTGAAGACGCGCCGGACGTTGGTGTCGAGCACGAGCATGCGGCGGCCGTAAGCGAACGAGGCGATCGCGGCCGCCGTGTAGTCGCCGACCCCGGGAAGCTCGAGCAGCGCCTCGTAGGTGTCCGGCACCCGCCCAGCGTGCTGGTGGACGATGGCCGTGGCGGCGGCGTGCAGCCGCAGCGCGCGCCGTGGATACCCGAGCCGGCCCCAGGCGCGGACCGCGTCACCCGTCGTCGCCGCGGCCAAATCGGCCGCGGCGGGCCACACCTCCATCCACGCCTCGAACACCGGAAGCACGCGCGCGACCGGGGTCTGCTGGAGCATGAACTCCGAGACCATGACGGCCCACGGGTCCGGACGTCCGCCGTCGCGTCCACGCCACGGCAGGTCGCGTCGGTGCTCGGCGAACCAGGCCAGGACGTCGTCGTGCAGAGAGCTCAGCTGTGGGTCCATGGCGCGTCGATCCTCTCACGCCAGGCAGAATCGGTAGCGTGTGACCGTGCCCCGAGGACCCTTGCCCGCAGAGATCTACTGGCGGCGCCGTCTGCTCCTCCTGGCGCTGCTGATCGGCCTTGTCTGGCTCGTTCTCCAGATCGTGGGGTGGGTCAACGATCGCGACGAGCCAGCCGGCGCCGCGACGCCGACGTCAGCGGCGACGGCGTCCCCGAGCCCTTCGCCCGAACCGTCACCCGAGCCGACGGATCTCGTGCCGGTGGCGCTCCCGGCCGCCGAGGGCACCTGTGCGCCCGAGAACATCCGGATCATGCCGGCGGTGGCCGACGGCCAGCACTCCGGGGAGGCGGTGACCGTCGAGCTGCTGGTCTCGACCGTCGACGGTTCCGGATGTGTGCTGTCGCCGGAGGACGCTCAACTGCTCGTCGTCATCTCCAGCGGCGGCACTCCCGTCTACGACTCGACGGTATGCCGCCAACCGTTCGTCTCCGAGCCGATCGCCGTTCCCGAGGGATGGGCCACCCAGGCCTCCGTCGAGTGGAGCGGCCGTGGGTCGGGTGCCACCTGCAGCGACGGCGAAGGTTTCGCCAACGCAGGGGAATACACGATTCAGCTCGGGACTCTCGGCGGCGAACCGGGTGAGGCCACCTTCCGCCTCGCCGAACCGCGCCCAGAGCCGGAGCCCGAGGGCGAGGGCGAGCCGCAGCCGGAAGGTGAGCCGCAGCCGGAAGGTGAGCCGCAGCCGGAGGGTGAGCCGCAGCCCGAGCAGCCCCCCGCTCCGTGACCGGCCGGCTGATCCTGGTCCACGGCGCGTCGAGCGCCGGCAAGAGCACCCTGTGCCGCGCGGCGCAGCAGGTCCTTCCGTCGCCCTTCCTGTACCACAGCGCCGATCTGTACTTCCGCGATGCTCTGCCGCCCGGCTGGCACGAGGTGCGTGACGCGTTCTTCGCCGCGTTCCACCGCACCTACCGAGTGTTCAGCGAACAGGGCGTGGACGTCATCTCGGACTACATCGTCGAGACGCCTCAGGGATTCGCCGACCTGACCACGGCACTGCAGGGCATCGACGTGTTCTGGGTCGGCCTGCACGCGCCGCTCGCGGTGCTGGAGCAGCGCGAACGGGCGCGGGGCGATCGGCGCGTGGGGGACGCGCGGCGCGACCTCGAGACGGTCCACGGCTTCCGCGACTATCACCTCGATCTCGACGGCACCCGGCCGCCCGAGGACAACGCGCGTCTCCTCGTCGACGCGTGGCAGCGGCGCGACGGCGCTCAGACGTAACGTTCCAGGATGCTGGACTCCGCGAGGCGGGACAGACCCTCGCGGACGCCGCGAGCGCGCAGGTCGCCCACGCCCTCGACCGCCTGGAGGTCGTCGAGGCTCGCGGCGAGCAGCCGCTGCAGGGAGCCGAAATGCGCGATGAGCCGCTCGACGACGGTATTGGGCAACCGCGGGATGCGGGCGAGCAGGCGGTAGCCACGAGGCGAGAGCGCCGCGTCGAGGCTGTCGGCGTCGCCGATCCGCAGCGCGGTGGCGACCGTACCGAGGTCGACGAGATCGCTCGCCGTGACGGCGGCGAGGTCGGCCAGGACGTCATCGGGAGTGAGCTTGCGCCGGGTCTGCGGCAAGTAGTCGCGGATCACCAGAGCGCGCTCGGCCTCGACGCCGCCGACGAGCTCATCGAGCTGCAGCGCCAGCAGCCGGCCGTCGGTACCGAGTTCCAGCACGAATCCGTCGATCTCGTTGGCGATCCGGGTGACCATCTCCATGCGCTGCGCCACGGCGGCGACGTCGCGCACCGTCACCAGGTCCTCGATCTCGAGCGCGGACAGCGCATCGGACACCTCGTCGAGCCGGGTGCGGTACCGCTCGAGGGTCTGCAGCGCCTGGTTGGCGCGGCTGATGACGGTGGCCGTGCCCTCCAAGACGTAGCGCGTCTCGCCGAGGTACAAGGCGATGATGTGCATCGAGGCCGAGACCGAGATGACCGGGAAGCCGGTCTGCCGGGCGACGCGGTCGGCCGTGCGGTGCCGGGTGCCGGTCTCCTCGGTCGCGATCGTGGCATCAGGCATCAGGTGCACGCCGGCGCGGAGGATGCGCGAGGCGGTGGCGTCGACGATGATCGCACCGTCCATCTTGGCCAGTTCGCGCAGCCCGGTCGCGGTGAACGGCACATCGAGCACGAAGCCGCCGGTGGAGATGGCTTCGACCTCGCGGTCCATGCCCACGACGACGAGCGCGCCGGTGCGGCCGCGGAGGATGCGCTCGAGACCCTCGCGCAGTGCCGTGCCCGGGGCGACGGAGGCGAGGGCGCTGCGCAGGTCGCTGGACAGAGCCACGGGCACAGCCTACCGGCGGGTCGCGGCGATAGCGGCAGAGATATGCGGAACGTCGACGATCGTCAGCTGACCGCGGACGGCATCGAGTCCCTCGGTGCCCGCGGGCACGATGGCGTGGGTGAAACCGATCCGGGCCGCCTCACGCAGCCGGGCGGCGGCGTTGCTGACCGGACGCACCTCGCCGGCCAGGCCGACCTCGCCGACGGCGACGAGTTGAGCCGGGAGCGGGGCGTCGGAGATCGCGGAGTACATCGCGAGCGCGGCCGCGAGATCGACGGCCGGTTCGTGCAGCCGGGCTCCGCCCACCGAGGCGGTGTAGACGTCGAACTTGCCGAGCGGCAGGCGTGCGTGTTTGGTCAGCACGGCGAGCACCATCGCGATGCGCGAGGAATCCAGCCCGCTGGAGGTGCGCCGGGGCGACGGTGTCGTGGCATCGACCGTGAGCGCCTGGACCTCGGCGAGCAGGGGGCGCCGGCCCTCCATCGTCACGGTGATGCAGGTGCCGGACACCGGCCGCTCGTGGCGGGTGACGAACAGGCCCGTGGGGTCGGGCACCTCGACGATGCCGTGATCGACCAGATCGAAGCAGCCGATCTCGTCGACCGGCCCGAAGCGGTTCTTGACCGCGCGCAGCAGCCGGAGCCGCGAAGTGCGGTCACCCTCGAACTGCAGGACCACGTCGACGAGGTGCTCGAGCACACGGGGACCGGCGACCGAGCCGTCCTTGGTGACGTGGCCGACGAGGAGCGTCGCGATGCTCTCAGCCTTGGCCCGGCCGATGACGGTCGTGGCGACCTCGCGCACCTGCGTGACCCCGCCGGGCACGCCCTCGATATCGGCCGAGCCGATGGTCTGCACCGAATCGACGATCAGCAGACTGGGCTTGACCTCGTCGATGTGAGTGAGCAGGGCGCCGAGGTCGGTCTCGGCGGCGAGGAAGAGCTCGTCGTGCAGCGCGCCGGTGCGCTCGGCGCGCAGGCGCACCTGGGCGGCCGATTCCTCGCCGGACACGTACAGGGTGCGACGTCCGGCGCGGGCCCAGCGCGCGGCGACCTCCAGGAGCAGGGTCGACTTGCCGACACCCGGCTCGCCGGCCATCAGCATCACCGCGCCGGGGACGACGCCGCCGCCGAGGACGCGGTCGAGTTCGGCGATACCCGAGCCGGTGGCCGACGCCGATTCGACACCGATCTCGGTGATCGGCACGGCGGGGGCCGCGACGGGCGCAGCGCTGGTGCGGGCCGTGCGGGAGCTGCCTCCGGCGACGTCGACCGTGCCCCACGCCTGGCACTCGCCGCAGCGGCCGACCCACTTGCTCGTGGTCCAGCCGCACTCGGCGCAGGCGTACGCGGGCTTGGTCAGTTTGGCCATGGCGTCAGCCTAGGCGCCTGGACCGACACAGCTCAGAGGCGCACGAGGTCGACGTCAACGTTCGGTGACCACCGGGTTCATGTCGATCGCGAACTCGCCGACCACCGTGACTCCGTCGCGAGCTAGGAGGGGGACGGTGACCTCGTTCGTCGTAGCACGCCGTTGGGCTTCCTGATATTCGATCGCTTCCTGCGGATTGGCGACGTCAGCCCCGGTCACTTCGTCGAGGAGTTCTCGCGAGACGTATCCCTCGGTCCCGTCGGTCCCCTCGGCTTGAATGAGATCTGGTCGGTCCTCGAAGGGCACGCCGAACTCCGAACCGTATGTCTGTCCTCGATCGTTGACGGCGAATGTGGGTACCGAGCTGCTGGACTCCGGCCCGGCTTCGCCCGCAGATCCCGCGCCGGCGACACTCGAGCCGGCGAAGAACCCTCCTAGGGCAAGTCCGGCTGCAAGGAGCAGAGCGGTGCTGGTCCGCGATGGATTCGTGAGTGTCCTCATGGACCGCTCCTTTCACGAGTTCTGGTTGGGAGACCGAGGAGGTGTGTAGGTTGCATAGGAGGAGCCATTAAATCCTCGTACCTGACCGTAGGTGTACCAAGAGCCGCTCCCACTCCTATTACATCCACGTACGTCCATAATTGACGTGGCCGAGGCGTTGTATCGCCAGCCCGCGGTGCAAACGAGTGACCCTGACGATCGGTACATCCGGGGGCTGCCGCCCATGTAACCAGCGGCGGCAGTTCCGGAGGCTCGTGCTGTGAATGTCTGCGAAGATGCCGTGCCGGGGTTCGTGATGATGGTGGAACGACCCTGATAAGCGTATCCGTGACTAAAATTACCCCAGGAACCGTTGGCAACTCCCGCGTGAGCAATTCCGGAGCTGACGCCGAGCGCAAACGCTGATAAAGCGATCACTGTCAATTGACGCTGCATCGTGACCTCCAAATGACGTGAAATGAGCATGAACTTTCCACTTCTTGGTTGTCAAGCGCAATGCGGAAATCAGGCTTCGGGGATCTTGTGTCCGCCTTCTCAGGCTTTTGGGTCGTCAAGGCTGGTGCACGAGACCGGCGCTCTAGCAGATCCTCCGACGAGTCATCCGAGCGGCCAAGCTCGGTCGCTCGCTCAGAGGCGGACGAGACCCTGCGGTGTGGAGAACTCCGCCACGGTGATGCCGGGGAGTGCGTTCGGGGCGACCCACCGGACCTCGATCTGCTCGAGAGTCTTGATCGCGCCCTCCCCGAGCCAGTCGGACACTCGCTCGGGGCTGCCGGCGATCTCCAGCGCCACCAGCGCGATGTCGGTCGGGGCCATCTGCGAGGGGTGCTCGTCGGAGTCGATCAGCCACTGCAGGACCTGAGGCAGCTGCGGGTCGGCCTTCATCGAGCTGGTGCCGATCTGCACCCACTCAAGATTGAACCCGTCGGGACGATGGCGGTTGCCCGGCACGGCGTGACGGCCGATCCGGCGCTCGACGGGGGTGATGTCGTCGACGGCGATGCACCAGCCGAGCCAGCCGCCGCCCATCTCCGAGCGCGCGCGAACCGCCTGGCCGAACGCGGCCTTCTCGGCGGCGGGGTGTTCGAGCACCTCGACGACCTCGAGGTACTGACGGTTGGCGAGCGGCAAGATCATGTTGCGCGTCCCGAACCTCGGGTGCACGCCGCCGTCGAGGAACGGGGCGCCGAGGCGCTCGCTCAGCTCGGCGGTCGTCTGGGCGAGGCCGCTCGGGCCGACCGCGAAGATCACGTGGTCCAGATGCATACGGCATTGTTACTGGCGCGCGACCAGCGCCGGAGACCCGGGTGGCTTCAGCCGATGGGGTCGGCGAGGTGAGGCTGCGGGCGACCGGCCGCCTCGAACCGCTCGCAGTGCCCGCGCAGAGCGTCGTACCCCGCCTCGCCCATGAGCGCGACGAGTTCTGCCCGGTAGGACACGTACACCGGATCGCGGCCGACGTGGGCCTCGGTGTTCGACGAGCAGTACCAGTCCAGGTGCGCACCGCCCGGGCCCCATCCCGCCCGGGTGTACTCGGCGATCGTGACCTCGGTGTAGACCTCGCCGTCGCCCGCATCGACCTCGCGGAACTGGCGGCGCAACGGCAGCTGCCAGCACACGTCGGGTTTGGTCTCGAGCGGTTCGAGGCCGGTCGCGAGGGCATGGGCGTGCAGGGCGCACCCGTACCCGCCACGAAAGCCGGCCGAGTTGTGGAAGATGCAGGCGCCGTCGACGACCCTCGTCTTCACCTCGCCCTCGTCGTCGGTCTCGGTCCAGCCCCGGGCGTGTCCTTCGTCGTGCAGTTCCCACTCGGTCGGGTCGAGGCGCTCGACGAAGGCCGCGACACGGGCGACGTCCTCGTCGTCGCTGAAGTGCGCACCGAGCGCACAGCAGCCCGCGTCGGGCGAGGCCGAATCGATGCCGGGACAGCCCTGACCGAAGATGCACGTCCATCGCGACGTGAGCCAGGTCAGGTCGCAGCGGAACCGCTCCGACGGGTCGTCGGGATTGGCGAACTCGACGAACGAGCGGGGAAAGCCCAAGTCGATCTCCGGCATCGCTCCACTGTAGGTGCGCGAAGGGTGCGAGACTACGGGGTATGCGCATGGGTGTCCTCGACATCGGCTCCAACACGGGGCATCTGCTCATCGTCGACGCCTTCCGGGGCGGCCCGCCGGTGCCTGCTCACTCGTTCAAGGAGCCCCTGCGGCTCGCCGAGCACCTCGATACCGAGCAGCGGGTGAGCGACGAAGGCATCGCCCGGCTCGTCAAGTACGCGGTCTCGGCCACCGACGAGGCCGCGGAGAAGGGGTGCGACACGGTGCTCGCCTTCGCCACCTCCGCCGTCCGCGACGCGGTGAACGCCGACGCGGTCATCGCCGCGGTCAACGAGGCGACCCACCTGGACCTCCAGGTGCTGCCCGGCGAGGACGAGGCGCGCTTGACCTTCCTCGCGGTACGTCGGTGGTTCGGGTGGTCGTCGGGGCGGCTGGGCGTCTTCGACATCGGCGGCGGATCGCTCGAACTCGCAGCCGGCACCGACGAACAGCCCGAGGTCGTCTCGTCGCTGCCGCTGGGAGCCGGGCGGCTCACCCGCGAACGGCTCGACCAGGGCGTCTCCGTCCCCGATCTCCGCCTCGCCGTGCGCCGCGAGATCGGTCAGGCCGCGGGCCCTCTGCTGCGGGGCGGGGCGTTCGACCGAGCCGTCGCCACGAGCAAGACGTTCCGTTCCCTCGCCCGCATGTGCGGAGCGGCCCCGTCGACGGAAGGACCGTACGTCCGCCGCACGCTGGAACGCCGTCAACTCACCCGGCTCGTCGATGACCTGGCGACCTGCTCGACCGAGGAGATCGCGGCGATGCCGGGGGTGTCCACCGACCGCGCCCATCAGATGCGGGCCGGCGCGGTGGTCGCGGAGGCCACGATGGACCTGTTCGGCGTCGAGGAGCTGGAGATCTGTCCCTGGGCGCTGCGCGAGGGCGTGCTCATCGAGTATCTGGACCACTTGTGACCGGCCGACGGCTCACCGGCTTCGGACTAATCTGGGTGAAGTGAAGGACACCCCGCCGATCACGGTGTCGCTCTCGACATCGTCGGTCTACCCCGACTCCACCGCCGCCGGCTTCGACGCCGCGGCGCGTCTGGGATATGACGCGGTGGAGGTCATGGTGGGCATCGACGAGATCAGCACCGACATCAACGCGGTGCGAGTGCTCTCGGAGACCCACGGCATCCGGGTCGGGTCCGTTCACGCGCCCTGTCTCCTGCTCACGCAACGCATCTGGGGCCTCGAGCCGTGGGGCAAGCTGCACCGCAGCGCGGAGATGGCCCTCGAGTTGGGCGCCGAGGTGGTCGTCGTCCATCCGCCGTTCCGATGGCAACGCGACTACGCCCGCGGCTTCGTGGAGGGGATCGCCGCGCTGGAGGAGCAGTACGAGGGCCTCGACTTCGCCGTCGAGAACATGTACCCGTGGCGCAGCGGCAAGCGAGAGTTCCAGGCGTACGCCCCCGACTGGGACCCGACCCCGTACGACTACGCGCACGTCACCCTCGATCTCTCCCACACCGCGACCGCGCACGCCGACCCCGTCGCCATGGCGCGCGACCTCGGACCGCGGCTGCGCCACATCCACCTCGCCGACGGCACCGGGTCGGGCAAGGACGAACATCTCGTGCCCGGGCGCGGGACCCAGCCGTGCGCCGAGTTCCTCGAGGAGCTCGCGGAAGCCGGCTTCGACGGTCAGGTGGTGGTCGAGATCAGCACGCGGAAGGCCGCCGACGGCGATGCCCGGGAGAACGACCTGCTGGAGGCGCTCGCGTACGCCCGGCTTCACGCCGTGGCGTTGCCGTCCTGACGGGCGATCCGGTTCGCCAGCAGCGTGCAGGTGATGAGCTGCAACTGGTGGTAGGCCATGAGCGGCAGGATCAGCAGGGCCACCTGATCCGGTGGCAGGAGCACGGTCGCCATCGGAAGGCCGGACGCGAGGGACTTGTTGGAACCGCAGAAGAGGATGGCGATCCGTTGCGGCCGTTCGTACGGCCGGGCCAGCAGTGCCGCGACTCCCAGGCCGAGGATCAGCAGCGCCGCGACGATCGCCAGCAGGACCGCGCCGTCCACCCAGCTCACGGCCGACCACACGCCGGCGTTGGTTCCGCTGGAGAACGCCACGTAGACGACGAAGAGGATGCTCCCGCGGTCGTAGCCCTTCAGGAGGGTGTGGTGCCGGGCGACGAAACCGCCGACCCACCAGCGCCGCAGGATCTGGGCGAGCAGGAACGGGACCAGTAGCAGCCCGACGATGCGGGCGACCGAGCCGAACGTCACGTGAGAGTCGCCGCCCATCAGCACCGCCACCAGCAGCGGCGTGATGACGACGCCGAGCAGGTTCGACAACGATGCCGCGACCACGGCCACCGCGCGGTCCCCACCGGCGATGCCGGTGAACGCCACCGATCCCTGCACCGTCGAGGGCACGAGGCACAACAGCAGCAGCCCCGAGGCGAGCGGAGCGGACCACCAGGCGGCGGCAACCCACTCGACCGCGAGTCCGAGCGCGGGGAACAGGACGAACGTGATCGTCACGATGACGATGTGGACGCGCCATCGGGCGGCGCCTGCTAGCGCCTCCGTGGTCGAGAGTCGAGCCCCGTAGAGGAAGAAGAGCCCGGCGATGACCGCCAACGACACGGTCTGGACGGCGTCGAGGGCGCGACCCTGGGCCGGGAACAGTACGCCGGTGAGGGCGACCGTGAGCAGGGCGACGATGAAGGGGTCGAGCCGAAGGCGCACGGGGTGAGACTAGTCTCAGGGCATGAGCACTCTCACCTCCGGATTGCAGGTCGCGGTGATCGGCGGTGGCGTGATGGGCGAAACGCTCATCGCCGCGCTGCGGTCGGCGGGAGTCGAGCAGCTGACGGTGAGCGAGCCGCAAGCCGAGCGCGCCGCCGAGCTCACCGAGCGGTACGGCATCGAGAGCGCGGACTCGGCACGGGCGGTGGCCGGCGCCACCGTGGTCATCCTCGCCGTCAAACCGCACCACGTCGCCGACGCGGTCCAGCAGATCGCCGATGCCGTGCGCTCGGACGCTGTGGTCGTCTCCGTCGCCGCCGGGATCACGACCGGGTCGATCGAGACCGCTTTGCATGACGGCGTGGCCGTGGTGCGGGCGATGCCCAACACGCCGGCGGTGATCGGCCAGGGGATGTTCGGCGTCTCGGCCGGGAGCAGCGTCAGCGCCGAGCAGCTCGATCTCGTCGTCGAGCTGCTGAGCACCGCAGGCCGGGTCGCGGTCGTCGACGAATCACAGCAGGACGCGGTCACCGCGGTCTCGGGCTCCGGCCCCGCGTACCTCTTCTACCTGGCCGAAGCGATGATCGACGGTGGCGTCGCCGCGGGCCTCGACCCTCAGACGGCTCGCGAGCTCACCGAACAGACCCTCGTCGGGGCGGCGGCGCTGCTGGCCGGGTCCCAGGAATCTCCCGAGGAACTGCGCCGACGCGTCACCTCACCCAACGGCACGACACACGCCGCCACGACGACGTTCGACGAGCAGGGCGCTGCTGCCGCGCTGAGGGCGGGTGTCGCCGCGGCCGCCGCCCGAGCCCGGGAGCTGGCCGGATGAGCGACCAGGGCCGGGCCTGCGTCGTCTTCGACGAGCACCTGACCGATTACGACTTCGGGCCGTCGCACCCCATGGCACCGGTCCGCGTGAAGCTGACCATGCAACTCGCGCGGGAACTGGGCGTGCTGGACCAGCTCGACATCGTCGGTGCCCGACCCTGCACGGAGGACGACCTCGCGCTCGTGCACACGCCTCAGTACATCGAGCGGGTCCTCAACCTCAGTAAGCATCCGACCCACGCCGATCTCTCGATCGGGCTCGGCGGCGACGACAACCCGGTGTTCGGCGGCATGCACGAGGCGAGTTCGCTGATCGCCGGCGCGAGTGTCGAAGCGGCACGGCTCGTCTGGACGGGGGAGCGGTCCCGCGCCATCAACGTCAGCGGCGGGCTGCATCACGCCATGCCCGGCCGGGCGAGCGGCTTCTGCATCTACAACGATCTTGCGATGGCGATCCGCTGGCTCCTCGACAACGGCGCCCAGAAGATCGCCTACATCGACGTCGACGCCCACCACGGCGACGGCGTGCAGGCGATGTTCTACCACGATCCCCGCGTCCTCACGGTCTCGCTGCACGAGTCGCCCCAGACGCTGTTCCCGGGCACGGGCTACTCCACGGAGGTCGGTGCCAAGGGCGCCGAAGGATCGGCGGTCAACGTCCCGCTCCCGCCGGGCACGTCGGACGCGGGGTGGCTGCGGGCCTTCCACGCGGTGGTGCCGCCGCTGATCCGCGAGTTCGAGCCCGACATCATCGTCAGCCAGCACGGCTGCGACTCGCACATGGACGACCCGCTCACCAACCTCATGCTGAGCGTGGACGGACAGCGCGCGTCCTACCTCGCGGTCCGCGACCTCGCCGAGGAGCTGACCGGCGGCAAGTGGATCGCGACCGGCGGTGGCGGTTACGCCGTGGTCGACGTCGTTCCGCGCGCCTGGGCGCACCTGCTCTCGATCGTCGCGGGCCGTCCGCTCGACCCCGAGACGCCCACTCCCGACCGGTGGCGTGCCGACGTCGAACGTCTGCGCGGTCAACCGGCGCCGCGGCGCATGACCGACGGCCGGCGTGCTCGGTTCCGGCCGTGGGAGGAAGGCTACGACCCGGCGAGCTGGCTGGACCGGTCGATCCACGCCACGCGGACCGAGGCCTTCCCCCTCAACGGTCTCGACCCGACCCTCTGACCGCTCAGGCCGTCGCGTCCTTGAGGGGGTCGTGGCCGAGCGACATCAGCCGGTGGCGCCAGGCCGCATCGCCCGCGGTCGGTTCGGGCTCGGCGCCGCGTTCGGCGGTCACCTCGTCGACGACGCGCTGCATGACGTCGGCATCGTGCGTCGTGAGGTCGGTGCGCCGTTTGCCCAGGATCTCCAGGACGGTCCGCGACACATCATCGCCCGCCTGATCGGGAAGCGTCTCGGTGTCCGTCCCGGCGGCGTCGGTCGCCAACCAGTCGCGCAGCTCGCGCGAGGTCATGTTCACCACGTCGTGGAACTGCTGCCAGAGTTCGTCGCTCACGTCGGTCTCTGCCATCGGTGATCTCCTTCCTCTCGTCACTCCCGCGCGCGGCGGGTTTCTCGGGCGTTGGCCTTGCGGACGGCTTCGACGAGCTCGTCCTTGGTCATCCGGGACCGTCCCGGCACGTCCAACTGCCGGGCGAGCTCGTAGAGGTGCTGTTTCGAGGCGTTCGCGTTCACGCCGTCCGCGGTCTCCCGGTCGGTGTCGTAGCCGCCCTCGGCCTGCCGGTCCGACGGCCCGCTCTCCTCCTTGGGCTGCCAGCGGTCGCCGACCTTCTCATGCGTGTGCTTCAGAGCGGCATACGCAACGCGGTACGCACGTTCCTCGTCGCCGTACTCCTGCATCGCCGAGTCGTGTGCCGCAGCGAAGGTCCGCTGGGCCTTGGCATCGGAACGCTGCAGGGTCGAGGGGAGTTCGTCGCGGCGGGCCTTGCCCGCGCGTGTCGTCTTCGGCATATCGACCTCCTGTCCCCATCATCGCCGCGCCGCCCCGACGACGCCTCTCGAGCCGCTCGCTGGGTGGACGAGTTCGGCTCACACCTTTCACTCAGGCATCAGCACCCACTAGGCTCAAGGGCAAGCACGCGCGGACTCTCCGGTGGGGAAGCCGGAGAGCGCGCGTGTCCCCCCGAAGGTTGGTGACCACCGATGGCGAAAGAACCCGACTTCCTCACCGTGGCTGAGGTCGCCGAGCGGATGCGCGTGTCCAAGATGACCGTGTACCGGCTCGTGCACTCCGGTGAGCTGGAGGCCGTCCGGGTCGGACGGTCGTTCCGGGTGAGCGAGCAGGCGCTGAGCGACTATCTGGAGAAGTCCTTCTATCAGGCCGGATGAGCCAGGCATCGCCTTGCGTCGTATCCTGGAGCGATCGTCCTGTCTCCGTCGTGACCGAAGGTGAATCCGTGGGTTCTGTCATCAAGAAGCGCCGCAAGCGCATGTCGAAGAAGAAGCACCGCAAGATGCTCAAGCGCACGCGAGTGCAGCGCCGCCGCCTGGGTAAGTAAGTCGCGATGAGCAGGGTCGTCCTCGTCACGGGTGTCGCCGATGGTGCGGTGGCTCGGACGGCCCGGCTGATCGCCGACCGCGGCGTCGAGGTCGGCATCGAGAAGGTCGTCGGTGTCGACACCACGTTGCCCACGCACGAGCTCGGCAAGGTCAAGTTCATCCGGGCGGACATCCGTACCCCGGTCATCGGCAAGGTCCTCGCCGTCGAGGACGTCGACACCGTGGTCCATCTGGGCGTCGCGCCCGCCTCGAGTCGATTCAAATCGACCAAAGAGCTCAACGTCATCGGCACGATGCAGGTGCTGGCGGCCTGCCAGCGCAGTGAGACGCTCCGCAAGCTGGTCGTGGGTTCGTCCACCGCCGTCTACGGCACCTCCCCGCGCGACCCGGCCGTCTGGACCGAGTCCGGCACCGCCCGCGGCGGCACGCGGGGCGGCTATCCCAAGGACGTCGTCGAGGTCGAGGGGTACGTCCGCGGCTTCGCCCGCCGCCGGCCCGACGTCCTCGTCACGACGCTGCGGATGGCCCAGATCCTGTCGCCGCGTTCGACAGCCCCGCTGGCGGCGTACTTCCGCGGCCCGGTTCTCCCGAGCGTGCTGGGCTACGACCCGCGCCTGCAGTTCCTGCACCTGGCCGATGCGATGGAGGTCGTTCGGCTCGCCGCCGCTCATGACCGTCCCGGCACGTTCAACGTGGCCGGCGACGGCGTCATGCTCCTCTCGCAGTGCGCGCGGCTCCTCGGACGTCCCGTCGCGCCGCTGCCGCCGGTCGCGCTGGGCGCGGCGTTCGCCCGGTTCGCCCGGATCATGGGCACCGAGATCAGCCCGGATCTGCATCGCCTGCTGACCTACGGCCGTGTCGTCGACACCTCGGCGCTGCGGCACATCTTCGGTTACGAGCCGCGGCACAGCACGCGTGAGACCTTCGAGTCCTTCGCGGCGGCACTGCGGCCCGGTCTACTGCATCTGGGGGTGCCGCGGTGAACGACGACCTACGCACGATCGGCTCGGCGGGCAAGCCCGGCCGCGGCAACCGCTCCACGTCGCCGTCGGCCGCTGCTCGCTCTCTCGCGGGCTCGGGTACGTCTCGCCGGTCGACCCGCCGCAAGGCGGCCACCGCTCCCGATTCGCCCCGACTGCGCGCCGTCACCGAGGACGACGCCACCGCCGCTGCTGCTGCCGCTGAAGAGGCCGCCCGGGCGTCGCGCGCCCGACGCGCCGCCACCGGAGCCGACGATCAGGAGGAACCGGGCCTCGACGATCTGCTCGAGGGTCTGCTGGGCGGAGCACGGCGCCTGCTCGGTGACGACTGGGAGGACCGGCTGGCGCGCATCGCCGCCGGCCTGCGGCACCGGATGTCCGGCGACTACGCCGTCGACGACTTCGGGTACGACCCCGAGGTCGTCGCCCTTCTCGAGCACGTCATCGAACCGCTCGCCGAGACGTGGTTCAGGCTTCAGGTCCGGGGCGTCGAGAACATCCCCGTCGAGGGCGGAGCCCTGCTCGTCGGTAACCACTCGGGCACGATCCCGCTCGACGGTCTCATCACCGGGTACGCGGTGCGTCGGCACGCCCACCGCGCGCTGCGTCCGCTGGCCGCCGACCTGGTGTTCGCGCTGCCCTTCGTGAGCCAGATGGCCCGCAAGCTCGGAGCGACCCTCGCGTGCGCCGAGGACGCCGAGCGTCTGCTCCAGCGCGGCGAACTCGCCGGAGTATGGCCGGAGGGCTTCAAGGGAGTCGGCAAGCCGTACAGCGAGCGCTACAAGCTCCAGCGGTTCGGGCGGGGCGGCTTCGTCTCCGCCGCCATGCGCGCGCAAGTGCCCATCATCCCGGTCTCGCTCGTGGGTGCCGAGGAGAGTTATCCGCTGATCGGCAACGTTCCCTCGCTGGCCCGGCTCCTCGGGCTGCCGTACCTGCCGATCACGCCGTTCTTCCCGTGGCTGGGCCCGCTCGGCATGGTGCCCCTGCCGAGCAAGTGGATCATCGAGTTCGGCGAACCGATCCGCACGGACGCGTACCCGGCCGAAGCGGCGGACGACCCGATGCTGCTGTTCAACGTCACCGACCAGGTGCGCGAGACCATCCAGCAGACGCTGTACTCGCTCCTCGTCGAGCGCGGCAACCCGTTCGTGTGAGCGGTCAGCGCAGCCCGAGGACGCCGAGCAGGCTCGGCACCAGACCGACCTGACGGTCGTCGCCGAGCACGATGCCGACGACCGGGGAGACGACATCGCCGAGCGACGTCGGCATCGACGGCTCGGGCAGGGCAATGACCGGCTTGCCCTTGTCGGGCTCGGCCGGTGCGGGAAGAGCGGGGGCCGATGGCGCCTCGGTGTCGAGCTGGCCCTCGGGCGGCTGGTCACCGGGGGTGGGGACCGGGGCGTTCGGAGTGGGCGGGGCCGAAGGATCGGGGATCGGGGCAGCGGGCTCCTCGACGAGCGTGCGCTGCACGTCGGTGAGCAGCTGATCGACCGTCTGTGCCACGCGTTGCGAATCGCGGGCGCACTGCGGGCACGCCGTCTGAAGATCGACGCCGAGGCTCGCCAGCGCCTGTACGGCGCGCTCGGCGCTCACCCGGTCGGCGGGCGCCAGGCGTTCGAGGAGAGCCGAGAGCCGGGCGGCGGAGTCGTCGGCGAAGTCGGCGACCTCCTGGGCGTGCTGTTCGTCGACGGGCCCGTTCGGGTTGCCGAGCAGCAGGGCGGAGCCTTCGAGGGCGTCCTCGGAGAAGGAGTCGAGCGCCGAGCTGATGCGGGTGCGGGCATTGCTCGCGTCCTGACTGCTCAGGACTTCAGCCTCGGCGAGGCGGGTCGTGGCCTGCTCGAGCACGACGCGGCCGCGCGCGTCGTCGCTGCGGGCGAGGGTGCGCTCGACGTTCTCGGTGCCGAGCTTGACCGGGTAGAGGATGTCGCCGGGCACGGCGTTGGCGCTCGCGCCCACCGAGCCGACGATCGCGAGGGCTGCGGCGGCGAGCACGGCGGCGACCCGACCGCGACGTCGAGGCGGTGTCGCCGGGAGCAGCGCCGTGCGATCCGGCGCTCCCGCGACCATCGTGCTCGGCGCTGCGGTGAGCAGCCGGGTGCGCAGTTCCTGTTGGAACGCCGGATCGGGTTCGGCGGTTGCGGAGCGGGTCAGCAGCTCGGCGGTCGCCACCAGCTCGCGCACGCGCGCGTCGTCGGTACGACGACGAGACGTCCAGGCGTTTTCGAAGGCCTGGGCGACGCGGTGGCGGCGGGCGAACACGGTGGGAGTCCCTTTCGACGGTCTGCACTGAACAACGATGACGGGCGGGGCAGGTTACGGTCCGGGGCGCATCTCCTCGGGCAGATGAGCGGCGAGGTTGCGCAGCGCGCGGAGCTGAAGTTGCTTGACCGCCCCTTCGCTGCGGCCGAGCGCCGCGGCGGTCTGCGCGACGGACATGCCCGACATGAACCGCATGACGACGCAGTCGCGCTGCTCGGGAGCGAGTGCCTGGATCGCTTCGTACAGCACACGGTCGTCCAGGCCCGACAACGCCTCGGACTCCGAGCTGGCCGTGGTCAGGCCGCGGTCGGGAATGGTGTCCGAGGTGACCTCCAGACGCGACCGGGCGGACTTGTGGTGGTCGGTGATGAGGTTGCGGGCGATGGTGGTCAGCCACGCGCCGAAGTCCTTGCCCTGCCAGGTGAATCGCCCCACCGCGCCCAGGGCGCGGATGAACGTGTCGCTCGTGAGGTCCTCGGCCAGCTGGCGCGACCCCACCCGGTAGTAGATGAAGCGGTAGACGCCGCCGACGTAGATGTCGTACAGCTGACCGAAGGCCTCGGCGTCGCCGGTGCGAGCGAGCTCGACGAGGGCCCGCACCCGATCGCTCTCCTCGGGATCGGGGTCTGCGGTAGCGCGGCGGCCGCCACCGGCCGGGGTGCTGATCTCGGAGAGGGCGATCCACAGTGCGCGCACGTCGAAGGGCGCCGCGTTCGATGCGGCGAACCCTGAAAGATGCGCGACCGTCACGTTTTCCCTCCCGCAACTGCCCCTGACTGTACTTCGTGACGTGCCCGATGTCACAAACAGCGGTCGCGCAGGATCTTCCGGGCGAAAGCCGCGGCACCCCAGGCCGCGAGTCCGGCGAGCGCCAACCGCGAGGCGGCGATGGTGAGCCGACGTCCCGTCCGATAGTCGCGGATCAGCCATCCTTCGGCTTTCGCGTGAGCGCGCAACCGGGCGTCGGGGTTGATCGCGCACGGATGACCGACGAGCGAGAGCATCGGCAGGTCGTTGCCGGAGTCGGAGTACGCGTAGCAGCGCGTCAGGTCGAGACCTTCGCGTTCGGCGAGCTCACGCACCGCGATCGCCTTGCCCTCGCCGTGGAGGAGCTCGCCGACGAGTCGGCCGGTGTAGACGCCGTCGACCGACTCGGCCACGGTGCCGAGCGCGCCGGTGAGCCCGAGCCGGCGGGCGATGACCTCGGCGATCTCGATCGGCGCGGCGGTGATGAGCCACACCCGCTGGCCGCGGTCGAGGTGCCACTGCGTGAGCGCGCGCGTGCCGGGCCAGATCCGGTGCGCCATGTACTCGTCGAAGACCTCCTCACCGATGGCTCGCAACTCCTCGACACGGTGACCGCGGACGAACGCCAACGCGGAGCTTCGGGCGTCGGCGATGTGATCGGGACGTTCCCCGCCGAGGTACTGGAAGTAGAGCTGCTTCCAGAGCAGTCCCCACAGATCACCGCCGCTGAAGAACTCGCGCCGATGCAGACCACGGGCGAGATGGAAGATCGACGCGCCCTGCATGACCGTGTTGTCGACGTCGAAGAACGCGGCCGTTCCTCGGTCGGCCGCGGGCTGGAGGGCCAGCTCGACCTCGGCGGAGGCAGCCGCCGCCTGTCCGGCCAGGAAGGACCGCGATTGCAGGTTGCGCGGCGGGCGACGTGGTCCTCCCGGTGACATGCAGCACAGCGTATCGGTCCGGTCGAGACCCTCCGTGTGGTTGACTCGAGGTGTGCCCGTGAACCTGAGCGATTACCTCCGGGATGCCGCCCGCGACGAGCCCGATGGCGTCGCGCTGATCGAGCCGCGCACGGACCGCGAACTCACCTGGGCGGAGCTCGACCACTGGGTCGATCGCGTGGCGCAGACGTTGCTGGGGCACGGCCTCGTCGCCGGCCACCGCGTGGCGCTCGTGATGACCAACGGCATCGACGTGGCCGTCGCGTACTTGGCCGTCCTGCGCGGCGGTATGGTCGCCGTCCCGCTCAATCCCCGCGCGACCTCCCGTGAGCTGAGCCGCGTGGTCGCGGACTGTCAGCCCAAGCTGATCGTCGCCGACGCCGACTCGATCGCGCAGGTGCGCGCCAGCGACACCAGGGGAGCGCTCGTCGTGGTGCACCGGGCGGCGCCCGACGACGGCGAGCTGCGGTTCGCCGACCTTCTGCAGCGTGCCTCCTCGCAGACCCCCGTGGCGCCCGCCGACCCCGAATCGCTCGCGGTCGTGCTCTACACCTCGGGAGCCACCGGCCTGCCGCGTGGCGCGCAGCTGACCCACCGCGCCCTCGTGGCCAATATCGAGCAGGTGGCCCGGGTCGAACCCGCGGTCATCGGCTCCGGCGACCTGGTGCTCGGGCTCCTGCCGCTGTTCCACGTGTACGGGCTCAACGCGGTCCTCGGACAGGCATTGCGGATGAGAGCGACGGTGGTGCTCATCGAGGGCTTCGACCCCGATGCCGTCCTGACCCTCATCGAAGCCCGCGGCATCACCGTGGTGCCGATCGCCCCTCCCGTCATCGCCGCGTGGGCCGGCCGCGACGGTGCCCGCGAGGCACTCGCCGGCGTCCGACTCGTGCTGTCCGGGGCCTCCCCGCTGGATCCCGACCTCGCCGAGGACTTCGCGCGTGCCACCGGCCACCGTGTGCAGCAGGGATACGGCCTCACCGAGGCGAGTCCGGTCGTCACCGCCACCCTCGTGCGCCCCGACGTCCCCCGCCACCCGTACAGCGTCGGCTGGCCGGTTCCGGGAGTCGAACTCGAACTGCGCGACGCGCTGGGCAAGCCGGCAGCCCCCGGTGACCCGGCGCAGATCTGGATCCGCGGTGACAACCTCTTCTCGGGATACTGGCCTGACGGCGACGAGGGCCCGGACGCGGACGGCTGGTTCGGCACCGGCGACCTCGGCATCCTCGACGAGCACGGGGCGCTCGCGCTCGTCGACCGGCTGCGCGAGCTGGTCCTGGTGTCCGGATTCAACGTCTACCCCTCCGAGGTCGAGGAGGTGGTGGCTCACGTGCCCGGCGTGGAGCAGGTCGCCGTGGTCGGCATGCCCGACGAACGCACCGGCGAGGCGGTCGTCGCGTTCGTCGTCGCCACCGACGATGCTCCCGACGAGGACGAGCTCATCGAGCGGATCGACGCCGCCTGCCGGGAGAACCTCGCGCGCTTCAAGGTGCCGTCGCGGATCGTCGTGGTGGCGGGCTTGCCGCACTCGCCCACGGGCAAGGTGGCGAAGGGACGGCTCCGCGCCCTCGTTCGTGGCGAGGAGTTGGGGCTCAGCCCCGAGGACACCGCAAGGAGTGGCTCGTGACCGTTCCCGCTCATGCCGATGATGCCCGCGTCGTCCTCTACACGCGTGAGGGCTGCCACCTGTGCGAGGCGGCCGAACACATCGTCGCCGAGGTCGTCGCGGCCACCGGTGACGACTGGGTCCGGGTCGACATCGACACCGACCCGCAGCTGCGTGAACGCTTCTCCGAGCAGGTCCCGGTCACCTTCGTCGACGGCCGTCAGCACGATTTCTGGCGGGTCGATCCGGCCCGGCTCCGTGCGGCGCTGGAACGTGGCTGACGGTGCGGACGCCGTTCTCGATTTTGTGAACGCCTTCACCAGCTCGTAGACTGTTCTAGCGCCTTCTGACAGTCCTGACAGGGCAAATCCCGGTCGTTCGGCGCAGGAGAACTGTGACATTACTTCCGCGTAGTACCCGGCTGACGGGTGCCTCGACGACCGACCGTGGCCTCCCCAACGCCACCGTCGCTCGTCTCCCGCTCTATCTGCGGGCACTCACGCAGCTGCGGGCGACCGGATCGGCGACCTGTTCGTCCGATCAGCTCGCCGAAGCCACCGGAGTCTCCTCAGCCAACGTGCGCAAGGACTTGTCGCATCTGGGATCCCACGGCACCCGCGGCGTCGGATACGACGTTGCCCACCTGCAGGCGGAGATCGCTCAGGCCATCGGGCAGACGCAGGAGTGGAACGTGGTGCTGATCGGTGCCGGCCACCTCGGGAAGGCCCTCGCCGCGTATCCGGGCTTCGCGTCGCGCGGCAGCCGCATCGTCGCGGTGGTCGATGCCGATCCAGAGCGGGTGGGGGAGCGGGTCGTCGACGGCCTCGCGATCGAATCGGCCGACGAGCTCGACGCGATCATTCGCGACCGCGCGGTGTCCATCGCGATCCTGGCCACGCCCACCCACGCGGCTCAGGAGGTCGCCGATCGGCTCGTCGCCGCCGGAGTCACGAGCATCCTGAATTTCGCACCCGTCGCGTTGCGGGTGCCTGACGGTGTCGACGTCCGCCAGGTCGACGTCGCCGCCGAACTGCAGATCCTGGCGTATCACGAGCAGCGCAAGAGCTCGCCACGAGAGGAGGCGGTGTCCGGATGAGCGTCCTCGTCGTCGGGATGTCGCACAAGTCCGCCCCGGTCGACCTGCTGGAGCGGGTCTCGCTCGATACCGATGCCGGTGTCAAGCTGTCGCATCGGGTGCTGGAGAACGACTACGTCAGTGAGTCGGTGGTGATCTCCACGTGCAACCGCGTCGAGATCTATGTCGAGGCCGAGCGTTTCCACGGCGCCGTCGACGAGGTCTCGCGCCTGCTCGCCGAGCACGCCGGTCTCGGTCGCGACGAACTCGTGCGCAACGTCTACGTCCACTACGACGAGGCGGCCGTCGCCCACCTGTTCGGCGTCGCCTCCGGGATGGACTCGATGATCCTCGGCGAAAGCCAGATCCTCGGCCAGGTGCGTGATGCGCTCCAGCAGGCGCAGGCCGAGTCGACCGTGGGATCGGCCCTCAACGCCCTGTTCCAGCAGGCGCTGCGCATCGGCAAGCGGGGCCACGCGGAGACCGGCATCGACCGGCTCGCGCCGTCGATCGTCACCGCGGGCTTCGAAGCAGCCGGCGACATCGTGGCCGACGCCGAGACCCGTTTCCTGGTCGCCGGCGCCGGCACCATGTCGAGCCTCGCCGTCCGCACGCTCATCGAGCGGGGCGTGGATCCGCAGCGGATCTGGGTCGCCAACCGCACGTTCCAGCGCGCCTTCGAGCTGGTGGCCGCGTTCGGCGTCAGTGCCGTGCGCTGGGAGTCCCTCGACGTCGAACTCGCCGGCGCCGACGTCCTCATCACCTGCACGGGTGCCACCGGCGTCGTGTTCGATACCGAGCGGGTCGAGCGTGCCACGCAGGGCCGCTCGCTGACCGTCATCGACCTCGCCCTCCCGCGTGACGTCGCCCCGCAGGTGCGTGACCTGCCCGGCGTCACGGTCGTCGACCTCGACGTCCTCAAGCGCCAGGCCGCCAACGCCGAGCTCGCCGACGACGTCCGTCAGGTGCAGGACATCGTCGAGGACGAGGTCCGCAGCTTCCTGGCCGCCAAGACGGCGTCCAAGGTCACGCCCACCGTGGTCGCGCTGCGCAGCATGGCCACCGACGTGGTGAGCGCGGAGGCCGAGCGGCTCGAGGCCCGCCTCGGCGCGGCGGTCGACGACGCCGCTCGCAAGGAGATCCGGCAGGCGCTGCGGCGCGTCGCCGAGAAGCTCATCCACGCCCCGACCGTGCGGGTCAAGCAGCTCGTCGACGGGCCCGAGGGGCTCACCTACGCCGATGCGCTGGCCGACCTCTTCGCCCTGGATCCCGGCGCGGTCTCGGCCGTGACGACGGTCGGAGGTGAGACCACATGACGACGCTGCGGCTGGGGACTCGTGGCAGCGAACTCGCCGTCACCCAGTCCTCGCACATCGCCGATCGGCTGCGCGCCGAGACCGGTGTCGAGGTCGAACTGGTCACCATCAGCACGCTCGGCGACCGTTCGTCGGCACCGCTGACCACGTTCGGCGGTCAGGGTGTGTTCGTCGCCGCCGTGCGTGAGGCCCTCGCGGCCGGTGAGGTCGATCTCGCGGTGCACTCGCTCAAGGACCTCCCGACCGCGCCGGATCCCCGCCTCGCGCTCGCCGCGATCCCCGTGCGCGAGGACCCGCGCGACGCCCTCGTCGCCCGTGACGGTCTCACCCTCGGGGAACTGCCGTCCGGTGCTCGCATCGGCACCGGCTCGCCGCGCCGGGTGAGCCAACTCAACGCCCTCGGACTCGGCGTCGAGACGGTCCCGCTGCGGGGCAATGTCGATACCCGGCTCGGCAAGGTCACGTCCGGCGAGCTGGACGCGGTCGTGCTCGCCCGGGCCGGACTGTCCCGACTCGGCCGGGTCGACGTCGTCACCGAGGCGATCGACCCGATCCAGATGCTTCCAGCGCCGGGGCAGGGGGCCCTGGCTTGTGAGTGCCGCGTCGACGACGACGCGACCATTCGCCTGCTCGCCGTGCTCGACGATCCCGCCACCCGGGCCGCCGTGACCGCCGAGCGCAGCCTCCTCGCGACCCTCGAGGCCGGCTGCAGTGCTCCTGTGGGAGCGCTCGCGGAGATCGTCAACGACGGCGAGGAGCTGTGGCTCCGGGCCGTCGTCGGGGAGATCTCCGGAGCACCGTCCATCCGCTTGTCCGCCAGCGGCTCGCCCGACGAGGCCATGGCGATCGGGGAGCGTCTCGCTGCCGAGATGCTCGCCGAAGGGGCCGACGAGCTGGTGCACGCCAGTACGACCGCCCGATGAAGACCAGGCAGAACGAGAAAAGGAACACCGTGACCACCACCACCGCCATGGATGCGCCCGTGACGCCCGCGACGACTCCGACGCCGGCCCTCGGCCAGGTGAGCTTCGTCGGCGCCGGCCCGGGCGACGCCAGTCTGCTGACGGTGCGGGCCACCGAGCTGCTCGCAACGGCCGACGTCGTCATCGTCGAGACCCCCGAACAAGCTCAGCTCGTCACCACCGACGCCGAGATCGTCGACGCCGGCCGCGCCGAGGACGGCACCGAGCTCTCCCACGCCGCTCGGTCCAAGCTCGTCGTCAAGCACGCCAAGAACGGCAAGCACGTGGTCCGGCTCATGGTCGGCGATCCGTTCACCTACTCCACCGGCCCCGAGGAGGCGCTCGCGTGCAGCAAGGCGGGTATCCGCTTCGAGATCATCCCGGGCGTCTCGTCGGTCTCCGCCGTGCCCGCGTACGCCGGTGTCCCGCTGACCAACCGCCAGCACCGTGAGTTCACCGTGGTGAGCGTCGGCGACGGCGTCATCGACTGGAACGACCACGCCGGCGACGACACGCTCGTGCTGCTCTCCGCGGTCGGCCGCATCGGCGAGGTCGCGAAGGGCCTCGTCGCCGCCGGCCGCTCCGAGGACACCCAGGTCGCGATGACCCGGGTCGGCACCACCACGGAGCAGACGACGGTCGTCTCGACCCTCAAGGACATCGCTGCCGACGCGAAGGCGGCCAAGATGACGTCCCCGGCGATCACCGTCGTCGGCGAAGTGGTCGCCATGCGCGAGGCGCTCTCGTGGTTCGAGACCAAGCCGCTGTACGGCTGGCGCATCCTGGTTCCGCGCACCAAGGAGCAGTCCGCCGGACTCGCCCAGCGGCTGCGCGGTTACGGCGCCGTGTCCGAGGAAGTCCCGACGATCTCGGTCGAGCCGCCGCGCAACCCGCAGCAGATGGACAAGGCCGTTCGCGGTCTCGTCGAGGGTCGCTACGAGTGGATCGCGTTCACGAGCGTCAACGCGGTCAAGGCCGTGCGGGAGAAGTTCGAGGAGTACGGCCTCGACGCTCGCGCCTTCTCCGGCCTGAAGATCGCCGCGGTCGGCGAGAAGACCGCCGAGGCCATCTCGCAGTGGGGCATCCGCGCCGACCTCGTGCCGAGCGGTGAGCAGTCGGCTCGCGGTCTGCTCGAGGACTGGCCGCCCTACGACGAGCTCCTGGACCCGATCAACCGCGTGTTCCTGCCGCGGGCGGACATCGCGACGGAGACCCTCGTGGCCGGGCTCGTCGAGCTCGGTTGGGAGGTCGACGACGTGACGGCCTACCGCACCGTCCGGGCCGCGCCGCCGCCGGCACCCACCCGCGAGGCGATCAAGACGGGCAAGTTCGACGCCGTCATGTTCACGTCGAGCTCGACCGTCCGCAACCTCGTGGGCATCGCCGGCAAGCCGCACCAGTCGACGATCATCGCCTGCATCGGCCCGGCGACGGCCAAGACCGCCGAGGAGCACGGCCTGCGGGTCGACGTTCTCGCGGACAAGCCGTCGGTCGAGGTGCTCGCCGACGCGCTCGCCGAGTTCGGTGCGCGCCGCCGCGATGCACTCATCGAGGCCGGTGAGCCGGTGACCAAGCCCTCGCAGCGCACCAAGCGCCGCAAGAGCTGATGTTCCCGGTCGACCGTCCACGGCGGTTGCGGGCCACCCCCGCGATGCGTTCGCTGGTTCGCGAGACGCGGCTCGATCCATCGCAGCTCGTGCTGCCGATGTTCGTCGCCGAGGGTCTCGCGGAACCGCGACCCATCGCCAGCATGCCCGGGGTCGTGCAGCACACGCGCGACTCCGCCCGCCGGGCCTACGCCGAGGCGGCCGAGCTGGGGCTCGGTGGCGTCATGCTGTTCGGGGTGCCCGAGCACAAGGACGCCGTCGGTTCCGGTGCCGTCGACCCGAACGGCATCCTCAACCTCGCGATCGCCGACGCGCGATCCGAGGTCGGGGACGCCACCGTGGTGATGGCCGACCTGTGTCTCGATGAGTTCACCGATCACGGCCATTGCGGTGTGCTCGACGGCCAGGGTCGCGTGGACAACGACGCGACGCTCGACATCTACGCGCAGATGGGCGTCGTCCAGGCGGAAGCCGGTGCGCACGTGGTGGGCCCGAGCGGGATGATGGACGGCCAGGTCGGGCGCATCCGCGCCGAGCTGGACGCCGCCGGCCACACGGACACGGTGATCCTGGCGTACGCCGCCAAGTACGCCTCGGCCTTCTACGGTCCGTTTCGGGAGGCGGTGGACTCGTCCCTGCAGGGTGATCGCCGTACGTACCAGCAGGACCCGGCGAACGCGCGGGAGGCCGTTCGCGAGGTGCTGCTCGATCTCGCCGAGGGTGCCGACATCGTCATGGTCAAGCCGGCGTTGTCCTATCTCGATCTCATCGCCGAGGTGCGCCGCGAGGCCGACGTGCCCGTCGCGGCGTACAACGTCTCCGGCGAGTACTCGATGGTCGAGGCCGCCGCGGCGCAAGGCTGGATCGACCGCGAACGGGCGATCGACGAGTCGGTGCTCTCGATCCGCCGTGCGGGCGCGGACATCGTGCTGACCTACTGGGCAGCGGAGATCGCGAAGCGTCTGCACTGAGCCCGTCCTGACCGGGCTATTCGGTCAGGATGGTGCCGCCGACGTCCCACGCCCAGCCGTCGTCGTGCTCGATGGGGACGGCGTGGTCGAAGGTTTTGAGCTTGTGGTGGGTTCGGCATAGTGCCCAGAGGTTGTCGGCGCAGGTTTGGCCGTTCGGCCAGGGTTCTCGGTGGTCGAGGTCGCAGTTGGTGGCTTTGGTGGTGCATCCGGGGTATCGGCAGGTTCCGTCGCGGTAGCGGATGGCGTTCCGTAGATGCTCGGGTGGTGAGTATCCGCGGTAGCTGGCGGCGAGAACATCGTCCTTCTCGTCGACGAGAAGTCGGTACCAGAACGGGTTGCCGCTGGTGGCGAGCATGCGGAGCACGCTGGCGGGGATGAACCAGTCGCGATTCGCGCTGATCGCGGGCTGATCATCGACTCCGGCGAGCGTGGACGCGGGAACCATGACACCGATCGCGAGATTCGGGGTGCGTGCCGGCTCGTTGTCCGGGTCGATGCGGTCGAGTGCGTCGACGAACAGATCGGCGCGGCGCTGATGCATGGTGCGGTCGTCGTCGGTGAGTGCTTTGGCGGCGTGGTCGAGCCGCTGATCGATCCCCGCCAACACATACGACGGCAGGTTCTCGGCATACAGGCTGCCGGTGCCGTCCTCATCATGGTGAATGGTCACGGACCGTTCGGCGACGATCTCCTCATACCGCTTCTCGGTCTCGTCGGGTTCGACCCGGGCGATGAACCGCCGCATCCACTGGCGCAGTTCGCCGGTGGTGTGCGTCGCGGCGTAGGCGACGACTTGTCGGTCAAGTTTGGCCACCGACCGTTCCTCGGTGAGTTTCCAGGCGCCGGCTGCGATGATCGATACCCGCGCCGCATCCAACTCGCCGTCACCGAACGCCGCCCACACGGTGGGGAGGCTATCCCGAGCGGTCTCGGCTTCGTGGATGCGGCTCGCGACCTGATGCTCGGACCAGCCGTTCGCCTGGGCGACCACCGACCGCACCGCCGCAAACGCGAGGTCCTGCTGCCGCGGCTCAACGTCCCGCTCGATCCGAGCCTTTTCGGTATCGAGGAAGTCGAGCATCGACGACCAGATCCGGTGCTCGGTACGGGCACGCTCGACCTGCAGGTCACCCATGAAGGTGAGTCGCTGGTCGCTCGTTTCCCCGATCATGCTCCCAATCTAGAGAAGGCCACCGACACTTTTCGGCCCTTGTTCACAACGCTCAATAGATGGTCTCGATACGCGGCTCGCAGAGCTCGCTGCTACTCGACCACCTAAACCGGTCGTAGGTGGTCGAGTAGGAGGTCGCTCAGCGACCGACGTATCGAGACCATGTTGCGTAAGGTGCGGTCTCGCTCCGTGGCGGCTACGCCCTCACTGCCACGGCTCCATTGCCCTCGTTCCTCGCCGCTACTCGACCACCTAAACCGGTCGTAGGTGGTCGAGTAGGCCGGAGCTCTGCGGAGGCCGTATCGAGACCACGTGGCGTGACGTGGTCTCGATACGCGTCTCGCAGAGCTCGCCGCTACTCGACCACCTACGAACCCGCCTCGATCCCGGTCGCGTTAGCGGATGGGCGCGGGGGTGCCGATGGGCTTGCCGACGAGGAAGTTCACGCACTCGTGATACTTGCCGCCCAAGCCGGCTGGAGCGCATAGGAGCCTGGCAAGCGCGTGGTCGATGACGGCGACAACGGTGTCCACCGCGTCGCCGACTCCGCCCACGACATCACCGACGACAGGAATTCCACCGGTAGCATCTTCGAGCCCGCCCGTGACCGGTCCGGTGGCGCCGCCGAGGAGCTTGCCGTCGGAGGTCGGTGGGATCGCGCCGCCGCCACCGCCCGGCGTGCCGTCGCCACCGCCGCCGGGGGTTCCGCCGTCGCCGCCGCTACCGCCCGTGCCGCCGCCACCGCCGCCGGAGCCGCCGGGGGTCTTGCCGGGCTGCTGGCCGGGAGTCGGAGCGGCCGGTCCGCCGGCGTCGCCACCGCCGCCCTGCTGCTGCTCGGCGCGCTGACGCGCCTGCTCGGCGGCCTTGGCGCGCTCGGCCGGGGTCATGGTCTGATCGCGCTCGTAGCTGGTGAGGATCGAGGAGCGCGAGCTGCCCGTCGGCATCGTGGTGAAGTTGCCCTTGCTGTACGCGTCGGAGATCTTCAGCACGAGCTCGACGTACTCGTCGGAGTTGTTGTAGCGCTTGACCGCAGCTGCGGCGTCATCGCGCGCGGAGAGGTCGCCGTCGCCCGCGCAGAGGTAGATCGCGGCTGCCGTGGCGGCGTCGTGGATGTTCTGCGGGTTCTTCTCGCCGTTCTGGTCCGCGTCGATGCCGACGGACTTCCAGGTCGTGGGGATGAACTGCATGGGGCCGACAGCGCGGTCGTACTCGGTGTCCTTGTCGAGGGTCCCCTGATCGGTGTCGCGGATGAGGGCGACCCCGTTCTTGCCGTTGAGCGGGACACCGTAGATACCGGGCTTGGCGTTGCCGTCCGAATCGAGGGAGTTGCCGTTGACCCGACCGTGATCGGACTCGACACGGCCGATGGCGGCGACGAGGTGCCACGGCAGGTTGCAGGCCTTGTCGGCCTGACCGAGGAGTCCGGCGGCGCGACGGTAGGCGTTGTGCGCGACCTGCGGGATGCCGTCGGAGTCCAGTGACGCGAGCGTGCCTTCGGCGCCGGCCTTGGGGTCGATGCCGGCGGGAGCCTTCTCGACGCTGGCAGGCTCCTCGAAGGCGGTGTCAGGCACCTTCGGAATGGGGCCGTACTCGCCGTCCGCGCTGGCGAGGCCCGGGCCGGTGACGGCCACCGCCGTAGCGCCGATCAGCAAAGTGGCCGGCACGGCGGCAGCGACGCGCTGCCAGCGCGGTAACGAACGCCAAGTGTTGCTCACTGTGGTTCTCCCTCCCCGGTGGCATGCGATCCTTCTCACACCGTAACCGGAAGTTGCTGTGATGTACCACTCAACGATCCGGACGCGGAGAGGTTACGGGGTGCGGCGCGTCCGGTTTCCTCGGTCGGGACAATGGGGGGCGTGTCCACCGAGCGATCCGCAGCACTCTTCGACCGCGCACGACGTGTTTCCCCTGGTGGGGTGAACTCGCCCGTCCGGGCGTTCAAGGCCGTCGGGGGGACTCCCCGATTCATGGAGCAAGGCGAAGGAGCCTGGCTCACCGACGTCGACGGCAACCGCTACGTCGACTTCGTCGGCTCCTGGGGCCCGATGCTGCTCGGCCACGCGCACCCCGCTGTCATCGACGCCGTGCAGCAGGCCGTCTCCCGCGGCACCTCGTTCGGCACGCCGGCCGAACCGGAGGTGCGCCTCGCCGAGGCCATCGTCGACCGCACATCCGCCGAGGAGGTGCGCCTCGTGTCCTCGGGCACCGAGGCGACGATGTCCGCTCTCCGTCTCGCACGCGGGTTCACCGGTCGTGACCGCGTCGTGAAGTTCGCCGGGTGCTATCACGGTCACGTCGATGCGCTCCTCGCCGAGGCCGGCTCGGGCATCGTCACCCTCGGTATCCCGGGAACCCCGGGTGTGCCGGCCCATGTCACGGCGGACACCATCGTGCTGCCGTACAACGACGTCGCCGCCGTCGAGGCCGCGTTCGCCGAGTACGGCCAGGACATCGCCTGCATCATCACCGAAGCCGCCCCGGGCAACATGGGTCTCGTCCCGCCCCTGCCCGGATTCAACGCCGCCCTGTCGCGGATCGCGCACGAGCACGGAGCCCTGCTGATCAGTGACGAGGTCATGACCGGCTTCCGTGCCGCGCGTTCCGGACACTGGGAACTCGACGGCAAGGTGGAGGGCTGGGCGCCCGATCTCGTGACCTTCGGCAAGGTCATGGGCGGCGGGTTCCCGGCGGCGGCGTTCGGCGGGCGGCGCGAGATCATGGAGCAACTCGCTCCCGCCGGGCCGGTCTACCAGGCCGGAACGTTGTCGGGGAACCCCGTCGCGACGACCGCCGGCCTCACGACACTCGAGCTCGCCACCCCCGAGCTGTACGAGAACCTGCTCGCCACCTCGCACGAGGTCCGCCGGCTGGTCTCGGACGCGCTCACCGCGGCAGGCGTCACCCACCAGATCCAGGCCGCCGGAACGATGTTCAGCGTCATGTGGGGCGTCGAGGACGCCGTGACCGACTTCGCCGGCGCGCAGCGTCAGGACACCGCCGCCTTCGCGGCGTTCTTCACGTCGATGCTCGACCAGGGCGTCTACCTCCCGCCGAGTGCCTTCGAGACCTGGTTCGTCTCGGCGGCTCACGACGAGGAGGCCCTGTCTACACTGGCTGCGGCCCTGCCGACGGCTGCGGCGGCCGCCGCTCGTGCCGTCGATGGCCGTCCGTGACCGCGAACCGAGGGACCCGATGAGCACCAGGACGACCGTTCACCTCATGCGCCACGGCGAGGTGCACAACCCCGCCGGAGTCCTCTACGGCCGTCTCGCGGGATACAACCTCTCCGAGCTGGGGCAGGAGATGGCCGCGACGGTGGCCGAGGCCTTCAAGGAGCGCGACATCACGCACCTCGTCGCCTCTCCCTTGGAGCGCGCGCAGGAGACCGCGCAGCCGCTCGCGGACATCCTCAAGCTCGCGATCCACGACGATGAGCGCGTCATCGAGGCGTCCAACAAGTTCGAGGGCAAGACCTTCGGTGTCGGCGCAGGAGCGTTGCACCGCCCGGCCAACTGGCTGCTGCTCTGGAACCCGTTCCGACCGTCCTGGGGCGAGCCGTACCGACAGATCGCCACGCGGATGGAACTCGCGATCAACGACGCGCGCGACGCCGCCCGTGGACACGAGGCCGTCATCGTCTCTCACCAGTTGCCGATCTGGATCGCGCGGCGTGCGTACGAACGTGCCCGGTTCGCGCACGATCCGCGCAAGCGCGAGTGCTCCCTTGCGAGCGTGACGTCCCTGGTCTTCGAGGACGACCGGTTCGTGTCGCTGAGCTACAGCGAGCCCGCCGGACACCTCATCCCCGATGCCCTGCGCGGAAAGTTCGTGGGAGGCGCCTGATGCGTCGTGGTGTGAGGGCCGCGATCGTCGCGGCGCTCCTGGTCGTGCTCACCGCCGCCTGCACGGGCATCGAGGACGGTGGAACCGACGGCTACATCAGCGGCGACGGCACCATCACGACGCTCGACCCGTCCGACCGGGAGAAGGTGCCGGAACTGACCGGCGTCGACCTCGACGGCGAGGAGATCTCCACCGCCGACTTCTCCGGCCAGACGATCGTGGTGAACCTCTGGGGTTCGTGGTGTCCGCCGTGCCGCAAGGAGATGCCGATGCTCAAGGAGGTCTCCGAGCAGTACGCCGACAAGAACGTGCAGTTCCTCGGCCTCCTGACGCGAGACACGCCGGCGGCGGCCAAGGCCTTCAACGACAAGATCGGCATCACCTACCCGAGCATCGTCGACGACGCGGGGGAGAACCAGCTCGCTTTCGCCGACGCGCTGCCCTCGCAGGCCGTGCCCACCACGTGGATCCTCGACGAGAAGGGGCGCGTCGCCGCACGCATCCTCGATCCCGAGCTCGATGCGAGCACGCTCGCCGAGCTCATCGAGTACGTCCGGAAGAGCACCCAGTGACCGACGGGTTCGGCGGCGCGGTGATGTCCGGATCGCTCGCCGTGGCGATCCCCGTGGCGGCCTTCGCCGGACTCGTCTCCTTCTTCTCTCCCTGCGTGCTGCCCCTCCTGCCCGGCTACCTCTCGTATGTCTCGGGCGTCGGTGTCCAGGACCTGCGCAGCGGCAAGCGCGGCCGGCTCGCTCTCGGTGCTCTGCTGTTCGTGCTCGGCTTCACGCTGGTCTTCGTGGCCGGCGGTGCCCTGTTCGGTGCCGCGGGGCAGCGCTTGCGGCCGTACGGCGACACCTTGACGATCGTCGCCGGGGCTCTGCTGATCGTGCTCGGGCTGGCGTTCCTCGGCCTGATCCCCGGGCTGCGGCGAGAGTGGCGCATCAGACGCGCGCCGGCCGTGGGCCTCGTCGCGGCGCCCCTGCTGGGTGTGGTCTTCGGGGTCGGGTGGACGCCCTGCCTCGGCCCGACGCTCTCGGCCGTGCTGATCCTCGCCGGCAACGAGGGCACCGCGTCGCGAGGTGCGCTGCTGACTCTCGTCTACGGTCTCGGCCTCGGCATCCCGTTCGTGCTCGCCGCGTTGTTCTTCGCGCGGTTCATGGGGGCGCTGGAATTCGTCAAGCGCCATCAGCGCGCCGTCTCGATCGCGGGAGGTGCGTTGCTCATCGTGACCGGTCTGCTGATGGTCAGTGGCGTGTGGAACGAACTGGTGATGCAGCTGCAGCAATGGGCCGCCGGATTCGAGGTGGCCGTATGAGTGCGCCGACCCGCGAGCGACGAGCCTCCGAGCTCTCGTCGCGCGAGTTCCTGCGCTGGATGTGGCGGCAGCTGACGTCGATGCGCACGGCGCTGTTCCTGCTGCTTCTGCTGGCGGTGGCGGCCGTCCCGGGCTCGTTCATCCCGCAGCGCGGGGTGGACGAGCGAGCGGTCGAGCTCTTCTTCATCGACCATCCCACCGCGGCGCCTATCCTCGACGCTCTCGGCTTCTTCTCGGTGTACTCGTCGCCGTGGTTCAGCGCGATCTACCTGCTGCTGATGGTCTCCCTCGTCGGCTGCATCGTGCCCCGCATGACGGTCTACGCCAGGGCGCTGCGCGCGCGTCCGCCGCGGGCCCCGCGCAACTTCTCGCGCATGCCCGCGTCGGGCAGCTTCGAGATCTCGGCCTCGGTTGAGGAGGTCATGCAGGCGGGCCGCCGCGCCCTCGGGCGGGCCCGTATCGACGTCGTCGACGACGGCAGCGGGACCACCGAGTTGCGCGCCGAGAAGGGGTATCTGCGCGAGTTCGGCAACCTCGTGTTCCACGTCAGCATCGTCGTGGTGCTGGTGGGTGTCGCGGTCGGCTCGTTGTGGGGTTATCGCGGTGCCGTCATCGTGACCGAGGGCGGGGGCTTCTCCAACACGCTGAGCCAGTACAACGAGTTTTCGTCCGGCCCCCTGTTCGACGCCGAGGACCTGCCGCCGTTCAGCTTCCGCGTGGACCGGATGATCGCGGAGTTCCAGCCGGAGGGTCCGCAGCGCGGTGCGCCCAAGCTGTTCCAGGCCGATGTCACCTACACCGAGCGCCCCGGTGAGGACCCGGAGCAGTACGAGATCTACGTCAACCACCCGTTGTCCCTCGACGGCGGCAGCGTGTTCCTGGTCGGCCAGGGGTACGCGCCGGTCCTGCGGGTCACCGACAGCACGGGCGCCGTGGTCTTCGAGGACGCCGTGGTGTTCTTGCCCACCGACGGCTCGTACGAGTCGCAGGGCGTCGTCAAGGTCCCGGACGCCCAGCCCGAGCAGATCGGCTTCCAGGGCTTCTTCCTGCCCACGGCGGTCTCCACCGGGGATGGAGCGCCGTCCACGTCCATCTACCCCGGCGCGGTCAATCCGCTCGTCGGCCTGCGGATGTGGACCGGCGACCTCGGCCTGGACGACGGGGTTCCGCAGTCGGTCTACGTCCTGGAGAAGGACCAGATGACGCCGGTCACCGACGAGAACGGCGAGCCGTTCAACATCAGCCTCAGCCCCGGACAGGTGCAGGAGCTTCCCGGGGGCGGATCGATCGAGTTCGTTGACCTCAAGCGGTTCGCCCGGCTCCAGGTCGCCCAGACGCCCGCGATGACGCTGCCGCTGGTCGGCGTGAGCCTGGGCGTCCTCGGCCTCATCGCCTCGCTCATGGTGCGGCCCCGCCGGACCTGGATCCGGGCCCGGTCGGGCGAGGACGGCTCGCCTACAGTGGTAGAGGTCGCCGCACTCGATCGGGTCCCGCGCGACGAACTCCCCGAGGAGATCGACGACTTCCTGGCCCAGCTCCGCATGGAGCTGGGCGACAGCACGCCGGAGGAGAGCCGAGCATGAGTCTCGAGCAGTACGCCCAGTTCTCGAACTACGCGATGGTGTCGGCCACGTGTGTCCTCGCCCTCGCGTTCCTCGCGCACGTCGCCGAGTGGGCGCTGGCCCGCAAGGTCGAGGCGAGCGAGCGCGCCCTGGTGGGAGCCGACGGGCAGGACGTCACCCTCGCCGCCGACGCTCCGGCCGAGCCTGCCACCGAGCGACTCTCGCGGATCGGCGTGCTGCTGACCGGCCTCGCGGCCGTCATCCTCGTCGCCAGCGTCGTGACGCGCGGGCTCGCGGCCCAGCGCGTGCCGTGGGGCAACATGTACGAGTTCGGCCTCGCGGGCACCATGATCGCGCTGGTCGTGTACCTCGTGCTCGTCCGCACGAACGGGGTGCAGTGGCTCGGCGGCATCGTGTCCGGCTTCGGTCTCGTCGTCCTCGGCATGTCGATCTCGACGTACGTCCCGGCCGGTCCGCTGGTGCCCGCGCTGCATTCGTACTGGCTCGTCATCCACGTCGCCGCCGTCATGCTCGCCGGCGGTCTCTTCCTTGTGGGCGCGGCCGCCTCGGTGCTCTACCTCATCCGCTCGCGGGCCGAGGAGCGCGGCACCGTCGGGCCGGTGCTGCGGCGCTTCCCGGCCTCGGCGTTGATGGACAAGATCGCCTACCGCGTCAACGCCGCCGCGTTCCCGCTGTGGACGTTCGGCTCCCTCATCGCGGGGCCGATCTGGGCCCACTACGCCTGGGGGCGCTACTGGGGCTGGGACCCCAAAGAGGTGTGGGCGTTCATCACCTGGGTCGTTTACGCGGGCTATCTCCACGCGCGCGCCACGGCCGGCTGGAAGGGCCGTCGCGCCGCGGTCTTCTGCCTCATCGGTTTCGCGACCTTCTTGTTCAGCTACTACGGCGTGAACCTCTTCGGCGCCGGCCTCCACTCCTACGCCAAGTGAGCGGCGCGGCCGGCGGTCACAGGCCGCGGAGGTAGTCCGGGTCGTCGTCCGGGCCGCGGGGACCGGGGCGCCACGTGTTGCGCGGTCCCGAAGGGCGCTGGCGGACCTGTCCGAAGAAGATCCACAGCAGAGCGCCACCGTACGGGACGACCAGGATCAGGGCGATCCACGCGAGCTTCGGCAGGTGCCGGACGCGCTCCTTGGGGGCGGCGATGACGTCGAACAACGCGTAGACGACGAGGACGACCCACACCACGATCAGAAGCGCCTTGCCCATACCGTCGACATTACTGCCCGCCCCGTAGAGTTCGGCTATGAAGGTTTTCTGGCTCTACACCTTCGCCCGGCTCGGCGTCTTCCTCAGCTGCTATCTCGCCACCTGGCTCGTGGCCGGCCTGCTGTTCGACGGGGTCGTGTTGCTCAACCTGTGGGTGTTGCTCTTCGCGCTGGTGATCTCCTCGATCATCTCGGTCATCGCGCTGGCTCCGCTGCGTGAGCGTCTCGCGCTCAAGCTCCAGGACCGCGCGACGTCGATCAACCAGCGCCTCGAGGAGTCCCGGCGTGCCGAAGACGTCGACTGAACTTCGCGCCTGGATCGACGACGCGATCGGACGGGTCGAAGCCGACGCCAACCGCAGCGCGGACACGCACCTGCACACCTTCGACATCGCGACGCCCGGCGTGGACCTCTACCTCAAGGACGAGTCCGTCCATCCGACGGGCAGCCTCAAGCACCGGCTCGCCCGCTCGTTGTTCCTCTACGCGCTGTGCAACGGCTGGCTGAGGCCCGGCACGACCGTCATCGAGGCGTCCAGTGGCTCGACGGCGGTCAGTGAGGCCCACTTCGCCCGGCTCATCGGGGTGCCGTTCGTCGCGGTGATGCCGGCATCGACGAGCCCGGAGAAGATCGCGCTCATCGAGTTCGAAGGCGGACGCTGCCACCTCGTGGACGACCCGGCCACGGTGTACGACGAGGCGCGGCGTCTCGCCCGCGAGTGCGGTGGCCACTACATGGACCAGTTCACGTACGCCGAGCGGGCGACGGACTGGCGCGGCAACAACAACATCGCCGAATCGATCTTCGCCCAGATGGCCGCGGAGCCGCACCCGATCCCGACGTGGATCGTGGTGAGTGCGGGTACGGGCGGCACGTCCGCCACGATCGGGCGGTTCATCCGGTATCGCCGGCACGCGACCCGGCTGCTCGTCGCCGACCCGGAGAACTCCGCCTTCTACGACGGCTGGGACACCGACTCGTCGGACGTGGTCACGCGCGTCCCCGGACGCATCGAGGGCATCGGCCGGATGCGTGTCGAGCCGTCCTTCGTCGGCGGAGTCGTCGACGACATGCTCCGCGTCCCGGACGCGGCGTCCATCGCGACGATGCGATGGGTGTCCGCGAAGCTGGGGCGCCTCGTCGGCGGCTCGACGGGAACCAACGTCTGGGCAGCGCTGCAGATGGCCGGGTCGATGCGTCAGGACGGTCAAGAGGGTTCGATCGTCACACTGCTCTGCGACGGCGGCGAGCGTTATGCCCGCACGTACTTCGACGACGCCTGGCTCGCGGCGCAAGGCATCGACATCGCGCCGTACGCCGACGCCCTCCAGCGCTACGAGGACACCGGCGAGCTCGTGCCGCCGCGCCCCTAGAGCGCGCCGACGACCAGCCCGGCCGTGAGCCCGGCGGCGTAGACCAGCTCGAGAAGTCCCGAGTCGCGCAGCACCGGGATCAGCTCGCGTCCGGTGGCGCCGGAGCCGATCACGCGGACCGCGCGCACCGCGAGCGGCGCCGCGACGAGCGCGAGGAGGGCCCACCACGTCGTCAGCGCGGCGCACACGATCGCGGCGATCAACGCGAGCTGCACGAGGACCACGTAGAAGCGGCGCGAGCCGCGGTCCCCGAGGACCACGGCGAGCGTGCGCTTGCCGGACTCGGTGTCGGTCGGGATGTCGCGGAGGTTGTTGGCGACGAGGATCGCGCAGGCGAGCGCGCCGACGCCGATGGCCGCTGCCACGCTCGGCCGGGTGATGCTCTCGGTCTGCACGAACGTGGTGCCCATGACCGCGACGAGCCCGAAGAACACGAACACGCTGACCTCACCCAGCGCCCGGTAACCGTACGGATTCGGTCCGCCCGTGTACGTCCACGCGGCGAGGATCGCGGCCGCGCCGACCAGCAGCAGCCACCAGGAGGTGGTCGCCGCCAGCACGAGGCCGAACAGGGCGCCGAGGGCGAGGAAACCCAGAGCCGCGGCTCTGACCTTGCCGGGGGACACCAGGCCGGAGCCGACGAGACGCAGCGGGCCGACGCGGTCGGCGTCGGTGCCGCGGATGCCGTCGGAGTAGTCGTTCGCGTAGTTGACGCCGATCTGCAGCGACAGGCTCAGACCGAGCGCGAGGAGCGCCTTCCACCCCACGAAGCCTCCGGCATAGACCGCGGCTCCGGTTCCGGCCAAGACGGGGGCGACGGCGGCAGGCAGGGTGCGCGGTCGCGCTCCCTCGATCCACAGCCGCGTCGTGCTCGGGGTGCTCACCCGGTCGAGTCTGCCACTGTCACTAGGCTGGCCGACGATGCAACCCTCCCTGCGCCCCGTCACCGGCACCCCCCGGGAGATCCACGCGCTGCTCGAGCAGTGGGTCGCGGAGGGTGGCGCGCCGCTGGTGGTGCGCACGTCCGGAAGCACGGGTCAGCCCAAGGACGTCGTGCTGTCCCGCGACGCCGTCCTGGCCTCGGCGCAGGCCGCCCTCGAACGACTCGGCGGCCCCGGCCAGTGGATCAGCGCCCTGCCGCCCACCGCCGTGGGCGGTCTCCAGGTGCTGGTGCGCTCGATCCTCGCCGGAGAGCAGCCGGTGTTCGCCGAGGACCATTCCTCGATCCCTGACGCGGTCGCGGCCATGACCGGCGGCCGCACGTACGCCTCCTTCGTCCCCACCCAGCTGTTCCGGCTGCTGGCCTCCGACGCCGCCCCTGCCCTCGCCGATCTCGATGCGATCCTGCTCGGCGGCGCCGCGGCCCCGGCCGTTCTGCTGGAGCGTGCGCGCGAGCTGGACATCACCGTCGTCCGTACGTACGGCATGAGCGAGACCAGCGGCGGCTGTGTCTACGACGGAGTGCCGCTCGACGGGGTGCGCATGCGGATCGGCGAAGGCGGCCTCGTCGAGCTGGCCGGGCCGGTGCTCTTCGACGGGTACGGCCACGAGCGGCGGACGGGGGAGTGGTTCCGTACCTCCGACCTCGGGGAGATCGGCGCCGACGGCCGGCTCCGCGTGCTCGGCCGCGCCGACGACGTGGTCGTCTCCGGCGGGGTGAACGTGCCGTTGCCGGCCGTCGAGGAGGCGGTGCGCGCCGCACCGGGCATTCAGGACGTCGCCGTGGTCGGTGTGCCCGACGAGGAATGGGGCACCCGGGTCGTCGCAGCAGTGGTGGGGCGGACCGACCTGCCGTCCGTGCGCGACGCCGTGGCGGCCGCGGGGCATCCGCGAGCGTGGGCACCGCGTCAGCTCCTCATCCTCGACGAGCTGCCGCTGCTACCCGGGGGGAAGGTCGACCGACTGGAGCTGCGGCGCCTCGCCGCGTGACCGATCTCCCAGGCTCGACGGATGGATCTGTCGGTGCCACCCGATATCGTGGGCAGGCCGGCCAGTTCGGGCGGCCATTCTCCGTTTTCGCTCTCATGAGGTGAGTCCTGTCATGTCTGCTCCCGCCACCACGGCTCCGACCAAGCTGGCGCGTGAGCACGTCATCCTCATCGGGGTGCTGCTCGTCGCGAGCTTCGTGGTGATCCTCAACGAGACCGTCATGAGCGTGGCCATTCCGGTGCTGCAGGAGGACCTCGGCGTCGAGCCGAGCGTGGGCCAGTGGCTCACGACGGCCTTCCTGTTGACGATGGGCGTCATCATCCCGCTCACCGGATTCCTCATCGAACGGATCCCCACACGTCAGCTGTTCGTCCTCGCGATGAGCCTGTTCACCGCGGGCACGATCCTCGCCTTCCTCGCGCCCGGCTTCGGCGTGCTGCTGACCGCGCGGGTCATCCAGGCCTCGGGTACCGCGATCATGATGCCGCTGCTCATGACGACGATCCTCACCATCGTTCCGCCCGAGCGGCGCGGCGTGATGATGGGCAATATCACCATCGTGATCTCGGTCGCTCCGGCGCTCGGTCCCACCGTCTCCGGGCTGATCCTCGACCACTTCGGCTGGCGCTGGATCTTCGGTCTCGTCGCCCCCATCGCCGTGCTCGCTCTCGTGCTGGGCGTCAAGTACGTGGTCGAGGTGGGCGAGCGGTCGAACAACCGCGTCGACCTGCTCTCGGTGCCGCTGGCCGTGGTCGGCTTCGGTGGTGTCGTCTACGGCCTCTCCTCGATCGGCAAGTCGGCCGGCGGCAGCGGCGTGCCGCTGTGGGTGCCGTTCGTTGCCGGTGGCCTCGCCCTGGTCACCTTCCTGATCCGTCAGATCGCGCTTCAGCGCGAGGACCGTGCCCTGCTCGACCTGCGGGTCTTCGGCGCGCGCCAGTTCACGCTCGCGATGATCGCGCTCGCGGTCGGTTTCGGCATGCTCATGGGCACCCTCATCCTCGTGCCGTACTTCGCGCAGCAGGTGCTCGGATTCGGCGCGGCCGAGACCGGTCTCGTGACGCTGCCCGGCGGCATTCTCATGGGTCTCGCCGGCCCCGTCGTCGGACGGCTGTACGACGCCTACGGCCCCCGGCCGATCACGTTGCCCGGCACGCTGCTCGTCTCGGCCGGCATCTGGATGCTCGCGATGGTCGACACCGATACGCCCGCATGGTGGCTCGTGCTGTCCAATATCGGCATCAGCGTCGGGCTGGCCGCGACGTTCACGCCGGTCATGACGAGCGGTCTCGGCTCGGTGCCCGCCCGCCTGTACTCCCACGGCTCGGCGACGCTCGGCACCTTCCAGCAGGTGGCGGGCGCGGCAGGCACGGCCGTCCTCGTCTCGCTGATGACCGTGGTCGCGCGCCGCTCGAGCGGCGGCGTATCCGATCCCGAGGGGATCGTCGACGGCGTCCGCGCCGCGTTCATGGTGGCCGGGATCCTGTCGTTCGTCCTCATCGCGGTGTGCCTGTTCGTGCGCCGGCCGGCGCACGAGCAGGTCTGAGCCGCGCTCAGGCGGTGACCGCTGCCGTCACCGCCTGAGCGATCGGAGTCTCTCCGCCCACGACTTCCCACTGCTTGCCGGACGTGCGGTTGTCATCGATGACCGAGGCGATCACGGCGGCGACATCGGCACGGGGGATCTCACCGCGTTCGACCTCAGGTGCAAGGGTCACCTTGCCCGTCGGTTCATCGTCGGTGAGGCCGCCGGGGCGGATGATGGTCCAGCGCAGCGAGCTCTCGCGCAGCGCGACGTCGGCGTCGCGCTTGGCGCGCACGTAGGCGGTCCAGACCTCGCCCGCATCGCCCGGCGGGTCCTGGTCGACGCCGATCGCCGACACCTGGACGAAGCGCTCGATACCGGCCTGCTCGGCGGCGGCGATCGACTTGAGCGAGCCCTCCAGGTCCACCGTGCGCTTGCGCTCGATATTGCCGTCGGGACCGCCTCCGGCGGCGAACACGACGGCGGTGCAACCCTCGAATGCCGCGGCGAAATCACCGGCATCGGAGTTCTCGATATCGAGCAGGCGGGTCTTCGCGCCCAGCGGTGTGAGGTCTTCGGCCTGCTGCGGGTCGCGGATGAGGGCGACCGGCAGGTGACCGGCGTCGACGAGGAGCGGGATGAGGTGACGGGAGACCTTGCCGTGTCCCCCGACGATCGCAATGGCAGCCATGTCTTTCACGGTAGCGGCAAGTCGCTACAGTCGTCGGGTGCAGTTTCGGACCTTCGCCATCGACATGCCGACGCGCTTTCGCGGCGTCAACCGTCGCGAGGGCATGGTCGTGCGCGGCGACGTGGGCTGGGCAGAGTTCAGCCCCTTCCTCGACTACAGCGCCACCGAGTGCGTTCCCTGGTATCAGGCCGCGCTCGATTCGGCCAACCGGCCGTGGCCTGATCGCGTGCGCGACCGCGTGCCCGTGAACGTCACCGTGCCCGCCGTGGACCCAGAACACGCCGCGCGGATCGTGCTCGGCAGCACCTGCCGCACCGCCAAGGTCAAGGTGGCCGAGCGCGGGCAGACGCTCGCCGACGACATCGCTCGCGTCGAAGCGGTTCGCGACGCCCTGCCGCTCGGCGGGCAGTTGCGCATCGACGCCAACGGCGCATGGGAGATCGGCGAGGCGGTCAAGGCCATTCGCAAGCTCGACAAGGTGGCCCAGGGGCTGGAGTACGTGGAGCAGCCGTGCGCCAGCGCCAAGGAGCTGGCCGAGGTGCGCAAGAAGGTCGACGTGCGGGTCGCCGCCGACGAGTGCATCCGGCGGTCCGGCGATCCGTTCCGCGTCCGCGATCTTCACGCCGCCGACATCGCGGTGCTCAAAGTGCAGCCGTTGGGCGGCATCCACGCCTGCTTCCGCATCGCCGAGCAGATCGACATGCCGGTCGTGGTGTCGAGCGCCGTCGAGACGTCGATCGGACTGGCCGCGGGTGTCGCGCTCGCAGCCGCGCTCCCCGACCTCCCGTTCGCATGCGGTCTCGCCACGACGTCGTTGCTGGCCGCCGATGTCGTGACCGAACCGCTGCGGCCGATCGACGGCTACCTCCCGGTCATCCGGCCGCAGCTCGACGAGAGAGCCTTCGCGCGGGTGGCGGCCCCGCCCGAGATCGAAGAACGGTGGCAGACGCGACTCGAGGCAGTGCGAGAAGAGCTCGCGGAATGAGCGAGCAGCGCGCCGTCGATGTGGCTCAGCGGTTGGTCGGGCTTCTCCTCGGCCGCGGTGTCACCGACGTCGTGCTCTCGCCCGGGTCCCGCTCGGGACCACTCGCGCTGGCGCTCCACGCCGCCGATACCCGACGCATCCTGCGGCTGCACGTTCGCGTCGACGAACGGGAGGGCGCCTTCCTGGCCCTCGGGCTCGCCAAGGCCTCCGGGCGTCCCGTTCCGGTGGTCACGACGTCGGGGACCGCCGTCGCCAACCTTCACCCGGCGCTGCTCGAGGCGCTGCATGCCCAGGTGCCCGTGCTGGCGGTCACGGCGGACCGGCCGGGTCGGCTACGCGGAACGGGCGCCAACCAGACGACGGACCAGCGCGCCATCTTTCCGCGGGTGCCGTACGCCGACGGTCTCGACGATCTCGTGCGGGTCTGGTCGGGCGGGCCCGCCCACGTCAATCTCGAACTCGACGAGCCGCTCGTGGAACCGACGGTGTGGACGTTCGAGCCGATCCCCACGAAGGCGCCCGTGGCGCCGCGGGCGATCACCGAGCTCTCGGCCGGGCCGCGCACCGTCGTGATTGCGGGGGACGCCGCCGGGCCGGAGGCAACGCGCCTGGCAGAACGCGCCGGCTGGCCGGTGTTGGCCGATCCGAGCTCGGGTGCGCGGTGGGGAGACCACGCCCTCACGGCCTACCGGCTGCTGCTCGGGCAGCCCCAGCTGGCCGACGGGATCGAGCGGGTCGTCTCGTTCGGTCACGCGACGTTGTCGCGGCCGGTCACCCGGCTGCTCAGCCGGTCCGATGTCGAGATCGTGCACGTGGGGGACCAGAGGACGTTCCCCGGGCCGGCCGGCGACAACGTGCGGTTCGCCGACGCTGTCACGGTCGCTCCGGGAGACGATCGCGCCTGGCTGAGCCGGTGGAAGGACGCCGACGAGCGCGTGCTCGCCGCACTCCCCGACGCCCCGGTGTTCGAGGTCGCCCGAGCCGTGTGGGACGCGCTCGGCCACGACGGGCTGCTGTACGTCGGTTCGTCGAACCCGGTGCGCGACCTCGACCTCGTCGCCCGTCCGGGCTCGGCGTCGCGACAGATTCTCGCGAACCGCGGCCTCGCGGGGATCGACGGCGTGCCGGCGTCGGCGATCGGCGCCGCGCTCGCTCGTCCCGAGCGCCGGGCCCTGGCCTACCTCGGCGACCTGACCTTCCTGCACGGCAGCAACGGGCTTCTCATCGGCCCCGATGAGCCTCGCGCAGACCTGACCATCGTGGTGGCCTCGGACGACGGCGGCAGCATCTTCGCGACCCTGGAGCAAGGGGCGCCGGAGTACGCCGACGCGTTCGAGCGGGTGTACGCGACGCCGACCGGAGCCGATCTCGCGGCCCTGTGCGCCGGCTACCGCGTGCCGCACCGCCGGGTGGCGCCGGCCGACCTCGCCGCCGCGCTCGCGGAGCCGAGCGAGGGAATCGCCGTGATCGAGGTGCCGGTGCCGCGGCACGACCGGCGTGCACTGGCCGAAGCGTGTACTCGGGCCGCACGCAGCGCGGTGTAGCGCTACCGTCGACGCATGGCTTCCCCCACTTCGGACATCGCCGTCGTCGGCGCCGGGATCCTCGGCCTCGCCACCGCGTTCGAACTTCAGCGCCGGGGTGCGACGGTCACCGTCTACGAGACCGGGCAGCCCGGTCAGGGCCAATCGGCAGGGCAGTCGCGCATCTTCCGGCACGCCCACGCGGATCCGCGGCTCGTGGACTACGCCGTGACGGCGAGGGGCATCTGGCGCGAGTGGGGTGAACTGCTCGACCACGAGCTCATCGCGCCGGACGGTGCCCTCGCGATCGGTCCCAAGGTGGCCGATCACTACGCGCTGCTCGACGAACACCCGGGCGTGGACGCGCGCCTCGTCGACGGCGACGAACTCCGCGAGCGCCTGCCGGTGCTCAGCGAGTACGACGGACCGGCCATGCTCGACGCCACCGGCGGTTCCATCGCGACGCAGGCGGCGATCGCCCTGTTGAGCGCGGGATTGGGCGACGCGCTCGTCCACGACCACGTGCTCTCGGTGCGCCAGCTCGGGCCGCAGGACGTCGAGGTGCGCACCGGAACTCACCTGCGGCATCACGACGCGGTCGTGGTGTGCGCCGGCCGGGGTACCCTCGCCCTCGCCCGCGGGCTCGGCCTCTCGCTACCGGTGGAGTCCGGTGCTCACGTGCGGGTTTCGTTCCGGCCGCGCGGCCACGTGAACAGCCTCGCGACCCTCCAGGACAGCAGCGGCGTCTTCGGTGAGGCCGGCGTCTACGCCGCGGCCGCGGAGGATCGGAGCCGGTACGGCGTGGGACTGGCCGCCGACGTCCCCGTGGGCGAGGACGGCACCATGTTCGCGCCCGAGGGTCTCGCCGAGCATGTGCAGCGCGTCGTCGCCTACGTCGGCAGAGCCCTACCCGGGCTCGATCCGGAGCCGCTCGACTACGTGCATTGCTGGGTGACGCGGCTGCCGTGGGGGGACGACGGGGTCGCGGTGTGGACGGCCGATGACGTGACGTTCATCGCCGGGCACAACCTCTTCAAGCACGCGCCCGCCCTCGGACGTGATCTCGCGTCCACCGTGCTCGACGGTTCCGTCCCGGCGCTGCTCCGCCCTGAAAGCCGACTCGGTGAGGCTGCGGCATCGTGACAGTGGTTGTGTCACGGATCACAGCCGTCTAGGTTGGGGCCAGCGTCGTCACAGTGAGGAGCGACCATGGCCGACGTCGACACCTTCGACTACATCATCATCGGAGCAGGAAGCGCCGGGGGCGTGCTCGCGGCGCGTCTCACCGAGAACCCGCAGGTACGGGTGCTCCTCCTGGAGGCCGGCCCCGAGGACGATGACGACATGATCCGCATTCCCGCGGGCTTCTCGTCGCTGTTCAAGACACGTTGGGACTGGAACTACTGGACCGTGCCGCAAAAGCACCTCGCCGGGCGGCGCGCGGACTGGCCGCGCATGAAGGCGCTGGGCGGATGCTCCTCGATGAACGCGATGATCTACATCCGCGGGCATCGAGACGACTACGACGCCTGGCGCGACGAGTACGGGGCCGAAGGCTGGGGCTACGACGACGTCCTGCCCTACTTCATCCGCTCCGAGGGCAACACCCGGCTTGCCGGCCCCTTCCACGGCACGGACGGACCGCTGCGCGTCGAGGACCGCCGGTTCACCCACGACCTCAGCCACGCCTTCGTCGAGTCCGCCGTTGCCGCGGGGCTCAAGCGCAACGACGACTTCAACGGGGCCACTCAGGAGGGCGCGGGCCTCTACCAGGTCACGCAGTACCGCGGACGTCGCTGGTCGGTCGCCGACGCGTACATCCGACCGGCCCGGTCGCGTCCCAATCTCACGGTGCGCACCGAGGCCTTTGTCACTCGCATCCTGCTCGAGGGCGACGGCGAGCCGCGCGCGACCGGCGTCGAATACGCCCGCGGCGGAGTGACCGAGCGCGCCCGAGCCGAGGCTGAGGTCGTCCTCAGCGGGGGAGCGGTCAACAGCCCCCAGTTGCTCATGCTGTCGGGGATCGGCCCCGGAGCGCACCTGCGCGAGCACGGCATCGAGGTGCGGGTCGACTCGCCGGGTGTCGGGCAGGGTCTCCAGGACCATCCCGTCGCGGGGACACTCGTCGAAACCCACGGCACGAGCGACCTCGCCGAGGCGCAGACGCTCGGCAACCTCGCGCGGTGGCAGGCGACGCGTACGGGACCGCTGGTGTCGAACATCGGCGAGGCCGGTGCGTTCTTCGCTACGCGCGACGACCTGAGCGCCCCGGACATCCAGATCCACGTCGCGCCCACGGGCTTCTATCACAACGGCGTCCACGAGCCGGTGCGACGCATGGTCACCATCGCGCCCACCCTCGTGGACGTGCACAGCCGCGGTCAGCTGCGGCTTCGTTCGGCCGACCCGCGGTGGCACCCGCACATCGATCCGCAGTACTTCGACGACCGACGTGATCTCGACGCGATGGTGGCCGGATTCCGCCGGGTCCTCGACATCGCCTGGCAGGGCGCGCTCGCGTCGTACCTGCGCACCCCGTTCGAACCGGCCGTGCGGGAGCCGAGCGACGAGCAACTCGTCGACGTCATCGAGCGTTTGGCGCAGACGCTCTACCACCCCACGTCGACCTGCGCGATGGGCACGACCGAGGGCAGCGTCGTCGATCCGGAGCTGCGCGTCTACGGCGTGCAGGGGCTGCGCGTCGTGGATGCTTCCGTCATGCCGCGGGTCGTCCGCGGCAACACCAACGCCCCGACCGTCATGATCGCCGAGAAGGCCGCCGATCTCATCGCTGAAGGAGCCTGACATGAACGCCGAGAAGTTCGACTCCCTCAATCCCGCCACGGGTGATGTCGTCGCGACCCATCCGGTCCACACGGCGGACGACGTCGCGGAGGCGGTGGCCCGGGCGCGACACGCATCCGCGTGGTGGGCCGAGATCGGCTTCGAGGGGCGCAAGGAGTTCCTGCTGCGGTGGCGCAGCGTCATCACCCGGCGGATCGAGCAGATCGCCGACCTCGTCCATCGGGAGACCGGCAAACCGCACGGCGATGCGCTGCTGGAGATCGGGATCGCCATCGACCACATCGACTGGGTCGCGAAGAACGCCAGCAAGATCCTCGGGCGGCAGAAGGTCTCGTCGGGACTGTTGATGTCGAATCAGGTCTCGTCGGTCGAGTACCGGCCGCTCGGGGTGGTGGGCGTCATCGGCCCGTGGAACTACCCGGTCTTCACGCCGATGGGGTCGATCGCGTACGCGCTGGCCGCCGGCAACGCGGTGGTGTTCAAGCCGAGTGAGTTCACGCCCACCGTGGGGCAGTGGGTCGTCGACACGTTCACGGAGGTCCTGGAGGGTGCGCCGGTGCTGCAGCTGGTGACCGGATTCGGCGAGACCGGCCACGCCCTCTGCACGTCCGGCGTCGACAAGCTCGCCTTCACGGGCTCCGCCGCCACCGGTAAGAAGGTCATGGCAGCGTGCGCCGAGACGCTGACGCCCGTGGTGATCGAAGCGGGCGGCAAGGATGCGTTGATCGTGGACGTCGACGCCGATCTCGCCGCTGCGGCGGATGCGGCACTGTGGTCGGGCATGTCGAACGCCGGACAGACGTGCATCGGCACTGAGCGCGTGTACGTTCATGAGAAGGTCTTCGAGCCGTTCCTGGCGGAGCTGGTGCAGCGCGCTCGGGAGCTGCGACCCGGCTACGACGACGGCGCCGCGTACGGGCCCGCGACGATGCCCTCGCAGCTCGAGATCATCCGTCGCCACATCGACGACGCGATCGCTCGCGGTGGTCGAGCCGTCGTGGGTGGTGCCGGTGCGGTCGACGACCGCTACGTGCAGCCGACCATCCTCACCCACGTCCCGGAGGACTCGGTCGCCGTGACCGAGGAGACGTTCGGTCCGACGCTCGTGGTGAATCCGGTCGCGAGCATGGAGGAAGCCGTCGCACGCACCAACGCGACTTCGTACGGGTTGGCGGGAGCGGTGTTCGGGCGCAAGAACGCCGAGCGCATCGCCCGGGACATTCGCTCGGGCATGACCTCGGTCAACTCGGTCATCTCGTTCGCGGCGGTGCCGGGCCTGCCCTTCGGTGGGATCGGAGACTCGGGCTTCGGGCGCATCCACGGCCCCGACGGCCTGCGCGAGTTCACGTATCCCAAGTCCGTGACGGTGCAGCGGATGAAGCCGCCGTTGGCGCTCACCACATTCACCCGGAACCAGAAGACCGAGGGGATGTTCGCCAAGCTTCTCACCGTCCTGTACGGCGGCAAGAGCACGCTGCCGCCGCGCCGCTCGTAGGTGATCGAGCAGCCCGCCCTTCGATACGCCGCTCGTTCCTCGCGGCTACTCAGGATCCGGAACGAGGGGCAAGTTCGTAGGTGGTCGAGTAGCCCGGAGCTCTGCGGAGGGCGCATCGAGACCACGTCGCGCATGGTGGTCTCGATACGCTCGGCCGCGGCCGGCCTCCCTACTCGACCACCCGGTCGGTAGGTGGTCGAGTAGCCCGGAATCGAGACCACGCCGGACGCACCGCGCTAATCCCTCAGCAGGGTGGCGCGGATTCTCCATCCCCAGCGGTTGCCGAGGCGGATGGGTTCGGCGTGGCCGAAGGTCTTGAGCTTGTGGTGGTGGCGACACAACGCCCAGAGGTTCTCACCTGATGTGGGGCCGTCCGGTAGCGGTTCTCGGTGGTCGAGGTCGCAGTTGGTGGCTTTGGTGCTGCATCCGGGGTATCGGCAGGTGCCGTCGCGGTAGCGGATGGCGTTCCGTAGATGCTCGGGTGGGTACCGTCCTTCGTAGGTGACGGAGAGGACGTCGTCCTTCTCGTCGACGAGGAGCCGGTACCAGAACGGGTTCCCACTCAGAGCGAGATCACGCAGCACGTTCGCCGGAATCACCCAGTCCCGGTCGGCGCTGACCGCCGGCTGATCATCCACTCCCGCGAGCGTGGACGCAGGAACCATGACCCCGATCGCGAGGTTCGGCGTCCGGGCGGGCTCGTTGTTCGGGTCGATGTGGTCGAGCGCGTCCACGAACACGTCCGCCCGACGCTGCGCGAGCGTCCGGTCGTCCTCGGTGGCGGTCTTGGCAGCGTGGTCGAGCCGCTGATCGATCCCCGCCAACACATACGACGGGAGATTCTCGGCATACAGGCTTCCGGTGCCGTCCTCATCATGGTGGATCGTGACTGAGCGTTCGGCCACGATGTCCTCATACCGCTTCTCGACTTCGTCGGGTTCGACCCGGGCGATGAACCGCCGCATCCACTGGCGTAGTTCGCCGGTGGTGTGCGTGGCAGCGTAGGAGACGACTTGGCGGTCGAGCT